>CAVQXV010000001.1:0-27777 GCA_963718005.1 uncultured Gemmatimonadales bacterium
GGTGGCTCCGGTCCGCCGGCGGCACGCGGGTACGGTCGCCTGTCCAGCATCACGGTGACACCGGCCACGGGCAGCGTGACTGTGGCGGGCAGCATCTCCTTCGCGGCGGTCGGGAAGGACATCTACGGGAACGTGGTGGCGGTCGCCCCCACCTGGTCGGTGGCGGCGGGCGGCGGCACGATCACGGCCGCGGGCCTGTTCACCGCCGGTACGACGGCCGGCACCTACCCCAACACGGTGCGCGCCGCGAGCGGCGGCATCTCCGGAAGCGCCACGGTCACGGTCACGGCGACCGCGGGCGAGCCGCGCATCGGACTGAGCCCGGTCAGCCTGAGCTTCTCAGGGAAGGCGGGGAGCGCCAATCCGGCCGCCCAGACGGTGACCGTCAGCAACACGGGGGGCGGGACGATGAGCTGGTCGGCCACCAAGGTGATGGGGACCGCCTGGCTGGTGCTGACGCCGGCGAGCGGTGCTGCGCCCTCGGCCGTGACGGTGTCGGTCGGCCTGGCGGGTCTGGCGCCGGGGCCTACGGCGACACGATTCAAGTGGCGGGCGCCGGGGCGGGGAACTCCCCGCGCAAGCTGCCGGTGAGCCTGACGGTGGCCGCCAGTACTCTGGCGACGATCACGCTGAGTCCCGCCAGCGTCACGCTGGCGAGCGGCGGCACCCAGGCCTTCAGCGCCGTGGGCCGAGACGCCGCCGGCAACGTGCTGGCGATCACCCCCACCTGGAGCGTGGTGGCGGGCGGAGGGGCGATCAGCCCCACCGGCACGTTCACGGCGGGCGGCACCGCCGGGACGTATGCGGGCACCGTGAAGGCCGCGAGCGGCGCCATCGCGGGGAGCGCCACGGTGACGGTGACCGTCAGCGCGCCGCAGATTGGCCTCAGCCCCGTTACCTTGAGCTTCACGGGGAAGGCCGGGAGCGCCAATCCGGCCGCACAGACGTTGACCGTCAGCAACACGGGGGCGGGACCTTGAGTTGGACGGCGACCAAGCTTCTTGGGGCCGCGTGGCTGCTCCTGACGCCGGCGAGCGGGACCGCGCCCTCGTCCGTGGCCGTATCGGCCAGCCTGGCCGGTCTGGCGGCGGGCACCTACAGCGACACGATCCAGGTCGCGGGCACCGGGGCGGGGAATTCGCCGCGCAAGCTGCCCGTGAGCCTGACGGTGACGGCGGCCGACACCGGCGCCGCGCCCGACGTCATCGCCAACGAGAGCTTCGAGAACGGGTGGGGCGTCTTCACCAACGGAGGCTCGAGTGCTCCGCTGGGCGCTACGATCGCGACCGACTATGCGTACGACGGCACGCACTCGGCCAGGTACGCCTGGACCGGTGGCAACAGCGGCGACATCGGCGCGAACATGTACTCGGTCTCCTCTGGCAGCTACGACCGCTGGTGGGTCCGTGTCTACTTCCGCCTGACCGCGCACATCACGTCTACCTGGAAGTTCATCCGCTTCTACGACCGGTCCATCAGCACCAACCTGGGTGGATTGTGGCTCGGGAGCGATGCCAACGGTGGCGGGATCATCGGGGTGGGATGGGATCGTGAAGACGAGGCCATCGTGACGCCCATCGGGCTGACCGAGGCGCAGGTCATCGACGGCAAGTGGCACGAGCTGGAGGTGGACTTCCAGCGGAACGGCGGCGCGTCGGGCTATCCGGAGGCCTCGTTCTGGTTCGACGGCAAGCCTCAGTACGCGGAGTACAACGGCCACTCCACGGTCAAGTACTGGGGATCCGGGAACACCTCGTCGTGGGTGAACGGCCGCATCAACGCGGGCGCGCGCGCGTCGTCGGTGCAGATGGGCGCCATCGAGTGGATGGGCACGCTCAACGCCGGCAACCAGTCGTCCGGTCAGGCCAACATGGACCGGATCGCCGTCAGCTCGCGCGGCTTGATTGGTCCGTGAGTCGCGGGCGCCCCGGCGCCCGGCAAGCGAACGGCCACCGTCGTATGCCGACGGTGGCCGTTTCGCATGCTACCCAGGCGCGACGCCGCGCTAACGGGCGGCCTTTTCGGCATGGGCGAACGCGGCGATCTGGAGCCTGGTCCGCAGCGCGAGCTTCCCGAGCACCCCGTGCACGTGGCTCTTCACGGTATGGGTCGCGACGTGCAGGCGGTCGGCGATCTCCTTGTTGCTCATGCCGTCGGCGATCAACTCGATCACCTCGCGCTCGCGCCGAGTCAGCCGTGCGCCGTCTTCTCCGTCCGGCATGGGCCGGCCGCGGGATTGCGCCGCCACATGGCGGAACAGCAGGCCGCCCAGGGCGCGGGGCAGGGCGGGCGCGCCGTCGACCACGCGGCGAACCGACGCCACGAAGGCGTCGGCGGACGCGTCCTTGAGCGTGAACCCGGCGACGCCGGCACGGATGAACGCCACCAGCCCCTCGTGACTGGGCAGGAAGTTCATCGCGACCACCTTCGTGTCCGGCCAGGCGCGTCGCAGCTCCTCGGCGATGCCGACGCTGTCGGCCAGGCCCGCTTCGAGCAGGACGACGCGCGGCTTCGCCCGTTCGAGGGCCGGCAGCCCGTCGTCCGCGCCGCGGGCGGCGCCGACGATCCGGAATCCCTCCGCTTTGAGCACGGCCGCGATGCTGTCGCGCAGCAGGCGATTGTCCTCGATGAGGTACACGGGAGTGGCGTGCGCGTCCTTCCGCGTGGAATCCGCGGCCGGCGGCCTCGTGGCATGGTGTACGGCAGGAGCCATCCGTGCATCCTCATCGGGTTGTCGCCACCGCGCGGTATCGCGTCTGGAGGGACGTTCCACCCGCCATACCGCACGGATCGTGCCGCCTATGGCCCGCGGCCTGGGGAGGCGCAGCCGCGCGGAGCCGGCGCGAAAGTCGTGTGGGGTGTTGCCGCCGTCTGGCGTCGGGTGTATGCCGGACGCGGTGTCGCCCGACCGCTTGCCCTGCCTCTACGCAGCAACGGGCCGGCATCGCCGGCCCGTTACAAGTCCTCGAGGCGCCCCGCCCTGAGGCGGGACTACGCCGGCGGCTTGTCGGCCTTGGGGGCCAGGACGGTCCACAGCAGGAGGACGCCGGAGGCGAGGAGGAGGATATCGAGGAGGATGTTGAGTGTCCGGTACGTGAACCCGATGCCGAGCAGGCTCCTGAGTGCGGCCAGGATGAGGTAGACGCTCAGCAACAGTATTCCGAGGTCCTTGGTCTTTTTCACCGAGAGACTCCTGTGAAGGACGGACTCGCCCTTGATGCTTGGTCCCGCCAAACGCTCCCCTGCGACTGCCGCCAGTCTCGCCTATCATGCACGCCGAAGCGCGGGCGCGTTAGAGCCGCAGCCGTCCTCTTGACTCAGCGGGGCTCCCACGGGACACTTGAGGCCGGCGCTGCCACGAAGACGACGCGCGGGGGCGGATCGGGCCTGGTGGTCTGACTGGTCTTCAAAACCAGCTGGGGCCTGCTGAGCAGACCCTGGTGGGTTCGATTCCCACACGCTCCCGCCAGCGCCGTCACGACTCCACGCGGTTCCGACCGGTCTCCTTGGCCCGATACAGGGCCCGATCGGCCGCGGCGATCACCTCCTCGGCACTCCGACGCCGCCGGTCGGCCTGCGCCACGCCAATGCTGACCGTGATCGTCTCCCGCGCCTCTCGGCGGCGGGACTTCGGCTTGGCCGGCTTCTTCCTCGGGCGCACGCGGCGCCGCACCGTGAATCCCTCGGCGGCCACGGCCTCACGCGCGGCCTCGAGCATGGGCAGACACTGCGCGGCGCTCCGTGCGGCGAACAGCATGGCGAACTCCTCGCCGCCGTAGCGGAACACCTCGGCCTCAGGCAGCGCCTCCTTGAGGCGCGTAGCGACGGCGCGCAGGACCTCGTCCCCGACCTCGTGGCCATAGGTGTCGTTGAACCGCTTGAAGTGGTCCACGTCCGCCATCGCGACGGCGTAGGCACCGCCGACCCGGTCCAAGGCTTCCTTCAAGGCGCGGCGCCCCGGCAGCCCGGTCAGTCCGTCGTGATACGCCAGCGCGTAGGACAGCTCGATCACGCCGATCACCGGCACGGCGCCGGCGACAGCGAAGAAGAGCATCCGATCCAGCGCGACATCGCTCGCGTGCAGGGCCAGGAACGCGGCGGCCAGCGCCCACAGGTAGCCGCGCCCCGTGGCGTCGTGCCCGAACCAGCGCCCGGCCGCCACGGCGAGCGCGGAGACGAGGAACGCGAGCAGCGCCGGCTGGCCCAGCGGCGTCCACGCGGCGAGAGCGGGCGGCACGAACGCGTGCACCAGTGGCGGCCACACCGGGCCCGGGCCGGCGTCGCGTGCGATCACGGCGGCCGCCGTGATCGGCAGGAGCTCCGCCGCCACCTGCCACAGGCCCGAAGGCGTGAGCACGCCGCGCTCGGGCAGCAGCGCGACGGCCGCGAGCTCGAGCGGCAGCAGAATGGCGACCAGCTGGAAGACCGTCGGATCGTCGGGCACCCATTGGGTGACCAACGCGAAGGCGAGGCCGAGCGCGAGCAGCGCGAGTACCAGCCGGCTGCGGCGCAGCCGCCAGCCGAGCAGGAGGCCGCCCAATCCCACCGCGTAGGGAGCCATGCGGATGGGCTCGGCGGCGGCGTGCTCCGCGCCGCTCCACAACGCCAGGATGGCGGCGAGAGCGAAGGCCAGCCCTTCCGGGCCGACCGCGGAGAGCGCGCGTCTGGTGGTCACGGACATTCCGGATGGAATCTCCTGAGGCTGGCTGGCGCGCGCTAGATTCCACGCGCGCACGGCCCCCCGTGTGCCGTCCTTCGCACGGGAGCGCTCATTCGCTCGCTTCGCTGCCGGGCCATCTTGTTCGACCTGGACGGGGTCCTCGTGGACTCGCGTCGGTGCGTCGAGCTGGTCTGGCACGCGTGGGCGGCCGAGCGCGGGCTCGATCCCGCGCCATTCCTCGAGGTCGCGCACGGTCGCCGCATCTCGGAGACGATCCGAATGGTCCGGCCCGACATGGACGCCGCCGCCGAGGCCGCCGTCCTGGACGCGATGGAGGAGACCGAGACGCGAGGCCTCGCACCGTTTCCGGGCGCCGCGGATCTCGTCGCGGCCTTAGGGGAGTCCCGCCACGCGGTGGTGACGTCCGGGAGCCGGGCCGTGGCGACGCTGCGCCTGCGCACCGCAGGCTTGCCGCTCCCGCGCACCTTCGTAACGTCGGGCGACGTGCGGCGCGGCAAGCCGGATCCCGAGGGCTACCTGCTCGCCGCCGGCAAACTGGGCGTCGCACCCGGGGACTGCCTGGTGATCGAGGACTCGCCGCCCGGCGTTGCGGCGGGGAAGGCGGCCGGCATGCGCGTGGTCGCCGTGCTCACCACCCACAAGGCGGAGCAGCTCGCACTCGCGGACGCGCGCGTCGGGCCGCTCGCCGCCCTGCGCCTCGAAAGCGCGGGGACCGGTCTGGACGTGAGTTACTGAATGCGGCGTCGGCTCAGTACTGGAACCGGTACGTGAGGCCGAGCGAGACGCCGAAGCCCTTGTAGTCGCTCTGCCCGCCGACGTCCTGGCCGAACAGGATCCACTGGTAGTGGGCGCCGAAGCCGAGGCCGAACGCACGGCTGAAATGGTACTCGATGCCCGCGCCACCCTTGAGCCCCACGCCGGCCGTGAGGTTCACGCCGTTGTTCGCGGAGCCCCCGCCCAGCAGGCCGCCGCCGACCGTGTTCTGCTTCTCGAGCCCCAGCACGAATCCGGCGCCGGCGGCCATGAAGGGCTCGAGCCGCTGCTCGGGGCCGGTGAATGGATAGAGCTTGATGGTCGTGAGCAGCGGCAGCAGGAAGCTGCCGTCGGTCTCGGCGCTCGGCCCCGAGCCCGCGCTGAGCCGGCGGTGCCACAGGCCCGCGCTCGTCTCGATGGCGAGATGGCGATCCAGACCCTTCTGCCAGTAGGCCTCGAAGTCCGGGAGCGTGGAGGAGCTGGCCCCGCCGACCGTCGCCAGGTTCGAGACCATCCAGTTGCCGATGGTGAGGCCGGCCCCGTCGCGCATGCGCTTGACGCGCTGGACCGCCTGCTCCGTCGAATCCGGGCGCGCGAGCCGATGGGAGTCCTGTGCCCACAGAGGCGCCGCTACCGCGAGGTTGGCAACCACGAGGCATGCGGCGAGCCGGTCACGTCCGAGGCCGATCATATCCACTCCCGAGTGCGGGTCCGTTCTGGAGACACGGGCGCCCGGCGTTGCGTGACCGCGGGTGACGGCCGCCCATGGTCCGCTGTGTGGCACGTCACCAGCGCAGCACCGCGCCGCGCACGCAGGGGGCGAGGCGGCGAGGCCCTGCGCGGCGGCGGCGCGCCGCTTTCCAGGATCGGGGCGGCGTGCTAGGTTCGGGGCCACCGATGCCGAAAACCCTCCTGATCCTGAATCCCGCCAGCGGTCGCGGCCTGGGCAAGAAGCTCCGACCTCGCGTGGAGCGGGGTCTCAAGCTCGCCGGCATCGGCTACGAACTCGCCGAGACCACCGGCCCGGGCCACGCGGTGACGCTGGCCCGGGAGGCGGTGGCGGCCGGCGTCACGACGGTCCTGTGCGCGGGTGGCGACGGCACGATCCACGAGGCGGCGAACGGGCTGCTGCAAACGCCGCCCGCCGACGACGGCGCCACGCGGGCGGCCCTCGGCGCGATCCCCATCGGAACCGGGAACGACTTCGCCAAGCTGCTCGGCGTCTTCAAGCTCCCGGCCGAGGTGGCGGCGGAGCGCGTGGCGGAGGCGTCCGAGCGCATCTTCGACGTTGGCCGCGTGATCGGGGAGTACTTCACCAATTCCCTCGGCATCGGGTTCGACGCCGAGGTGGTGCGGCAGGCGAACAAGCTCACGCACTTGCGCGGCCTCGCCGTCTACGTCGTTGCGGTGTACAAGACGTTCGCGACCTTCCGCGCACCGGTGCTCGAGGTGGTAGCGGAGTCGCACCGCGAGTCGGGGCCCATGATGATGCTGGAGTGCGCGATCGGCATCAGCGCGGGGGGCGGATTCTACCTGACGCCGCAGGCGGACCCGTCCGACGGCCTGCTCGACGTGTGCCTCATCCGGAAGGTCGGGCTGCTGAAATTCCTCCGCTATGTCCCCCGGGTGCTGAGCGGCGACCACACCTCGCTCGCGGAAGTGGCGATGCTCAAGACGGCTTCGCTCACCATCCGCTCGCCGGAGGAGCCGCTGCTGCTCCACCTCGACGGCGAGCTGCGCTCGCCCGAAGACAGGCAGATCGAGGTGACGCTGGCGCCGCGGCGCCTGCGCGTGCTCGTGGCGGCCGGAGGCAAGGGAGCGTGAGGACCGGGCTGTGGATCGCGGCGGCCGGGCTCATGGTGGTCGCGCCCCTCGCCGCGCAGAACCCGACCGCACCGGTCCCACGCGACACGACGCTCGCGCCCGGCGACACGGCCGCGCAGCCGCGCGACTCCTTGCGGCGGCCGCGGCAGGTCAAGGGCGACTCGGTGCGACCGGTGCCGCCCATCACGCCGGGGGGCGCCTTTCTCCGCTCGCTGATCCTGCCGGGTTGGGGCCAGGCGCGGCTCGACCGGAACGTGACGGGAGGCCTGTTCCTGATGTGGGAAGGGGTCTGCGCCACCATGGTCTGGAAGACCGAGTGGCAGCTCGACTATGCGCGGGCGCGCGGCAAGTTCGTCGCGTCCCACACCCAGGAGCGGGAAGACTGGATCGTGCTCCTGGTGTTCAATCACCTGCTGGCGGGGGCTGAGGCGTACGTGTCCGCGAACCTGTACGACTTCCCCGCGACGTTGAAGGTCCGCCGCCTGCCGGACGGCGCGACGGGGATCGGATTCGAGGTCTCGCTGCCGTGAACCGGCGGCCCATCGGCGTCTTCGACTCCGGGATCGGCGGGCTCACCGTGGTGCGCGAGCTGATGCGCCAGCTCCCGCACGAGTCGTTGATCTACTTCGGCGACACGGCGCGCGTGCCCTACGGCAACAAGTCGCCCGAAACCGTGCGTCGCTACAGCCGGGAGATCCTCGACTTCCTGCTCGCGCGCGACGTGAAGCTCGTGGTGGTGGCGTGCAACACCGCCAGCGCCCACGCGCTCGAGGAGCTGCGGCGCCTCGCCCCGGTGAAGGTGGAGGGCGTGATCGAGCCGGGGGCCAGGGCCGCGGTGGCGGCCAGCCGCGGCGGGCGCATCGGCGTCATCGGCACCGCCGGCACGGTGGCGAGCGGCGCATACAAGCGCGCCATCGAGGCGGCGGACGGCAACGTGCAGGTGGCGGCGCAGGCGTGCCCGCTGTTCGTCCCGCTGGTCGAGGAGGGATGGCTGGAGCACGCGGCCACGCGGTTGATCGCCGAGGAGTACCTGGTGCCGCTGCGGGCCGAGGACATCGACACCCTGGTGCTGGGCTGCACCCACTATCCGCTGCTGAAGCCGCTGCTGGCGTCCCTGCTCGGTCCCTCGATCGCGCTGATCGACAGCGCCGAACAGACGGCGGCCGCCGTGGCCCGGGAGCTGGCGGCCAGCACGCTGCACGCGCCCACCACCGCGGCCGGCCACGCGCATTTCGTGGTCAGCGACGACCCGAAGCGGTTCGTGAAGGTGGGGAAGATGTTCTTGGGCGAACGAGTGGAAGATGTCGAGCTGAAAGTGATAGGCGAGGGGTGAGACGTGAGGAGTGAGAAGGGTAGGTGAGAGGTGAGAAGGCGAAAGGCGTGAGAGGGATGGACCACTTCTCACGCCTTTGAACCTCTCACCTCTCACTTGTCCTTCTCACGTCTCACTCCTCACCCCTCACGCTTCACGGTTTGTCCGGCCACGTCATCAGCCTGATCCGATCCGCATCCACCACCGCGTACGACCGGTCCTTCACCCACTGCCCGGCATTGAGATAGAAACGCCCCGGCCGGTGCTCCACCAGCCGCGGGCGATGGGTGTGCGCCATCAGCACCAGGCCCAGCTCCGGGCGGCGGTCGAGCAGCGCGCGGGCGTAGCGCTCCTGCGCCTCCGCCGCCCGGTCCATCGCCGCGTCCGTCCGGTTCGCCTCCGCCAGGCCGCCCGAGAGGCGGTCGGCCAGCCAGAACCCCACATCCGGGTGGAGCAGCCGGAAGGTGCCGACGGTGATGGGATGCCGGGTGACCCGGTGGATGATGCGCCCGCCCAGCTTGGTCTCGGTGAGGCCGTCACCGTGGATGACCCACGACCGGCGGCCGGCGAGATCCAGCTCCGCACCTTCGCGATGGAAGGGGATGCCGAGGTCGCGGCGCCAGAACGAGCCGCCCCAGCGGTCGTGGTTGCCGCCGAACGCCTCTATGGCCACTCCCTGCTGCACCAGGGCGGCGAGCCGTGCGAGAGTGGGGAAAGGACGGCGCGGGATCACGAACTTGTACTCGAACCAGAAGTCGAACAGGTCGCCCATGATGACCAGCCGGCGACCCATCGCGGGGACGGCCGCGAGGAAGTCGAAGAACGCCCGTTCGTCCCCCGGATCGGCCGATCCGAGGTGAGCATCCCCGACGACGACGACCCGCTCGGCGCTCACGAGAGGGGAGAAGATGAGCCCCCTCCCGAAGGGGCGCAAGCGTTTGCTGCAATTGACTTTTGGCTTGGGAGCACCTATCGTAGCACGGAACGTTCCCCATCCGTGCTACATCCCGGAGGAGCCATGCCACTTGAAGCACTTGGGCTCATTGAGACCAAGGGCCTCGTCGGCTCGATCGAGGCGGCGGACGCCATGGTCAAGGCCGCCAACGTCAAGCTGATCGGCAAGGAGAAGGTGGGCGGCGGGTACGTGACCGTGATGGTGCGCGGCGACGTCGGGGCGGTGAAGGCCGCGACCGACGCCGGCGCGGCGGCCGCCGAGCGCGTCGGCGAGCTGGTCTCGGTCCACGTGATCCCGCGGCCGCACGCGGAGCTCGAGCTGATTCTCCCGAAGGGCGCCGCGGAGTAACCCCGTGTCCTGGACCGAGCAGGCCCTCGGCCTGATCGAGACCAGGGGGTTGGTCGGCGCCATCGAGGCCGCCGACGCCGGCCTCAAGGCGGCGCCGGTCGAGCTGCTGGGCACCGAGCGAGTGGATGCCGCGCTCGTCACGGTGCTGTTCTCGGGCGATACCGCCTCCGTCAAAGCCGCGGTCGATGCCGGTGCCGCGGCCGCGGAGCGCGTCGGCGAGCTGGTGAGCGTCCACGTGATCCCGCGTCCCGATCCCCAGCTCGACGTCCTGGAGCACGACGACGAGGATGGCGGGGCGTCCGCCGCACCGCTTCGCGCGACGCAGCGCCTGGCCGACATGAAGGTGGTCGAGCTGCGCCACCGCGCCCGCTTGACTCCCAACTTCCCGCTGAAGGGCCGCGAGTTGTCGCGCGCCAATCGCGACGAGCTGCTGGCGCTGTTCCGCCGGCTGGGGCACGCCACCTAGAGTCGTCCGGAGGCGTCGATGGATCGCGATCTCGCGTCCGTCCAGGAGGCCCGCGACCTCGTCCGTCGCGCCGACGAGGCTCAGCGGGCCTTCGCACGCGCGACCCAGGAGGCCACCGACCGGGTCGTGGAGGCCATGGGCCGCGCGGCGTCGGCGGAGGCCGAGCGGCTGGCGCGCCTGGCGGTGGACGAGACGGGGATGGGCCGCTTCGAGCACAAGGTCCTCAAGAACCGGTTCGCGGCCGACGACGTGCTCCGCTACATCCTCCCGCTCAAGACCGTGGGCGTGATCCGCGACCTGCCCGAGATCGGCGTCAAGGAGCTGGCGGTCCCGATGGGCGTGGTGGCCGCGCTGATCCCGACGACCAACCCGACCTCGACGGCGATCTACAAGGCCTTGATCAGCGTGAAGGCGCGCAACGCCATCGTCATGTCGCCGCATCCGCGGGCGGTGAAGTGCATCGGCGAGGCGGTGCGCGTGATGGCCGAGGCGGCGGAGCGGGCGGGGGCGCCGAAGGACCTGGTGCTCGCGATGACGGACCCGACGCTGGAGGGCACCCAGGAGCTGATGCGCCACAAGCGGACCGCCGTGATCCTCGCCACCGGCGGGTCCGACATGGTGCGCGCCGCCTACAGCTCGGGGAAGCCGGCCTTCGGGGTGGGGCCCGGCAACGTGCCGGCCATCATCGAGCGCACGGCCGACGTGGCCAAGGCGGCGCAGGACATCGTCAACGGCAAGGCGTTCGACAACGGCGTGCTCTGCTCGGCGGAGAACTCGGTGGTGTGCGACGCCCCGGTGGACGAGGAGGCGCGGCGCGAGCTGGCGCGCCAGGGCGCGCACTTCGTGACGGGCGACGATCGCGCGAGACTGCAGCGGGCCATGCAGGACGCGCGCACCGGCGGCATCTCGCACGCCATCGTCGGCCAGGCGGCCACGGTCATCGCCGAGCGCGCTGGGCTCCGCGTGCCGGCGGGAACCCGGGCGCTGGTGGCCGAGTGCCGGGAGGTGGGCCGCGACGAGTTCTTCTCGCGCGAGAAGCTCTCGCCGGTGCTGGCCTACTTCGTCGAGAACGGCTGGGAGCGGTGCTGCGAGCGGAGCATCGAGCTGCTCCAGTACGGCGGGGTGGGGCACTCGCTGGCCATCCACTGCCGCGACGAGCAGGTGATCATGCGCTTCTTCGAGGAGAAGCCGGCCTTCCGCATCCTGGTCAACACGATGGCCGCCATGGGCGCAACGGGGTATACCACGGGTCTGGCGCCGGCGATGACCCTGGGGCCGGGGACGATCGGCGGGAGCAGCACCTCCGACAACATCTCGGCGTTGCACCTCGTCAATATCAAGAGGTTGGCGAGAGAGATAAGACCGTATGCAGAACAGTTGCGAGACGCCGAGTTGCGAGTGGGTGGGCAGCACGAGGAAGAGCGGAAGGCAGAACCGGCACCCGTCGCGGCATCGAAGCCCGCTCCGCCGCTCACGCCCAACGACGTGCGGGCGATCGTCGAGGAATTCCTGAGCACGCACCGCTCCGGTCGAGGTAGCGCATGAACAAGGACGCGCTGGAAGGCTTGTCGGAGAAGATCGCGAGCGGATTGGCGGCCGCCGGGGCGCGGTCCTGGGTGCCGGCCCCGGTGCGGCCGGAGCCGCCCGGGCGCCCGACGCCGGGCGCGCTGCCGGCGTGGGCCGGAGCGGCGCAGGGGCTCTCGGACGTGGCGCCGCTGCGCCGGTCGGCCGGGCATCCCCGGAACCGGACCGATTACCCGGCCATGGTGGTGGCCGAGCGGCAGGCGGCGGCGGGCCGCGGGGCTTCCCCGTTGCCGGCCGGGTCGAAGGCGGGCGCCGCGCGGCCCGCGACGGCGAAGACGCCGCGCGAGGTGCCGATCGGCGTGTCGAACCGGCACCTGCACGTCTCGGAGCGCGACCTCGCGACGCTGTTCGGCGCCGGCAAGGCGCTCACGCCCCGTCGTTCCATCGCGCAGCCCGGGCAGTTCGCGGCCGCCGAGGCCGTGGCGGTGGTCGGGCGGAGCGGGCGCATCGAGGGGGTGCGGATCGTCGGGCCGGCCCGCGGGCGGACGCAGCTCGAGCTGTCGCCGTCGGATTGCCGGACGCTCGGCATCAGCGCTCCGGTGAAGGTCAGCGGGCGCCTCGAGGGTTCGGTGGGCGGCGTGACGCTGGAGGGTCCGGCGGCAAGCTCACCTTGGAGTCGGGCGTGATCGTGGCGCAGCGGCACCTGCACGTGGCGGACGCCGATGCGAAGCGTCTCGCCCTGGCGGACGGCGACCAGGTGGCGGTCGAGTGCGGTCCGGCGGGCCGTCGGGTGACGCTCCACGACGTCGTGGTCCGGATGGGGCCGACCCACGCGACCGAGCTGCATCTCGATACCGACGAGGCCAACGCGGCGCAGGTCACGAGCGGCGACCGGGCGCAGATCCTCGCGGTGGCGCGCGGTGGGCGCCGGGCGACCGGGCGCCGGCCGCTGCTGGTCGAGCGCGACGTGGCGGTGCTCGCCGCGCGCGGCGAGGTGCTCGCGGCAGGCGGCCCCTACCTGCTCACGCCAGCGGCCCGTGACCGCGCCAAGGCGCTCGGCATCTGGCGCGAGAGCCCGTGAGCGAGCGGCGCGAATCGGCCGTCGAGCTCCGCGTCCGTTACAGCGAAACCGATCAGATGGGCGTCGCCTACCACGGCCACTACCTGGCGTGGTGCGAGATGGCGCGCACGGAACATATGCGCAGCCTCGGGGTGCGGTACCGGGATCTGGAGGATCGCGGCGTCCGGCTGGCGGTGTCGGACGCGCACGTCCGGTTCGCGCGGTCGGCCCGCTACGACGACCACCTCCGCGTGTGGGCGTGGCTGACAGACGTGGGCTCGCGGCTGCTCGCCTTCGGGTACCGCATCGAGCGGGTGGACGACGGCGCATCGCTCGCCACGGCGGAGACGTCGCTGGTATCGGTCGACGGCCACGGGCGCCCGTCACGGCTTCCGCCGGACGTGCTGGAGCACCTCGAGGAGCTGATGCATGCAGCGGTAGACTGATGCGCGGCCTCGCCGGCGTGCTGCTGGCCGCGGCGCTGGCGGCGTGGGCGGCGCCGGCCGCGGCGCAGGACCTCGGCCAGGTGAACGGCCTCGCGCAACTCCTGCAGCTCGAGGACCGGCGGGAGTTCGACCTCGGGTCGCTGCAGCGCGCGGCGCAGGACCCCGATTCGCTGCTGCGCGCCCAGGCGGCCGTCGCCATCGGGCGGATCGGCGATCCTGCCGGCGTGCCCATGCTCCTCACGCTGCTCAACGATCCCGACACCACGGTGCGCGCGCAGGCCGCGTTCGCCCTCGGCATGCTGCGCGACAGCGCTGGCGGCGAGGAGCTGGCGCACCGGGTGGACGGATTTCCGGCCATCGCCTACGGGCGCGACCAGCTCGAGATGATCACCGCCCTCGCCAGGATCGGCGGGCCGGCGGCGGCCGAGGCGCTGGAGGGCCTGCTGCTGCGGCATCCGCCTTCGGGCGCCAACACCGATCCCGCCACCGCCGCGGCGCTGCTCGAGGCGTGGCGCCTGGGCCGCCGCGCGCCCGCCGGGCGCCTGGTGGAGTACGTCCGCTCCGCGACGGGCGCCTGGCGGCGCAACGCGACGTTCAGCGCCTCGCGCTTGAGGCTCGCCGCCGCGGCCACCGCGTTCGTCGACGCCGCGGGCGACCCGGATTCGCTGACGCGCAGCTACGCCGCGCGGGGGCTGACCGCGCCCCTCGCCGACTCGGCGCACCTGGCGCCGGCCGCCTTCGAGGGCACGCTCAGCGCCCTGCTGGCCGACTCGGTGGGGCAGGTGCGCATCACCGCGCTCCGTTCGTTGGCCACCTTCCACGACTCGACGCTGGCCGGGCTCGCCCAGTCGCGGCTGTCCGATCCCGACCCCAACGCCGTCGTGCAGGCCGTCGCCACGCTCGGGGCGCTCGGCGGGTCGCGCGCCGTCCAGGCGCTGCAGGAGACCTTCGCGCAGAGCACCAGCTACGCCGTGCGCGACGCCGCGCTGCTGGCGCTGGCGCAGGCGGCGCCCGGGCGGGTGCTCGCCGTCGGCGGCGCCTGGCGCGGCGACGCGGACTGGCGGCTGCGCGCCGACCTGGCGGACGCGCTCGGCGTCGCGGGCGGCGATTCGGCGCGCGCGGTGCTGGTCGCGCTGTCGGCCGACGCGGACCCGCGGGTCGTGGGCGCGGCCTTGACCGCGCTCGGCGCGGCGGTGCCCCGCGGGGACGCGGCGCTCCGGGCGCTGGCGCGCGCGCGGCTGGCCAGCGCGGACCCGTTCGTGCGCGCGGCGGCCATCGACCTGCTGGCCCGCGAGAACGACCCGGCGCTCCTGCCGGACTTCGTGGCCGCCTACCGCGCGGCGGCGCGCGACGACGCGAGCGACGCCCGCCTGTCGGCCGTCCGCGCGCTCGCCGACCTCGCCGCCCGCGACGCCGGCACCCGGGCGCGCGTACTCCAGGACTTTCTCGGCGTCGTGCCGCGGAGCCCGGACTACCTGGTGCGCCGCGCCGTGGCGGACGGCTTCGGCGCCGGAGACCGCCCAGCGGTTGTGGGGCGACGTGCCCCCCGTCGAGACGGGGCGCAGCATCGCCGACTACCGCGACTTCGTCACGCGGGTGTGGCTTCCCGCCCTGCAAGGCGGGCCGCTGCCACAGGTCACCATCGAGACCGATCGCGGCAGCCTGGTCCTGATCCTGTACGCCGCCGACGCCCCGCTCACCGTGCAGAACTTCCTCCGCCTGGTGGCCCGGCGCTATTTCGACGGGGGCCGCTGGCACCGGGTGGTGCCGAATTTCGTGATCCAGGACGGCGACCCGCGCGGCGACGGCAACGGCGGCCCGGGCTGGGCGATCCGCGACGAGATCAACACCTGGCGCTACGGGCGCGGCACCGTCGGCATGGCCCTCTCCGGGCCCGACACCGGCGGCTCGCAGTTCTTCATCACCCACTCGCCCCAGCCGCACCTGGACGGCGGCTACACGGTGTTCGGGCAGGTGATCCAGGGCGACGACGTGCTCGGCAAGATCGTCCAGGGAGACCGCATCCGCCGCATCTTCCGGTGACCATGCGACGTTCCTGGATCCGCCTGGCCGTGCTCGCGGCCCTCGCCGCGCCGTCGCTGCCGCGGCCGGCCCGGGCCCAGTTCGGGGCCTTCGGCCAGAACAAGGTGCAGTACCGCCACTTCGACTGGCACGTGCTGCGCGGCGCGCACGTGGATCTGTACTTCTATCCCGAGGAAGAAGAGCTGGCGCGGGTGGCCCTCGCCTACGCGGAGGAGAGCTACCAGGTCCTCGAGGCGCGCTTCCGCCACAGCGTCACCACGCGCATCCCGCTCATCGTCTACGCGTCGCACCAGGACTTCGAAGAGACCAACGTGCTGCCGTTCGTGCCGCCCGAGGGGCTGCTCGGCGTCACCGAGTTCCTCAAGGACCGCGTCACGGTGCCGTTCACCGGCAACTACGCCGACTTCCGTCACACCCTGCGGCACGAGCTGGTGCACGTGTTCCAGCTCTCCATGCTGAGGCTGGCGTACACCCTCTACCCGCGGCTCCACACCCTGGACATGCCGCTGTGGTGGGAAGAGGGGCTGGCGGAGTACTGGTCGGCCGGCGAGGACAGCCGCGACAACATGATCCTCCGCGATCTCACGGTCGAGGCGCGGCTGCCGACCATCGAGGAGCTGGGCGGCGTGTCGGGCGGCATCGTCTATCCGCTGGGCGGGACGCTGGTGCGTTTCCTGGCCACGCGCTACGGCGAGTGGCGCATCGTCCAGATGTACGACGACGTGTGGAAGTACCAGACCTTCGCCGAGCTGCTGCAGGGCGTGTTCGGCCGCACGATGGAGCAGCTGACGGCGGAGTGGCAGTACGACATGCGCCGCCGCTACTACCCCACGGTGACCGCGCAGCGGCCGCTCGAGCTGGACGCGCGCCGGATCGCGACCCTGGCCATCAAGCCCGTGGTGTGGACGGACCCCTACGATTCGCTGCCGCGGGTGCTCTACATCTCGCCGCGCAACGGGTACACCGACATCTACGAGGTGAAGCTCACTGGCGGCAAGGCGCGCGAAGTGGTGAAAGGCGAGCGCACGGCGGAGTTCGAGTCGTTCCACCCGTTCGAGTCCCGGTTCGGCGTTTCGCCCCGCGGCGTGGTGGCGTTCGCCAGCAAGTACGAGGACCGTGACGCGCTGTTCTTCTGGGACATGAGCCGGGGCGCGATCGTCGGCCGCTACCAGTTCCCGGGCCTGGTGTCGATCCTCTCGCCGAGCTGGTCGCCGGACGGGCGCACCGTGGTCTTCTCGGGGTTGGCGTTCTCGGGCTACTCCGATCTGTACCTGCTCCACCTCGACAGCGGGGCGCTCGAGCGCCTCACCGCCGACCGCTATCAGGACCTCGATCCGTCGTTCTCGCCCGACGGACGGCGCATCGTGTTCTCGTCGGACCGCACCGCCTTCGGGGCGACGGGCGCGCTCAACCTGTTCGTGCTCGACCTGGACACCCGCGCCGTCCACTACCTGACGTACGGGGACTGGCGGGACGAGGGGCCGCGCTGGTCGGCCGCCACCGGGCGGATCACCTTCACCTCCGACCGGCTCGGCACGTTCGACGTGTACTCGGTGGACAGCACGGGCGCCGGGCGGCGCGAGACGGCGGTGCCGGGCGGCGCCTTCGACGCCGAGTGGGTGCCGAGCGCGGGCCGGTACGTGGTGGCGGGCTTCGAGCACCTCACGTTCGGCATCTACACCGTCGGGCCCCAGCCGGACAGCGGCGCCGCCGACACGGTGACGCTGGCGGCCAACCGGTCGCCGGCGACCTGGCACTGGCCCGAGCTGGCCGACAGCGCGGTCGCGCAGGCCGAGGCGGCGCGCTACGACAATCACTACACGCTGGACTTCGCCGCGGGCGGCGCGGCCTACGCGCCGGGGTACCTGTCGGCCCAGGGTGCCGCGTTCCTGCTCTCCGACATGCTGGGCGATCACCAGGTCTACGTGAGCCTGATGAGTTTCCAGGAGGGCAACGGGCTCGGCAGCCTGGTGAACGACATCAACGCCACCGCCGTCTACATCAACCGGACCCGGCGGCTCAATTGGGGCCTGGGCGCGTTCCGCACGCGCGGGCTGTTCTACACCAGCGACTTCAACGACGTCTACGAGGAATCGTCGTACGGCGGCCTGGTCGAGCTGCGCTATCCGCTGTCGAGCTTCTCGCGGGTCGAGGGGCAGTTCCAGCTGGCGTACTCGGACCGCACCGACTTCACGCTGCCGAGCGATCCGTTCACGCCGGGCTTCCCGCACCGGCGCGGCATGGTGACGTCGAACTACCTGTCGTTCGTGCACGACAACTCGCTGTGGCTCGACGCCGGGCCGATCGACGGCGGGTACACCCAGTTCACGGCCGGCGTGGTGAACGACCTGCAGAACGCGCGGCTCGACAGCTGGGCGCTTTCGGGCGACCTGCGCCGCTACCTGCGCACGCCTTGCGCACGGCGCTGGCGCTGCGGGGCTTCGCGTACTACGCGGGCGGCGAACGCCCCGAGCGCGTGACCATCGGCGGCTCGTGGGCGCTGCGCGGCTACCCGGAGTACTCGTACGTGGCCGGCGACCGGGCGGTGATGGCCAATGCCGAGTGGCGCTTCCCGCTCACCAACTACTTGTCCGTCGGCTCCCCCATCGGCGAGATTCGCTTTCCGGGCGTGCAGGGGGCCCTGTTCGGCGACATCGGCCGTGCGTGGTCGGAGCAGTCCAACGATCGCGGGTGGCTCGGCGCCTACGGGTTCGGCCTGCGGATGAGCCTGTTCGAGGTGCTGGTCCTGCGGTTGGACATGGGGTGGCGCTACGGCCTTGGCAACGTGGATGCGTACCAGCTGCCGGGCAATTACCCGGTGCGCGGCCCCGGCAAAGGGTTCGCGGCGCTGTGGTTCGGCTATGACTACTGATCCGGGTCCCGGGGCCAGGGGTCCGGGGTTCGGGAGGTTGCGGACGCCGGGCCCCTGGCCCCGAACCCCGATCCTGGTCGTGCTCGTCGCGATCGCGCTGCACCCACCCGCCGGCGCCGGTCGTGCCCGAAGGCGCGTTCGTCCCGGTGAGCCCCGACGAGTTCCGGGCGGCGGCGGCGCGGACGGCGCCGGGCGTGCCGTCCCTGCTGGCCATCCACTGGACCTACGACGACGGCGACGCGCCGCTGTCGGGGCGCGGCGCGGTGCACCTGGCGCCGCCGGACTCGCTGCGGCTCGACGTCGGCGTCCCCATCGTCGGCCGCGCGACCCTGGTGCTGGCCGGCGACTCCGCCTGGTCGCGTCCGGGCTCTCTGGTCCAACAGGTGCTGCCCAGCCGCTCGCTGGTGTGGGCGATGTTCGGCGTGGTGCGGCCGCCCGACAGCGTGGTGAGCGTCGAGCGCAACGTGACCGCCGACCACCGGACCTGGCGCGTCGCGGACGCGGATGGCATCGTGACCACGCTGGAGCTCCGGGGCGACACGCTGCTCGGCGCCACCCAGGCGCGCGGCTCCCAGGCGCTGGGAACGCTCGCCCTGACGCGCGATGCCTCGGGCATGATCGTCCGGGCCGAGGCGACGGACGTCGAGCACGGCGCGCGGTTCACGGTGGACGTGGATCATCGTCAGACGGGAGGAGCGTTCCCCAGTGCGATCTGGCGTCGTCCGTAGCGCCGGCGCGGTGGCGCTGCTGCTCGCGCTCGGCGGCTGTCCCTACAGCTTCCACGGCGGCGGCCTCCCGGCCGACGTGAAGACGGTGGCCGTGCTGCCGTTCGACAACCGGACCGGCGAGCCGGCGCTCACGCAGGAGGTTTTCACCGCGATGCAGGACGCGGTCTCGAGCCGGCTGGGGCTGCGCCAGGTCAACGAGGATCAGGCCGACATCATCGTGCGCGGCGACATCACGTCGTACGAGCCGGGCCTGGCCCTGGCGTACCAGACCGGAGCGGGGGGCGCGGTGGACGTCACGCGCCGCCGGGTGCAGATCACGATCGATGTCGAGCTCTACAACACGAAGCTGGGCAAGACGCTGTGGAAGCAGAGCGGGCTGACGGTGGACGGCGAGTACACCGACCCGCAGGAGACCGCCGGGCGGAAGATCGCGATCGCCAAACTCGAGACGCAGGTCGTGGAAGGAGCGCAATCGCAATGGTAAGCCCTCCGCCGCACGAGGCAGGGAAGGGCAAGCTGGGCTGTCTGATCGTGGTGATCCTGCTGGTCGGGATCGTGTACGTGGGCAAGAGCGTGGGAGCCGTGTACTGGCGCTACTACCAGATGCAGGACGAGGTCAAATCGCAGGCCGAGTTCGCCCAGGGCCTGACCGACAAGGTCATCCTCGATCGCCTGGTCGCCCAGGCGGACACGCTCGGCCTGCCGCTGGGGCCGGATGCCTGGTTCATCAAGCGGACCACCCATGCGCCCAAGGAGATCACCATCAGCGCGGCGTACGACGACTCGGTCGTGTTCCAGGCGTTCAGCTGGCGCCGGGTGTGGTACTTCCATCTCCATCCGCACGCACGGGCGGATCTCTGATGCCCGGCGCGGCCGTCCTCGCCGACCCCGCGGCGAAGCTCCTGGATCTCGATGTCGCGCTCGCCTGGCGGCGCCGGGTGGCCGGCGGCGTGGTCTTCACCAACGGCGTGTTCGACGTGCTGCACCGCGGGCACGTCGCGCTGCTGGTCGCGGCGCGCGCCGAGGGCGCGGCGCTGGTGGTGGGCCTCAACGCCGACGCGTCGGTGCGGCGCATCAAGGGCCCGGAGCGCCCGCTCAACCGCGAACGCGACCGGGCCTACGTGCTCGGCGCGCTGGCCTGCGTGGACGCGGTGGTGCTGTTCGACGACGACACGCCCGCCCGGCTCATCGCGGCGCTCGAGCCCGACGTGCTGGTCAAGGGGGCCGACTACGCGCCGGGGGAGATCGTCGGCGCCGACCTGGTGACGGCGCGCGGCGGCCGGGTGGTGCGGTTCCCGCTGGAGCCCGGTTTCTCGACCACCGGTTTGATCGCGAAGGTGCGCGGTGGCGCGGCCTGACGGGCGGGGCCCGGCCGACCTCCGGCCGCTGGCCTTGGAGCGCGGGACCAACCCGTACGCCGAAGGCTCGTGCCTGGTGCGCATGGGGGGCACGCTGGTGCTGTGCACCGCGTCGGTCGAGGCCGGGGTGCCGGGCTGGCGCAAGGGCAGCGGCCAGGGCTGGGTCACGGCCGAATACGCGATGCTGCCGCGCGCCACGACCGAGCGGACGCCGCGCGAGCGCCAGGGCCCCGGCGGGCGCACCCACGAGATCCAGCGCCTGATCGGCCGCAGCGTCCGCGCGGCCCTGACCGGCTTCGACTTCGGCGAGCACACGATCCGGCTCGACTGCGACGTGCTGCAGGCGGACGGCGGCACGCGCACCGCGGCGGTGACGGGCGCCGCGGTCGCGCTGGCCGACGCGTGCGGCCACCTCGCGGCCACCGCGGGCGGTGAAGAACCCGTTCGCGCGGCTGGTCGCGGCGGTGAGCATCGGCATCCTGGACGGCGAGCCGCGGCTCGACCTCTGCTACGCCGAAGACAAGGTGGCGGGGGTGGACGCCAACGTCGTGGTGGCGGCGCCCGACCAGCTGGTGGAGGTGCAGGGCACCGGCGAGCACGGCACGTTCTCCCGCGCCGAGCTGGACCGGCTCCTCGACCTCGCGCTGGCCGGGACGGCCCGGATCTTCGCGGCGCAGCGCGCGGCGCTGGGCTGGTGAACCGCCTGCTGCTCGCCACGCGCAGCGCCGACAAGGCGCGCGAGATCCGCGACATCCTGCAGGCCTCCGGCGCCGCCGTCGAGCTGCAGTCGCTCGACGAGGCGCACGTCCACTGGGCGTCCGAGGAGGAGCGCCTCGAGCGCTTCGACTCGTTCCAGGCCAATGCGCGCGCCAAGGCGGAGTACTTCGCCAAGCTGACCGGACTGCCGACCGTGGCCGACGACTCGGGGCTCGAGGTGCTCTCCCTCGGCGGCACGCCCGGCGTGCGCTCGAAGCGGTTCTCGCCCGAGTCGGGCCGCCTGACCGGGAAGGAGCTGGACGCCGCCAACAACGCGGAGCTGCTGCGCCGGCTCCAGGGCGCGGACGAGAAGCGCCGCCGCGCGTGCTACGTGTGCGTCGCGCTGCTCCTGAGGACGCCGTCCTCCGCCGGGGAGGCCTTCACCGGCCGCTGCTGGGGGCGGATCCTCGAGCAGCCCAAGGGCAGCGGCGGCTTCGGTTACGATCCACTGTTCTTCCACGAGGGGCTGGGCAAGACCTTCGGCGAGGCGACGGCGGAGGAGAAGCACGGCGTGAGCCACCGGGGCGAGGCGTTCCGGCTGGTGGCCGAGGCGCTGGCCCGGCGCCCGCTGTAGTTTGCAATCTGGTATCTTGTAACCCCTGGCAACTTGGCGTCTGGCAACTGGAAACCAGTAGTATCGGGGCGTGGCGCAGTCCGGTAGCGCGCCTGGTTTGGGACCAGGAGGTCGCGGGTTCGAATCCCGCCGCCCCGACTTTCACATAGCCAGCAGGCTGGAGACGTTCCTGTGGCCGCCGCGACCGCGGTCCGCCGCGCGGCGCGCGCCACATCGACCCGAGAGCGAAGGAGTGGCCTGGTGCTCGACCTCCGCGGCCTGGTGCGGACCATCCCGGACTACCCGAAGCCCGGCATCCAATTCCGCGACGTCACCACGCTCCTGGCCGACGCCGCCGGCTTCCAGGGCGCCGTGCGGGAGATGGCGGATCACGTCGCGGGGCGCGGCGTGGCGAAGATCGCGGGCATCGAGGCGCGCGGCTTCATCTTCGGCGGCGCGGTGGCGCTCCAGCTCGGCGTCGGCTTCGTGCCGGTCCGCAAGAAGGGCAAGCTCCCCTTCAAGGTGATCGGGCACGACTACGAGCTCGAATACGGCCGGGACCGCGTCGAGATCCACGTGGACGCGGTGCAGCGCGGCGAGCGCGTCCTGGTGGTGGACGATCTCATCGCGACCGGCGGCACGGCGGAGGCCGCGATCAAGCTGCTGACCGAGGCGGGCGCGGAGGTGGTCGGCGCCAGCTTCGTCATCGACCTCCCGGATCTGGGAGGACGCAAGCGTCTGGAAGCGATGGGCTGCACGGTGCACTCCCTGATGGCATTCCAAGGCGACTAGGAGGAGGCGATGAGCGGAGTACGGGTACTGGTGGGCACCCGCAAGGGCGCTTTCGTCCTGACGTCGGACGGCAAGCGCAACCGGTGGAAGGTCGAGGGACCGCATTTCGGCGGCTGGGAGATGTATCACGTGAAGGGCTCGCCCGCCGACCCGGACCGGCTGTACGCGTCGCAGTCCAGCGGCTGGTTCGGCCAGCAGATCCAGCGGTCCGACGACGGCGGCAAGACCTGGAACCCGATGGACAACAAGTTCGTGTACGACGGCGTTCCCGGCACGCACCAGTGGTACGACGGCACGCCGCACCCCTGGGAGTTCAAGCGGGTCTGGCATCTCGAGCCCTCGCTGACGGACCCGGACACCGTGTACGCGGGCGTGGAGGACGCGGCGCTGTTCCAGACCAAGGACGGCGGCAAGTCGTGGCATGAGCTGTCGGGCCTCCGGGGCCACGGCTCCGGTCCGCACTGGACCCCGGGCGCGGGCGGGATGTGCCTGCACACGATTCTGCTCGACCCCGCCACGCCGGGGCGGATGTACATCGCCATCTCCGCGGCCGGCGCGTTCCGCTCCGACGACGGCGGCGCGTCGTGGAAGGCGATCAACCGCGGCCTACGCTCGGAGCACATCCCCGACCCCGAGGCCGAGGTCGGGCATTGCGTGCACCGCATCGCGATGCACCGTGCGCGCCCGAACGTGCTGTTCATGCAGAAGCACTGGGACGTGATGCGCAGCGACGACGGCGGCGCCAACTGGCGCGAGGTGAGCGGCAACCTGCCGTCGGATTTCGGCTTCCCGATCGAGGTGCACGCGCACGAACCGGAGACCGTGTACGTGTTTCCGATCAAGAGCGACTCGGAGCACTACGTGCCGGAGGGCAAGCTGCGCGTGTACCGCAGCCGGACCGGGGGCAACGAGTGGGAAGCGCTGACCAGGGGCCTGCCGCAGAAGGACTGCTACGTCAACATCCTGCGCGACGCCTCGTCGGTGGATACGCTGGATCCGTGCGGGTTGTACTTCGGAACCACGGGCGGGCAGGTGTACGCCTCGGCCGACGCGGGCGACAGCTGGGAGCCCATCGTGCGGGACCTGCCGGCCGTGCTGTCGGTCGAGGCGCAGACTCTCCAGTGATCCGCGTCGCGCTCCCTCCGCACTTGAGGACCCTGGCGCGCGTGGACGACGACGTGGCGCTGGAGGTGGCCGGCCCGGCCACGCGCGGCGCGGTGCTCGACGCGCTCGAGGCCAGGTATCCGATGCTGCGGGGCACGATCCGCGATCACGTGACGCAGGTGCGGCGGCCGTTCGTGCGCTTCTACGCGTGCGGGCGGGACCTGTCGCACGAGCCGCCGGACGCGCCGCTCCCCGAGGCCGTGGCCTCGGGGGCGGAGCCGTTCTTGGTCGTGGGGGCCATCGCCGGCGGCTGAGCGCGCCGGCGATGGCGAACTACCCTCCTACTTGGTCGCGGCGGCGATCGCCGTGACCTCCTCCGCCAGCGTCTTCACCTTCGCCTGGTCCGCCGCGCCGCCGGCGTCGCGGTGCAACGTGCTCGCCAGCTGCGTGAGGTCGCTCCGGCGCCGGCGCCCCGTCGCGTGCTCGGCGGCCGCCAGGGCCCGCCGCGCGCTCGCGATCCGGGTGGCCGCGCAGTCCGCTCGTCCGCTGGAGCTGGTCGAGGTAGGCGCGGGCCACCACGAAGCTCGCCGGCCAGACCAGCCGCGGCTGGTCCTGTACGTTCAACTGATCGAAGTGGATCAGCTTCGCGGCGTCGATCTCGTTCTGCGAGAGGAGCGCGCTCGGCTGCAGGTCGAGGACGTCGAGCCCGCGGGCGATCTCCGAGCTGACGATGTGGCCGTTGTACCAGTACGCCGACCAGGAGCCCGCGCCCTCGAGCTTGGTCGAGTCCATCGGCCCGCGGTCGAAGAAGGCGATTTCCTTCGGGTGCGCCGGGTCGGTCCAGTCGAACACCGAGATGCCGCCCTGGTACCAGCCCTGCACCATGATGTCGCGGCCGGGCACCGGCACGAGCGAGCCGTTGTGGGCGACGCAGTTCTCCTCGGCGGTCTGCGGCGCCGGCATCTTGTAGTAGCTGTCGAACGTCAGCGTGGTGTCGTTGATCGAGTAGATCGCGTCGGCGCCCCAGTTCGTGGGGTCGGTCGAGCGGCAGCGCGGCTGCAGACCGCCGCCCCACTCGTCGGTGAACAGGACCTTGCGGCCGTCGTTGCTGAACGTCGCCGAGTGCCAGTAGGAGAAGTTCGAGTCCGAGACGGCGGCGACGCGCCGCGGATTGGCCGGATCGCGGATGTCGAGGATCAGGCCGTATCCGGCGCACGCCCCGCCCGCCAGGCCGATGGCCGGGTAGGCCGTGATGTCGTGGCACTGCACGGGGCCGGGCCGCACGCCGCCCGGCAGCAGCGGGCCCATCACCAGCCGGTCCACCATCGGTTGCAGCGAGTCGCGCAACATCGCGCTGTCGGCGCCCGTCGGCGCGCCGCTGCCGCCACGCAGGTGCACCATCGAATCGAGCATCCGCCCCACGAACTGCGGCGGCAGCACCTGCGTCGTCCCCATCACGTTCACGACGTAGCCGCCGTGCGCACGCGCCGAGTCGGCGAGGCGCTCGGCGCCTGCCCGGTCCTGCGGCGTCTCGCCGTGCGACGCCGCGTGCACCAGGCCGCCCAGGATCTCCGGCTTGTTCACCACGCGCGCCTGCTCGGGGTGCGCGAGCGGGACCTGGATCACCTCGATCTTGAACTGCTCGCCGTTGGGGTTCTGGTCCGGCCGCAGCGCCGAGCAACCCGCCAGCTCCGTCGGCGAGCGGACCGGCGCCGAGCCCGAGACGTAGATGAACACGTCGGCCGTGTCGGCCGGCGAGGTCACCACCGTGTGGGTGTGCGAGCCGCGGCAGGTCTGCACGTTGGTCACCAGCCGCGGGTGTGCGATGTCGCCGATGTCGAAGATCCGGACGCCGCGCATCCGGTCGGCGCTCACCGAGTCCTTCACGCCCTGGGTGCCGCAGTCCACCCGGCCCGCGTTCGACTCGACCGACACGAACAGCAGGTTCCGGTAGACCGACACGTCGTTCTGCGCGCCGGGACACACCAGCGAGGTCACCAGCGCGGGGTGCGCCGGCTGCGAGATGTCCCACGCCTGGATGCCGTTGAAGTTGCCCTGCACGACGTACTTGCCGGTAAAGGCGAGATCCGAGTTGATGAAGCCGAAGTCCCCCGGCTGATTCTGGTTGATGAACTGCGCCGGCGGCGGGGTGGTCGAGACCAGCTTCATGTTCCACGTGGCCTCGGCGGCGTTCATCCAGCCGGCCGTGAGGCCCACGCGCGGGTCGGGGCTCGGCGCGCTGGTCGTCTGCGCCAGCGCCTCGCCGCCGGCCGCCAGCGACAGCGCCAGCACGGCCAGCGACGCGGCGCCACGGGCGCGTACGGCGCCGCGGTGCGGCGCGTGAGGTGTCGGAAGCGGCCTGGAGTGCATCAGGTTCATTGGCTCCTCGGTGCGGGGGGCATCGCCGCGAGCATGCGGCCCATCCGGTCGATCTCGGCGGTCTGATCGGCGTTCACGTCGGACGCGAACTGGAACACGAACGGATCCTCGCCGGCGCTGGGCGCGTTCATGTACTGCGCCACCATCGTCAGCGCGCCCTGGTGATGCTGCATCATGAAGGTCAGGAACGCCCGGTCGAACGCCGGGCCCCGGGCGCTGTCGAGCTGGGCCAGCTGCGCGGGCGAGAGCATCCCGGGCATCATCGTCGGCCCGCCGCCCATCAGCCCGCCATCGGCGCGCCGCCCAGGCTCTGGCTCACCGACGTGTCGGGCAGCGGCTCGTGCCGCTCGTTGAGCCACCGTTCCATCATGGCGATCTCGTCGCGCTGCGACACCAAGATCCGCTCGCACAGCTCCACGCACCGCCGGACTCGCGCCGTGCGTCGGAGCCCACCCGGCCATCAGGACGGCCTGCGCGTGATGGACGATCATCCCGCTCATGAAGTGCAGGTCCGGAGCGGAGGGCTGAGGCGGCGCGCCCTGGGCCGGCGCGGCCGTCGCGAATGCGCCGAGGGCCGCGGCGGCCAATAGCGTCGCCATGCCCGCGGACGGGAGGGTCTGCTTCATGACGCTCTCATGGTCGGTTGAATGTTGAGAAAAAACCTAGTCATTCGATCGGGCCGTGCCAAGTCGCGACCTCGGGGGCCCCGAAGGGCAGGGGCGCGGCCGGCTGGGGCAGGACGGCGAACGGGCGGCCGATGCTCCGGCCGCCCGCCCTACTGCGTCGACGGACTCGCCGAGGTTACGGCGTAGTGCGCGTCAGCTCGTCGGCCAGCGTGCCGGCGTCATAGACGTGCCGCAGGGCCTCGATGATCCCGCGGGAATCCACCCACACCGAGCGGCCGGTGGCCTCGAGGAAGATGAAGTCGAGGGGCAGCTGCTCGATGTTGCCGTCGAAGATGAGGCCGACGATCTCTCCGTCCCGGTTGATGAGCGGCGAGCCGGAGTTGCCGCCGGTGATGTCGTTGGTCGAGACGCCGTTGAGGGGCGTCGCGAGATTCACGTGGTCCTTCGCGGCCAGCCAGCGCGGCGCCAGGTTCCAGGGCGCCTGGCCGGCGAAGCCGAACGACCGGTCGTACAGGCCGTAGAAGGTGGTGTACGGCTGCCCGAACGTGCCGTTGTAGGGATACCGGGCGACCACGCCGTCCGAGATGCGGAGGCTGAAGGTCGCGTCGGGCGCCACGGTGTTGCCGAACACGGCGAAGAGGGCCCGGGCCACCAGCGCGCCGTTCTCCTCTTCCTGGCTGGCCAGCGCATTCACCCGCTTGATGATCGGACGGGCGAGCGGGTCGATGACACGCGCCAGGCGGATGAACGGGTCCTGCGAGGCGGTCACGGCCGCCGTGCCGCCGTGCAGCAGCGCCTGGCGCTGGTCGGCGGTGCCGATCTCGGTCGCCGCGACCATCTCGCGCGCGGCGTCGGCGGGCGAGCGGCCCGCGAGGGCGGCGCGGCGCACCGGATCGGTGGCCGGCAGCTCACGCGCCATCGCCGTGAAGTACGCCGTCAGCAGTGCGACTTCCTGGGTGGTGTCGATCGGCGCCGGGTTGGCGATCATCCGCTCCAGGTTGCCGCGGTTGGCTTCCTGGTAGGCCGGCAGCCGCGCACTGTCGGGCTTGGCCGTTTCGATCGGCAGCCGCACCAGCGCGCCGGCCAGGTTGAGCAGCCGCGAGCGGAAGGCGCCGAAGCCGTAGTAGCGGCTGCGCACGTCGAGCGTGCGCTGCTCGGCCGTGATGCGCACGATGTTGTCCCAGGCCTGGCCGTACT
>CAVQXV010000002.1:0-256926 GCA_963718005.1 uncultured Gemmatimonadales bacterium
CCACCTGGGCCGCGGCGCGCGGCGCGGCGATGCCGAGGAGCAGCAGCACAAGCGCGCCGGAGGCCCACGCGCGTGCCCGGCGCAGCGGCGTCACTTCCACCTCATCCGCTCCCGCAGGCCCGTGACGTGCGCCGTGTGGTGCCGCCCGTGCCATGCGTACATCGCCACCACGGCGTCGAGCGTCATGATGCCGTTCTCCGGGTGATTGAGCTGCCGCGCGAAGTCGGCCGGCGCCATGCCGCGCAGCAGCAGCATCCACTTCTGGTGCAGCGCGTCGAACAGCGCGAGCGAGACGTCGGCCGGCGCATGGGCGTCGGCTGTCTCCGCCCAGCGCGTCTGGTTGTACGGCTTGATGGTGGGCACGTCCTCGGTGAGCGCGAGCTTGCAGCGCACGTACGCGTTAATGTGACTCTCGGGCAGGTGGTGCACCACCTGGCGCACCGTCCAGCCGCCGGGCCGGTAGGGTGTGTCGAGTTGCGTCTCGTCGAGGCCCGCCACCGCCCGGCGCAGAGCCTGCGGCGCGGCGGCGATCTGATCCAGGAACTCCCCGCGCTGAGCGGGTGTGAGCGCGCTCACCTTGGTGTGACGGCCTACCGGGTATTGCAGATCGGGCATGGGGTCCTCGGCGTGGGGCGTCGTGCGGGAGTGGACGAAACATAACGAGCGTTCGCGTGCGCGCCGCGCATCCCCACGACTCCGCGCGCGCGAGGCGCGAGACGCTCGCCGGTGTCAGCGCCGTCCGTCGAGCAGGATGGTCCAGGGCCGGACGTCCCAGACGTCCAACTGGCGGGTGCCGGCCCACGGGTCCGCCGCGAAGCGCGATCGGACCTCCGCCTCGCTCGCCGCGTTCACCACGTGGAGCTTCACCTCGCCGCCGCCCAGCGGACCGCCCAGCACGATGAAGCCTTCGGCGACCAGCGCGTCCATGAAGGCGGCGTGCTCCGCCCACAGCGCCTGCGAGCGCATGGGCGCCGCCGCGTTCCAGGACGGGCCCGGGACCATCCGCACGACGAACAGGGTCGTCGCTCCGGCCGACCCGGGCGCGGCGACCTCGCCGCGGCCGACGGGAAGGACCCCGGCGGTACCGGGGCGCGTGGGATCGTCGTCGCCCGGACCGTTCGCGCCCCCGGTGCGCACCTTCGCGCTCCACTCCTCGATGTCGAGCGCCACCAGGGCCGTGGCCTCGAGCTGCGCGGCGGTGGGCGCGCTGTAATCGGTCCCGGCCGTCCGGCCGGGGAAGTACCGAGCGATCATCGCGGCCAGGATCCGCTCCCGCTCCGCGACCGAGGGCTGCTCCGCCGCGGCCCGCGCGAACACCACCACCGACCGGTAGTTGACCGAGTGATTGAGCGCGGTGCGCGAGTACACGAGCCCGTCCACCTCGGTGACCGTGACGCACACCGGTGCGCCGGTCGCGAGGTGCGTCATCAGGCGGCCCTTGGAGCCGCCGTGCAGGTAGAGGCGGCGCCCCTCGTCCGCGGCGTAGTGATAGGTCATGGGGATCACGACCGGGCGGCCTTCGTCCACGAATCCGACGTGGGCCACGAGCCCCGATGCGAGCAACCGCGGAGCATCGCTCGTCCGGTCCCGCTCCGGGTGTGCGTGGATGGCGGCGGTGCGCGGCAGTGGTTCGCGGGCGGCGGGACGGGTCGGGTTCATCGTGCTGGCTCCATGCGCGGGGCGGCGCTGTACGGCGCGCTCACGCCGATTATCTTGGGGGATGCTTGGTACTACGAAAAGCTCCAGATTCGCCGTGCGAGTAGTACCAGAATGAGCGAGGTCCCGTGAGCCCGCGCACCGCCTCCAGCGTGCCCACCACGCTGGTCCAGTTGGATCCGGCCGCCGGTGCCCCAGCGTATCGGCAGATCGCGGATTCGCTCCGCGAGGCCATCGTCTCCGGCCGGCTCGCGCCGGGCGCCCCCATTCCGGGCACACGCCTGCTGGCCTCCGACCTGGGCGTATCACGCAACACGGTCAACGGCGCCCTCGCCCAGCTCAGGGCCGAAGGTTACGTCGTGGCGCGTCCGCGCGCCGGGACGTTCGTGAACGGGCGGCTCCCCGACACGTTCCTCTCGGTCACCGCCGGCGCCGTCCCACGGGGCCGACGCACCGACCGCGCCGGCTCACGGCCGCGCGCCGGACAGCCGCGGCGCTCGGCCCTCAGCATGGCCCTGTCGGCGCTGCCGCTGGCGGCAGGGCGGAGCCTGGTGCAGCCGGCGCGTCCGTTCCAGACCGGCGTGCCGGCACTGGACGAGTTTCCGTGGGCGCTGTGGGCGCGGCTGGTCGCCCAGCGCACCCGTCGCTCCGGTTCGGTGCTGTCCGGCTACGGATCGGTGGCGGGCTACCTCCCCCTGCGTGAGGCCATCGCCGCGCACGTCTCCGCGGCGCGCGGCGCGCGCTGCGCGGCCGCTCAGGTGGTCGTCACGTCGGGGGCCCAGCAGGCGCTCGATCTGGTGGCGCGGGTGCTCGTGGATCCGGGGGACACCGTCTGGATCGAGGATCCCGGGTACCCGGCCGCGCGAGGCGTCTTCGTCGCCGCGGGCGCCCGGGTCGTTCCCGTCGGGCTCGACGCCGAAGGCCTGCGGCTTCCGGCTCCCTCGGGCGCCGCGCCGCCGCGACTCATGTACGTGACGCCGTCGCGCCAGTATCCCACCGGCGTGACCATGAGCGCGGCACGCCGGTTCGAGTTGCTGCGACGCGCCGACGCGGTGGGCGCGTGGATCGTGGAGGACGACTACGACAGCGAGTTCCGCTACGCCTCGCGGCCCCTCAACTGCCTGCAGGGACTCGATGAAGGCGGCCGCGTCATCTACGTCGGCACCTTCAGCAAGACGCTCTTCCCCGGCCTGCGGCTGGGTTACCTGATCGTGCCGGAAGATCTCGTCGAGGCGTTCGGCGAGGCGCGGGCCGTCTGCGACCGTCAGCCGCCCGGCATCGAGCAGGCGGCGCTGGCCGACTTCCTCCGCCTGGGCCACTTCGCGCGGCACGTGCGGCGGATGCGCGCCCTGTACGAGGAGCGGCGTGACGCGCTGCTCGAGGCGGCGAAGCGATCGCTCGACGAGCGGGTCACCTTCGGCGACACCGCGGCCGGCATGCTGGCGGTGGCGTGGCTCCCCGCCGGCATCAGCGACCAGGAGGTCTGGCGGCGAGGCCTGGCGGCGGGAGTGGAAGCGCCGCCGCTGTCGTCTTACTCCATCAAGCGCCTGGATCGCGGTGGCTTGTTGCTGGGATACGCCGGCTATCCGCCCGAGGCGCTGCGGAGCGCGATGCGCAAGCTCGGCGAGGCCATCCGGGCCAGCGCGCCGCGCCGGGCTTGAGTCACGCCGGGCGCCGCCGGCCGGCCGCATACGCCGCCGGTCCCGCGACGCCGACGGCGGTGGCCACGACCACCCCCACCAGACCGATCGTCCGGCTGCGCACCTCGAGGGCCACGGCCACGGCGATGACCAGGACCGGCAGTGCCGCCAGCGCCGTCAGCGCCGGCAAGCCGAGCGGAACGCGGAACCTCCCCACCAGTCCGGGTTCGCGCCGCCGCAGCGCGATGAGGGCGGCGAATTCGAGCGCCAGCGCCGCCGTGTAGAGCAGCACGTCGGCGGCCAGCAATCCCCCGAACGACAGCAGCGCGAAGACGGAGTACCCGACGGCCGAAACCAGCACGGCCCTCCGCGGCGTTCCGCGCTCATCCGTGGTCGCGAGCCAGCCGGGAAGAAATCCGTCGCGGGCCAGCACCAGCGGAACGCGCGAGTACGCGAGCAGGAGCGCGTTGAACAGCGCGAACGCGCTGACGATGCCGGCCGCGGCGATCCAGGCGGCGAGCCAGCGCCCGGTCACGGCCGCGGCGAGCGCCGGCCACGCCCCGTCGGACCACGTCCTCCAGTCGGTGACCGCGAGCGCGGGAACGATCGCCACCAGATACACCACCGTGACGAGCGGCAGCGCCCTGAGCAACGCCCGCGGGTAGGTCGCGCCCGAGTCCTCGATCTCGCCGCCGATGGTCGAGGCGTTGTCCCAGCCGCTGTAGTTCCACACGCTCTGCGAGATGCCGATCCCCAGGAGCCCCAGGAACGCCGCGCCCGGGGCGTGGAACGGCTCGACCGCGAACGCGCCGCCCGAGCCCGCGTGCAGCCACCGGGCCGCCGCACCGCCGGCGAGCACGACGAACGGCGCCACCACCGCGAACGTGAACCATCCCGACGCCAATCCCACCGCCCGCGTGCCCCGGAGGTTGAGCCACGTGGCGCCCCAGATCATCGCGAGCGCCAGCAGCCAGGCTTGGAACCGCCCGAGGTCGCCGGTGAAGTAGCGGAGGTACTGCAGGAACAGCGCCGGATAGATCGCCATGTCGATGAGCGAGTACATCCAACTCAGCCAGCCGTTGGTGAAGCCCCAGAACCGGCCGAACGCGCGCTTCACCCACTGGTAGTAGCCGCCCTCGATGGGCAGCATCGAGGCCAACTCGCCAATGATGAGCGTCTCGGGCACGCTGTAGAGCAGGGGAATCAGCACCAGCAGCAGGAGGGCGACGCCCGGCCCGACGTCGCCTACCACGCCCTCGAGACCGAACGGCCCGCCGGAGACGCAGAAGAACATCACCGCGACCAGCGGGCCGAGGGTCAGGGCCGACGGCCGCGGACGGTTCAGGCCGGCACCCGCTCGGTGGTGGTCGTCCGGCACGCCGGGGTCGCGAGGCACCGGCGTTCGCGCATGCGCTACGCGACCGTCTTGGTGATCGTGACTCCCCGCTCGCGCAGGCCGTTCATGATGCCACCGAAGACACGGTCGTCCCCGGCGAGGCGCTCCGGCGGCTGAACGCCCGGTCGCTTCAACTCGCCGCGGGCGAGAAGACGGGCCACGATGGCACACGGGAAGCCCGTGGTGCGCGCCATCGAGTGGAAGCCGGCGTCGAGGTCCGCCTCGTCGTAGAGATCCCACGTCCACGTCTGACGGGCGCCCCCGATCACACCGGTCGCTTCCACGCGCATCACCGTGAGATCGGCCTCGCCCTTGGGGAGGCGCCACGCGTCGAACAGCAGCTTCGTCGTCAGGTCGTAGGGCCGGACCTTGGTGCCGCCGACGTCCACGGGCTCGAGCGAGAGGAAACCGGTCTCGCGGAGCATCCGCATCTTCTCGACGTGGCCCGGCCAGCGGAGCGTCTTCTCCTTCATGAACGGCGCGTGGAGCGTCGTGATGAGGCTCCGCAGGCCGTCGGTGTTGAACGCCTCGACGGTGCCGACGCGCGGCAGGTCCACGGGCTCGACGTCGGTGAGGGCCGGCTTGGTGACCAGCTCGCCGTGCTCGACCCAGCGCGCGGGGCGCGTGTACTCCTCGATCACGTCCACCGCCGAGAAGACGACGCGGTACTCGAACGGCCAGACCCGGTGCTTGGGCAGCCCGCCGACCAGGATGAGCATCCGCTCGACGCTGTCGAATTCGTGCTCCGCCCGGCCGCAGAGCAGGTTCGACAGGCCGGGCGCCACCCCGCAGTCCACCACCGCGGTCACGCCGCGCTCGCGGGCCAGGCCGTCGAGCTCCAGGAAATCCTCGGGCATGAACGCGATGTCGGCGTAGGGCTTGCCGGCTTCGATGACGAGGCGGAGGAGACGGAAGCCCATGTGGCCGGGCGCCGCCCCGACGACGACGTCGGCGCCCGCGATGGCCCGCTTCACGGCTGCGTTGTCGGTGAGATCGAGGGCGACGGTGCCGAGGCCCTCGGCCGCGAGGCGGGTGCGCGTCGCTTCGGCGCCGTCGGCGACGGTCACCTGGAAGTCCTTCTCACGGGCCAGGTCGCGTGCGATGACGCGGCCGACCAGTCCCCCACCCAGGACGACGATCTGGCTCACTGCTGACTCCTCGAGCAGGCAACCCCTGAAACGAGAAACGGGACCAGCAACCGAAGTTGCTCGTCCCGCCTCCGAGTGGCCAGGGGCAGAATCGAACTGCCGACACGCGGATTTTCAGTCCGCTGCTCTACCATCTGAGCTACCTGGCCGGACTATGCGGCAGAAGAACTTAGCGGGCTTTGCGGCTCGGTGGGAGTGTCCGTGTCCGCCGCTGGTCAGCCGCCAGGCGGGCGCCCGAAGCTCATGGACGTTTCAGGAATCTGAAGTAGAAGGCCGCGAACACGAGGACGATTCCTATGTTCACCGCCAGCCGTTCCCAGAATCGGTTCCTGAAGAACAAGACATCGATCGCGACGATCACGGCTGCCATCGAGACGACGTAGAGTGCGGCGATCGTCTGGCTTCGCATATCCATCCCCGTTTGGTTTTCGGCGCTCCAGCTGCCGAGTCGCCGGCCCGTCTTCCCGAAACCAGGGCCCGCGCGCACTATTATCGCTTCATGCGCACCTTCCCGAATCTCACGATCCTCGGCCATCCGCTCATCAAGCACAAGCTCCACGTCCTGCGCGACAAGCGCACCCCGGTCAAGGATTTCCGCGACCTGGTGGCCGAGATCGCGATGCTGATGGCCTACGAGGTGACCAAGGACCTGCCCACCGAGCCGGTCGAGTTCGACACGCCCCTCGAGCATATGACGGGCGAGAAGGTCGCCGGCAAGAAGCTCGCCCTGGTGCCCGTCCTGCGGGCCGGCCTGGGCATGGTGGACGGCATCCTCCGCCTCGTGCCCGCCGCGCGCGTGGGCCACATCGGCCTGTACCGCGACCACGACACGCTCCAGCCGGTGGACTACTACTACAAGGTGCCCAGCGCGCGGGAGCAGCGCGATTTCTTCCTGCTCGATCCGATGCTCGCCACCGGCGGCTCCGCCGTGGCGGCCTGCACCACGCTCAAGAAATCCGGCGCCCGCTCCATCCGCCTGCTGTGCATCGTCGCGGCGCCCGAGGGCGTGCAGAAGATGCTCGACGCGCACCCCGACGTGCCGATCTACTCGGCCGCGCTGGACCGCCAGCTCAACGACCGCGGCTACATCCTGCCCGGCCTCGGCGACGCCGGCGACCGCCTGTTCGGCACCCGCTGACCGTGACCGAATACCAGACCGCCATCATCCGGCTCTCGGGGAAGAGCCTCGCCGACGAAGAGGCGCTCACCGACGACCTCAACGAGCGCCGGCGCGCCGGCTGGACCCTGGTCGAGCTGGTCGCGCTCTCGCCGCGCAAGATCCTCGCCGTCTTCGAACGCGAAGGCTGATGCGGCTCACCTGCTGGGGCGCGGCCGGCGAGGTGACCGGCTCGATGCACCTGCTCGAGATCGGGCCGAAGCGCATCCTGCTGGACTGCGGCCTCTTCCAGGGACGCCGCGAGGAAGCGCGGAAGAAGAACGAGAACTTCCCGCTCGACGTCCACGACATCGACGTCGTGGTCCTGAGCCACGCGCACATCGACCACACCGGCCGGCTCCCGCTGTTGATCAAGCTGGGGTACGCCGGACCGATCTTCTGCACCTCGGCCACCCGCGACCTCGCCAGCGTCATGCTGCCGGATTCCGGCTTCATCCAGGAGAAGGACTTCGAGTTCCTGAAGAAGCGCGGTCACAACGGCGGGCTCGCCGAGCCGCTCTACACCGCCCGGGACGCGACCCGCGTCGTGGACCACATGGTGAGCCTGCCGTACGAGCGGGCGCTCGAGGTCACGCCCGGCGTCCAGCTCACCTACACCGACGCCGGCCACATGCTGGGCTCGGCGTCGGTGGTGCTGGACATCGAGGCGGCGGGCGCCAAGCGCCGCCTGGTCTTTTCCGGCGACATCGGCCGCTGGGGCCTGCCGATCATCCGCGACCCCAAGCCGCCGCAGGGCCCGGCCGACGTGCTCATCGTCGAGAGCACGTACGCCAACAAGGTCCACGAGTCGCCGGTCGAGGCCCAGGGCATGCTCGCGGGCTTCGTCAACAAGCTGGCCAAGCGGGGCGGCAAGATCTTCATTCCGGCCTTCGCCATCGAGCGCGCGCAGGAGTTGATCTACGAGCTGCACAGCCTGGTGCGCGACGACGCCATTCCCAAGATCCCGATCTACGTGGATTCGCCGCTGGCGGTGAACGCCACCGACGTGTTCCGGCTGCACCCCGAGGCGTTCGACTTGAGCGAGCGGCTGGTGCGCGAGACCGACGACCTGTTCCGTTTCCCGATGGTCAAGTACGTGCGCTCGGTGGAGGAGTCCAAGGCGCTGAACGGCATCCGCGGACCCGCCATCATCATCGCGGCCTCCGGGATGGCCGAGTCCGGGCGGATCCTGCATCACCTCCGGAACGGCGTCGGCGACCACCGGAATCTCGTCCTCATCGTGGGCTTCCAGGCCTCCTACACCCTGGGCCACCGTCTCCAGGAAGGCGCCCGGGAGGTGCGGATCTTCGGCGAGATGGTACCGGTCCGCGCGGAGGTGGCGACCATCGGCGGGTACTCCGGCCACGCCGACCGCAACGAGCTGCGCCAGTGGGTCACCGGCCTGGGGCCGGCGCCCAAGCGGGCCTTCGCGGTGCACGGCGAGGCCGAGCAACTGCACGCGATGGCCGATCTGCTCCGCGGCCTCGACGTCAAGCAGGTGGACGTCCCGGCGCTCGGCCAGACCTTCGATCTCTGACGTCCCCGGCCCTTTCCGCATCCGGGTTGTCGCAGGTGGTGGCTGGGGCTCCGGGGCCCCGCTAGGTTCCTCCCATGCGCCGTGTCATCGCAGCGGCCGCGGCGCTCGTCGTGGCGGCCTGGCTGCTCGTGGTGGCCGAGGTCGTGCTGGTGGCCAGGCACGACGCCGCCGCGCCCGCGGACGCCATCGTGGTGCTCGGGGCCGCGCAGTACAACGGCCACCCGTCGCCGGTGTTCCGCGCCCGCCTCGACCATGCGGCCGAGTTGTTTCGCCGCGGCCTCGCGCCCCATGTCCTCGTGACCGGCGGCGTCGGGGCCGGCGACACCGTGAGCGAGGCCGTGGTGGGCCGGCGCTACCTGGCCGGCGTTCGGGTGGATTCCACGGCGCTGGTCGCGGTGGCCACCGGCCGCTCGACGGAGCCCTCGCTCCGCGCCGCGGCCGACTGGGTGCGCGCCCACGGCGGGCAGCGGGTCATCCTGGTGAGCGACGGCTTTCACATGCTGCGGCTGTGCCTGACCGCCCGCCGGCTCGGGCTCGTGCCGCTGGGCTCGCCCGCGCGGCATAGCCCCATCGCCTCCAACCGGCGGCTCGAGGTCGGCTACGTGCTCGCCGAATCCTTCAAGGCTCCCATCGCGTATCTCGTGACGAGGTGAAGATGATGATCACAGGGCACAGACGCACAGGCGCAGGGACGCACGGCGCGTCCGGACGGACCGGCCGGCTCGCCCTGGCGACGACCCTGCTCGCGGGGTTGGCCCTCGCCACGGCGCCGCCCGCGCGGCTGGACGCCCAGGCCCTGCGCGTCCCCTACCAGACGTTCACGCTCGCCAACGGCCTGAAGGTCATCGTGCACGAGGACCACTCCGTGCCGATCGTGTCCGTGAACACGTGGTATCACGTCGGCTCGGCCGACGAGCGGCCCGGCCGCACCGGGTTCGCGCACCTGTTCGAGCACCTGATGTTCATGGGCTCGCAGCACGTGCCGACGGGCGAGTTCGACAAGCTGCTCGAGGCCGCCGGCGGCGACAACAACGCCTCCACCAGCGAGGACCGCACCAACTACTTCGAGGACGGTCCCTCCAACGCGCTCGAGTTGATGCTGTATCTCGATTCGGACCGCATGGGCTTCCTCCTGCCCGAGATCACGCCGTCCAAGGTGGACCTGCAGCGCGGAGTGGTGCAGAACGAGCGGCGCCAGAGCTACGAGAACCAGCCCTACGGCCTCGCCCAGGAGAACATCCTCCAGCGCCTCTATCCGGCCGACCACCCGTATCACTGGCCGGTGATCGGCTCGATGGCGGACCTCAACGCCGCCAGCATCGAGGACGTGCGACGGTTCGACCGCACGTACTACACGCCCAACAACGCCACCATGGTCGTCGCGGGCGACGTGACGCTGCGCGAGGTGCGCCCGCTGGTCGAGCGCTACTTCGGCGGGCTGGCCCGCGGTCCCGCCGTGACCCGCACGCCGCCCCCGCCGGTGAGCCTGCCGGCCGACGTGTACGCCACCCTCGAGGATCGCGTGCAGGTGCCGCGCGTCTACGACGCCTGGCACACGGTGAAGGCCTTCGCGCCCGACGACGCCGGGCTGGAGATGCTCGGCGACATCCTCGCCGACGGCAAGGCGTCGCGGCTCTACAAGCGGCTGGTCTACGAGCTGCAGATCGCCACCCAGGTGGCGGCGTTCCAGGACGGCGGCCGCATCGACGGCAAGTTCGAGATCATCGCCACGGCGCGACCGGGGCACGACCTCAACGAGCTGTCGCGGGTGATCGACGAGGAGGTGCGCACCCTCGCAGAGTCGGGGCCCACGCCCCGCGAGGTCGAGCGGGTCAAGAACAGCATCGAGGCCGACTTCCTCGGCCGCATGGAGCGCGTCGGATCGTTCGGCGGCAAGGCCGACCAGCTCAACTACTACGACTACTACGTCGGCACGCCGGACTACTTCGAGCGTGACCTCGACCGTTACCGTCGCGTGAGCGCCGCCGACGTGCAGCGCCTGGCGCGCGACTACCTGCTGCGCGCGCACCGTGTGGTGCTGAGCGTCGTGCCGGCCGGCCACACCGAACTGGCGGCCACCGAAGGAGCCTCCCGATGATCGCGTCTCGCTCGAGCCTGCTCGCGGCCGTCCTCGGGGCCGCCTTCGCGTCGGTCCCGCTGGCCGCCCAGCAGGTGGACCGCACGCATCCGCCCACCCTCCCGCCGCCGCCCGCCCTGCGGCCGCCGGTCATCCAGACGGCCACGCTCCCCAACGGCCTCCAGCTCGCCGTGGTGGAGATGCACAAGGTCCCGGTGGTGGACGTCACGCTCCTGCTCGACGCGGGCACCGCGCGCGACCCCGCCGATCTCCCCGGCCTCGCCACGTTCACCGCCACCATGCTCCAGCAGGGCGCCGGAAGTCGCGGCGCGCTGGACATCGCCGACGAAACCGCGTTCCTCGGGGCATCGCTCAACACCGGCGCCGGCTACGACGCCACCACCGCGCAGCTGCACGTGCCCAAGCGCCGGCTCGGCCCGGCCCTGGACCTGATGGCCGATGTCGTGCTGCGCCCGACCTTCCCCGACACCGAGATCGCCCGCCAGCGGGACCTCCGGCGCGCGCAGATCCTCCAGCAGCGCGACCAGCCCGTCGCCATGGCGAACCTGGCCTACTCCGCCATCGTCTTCGGAGCCGACCATCCGTACGGGCGCCCGCAGTACGGGACGGAGAGCTCGACCGCCGCGCTGAGCCGGGACCGCGTCGTGCAGTTCTACCGGGCCAACTACCTGCCCAATACGGCGCGGATGCTCCTCGTCGGCGACATCACCCTGCGCGAGGCCGTGGATCTGGTGACGGCGCGGTTTGGTAGCTGGCCCCGCGGCGAGGCACCGATGATGCCCGACGTTCAACCGCCGGCCGCCGCCGCCCGCACCATCTACCTGGTGGACAAGCCGGGCGCCGCGCAGTCGGTGTTCCGCATCGGCCAGGTGGGCGTGAGTCGCGCGACGCCGGACTACTTCCCCCTCGAGGTGCTCAACACGATCCTCGGCGGCTCGTTCACCTCGCGCCTCAACCAGAACCTGCGCGAGACGCACGGCTACACCTACGGCGCGAGCTCGCAGTTCGCGATGCGCCGCGCGGCCGGCCCGTTCGTCGCCGCCGCGTCGGTCGTCACGGCGAAGACCGACAGCGCCCTGATCGAGTTCCTGCGCGAGCTGCGCCGCATCCGCGACGACTCGGTGCCCGCGGCGGAGCTCGACAAGGCCAAGGCGTACATTGCGCTCGGCCTGCCCGGGGAATTCGAGACCACCGAGGGCGCGGCCCGCCGGTTCTCCGAATTGCTGCTCTACGGCCTCCCGCTCGACTACTTCAGCACGTACATCCCGCGCATCGCCGCCGTGACCGCGGCCGACGTGCAGCGCGTCGCGCGGCAGTATCTCGACCCCGACCACTTCGCCATCGTGGTGGTCGGCGACCGGAGCAAGATCGAGGCGGGGCTGCAGGCGCTGAACGAAGGGCCGATCGTCTACCGCGACATGTGGGGACAGGCCGTCCAATGAGCGAGGGGGTGAAGGACCAGTTGGCGACGCGGCGCGTCTACACCGGCCGCGTCATCAACCTCGACGTGGACACGGTCAGCTATCCCGATGGCCAGCACGGGGACCTGGAGATGATCCGTCACCCCGGCGCGTCGGCCGTCTTGCCCGTCCTCTCGGCGGAGGATGCGGCCGACCCCCAGCTCCTGCTCATTCGGCAGTATCGCTACGCAGCCGGCGGGCCCATCTGGGAGATTCCCGCCGGCCGGCTCGAAGCCGGAGAGTCGCCGGAGGAGTGTGCCCGCCGCGAGCTGCTCGAGGAGGCCGGCGCGACCGCTCGTCGCTGGAAGCGGCTCACCACCGTCTACACCACGCCCGGGTTCACCGACGAGCGCATCCACCTCTTCGCGGCCTTCGACCTCGTAGTCAGGCCCGAGAGCCAGCGGCGCGAGCCGGACGAGTTCATGGAGACCAAGGCCCTGCCGACGAGCCAGGTCCTCGGCATGATCCGGGACGGCGAACTCGTGGACGGAAAGACGGCGATCGCTGTTCTCTTTTTTGCTGGTTTCCATCTGAAGATGTAGTAATTAGAGGACGGTCAGGCCATTGTGGCTGCCATTGGCCGTCCTGCTCGCCAGCGGCTCAACCCTCTTTCTCGCAACGTCTTGACGCTCGTGCCAGCCGGGCAGGCACATTGGGTACGGTTCCTGCTCCTAGGGAGTAACAGACTCCCCATTCCGAGGCAGGCGCGACGTGACCGTGGCGGTCAGGGAAGGTCTTCGCAATCTCGGGCACGCGCCCAGTACGCCGTTCGCGGGACTCGATGACGCCCAGGTCGTCCAGGCGTTCCTCGAGGGGCGTGACCGCGCGTTTGACGAGTTGGTTTCGCGCTACCAGGTTCGGCTGCTGAATTTCATCTACCGGACGGTGGGTGACCGGGAGCGCGCCGAGGATCTGGTCCAGGAAGTCTTCATCCGGATCTACCGGCACCTGCATCGCTTCGACCAAACCAAGAAATTCTCGACTTGGGCGTACACGATCGCGTCCAACCTGGCGAAGAACGAGCTGCGCAACCGCAGCCGGAACCCGCTCGTGCTCTTCCAGACCATCAAGCGGCACTGGGAAGCGGACCACCGGCCGCTGCAGTTCGAGGACTCCAGCTCGCGGCCCGACGACCTGTACCGCAAGCGCCACCTGCGCGAGTTGGTCGAGCAGTCGGTGTCACAGCTTCCCGAGCACCACCGGGTCGTGTTCGTTCTCCGCGAGCTCGAGGGGAAGACCTACGAGGAAATCGCCGAGATCACGGGCTGCAACCTCGGCACGGTGAAGAGCCGGCTGAATCGCGCCCGGAACAACTTCGCCACGATCATCGCTCCCCACCTCGACTGACGGGCCGCCGGAGCGGCGGCGGAACAGTCGGGGCCCGCGGCGGTACCAGTAGGGTCCTCGTTAGGGCCTGCATGAACTGCTGCGAGTTTCGAGAGAAATACTCTGATTTCGCGGATGGGCTGCTGACCTCGCAGGAACACGCCGAGGCCGGGGTCCATCTGGCTGCCTGTGCCGCGTGCCGTCGCTTCGATGCGGCCCTTCGCGTCGGGGTCGACGCGCTGCGTGCCCTGCCGAGCGTGGGCATGTCGCGCACGTTCGGCGTGCGGCTGCGCCGGCGCCTGCGGGGCGAATTCGCGGTGCGGGTTCCGGTCGTGGCGCGCTGGTCGGGCGCGGTCGGCACCCTGCTCCTCGTGGCGGCGGTCGGTGTCATCGGGTGGGACCAGGTGGAGAGCCGCGCCGCCCATCGCGAGCGGGCGGTGGCGGCCGGCCGGACACCCGCCCCGCTCGCCGTCAGGGATCAGGCTCCCGTCTATCTGCGCCCCCGTTTCACCCCTGCCGTGCCGCGATTCGAAGCCTTTCACCCCTTGAATTCCATCCTGGTCGTCGAAGAAGCCTGGCCCGCCGAGGTCGGAGACGGGACGCGGCTCGACGTCCCCGCGGTGTGGGGAGGGCCGTAGCGCCCGCCAGCCTTTTGCGACACCCGCTTTCGGGCTAAGTTGCGCCCGATGCCGGGCCGGTCGTTCGATGCACTGCTGCGCGCCCTCACCAAGGGCGAGATCCAGCCCGTCTACTACCTTTTCGGCGACGAAGAACTGCTCAAGGACGATGCGGTGAGCCGCATCGTCGCTCTCGCCGTCGATGCCTCGACCCGCGACTTCAATCTGGACCGGCGGCGCGCCCCCGAGCTCACCGCCGATCAGTTCCGGTCGCTGGTCGAGACCCCGCCGATGCTCGCGGCGCGGCGCTGTGTGATCGTCACCGAGGTGGAGTGCCTGCAGCAAAAGCGACCCAGGCAGCAGTCGTTGCGCGCCGCCGTCACCGGCTACCTCGCGCGGCCGTCGCCGGAGACGGTGCTGGTGCTGGTGCAGTCGGCCGGGGACAAACCTGACGTGGGGCTGGAGCGCGGGGCGACCGCGGTGGACTTCGAGAACCTGGAGCCGGCGCGGGTGCTCAAGTGGATCCACCATCGCGCCGGCGAGGGAAGCCTCGTTCTGGACGATGCGGCGGCCCGCCTGCTGCAGGAGGCCGTGGGCGACGATCTTCCGCAACTGGCCGCCGAGTTGGCGAAACTGGGGGCGGCGGTCCAGGGCAGGGCCGTGACGGCCGCGGACGTCGGCGACCTGGTGGGCGTGCGGCACGGCGAGACCCCCGGCGACTTCGTGGATGCCGTGACCGGCCGCCGCTTCACGGAAGCCGCGGCCATGGTGCCAGGCCTGCTCGCCGGGCCGGGCAGCTCGGGGGTGCGACTGCTGACGTCGCTCGGCACGGCCCTGGTGGGGCTCGCCCTCGCGCGAGCGCATCTCGACGACGGCGAGTCGCGCCCCGTCGCGCGCGACCGGGTGTTCAAGGCGATCCAGGCTTTGCGGCCGCCGGGCCTGCGCAACTGGGGCGACGAGGCGGGCCGGTGGGTGGACGACGCGGCGCGTTGGACGGGCGATGAGCTGAATCGGGCGCTGGCCGCGCTGCTCAGGGCCGACACGCGGCTCAAGAGCACGGCCGTGACCGGCGAGGAAGGTATCGTCGTGGAGTGCGTGCTTTCATTCGGCGTGGCCGAAAGGACGGCGGCGTGAGGACAGTCACAGGGTACGGACGCGCGGACGCGCAGAGGACCGTGGCTTGCCGCCGAGCCCTTTCGCGGCTCGGCACGGTGCTCGTGCTGCTGTGCGTCTGTGCGTCTGTGTGTCCCGTGGTCGCCCAGGACAACCCGGCCCTGCGCGCCGCCGTTGCGCTCGCGGCGGAGGGTCACGGCGACTCGGCGCGGCGCGTCGTCGCCGCCGAAATGGCGAAGGCGAAGCCCGGTGATCCGGCCTACATCGAGGCGCTGTACTGGCGCGGGCGGCTCGCCGCCTCCGGCGACAGCGCCGAGCGGGATCTCCGGAGAGTGGCGATCGAGTACTCGACGTCGCGCTGGGCCGATCAGGCGCTGCTCCAGCTTTCGCAGCTCGCCCTGGCGGCCGGAAACGGCGCGGGCGCCCTGCAGCTCGCCGAGCGACTGCGCGGCGATTATCCCACCAGTGTGCTTCGCGGCCGCGCGGCGCTGTGGGCCGGACGCGCGGCCTTCGACCTCGGCGATCCCGCGACCGCCTGCGCGCTGCTCGATTCCGCCCGCACCGAGTCCGCCGGGGACGTCGAATTCCTCAATCAGATCGCGTTCTACCACGGTCGTTGCGGCGCCCTGCCCCCGGCCGCGCCGGCCGATACCGCGCATCCGGCCGCGGCGGCTCCCAAGCCGCCCGGTGACACCTCGCGCCCCGCGGCCGGCCCCGGTGCCGCCCCCGTGAAGCCGGCGCCCGTGGCATCGGCGGCCGCGCCGGCGCCGCGCCCGCCCGCGCAGTTCGAGGTGCAGGTCACCGCGACGCGCATCAGTCGCACGGCGCAGTTGGTGCTGGCGCGGGTCACCCGCGGCGGGGAGCACGCGCGCATCGTCAAAGGCGCGGACGGCCTCCTGCGCGTGCGCGCCGGACCCTACGCCACCGAGACGGCCGCCACGGCCGCTGCCGCACGGCTCAAGAAGGCGCTCGGCGGTCATCCTTTCGTCGTGCCCGCCTCGTGACGCTGCCCGGCCTCGACGTCTCGACGCCCCTCATGCAACAGTACCGCGAGATCAAGGCGCGGCACCGCGACGCCATCCTGTTGTTCCGGATGGGCGACTTCTACGAGATGTTCGAGGATGACGCGGAGGTGGGGGCCCGCACGCTCGGCCTCACCCTCACCTCGCGTAACAACGGCGCGGCGGCGGAGACGCCCCTCGCCGGCGTGCCCGCCAAGGCGGTCGGCGGGTACGTCAAGCGGCTCGTCGAGCGCGGTTTCCGCGTGGCCATCTGCGACCAGGTCGAAGATCCGAAGCTCGCCAAGGGCATCGTGCGTCGCGAGGTGATCGAGGTCGTGACACCGGGCGCCGTCATGTCCGACGACCTGCTCGAGGAGCGGCGCAACACCTTCCTCGTCGCCGTCGCGACGGACGGGCCGCGAGCCGGTCTCGCCGCGGCCGACCTCTCGACCGGCGAGTTCGTACTCGAGAGCGTGGAGCCCTCCGCGCTCGAGGCGGCCGTGCAGCGCTACAGCCCCTCCGAGGTGGTGGTCGCCGAAGGCGCGGCCGCGCTCGCGCCCGCCAGCGTCCTGGTCACGCGACGCGAGAAGTGGGAGTTCGACCCGGTGCTCGCCGGCGAAGACCTGACCCGCCGGTTCGACCTGGCCTCGCTCGACGGCCTGGGACTCGGCCCGGACGACGCCCTGGCGATCGGCGCCGCCGGCGCGCTGCTGCGCTACCTCGGCGACCTGCAACCCGGCGGCCTGCCCCAGCTGCGCCGCCCGGTGCCGCGGCGGGCCTCGGGCCGTCTGTACCTCGACGCGATGACCCGCCGCAACCTCGAGCTGGTGGAGTCGCTGCGTCCGGGGGGCGACGAGACGACCCTGCTCGCCGTGCTCGACCACACCCGGACGCCGATGGGCGCGCGGCTGCTGCGCCAGTGGCTGCTGGCGCCGCTCACCGATCCCGCCGCCATCGCGGCGCGGCACGACGCGGTGGGCGCCCTCGTCGCCGACGAGCCCCGGCGCTCGGCGCTGCGCGAAGCCCTCGACGGCGTGCGCGATCTCGAGCGGCTGGGCGCCAAGGCCGCGGCGCGCCGTGCCACGCCGCGCGACCTCGGCGGGATGCGCGACTCGCTGCAGCGCCTGCCCGGCGTGGCCGCCGTGATGGGAAGCCTGTACGGCCTCGACGCCGGCTTCGACGGGCTGGCCGACCTCGCGGCGACGCTGGCGGCGGCGCTGGTGGACCGGCCGCCCGCCGCGCTCGGCGACGGCGACGTGCTGCGCCCCGCGCACACGCCCCAGCTCGACGAGCTGCGCGCCCTGCGCGACGGGGGCCGCGCCTACATCGCCTCGCTCCAGTCCCGGGAGCGCGCCCGCACCGGCATCGGCTCGCTGAAGGTCGGCTACAACAAGGTCTTCGGCTACTACATCGAGATCACGCACGCCAACAAGGACGCCGTGCCGTCCGACTACGAGCGCCGCCAGACCCTCACCGGCGCCGAGCGGTACGTGACGCCCGAGCTCAAGTCGTACGAGGCCAAGGTCCTCGGCGCCGAAGACGAGATCGCCCGGCTCGAGGAGCGCCTGTTCGCCGAGCTGCGCGACACGGTCGGTGCGGCGATTCACCGCATCCAGGACGTGGCCGCCCGGGTGGCGGCCGCCGACACGCTGGCGTCCCTGGCGGAGGCGGCGGCGCGCAACGGATACACCCGGCCCGAAATTTCCGACGGCTTCGGGCTCGAGATCGAGGCGGGCCGCCATCCGGTGGTCGAGCGCGTGATGCCGCGCGAGGCGTTCATCCCCAACGACGTGGTGCTCGACGCCGAACACCAGATCATGATCGTCACGGGGCCCAACATGGCGGGCAAGAGCACCGTGCTGCGGCAGGTCGCGCTGCTGGTGCTGCTCGCGCAGGTCGGCTCGTTCGTGCCGGCCCGCCGGGCCCGCGTCGGCGTGGTGGATCGCCTGTTCACGCGCGTCGGCGCCAGCGACGACCTGGCCCGCGGCCAGAGCACGTTCCTGGTGGAGATGAGCGAGACCGCGTCCATCCTCCACAACGCGTCGCGGCGGAGCCTCGTCCTGCTCGACGAGATCGGCCGCGGCACCTCGACCTACGACGGCGTGGCCATCGCCTGGGCCGTGGCCGAGTACCTGCACGAGCGGATCGGCTGCAAGGCGATCTTCGCGACGCACTATCACGAGTTGACGCAGTTGGCCGACCGGTTTGCCCGCATCGTCAACTTCAACGTCGCGGTGCACGAGTCCGGAGACGAGGTGATCTTCCTGCACCGGCTCCGCCCGGGAGGCGCCGACCGCTCCTACGGCATCCACGTGGGACGGCTGGCCGGCCTGCCCGTCGAAGTGCTCGAGCGGGCGGGCGCGGTGCTGCGCTCGCTCGAGGCCGGCCACCGGGTGGCCGGCGCGCCGGCCCCGGCCGACCAGCTCGCGCTGTTCGCGCCGGCCCCCGAGGACCCCGTGCTCGGCGACCTGCGCGCGCTGGACGTGGACGGGCTCACGCCGCGCGACGCGCTGGACAAGCTCGCCGACCTGCAACGACGGGCGAGGAAAGGATCATGACGGAAACCGGAGCGACGGCGGGCAGAGGGGTCCGGGGACACGGGCGCAGCGGGTCGCCGCTCCTCCGTGCCGCTGTGCGGCTGTGTGGCTGTGCCTCATGTCTCGTCGCCGCCTGCCACCGCGGGGCGCCGGCCCAGGCCGCGGGCTCGACGGAGAACGACGTTCCCGTGGTCATCAACAGCAGCCCCCCGTTCCAGTACCCGCTCGATGCGTGGACCGAGGGCACCGAGGGCGAGGTGCGGTTGCGCCTGTACGTGGATTCCGCGGGACGCGTCCAGCCCGACTCCACGCGCGTGGCCTCGGGTTCCGGCACGCCCGCTCTCGACTCGGCTGCCGTGCGCGGCGCCACGCTGCTGCAGTTCGCGCCCGCCCACCACGACGGCCAGGCGGTGGGCATGGCCTTCTACCAGCCGGTCGTCTTCCGCCACACCGTCGAGCCGTCGGGACAGCCCACCCCATGAGCGGCCCGGCGCCCCTGAACAGCGTGCTGGAAGCCATCGGCCGCACGCCCCTGATCCGCCTGAACCGTGTCGCTCGCGGCGTGAGGACGCCGGTGCTCGCCAAGGCCGAACAGTTCAACCCCGGGGGCTCGGTCAAGGACCGCATCGGCCTCGCCATCATCGAGGCGGCCGAGCGGAGCGGGGCCCTGAAGCCCGGCGGCGTGATCGTGGAGGGCACCAGCGGCAACACCGGCGTGGGCCTCGCGATCGCGGCGGCCATCAAGGGCTACCGCTGCATCTTCACGATCCCCGACAAGATGTCCACGGAGAAGATCCGCCTGCTCCGCGCGTTCGGCGCCGAAGTCGTGGTGGTCCCCACCGCGGTGCCGCCGGACCATCCGGAGTACTACATCCAGAAGGCCAAAGCGATCGTCGCCGCCACGCCCGGGGCCGTCCTGGCGGACCAGCACTTCAATCCCGTCAACCCGGAGGCGCACTACCGCACCACCGGACCCGAGATCTGGGAACAGACCGGCGGCCGCGTGACGCACTTCGTGTGCTCGCCGGGGACCGGCGGCACGGTGTCGGGCGTCGGGCGATACCTGAAGGAGAAGAACCCGCGGGTGCGGGTCATCGCCCCGGACCCGGTCGGCTCCATCTACGGCGAGTACGCCGCGACCCACACGGAAGGGCGACGGATTCCCCTACAAGGTGGAGGGCGTCGGCGGCGACAAGATCCCGTCGTCGCTCCATTTCGACGTGGTGGACGAGTTCGTGGCGGTCAGTGATCGCGACGCGTTTCGGATGGCGCGCCGCCTCACGCGGGAAGAAGGGCTGTTCGTCGGCGGGTCGAGCGGCCTCAACGTCCACGTGGCGCTCGATCTGGCCCGCCGGCTCGACGACCCCGCGGCGCTGGTCGTGACCATCCTGTGCGACACGGGCGAGCGCTACCTGTCGAAGCTGTACGACGACGCGTGGATGCGCGAGAACCAGATGCTGGACGCGGAACCCGTCACCGTCGAGTCCCTGATGGGTCAGCGGCCCGCGCAGATTCCGCCGCTGGTGTCCGTCGCGCCGTCGGCCAGCGTGCGGCAGGCCCTGAACCTGATGAGCACCTACGGCATCTCCCAGGTGCCCGTGATCGCCGGCAACGATTGCGTCGGCTCGGTCACGGAAGGGCCGGTCATCGCGCGGGCGCTGGGCGACGCGCAGCTCCTCGAGCGGTCGGTGGGCGAGGTGATGCAGCCGCCCTTCCCGGTCGTGGACGCGGCGTTGCCCTTCGAGCGGCTGAACACGCTCCTGTCGCACGAGACCCAGGCCGCCCTGATCCGCAAAGAAGGGCGGCTCATCGGCCTGGTGACGCGCTACGACGTGCTGCGCCAGGTGGCGGGGATTCGATGAAGGTCGCGGTCCTCACCGGCGGCACGTCCGCCGAGCGCGACGTGGCGCTGGCCTCGGGGCTCCAGATCGCGGCGGCGCTGCGCTCGCTCCACCACACGGTGCACGTCGTGGACCTCGCGTCGGGCTTCGTGCCGCCCGAGCACGAAGCCGCGCTCCTGCCGGGCGGCGTCGGCCGCGAGCCGCCGCCGCTCGAGCGGCTCAAGGAGCTGGAGCGCGGCATGCTGGCGGCCGGCCTGGGCGAAGTGCCCGCCATCCGCGAGGCCGACGTCGTGTTCGTCGCGCTGCACGGCGGCCAGGGCGAAGACGGGACCGTCCAGGCGGTGCTCGACGTCATCGGCGTGCCCTACACCGGCAGCGGACACCTCGCCTCCGCCCTCGCGATGGACAAGGACCTCGCCAAGCGGGTCGCGCGCGACAACGGTCTCGTCGTCCCCGCGTGGCTGATGGCGCCGGCCGCAGCGGCCGACGTTCAGCGCGAGGTAGGGTTCCCCTGCGTGGTCAAGCCGTCCAAGCAGGGGTCGTCGGTCGGCCTGACGCTCGTCCGGCGCGCCGCCGACCTGCCGGCCGCCGTGGCGCTGGCCGAGCGGTTCGACGACGAGGTGATGCTCGAGCAGTTCGTCTCCGGTCCCGAGCTCACCGTCGGGATTCTCGGCGACGAGGCCCTCCCGGTCATCGAGATCCGGCCGAAGCACGAGATGTTCGACTACGAGTGCAAGTACCAGCCCGGCATGGCGGAGGAGATCTGCCCGGCGCCGATCGAGCCGGCGCTGGCCGCCCGCGCCCAGGACGCCGCGCGGCGCGCCCACCGCGCCCTCAAATTGACCGGCTACAGCCGGATCGACTTCCGCGTGAGCGCGGGCGGCGACCTCCACTTCCTCGAGGCCAACACGTTGCCCGGCATGACGGCCAACAGCCTGATTCCCAAGGCCGCGCGCGTCGCCGGGATGGGCTTCCCCGCGTTCACCGAGCGGGTGTGCCGCCTGGCCCTCGCGCGCCGCGGAACAAAGCGGTAGGCCGCGGGATACCGTTCCACGTATGCGCTACGACGCCTCGCCGTTCTTCCTGACCCGCTGGGTGCGGCGATTGCTCATCGCCAACGGCGTCGTGTACCTGCTCCAGCTCACGGTCTTCACGAGCCCCTGGCTGGTGGAGGTCTTCGGGTTCAGGCCGTCGGCGACCCTGCAGCATCCCTGGAGCCTGCTGACCTACGCGTTCCTGCACGGCAGCTTCGTTCACATCTTCTTCAACATGCTGGCGTTGTTCATGTTCGGGCCGCTGGTCGAGGACCGCCTGGGCGGCTCCCGGTTCGCACGGCTGTACGCCATCTCGGCCCTGGGCGGCGCGGCGCTGAGCCTCGCGCTCTGGCCGTTGACGGGCGACACGCTGATCATCGGGGCCTCGGGGGCGATCTTCGGCGTGATGCTCGCGTTCGTCTTCGAGTGGCCGGACGCCCCGATCTACGTCTTCCCCTTGCCCGTTCCGATCAAGGCGAAGTGGCTGGTGGTCTTCTTCGCCGTCGCGAACCTGGTCCCCGTCCTCGGCCAGTGGAACGACGGTGTCGCCCATCTCGCCCATCTCGGCGGCTTCGCCGCCGCGTTTCTGTACCTGCGTGGCGGGCGCATGGCGGGCGGCGTAGCGCGTCGCCCGGCGCCCACCCCCAATGCCGCGGTGCTGGTGCATCCCTCGGCGCTCCAGACGGGACGCCGCGCCGGGCCGTTCGGCGGCCGGCGGCGCAGCGCCGACGCCAAGGTGCTCGAGGAAGTGGACCGCGTCCTCGACAAGATCTCCGCCGCCGGCCTCTCCAGCCTCACCCCGGAAGAGCGACGCTTCCTCGACGAGATGAGCAAGCGGTTCAAGCAAGAGCCGTGACGTGATCCGCGCGGCACGAGGTGACATCACCACGTATGCCGGCGACGCGATCGTCAACGCAGCCAACAACCACCTCGTCCTCGGCGCCGGTGTCGCGGGCGCCATCCGGCGGCGCGGCGGTCCGGCGATCCAGGCGGAGTGTGACCGGCACGGCCCGATCCGGGTCGGCGACGCCGCGCTCACCGGCGCCGGCGCTCTGGCGTGCGGGCACGTCATACATGCCGCCGCGATGGGCGACGAGCCCGTCACCGAGCGCTCCATCCGGGACGCGACCCGCGCCAGCCTGCGCCTCGCCGCGACCCACGGCATCCGCGACGTGGCGTTTCCGATCCTCGGCACGGGCGTCGGCGGATTTCCGTTCCGGCGGGCCGTGGAGATCATGGTCGACGTCGCGCGTGAAGCGGAGCGCGGCCCGGGCGCGGTCGACGTGGTGTTGTACGGCTACACGGCCGACGATGCGGCCGTCATCGCGGAGGTGCTCGCACGCTCCTCCTGACCGCCGCCCTGCTCGCGCTGCAGCAGGCGCCGCCGGCGCCCGCGCCGAACATGGCGCAGGCCGAGTCGTTGTTCGAGTCCGGCGCGCTCCCGCCCGCGCGCGCCCTCGCCGAGCGGCTCGTGAGCGAGCGGCCCGACGACCCGGCACCGCTGATCCTGCTCGGGAAGATCTGGCTGGAGTGGCCCATCTTCGGGCGCTTCCGTGCCGAGTCGCTCCTCGCGCGCGCCGGCGAGTTGGTCCCGCAGGACCCCGAACCGTTCTACTACCTCGGGATGGTCGGCCTGACCCTCGGCAGCGACGACGGTGAGGCGATCGCCCGCGACGGCTTCGTGCGGGCCATCGCGCTGGTGCCCGACTACCGCGACGCGTGGCCGAACTGGAACACGCTCTACCGCGGCACCAGCGAGCGTACGGCGATGGTGCGCGCGCTGACGCGCCACGCCGGCTTCTATTTCGTGGACCTCCGGCGCGCCGACCTGCTGCTGGAGCTGCATCGCTACGACGAACTCGTCCCGCTCCTCGACTCACTGCGGGCCGCCGCGCCCGACGACCCGGTGCCGCCCGCGCTGCTCGCGCAGGCGCTGTACGAGCAGGGCCGCGACCGCGAGGCCGAGGCGGCGTACGACGCGGCGATCGAGCGCGCGGCGGCCGACAGCGACGGTCTGCTTTGGCGGCAGGTGCGCAGCATCTCGACGCCCGAGGAGCGCGACGCGTATGCGCGCGTCGCGCCGGAGGACCGGGCGGCCTTCCTCCGTCTGTTCTGGGCGAGCCGCAACCCGGACCTGCGCGATTCGGTGAACCGCCGGATCGGTGAGCACTTCCGCCGCCTCGCCCAGGCGCACCGCGTGTTCGGCCTGCTCCACCCGCTCGCCAAGTGGCACCACTCGCGCCTGTGGCGCACGCTCATGGGCGGCTCCGCCGCGTCGACCTCCGACCAGGCCGACGCCGTCCGCGGCGACATCGCGGGCATCCGGCAGCCGCGGATCGGCGACCCGGCGGTGATCGCGGGATTCGCGCCCCGCGTGGACGACTCGTCGCAGACGACCGAGAACCTGGAAGACGACCTCGACGACCGCGGCCGGATATTCGTGCGCTACGGCATGCCGACCCAGCGCTTCGTGTGGAGCCTCGACGCGGAGACCTGGCGCTACGACCTGCCGACCGGCTCCTTCGAGATCACCTTCGTGCGCCGCACGTCCGACGGCGGCGGCGACCAGGTCATCACGCCCATGGTAGCCGGTGAGGCCGAGGCGGCGGCGTACCTGCTGCGGACCGACCGCTCGAGCGTGCCGGCCGACCTCCGTCTCGCCTTCTGGCCCGCCGAGTTCCGGCGCGGCATCGGCCGCACGACCGAGGTCGTGCTGTTCCCCGACAGCGCGAGCGCCACCGCCGTGCTCTACGACGCGGAGGGCCAGGAGGCGGCGCGCGATTCGGCCACCGACCGGCCGCTCCACCTCGTGGCGCCGCCGGGCCGCTACGTGCTCGCGCTCGACGGCGTCCGCGGTGGCCAGCTCGGTCGCTGGCGCGGCTCGATTCCGTTGACGCCCTTCACCGGCGACTCGCTGGCCGTTTCGAGTCTCCTGGTCGCCGGCGGCGACGTCCCGCCCGTGCGCGCGCAGATCGAAGCCGCCGCCCCGAGAACGTTGCGGCTGCCCGCCGACCGCGCGGTGCGCGTCTACGCGGAGGTGTACGGCCTCGGCCGCGATTCCGGATCCACGCGCTACGACGCCGTGTATCGATTCGAGCGCGTTCGCACCGGGCTGTCGCGCTTGCTCTCGCGCTCGCACGTGACCAGCGTGTCGTTCCGGCGCACGCAGGCCGCCGTCGACCCCGCAATCGAAACGCTCGTCGTGGATCCCGGTCGCCTGCCCCGCGGACACTACCGCCTCACCCTCTCGGTGCAGGATGCGTCGAGCGGGACGAGGGCGGCGAGCTCGACGCTCGAGTTCGACCTGCGCTAGCGCTCTTGTCCGGCGCGCCCACTCGCGTCAAATTGGGGCGGCCGATACGATGATCATCAACCTCATTCCCGAGTTCCTCGCCGTACACGCGTCCACCGGGCGTGAGGCCGCCTACCGGGCGTATCTCGAGCGTCACCACCAGGTCCTGGCGTCGTACTGGCACAACTACGTGCTCGACCTCGATTCGCCGCACACGGCCGAGGTCGTCGCGCGGGCGCTCGCGGCCGACCGCGACGACCTGCGCCGCCTGCTCGCGTCCGTGGACGTCGAGCGGATGGCCGCGGACGTGCTCGATCAGGCCGGTGCGGTGCTCGAGCTCGATCAGGACGTGGACATCTACCTCACGGTCGGCGTCGGGGCGGCCAACGCCGCCGAGTTGGTGGTCGGCGGACGGGGGGTCGTCGTCGTCTGCGTGGAACACTTCACCGGCCAGCCCAACCCCGACACCTATGGTCTCGGCCTCTCGCCCCAACTGATGCCGTTGTGGATCGCCCACGAAATCGCGCACACCGTCCGGTATACCTCGCCCACGAGCCGCTCGGAGCTGAAGCGGCTGGTCGCCGAGGCCGGCGGCACCTACGACTACTGGGACACGGGGAGCCGGGCGTCGTTGCGCGAGCTCCTGCTCAACGAAGGCGTCGCGGTGCACGCGGCGCGGGCGGCCGCGCCGGGCTTCGGCGACGAGGAGTATTTCGGGTTCACGCGCCGTCAGTACCGCCGCATGCGGGAGCTCGAGTCGTTCCTGTTCCGGGCGGTGGAGCCCGATCTCGACCACACCGGCCTGGGACTCCGGTTGCGCTACCTGAGCGGCGGCATGAGCCCCGCGGCGCGGCTGGTGCAGGGACGGGTGCTGCCGGAGCGCTCCGGCTACTACATCGGCGCGCGGATGGCCGAGGCCCTGGTCGCCGAGCGCGGCGTGGCGTCGGCCGCGCGCGCGGCCGCCGCGGACTTCACGGCCGCCGCCGCCCGCCAGTCGGCGGGCCGGGCGATGGGCGCATGAGTCATCCGGCGGGGGAGCGGCGGGTCAATCGCGAGCTGCGCGAGGTGCTGGACGAGCTGGTCGAGCACGTGCGATACGTCGCCCGCAACGTGCAGACGATGAGCAAGCAGGACCTGGAGTACGCCGAGGAGCGCCTGGAGTGGCTGGCCGACGAGGTGTGGCGCGCCGCCACCGAGACGCTGGAGCCGGGCCCCTAGACCGTCCCCTTGCGACGCGCCATCTCGCGCACCCGGGCCTTGTTGATCAGGTACTGCTGCGGCAGGCTCACCAGGTTCGAGACCGCGTAGTAGAGATTCAGCCCCGACGCGAAGTTCAGGAACAGCACCGTCATCATGATCGGCATGACGGTCGTCATCATCTTGGCCTGCGGATTGGGCGGCATCCCCATCTGGCCGAGCTTCGACAGCGCGTACATCGAGCCGCCCATCACCACCGGAATCACGTAGGTCGGATCCCGCAGCGACAGGTCGGGCAGCCACAGGAACGACGCGCCCCGGAACGCGATCGTGTTGGCGAACACGAAGAACAGCGCCAGCAGGATCGGGAACGGCAGCAGCATCGGCAGGCAGCTGCCGAACGGGTTCACCTTGTGCTCGCGGTACAACTTCATCATTTCCTGCTGCAGCTTCTGCGGGTCGTCCTTGTGCCGGGTCTGGACGTCCTTCATGAGCGGCTGGATCGCCTGCATCGCCACCGAACTCATCATCGCCTTCTGGTTCAGCGGCCACAGCGCCAGCCGAATCGCGAGTCCGAACAGAATCAGCACCCACCCGTAGGCCAGCGACAGGCGCTGGTGCGCCCACAGCAGCAGCTGGGTGATCCAGACCGAGACCGGCATCACGATGGGCTTGAAGATCCAGCCGTAGGTCGAGGCCTTGTCGAGCTCGCGGCCCATGCGACGCAGCTGCCGATATTCCTGCGGTCCCAGGTAGAGGGAATAATGGAATCGCCCGTCGGGGCCGACCGGCAGGGTCGCCCAGGTCTGCGCCGTCGTTTCGTAGCGCCCGGTGAGCGGCCCCCCGGTCGCCAGGGCGCCGCCGAAGGCGGGCTGGGTGCTGTCGGCCGACAGCACGGCGCCGATGAAGTACTTCGACTTCACCGCCACCCAGTCGAACGGCCCGTCGAGCGTCGACGTCAGGCCGGGCTTCAGCTTCGAGAACGCGAGGCTCACCGGCTCGCCGCGCCGTCCCACCACGGCGTAGGTGCGGTAGTTGCCCAGGCTGTCGGCCTCGACGTTGGCGAACCCGCTTCCCAGACCGACCAGCAGCAGCGCGCCCTGGCCGCCGAGCCCTCCCACCTCGCCCGAGACGTCGAGCAGGTAATCCGCCCCGGCCCGCGCGGCCACCGACAGCTGGACGTCCAGCGGCCCCGCGTGCCCGTGGAACGTCGCGGCCTCGCCGGAGCGCTCGACGGTGAACGGCACGCTGTCGAGCGACAGCGTGTCGCGCCCGATCACGAGCTGCTGCGCCAGCAGGCGGTCGCCCGGACGCACCAGCTGAGCCGCCTTCCCCTTGGACGCGCCGGCGAACGACCGGTAGCCCGGAAACTCCGCGCCCGAGAGGGCCGCGCCGAACGTGGTCAGGGTGTAGCGCGCACCGGCCGTGGCGACCGTCACGGTTTCCGCGGGCGCCGGGGCCGCGGTCGGGGCCGCGAAGGACGGCCGGGGCACACGCGGCGCGGCGGCCACGCGCGCGTTCGTGGTGTCGGACGGCACAACGGCCGCGCTCGTGGTGTCGGCCGCGATCGGCGCGGGCCGGCGCGCCGGCTTCAGGAACAGCGAAGGCACCACCGCCACGACGATCATCAGCAGGATGGCGACGACGAGTCGGCGTTCCATGGGTCAGGGCACCGGGTCGTAGCCGCCGCGGGCGAACGGGTGGCAGCGCAGGATGCGCCGCATCCCCATCCATCCCCCGCGCATCGCGCCGTAGCGCTCGACGGCCTCGAGAGTGTACGCCGAGCAGGTCGGCTGGTAGCGACACGCCGACGGCAGGAGCGGCGAGATCGTCACCTGGTAGCCGCGGATCATCAAGACGGCGACGCGGGCGAGGATGGACACAAGGTCCCTACGATTTCGGCGCGCAAACGGTCGAAGGCGGCGCCGTAGGCGGCCGGACGGGCGCGCACTGCCACTTCGGCGGGCTCGGGCAGCGCCGGGAACACCGACCGCCGGAGGATCTCCCGGAGGCGCCGGCGCAGCCGGTTGCGCTGAGGTGCGGTATGCCCGTAACGCGCCACGATCACCGCCAAGCGTGAATGCTCAAGAGGGGAAGGCCGAATGAACAGATCGAGATGATCCGTTCGGCGGCGCTTCCCCTCGGTCATCAGCGCGCGCAGTTCCGCGGCGCGCCCAATCCGGAACGACTTTGGCAGCCGTTCGGTCGTCAACCGCCCCGATGCTTGGACGGTATCCGGACAGTGAGACGCTTGCGCCCCTTCTTGCGGCGACTCGAAAGCACGGCCCGGCCCCAGCGCGTCTTCATGCGGTGGCGGAAGCCGTGCTTGTTCAGGCGTTTACGGTTGTGCGGACGATACGTCGGTCCCACGGTTTTCCCCTCCGGAAAGCCGCGAAACGTACACGGCCGCGGCGCCGCCGGTCAAGGTTGACTTTTCCACATACGAGGCGTACGTTCGGTCGCCCTTGAGACCTTCCGCTTAACTCAGACCCGCGCTTGATGGAGCTTTCGGTAAAGGAAACCTGGAACCGCCTCCTCGACCAGGCACGTGGGCGTCTGCCGGAACCCACGATTCGCTCCTGGCTGGAGCCGGTTGAACCCATCGGCCTCGAGAACGGTACCCTCGTTCTCGCGGCGCCGGACGAGTTCGCCGCCGACTGGAACAAGTCCAACTACGCCGGACTGCTCTCCGACCTCTCGACGCAGGTCGTGGGTCGCCGCCTGGAGATGTCGTTCCGGGTGATGGAGGAGCGCTCGCGCCGGCCGCAGATGGACTTCTTCGTCGCGACGCCGGCCACGGCCGGGGGCGCGGCGGCCGCCAAGGCGCCCGCCTGGTCCATGCCGCTCAACGAGCGGTACACCTTCGGCACGTTCGTCATCGGCAAGTCGAACGAGCTCGCCGCCGCCGCCGCGCACGCGGTGGCCGAGGCGCCGGGCAAGGCCTACAACCCTCTGTTCATCTACGGCGCGACGGGCCTGGGCAAGACGCACCTGATGCAGGCCATCGCGCATGCCGTGCTGCAGCGTTCGCCGCAGACGCGGGCCGTGTACATGAGCGGCGAGCAGTTCACCAACGAGGTGATCGAGCACATCCACGGCCAGAAGATGCCGGAGTTCCGGCGTCGCTACCGCAACGATCTCGATCTGCTGCTGCTCGACGACGTGCACTTCCTGGAGCGGAAGGAATCCACCCAGGAGGAGTTCTTCCACACCTTCAACGCGCTGTACGAGGCCGGCAAGCAGATCGTCCTCACGAGCGACCGCTCGCCCAAGGAGCTGCCGGGCCTCGAAGTGCGGCTGGTGTCCCGGTTCGACTGGGGCATGGTGGCCGACATCGGCCAGCCCGATCTCGAGCACCGCACGGCCATCCTGCGCAAGAAGGCGGAGCAGGACCACCTCGAGCTGACCATCCCCGACGACGTGCTGCAGTTCATCGCCGAGCACGTGCGCAGCTCGGTCCGGGAGCTCGAGGGCTGCATCATCAAGCTGCTGCTGTTCGCCTCCCTGAAGCACCGCGAGATCACGATCGAGCTGGCCCGCGAGGCGCTCTCGGACAAGATCCGGCCCGCCGAAGAGGCCGGCGCCGACGCGACGAATCGGCGCGGCGGCGCGTCCATCGATCGGGTGCAGGAAGTCGTGGCCCGGCGGTGGGGCGTCACGCCGGAGGGGCTCCGCTCCAAGGCGCGCACCAAGCGCCTGACCGTGCCCCGCCAGGTCGCGATGTACCTCGCGCGCGACCTCCTGGGCATGCAGCTGGTGGAGATCGGGCAGGCGTTCGGCGGACGCGATCACTCGACAGTGATTCACAGTCTCGACAAGGTGTCGAGACAGCTCGCGCGCGATCACAGCTTCCGCGATCGGGTAACCCAGGCGCGGACCGAGTTGTCCGCAGTCTGAACGTTGGCAAGTCGCGGGGAATGTTGGCTCGGTGTGGGCGGGTGTGGACGATGGCTGACATTAGGCGCGCGGCGGCGAGGCTTCAACATCGGCGCGCGCGATGAAATCCGGCCAAGCCGATGTCGCAGCGTGACGTAGTGCCGAAAGCGAACGATTCCACATGCTCTACGGTTACTACTAGTCTTTATTATATGGTTTGGAAGTAGGCAGTACCGACTCGCATCCAATGAGGATTGGATGAAGTTCACGATCACGCGCGAGAAGCTCCAGGAAGGACTCCTGGCGGTCGTCTCGAGCATTCCGACGAAGACGACACTCCCGGTCCTCTCCAACATCCTGATCGAGGCGACCAAGGAGGGCATCCGCCTGTCCGGGACCGACCTCGACATCGCGGTGTCCACGACCGTGCCCGCCGAAGTGGACGAGGAAGGTGCGCTCACGCTCCCCGCCAAGAAGTTGTCGGAGATCGCGCGCGAGCTGCCGGGCTCGCCGGTGCGCGTGACCTCCGCGGGCGAGCAGCGGGCCCAGGTCGAGTGCGGCAAGAGCAAGTTCCGCCTCCTCGGGCTGCCGCGCGACGAGTTTCCCTCGTTCCCGTCCGTGAAGTTCGACGGTGCCTGGAAAGCGCCGGCCAAGGATCTGCACAAGCTGATCGGGCACGTGGCCTTCGCCGTCTCGACCGAGGAGAGCCGGCCCATCCTGAACGGCGTGCTGTGGGAGCTGCGGAAGGACCGGATGCGCATGGTGGCGACCAACGGTCACCGCCTGGCCAGGATGGAGGTCCCGCTCTCGGGAAGCGGTGCGTCGCAGGCCGACCTCATCGTGCCCCCCAAGGCGCTCGAGCAGATCCGCCGGCTGTTCGCGGAAGACGTCGAGGTCGAGATCGGCAAGAGCGAGAACCACCTGGGCTTCCACTCCGGCGGCACGCAGGTCTACACGCGGCTGATCGAGGGCCCGTACCCGAACTACGAGCAGGTGATCCCGCGCGAGAACGACAAGTTCGCGACGGTGGACAAGGTGGCGATGGCGGCGGCGCTGCGGCGGATGAGCATCGTCGCGAGCGACCAGACCCACCGGATCCGGCTCTCGTTCGGCGGCGGGATGCTGAAGTTCAGCGTGCAGACGCCCGACCTGGGCGAGGCCCAGGACGAGATGGCGGTGACGTACGAGGGCGACGCGCTCGAGATCGGCTTCAACGCCGCGTATCTGCTCGAGCTGCTCAAGTACATGCCGACCGACGAGGTGCGGTTCACGCTCAAGGCGCCGGAGCGGGCGGCGACCGCCGAGCCGGTGGGGTGGGACGACCCGGCGGCCTACACCTGCCTCGTCATGCCGCTGCGGTTGATCGACTAACGCCGGAGCGGCGCCGCGGGCGGCGCCTTGGTCGGCGGTGCGGCCGCCGTGTCCCGGTGGCATCGGGGGCGCGGCGGCCGTGTCGTTCGGGGGTGGAAGCGTGTCGAGCGGCAGGCTGTCAGGGCCTGGCAGGGTGTCGAGGAGCCCCGGCGGCGGCGCGGGGATCGTATCCTCGGTCTCCTCCGGCGGCACGACGACGGGGGCGCCGCCGAGCTTGAGGAGGATGAGCTGCTGGCGCCAGCGCGTCCGGCCGGGCCGGTAGGCCGGATTGGAGGTCAGCGGATGGGGCAGGGTCGCGACCAGCATCGCGGCCTGGTCCTCGGAGAGGTGCCGGGCGCCTCGGCCGAAATAGGCGTCGCCGGCGGCCTGGACACCCCACAGGTTCGGGCCGAACTCCGCGACGTTCAGATACAGCGCCATGATCCTGTCCTTGCCCAGCGCCCACTCGAGCCGGTAGGCGACGACCGCCTCCTTCAGCTTGCGCAGCGGATTGCGTGAGGGCGACAGGTAGAGGTTCTTCGCGAGCTGCTGGGTGATGGTGCTGGCGCCGCGCAGCCGGTCACGGCGCGCCCAGGCGTGTCCGAGCGCCCGCCACAACTCGGCCCGATCGGCGGAACGTGCTCCAGGCGAAGCTGAGGCGACGGTATCCGAGCGCCTCGCGCACGGCGTGGTAGTCAATGCCGTGATGCAGGTAGAACGCCTCGTCCTCGCCGGCGATCGCGGCCCTGGCGAGCCACGGGCTCATCGAGTCGGCCGGCACCGGGGCGTAGCGGCGCGCCGGCGCGCCGTGGCCGGCGCCCTGTTGCCGTGCGCGCATCCGCATGAACGCGGTCTGGGCGGGCCAGTGGGTTCGCCACCAGGACGGCGGCGGCCAGACGAAGCCGAGCCACACGGCGAAGGTGACGGCCGCCACGGCCGCGCCCACAGCGATCCGGCGAATCGCGCGGGCCATCGGGTATCAGCGCGGCGGCGCGCCGCGGGTCACGAGGGCACCCGAAAGGCCCAGCGCGTCCACCTCGTTCGCGCCGCCCGGAAGCGAGCGCGAAGGCGCCCGCTCGACTGCCCGACGCGTCGAAGCCGATGGCGAGCACCAGGCCGCGCCGCTTGAGGCTCGGCGAGAGGTCGGCGCGCACCAGCAGGGCGAAGCCACCTCCCAGGGCGACGGTGCCGCCGGCGCGGTAGGCGATGGACCGCCAGGTGTGGGGGGCGACCTCCCATTCACCACCCACCTGCAGGGCGCCGCTGAGCAGGCTCACCAGCGCTCCGGGTACCAGCGTGGCCCAGTAGGTGGAGTCGAGCAGCCGCGGCGAGTCGATGTTCCGCATCACCAGCGAGAGTTGGGTCCCGTCCCCGGAGGAGACCCGCGCCGCCGCGTCCCAGCCCGAACCGCGGGCCGCGCCCGTGTACCAGCGTCGGGTCGTCGCCGGCGGAGAACTTCTCGTCCCCGAGGCCGATGCCGACGGCGTAGATGTTCAACGACTGGCGCTCGGCCAGGCGTTCGTGTTCCCAGCCCGCCGCGACCCCGCGGCCGGCCAGCGAGAGACCGTATTGGCTGAGTTGGGTGCCGGGGCCCTGGATGAAGCGGTCCGCCGTCAGGTCGGCGCCGATGCTCGCTTCGATGGCCCGCGCGAGCCCTGCGGGGTTCACCCACAGGGCTCGCGCGTCAGAGGCTTCGGTGGTGAGGAGGTACCGCGCGGGTTGCGCCGGCGCCACCTGGCCGGCCGCGGGGCGCGCGCCAGCCGCCCACCAGGCGAGGCCGCCGGCGAGGGCCAGCGCCCGCCGCCCGTTCACGGCAGTCGCGTCAGCGTGCTGTGCGTGGTGCTGCGCACCGGCACCACCATGCCGGCGCTGACGACGTTGGCGTTCACCAGGGAACTGTCACTCAACGTGCCGCCGAGATACACGCCCTTGGCGGATACGAACGAGTCCATGGTGCGCACGCCGCCGCCCGCGAGCTCGATCGTCTGGCCCTGCGCCTCGCCCGAGCCCGACAGCGTGTAGGTCGCCGTGGTCGTCAGGTGCAGCGCCCGCGCCCCGCCGTGGTCCTCCCATCCCACCACCCGGTGCTCACGCGCGACCTTCATGGTCGCGGTGCCGATCTGGGTCGGCATGGTCAGCGAGGCGCTGTCGGACCACGCGGCCCCCGCCTCCGGCAAGCCCGCGGGCAGCATCGGCAGGAACTCCCTGAAGCCCTGCGTGATCTGCTGCACCGTGGGGCTCGCGCTGTCGGGCGGCGTCAGGGAGATGGCCTGTCCCTGGGGCGAGGCCACGAGCCGCGCCGTCTTGCCGCGGGCGGCCGCGAGATCCGCGGGGTCCGGGCCCGGCATGTTGGCCGGCAGCGTGATGGCAAGCGAGTCGATGGTGATGCCGACCCCGAGGTTCCCCGAGGCGTCGGCGACGGCCACCGTCAGCAGCACCGCCGTGGAGACATCCACCTTCGTGGTCTGCCCCATCATGTCCTGCTCGATGTGCGCCTGCGATTCGAGGCGGAAGTGGCCCGTATCCGGTGCGTAGCGCAGGGGGACGGGCGCGGCGGCACGCGGAGCCGCGACGGCCGTCGCCGTCGCCGGCTTGGGGCTCGCCATCGGCGCGGTCCGGGCGGTGCAGGCGGCGGCCAGGGCCGCGACGAACAGGAGCGGGAAGCGACGCATGGAAGACCTCTCTTCGGCGAATCGGCACTGCGGTCCCGGCGCGCGTGGGTGCGGCAGGGTGCTACAGACGACGGCGCCGCAAGCATCCCCGAAGGGCTCTCGCGGCGCCGCCGGCGGAGCCGTAAGCCGAGTTCTGTTCGACCCGAAGGTCGGACGGTCATCTCTCTGGGATGGCGGTCGCCCGCCACCTCGCGCGGCCTACCCGCGGCTCGCCGTTACCGGCGTTGTCGGTCCGGGCCGGACCTCGCCGCCTATTTGGCCTTGCTCCGGCTGGGGGTTGCCTTGCCGCGTCTGTTGCCAGCCGCGCGGTGGGCTCTTACCCCACCATTTCACCCTTACCTCGCCCGAAGGCGTGGCGGTGTCTTTTCTGTGGCCCTGTCCGTCGCCTCGCGGCGCCCAGGCGTTACCTGGCAGCCTGCCCTAGGAGCTCGGACTTTCCTCAGACCCGTCACCGGGCCTGCGACCGCCGCACTCCGCTCTGCAAGATACCCCGGCGCCCCGGGGGAGACAAACGCGCGCCGCCCTGCGTCCGGTTGGGTGACGGGTCGGTGATGCGCGGCGCATAGCGTGTCGTCCGGACCGAGGGAGGGGTGCGATGCCCGCCGCCACCGTTGCCACCGTGCTGCTGCCCGAAGAGCGTGCCCGCGTCGAGGCGGCCGGACAGGACTGCTTCGTCGCCCTGCACGGCGATACGCTCGACGACGCCATCCGGCAGGTGCGCCGGCAGCGGGTGGACGCCGTCTTCCTCTCCGTGCACCGGTGCGACGATGCGGCGTTCCCGCGGGTCGCGCAGTTCGTCCGCGAGTTCCCCCAGGTGCCCGCCGTGGCGCTGATCTCCCGCCCCGACTACGAGGCGCCGCGTCGCGTGCTGGGGCTGGGCGCATCCGGGGTGCGGGCGGTGGTGGACGTGTCGGTGCCGGCGGGGTGGGGCCGGCTGCGCGACCTGTTGCAGGAGCCGACCTCGCCCGTGGCCGCGCGCGTGATGGGGGCCCTGGATCGCGACATCGCCGGCGTTCCGCCCGACTGCCGGCTGTTCTTCGAGGTCGTGGTGCGGCGCGCGCCGGAGCTGCGCACCGTCAGGCGCCTGGCCAGCGCGTTGCGCGTGGTGCCGAGCTCCCTGATGTCGCGCTTCTACCGGACCAACCTGCCGTCCCCCAAGACGTATCTGGCGCACGCCCGCCTGCTGCACGCGGCGTACCTGTTCCGGAACGGCGGGCTGTCCATCGCCGACATCGCCAACCGGCTCGACTATTCGTCGCCGCAGAGCTTCGGCCGCCACCTGCGCGCGCTGTTGGGCGTGACGGCCGGCGAGTTCCGCAGGCGCCTGCCGTTCGACGCGGCGCTGTGCCGCTTTCGGGAGCGCTTCGTCACACCGTACCGGGACCGGCTGCTCGCGTTCCATCCACTAGGAGCGCGGCCCGGGGATCACGGACAGATCACCGTGTGAGCAGCCGGCCCCGCCACGGCGGGCGGCCCGGATCGGCGTTGGAAGGGCGCGGCGCGCGCCCCATCAGTCGGCGGCGGCGAGCAGCTCGCGCAGCAGGCAGAGGGTGCGGACCTGATAACCTTCGCGCTCCAGGGATTGCCGCCCTCCCTCTTCGCGGTCCACGACGGCCAGCACTCCGCACACCGTGCCGCCCGCCTCGCGCACGACGGCCGCCGCCTCCAGGGCGGACGCGCCCGTCGTGACCACGTCCTCGACCACGACCACCGGGTCGCCGGGCTCGAAGCATCCTTCGATGCGCTGCCGGGCCCCGTGGGCCTTCGCCGTCTTCCGCACCGTGAAGGCGTGGATCGGCGCCGGCGTGTGCGCCGTGGCGCGGGCGATGGCGTAGGCGACCGGATCGGCGCCGAGGGTGAGGCCGCCCACGACCCGCGGCGCCCAGCCCGCGGCACGGATGGCCGCGAGCCCGAGCTCTCCGATCATCGCGAGCCCCTCGGCGTGCATCGTCGTGCGACGGCAGTCCACGTAATGGGGGGAGCGGCGCCCCGATGCGAGCACGAAGTCGCCGTGAAGAACCGACCGAGTCTTGAGGAGCGCGACCAGGCGCTCGCGCGCGTCCGGCGCCGAGGGCGTCACCGGATCAACCGCGTGAACCGAACAACCCCTTGATGGAGCCGAGCAGGCCGGCGCGGGGCCCGTCGAGCGGCTGCGCGGCCGCGGCGGCGAAATCGTCCGCGAAGGCCGCCACGTTGGGCTGCCGCTTGCGCGGCTCGCGGCTGAGGCCCCGCATCACGGCCTCTTCGAGCGCGTGCGGAAACACGAGGTCGCGCCTCGCCTGCCCGAGCGGAACCGGCGGCTGCGTGAGCAGCTGGTGAAACAGCTCGCGCGGCGACTTCGCGACGTACGGCAGCTGCGCCGTGAGCAGGAAGTACGCGATGGTGGCGAGGGAGTAGATGTCGGCCGCCTCGCCCACGAGTTCACCGGAGAGGGCTTCGGGCGCGACGTACTGCAGTGTGCCGACGAAGAAGCCCGTGCGGGTGAGCCGCTCGGCCGGGGCGAGATCCGCGTCGCGGGCGATCCCGAAATCGAGCAGCCGCGCGCGCTGCGTGCGCGGATCGTAGATGATGTTCTCGGGCTTGAGGTCCCGGTGGATGATGCCGGCGGCGTGAGCCGCGGCCAGCCCGTCGGCCACGTGGCGCACGATGATGGCGGCGAGCGGGGGCGCCACGGGCCCCGAGCGGCGGACGAACTTGGCGAGGATCTCGCCCTCGGCCCACTCGAGCGCGAGGTAGTGCAGGCCGCCGGGAGCCTCGCCGAACTCGAAGGTCTGCACGACGGCGGGATGGGAGACCCGCGAGCCGTACTCGGCCTCTCGCAGGAAGCGCTGGACCGCGGTCCGGTCGGCGCGGAGCTTGGCACGCAGGATCTTCACGGCGCATACGCCGCGCGCCGAGTGCTGGGCACGGTAGACGGTCGCCGTGCCTCCTTCACCCACCCTCTCGAGCAGATGGTAGCCGGCGACAGCCGTGCCGGTCAGGTCTTCGGACTGCATTGGAATGCGCGAATGTACCCCGGCCCCGCGGACGCGGCAAGTCGAGGCGCGATGCCGCCTTGACGGCTCCGCCCCGGGGTCCGTAGCTTGGCCGGAAGTCCCTCTTCCCGCCGCCCCGAGGCTCCCCACGAAAAGCGCCGCCCGCCGCCTGCTCGCCGTCACCGGCATGACCGCGCTCGGCGCGTGCGGACCGTGGCAGCGCGTGGGGGCGCCGCCGCCGCGCAAGCCGGAGGCGGAGCAGGCGACCGCGCTGTTCGATCCCACGGCCATCTACCGGGCGCTGGGCTACGTCACCGGCGCCGGCCAGATCCGCTTCGTCGGCAACATCCGGATGCTGGCGGGCCACGGCGCCGACACCGCCCTCGCCGTCGTGGCGCTGTCGATGCAGAACCGGTATCTCGCCTTCCGGCGCGACAGCGGCGGGTTTGCCGCGACGTACCGGGTCGAACTCGCCTTCCGGCAGGGCCTGACGCTGGTGCAGCAGGTGGTGCGCGACGAGCGGGTCGTGGTGACCACGTTCGCCGAGACGCAGCGGGCGGAAGAGAGCATCATCTACCAGGAGTTCGTGCCGATACCGGCCGGAACCTACCGGCTCTCGATCATCATCCGGGACCAGAACGGACCGGGGGTCGGACGCTACGAGGGGCCGTTCGTGGTTCCGCCGCTCGAGCTTCCGGCGATCGCCACGCCGCTCGCGGTCTACCGCGCCGTGCCGCGCACCAACCTCGCCGCCGCCCCCGACATCGTCACCAACCCGCGCAGCACGGTGGACTACGGCACCGACTCGCTGCGGTTCTACGTGGAGACCTACGGGCTTCCGCGCGGCAGCGCCGTGGTGGCGACGGCGCTCGACAGCGCGGGCAAGGAGAACTGGGCCGATACCGCGCGCGTGGACTCGGCGGCCGCCGTTCGGACGTTCGTCTTCGCCGTGGCGCCGGCGCATCTCTCGCTCGGCCGACACGAGCTGCGGGTGGGACTGGGGGGCGGAGGCACGGTGGCGGAGACGCCGTTCCTCGTGGCGTTCTCGGGCCAGTGGATCGTGGCCAATTTCGACGACATGATCTCCCTGCTGCGCTATTTCACGACGGCGGACACGCTCAAGCGGTTGGCGCAGACGCCGGCCGAAGACCGGCCGGCAGCCTGGCGCAAGTTCTGGCACGACACCGACCCCGACCCGGCGACGCCCGAGAACGAGGGCTGGATCACTACTTCGCCCGCCTGGCCAGCGCCGACGAGCAGTTCCGCGACGAGGGCATGCCGGGCTGGCTCACCGATCGCGGCGAGGTGTTCATCGTACTCGGGGCGCCGGACCAGAGCACGGAGCCGCACCCCGACGTTCGTGGACGCGGACGCTTCATCGAGTGGACGTACGATCAACTCAACCTCGTCCTCTACTTCGTGGACGACGCCGGTTTCGGACGCCTGCGCCTCGACCCCGCCTCCCGATCCGAATTCGACCGGATCGTCAATCGCCTGCGCAGCACGAGGTGAATCTCCACTCGGGGGCGCGCGTCCCCGGGGCGGAGGGCCGAGGCCTCGTGGCGGGAGGTGCCCGTGACGAGGCGGGCCGGCGCGCCCTTCACGTCGCTTCGGGGCTGCTCGGGCCGCTGGCCGCGGCGCTGGGACGCCGGGTGGCGACGCCCGCCTTCGTCGGGCTGGTGGTCGTGGCGTGCGCCGCCGAGGTCGCGCGGTTGCGCTGCGCCGCGGGTGCGCGCCGGGCTCGAGCGTTTGGCGGGCGGCTGGTTCCGCCCCGCGGAAGCATCGGTCGTGAGCGGCGCGGCGATGCTGGCGCTGGGCTACGCGCTGGCGTGGTGGCTGTTCCCCACTGCCGCGGCCGAGCGCGCGATTCTCGTCACGGCGGTGGCGGATCCCATGGCGGCAACGGTCGGAACCCGGTTCGGCGGCGGGCGGCGGAAGTCATGGGCGGGTTCGGCGGCGTGCGCGGCGACCGCGGTGCTGGTCCTGCTGCTCACCGGCGCTTCCCGTGGGGATCGCGGCGGCGGGAGCGGCCGTGGCGGCGGCCGTGCGAGCGGGCGCCCTGGCGCGGGGCCGACAATCTGCTCGTGCCGGTGGGCGTCGCGGCGGCGCTGGGGTGGATGGCGTGAGACCTCCGGCGGCGCGATGAGCGGCGACCAGCGCCTGTTTCTGATCGACGGCTATGCGCTGATCTATCGCGCGTTCTTCGCCATGCTGTCCCGGCCGCTGACCACGAGTCGCGGCGAGAATACGTCGGTCGCCTGGGGGATCACCAACTTCCTGTTGCGACTGGCGGAGCGGCACCGGCCCGAGTTCGTGGCCTGGGTCCACGACGCGGGCACCAGCTTCCGGCACGAACGCTACCCCGAGTACAAGGCGACTCGCGAGAAGCTCGACGCGGAGCTGCAGCAGGACTTCGACCAGTCGGTGCGGCGGGTCGAGGCGCTGCTTCGCGCGTTCCGCGTACCGTTGGTCGCGGTGGACGGCTACGAAGCCGACGACGTGATCGCCACGTTGGCCGGGCGGGGCGCGGCGGCCGGCCTCGACGTGGTGATCGTCTCCGGCGACAAGGACTTCTATCAGCTCGTGGGTCCGCGGGTGAGCCTCCTCAACCCCGGGCGCGGCGGGCCGGCGGCGGTCGAGGAGCAGTTCGTGACCGAGGCCAACGCCGCGGAGCGGCTCGGCGTTCCGCCGGCGCAGACCGTGGACTTCCTCGCCCTGGTCGGCGATTCGGCCGACAACGTGCCCGGGATCCGCGGCGTCGGAGAGAAGACCGCCGTCAAGCTGCTGCAGCAGTACGGCACGCTGGAGGCGATTCTCGCCCACGCCGGCGACGTGCCGCAGCCCCGGCTGCGCGAGGCGCTGGAGCGCGACGCCGAGCGGGCGCGCCTGTCGCGCGAGCTGGTGACGCTGCACCGGGACGTGCCGGTGCGATCTGGACATGCGCGGCGCTTCGCCGCCCAGCCCCCGGACCGGGCCGCGCTGCTCTCGCTCGTCGACGGAGCTGGAGTTTCACTCGCTGGTGCGCACGCTCGGCGCGCCCGAGGCGAAGCCGGAGGCGCGCGTCCGCCGCGGCGTATCGGGTGGCCGATTCGGTGGCGGCGGTCGACGCCGTCGTCGCGGCGCGCGCGCGCCGCCGGGGCGCTGGCCCTCGACACGGAGACCACGTCGCTCGATCCGATGCGGGCCGGCCTGGTCGGGCTGTCCATCGCGGTGGCGCCGGGCGAGGCCTGGTACCTGCCGTTCGCGCATCACCCGTCCTCGGACATGCTGGAGCGGCGCGACGTGCGTGAACCTGCCGCCGCTTGCGGATCCCGCGCTCGCGCCCGCTGGTCGCGCTCCTGTCGGCGACCCGGCGGTGGCCAAGATCGGGCACAACATCAAGTACGACTGGCTGGTGCTGCGCCGCGCCGGGGTGGCGCTGGGCGGCGTCACCTTCGACACGATGATCGCGAGCTTCATGATCGATCCGGGCAAGCGGTCGCACGCGCTCGACACCCTCGCGCTGGAGCAGTTCAACGTCCAGCTGCGGCTCTACGCGGACCTGGTCGGCAAGGGACGCAACGAGCGGAGCTTCGACGAGGTGCCGGTGAGCGACGCGGCGGACTACTGCTGCGCGCGACAGCGACTACGCGCTGCGCCTCCGGCAGCGGTTCGCCGCCACGCTCGCCGACCACCATCTCGAGCGCCTGTTCCACGACGTCGAAATGCCGCTGATCGGCGTGCTGGTCGACATGGAATGGGAAGGGATCGCCATCGACGGCGAACACTTCGCGCGGCTGGCCGCCCAGATGCGCGGCGAGCTGGCGCAGCTCGAGCGCGAGCATCCACGGACGCGGCGGGCGTGGCGTTCAACCTCAACTCCACGCCGCAGCTGCGGCACGTGCTGTTCGAGAAGCTCGCAGCTGCCGGTGCTGAAGAAGGGGAAGACCGGCGCCTCCACCGACGCGGAGGTGCTCGAGGAGCTGGCGGGCATGGGCCACGCGGTGCCGCGCCTGCTGCTCGAGTACCGCGAGATCTCCAAGCTGCTCTCGACCTACCTCGACGTGTTGCCCGCGGAGGTGAACCCGGCCACCGGGCGGATCCACACGTCGTTCAACCAGATCGGCGCGGCCACCGGCCGGCTGAGCTCGAACGACCCGAATCTCCAGAACATCCCGGTGCGCTCGGCGCGCGGGGAGGCGATCCGCCGCGGCTTCGTGCCGCGTCCCGGCCATCGCTTCATCGTGGCCGACTACTCGCAGATCGAGCTGCGGTTGCTGGCGCACCTGTCGGGCGACCCGGCCTTCGTGGCAGCGTTCCGCGCGGGCGGCGACATCCACCGCCAGACCGCCGCGCTCATCTTCGGCGTGGCGCCGGAAGCGGTGACGGCGGAGATGCGCGGCCGCGCCAAGACGATCAACTTCGCCACCATCTACGGCCAGGGGCCGCACGCGCTGGCGCGCCAGCTCGGCATCCCGTACGAGGACGCCCGCAACGTTCATCGACGACTACTTCGTCCGTTTCGCCGGGCGTGCGGAGCTTCCTCGACCGCACGGTGGAAGAGGCGAAGGCGCGGGGGTACGTGGAGACGATCCTCGGGCGGCGCCGCTACATCCCCGAACTGCAAGGACAAGAACTTCAGCGTCCGCGCGTTCGGCGAGCGGACGGCGACCAACTCCCCGCTGCAGGGCTCGGCGGCCGATCTCATCAAGGTCGCCATGATCAAGGTCAACGACGCGGTGCGCGCCCGCTTCGCGGCGAAGCTGCTGCTGCAGGTGCACGACGAGCTGGTCGTCGAGGCGCCGCAGGCCGAGGCGGAGGACGTGGCACGCCTGGTCAAGGACTGTATGGAGGGCGCCGCGGTGCTGAGCGTGCCGCTGGTCGCGACCGTCGGCATCGGCCCCAACTGGCTGGACGCCAAGGCGGGCTGATTGTTGCCGCTACCCGTCCCGACCGGTACTATAGCGCGGCTGCCGCCGGGGCGGTCCCCGTCCACCAGGAGGTGGCGCGAGTGAAGCGGCAAGGCGGCTTCACGTTGATCGAAATGCTGATGGTCGTCGTGATTATCGGGATTCTGGTGACCGTGCTGATTCCGCGATTCGCCAGTTCCAGGGAGCAGGCGTTCGTCGCGGCGATGAAGTCCGATCTGCGCAATCTCGCCACGGCCGAGGAATCCTACTACTACGACTACGACTCCTACTCGCCCGACGTGACCCAGCTCCCGGCGTTCAGCGCGACCAACGGGGTCACCGTCACGATCACCGCGGCGAACCAGACCGGCTGGTCGGGTTCCGCCTCCAGCGCCAACTCCTCACGGCAATGCTATCTCTTCGTCGGCAACGTGGCCTCGATCGGGGCGGCGACGCAAGAGGGCCAGGTTGCCTGCGACTAGGTGAGCTGGCGAGGAATTTTCCCGCCGGCGTGACGGCCTGCGTCACGCGCTGGATGGCGGGCTCTGGCTGCACCGGTTCACCCTCGACGACCGGCCCATGGCGCACCTCGTGAGCAGCGATCGGGAGCGGCTGGTGGCGTGGGGCCACTCGGTCGGACTCGACGCGCGGTGGCTGCAGTACAAGCCGCTGCGCGACCCGCGTACCGGCGTGCGGGTGGCCGCGTGGCACTGGGATCTGTGGGGGGACCTGCTGCCGCCGCGCTGAGCGCGCGGGTCAGGCGCCGGGGTTGGCGGGCGGGCGGTTCTCGCCGCTGCCCCGGCGGATGTTGCCGCCGGGGCGCCGGTAGCCCGGCCACCAGTTGAGCCGCCCCGCGAGGTGCATGACGCCGGGCACCATCGCGACCCGGATGAGCGTGGCGTCGAGCAGGACCGCGACGGCCAGCCCGAAGCTGATCATCTGCACGGCCATCACCCGCGCGAACGCGAACGCCCCGAACACCAGGATCATGATCAACGCCGCGTTGGTGATCGTGCCGGCGGTCGCCGTCAGGCCGTTGACCGTGGCCTCGTCGTTGTCGTGGGTTTCGTCGAACTCTTCCTTGATGCGCGAGAGCAGGAAGACCTCGTAGTCCATCGACAGGCCGAAGACGATGGCGAAGACCAGCACCGGGCTGATGACGAAGATGGCCTGGGTGGGTCCGGCCAGTCCGAACAGCGACCCGCCCAGGCCCCACTGGAAGACCACCACCGTCAGGCCGAAGGCGGCCGACACCGACAGGGTGTTCATCACCACCGCCTTGATCGGCACCAGCACGGACCGGAACACGATGGCGAGCATCAGGCCGGTGACGCCGAGAACGAGCACGACCAGCAGCGGGAACAGGCCCAGCACCTTGTCGCGGAAGTCGAGGTTCGACGCGGAGAAGCCTCCCACGAGCATCCGGGCGTGCCCCATCATCGGCAGCCGACGCACGTCGATGCGCCGCACCTCGCGCACCGCTTCGAGGGAGCCGTCGAGGGAGACCGTATCGCGCAGCACCACGTCGAGCATGGTGGCGGTGCCGTCGTGGCTCAGGAAGGTGCGGAACACGTCCGGCATCCGCTGGCGCGCCCGGGCGGTGTCGCCGTACAACTCCGCGTATTGCCACAGGGGGATCCCGGGGCGCAGGTCCACCATGCCGCGCACCTGGGCCACGCGCGGATTGTCGCGGATCGAGTCGGCGAGGGCGCGCAGACCGCGCAGCCGGTCGAGGTCGAGCACCTGGCTGCGATCGGTCATCTCCACGACGATCTTGAGCGGCCGGAGGGCGCCGCCGTGGCCCATGTCCTCGAGCACCGAGAGTCCGCGGCCGGAATCGGTGTCGGTGGGGAACCAGTTCACCACCGGAAGGCCGATCCGCAGCCACAGCGCCGGCAGGGCCAGCGCCAGCACCAGCGCCCCGGAGATCGTGACGGCGCGCCACGGATGCCGGGCGACGGCGCGGGCATAGCGGTTCCAGCCGCGGCCGAAACGCAGCCGCCGCAGGCGGCGCGCCAGCCACAAGGGCCGATCGACCTGGTGGCCGATGATCGCGAGCATCGCCGGAAGGAACGTGACCGACAGGGCGATGGACGTCGCGACCACGAACAGCCCGGCCAGGCCGATGGAGCGGGTCTCCTGGAGGGGCACGATCATCAGCGCGATGAAGCCGATCATCACCGTGCCACCCGACGTGATGACGGTGCGCGAGGCGGTGTGGATCGTCGCCGCCGCGGCCTCGAACCGGTTGGGCGCGTAGTCCATCTCCTCGCGGAACCGCGTGACCACCAGCAGGGAGTAGTCGATCCCGACCCCGAGCCCGATCATGGTCGTGAGGTTGAGGACGAAGATGGACATCGGGAAGATGGTCGCCGCGACCGAGACGAGGCCGAGGCTGATCGTGATGGCGATGAACCCCACGGTGATCGGCGCCAGGGCCGCGACGAGCGTGCCGAACGCCATCAGGAGGAGCAGCACGGTGAGGGGAATGAGGCGCTGCTCCATGAGGCGCGAGTCGTCGGCGGCGATGGTGCGGATGTCGTAGTCGAACGCGGGGTCGCCCGTGACGTAGGTCCGGAAGTCGCCGCCGAACCGGTGCTGGACGTTGGCCACGGCTTCGCGCAGGAGCGGCGTGTCGCTCGTCGCCGAGCTGTCCGCCGAGAGGCCGATCAGTACGAACGTGATCCGGCCGTCGCGGCTGCGGAACGCCTCGTCTTCCGCGTTGCGCCAGTTGAGGGTCTGCAGGACGAAGGGAAGACGCTGCAGGGCGGCGGTGATGGAATCGACGTAGGCGACGTAGCGCCGCGAGCGCAGCGTCAGCGACGGGTGGCGGATCGCCACGGCCGCGAACGCAGCGTACGGCGAGTCGAACGCGCTGCGGATCAGGTCCTCGGCGGCCGTGGACTCCGAGTGCGACAGGTTCTCGCCGCCGACGTGCAGCCGCTCGTGGAGCCGGCTTCCCAGCGGCGCCATCACCACCGTGAGCGCGATCCAGGCCGCCACGATGGGCCAGCGCCACCGCACGATGGTCTTGGCGGGCAATCGTATCACGCAGGAGTCCCGGTCAACGCGGCATCGGGCGCGCCAGGCATTCGCGACGTCCGAAGCGGCGCATATTGCGCGTTCGCGGGACGATTCGCAAATGGTACGTTTGCCTCCGGCGCACCGGCGCTCGCAGATTGCGGGTATGGGAGCCTCCGGCTCGCGCAGCGTTCTGATTCCGACGCTGGCCCTGCTGCTCGTGGCGGCGGTGGTCACGGACGTCGTGCGGCGCGCCGTGGTGGGCGCCGGGCCCGCGACCCGCGCGGCGTCGCCGAGCCGGGGGGGCACGGTCGCGCCGCGGCCCGAGGGGGTGCGGCCGGCCGGGACGGTCCAGCCGAACCCGACCGACCGGCTGGATTCGGCCGCGCGGGCGCTCGCCATCGCCCGCATCGAAGACGGAGCCTCCGGCACGTACGTGCCCGCGATGCTGGACGAAAACGACTCGGTGCTCCACCGCTGGGCGGACGACCGCGCCAAGCGGCCGCTGCGCGTCGCCGTGCTGCGCGGTGACGCGGTGCCCGGCTTCCGCGAGATCTTCCTCGCCAACGTCGCGTGGGCGATCGGTCGGTGGAACGGCGTCGGCCTGCCGGTGTGGCTGGAGCAGGACCCCGACACGGCCGGAGCGGACATCGTGGTGTCGTTTGCCGACCGGCTGGACAGCAATCGGACGGGCCGGACCGACCTGACCTGGCAACGCCGGGGGCCGATCGTGAAGGTGCAGGTCACTCTCGCCACGCACCTGTCCGATGGTCGCCAGCTGCAACCCGCGCAGATGGTGGCCCTGGCGCTGCACGAACTGGGACACGCCCTCGGCCTTGGCCACTCGCCCACCAGGACCGATGCACTGTACCCCGAGACGTCGGCCACCGATCTGACGTCACGTGACCGGGCGACCGCCATGCTGCTGTACGCCGTGCCCCCCGGCTCGCTCAAGTAGCCGCCCGCCCGTCCGCTCCGGCGGCGGGGACCCCGCCGCCGCGCCGCTGTTCAATGCGCCGGTCCGATGGAGGCGCGCGGCGCGGCGGCCGCGGCCATGCCCACCCGAAGCCCAAAGTCCGCGTAACGCACCAGACCCGAGAAAGGGAAGTCGGCGTGCCATTCGTCGGCGGCCTGGTGATAGTGGTCCCACCGCTTTCCGAGCGCCTGCGACGCCTCGAGGCTGAGTCCTTCGTACGGCGCGTCGGGTACCAGGAAGACGGCGGGTACGCCGATCCGTAGCAAAGGGAAGTAGTCCGAGTTCGGGCTCGCGGCCGCGACCTTCGCCTCCCACCCGGCGTCGTGCGCCACGTCCACGGCCAGTTGCCCCAGGGTGGACGCGTTGCCTCCCGCGATCTGCCAATTGACGGGCGGCGCGGGCGGCGCGCCCGCATCGAGATTGATCTCGGCGACCATCCGATCGGCCGGCACCAGCGGGCGCGCGGCGAAGTAGTCCGATCCCAGCAGGCCGCGCTCCTCGCCGGTGGGCCAGAGAAACAGCACCGATCGTTCGGGCCGCGGCCCCTCGACCATCGCCTTCGCGATGGCCAGCAGCATCGCGCACCCGGCCGCGTTGTCGGAGAATCCGTTGTAGATGGAATCGCCGCGCGCGTCCGGCACCGAAATCCCGAGGTGGTCGAGATGCGCCGTGTAGACGACGTACTCGCCGCGCCGTGCCGGGTCGGAGCCGGGCAGGATCGCCGCGACGTTGCGGGAGACCAGGGGATGCGCGTGCAGGCCGATGTGCACCGTCACGCGGCGGCCCGGCAACAGGTACGGGTGGTCGTCGGCGGAGGCCGGAGCGGGCAGGTCGGGGGCCAGCGCGCGGACCAGGTCCGGACTGGCGATCACGTCGGGGATGGGCGGGATGAAGGACGAGGCCGCGTGCGCGGAATCGGCGACGAAGATCCGAGACGGCCCGCGACTGCGCACGTACAGGGCGTACGTGCCGGTGTCGCCCGTGAGCTGTACGACGCCGGTGACGCCCCGCGAGCGAAGCGTGTCGGCGGCCGCCATGTCGGATCCGAACGGGCCCCGGACCAGCGCGACGCGGCCGGTCAACGCGGGCAGGGAGCCGGGATTCGCCAGGATGTCGTGCGCGGACCCTACGTACGCGAGGCCCCCGGCGAAGGAAATCAGCGACGTCCCCGTTCCCACGTTCGGCACGAAGTCCCGCGGGGTCCTGAACGTGTGCACCGCGACGCGGCCGTGTGCCGTGTCGACGCTCACCGAGAGCCGGGTCTCCGCGGTGTCGATCACCGCCTCGGTGAGCGGCACCACCTGGAAGTAGCTCCCGCCCTCGCCGGCGCCGCTCAGGCCCAGTGCCTCGGCGGCGGCGGCCAGGTAGAGCGCCGCGATGTCGTTGCCGCGCCGCCCCGTGCCCCTTCCTTCCAGGAGATCGTGCGAGAGGAAATAGGTGTGCGCCCGCAGCGCCATGGAGTCGATGTCGCGGCCGCAGGACCGCCGCGCGAGGGGCCGGAGGCCGGCTGTGCCGCGACCCGTGCCGTCGCGGCAACCATAAGCGTCACAACGAGTTTCCATCTCATGTCTCCATGCTACCTTGCCCCCTGGCGTCACAGCAAGCGCCGGGTCACTATTCGCCTATGGCAGCCGGAACGCCACGTCGAGTCCTCCCGGTTCAGCAGAGCCGCAGCCCCCAGGCCACTACCCTGCAGGACCAACTGGATACCCGCACCACACCCGGCACACTGTGGCACGCCGGAGGGCGAGGCTGGGTCGGTCCGGTGCGTCGCGTGCGGCCATCGCTGCCTGATCCACGCCGATCGCCGCGGCATTTGCCGCGTCCGGTTCAACCGGGGCGGCACGCTCCTCGTGCCCTCAGGCTACGCCGCCGGCGTTCAGGTGGACCCCACCGAGAAGAAGCCGTTCTTCCACCTGCTGCCGGGCAGCGAGTGCCTCACCTTCGGGATGCTGGGCTGCGACTTCCACTGCGGCTACTGCCAGAATTGGCTGACGTCGCAGGCCCTGCGCGATCCGGGCGCGGGCAGTGCCATCAGCGAGGTGTCGGCCGAGACGCTGGTGCGACTCGGCCGTCAGCACGGCGCGACGGTGGTGGCGTCGTCGTACAACGAGCCGCTGATCACCGCCGAGTGGGGCATGGAGGTCTTCCGGCTCGCCAGGGCGGCGGGCCTCAAGACCGCGTTCGTCTCGAACGGCAATGCGACGCCGGAGGTGCTCGACTTCATCCGGCCGTGGACCGACGGCTACAAGATCGACTTCAAGGCGATGCAGGACCGCGCCTACCGCTCCCTCGGCGGCATGCTCCAGCACGTGCTCGACGCGATGCGGATGGTGCACGAACGCGGTTTCTGGATGGAAGTGGTCACGCTGCTCGTGCCCGGGTTCAACGACGCCGCGGACGACCTGAGGCGGATGGCGGACACGCTCGCGGCGATCTCGCCGACCATCCCGTGGCACGTGACCGCGTTTCACCAGGACTACAAGATGACCGATCCGCGGAACACCACGGTGGACGACCTGCTCCAGGCGTGCGAGACGGGTCGAGCCGCCGGCCTCAAGTTCGTCTATGCGGGCAACCTCCCGGGCCGGGTCGGCCGGTGGGAGCACACCTGGTGCCCGGACTGCGACGACCTCCTGATCGAGCGGTTCGGCTACCAGATCCGCCGGCAGCGGGTCACGCCCGCCGGACTCTGCCCGTCCTGCGGGGCCCGCATCCCCGGCATATGGTCGTAGTCCCGCCAGCGAGGTCCGCGCCGCCGGCGGCATGCCGCTGAGGTCTTTCGCCGTGCCATCCACCTGGATGCTGGTGTACGACGGAGCGTGCCCCTTCTGCGAGCACTGCGTCAGCCTCGTCCGAAGATGGGACCGTGCGCGGCGCGTCGCGCTGGTGCCGTTCCAGGCCACGGCGTCGTGGGAGGGAACGCCGGGGCTGTCTCGGCCGGCGCTGGAGCGCGCCATGCACCTGGTCTCGCCGGCCGGCCACGTGTACGCCGGCGCCGCCGCGGCCGCTCCCCTGCTGCGCCTCCTGCCCGGAGGCGCGCTGCTTGCCGCACCACTCGCGTGGCCGGGCGCCGAGCGGCTCGCGGCGGCCGCGTACCGCTGGGTGGCGCGCCACCGCCATCGCCTCGGGTGCGCGTCGCCCGGCGTGCCGCCGCGGCGATTGATGCCGGGGCGGCGGCCCGGCTAGGTTGCAGTATCCACTCGGGAGTTGGACCATGGTGACCGTCGATCAGGTCCGCGACGCGTTGCGCGTCGTGAAGGACCCGGAGCTCGACATCAACGTCATCGATCTCGGGCTCGTGTACGAGATCGAGGTGAGCGACGCGGGCGAGATCCACGTCGAGATGACGCTCACGTCGCCGGGCTGCCCGGTGGGGCCCGAGATGCTCTCGGAGGCGCACGGGGTGCTGGAGAAGCTCGACGGCGTGACGAAGGTGAACGTGGAATTGGTCTGGGAACCGTACTGGTCGCCCGAGAAGATGGACCCGCGCGTCCGCTCGTTGCTCTGGGGCTAATTCCCGAGCGCCTTCAGGAAGTCCGCACCCAACACCTCGACCTGCCACTTCCGAACCTCGTGGATGTCGCTGAGCGCGGCCTTCGTCTTGGGCCGCGCGCGCGCCACGGCTTCGAGCGTGCCCTTGGGGCAGAGCACGCCGGGGTCGAGGCCGAGCTGCGCGGCCATGTCGTTGCGCACCTTCTTGAGGCGCTCGACCGCGAGGTCGAACCGCGGGTCGGTGACGTGCCGCTCGGAGCGCGGGAAGCGGGGCAGGTCCTTCTCCGGTACGGCCAGACCGCGCTCGATGACGGCCAGGAGCGAAGCGCCCGCGCTCGCTCACCAGGCGCGACGACAGGCCCGGCACCTTGCCGAGTTCCTCGGCGGTGCGCGGCGGCTCCGCCGACAGCGCCAACAGCGCTTCGGTGGAAACCACGCGGAAGGTCGCGCGATCGAGCTCCGCGCCGATCGCGTCACGCCAGGGCAACAGCTCGCGCAGGACCGCGAGGCTGCGGCGCCCCAGCGCGCGGGCTCCCTTCACGCGCAGCCACGCGTCGCCGTTGGTCTCCGTCGGCGTCCAGCGCACGCCCTCCAGGCGCTCGAATTCCTCCTCGGCCCACGAACGGCGGCCGAGCGCCTCCAGGGCGGCACGCAAGCGCTCGCGGAGCGCCAGCAGATAGCAGGTATCGGTCGCGGCGTACTCGAGCATTTCGGGAGGGAGCGGCCGGCGCGACCAGTCCGCCCGCTGATACTTCTTGTCCAGGCTCACGCCGACGTGTTTTTCGAGCAACGCCGCCAGGCCGACCGCCGGCTCGCCGAGCAGGTGGGCCGCGATGCGCGTGTCGAACAGGTGGCGCGCATGGAAGCCGTAGTCCCGGTCGAGAATGCGCAGGTCGTAGTCGCCGTCGTGGAAGACGACCTCCACGGCCGGATTCGCCAGCAACGCCCCCAGTCCCGCCATGTCCGTGACGGTCAGCGGATCGATGATGGCGGTTTCTTCGCGACTCGACAGCTGGATGAGATAGATGCGGTCCACGAACCGATGGAAGCTCGCCGCCTCCGTATCCAGCGCCACCAGCGGCTCGCGGGCGGCCCGCGCGGCGAGGGCGGAAAGCTCCTCGTTGGTCCGCACGTAGTGCTGGGGAGGGAGCCGATTCGGAGGCTTCACCATGGCTTTGAAGCTTGCCCGCGGCTGCGGACGGGCGCAACTGGCAAAGCTGGCATTATGCACGTCTCCACAGAAATGTGACCAAAACGTTCAACAACTTGGCGTTGATAAGCTTGCGCAGCCATCAGAGGAGGCGGCACCATCGGCATATACATACGACAGCACTGGGATAGTAACGCGGCAGCTTAGTGTCAGTGATGCGCTGGTGTCACAATAGCTAACGTCGCTTGTCCTCTTGAAAGCCGGCTGGTCGAGGTGGCCATTTGTGCCGTGCGGGCCTCTCGCGGCGGAGGCCCGCAGCAGTACCTTATGGAGAACGTCCCTGCTGGAAACCTGATTGAGTCACCCAAAACCGACTGCCCTGTGAGCCGACTCCCAGCCGTCGAAGTCACGGTCTATCCGTACGAGTGCGATGCGTACGGTCACATGAACGAAGCGGCTTACCTGCAGCTCTTCGAGCGTGCGCGTTGGGAGGCGCTCGCCCGGGGACCGGGCCCGGACCTGTTTCGGCGCCACCGCCTGTGGCCGGCCGCGCGGCGCGCCACGGTGGACTACCGGTTGCCGGCGTTCCCCGGCGACGTGTTGCAGGTAGCCATGGAAACGGAGAAGCTCGGTCGCACCTCGCTCGAGCTGCGCCAGCGGGCCACGCGGGTCAAGGACGGAGCCCTGGTGGCGGAGCTGCAGATCGTCTTCGTGATGATCGACCCGGAGGGAAAGCCGACCCCGATCCCACCGGAAATCGCGACGATCTTCGGCGGCCGCCTCTCGGCCCGTCCGGGCGAGCTGGTGCGGCACGACGTGGGCGACGTGACACTGACGGTCGATGCCCGCGGAGACGGCCCGGCGCTGCTCCTGGTGCACGGGTTTCCGCTGGACCATTCGCTGTGGGGGCACCAGGTGGCGGCGTTGCCGGGTTGGCGTCGCATCGCCCCCGACCTGCGAGGGGCCGGGGGATCCGACGCTCCCGAGACCGGCTATGCGATGGCCACCTATGCCGATGATCTGGCGCGGCTCCTGGATCGATTGCACATCGAGCGCGCGGTCGTGGCCGGGCTCTCGATGGGCGGCTACATCGCCTTCGAGATGCTGCGCCGGCACCGTGCCAGGGTCATGGGCCTGATCCTGGTGGACACGCGTGCCGACGCCGACAGCGCGGAAGCCCGCAAGGGTCGCGAGAGCATGATCGAGGTCGCCCGCACCGAGGGAGCGGCTGCCGTCGCCGAGCGGATGGTGCCGCGTCTGCTGGGTCGGTCGAGCCTGCAGACGCAGCCGAATGTCGTCGAACAGGTGAAGGCGATGATCGCGCGCACCCCGGTAGCGGGCATGGTCGGAGCCCTCGGCGCGATGCGCGACCGGCCCGACTCGACTCCACTGCTGCCGACGATCGACGTGCCTACGCTGGTGGTGGTCGGGGCCGAGGACGAGTTGATGCCGCCGGCATCGGCGCGCGCGATGGCGGCGGCCATTCCGTCGGCCGCGATGACGTCCATTCCGGGCGCCGGGCACCTTGCTCCGCTCGAAGCGCCGACGGCCGTGACGCGGGTCATCGCGGAGTTCCTCGAGGTTCTGCCGCGTCCGTAAGCGGAGGCCGCCGTCAGCACGAAGCCCCGAGGATTGGACCCTCGGGGCTTCGTCGTTCCGCCGGCCGGCGCGCGCTCTAGCTGGCTTTCTTCTGGGGCTTGCCGGGCGGAGTGGGACTGTTGAAGACGTCCTTGTTCTTGGCAATGAAGTCCTTCCACTGCGGAGGCACGTCCTCTTCGGGGAAGATCGCGGTCACCGGGCACTCCGGCTCGCAGGCCCCGCAGTCGATGCACTCATCCGGATGGATGTACAGCATCAGGTCGTCTTCGTAGATGCAATCGACCGGGCACACCTCGACGCAGGCGCGGTCCTTTACGCCAATGCACGGTTCCGCAATCACATACGGCATGTATGACTCCTCCGCCCGGGCGGCTGTCGGCGATCTGGCTGGACTTTCAGTTGGTTCGACCAAATTGAGAAGGCCGCAATCGCACTGTCAAGTGGAGCGCGCGCCGCAACGAAAACCCTCCCGCAGGATTCGGGAGGGTTTTCGTTCGCTTCGCTTGCGGGAAGGCTCGAGGAGTCGCCGACCCGCGCGTCAACGCTAGGCGGCCCCCGTCACCGGGCCGTCACCAGGGGGGCCGATGCCGGCGCCGGTTCGGGCGCGCCAAGACCATCCTGGATGGTCCGCGTGATGTGCATCGAGCAGAACTTGGGTCCGCACATCGAGCAGAACTCGGCCGACTTGAAGTACTCGGCCGGCAGCGTCTCGTCGTGGTAGGCGCGGGCGCGGTCGGGATCGAGGGAGAGCCGGAACTGCTCGTTCCAGTCGAAGCTGAATCGCGCGCGACTCAGGGCGTCGTCGCGGTCCCGCGCCCCCTTCCGGCCACGGGCGATGTCCGCCGCGTGCGCGGCGATCTTGTAGGCGATGACGCCCTCGCGCACGTCGTTCGCGTTGGGCAGGCCGAGGTGCTCCTTGGGCGTGACGTAGCACAGCATCGAGGCCCCGAACCAGCCGATCATCGCGGCGCCGATGGCGCTGGTGATGTGATCGTAGCCGGGCGCGATGTCGGTCACGAGCGGGCCGAGGGTGTAGAACGGCGCCTCGTGACACAGCTCCTGCTCCTTCCGGACGTTCATCTCGATCTGCTGCATCGGGATGTGGCCCGGGCCCTCGATCATCACCTGCACGTCCCGCTCCCAGGCCTTCGAGGTGAGCTCGCCCAGCACCTCGAGCTCCGCGAACTGGGCGCGGTCCGACGCGTCGGCCAGGGAGCCGGGCCGGAGCCCGTCCCCGAGCGACAGCGAGACGTCGTGCGCGCGCGGCGATCTCGAGGATCTCGCCGAAGTGCGTGTAGAGGGGGTTCTGCTCCCGCCGCTGCACCATCCACGCGGCGAGGAGGGAGCCGCCGCGGCTCACGATGCCGGTCACCCGCGCCATCGCGAGGTTCACGTGCTCGCGCAGGATGCCGCAGTGGACGGTGATGTAGTCCACTCCCTGGCGCGCCTGGTGCTCGATGTTGTCGAGCAGCATCTGCGGCGTGATGTCGGCGACGTCTTCGACCTGCTGGATGACCTGGTAGATCGGGCACCGTGCCGATCGGCACCGGACTGGCCGCGATGATCGCCTCGCGGATCTCGTCGATGCCGCCGCCGGTCGAGAGGTCCATCACGGTGTCGGCTCCGAAATGCACGGCGAAGTGCAGCTTCTCCAGCTCGCCGTCCACGTCCGATGTGACGGCCGAGTTGCCGATGTTCGCGTTGATCTTCACGCCGGCCACGGTCCCGATGCCCATCGGGTCGAGGCGGCCCGCCAGGTGATGCACGTTGGCGGGGATGATCAGCCGGCCGCGGGCCACTTCGCTCCGGACCAGCTCGGCGTCGAGTCCTTCGCGCTCGGCGACGCGGCGCATCGCCGCCGTGGTCTCCCCGCGGCGGGCGTAGGACATCTGGGTCACGCATGCGCTCATCGCTCGTTCCCGTCTGGCCAAAGGAAAACGCCTCCCATCCGGGGCAGGGGGCCGGATGAGAAGCGTCTTTGACCTGGAGGTGACTCCCTACGCCGGTCTGAACCGGGTCAGGTTCAAAGGGTGTGATCTCAGCCCGCCGGAGCGGGCACCCCTGTCATGGAAACCAATGTAGGTCCGTCGGGAATCGCCAACAAGGGAGTGGACCAAGGCCGCCTCAGTGCCCTGGCGCCTGCTGCACCAACGAGTCCCGGTCCACGATCCCGACGGGGACGACGACGGCCGGCGGGACCTGCTCGCCGTGGAGCGCGCGGTAGACCGTTTCGATCGTCTTGCGGCCGATGACGACCGGGTACTGGACCGCATCGGCCTCGAGCGGTCCGCCGCTGCTGATGGCGGAGCGCGCCTCGGGCGTGGCATCGAACCCGACGATCACAATGTTGCTCCTCCCCGCCGCTCGGACCGACGCCAGCGCGCCCAGGGCGCAGTCGTCGTTGCTGCCGAAGATGCCGACGAGATTGGGGTGCGCCTGCAGCAGGTTGTCCATCTTGTTCTTCGACAGGTCCCGCAAGCCGCGGTCCACCGCCGGGTCGGCGACGACGTGGATGCCGGGATACTTGGCGATCGCCTCGCGGAACCCGCGCACGCGGTCGATCACGCTGCTCACCGTCGGCTGGTCGAGGATGGCGATGTCGCCCTTTCCCTTGAGCTGCGACGCCATGTACTCGCCGAGGAGGCCGCCCCGCCTGCGCGTTGTCGGAGGCGATGTGCGAGGTGACGTGCCCGCCCGCCGAGGCGATGTCGGCCGTGAAGACGGGGATGCCGGCGTGGTTCGCCTCATCCACCGCGGACACGATCCCGCGGGAATCCACGGGCGCGATGATGATCGCGTTCATCTTCTGAGTGATGAAGTTCTCGACCTGGCTGGTCTGGCGCGCGAGGTCGCCCTCGCCGGCGACGATGTGAAGGTCCATCCCCAGGCTGTCGGCGGCGGCCTCGCATGCCCTTCTGCAGGTCCTGGTAGAAGACGTGCGCCTGGGTGAGCAGCGTGACGCCGATCTGCGGCCGCGTGTTGGCGGGCCGCCTCGCGCAGGCTGGGCGCGGCCGCCGCGGCGGCCGCGAGCAGCAGCGGCGCGCCAGCGGGCGGCGCGCGGGGAAACGGAACGGTGCACGGGCTACCTCCTCACCGGGGCGGTTTCCACCACCACGGTAGCGATCTCGTAAGGCCGCAGGGCGACGCGAATGGTGTGCGCGGTGGCCGGCAGTGGCGCGCCGGGGTCCTCGAGGAAGTTGCTCCGGTGCGCCGTGAGAATCGTCGGTCGCAGCGTGACGGTCGCCGTGGCGGGCCGGCCGTTCCACTCCACGAGCCGCAGCACCAGGGCGTTGGCATCCTCCGCCCGCTTGACCCAGCTCAACTCGACGCCGGGCGCCTCCACCGAGGCGAAGCTCACGGTCCGACCCAGCGTGCCGGGGTGCGGCGTATCGGCGGTCGCCACCAGCGGGGTGTTGTACTCGGCGGCCAGCCGCTCGGTCCCCGCCTGCCGCCAATCACCGGCATGGGGGTAGAGCGCGAACCGGAAGTGGTTGGGCCCGCGGTCGGCGAGCGAGTCCGGCCACAGCGGCGCCTTGAGCAGCGACAGGCGCAGCACGTTGCCGTGACAATCCCAACCGTACTTGCTGTCGTTGAGGATGCTGACGCCGTACGTCGGAGTCGGACAGGTCCGCCCAGCGCTGACCCGGGACCTCGTACTTCGCGCGCTCCGCCTTGGTCTGCGGGCGGCACGAGCGGCCGATCGTGCCGTAGGGGATCTCGTACGTGGCCGAATCGGGGCTCACGCTCGGCGTGAACGCCACCTTGAGCATCTTGTGCGTCTCGTGCCAGTCCACGTCGTTGACCACGTCCACGTAGGGCGTTTCGCGTCCGAGCACGAGGGTCTGGCGGAAGGTGGACGAACCCCACCGTCGCGTGAAGCTCATGCGCGCCTCGGCGGCGTCCGCGTGCCGCGCCAGGTCGCTCGTCTCGGTGACGCTCCATTGCTCGCCGTTGAACCCGACGTTCCAGGCGTCGTATTCCCTGGGTTCATCGTGCAGGATCTGGAGCGCGTTGGCGCGCCCGCCGGGCGCCAGAGCCTCCCTCCGGTGCCGCTTGTCGTACAGGCGCGTGATGTCGCCGGTCGTCGTGTCCACCTCGACGCGCAGCCACGCGTTCTCGATCCAGTTCGGACCGACGCGGGGCGCCGGCAGGGCGCTCGTCACGCCCGGCGCTCCGGGGCGCGCGAACACCACGCGCGCGCCGAGCGCCGGCACGTCGTGGGCGAGCACGGTCGCACTGTCGCCGCCGGCCAGGGGCACGCGCACCAGCGCGCTGCGGGTCCAGGTCAGCGGGTTGAACACCACGACGGGCACGGTGCCCCGCACCGCCCCGCGCGTGTCCAGCCGCGCCGCGAGGTCACCGACGCCGCGCCGCGTCAGCGTGTCCAGTGTGGCCCAGGCGCTGTCGTACCACTGGTCGGCGACGACGTAGTTGATGTGGATGCCGGAGCCCGGCAGGATGTCGTGGAATTCGTTGAACAGCACCTTGTGCCAAGCCCCCTCGAGCTGGGCCTGCGGATAGGGTGCCGTGTCCACCGCCGCCAGCGCTTCCGTCGTCCGCAGCAGCGCGTCGCTGTGCCGCGCCGACCACTTCTGGCGCGCCTGGGTGGTGTAGGTGCCGCGGTGGTACTCGAGGTACAGCTCGTCGTGCCAGACGGGGAAGGCCGAGTCCGGCTGCGACGGCGCGCATGTCGGCGAGCGCGTGGTCGGGGTTGTCGTACTCCATGACCGGGAAGGTCGGCACCCGCCAGGTGCGTTCCGCCCGCTCCAGCATCTCGATCGTCGGGCCGCCGCCGTGATCGCCCACGCCGTAGAGCACCATCTGGTTGTGGATGCCCTGGTTCCGGCGCGCGTCGTCGAGCCGGTCGTGGATCAGTTGCTGCGGCTCGAGGTCGGAGTCGTAGCCGTAGGGGTTGTACGTGAACAGGCGCGTGCCGTCGCGACCCTCCCAGTAGAAGGCGTCGTACGGCAGTTGAGTCGAGTCGTTCCAGCGGATCTTCTGCGTCACGAAATAGTCGAGCCCCGCCTGGCGGTAGATCTGCGGCAGGGTCCAGGGATAGCCGAATGAATCGGGCGTCCAGCCGACCTTGGCCCGCCGCCCGTAGTGCCGCTGGAAGTAGCGCTGCCCGTAGAGGCCCTGGCGGGCCAGGTCCTCGCCCGAGGGGATGTTCTGGTCGGGCTCGAGCCACCAGCCGCCGACGATCGCCCACTGGCCCGCGTCCACCGCCGCGCGCAGGGAGTCGGCGAGCGTGGGATAGAGTCGGTCCATCGTCTCGTAGTAGACGGCCGCGCTGCCCGCGAACACGTAGCCGGGGAACATCGCGGCCAGCTTGAGCGACGTGCGCCAGGTGTTGGGAATGACGTCGTGCTCCGTCTCGCTCCACGGCCACAGCCACGCGGCGTCGATATGGGAATTCCCGACGAGGTGCAGCGTGTCGCGGCGGATCTGCGCGGCGAGCGGCGCGTAGGCGGCGGCATAGCGATCGAGCAGCGCCGGGTAGAGCGAGGCGTCGGGACTCTCCAGCGCGGCGAGCCATTCGCGAGCGTCCGGCCGCGCGATCGCGGGCGCACGGCCGGCGAGTTGCTGCGCGTACCCGTACCCGTCGGCGTACTCCGCGTAGCCGATCTCGCGGACGCGGGCGTCGGGGAAGGTCCACCAGGGCCGGCCCGGTTCGAGCGTGATGGCGACCGCGAGCGTGTCGCCGGAGCGGCAGGGCGCGCACAACTCGACGGCGCCGTTGCGCCAGGCGGCCGCGCGCTGGTTGATCACATATCTGGCCTTGGGACCGAACTGGGCCGCGAGCAGGTCCACCGACCGGCCGGCGAGTGCCGGCGGCACCACCAGCCGCACCTGGGCATGGCGCGCGTCGGCGGTGGAATCGGTCACCCACGTGCCGGTCGCGACGCGTCCGCCCCAGGAGCGCAGGAGCCAGTCGGCATCCACGGGCAGGGCCGCGCGCTGGCCGACGCCCGCCGAGGTCACGGTGACGGTCAGCGGAGAGAGTCCCAGGGCCGCCCGCCGCAGTTCGTCGAAGCTGGGCCGGAAAGTCACGGTCCGCGGCGTGCCGGGCGGGAGCGCGCTCAGCGATTCGGCCGACCATGCGGTGGAATCCTGCGTGAGGCGGGTCGTCGCGCCGGGCAGGCCGTCCCGTCCCCAGAGCGTGACGGCGAACGAGACCGGCAGCTCGAACCGCTGGCGGTTCCACTCCGGCGAGCCGCTCACGCGGAGCGTAGACGCCGTGATGGTCGGCGCCGGATAGCTGAACCCGTGCACGTCCGCGGGACGCCGGTCCTGCACCCGGATGCCGTCGAGCGCCGGTTCGCCCGGCGCGCGCGCGAGGCGTCCGAGCACGCCGAAGCCGCCGCTGCGGTTGACGGCCTTGAGCAGCAGGCTGTTCCAACCGCCGGCGAGGCGCACGGCGACCGTGTCCGCGCCGGCGGTCAGACCGCGCGCGATCACGTGCACCCACACCCGCTGCCCGTTGAGCCAGGCCACCAGATCGTCGTCGCTGTCCATGACGAGCAGCACGGTGCGGTCGTCGGGGGAGAAGACGTAGGCGTGGGCGTACGCGGCCGACGCGTCGGTCGGGCCGGTGAATACGCGATTGAGATCGATGCCGCCGAGGGAGTCCGCGTCGGTCGGCACGAACGGGCCGCCCGCGACGATCTCGCCGGAATCCGGCAGGACGCCCGCTTCGCCGCCGAGGACGTCCTGCAGCGGGCCGGTCGTGATCTTGATGGGGCCGCGCACCAGCCAACGCCGGATGGGAAGGTCCTGGGCGCGGAGTGGGGCGCTCATGAGCAACCCCGCGAGCGCCACTCCTATCGCGTGCATCAGACGTCGAGGCATCGGGAACTCCTGGGGATGCGTTGCCTAGGCTCGGCCGGCCCGTGCGCGCCGACGGGCGTCCGCGCGCTTCATCCATACGTCGAACAGGACCGCGAGGAGAATGATCACGCCCTTGGCGATCTCCTGCCAGAACGACTGTACGCCGAGCAGGTCGAGGCCGTTGTTCAGCACGCCGATGAGCAGCGCGCCCGTGAGCGCGCCCCACGCGGTGCCGATGCCACCGAACAGGGACGTTCCGCCGATGACGGCGGCGGCAATCGCGTTGAGCTCGTAGAGCATGCCCGCGTCCGGCCCGCCGCTCCGGAGCTGACCGACGAGCAGGACGGCCGCGAGGCCCGCGCACCCGCCCGAGATCGCGTAGGTCGCGAGCTTGATCCTGCCCACGGCGACGCCCGAGAGGCGCGAGGCCTCCTCGTTGCCGCCCACGGCATAGACGTGACGCCCGAACCGCGTGCGGACGAGGACGAAAGCCCCGATGGCGACCAGCGACAACATCACCACGGCCGGCACCGGGAAGCCGCTCGGCAGCCCGGGCACGGGGATCCGCCCGCCGCCCACGGCGTGCAGCGCGTCGAGCGCCGCGATCTTGCCCGCGTAGCGCGGGTCGCCCGGATCGGGGAAGCCGATCGGCACGCCGCCGGTCACGAGCCGGGCGGCCCCGCGCGCGGCGGTCATCGTGGCCAGCGTGACGATGAACGGCGCGACGCCGAGCCGCGCGACGATGCCCCCGTTCAAGAGGCCCACGGCCGCGCCGGCCGCGATGCCCACGACGCCGGCAGCCACCGCCGCGCCGGCGGGACCGAGGAGCCGCAGCACCTCGCCGCTGGTGAGCGTGGCGGCGGTGAGCACGCCCGCGAGTCCGACGACCGACCCCACCGAGAGATCGATCCCGGCGGTGATGATGACGAAGGTCGAGCCGAGGGCGATGATGCCGTTGATGGAAACGTGGAGCAGGATGGTGGTCAGGTTCGCGCGGCTCATGAAGCCGGGGATCAGGACCCCGGCTACGATCACCAATCCCGCCAGGACGAACGGGACGCCGAACCGGGCGGCGCGCGGCGCCTTCATGCGGCGTGCGCCGCCGGAAGCGCGAGGGCGAGCACGGCCTCGGCCGTGGCCCCAGAGCCGGGCAGCTCGCCGGCGACGCGACCCTCACGCATCACCACGATGCGGTCGGCGAGGGCCAGAATCTCAGGTAACTCGGAGGAGATGACGAGGATCGCCTTTCCGGCGTCGGCCAGCCTCCGGATCAGGTGGTGCAGCTCGGCCTTGGCTGCCACGTCCACGCCCCGGGTCGGCTCGTCGAAGATCAGGAGGTCGGCGTCCGCCAGCAGCCACTTGGCCAATACCACCTTCTGCTGGTTGCCGCCCGACAGCGTCCCCGCCTCCCGCTCGATGTCGGGCGGTCGCAGCTCCACGGCGCGCGTCTGCCGGGCGGCGGCCTCGCGCTCGGCCCGCGGACGCACGACGCCCCAGGCCGAGAACTCCTGCAACGTCGCGAGCGTCGCGTTCTCGCGCACGCTCATCCCGAGCACGAGGCCCTGGGTCTTCCGGTCCTCGGGCAGGTAGACGACGCCGCGCGCGATGGCGTCTCGCGGTGACCGGGGCCGGTACGGAGCGCCGCCCAGCGTCATGGTCCCCGCGTCATGCGGATCGGCGCCGGCGATGCAGCGGGCCACCTCGGTCCGCCCCGCCCCGACCAGTCCCGCGAGGCCGACGATCTCGCCGCGGCGCACCGACAGCGACACGTCGGCGAAGCTGCGGCCGTTCCCCAGGCCCGTCGCTTCCAGCAACGGCGCCCCCGAGGGCGGCGCGGCGGAGGGCAGCCGCGCGTACTCGACGTCGCGTCCCACCATGTGCCGGATGATGGCGGCGTCGTCCAAGCCGCCCGCGGGCCCGGAGAAGACCCGCCGCCCGTCGCGCAGCACCGTGACTTCGTCGGCGATGCGCCGCACTTCCTCGAGGCGGTGCGAGACGAAGATCACGGCGATGCCGCGGGCGCACAGCCGGCGAACCTGCTCGAACAGCCGCGCGGTCTCGAGGTGAGAGAGGGCGGCGGTGGGCTCGTCCAGGGCGATCAGCCGCGCGTCGCGGGCGAGGGCGCGGGCCAGCTCGACCAGCTGCTGCTCGGCGATGGACAGCTCCCCCGCCGGCGCGCCCGGATCGAAGTCGGCGCCCAGGCTTTGCAGCGCCTCGCGGGCCCGCGAGGCCGCGGCGCGCCGGTCGAGGACGCCGTACCGCGCCGGCTCCATGCCGAGGAAGATGTTCGCCTCGGCGCTGAGCTGGGGAACGAGCGACAGCTCCTGATAGATGACGGTGATGCCGACGCTCAACGCGTCGCGCGGCGCCGAGAAGCTCACCGGCCGGCCACCCAGCGCGATGCTCCCGCCGTCGGGCTGGTAGGCGCCGGCGACGATCTTGAGGAGTGTGGACTTGCCCGCCCCGTTTTCCCCGACCAGCGCGTGCACCCCGCCGGCCCGGACCACGAGGTCCACGGCGTCCAGGGCCACCACGCCGGGGAAGCGTTTCGTGACGGCACTCAGGGAGAGGAGCGGCGGCGCTGGTGGACCGGAAGGGGTGGGCACGGAGGTGGGCGGCGTCACATCCTTCGGACGAGCCTGAGAACCCGGAAGGTCATCACGACGGCGAGCGCCAGGAGACCGATGGCCGCCCCGATGTTGATCCTCCGCAGCATCTGGGCGGACATGAAGCGGCGGCTCCACGCGACGATGCCCGAGAGCGCGAGGCCGTAGAGAATCGCGCCGGCCACGAGCCCCGTGAAGAACCACACCCGGGCGATGTGATGGCTGCTGTCCACCCCGACGCTGGCCATCGCGCCGGACGCCGCCAGCCACAGCCAGAAGAACACGGCGAACGGATTGGCCATCGAGAGCGCGACCCCCACCGCGAAACCGACCCGTTTGCGCGGCGGGTCCGACAGATGGTAGTCGGGGTTCTGGGCCGACGCCCGGAACGCACTCCACGACAGGAAGAGCAGGATCAGGACCCCGGTGAAGCCGATGGCCACCCGGAGGGGGATGGACTCCATGAGCAGTCCCGAGCCCAGGATCCCCACCGCGGCCCAGAAGGAGTCCCCGATCACGGAGCCCAGCGCAACCAGGAACGCGGCGAGAAAACCCACCGTCAGCCCGCGGCGAACGATCTCGAGATTGACGGGTCCGACGGGCGCGCAGTAGAGCGCACCGACCGCAATGCCAAGGAGGAAGGGAAGGAGCAGAAACATGGGCCCGCCAATGTAGCGCGGTTTCGTTCGGACTAGTAGGATCGAGCATGCTTGGGATCGCGCTGGCCCTCCTGGCCAGCCTTCCGGCCCCCCAGGACACGACGACCCTCGACGCCCCGGTCTACGTGAACGAGGCGTATGGGGTTTCCCTTCCCCGGCCGTTCGACGACTGGGTGTTCGAACCCGGCACGGGCCCCCAGACGACCACGGTGATCTTCCATCCGCGCACCGCGCTGCTGCGCGATCAGCTGTGGGGGGCCCTGATTCTCACGACCTTCCCGGCCCCGGTGGCGCTGCGGCGCGTCACCGAGCAGCGGGTGGCCGGTACCTGGCGGCGTCTGCTGGGACGCACCTACGAGTTGCTGACCTCGGATTCCCTCACCGTCGGCGGCCTGCCCGCGATCCGGACCGCGATGAGCGGGGCGATCAACCACGTTGCGCTCGACGTGGAAGAGTACGCGATCGCCAGGGACAGCGATCTCATCATCCTGCAGCTTCGCTATCCGCGCGGACTGCCGCACGACTCCATCGCCGCCGGGTACCGGCGGGTCGTTCGAGGCCTGCGCATCCGTGGCGGACCGCCGGCTCAGCCCGTCGCGGCGGTGGATCTGCCGGACACCGGGGCGGCTCCGGCCTCCACGCCGCGCACGCCGTTCCAGGTACTCGCCTACGATGCGCTGGTGCGCTACGACGCAGCTGACGTCCGCGCCGACGTCGCCGTCCGCGCGGACATCGTGAACGCGGGCGAGGCGCCCGCCGATTCGCTGCCCGCCTGGGTCTGGTCCTTCTTCACGCTCGACAGCGTGCGTGGAGCGACGTCCGCCCTGGCCGTCCGCTCGGGCGGCGGCGTGTCGTGGATTCACTTGCCGGGGGCCGTGGACCCGCAGGAAACGACCTACCTCACCTTCTTCCTGCACGTCGCGGCCGGCGCACGGCGGTTCCCTCCGCGGTTGCTGGAACTCACGCCCAACGGCGCGTATCTGGCGGCCGATTGGCTCCCCAGGGTGCAACCCGCGCTGGATTCGACGGGCCAGGCGGCGCCGGGGCAGAGGGCCACCATCACGCTCCGGTTCGACCTGCCGGAGGACTGGCACGCGCTCGCGCAGGGGCACCTCGCCACCGACGCGGTATCCATGGGCCGGCGCCTGACGACCTGGCGCTCGGAGGACGTGGCCCCGTCAACGGCGGCGTTCGCCATCGGGCCGTATCGGGCCATGACCCGCCGCGGGCACGGCCTCGTCGTTTCGGTCTGGCTCGCACCCGGCGACTCTCTGGCGAGTGGCTTCGTGGACGCGCTGGCCGACTCGATACGGATTGCGTGGGATTTCTGCGGTGGAGCGTTCGGCCGCCTGCCGATCAATGAAATGAACGTGGTCGCCGCCGGTCTCCCGGAGGGGCGTGGGTTCGTCGGCCTGCTCCTGGTCGGCGCTCCCGGCGATCTCGCGGGTTCGTCTCCCGATTCGACGCCTGGACCACCCGCGCTTCCGTTTGCCGTGCTGGCGCGGGAGGTGGCGCGCACCTGGTGGGGAAACTCGGCGACGGCATCCGGCCCCGGCTCAGCCTGGATCCTGGAGAGCTTCCCGGCGTGGACCGCGGTCGCCGCCCAGGGAACGCTCCTGGGCGACACCGTGCGGCAGCGTCTGGTGCGGGACGCGGAAGCCGGCTGGCGTGGTCTTCCACAGACCGGGAATACGGCGCTCAGCACGGTACCGGTCTCCGACGCGAGCGCGCCTATTCTACGGACCGAGGGCGTTGCCGCGATCGAGGCCGTCCGCCGGGCGGTTGGAGACGCCAGTTTCCGGGAGGACCTGATGTATCTGGCGGTCGAGCACCGCAACGCGCGGGTCTCGCTCGACGATGTGCTGGCGGCCTTCGGAGGCGCCGGAGCGGCGGTGTTGCGCCCCTACCTTTACTAGGGTTAGCTTACTTCGTCAACAAAAGCATTGGTGAAGTGGGCGACCATCCATGACATTCTCAACTCCAGCCATCTCGGGCCTTCGCGGTCTTCGGGCGGAAATCCTGCTCGAGATCAAGAAGTCACAACCTGTTACAGCCAAAGAGCTTAGCGCGCAGTTCGGTGTGTCTGTGAACGCCGTTCGCCGTCACCTCAAGGAGCTCGAGGTAGACGGCTCTGTCAACTACAACCGTGAACAGCGCGGGATGGGCGCTCCGGTTTACGCCTACCGGCTGACGGGGCGGGGCGAGAGCCTCTTTCCCAACCGCTACGAGGGCGCCCTGACCGGGCTGCTCCAGCACGTCGAGGAGCGGGCGGGTCGGGGCGAGATCAGCCGCATGTTCGCGGACCAGTTCCGGACGCGAGCGGAGTCGCTCAAGACGGAGCTGGCCGACCAGCCCGTGGAGGTGCGCCTCCAGCGGCTGGTGCGCCTGCTCTCGGAAGAGGGGTACATGGCCGAGTGGAATACGAGCGACGGCACCATCCGGCTGGCCGAGCACAACTGCGCCATCCGTGCGGTCGCCGAGCGTTACCCCGAGGTGTGCGCGGCCGAGCGTCGGTTCCTGGGCGAGGTGCTCGCGGCCCAGGTCGAGCGCCGGACCCACATCACCGAGGGCTCCAATTCCTGCGAGTACTCGATCACCCCGGGCACGGCGAGCGACGTCGCCGATGACGCGGGGCACCCGGAGCAGGAGCAGGCATGACGTCCATCGAATCGCAGGTCCTCCAGCCCTACAAGTACGGGTTCGTCACCGACATCGAATCGGACAACGTCCCGGCCGGGCTCAACGAGGACATCATCCGCCTCATCTCGACCAAGAAGGGCGAGCCCGCCTTCATGCTCGAGTGGCGGCTCAAGGCGTTCCGTCACTGGCTGACGATGAAGGAGCCGACGTGGGCCAACGTGAAGTATCCGCCCATCGACTACCAATCCATCGTCTACTACGCGGCGCCCAGGCAGGCCAAGTCGCTGAACAGCCTGGAGCAGGTGGACCCCAAGCTGCTGGAGACGTTCGACAAGCTGGGCATTCCGCTGGCGGAGCAGAAGCGACTCGCCGGCGTGGCGGTGGACGCGGTGTTCGACAGCGTGTCGGTGGCCACCACGTTCAAGCAGACGCTGGCCCAGCAGGGCATCATCTTCGGCGCGTTCTCCGAGGCGGTGCGGGAGCACCCGGACCTGATCGAGCGCTACCTCGGCACCGTGGTGCCGACCAACGACAACTTCTTCGCAGCGCTGAACTCCGCGGTGTTCAGCGACGGTTCCTTCGCGTACATCCCGAAGGGCGTGCGCTGCCCGCTGGAGCTGTCCACGTATTTCCGCATCAACGCGGCGGCCTCGGGCCAGTTCGAGCGCACCCTGATCATCGCGGACGAGGGGGCCTACGTCAGCTATCTCGAGGGGTGCTCGGCCCCGATGCGGGACACCAACCAGCTCCACGCGGCGGTGGTCGAGTTGATCGCGCTCGACGACGCGCAGATCAAGTACTCGACCGTGCAGAACTGGTACCCGGGTGACGAAGAGGGACGCGGCGGCATCTACAACTTCGTGACCAAGCGAGGCAAGTGCGCCGGGCGGAACTCCAAGATCTCGTGGACCCAGGTCGAGACCGGGTCGGCGATCACGTGGAAGTACCCGGGGTGCCTGCTGCAGGGCGACAACTCGATCGGCGAATTCTACTCGGTGGCCGTGACCAACAACCGCCAGCAGGCGGACACCGGGACCAAGATGATCCACATCGGGAAGAACACGCGCAGCACCATCGTGTCGAAGGGCATTTCGGCCGGTCGCGGGCAGAACACGTACCGCGGCCAGGTGAAGATCCTGAAGGGCGCCACCGGCGCGCGGAACTACTCGCAGTGCGACTCGATGCTGATCGGCGACCAGTGCGGCGCGCACACCTTCCCGTACATCGACGTCCGCAACAGCACCGCCATCATGGAGCACGAGGCATCCACGTCGAAGATCGGCGAGGATCAGATCTTCTACTGCCGGCAGCGGGGCCTGTCGGCCGAGGACGCGACGAGCATGATCGTGAACGGCTTCTGCAAGGAGGTGTTCCGCGAGCTCCCGATGGAGTTCGCGGTCGAGGCGCAGCGCCTGCTGGGGATCAGCCTGGAAGGGAGCGTCGGATGACGCCGGCGGCGCGCACGCCCATGCTCGAGATCTCGGGCCTCCACGCTTCGGTGGAGGGCAAGGAGATCCTCCGCGGCATCGACCTGGTGGTGAACGCCGGCGAGGTGCACGCGATCATGGGCCCGAACGGATCGGGGAAGAGCACGCTCGCCCAGGTGCTCGCCGGCCATCCGGCCTACGCGGTCACCGGGGGCACGATCCGCTACCAGGGCAAGGACCTGCTCGAGCTCGATCCCGAGGAGCGGGCGCGCGAGGGCGTGTTCCTCGCCTTCCAGTACCCGGTGGCGATCCGCGGCATCACCAACGCGTACTTCCTGCGCTCGGCGCTGAACGCGGTGCGCAAGCACCGGGGGCAGCCGGAACTGGATCCGCTGGAGTTCCTCGACCTCCTGGCCGAGAAGCTGAAATCCATCGACTCCGACGACGGCCTGATGAACCGCCCGGTGAACGACGGCTTTTCGGGCGGCGAGAAGAAGCGCAACGAGATCCTGCAGATGGCGGTGCTGGAGCCGAAGCTCGCGATCCTCGACGAGACGGATTCGGGCCTGGACATCGACGCGCTGCGGACGGTGGCGGGCGCGGTGGACAAGCTGCGGCGGCCGGACAACGCCACGGTGGTGGTCACCCACTACCAGCGCATCCTGAACTACATCACGCCGGACTTCGTGCACGTGCTGAGCGCCGGGCGGATCGTGCTCTCGGGCGGCAAGGAGCTGGCGCTGGAGCTGGAGGCCCGCGGCTACGACTGGGTCCGCGCCGAGGCGGCGGTCTGATCCGGTGAACGCCGAGCGCGTGACTCAGCCGGCGGACGCGGTGCAGCGGTTCGTGGCGCAGTACGAGGCGTTCGCGGCCAACGGCGGCGGCGCGGCGCCGGCGTGGCTGCGCGAGCTGCGGGCGGCCGGTATCGCGCGGTTCGCCGACGCTGGGCTTCCCGACCACGCGGCAGGAGGAGTGGCGCTTCACCAGCGTGGCTCCGCTGGTCGAGGGCGCGTTCGATCCGGCGCCGGCGGGGGGCAAGCAGGGTCCGGTCGTCGCCCGCGGCGAGACGTTGCGGATGGTGTTCGTGAACGGGAAGTACGCGGCGGAGCATTCGTCGCTCGCCGGCCTGCCGCCGGGCGTGCGCGTCGGCAATCTCGCGTCCAAGCTCGAGGGAGCGCCGGGCGCGTTGGTGGAGCGGCATCTGGGCCGCGGCGCGGCGCCGGCGGACAACCCCTTCGCGGCGCTCAACACGGCGTTTCTGGCGGACGGTGCGCTCGTGCACCTGACGCGGGGCGCGGTCCTCGAGGAGCCGCTGCACCTGGTCTTCGCGTCGGCGCCGGGCGGGAAGCCGGCGGTGAGCCACCCGCGCGTGCTGGTGGTCGCCGAGGAGCAGGCGCGCGCCACGGTGGTCGAGCACTACGTGGCCCTGGAGGACACGCCCTACTGGACCAACGCGGTGGCCGAGATCGTGGTGGGGGACGGCGCCACGGTCGAGATCGTCCGGGTGCAGGAGGAATCGCGCCGGGCGTACCACGTGGCCACCACCCACACGCGGCAGGGGCGCGACAGCACGCTGCTGCTGCACCCGCTGGTGCTGGGCGCGGCGCTGGCTCGGCACGACATCACAAACGTGCTCGACGGCCCTGGCGCCGAGCTTGCTGCTCAACGGGCTGTACCTGCTGGGCGGCCGGCAGCACGCGGATCACCACACGGTCATCGACCACGCGCGGCCCGACGGCCGCAGCCACGAGTTCATGAACGGGGTGCTGGACGGCGGTTCGCGCGGCGTGTTCAACGGGCGCATCATCGTGCGCCCCGGGGCGCAGCGCACCGACTCGAAGCAGACCAACCACAACCTGGTGTTGTCGGAGGAGGCGCGCGCCGACAGCCAGCCGCAGCTCGAGATCTACGCCGACGACGTCAAGTGCACTCACGGCGCGACCCTCGGGCCGCTCGATCCCAAGGAGCTGTTCTACCTGCAGAGCCGCGGCCTCGCGCCCGAGGAGGCGCGCGCCCTCCTGACCTACGGCTTCGGGGCGGAGATCCTGGAGCGGCTGCGGCACCCGGGCCTGCGCCAGGCGCTCGACGGCGCGGTGCGCGCGCGGCTGGCGGCCGGGCACGTGGCGGAGCCGGCGCAGCCCAGCTGAGCAACTTTGTGATGTCTTCCCGTGCCGCGGCCCCGCGCCGCGGAAGGTGACCGGCATGCGCGACGTGCGCGCGGATTTTCCGATTCTCGCTCAGACCGTTCACGGCGCACCGGCTGGTGTACCTCGATTCGGCCGCGACGACCCAGAAGCCCCGCCAGGTCATCGACGCCATCGGCGATTACTACCGGACCCTGAACGCCAACGTGCATCGCGGCGCGTACGAACTGGCGGTGCGGGCCACCGAGGCGTACGAGGCGGTGCGCGCGGACGTGGCCGCGTTCGTCGGCGCGCCGGACCCCTCGGGCGTGATCTTCGTGCGCGGCGCCACGGAGGCGATCAACCTCGTCGCCGCGTCGCTCGGCCGGCTGCGCGTGCGCTCCGGCGACACGATCGTCGTGACGGCCATGGAGCACCACTCGAACCTGATTCCGTGGCAGCTGCTCGCCGAGGCGCGCGAGGCGCGACTCGTGATGGTCGAGCTGACCCGCGACGGCCAGCTCGACCTGGCGGACTTTCGCCGCGCCCTGGAGCGCCAGCCGCGCGTCGTCGCGTTCACGCACGTGTCGAACGTGCTGGGCACCATCAATCCGGTGGCGGAGTTGACGCGGCTGGCGCACGACGCCGGGGCGATCGTGGTGGTGGACGGCGCGCAGGCGGTGCCGCACTTGCCGGTGAACGTCGCCGAACTGGACTGCGACTTCTACGCGTTCTCGGGACACAAGATGCTCGGACCGATGGGCATCGGCGCGCTGATCGGGAAGCCGGCGCTGCTCGACGCGATGCCGCCCTATCACGGCGGCGGCGAGATGATCCGCACCGTTCACGACACGACGGCGACCTACGCGCCGCTCCCGCACAAGTTCGAGGCGGGCACGCCGAACGTGGAGGGAGCCGTCGGGCTGGGCGCCGCGATCCGCTACCTGGGCGCGCTGGGCATGCGCGAGGTGGCCGCGCACGAGGTGGCCCTCGCGCGGTACGCGGTGGAGCGCCTGGCCGCGGTCGAGGGCGTGACGTTGTACGGACCGGCCGAGCGCGCGGGCGTGGTTTCGTTCACGCTCGCCGACATCCATCCCCACGACCTCGCGACCATCGTGGACAGCGAGGGCGTCGCCATCCGCGCGGGCCATCACTGCGCGCAGCCGTTGATGCGCCGGCTCGACGTCGCGGCGACCGCTCGCGCGACCTTCTACGTCTACAACACGCGCGAGGACGTGGACGCCCTCATCGCGGCGCTCGAGAAGGCGCGAGCGCTGTTCGGCTACGCCCATGCCTGACGGCGGCACCAGCGGGCTCGCGGAGCTGTACCAGGAACTGATCCTGGATCACTACCGGCGCCCGCGGAACCAGGGCACCCTCGAGGCCTACACCCGGCGCGTGGCGCTCGCCAACCCCACCTGCGGCGACGAGCTGGAGCTGGACCTGCTCCTGGACGGCGACACGATCGCGGACGTGCGCTTCTCGGGACGCGGCTGCTCGATCAGCCAGGCGTCCGCCTCGATGATGACGCAGCTCGTGAAGGGCCGGAAGCTGGCGGAAGCGCGGGCGCTCGCGGCGCGCTTCAGCGAGATGATGCACGGCTCCGCCGAGGCGGCTCGCGACAAGGCGCTCGGCGAAGCGCGCGCGCTCGCCGGCGTCGCGCGGTTCCCGGTGCGAGTCAAGTGCGCACTGCTCGGCTGGAACGCCCTCGAGGAGAGCACCAAGCCGTAGCCCGAGTCGCCCCCACCCGCCGCCGCTGTTATTCTCTCTCTCCGGCCGGCCGCGGAGCCCCTGCATGAGCGTGAAGGTCCTGTTCGTCATCGCCCCCGAGCGGTTTCGCGACGAGGAGCTGCTCGAACCGCAGCGCATCCTCGAGCAACGCGGTGCCGTGGTGACCGTGGCCTCGACGAGGAGCGGCACGGCCGTCGGCATGCTGGGCGCCGAAGTAGCGGTGGCCGTTACGATTCAACAGGCCGACGCCGCGGCGTTCGACGCGCTGGCGATCGCGGGAGGCGCGGGGTCGCCGGCGCACCTGTGGGATTCGGAACCGCTGCGCGTTCTGGCGCGGACGCTCTCCGCCGCCGGCAAACCGGTCGGGGCCATCTGCCTCTCGCCGCCGGTGCTCGCGCGGGCGGGGTTGCTCGCCGGCAAGCGCGCCACGACTTACCCCGCCGACCGCGCGATCCTGGAATTGAAACGCGGCGGCGCCACCTACGTACAGGACGCCGTCGTGCTGGATGGCACGATCGTGACCGCCAGCGGACCGGAAGCCGCGGCCGCCTTCGGCGAGACTCTGGCCGGGTTGCTCACTCCATGACCGACAACAACGTCGTCTCCGTCACGTCCATCGCGAAGCGGTTCTCCGGGCACGTCGCGGTGGCCGAGCTGTCGTTGCAGGTACCGAAGGGAGCGGTCTACGGACTGCTGGGTCCCAACGGTGCGGGCAAGACGACCACGATCCGGATGATCATGAACATCACGATCCCGGACGAGGGCACGATCGAGCTGTTCGGCGACCGCCTCGGCGGGCGCCACCACAGCGCGCGCATCGGTTATCTGCCCGAGGAGCGCGGGCTGTACCGCAAGATGCGGGTGCGCGACATGCTGGTCTTCCTGGCGGAGGCGAAGGGCGTGGACCGCGCGCGGGGCGGGGCGAAGGCGGACGAGTGGCTGCGCCGGCTCGACCTCGGCGAGTGGGGCCCGCGCAAGGTCGAGGAGCTGTCCAAGGGTATGCAGCAGAAGGTGCAGTTCATCGGGACCATGCTGCACGAGCCGGAGCTCCTGATCCTGGACGAGCCGTTCTCCGGCCTCGACCCCATCAACCAGCAAGTGCTCAAGGACATCGTGGTGCACCTCTCGCGGTCCGGCACGACGATCATCTTCTCGACGCACCAGATGGACGTGGCCGAGAAGATCTGCGACCACGTCTGCATCATCGCGCGCGGCAAGAAGGTGCTGGACGGCGGGCTGGCCGACGTGAAGCGCGAGCACGGCGGCACCCACGTGGCGGTGGCGTTCGAGGACGCGGCGGCGGGCGCCGGCGCGATGAGCGCGATCGCCGACCTGGTGGCGGCGGCGGACGACTCGGGCGTATTCGCGGAACTCAAGTTGAAGGACGGCGTGGATCCGCAGCTGGTGCTGGAGCGGCTGATGAAGACGGGCGCGCGCATCCGGCGCTTCGAGCGGATCGAGCCGTCATTGAACCGCATCTTCCTCGACAAGGCGGGCCCCGACGCGGCGAGCTCGGCGACGCCGGAGGTGGCCCATGCGTAAGGTCTGGGCGGTGATCCGGCGCGAATTCCTCGAGCGCGTCCGGTCGAAGTGGTTCCTGGTGTCCACGATCCTCGGCCCGCTGTTCATGATCGGCGTAACGGTGCATGCCGAGCGTGCTGGCCACGAGATCGGGGCGGGTGAACCAGATCGTGCTCCTCGACGAAGGGGCCGGCGGCTTTGCCGAGCGATTGAAGACCCAACTGGAGGGGTCCGGCCGCTACGTGGTCCGCGTGGTGGAGTCGGGCGTGGGGCGGCAGGACGCCATGCGCGATTCACTGACCGACGCCGTTCGCGCGGAAACGCTCGACGGCTTCCTCACGGTCTCCTCGGCGACGGTGGAATCGGGTGAGGCGGAGTACCGGGGCCGCAACGTCTCCTCGCTGCGTGACATGGGAGTGATGGAGGGGTTGCTGCGCCAGAGCGTCGTGACCGAGCGGTTGACGAGTCACGGGGTGAATCCCGCCATCGTCCAGGAGGCGCAGCGCGGCATCGATCTGAAGACGTTGCGCGTCACCAAGAACGGGGCCACGGGCGAATCCGGCATGGTGACCTTCTTCCTGGGCTACGGGGTCGCCCTGGTGCTCTACATGATCATCCTGATCTACGGCATCAACGTGATGCGCAGCGTCCTGGAGGAGAAGCAGACGCGGATCATCGAGGTGCTGGTGTCGAGCTTGCGGCCCTTCCAGTTGATGCTCGGCAAGGTGGTGGGCGTGGGGGGCGTGGGCCTCTTCCAGTTCGGCATCTGGGCGGCCACGGGATACCTCATGGTGCATTTCCGGGCCCAGATCCTCGGCGCGTTCCACGTCTCGGCCGAGCAGGTCAGCGCGGTCACCATGCCCGCCATCGGCGCGGGGCTCCTGGCGGTCGTCGCCGCGTACTTCGTGCTCGGGTTCCTCCTCTATTCGGCGCTGTTCGCGGTCGTGGGCGCCTCGGTCACGGCCGACTCGGAGGCGCAGCAGGCGCAGCAGCCCGTCATGATGCTGCTGGTCTTCTCGCTCATCGTCTCGTTCGCGGCCTTGAACGACCCGGCCGGCCAGTTGGCGGTAGTGACGTCCATGATCCCCTTCTCCTCCCCGATCATCATGCCGGTGCGTGTGGCCACGTCCGACGTGCCGACCTCCCAGCTGGCCCTGTCGCTGGCCATCAGCGCGGTCACCAGCGTGCTGGTGGTGTGGCTGTCGGCCCGGGTCTATCGCATCGGCATCCTGATGTACGGCAAGCGGCCCAACCTGAAGGAGATGTGGAGGTGGGCGCGGCAGAGCTGAGGCCGTCGGCGGACGCGGATTCGTAGGGCGTGCACGGGGGCCCAGGTTCGGGGCCCCCGTTGCACGTGCAACACCCCCTCCCCGGCCCGCAAGTGCGCTAGCCCGTTGCACGTGCAACAGATACATTCACCGTCCAATGGCCAGGGTCATCGCAATCGCCAACCAGAAGGGCGGCGTCGGCAAGACGACGTCGGCGGTCAACCTGGCGGCCTCCCTGGCCGCCGCCGAGAAGCGCACGCTCCTGGTGGACGCGGACCCCCAGGCCAACGCCACCAGCGGGGTCGGGCTCGAGCGCGAAGGGCTGCAGCTCACCGTCTACGAGGTCCTGCTCGACGGCCGGCCCCTGGCCGACGTCGTCCGGAAGGCGGTGCACTTCCCCCTCCTCGACGTGGCGCCGGCGTCGCGGGACCTGGTCGGGGCCGAAGTCGAGCTGGTGTCCAGGACCCGCCGCGAGTCCATCATGCGCGGCGCCCTCGAGGGCATCCGCAAGTCGTACGACTACATCCTGATCGACTGTCCCCCGTCGCTGGGCCTGCTGACGCTCAACATGCTGACCGGGGCCGACTCCGTCATCATACCGATCCAGTGCGAGTACTACGCGCTCGAGGGGCTGTCGCAGCTGCTCAACACGGTCCGGCTGGTGCAGCGCAACTTCAATCCCCGCCTGGCGATCGACGGCGTGCTGCTGACGATGCACGACGCGCGGCTCAACCTCTCGCGCCAGGTGGCCGAGGAAGCGCAGGAGTACTTCGGCGGCCGGATGTTCAAGACGGCGATCCCGCGCAACGTGCGGCTCGCCGAGGCGCCGAGCTTCGGCAAGCCGATCCTGCTCTACGACATCGGCTCGGTGGGCGCGCAGAGTTACCTCAGCGTGGCCGAGGAGCTGATCCGCCGCACGGCCACCCGGGTCGCGGCCGACGCCCGCGAGAGCGGGCGGCATCCGGCGGAGGCCGCGTCGTGAGCGGCGCGGCGGGCAACCGGCGGCGGCTGGGCCGGGGCCTCGAGGCGCTGCTGGGCGTCGGCACGGTCGAGGAGGCCGAGCGCGAAGGCGCCCTGCGCGAGCTGCCGGTGGACGCGATCGAGGCCAACCGGTTCCAGCCCAGGCGCGCGATGGATCCCGCCGCCTTCGCCGAGCTCAAGCAGTCCATCGCGTCGAGCGGCCTGCTCCAGCCGGTAGTCGTGCGCCGGGTGGACGCCGGCTACGAGCTGGTGGCGGGCGAGCGGCGCTGGCGCGCCGTGCGCGAGCTGGGGTGGAAGAAGATCGCGGCGGTGGTCCGCGACGTCGACGACCAGACCCTGCTCACGCTCGCGCTGGTCGAGAACCTCCAACGCGCATCGCTCTCGGCGATCGACGAAGCGGAAGGTTACGAGCGGCTCGCCACCGCGTTCCACCTGTCGCACGGTGCGATCGCCGAGGCGGTCGGGCCGCGACCGCTCGACCGTGGCCAACGCGATTCGCCTCCTCAAGCTGCCCAAGAGCGTGCAGCAGCTGGTGAGTTCGGACGCGCTCTCGGCCGGGCACGCGCGGGCGCTGCTCAGCCTGGGGGACGGGCGACAGATCGAACGCCTCGCCAGGGAGTGCGTGGCCCAGGGATGGTCGGTGCGGGAGATCGAGCGGCACGCCCGCGGAACGCCGTCGCGCCCACGGACAGGCCGCGCGCCCAGGCGCGGGGTACCACCCGAGGTCGCCCGCATCGAGGCGGCGCTCCGCAAGAAGCTCGGGACCGACGCGACCGTGGTGCTCACGGGGAAGGGCAAGGGTCACCTGGCCGTGCGCTTCTACACCGAGGAGGACCTTGGCCGGCTGCTCGAGCTCATCCTCGGCCGGCGCTGGGACGGCTAGTGCGAAACTCGGGCTACACCGTCATCGTGCACCGCAACGGCGCGCTGGCGTCGCGGCAGCTCCAGGTGCCGTCGTGGCTGGCGCGGGCGCTGGTGATCACCGCCGGCGTGGTGCTGGTCGTGGTGGTGGTGATCGTGGTGACGTACGGCCCGATCCTGTCGGCCGCGTTGCGTGAGCCGTTGCTGCAGCATCGCGTGACGGAGCTGACGCGCGAGAACGCCCGGGTGGACCAGCTCGCCCGCGCGCTGTCCGACGCCGAGGCCCGCTACGCCCACCTGCGTGGGATGCTCGGTGCCCGCATGCCGCCGTCGGCGGGTGACACCGAGGGCCAACTGGCCGCCGGCGAAGAACGACTGTACGTCGCACCGCCGATCGTGGCACGCGCTCCGGCCGCGGATTCCACGGGCGCGGGAGGCACGGGAAACGGGCCATCGATTCCGTACCGCTGGCCGCTCTCGGTGCCGTCCTATCGCACCCGAGGCATGGTGGCGGACACGCCGAGCGAAGAGGTGCATCCGGGCATCGACCTGGCCGTGCCCGAGGGGTCGAGTGTGCGGGCGTCGGGCGGTGGTGTCGTGGAGCGAGCCGGGACCGATTCGTCGTACGGCCTGTTCGTGTTACTCCAGCATCCGATGGGATATCAGACACTGTACGGCCACCTGTCGCGGATTCTGGTCTCCCGCGGTGACACGGTCGCGGCGGGACAGGTGATCGCTCTTTCGGGCAACACGGGCCGGTCAACCGCTCCGCACCTGCACTTCGAGGTGCGACGCGGCGGCCGCTCCATCGATCCGACGAAGTTGGTGCGGGAGGGACCATAGCGATGAGCATCTTCGGCAGCAGCGACAAGGCCGCGGGGGAGAAGCCGGCTCAGTCCAAGGGCCCGCCGGCGGTGACGAGCCTGTCCATCGTGGGCGCGGGCATGACGGTCCGTGGCGACCTCGACACGGAAGGCGTGGTGAAGGTCGAGGGCACGGTGGACGGACACGTCAGGGCGGGCCAGCAGGTTCTGGTCGCCAAGGGCGGCGTCGTGCACGGCGACATCGAGACGACCGAAGCGGTCGTCGGGGGCGCAGTGGACGGCTCGATCGTCGCGAAGGACCGGATCGAGGTGCAGGCCGGGGCCTCCGTGGCGGGCGACGTCACGACCCGCCGCATCGCGGTGGCCGAGGGCGCGATGCTGAATGGGCAGATCAGGATGGGAGAGGGTGGCCTCAGCCGGGACGAGAAGTCGGCTGCTCGGGGGCAGCCCGCCCCGGGCCCGTCTCGTCCATCCACCGTGCCGGTGGCGCGGATCGCCTTGCCGCCGCGAGCGACGAATCCAGGACAAGGGCAGTAGAGTGTAGTCGCTGTCACATCAGTATCGGTTCAGCATCACTACATATAAATCGGGACCGAGCCGTGCGCCTCGACGATATCGTTCGGTACTTGGACAGCTATCTGCGCGTCGGGGAAGTCGGGGACGACCCCAACGCGCTGAACGGGTTGCAGGTCGAGAACTCCGGCGAAGTGCAGCACGTCGCGGTAGCGGTGGATGCGTGTCAGGCGGTGATCGACCAGGCGGCCGAGCGCGGCGCCGACCTGCTCATCGTCCATCACGGGTTGTTCTGGGGAGGGCTGGAGCCGCTGGTTGGACGCAACTACCGGCGGGTATCGTCGCTCGTGCGGCACGGCACCGCTCTCTATTCGGCCCACATCCCGCTCGACCGTCATCCCGAAGTCGGCAACAACGTGGTTCTCGCGCGCCGGCTCGGCATGGAGATCCGGGGGTGGTTCGCCGAGTACCGTGGCGCGCCGCTCGGCACCTGGGGCGAGCTGGATCTGCCCCGGGAGGTGCTGACGGCGCGGCTCGAGGAGATCCTGGGCAGTGCGGTCCGGTTGATCGCTGGCGGTCCGGAGGGCGTCCGGCGCGTCGGCATCATCACCGGCAGCGCGGGCTCGATGATCGCCCACGCGAAGAACGCGGACCTCGACTCGTTCATCACGGGCGAGGGGCAGCACTGGACGTACTTCGACGCGGAGGAGCTGGGCGTCAACGTCTACTACGCCGGCCACTACGCGACGGAGACCCTCGGCGTCAAGGCGCTGGCGGAGCACATCGCGGAGCGATTCCAGCTGCCGTGGTCGTTCATTGATCATCCCACCGGTTTGTAGGGCCGCCGCCCGGGCGAGGATTCGGCGCGCGTCGTGATCGGCCCGCTGTTTGGTTCGCCCCGGCATCTTCCGCGCAGCAGCGTCGTCGTTCCCGGACACGGCCGTCGGTTCGAGAACGTCGCGAGCCACTGGATCGAGGTGCTGAGCGCGCCGTTCGGTTTCTGGCGTCTCAAGCGACTGGTCGTGGAGCGGCGCGACGTCGCGTTGCGGGACCTGGCGCCGGCGTTCGACGGTTACCGCGTCGCCTTCCTCACCGACCCGCACTACTCGGCCGTGGTGCCGCGCTGGTGGATCGCGAAAGGCGTGGCGGCGGCCCTGGAGCTGAAGCCCGACCTGGTGCTCCTCGGCGGCGACTATCTCTCGCACAGTCCGCGCTACGCGGCCGGACTCGCCGACCTGTTCCGGCCGCTCGAGGCTCCGGACGGCGTGTTCTACGTCCTCGGGAATCACGACCACTACGTGGGCGCGGACCTGGCGCGGCGCGCCCTCACCGAGGCCGGCCTGGTCGAGCTCCGCAACGCTTCCGTCCTGGTCCGACGGGGCGCCGCGGCCCTCGCGATCGCCGGGGTCGGAGACTTGCGGTTCGACGTCATCGACTTCGATGCCGCGGTGCGTGGCATTCCCGCCGGCGTGCCGCGCGTCGTGCTGTCCCACGATCCGGACGTCTTCGCCTTCTGGCCGGCCGACACCCGCCTGGATCTGATGCTGTCGGGCCACACCCACGGGGGCCAGGCTCACCTGCCCTTCGTGGGCCCGCCGTACGTTCCCTCCCAGTTCGGGTTCCGCTACCTCGCGGGCCTGGTGCGGGAGGGCGACCGCCAGCTGTACGTCTCGCGCGGCCTCGGGCTCATCACCGCCCCCGTGCGCTGGCGCTGCCCCGCGGAAATCACGCTGCTCGTCCTGCACCCCTCTTGACAATTCCAGCTCACAGTGCCACTGTATCGGTACAGCGATACAGGTGGCGGTGGGCGTGTTTCGACAAATCGATCCTCGCAGTCCGACTCCGCTCTACGCGCAGATCGCGGACCGCATCCGCGTCGCGGTGGCGGCGTCGGACCTGGCACCCGGGGCGGCGTTGCCGTCGGTACGGCAACTGGCCGCGCAGCTCCGGGTCAACCCGGCCACCGTCGTACAGGCGTACCGCGAGCTGGAGGAGGCGGGCGTGGTCGAGAGCCGGCAGGGAGCGGGAACGTTCGTGCGGGAGCTGGGCGGAGCCCAAGCGGGAGGCGGAGCGGCAGCGCGAGGGTCGGCGCCTGGTCCGGCAGCTGCTGCAGGAGGCGTCGTCCCGCGGCGTGACGCGCGACGACCTGCTGCACGCCATCCGGGTCGAGTTGAAGGTGAAGGTCGCATGAGCAACGCGATCGAGACGCGCGACCTCGTCTACCGGGCAGGCAAGCACTTCGAGTTGCATGACGTCAGCCTCCACGTTCGGGAAGGCGCGATTTACGGATTCCTCGGGCCGAACGGCTCCGGGAAGACGACCACCATCCGGCTCCTGCTCGGGATGCTGCGCCCCGCCAGGGGGACGATCGCGGTGCTCGGCCGGCAAGTGCCGGATGAAATCGCGCGGATCATGCTGCACACCGGCTACGTGCCGGAGCGCCCGCACCTGTATCCGTACCTCACCGTCGAACAGGCGATGCGTTATCACGCCGCCTTCTACGACGGCTTCGACGCGGCCTACGCCGACGAGCTGCGGCGGTCCTTCTCCATCCCGATGTCGCAGAAGCTCGCGTCCCTCTCGAAGGGCGAGATGGGGAAGCTGCACATTCTCCTGGTGCTGGCGCAGCGGCCCAACCTCCTGGTGCTGGACGAACCGACCGACGGCCTCGACCCGGTCGTGCGGCGGGATGTGCTGTCGGCCCTGCTCGATTTCTGTTCCCAGGGGACGGCTACGGTCTTCATCTCCAGCCATCTGGTGCACGAGCTCGAGCGGATCTGCGATTGGGTGGGGGTCCTGGACGGCGGGAAGCTGGTCGTGGAGCTCCCGATGCACGGCTTCAAGAACGGCATCAAGCGCATCCGCGTCGCGCACGCGCCGAGCCTGGTGGGCGATACGCCGTTCGTCATGCTGGCGAGGGAGATGTCGGGACTCGAGCAGGTGTGGGTCGTCCGCGGCTGGCAGGCGCCCATGGTGCAGTGGTTCGAGGGCGTGGGTGCGAGCGTCAGAGAGATCGTGGACCTCGACCTGGAGGAGGGGTTCGTCGAGCTGCTGCGCTCGTCGCGAACCCCGGCCTCCTGAAGCGGGAGCGCGCGCGATGTACAGACAGATCCTCCGATCACAGTGGCTGGCGCTCCGGCTCTCGGTCGCGTTGCTCGCGGTGCTGGGCTTCGCGCTGCCCCTGCTCACCGTGACCTACGGCGGCGCGCTCGAGAACGCGCCGTCGGAAACGGTGGCGCAGTGGCTGTTCGCCTCCCAGAAGATCGGCGTCCTGATTCCCGGTCTGGCGCTGCTGGTGGGCCTGCTGCTCGGGATCGGTACGTGGGCGCCCGACCACGCGGGCAAGCACGTGTACGCGCTGTCGCTCCCGGTTCCGCGGCCGATGTACGTGCTGCTCCGGTTCGCAGCGGGTGCGACGCTCGTAGCGGCGCCGGTGCTCGCCCTGGGCGTCGGCTCGACGGTCGCGGCCCTTTCCGTCACGCTGCCCAGCGGCATCCACGCGTATCCGGCGCAGCTGACGCTCCGTTTCGCGATGGCGTGCCTCGTCTGCTTCGCGATCTTCTTCGCGATCTCTATCAGCACCAGGCGCGCGGCCCTCGCCGTGCTCGGCCTCCTGGGCGGCGTGTTGCTCGCCGACCTGCTGCTGGCCGCACTGTCCATCAGCGGGGCCGCGTCGGTTTCGGAGAGCGTGATTTATCTGCTGACCAACTGGCCGGGCCCGCTCGCCATCCTGATGGGGCGCTGGGCCCTGTTCGATGTCTAGCCTGCTGCGACCTGTCCTGGCGATCGCTCTCCTGAGCGCGAGCGCCCAGGCTGCCCGGTCGCAGGGGCTTCAGGGTCGCGACGCCCCGCTCCGGACGCTGCTCGCGCGAGCGCAGGGGATGGCGGCCGAGATCGCCCGCCAGGACTCCGTCGCGCGGCGGGAGCAACACCGCGAGCGCCTCGCCACGCGATTCGACGCCGGCGCCGTCACGGTCCTTCTGCCGGCCTCGGTGGGCGATGCGACGGGGCGCCGGTTCGCCGCGGGGGCGTTCCATCTCCTGGACAGCGCCGGGGTGATCCCATGGCCGTTCGTCCAGGCGCGGGTCGTCGTGGCGTACGCGGCCTTGGGAGCCGACTCGGTCATGCGCGCCGAGCACCTCGACGGGCGCAGCCGCATCCTGGCGGACATCTCCGCCGCTCCCGATTCGCTCGCGGATGGCCAGTTGGCGGCGGCCGTGCTCGCCAACGCGTACCTCGGCACGCTGGACCGGGAGTGGCGCGCGTGGCTGCCGGGAGACCTGGCCATCGGCTGGTCCATGCCGAGAGAGGGCACCTCAGCGGCGCGGGAGCTGATGGCGGGCGAGACGCGGGCGGGCGCGCGATGCCTCGGGGGGAGCGTGGCGGATTGTCGCCTGTGGCTTGGACTCGATCGCGACAGCACCGAGGCCCGCTACCTGCCGGCCGAGATCAGGCGTGCCCTGACGAGTCGGTACGGGCCTTGGATGGCGGCGCGGGGGCTCTTCGGCCAATGCGAAGCGGGATCGGACGACGCGTGCGAGAAGCTGGTGCGCGAGGGCCACTGGATGCCGGTGAGCCCCGCCAGTCCCGCGTCGCGTGGCTCGCTGCTGCACGCCGTTCGCCGGCTGCACGGCACCGAGTCGCTACGCCGGGCCTTGGCGGACACGAGCGGCTCCGTGGGGGAGCGTCTCGCCCGCGCGACGCACCTGAGCGAGGACTCGCTGGTCGCCGAGTGGCGCTCGTGGCTGTTGACCGGCGGCGGCCAGTCGCCCGTGACGGCGGACCTGCGCGACGCGGTGCCGGCCGTGCTGGCCGCGGCGCTGCTGCTCCTGGCGGCGGCGAGGAGCGGCCGATGGCGCTGAAGCGCTGGAGCTGGGTGTGGGGGCCGGCTCTGGCGGCGGCCCTGGTCGCCGTTCTCGCACTGCCTCCCGCCATCCCTTCCGATACGGGTCTCTTGGTGGCGCTCGGTGTGCTTCCCAGTTGGGATTACTCCAGCTCGCGCGACGTTCATCGGGAAGCGGTGGAAGGGGCGGTCAACGGTCTGCGGCGTCGCTATGGCGAGCGCCTCGCGGTGGACTCGGTGCTCGCAGCCGCGCGGGGGCCGCGCGCCGTCCGATCCGGCGACGGCAAGATCACGGTCGTCTACGAGCGGCCACTCACGCGGGACTCCGCGCAGAGGTGGCTCGCGGCGGCCGTGGGGGAGCTCGATCTCTATCCGGCGTCGGACGGCCAGGGCGTTCCAGTCGTGGTCGCGCTGCTCTCGGATCCGGCCCGGTGGAAGGGGCAGGAGTATGGACCGGAAACGCGACTGCTGCTTTCCGCGGCTGAGTCTCGCGGCGCGTGCGTGGTGACCGTCGACCTTCACCGACACTACCGCTACGACGACACCTGGTCGCAACTCGTGGCACGTGACGCGTCGGGCCGGCCGGTCGGCCGGTTCCTCGACACGTGCGCGCTGTATGCGAGATTCGGCGTGCCCGGGGCTGCGGCTCAGTGGTTCGTCCCGACCATGGCGTGGTGGTACTATCGCAGCCCCCTGTCGATCGCCGTCCAGGAGGCCCGGCGCTCGGTGCGCCGTGCGGATGTCGCGCACGATGAGCAGGTGCGCCCGCTGCCGTGGTCGGGGGAAGTCTACTGGATCGACGTCGGGTGCCTGCACGGGTCACTGGCCCTGTGTGGACGCTGGGCGGGCTTCGGCGAGCAGGCGCAGTCGCGGTGGTTCTACTCTTACGCTCGCTACAGCTCGCGGGTCCAGGTGGTAGGCTCACTCCTGGCCACGGGATCGCCCGCTCAGTTCGCCGCGTTCTGGCGTTCGTCCCTGCCGACGGGAGAGGCGCTCGCCGCGGCCTACGGGCGGCCGCCGGGGCAGCTCGTCATGGCGGCCTTCGCGCATTGGTACAACATCCCCGAGCCGGGCGGCCCGCAGGCGAGCGCCAAGACGGTGCTTGCGGGCTTGTTCTGGGCGGGCCTGGCGTTGGCGGCTGCGGTGCTCGCTGGCAAACACTGGACCGTCGAGCCCTAGCTACTCCAGGGGGACGACGAACCGCACGATCAACCGCTCGCGTGACTGCGGACTCACCGAACAGAAGGACTTTCCACCGAGCAATCGCTTCACCGCGCCGACCTCGGCGTCGCCGATGCTCGGCACGTCGCGGAACGTGATCTCCAGCGTCTGTCCGGCCGTCAGTTGGTAGCGCACGGGTCGGCCGTGGAGGCGGTGGTACGGGTCCACCTTCTCGAGGTCGCTCGTCAGGCGGTCCTTGATGGCCGTGAGGCGCTGCTGCGCGGCGGGGACCTTCACGCGGCCGTGCTCTCGGCGCCGCCGACCGCGCCGGTGTTCTCGATCACGACGGCGGCGTTCCGTGCCAGCCCGGCGCGGCCCGGCGCGCAGCAGCGCCGTGGCACCGAACGCGTCGTCGAACTCGCGCTCGGTCATGGTGGAGATCTCCTGCAGGGTCGGCCATTCGGCGGCGGGCCGCGCGCGGAAGCGGGGTTCCGCGGTCTCGACCGCAAAGCGGACGTTCCAGGGGCAGACCTCCTGGCACACGTCGCAGCCGAACAACCAGTCGCCGACGTCCGGCTTCAGGGCCTCCGGAATCGGGCCGCGCGCCTCGATGGTGAGGTAGGAAATGCAGCGCGTGGCGTCGAGCACGCGCGGCTCCGGGAACGCGTCGGTCGGACACGCCTCGAGGCAGCGGCGACACGTGCCGCAGCGGTCCGCGTCGAAGGGCGTGTCCTGGGCCAGCACGAGGTCGGTCAGCAGGACACCGATGAACGTGTACGAGCCGAGCCCCGGGCGAATCAGCATCGTGTTCTTGGCGACCCAGCCGAGGCCCGCGCGTCGCGCCAGCTCTCGCTCGGGCAGGGGGCCCGCGTCCGCATAGCTGTGAAACGACCCGGCGCCCGCCGCGCCCACCAGGCGCGCCCCGAGCTGATCGAGCTTCGCCTTGACGACGTCGTGGTAGTCGTCTCCCAGCGCGTAGCGCGCGAGGCGGCCGCGCCCGGGCGCGGGCTCGGCGCCGCGCTGCCAGTAGTTGTGCAGCACGACCACCGCGGAACGAGCGCCGGGCCATGCGCGGGCGGGCTCGCGCCGCACCGGCGCCTGGCGCTCCATGTAGCGCATCTCGCCCTGGTACGACGCCGCGAGCCAGCGATCCAGCGCGGCGGCCGCCTCCGATGGTGCGAGGTCGGTGATGCCGCAGGCGACGAAGCCCAAGTCGTGCGCGGCCGACTTGGCGAGGGCGGCGAGCGCGTCGGGGGTCACGGCCGCAGCAGGTCCCGCCGCCAGCGCGCGACGCGCAGCACGTCTTCGACCGGTGGCACGGCGGCCTCGTCGCCGTACGCGGTGTACATCCGCCAGCGCACGTATTCGGGCGGCGGCAAGCGGGAGGAACGGCGGCTCGCGGTACCAGTCGCGGCGGCGCATCGCCCACGCGAGGCAGACCAGGTCCCACGCCACGCGCGGGTTGACCACGGCCCGCCCGACGAGAGCGAACGACAACGCACGCCACGAGCGCATTTTTCTTTGTGCCCCCTCGATAGAACTTGTATATTCGCACGCTCACACCCTGGCAAGAGGCCCCGATGTCATCAGACGGCGAACGCCGCAGCGGACCGAGACGCCTCGGGCCGACCGAGGACGAGCGTCTCTTCAGCGTCCCGCATCCGGGTGAGCGCCGGCGCGAGTTCGTATCGTCCGATCCGTGGCGCGTGCTTCGCATCATGGGTGAGTTCGTCGAGGGCTTCGACACCCTCGCCGGCGTGCATTCCGGCGTGACCTTCTTCGGATCGGCCCGAACCAAGCCGGACGACCCGCACTACCGGGCGGCGACCGAAACGGCCCGCCGGTTCGCCGCGGCGGGCTTCTCCATCATCACCGGCGGCGGGCCCGGCATCATGGAGGCGGCCAACCGCGGGGCGCGGGAGGGCGAGGGTCCCTCGATCGGGCTCAACATCGAGCTGCCCTTCGAGCAGGGCACGAACGAGTTCGTGGATACGGCGATGCACTTCCGCTACTTCTTCGTGCGCAAGACGATGTTCGTGAAGTACTCGATCGGCTTCGTGGTCTTTCCGGGCGGCTACGGCACCCTGGACGAGATGTTCGAGTCGCTGACGCTCATCCAGACGGGGAAGATCAAGCACTTCCCCGTGGTGCTCTTCGGCACCGCGTACTGGCGCGGGCTGGTGGACTGGCTCCGCTCGACGGCGGCGGCGGAACACAAGATCGACGCCACCGACCTCGACATCTTCCACCTGACCGACGATCCGGCGGTCGCGGTGGACGTGGTGACTCGAGCGCGGGAGCAGCTGCGCTTGCTGCAGTCGGACCCGATGGCGGGCCGGTCGGTGGATGGACTCTTCTAGGCCGACGCTGCCCGGAGGCGCCGTCGGGTGAGCCCCGCATCGGAAACGCCGCACATCAGCAGCCGGTACCTGTGGTACGCGCTCACGCTGCTCGCGTTCGGCAACCTGCTCAACTACCTCGATCGCAACATCATCCTGGCGCTGTTCGGGCCGATCAAGGACGAGCTCGACGTCACGAACACCCAGCTGGGCTGGCTGGGATCGTCGTTCGTCATCGCGTTCGCCCTCGGGGCGCTCGCGACGGGCGTGCTGTCGGACCTCCGTTCCCGGCGCGCCGTCATCGCGGGCGGCGTCGCGCTGTGGAGCGGATTCACGGCGCTGGGGGGCCTGGCCGGCACGTATTGGCAGTTGTTCGCGACGCGCGGCGTCGTCGGCGTGGCCGAATCGTCCTACCTGCCCTCCGCGCAGGCCATGCTCGCCGATTACTTCCCCGACCGTGGCCGGGCGCAGGCCATGGGCATCTTCTGGATCGGCCTGGCGGTGGGCGGCGTCATGGCCGTCTGGGTGGGCGGCCACCTGGCGACGGCCTTCGGCTGGCGCACCGCTCTCATCGTGGTGGGACTGCCGGGGCTGCTCTTCTCGCTGTTGCTGGCGCGGCTGCGGGATCCGCGGCCGCCGCGTCGCGCGGCGGTGGCGGTCCGGCCGGCGCGCCGCATCACCATCACGCCGCGGCTGATCTTCCGGGCGGGCCTGCCGCTGCTCGTCTCGATCCTGATCGGCGCCGTGGTGTTCGGCTTCCTGGTGCTGTTCCGGGGGCTCCCCGCCGCGGCCGACACCGCGGCGTTCGGCGCCATCGTCGGCCTGGGCCTGGTCTGGACGATCATCAAGTGGGTGCGGATCGCGATGCGCCGGCGCCAGGGGCTGCTGCTCGGCGTGCCGACGGACGCGGTGGACGAGATGCTGGACGCGGCCGCCGTCGTGCTTCGCACGCCGACGCTCATCTGGCTGTTCGTCGGCGGCGCGCTCACTACCGCGGCCATGAACTCGCTGGTCGCGTGGTCGGCGCTCTACCTGCAGCAGGTACTGGACCTGTCGCTGGTGCAGGTGGGGCGGCAGATCGGGCCGGTCGGGCTGGTGGCCGGGGTGCTCGGATCGTGGATCGGCGGGCGCCTGGGCGACCGGTTGATGGAACGCACGCCGTCGGGGCGCGTCATCGCCAGTGCCGTCGGATTCCTGCTGGGCGCGCCGATCTGCGTCGTGCTGTTGCTGGTGAACGACGTGCGGCTGTTCTCGGCCCTGTTCTTCGTCGTGGTGTTCTTCTTCACCTGGTACAACGGACCGGTCGCGGCCGTGCTGTTCGACGTGGTCCCGCGCGGCATCGCGGCGACCGTGATGGGGGCGTACGTGTTCTTCATCCACATCGCCGGTGACGCGATCGCGCTCCCGGTGGTGGGATTCCTGTCCGATCGCTACGGCCTGCGCGTCGCCCTGATGACGCTGCCCGCCGTGGGATTGCTGGGCGGGGCGCTGCTGCTGCTGGCCGTGCCGACGGTCGCGGGCGACATGGCGCGCGTCAGGCGGCCGGCGGAGTGAGGGCCTGCCGCATGCGTTGCACGTCGGCGAGGTAGCCGGCGAGGGAACTGGCTTCGCGGGCCGCATCCCAGCCGAGCTCGCTCGCCAGCAGGCCCGCCACGATCGGCGTCACCTCGGCGCCCTGGCCCGGGTGGCGGTGGAAGAGGTGGGTCCGCCGGATCATCACGTCGCCCACCGACAGCGCCATTTCGCGCCGCGCCTGGTGCACCACTTCCGCGCGCAGAATCGGAGCGCCGGCAATCAGCGGCTCGGCGAGCCCGGAGTCCCGGGTCGCGAGGTTCGCCACCGCCATGGCCTCCGACCCATAGGTGTCCACCAGGTGCCGCGCGACCGGCTCCGGCACCCGCTCCTTCACCAGCTCTCGCACCAACAGGCCGAGGTCGGCGACCTCCCCTCCCGGCAGCGGCTCCTCGCCGGTGGGAGCGCGGTCGGGGACGTGACGGCCGTCCATCGCGTGGAGCTTCGTCGCGACCACGTCCACCAGCTCGGCGGCCATGGCGCGATAGGTCGTCAGCTTGCCTCCGGCGATGGATACCAGACCGGCCGCGCTGTCCACGATGCGGTGCTCGCGCGGCACCGCCGCCGTGCTTCCCTCGGCGCCGTCCCGCAGCAGCGGTCGGAGACCGGCCCAGGCGGCCACCACATCCCCCAGGGCGAGATGCGCATCGGGAAAGACGGCGTTGGCGGAACGCAGCAGGTAGGTGACGTCGTCGGCCGCCGGTGTCACCGCCGAAGGATCGTCCGCATAGTCGGTGTCCGTGGTGCCGACGATCGTGACGTCGTCCCACGGCAGGATGAACATGACGCGGCCGTCCACCGGTGACGTCAGCGTGAGCGCGCCCTCGTTGCCGATCCGGCGGCGCGGCACGGCGACGTGGACACCCTTGGTGGGCCTCAGCAGCGGCGGTGCGCCGGGGTCGTCGAGCCGCCGGACGACGTCGGTCCAGGGTCCGGTGGCGTTGACGATCACGCGGGCATGGACGGTGATGCGGCGCCCGTCGATCGCGTCGTCCAGCAGCGCCCCGCGCAGCTGGCCACCGGCCTTCTCGAACGCCACCACCGTCGCGTAGCTGGCTACCAGGGCGCCGCCGCGGTGGGCCGCCCGTGCGTTGGCGAGCACCAGCCGGGCGTCGTCGCAATACGCGTCCCAGTACACGGCGCCGCCCAGGAGGCCGCGGTCCCTGAGGCGCGGCTCCAACTTCTGCACGGCGCGGCGGGACAGCGTACGGTGCTGGTGAACGTTGCGGAACGCGGACAGCAGGTCGTAGAGCCACAGGCCGGCGGCGAGCCGGCCGCGGCCGACGCGGCCGCCCGCGTGCACCGGGAAGAGGAAGGGCATCGGCCGGACGAGGTGCGGGGCGATCTTGAGCAGGATGCGGCGCTCGCGACTCGCCTCGAAGACCAGCCTGAGCCAGCCGTGTTCGAGGTAGCGCAGGCCGCCGTGCACCAGGCGCGTGGAGCGACTCGAGGTGCCGCCCCCGAAATCGCCCGCATCCACCAGCGCCGTGCGGATGCCGCGGAGCGCCGCGTCGCGGGCGATGCCCGCGCCGGTGATGCCGGCACCGATCACCAGCAGATCCACCGGCGCCGCGGCCAGCGCGTCCAGATCGGCGCGACGGGTCTGGGCGGAGAACGCCGAGTCCATGGCCCAATTTGGCACACAAGCGCGGCGAACGCACGGGCCCACCGTGCTGGCCCGGGCTCGGAGCCGGGGCTAGCTTTGCTGCACCGGTGCACCGCATCGTGCACCGGAAATGGAGTCGAATATGGCCGGCCAGAACGGTCGTCGCGTCGCCATCATCGCGGGCTGCCGGACGCCCTTTGCCAAGTCCGGCACGGTGTTCAAGGATCTCGGGGCGGTGGACCTCGCCAGGCTCGCGACCCGCGAGCTGCTGGTGCGCACCGAAGTCGCGCCGGCCGACGTGGACCAGGTCGTCTTCGGCCAGGTCATCCCGTCGGTGCTCGCGCCGAACGTCGCGCGCGAAGTCAGCCTGCTGCCCCAGTTCCCCAGGACCATTCCGGCGTTCTCGCTGAACCGGGCCTGCTCTTCGTCGAACCAGGCCGTCGCGATCGCGCACGACCAGATCGTGCTCGGCCAGGCCGACGTCGTGATCGCCGGCGGCACCGAGTCCCTGTCGGACATCCCCATCCTGCACTCCAGGCGGTTCGCCGACCTGCTCGTCCAGGCCAGCCGGGCGAAGTCGCTCGGTCAGCGGGTGCGCACGCTGGCCCGGACCCGGCTGCGCGACCTGGTGCCGGTGACGCCGGCGATCGCCGAACCGTCGACCGGCGAGACGATGGGCCAGTCGGCGGAGAAGATGGCCAAGGAGAACGGCATCACGCGGGAGGCGCAGGATGCGTACGCGCTGCGCTCGCACCAGCTCGCCGCCGCGGGAACCGCGGACGGACGATTGACGGCGGAAGTCGCCCCCGTGTTCGTGCCTCCGGCCTACGATACCGTGGTCACGGCCGACAACGGCATCCGCGCCGACAGCACGCTCGACCAGCTCGCGGCCCTCAAGCCGGTATTCGACCGGCGCTACGGCTCGGTGACCGCGGCCAACGCGTCACCCCTGACGGACGGCGCGTCCGCGGTGTTGCTGATGAGCGGCGAGGCGGCCCGGGCCGCGGGGTACACGCCCCTCGCATACATCCGCTCGTACGCGGTGGCGGCGGTGGATCCCGGCGAGCAGCTGCTCATGGGGCCCGCGTACGCCGTTCCGCAGGCGCTCGATCGCGCGGGCCTCGCGTGGGGCGACCTGGGCCTCGTCGAGATGCACGAGGCCTTCGCCGCGCAGGTGCTCTCGAATATTCAGGCCTTCGAGTCGGATATGTGGGCCCGCGAGCACCTGGGCCGCGAGGCGCGCGTCGGCGAAGTGGATTGGGACACGCTGAACGTGATGGGCGGCTCGATCGCGATCGGGCATCCGTTCGGCGCCACGGGCGGCCGCATCACCACCACCCTGGCCAACGAGATGGTGCGGCGGGACGTGCAGTTCGGTCTGATCTCGGTGTGCGCCCAGGGCGGCATGGGGTTTGCCATGGTCCTCGAGCGGACGTGAGGCGATGAACATGGGCACCGAGATGGGCGCGAACGCGCTGACCACGACCGTCGAAGAAGGCGTGGCCGTGCTCACGCTCGACCTGCCGGGCGAGAGCGTGAACAAGTTCTCGCAGCGCGGTGAAGGACGAGTTCGTGGCCGCGATCGAGGTGGCGCGGCAGGATCCGGCCGTGCGCGCCATCGTCCTCATCTCGGGCAAGAAGGACATGTTCGTGGCGGGCGCCGACATCGAGGAGTTCGTCGCGCTGCGGACGGTCGAAGAGGCGACCCGCCTCTCGCGCGACGGCCAGCGGATGCTCGACGGCGTCGCCGCGTCCACCAAGCCGGTGATCGCGGCGATCCACGGCACGTGCCTGGGCGGCGGCCTGGAGCTGGTGCTGGCGTGCCACTATCGCATCGCGACCGATCACCCGAGGACGACGTTCGGCGCGCCGGAAGTGCAGCTCGGGATCCTGCCGGGTGCGGGCGGCTGCAACCGCCTGCCGCGCCTCGTGGGGCTGCGCGGGGCGCTCGAGATGATCCTCACGGGCAAGAGCGTGCGCGCCGCCAAGGCCTTGAAGATGGGTCTGGTGGACGAGCTGGTGGCGCCTCCGATCCTGCGGCAGGTCGCGCTGGCGGCGGCGAAGCGCCTCGCGATTGGCCCTTCCGGGCGCCGGAAGCCCGGCCGCTGGTTCTTCGATCGCAGCATGCTCGGCCAGGCCATCGTACTGCGACGCGCCCGCGCGATGACGTTGAAGCAGACCCGTGGCCACTACCCCGCGCCCCTCGCCGCCGTGGACGCGATTCGTTTCAGTCTCGCCAATGGCGTCGAAGCGGGCCTGCCCTACGAGGCGGACCTGTTCGGCCGGATGGCGATGACGGACGTGTCGCGCCGCCTGGTCGAGGTGTTTTTCGCCACGACCGCGCTCAAGAAGGACCCCGGCGTGCCGGCTCCCGCCCCGACGCCGCGAGCGGTGGAGCGGCTCGGCATTCTCGGCGCGGGGTTCATGGGCTCGGGGATCGCCGCCGTCGCCGTCGGACAGGCGGGCGTGGAGGTGCGACTCAAGGATGCCGACCTGCCGCGGGTCGGCGCCGGCCTCCGCGCGCTCGCGGGCGTCGTCGAGGAGCGCGTGCGCCGCCGCAGCATCACCAGGCGCGAAGCCACGCGGCAGCTCGCCCTCGTCTCGGGCGGCGCCGACTACACGGGATTCCACGCCGCCGACGTGGTCATCGAGGCCGTCTTCGAGGACCTGGAGGTGAAGCGGGCGGTGTTGCGCGAGGTCGAGGCGGTCACGCGGAGCACGTGCCTGTTCGCATCCAACACGTCCACCATCCCCATCACGCGCATCGCCGAGGCCTCGCGGCGGCCGGAGACGGTCGTCGGCATGCACTTCTTCTCGCCGGTGCACCGGATGCCGCTGCTCGAAGTCGTGGTGGGCGAGCGGACGGCGCCGGAGACGACGGTGACCGCGGTGGCGCTCGGCCGCAAGATGGGCAAGACGGTGATCGTGGTGCGCGACCGTCCCGGCTTCTTCGTCAACCGCATCCTGGCGCCGTACATCAGCGAGGCGTGCCGCCTGCTCGTCGAGGGCATGCCCATCGAAGCCGTGGACTCCGCGATGACGGACTGGGGGTTCCCGGTCGGTCCCGTCACGCTGCTGGACGAAGTGGGGCTGGACGTGGCCGCCAAAGCGGGCCAGGTGATGTTCGAAGCATTCGGCGAGCGGCTCCGTCAGCCGCTCGACCTCGGAACGCTGGTGGCCGATCGACGCCTCGGACGCAAGAACGGGCGCGGGTTCTTCGCGTACCGCGCCGGCAAGAAGGCCGGCGTGGACGGAGCGGCCGGCCGGCTCCTGGGCCTGACGCCGGGTGAAGCGCCGGCCGAGCGGGGCCCGCTCGCCGAGCGGCTCTCGTTCGCCATGCTGAACGAGGCGGCCCGCGCCCTCGAGGAGGACGTGGTGCGCCAGCCGCGGGACGGCGACGTCGGCGCCTTGTTCGGCATCGGATTCCCCGCCTTCCGCGGCGGCCCCTTCCGGACGATGGACGCGCTGGGCGCCGGCGCCGTCGTCGAGACACTGGGGCGCCTCGCGTCGCTTCACGGCGACCGCTTTCTTCCCGCCGCTTCGCTGGTCGAACAGGCCGAGCGCGGCGGCCGCTTTTACCCCTCACGCCGGTAGACAATCGCATGCTGCGCAGCGCTTTCCTCTATCTCAGCGAACAACCGCGCATCTTCGCCTTCATCCGGGGCAACCGCCTGGCGCGGCACCTCGCGTCGCGCTTCGTCGCGGGCGAGACGCTCGACTCCGCCGTCGTCGCCGTCCGCGAACTGAACGGCAAGGGCATCGCCGCCAGCCTCGACCTGCTCGGCGAGAGCGTCACGAAGGCGGACGAAGCGCGGTCCTGCGCGGCGTCCGTGGTCCAGATCCTGGAACGGATCGCGGCCGAGAAGCTCGACTGCAACGTATCGGTGAAGCTGTCGCAGCTCGGTCTGGACCTCGACCGGGCGCTGTGCGTGGAGAACGTGCGCAGGATCCTGGACCGGGGCCGCGATCTCGGCATCCCGGTCCGCATCGACATGGAGAGCAGCGAGCACACGCAGCGCACGCTGGACCTGTTCGAGAAGGACATGCTGCCCGTGTACGGCGACCGGGTGGGGATCGTGATCCAGTCGTACCTGCGCCGCAGCGCGGCCGACATCGACCGGCTCATCGGCGTTCGGGCGCGGGTGCGCCTGTGCAAGGGCGCCTACCAGGAGCCGGCCACGGTGGCGTTCCCCATCAAGGCGGACGTGGATCGCAACTACGTCGAGCTGATCGAGAAGCTGCTCGAGCGGGGCCACCTGCCGGCCGTCGCGACGCACGATCCGTCGCTCATCGCCCACGTGCGGCGGTTCGTGGAGGCGAAGGGCATCGCCGCCGACCGGTTCGAGTTCCAGATGCTCTACGGCATCCGGCGCGACCTGCAGGAGGACCTGCGCCGCGCCGGCTTCCGCGTGCGCGTCTACGTGCCGTTCGGCACGCAGTGGTACCCGTATCTGATGCGGCGGCTGGCGGAACGGCCCGCGAACGTCGCCTTCATCCTCGGTAACGTCGTCAAGGAATCGCTGCACTCGTGAGCCTCGCCGAAGACACGCTGGGGGGCTATGTCGCGGTGCACGGGCGGCCGCCGGGCTTCACGGGCAGCGACGGGCGCGCTTATTCGGTGGGCGTGTTCTCGGACGACGACCGGGGGCCGGACGGCCGGTTCGGCGCGGCCCTGCTGTTCATCCGCTGGTCGGAGAGCAACGCGCCGGACGGTCACCTGGAAAGCGACTATCTCGCCTTCAGCGAGACGGCCGCCACCGCCGAGGCCGAGGTCGGTCGCTTGTCCCTGTTCGACGTGAAGCAGATCCTGGACGCACTCATCGCGTCTCACCATGGAAGTGAACCGACATGAACGACGTCAGCCTCTTCGCCGCGTTTCGTGGCGAGCACTACGCCGACCCGAATACGTTGGCCGCCCGCCTCGCCCCGCCCTACGACGTGATCTCTCCGCCGCAGCGCGCCGAGCTGGTGGCGCGTGATGCGTACAACGTCGTCAACGTGGACCTGCCGGCCGCACCGGAGGGTGGGGATCCGTACGCGGCGGCCGCGGCGCTCCTCGCCGAGTGGCGGCGCCGGGGCGTGATCGTCCGCGACACCGAACCGTCGGCGTACGTGCTGCGCACCTCGGGACGGTTCCCCGACGGCGCGACGCGCGAGCGCACCGGCGTGTTCCTGGCGGTGGCGGCGGAGCCCTTCTCGAAGGGGCGCGTGCTGCCCCACGAGCGGACGCACGCCAAGGCGAAGGAGGATCGCCGCCGGCTGATGCACGCCACCGGCGCGAACCTCAGCGCGGTGTTCCTCCTGGCGCCCGACACCTTGGGCGACCTGACGCGGGCGCTGCGCGAGGTGACGGCGCTCGAGCCGTGGGCGCGGTGCACGGCGATCGGCTCGGACCAGGCGATCTGGATGGTCCACGGCGAGCAGGCGCGGCACCTCGCGGCCGTGGCGGGCGCCGAGCCGGTTTACGTGGCCGACGGACATCACCGGTTCGAAACCTCGGTGATGTTCCGCGAGGAGGCGCCCGCCGCCTGGCGCGACGGGGCGTCCCGCACCCTGAGTCACGTGGTGTCGTTCAAGGATCCGGGGCTCGTCATCCTGCCGACGCATCGGCTGCTCGACGGCGCGCCGCTCGAGCCGGGGGCCTTCCTGGCGGCGGCGGCGCCCTACTTCTCCGAGGTGGCGGCGGGCACCGAGCCCACCCTGTCAGTCGTGTTCAAGGGCGGGCGGGAGATATCCCTGCGCCTGCGCGCCGACGTCGCCTGGCCGCCGGTCGGCGGACAGCCGGTGCATCCGGCGGTGCGCGCGCTGGAGGTGGCCGCGGCCGACGGCCTGGCCATCGGTATCGTGGCCGCGAAGCTGCTGGGTGGTGTGCCGGCGCTCCGCTACACGGCGGATGCGGTCGAGGCGCGGGAAGCGGGCCGTGACGGGCGCTGCGCCTGTGCGATCATGCTGCCGCCCACCCGTCTCGAGGCGGTGCGGCGCGTCGCCGACGCGGGTCAGATCATGCCGCCGAAGTCCACGTTCTTCGCCCCGAAGGTGCCGACGGGGGTCGTGCTTCGTCCGTTCGACGCGCCGGTCTAGTCTTTCGGCGCGCTGCCGAGCGCCTTGATGATCGCGCGGCAGAACGCAGGCAGATCGGCCGGTGTCCGCGAGGAAATGAGGTTGCCGTCCACCACGACGGGCTCGTCGAGGTAGGTGGCCCCGGCGTTCACCACGTCGTCACGGATGGCGCGGACACACGTGGCCTTCCGGCCCTTCAACAGTCCAGCCGAGATCGGCACCCAGGCCGCGTGGCAGATGAACGCGACCGGCTTGCCCGCCTCGGCGATGACCCGCGTGATGCTGAGGAGCTTCTCCGAGCGCCGCATGTGGTCCGGGGCGTAGCCCCCGGGGATGACCAGTCCGTCGTACACCTCGGGGTACAGGTCGTCCACGACGCTGTCCACGGTGACGGGATAGCCCTTCTTCCCCAGGTAGACCTTCTCCCCCAGTCCCGCGACGACGGTCTTGGCGCCCTCCTCCTCGAGCCGGATCTTCGGGTACCAGAGCTCGAGGTCCTCGTACTGCGGACCCACGAAGAAGAGCACCGTCTTGCCCTTGAGGATCATGGTGCCGGCCTCACGGTTTCGGGTGGCCGATCAGGGCCTTCTGTTCCTTCGCGGCGGGGGCCGGAGCGGTGACCGGTAAGCCGGTGACCGCGCGGAGCGCATCCGTCACCTCCGCCTCGGTGATCAGGGTAGTGCCGTCCACGACGCTGCGCCAGACGCTGTCGACCTCGGCTCCGCCCATCTCCACCGCGGCCGCATGGATCTCGGACTCGGACACGCGGCGGCCCGGTCCTTTCCTGGCCAGCGCCAGCAGTTGGCGCGCGACGTCGTCCAGACTCGCCTGCCCATCGCTGCCCCTGCGAATGGCGGCGTCCAGCAGCAAGCCGGCCAGCATTCCCTTGCGATAGACGAGGAGGCTGGTATTGTCGCCCAGAACCGCCGCGTGCTGCTCCTCGTCCATCGTCATGCTCGTGTCGCGGTCGATGCGCGCGTAGTTGCTCAGCGACAGGTAGCACAGCGCCGCCAGGTCGTCGGGGTGGCCGCTCCACTCCGCTTCCAGGCGGGCGGCATCGTAGTCGGTCACACCCTCCGTCCACCACCGTGCGGCTTCCATCGCCCCGCCGAACCACAGGTGCAGCGTCTCGTGGAACAGGTCGTGCACGCGCGGACGCTCCAGCAACTCGCCGGGCTCCCAGATGAGGCCGATGCTCCCCACGCCCTGCAGGCTGCCGCTGGTACGACCCTTCAGCCCGACGTCGCTCGTGTAGACGACGCGCGGGACGGGAACGGGCCCGAGCGCGACCGCGGCGCGGCGCAGGCTCGCGGCAATCACATGCTGCAGCGCCGAATCGCTGAAGTGCCGTTCACCGCGGATCGCCAGCACGAACGGCGTGCCGCCCGCGGTGTCGTGATAGACACGATAGTCCGGCGCGGCGGCGATCGTGGCCCCGAGCAGGGCGTCCGGGCCGGACGGCACGAAGACCTCGTCGTCCACGCCCCAGCTCGTCACCACGCGCCAGCCGGGCGGCGCGGCGACGTGCACCCACAGCAGCGGGTAGGGGCGGCCGGCGTCACGGTACGCGGCCGGCTCGGGCGCCACGAACACGCTGCGGCTGACCGCATAGAGATGTCCGTCGTCGAGCCCCGCCCCGGTCGAACTGAGGGCGACGGCGTTCTGGAAGTCGAGGCGGTAGCGGAACCGGATCGCGCCGGCCGGCGCGTCGACCTCGAAGCCGGCGCGGACCGGGCGGGCCCGCAGGGGCCGGCCGCGATCGTCGGTGACCGCCAGGCCTTCGACGTCGGTGCCGGCGGGCAGGGCCAACGGGGGGGCGTCGAGCGTGACGGTGCCCGGCGCGGAGATCGTGAGCCTCGCCTCCACCGACAGGTGCGCCGGTGAGAGGGTGACGACGTCGATGTCGTACATCAGGGTGTCGGGACGGTCCTGCGCGCCGGCGGTGGTGGTCCCGAAAGCCGCCAGCCCGGCGACGACGGTCGCCCGGACCAGGAGACGCTCAGCCCGCGTACTTCATCCCCGAATCACCGAGGGTGAGGGCCTGGCCCTCGCGCTCGACCCCGGCCTCGACCACCTCGCCGAGCACCAGGGTATGGTCGCCGGCGGGCATGGTGGCCACGAAGCGGCACTCGAGCCATCCCAGGCCGTCGGTGAGGATGGGCGCGCCGGTGATGGGCGCCGGACGGGCGGGCACGTCGTGCAGCTTGAACGGATTGCGCCGCGAGGACCGGCCCAGTTGCACCGCCAGCTCGCGCTGGCTGGCCGCGAGGATGTTGACGGCGAAACCACGCGCGTCGCGGATCATCGGCAGGCTCTTCGAGTCGTTTTCCAGGGCCACCACGACCATCGGCGGGGTGAAGGCGGCCTGCATCACCCAGTTGGCCGTCATCCCGTGGTCTTCGCCCTCGCTCATCACCGTCACGGCGTACATCCCGTACGGGAAGTGGCGCAGGACCGTCTTCTTCGCGCTCTCGTTCAACGTCGCCTTCGTGGCAGGGGTGTCAAGGACAAGCTAGTGGCGGTGACGCCGTGGCGCGAGATAGCAATGGGCCCGGCGGGAGTGCGTGCCGGCGGACGTGAGGCCAGGGACGGGTCGGCGTTGAGTCGGGGTCGGTGGGGGGCTATTTTGCGAGCCACATGGCCACCCGGACCAAGAACGAGGTCGGAGCCCGGCAGCTCGCCAAGGCCGACCTCCTGGGCGTCTACCGCTTGATGCTGCTGTCGCGGCGTCTCGACGACAAGGAAATTCAGCTCAAGCGGCAGAACAAGATCTTCTTTCAGATTTCCGGCGCCGGCCACGAGGCGGTGCTGGTGGCCGCGGCCATGGTCCTCAAGCCGGGTCACGACTGGTTCTATCCCTACTACCGCGACCGGGCGCTGTGCCTGGCCCTGGGCATGACGCCGACCGAGATGCTGTTCTCGGCGGTGGGCGCCGCCGCCGACCCCAATTCCGGCGGGCGGCAGATGCCGTCGCACTGGGGCCATCAGAAGTTGAACATCGTGAGTCAGTCGAGCCCGACCGGCACGCAGTGCCTCCAGGCGGTGGGATGCGCCGAGGCGTGGTACCGCTACGACCGCATCGAGGCGATCGCCGACCGCAAGGATCGCATGCACCACGACGAGGTCGCGTACTGCTCGCTCGGCGATGGCACGACCAGCGAGGGCGAGTTCTGGGAAGCGCTCAACACGGCGTCGAACCTGAAGCTGCCGGTGCTGTTCCTGGTCGAGGACAACGGCTACGCGATCTCGGTGCCCATCGAGGTGCAGACGCCGGGCCGCTCGATCTCCAAGCTCGTGGCCGGCTTCCCGGACCTGCTGGTGGAAGAGGTGGACGGCTGCGATCCGATCGCCTCGCACGAGACCCTGTCGCGCGCCGTGGCCCACTGCCGCGCGCGCAAGGGTCCGGCGCTGGTGCACGCCCACGTGATCCGGCCGTACTCGCACTCGCTCTCCGACGACGAGGTCATGTATCGGACCGCCGAGGAGCGCGCGGCCGAGGCGGAGCGCGACCCGATACGGCGGTTCGGCGAGCGGTTGGTGGCCGAGGGCTCGGCGACGCCGGACGAACTCGAGCGGATTCGCGCCGAGGTGGTGGCGAGCGTCGATGCGGCGGCCGAAGCGGCGGTGGCCTCGCCTCAGCCGGCGACCGAGACGACGGCCCGCTACGTCTACTCGCCGGACGTCGATCCCGCATCCGAGCAGTTCGACACGGAGGACGACCCGCAGTTCGCGGGAGATCCGACGACGATGGTGGACCTGCTCAACACCTGCCTGCGGGACGAGCTGGCGCGCGACGCGCGCATCGTCCTGTTCGGCGAGGACGTGGCCGACGCGTCGCGGGCGGGCGCCCTGGGCAAGGTCAAGGGCAAGGGCGGCGTCTTCAAGGTGACGTGGGGGCTCCAGAAGCAGTTCGGCGGCGACCGCGTGTTCAACTCGCCGCTGGCCGAGGCGAACATCGTCGGGAGGGCGATCGGGCTCGCGACCCGCGGCCTGAAGCCCGTGGTCGAGATCCAGTTCTTCGACTACATCTGGCCGGCGTACATGCAGATCAGGAACGAGCTGGCCACGATGCGGTGGCGCTCGAACAACGCGTTCAGCGCGCCGGTCGTCATCCGGGTGACCTACGGCGGCTACCTCAAGGGCGGCTCCGTCTACCATTCGCAGACCGGCGCGGCGCTGTTCACGCACATCCCCGGCCTGCGCGTCGTCTGTCCCGCCACGGCCCTGGACGCCAACGGGCTGCTGCGGACCGCGATCCGCTGCGACGACCCGGTGCTGTTCCTGGAGCACAAGCATCTGTACCGGCAGACCTACAACAAGGCGCCCTACCCGGGCCCCAACTTCATGGTGCCCTTCGGCAAGGCGAAGGTCGTCAAGCCGGGGAACGACGTGACGGTGGTGACCTACGGCGCGCTGGTCCAGCGGTCGCTGGTCGCCGCGAAGGAAGTGGAAGAGGCCTCCGGCGTGAGCGCCGAGGTGATCGACCTGCGCTCCCTGTCGCCGGTGGACTGGGACACCATCGCCGCGCTCGGTGCAACGGACCAACAAGGTCGTCGTGGTGCACGAAGACCCGCTGTCCTGGGGCTACGGCGCGGAGCTGGCCGCACGCATCGGCGACGAGTTGTTCGCCTGGCTCGACGCGCCGGTGCGGCGCGTGGCCTCGATGGATACGTTCGTGGCCTACGCGCCCCAACTCGAAGATCACATCCTGCCGCAGGTCGCCGACGTCGCCGCGGCGATCCGGGAGCTGGCGGCCTTCTGATGACCGGCGCCCGGCGTACGCGCCACGCGTTGTTCGGGCTCATCTTCATCGTGTCGGGCGCAGCGGGCCTGGTCTACGAGCTGATCTGGGTCCGGCAGCTCTACGAGGTCTTCGGCTCCACCATCCACTCCGTCACGACCGTCGTCGCCGCCTACATGGGCGGCCTGGGTCTCGGGGCCTGGTTCCTCGGCCGTCGGGCGGACAAGCACGCCCGTCCCGTTGCCCTGTACGGTCTGCTCGAGATCGCGATCGGCGTCTTCGGGCTGCTGTCGCCCTGGATAACGCAGCTCATCGGCGCGGCGTACGTGGGCGTGGCGCGCGCCGTGAGTCCCGGCCTGTGGACCGGCACGGCCATCAAGTTCGTGTTCGCGTTCGTGGTGCTGCTGATCCCGACCTTCCTCATGGGCGGCACGCTGCCGGTCCTGACCCGTGCCTTCGCGCGGGATCGCAGCGATCGTCTGCGGGGCGAGTTGGCGTTGTTCTACGGGCTCAATACCGTCGGCGGGGTCGCCGGCTGCCTGCTCGCCGGCTACCTGCTGATCGAGTTCGTCGGGTTGCGCGCGTCGCTACTGGCCACGGGCGGCGTCAATCTGGCGCTGGGCGCCGCGGCCCTGATCCTGGCGCGCCTGCCGGAGGCTGAGGTTGCCGCGGGCGTGGTGGAGAGCGAGCCCATTTTCACGCCCGATCCCGGACGGGCGACCCGGCAACTGGCGATCTGGCTCGTGGCCCTCACGGCGTTCGCCTCGCTCCTCTACGAAATCGCCTGGACCCGGGCGCTGATCCTGGTCGTCGGCAGCTCGACGTACGCGTTCACGACGATTCTCGCGTGCTTCCTGCTGGGCATCGGCCTGGGGAGCCTGGTCGCCGTGGGCCGCGGCCGCTCGCCCGCCGATCTGCTCACCCGCGCCGCGGTGGTGCAGGGCGCGATCGCCGTCCTCGCTTCCCTGCTGTTCCCGTTCTTCCGGATGCTGCCCGTCTACGTCGTCGCGACCCTGCAGATCCAATTCCTGTCGGTCGGCGAGCTGCTGGCCCTCCACGGCGTGGCGGTGGCGGCCGTCGTCATCCCACCGGCGGTGGGGATGGGACTCAGCTTCCCGCTGTTGGCGGAGCTCGCGTCCGAGCGCGCGGGGGCCACCGGGCGGGAGGTGGGCCGAGCGTATCTCGCCAACACGCTGGGCAGCATCGCGGGGGCGGTGGTGACCGGCTTCCTGCTCATCCACCTCGTCGGCAGCGAGCGAACGCTGGTCGTGGGCGTGGTGATCAACGTCGGCGCGGCGGCGGCCCTCGCCTGGTGGGCCTACCGGTACCGTGGCGGCTCGGGCGCCCCACTGGCGGGCGAACGGGTTCCGGTGGTCCTGGGGCTGCTCGCGCTGCTGGTGACCTTCGCGACGCCGAGCTGGTCCGGACAGCTCCTGGATCGCGCGCCCGCGGTGTACGGGCGCACGCGCATGAGCCGGGACGACCTCGGGCGCTACCTGCGGGGCTACGGCTCCGAGCAGTTGAGCTTCGAGGAGGGGTGGAACTCCGCCGTATCGGTGTGGCGCGACGGCAACCAGAGCTGGCTCAAGGTCAACGGCAAGGTGGACGCGTCGAGCGTGGCGGACATGGACACCCAGGTGTCGCTGGGCCTGCTGCCGGCGCTCGGGCATCCGGGCCCGCACCGCGTGTTCATCGTGGGCTTCGGCAGCGGCGCGACGACCCGCACGATCGCCGACGTGCCGGGCGTGACGCACATCGACGTGGCCGAGATCGAGCGGGCGGTGTTGAAGGCGAGCGTGCTGTTCCGCGACGTGAACCGCGACGTCCTCGCGGATCCCCGCGTGCACGTCATCGCGGACGACGCGCGCAGCGCGCTGATGCTGGCGGACTCGGCGTACGACCTCATCGTCTCCGAACCGTCCAATCCGTGGATCGCGGGCGTGTCGGCGCTGTTCACGCGCGACTACTACGGCGTGGTCGCGCGGCGCCTGGCTCCGGGCGGGATCTTCTGCCAGTGGCTGCAGATGTACCGCGTGTCGCCCGGCGCGGTGGCCGTGGTCGTGGCCAACCTCCGCGCGGTGTTCCCGCACGTCGAGATCTGGTTCGCCAACTCGAGCGACCTGGTCGTGCTCGGCTCGCGTGAACCGATACGCTGGAGCACGGCGCGCATCGCGGCCGCCCTGCAACCCGGGACCCGGACCGCCGTGGCGATGCGCAGGTGGCTGCAGGTCACGCAGCCCGCGCAACTGCTCGGTCATTTCCTGCTCGGCGACAGCGGGACGGCGGCGCTGGCGCGCGGCGCGCCCTTCCTCCACACCGACGACCATCCGGCGCTGGAGTTCGAGGCGGCCCGGTCGCTGCTGGCCGGCACGCCGTCGTCGGCGGTGTTCGACTCCCTGCTGGCGCTCAAGGCGGCGGTGGGCGATTCGATGCCACGGCTGGAGGGCGAGACCCTGCCGGCGGGAGCCTGGCGCGCCGGCTACGCGTCGGCGCTGCCCGACGACAGCCCGGAGGCGCTGCAGGCGGCGGAGGCGGCACTGCACGCCGCGCCGGGCGACCCGGAGCGCGAGGCGTTGCTGGGGACCATCCTTTTCGGGCGCAGGGATTTCCGCGGCGGCGGCGGACCATCTCCAGGCGGCGCTGGCCGCGCGGCCGGACGAGCCCGAGTGGCTGCTCACCGCCGGGCTGACCGCGATGGCGCTCACGGATACGGCGAGGGCGCGTTCGCTTCTCGATCGCGTCGTCGGCGCCGGAGGGGATTCGGCCTTCGCGCTCGCCGTGCTCGCGCAATTCGACGCCAACAGCGGGAACTATCCGCTCGCGGCGCTCGAGGCGACGCGTTCGGTCGTCGGACTCAGGCCCACCTTGGAGCGGCCCTTCCCCGGGGCGCTGGAGAACGCGGTGGCGACCTTGGCGCAGCGGGCGCCTCCGTCGGTCGCCGGCCCGGTGTTCGTGCGCGCGATGGCGGCGCGACCGGCGTGGCAGACGGGGTTCTGGGGCAGCGCGGTGGTGGGTGCCAGGGCCGGCGGGGCAGCCTGCGCGCTGGCGGAGCGGTCGGCGGTCGATCTGGAGCGGTTCGGCTGGACGGCGGAGGAGATCTTCCCGCTGGTTCAGCGCTGCCTGGTCAAGGGCGCGGCCTGATCCCTCGGCGGCGCGTCAGGCCTCGGGAGCGCGGGGGCCGCGACTCGTAAGCCTGCGAACCTCCTCGGCCGCCGACACCGCCGCATCCACGTCGCGCGACAGCGCGCGCGCCTGCTGGGTGGCCTGGGTGAGGTCGCCGAGCGCCTCGGATACGCCCGCAGACCGCAGCCGCAGCAGGTCGAACCGCACGTTCTGCATCGCCAAGAGGCAGGCCTCGAGCTGGGACTCCAGGGCACCGCGCCGTGCGATCAACTCATGCACGGTCTGGCGCTGACGCTGGAGGAGGCCGATCCGGCGATCGCGCTCCGACGAGGGAGGCTCCTGCTCAAGCGCCACGATGCGGACGTCGAGCTTGTCCTCGGCCGCGGTGTCGATATCGTGCTCCAGCGCGGACAGCGTGCGCGCCAGATCGGTGGCGCGCTCCAGCAACTGGTCCGCCGTCGGCCCGATGTCCGGAAGCATCTTCCGCTCGGACTTGGGCAGGCGTTCGAGCATGCCGCCGATGGCGGCGCGGTCGCGCCGGGCCTGCTCGATGCCCGCGGCGTGCGTGCCGAACTCCTCCGGCGTCCCGGGCGCCGGCAGGGCTCCGGGCGCGCGACCGAGCTTGGCCTCGATCGCGTCGGCCGCCGGCGGGCGGTGAACCACGTCACGCCAGGAATAGCCCGCCGTCCACAGGCGCGAGTAGTCGCGCGCCAAGCCGAAGGCCATGAAGGCCGCCGGAATCAGCGACCACGGGTGCCCCGGGCCGCCCGCGAACAGGAAATTCACGAGCATCAGCGGGCCGATGATGGAGGCGGTGCGCGCCATGCGATGCCGCAACTGCACGACCATCAGCGGCTCACCGGTCTCGGCGGCCCGCTTGGCCACCTCCTGCTCCTCCTGCTCCCGCCGCTCGAGCTTCCGATCCATCTTGTCGAGCCGGCGCTCGAGCTTGCCGCGCATCCGGTCCGACCGCCCCACCCGGCGGCCCTTGCGTTCCTCCAGCCAGCTCTCGGCGTCCAGGTCGCGCGCCACCGGGATGTCGCGGCGCTCGGGCGACGGCGCGGCGCGACGCGTGCTCGAGCGCGGCGCCGGACCCGTGTAGGTGCCCGTTTCGAGTGACCGCCGCAGCGCATCGGCCGTGGGCCAGCGATCCTCGGGGTCCTTCTCCAGGCAGCGCATCACCGTGAGCGCCAAGTCGCGCGGCGTGTCCGGGCGCAGCCGGTCCACCGGCGTGGCGGGCGTCCCGATCTGCTTCATGAGGAGCCCGGGGACGGTCGGGGAATTGAAGGGCAACTCGCCGGTCAGCATCTGGTAGGCGACCACGCCGAGCGAGTACAGGTCGGATCGTCCGTCGATCACGCGCTCGCCGGCGGCCTGCTCGGGGCTCATGAAGGCCGGCGTGCCGATGGCGATGCCGGTGTCGGTGAGCGTGCCGCCCTCGGCGCTCAACGCCTTGGCGATACCGAAGTCCGTCACCATGACGCGGCCGCGCGTGCCTTCGAGCAGGATGTTGTCCGGCTTGACGTCGCGGTGGATCACGCCTTGCTGATGGGCGGCGGAGAGCGCGTCGGACGTCTCGCGCATGATGCGGCGCACTTCCTCCATCGAGAGGCGCCCCCGGCGCTTGATGCGCACGGAGAGTGACTCGCCGTCCACGTAGCCCATCACGAAGTAGACGAGGTCGTTCCCTTCGCCGACGCTATGGATGGGAACGATGTTGGGATGCGACAGCCGGGCCGCGGTCTCCGCCTCTCGCACGAAGCGGGCACGGATGTCACGCCGGTACGCCAGCTCGGGAGGGAGGACCTTGATCGCCACCGTGCGCTTGAGCTTCTCGTCGTGAGCGCGGTAGACCACTCCCATGCCGCCCCGACCGATCTCGCTCTCGATCGTGTAGGCGCCGGCGAGGGCGGTCGTGAGACGAGCCTCGAGCGCGCGGTCGCCGTCGTCCTGGTTCATCGGCAAGGAAGGTCCATAGCGGGCTTAGATTAGCGCCGCCGCAGAGGCAGGGCAACACTACGACATCTCTGCCAGGGTCGCCGCGAACGGGAATCCGGATGACGGGATGGGACAGGATCGAAGGATTTGCGCTGCCAGAATGGCACGAAACTCGCTCCCGTTACTGGCACGATCGGTGCCATGTCAGGCACGTGGTCGAGTGGTGATCACATCATCGGATGCGCATCTGGGGGCTTGATGACCGAACGGATGACCCTTCCGCTGTTGCCCCTGCGGGACATGGTGCTCTTCCCGGGCGTCACGGCGCCGATCAGCGCCGGACGTGCGGGAACGCTGCGGGCGATCGAAGCGGCATTGAAGACGGAGCGCCGGTTGATCTTCGCCGTGGCTCAGCGCGAGAACACCGAGCAGGTGAGCGCGGAGAACCTCTACTCGATGGGCACGGTGGCGCGCATCGGCCAGATGCAGCGCGGCCTGGCGGGTGTGCAGCTGCTGCTGCAGGGCGAAGGGCGCGCGAGCGCCATTCATCTGGCCGACCACGACGGGTATCTCGAGGCGGTGGTTCGGGAAGCCGAGGATCAATCGCCGGTCGACCCGAACGACGCCGCCTTCCTCGCCCTCTACAAGGAAGCGCGGGAGCGCGCCGCGGAGCTCGGGCAGAAGAGCGGGCTCCCCGAGGAGATGGTGCAGCAGGTCCTGGCGTCGGTCACCGACGTCGGCCGCTTCGCCGACATGGTGGCGGGCTACCTCGACGTCAAGACACCGGAGCGGCAGGCGCTGCTGGAGATGCTGGGAGTGGAGGAGCGGCTGCGCCGCGTCCTGATCCACGTCCAACGGCAGATCGGCGTCATCAACGCCCAGGAAGACATCAAGTCGCAGGTTCAGGAGGAGCTCGGCGAGCGACAGCGCGAGATGTACCTGCGCGAACAGATGAAGGCCATCCGTCACGAGCTCGGTGAGAGCGAGGACGATCGCGACCTGGCGGCGCTGCGGGAGAAGCTGAAGCAGCTGCAGCTGACCGAGGCGGCGCAGAAGGAAGTCGAGCGCGAGCTGGGCCGGCTGGAACGGACCTCCAAGGACTCCATGGAGGCGCAGGTCATCCGGACGTTCCTCGAATGGATCGCTGAGTTGCCGTGGAACGCCCGGTCCGATGATTCCCTCGACCTGAAGCGCGCGGAACAGGTTCTCGAAGAGGACCACTACGGCCTGCGCGACGTCAAGGAACGGGTGCTGGAGTTCCTCGCCGTGCGCCAGCTGCGGGACCGGGAGGAGAAGGAACAGCGCGCGCCGACGGAGTCCGACATGCCCGGGCAAGCGGACGACCGGGTGCTGGCCAAGGGCCCCATCCTGCTCTTCGTCGGGCCGCCCGGCACGGGCAAGACGTCCATCGCCAAGTCCATCGCGCGGGCGATGGGCCGCAAGTACGTCCGCATCTCGCTGGGCGGTGCGCGCGACGAGGCGGACATCCGCGGGCACCGGCGCACCTACGTCGGGGCGATGCCGGGCCGCATCATCCAGGGCATGAAGCAGGCGGGCACCAAGAACCCCGTCTTCCTGCTCGACGAGGTGGACAAGCTCGGCGTGTCGTTCCAGGGGGACCCCGCCGCCGCGCTGCTCGAGGTGCTGGACCCGGCGCAGAACGATTCGTTCACCGATCATTATCTCGGCGTGCCGTTCGATCTGTCCGAGGTGCTCTTCATCGCCACCGCGAACTTCCTCCAGAACATTCCGGCGCCGCTCCTGGACCGCCTGGAGACGGTGGAGTTCACGGGCTACACCGAGCTGGAGAAGCTGGCCATCGCGCGGCAGTACCTGGTGCCGCGGCAGATCAAGGAGAACGGCCTCTCGCCCGAGCGCCTGCTGATCGAGGACTCCGCCGTGCGGGAGATCGTCGGCGGGTACACGCGCGAGGCCGGCGTGCGGCAACTGGAGCGTGAGCTCGGCCGTCTCTCGCGCAAGATCGCGCGACGCGTGGCCGCGGACGGCGGGGAGCGGATCGTGCTCTCCGGAGCGGAAATTCGGGCGCAGCTCGGCAGGCCCAAGGTGCGGCCGGAGCGCGCCGCCGCGACCGACGCGGTCGGCACGGCGACCGGGATGTACTACACGCCGACCGGCGGAGACATCATGTTCGTCGAGGCGTCGCTGATGCCGGGCAAGGGGGAACTCGTCCTGACCGGGCACCTCGGCGACGTGATGAAGGAGTCGGCACGCGCGGCTCTCACCTACGCCAAGACCCATGCGGCAGCGCTGGGCGTGCCCGAGGAGGCCATCAAGGACCGCGAGGTGCACGTGCACGTGCCGGCCGGTGCCATTCCGAAGGACGGGCCATCGGCGGGAGTAACCATGGCCACGGCGCTGGTCAGCGCGATGACCCAGCGGGCGGCGCGGCACGACGTGGCGATGACCGGCGAAGTGACCCTGAGCGGCCGCGTGCTTCCCATCGGCGGCCTGAAGGAAAAGGTGCTCGGCGCGGCCCGGGCCGGCATCCTGGAGATCGTGTTGCCGAAGGAGAACGAGCCGGAATTGGAGGACTTGCCGGACGAGGTTCGGAAGACGCTCGTCTTCCATCCGGTCGAGACGCTCGAGGAGGTTCTGGCTATCGCGCTTCGGAGCCGCGATGCCAAGGCGGTTGACGAGTTGCTCTCTTCAGGGGCCTCTGACCAGCGGCGACACTAGTCAACCGTGCGGTTGATACGCTAGCGCCAGCTAGCGTGGTCGACGACGATCTGGGCCAGCGAGCCGGCGAACCTCGATGACGTGGTGCCGGCTCGTGGGTTGACGGCACCCACTGTAGATGCTCCAAGTGATGCCGCTACAACAATTTCCGATACAACGTCAGGTTCGACATCGTCTCGGAAGTGGCCTGAGCGTTGCCCGTCCTTGATGATCGCAGCGACCACTTCGGTGGCCCGTGACCGCCAGTCGTCCGAAAGCAGCGCTCCCTGTTCCCTGGCAGCCCGCACGAGCTCGTCAATCAGAGGGCGCAGGCGTTCCGCCGGAGTCTTCCCGGCCGGTGTCGAAATGGCGGAGCGGCTGGCCACGGCGTCGGCGACGGCGTGATGCAGCCCGGCCTTCGATTCGAAGTAGTGGAACAGCAACTGTTTATTGACTGACGCCGAGGCTGCGATCCTGGCCATGCGAGCGCCCGAGAATCCGCGGCCGGCAAACTCCGCTTCGGCCGCGGCGAGGATCCTCTGGCGCCTGGATGATTCAGGTGACACGTGGCACTCAACCTTATGGTTGACATGCCATTCTAACGAGGAGACAGGCCGCTGGTCAACTCCCCTGGCCGGAGTCGAACGTCTTGACCGCGTCCAGAAAGGCTCCAGCGACTCCCTCGATGGCCGCATCGAGCAACGCCAGGTCCGCCGCCGAGGGGCTCGTTCCCAGCGCCTGCAGCCGCACCACGAGATGTTCGCCATCGCGGCTGCGCGAGCTGACTTCGGGAAACCCGTACGATCCTCCGGAGCCGGCCAGGCGATGGAAGGCCTGACGAATGTCCGGCAGGGCGGCAGGTCCCTCCTGGTCGAGCCGGGCTCTGAGGAGGTGGAGCTCGTCGACGCGCGCGCTGGAGTCGCGGAGATACTCGCGGCGCAGCTGCCGGAGTTGCTGGGCGAGCGGATCGTCGCTGTCAGGCGGCACCGCGGGGCTCCTGGTCGGAATCCGCCTCGGGAAGGTGCTGCGTGGCCGCAGAGGCGAGTTCGCGGCGCAGCAGGTGGCGAATGAACGGAACGAGTGCCGGGTGCTCGGTGGCCACTCCGGTGGCGGCGTCGCCACTGGCTATGGCGCAGACCGCGCGGCGTCGGTCGGCGACCACGGCGATCGGCAGCCCGCCCCAGTACGCCTCGACTTCCGGCGCGGCCGCGGCGCGCACAATGGCCTGCGCGGGCGCCGGCGAGCCGAGAGAAAGAACTTTGACGACGGCGCGCGGATGGGCGGCTCGCGTAAGAGCGGGGAACAGCGCCGAGGCCCACGGTCCCACCACCGCCAGCAACTCCTCGTGCGCGCTTCGGGCGCAGGCCAAGCAGCGATCGAGCACCGCCGCGCGATCGGAGAGCGTGCTCACCACTGGCATCGCGGCGTCCGGTCGGCTTCGTTCGACAGTCGCGAGTCGCTGCGCGAGTTGCTCGAGATTGCGCTCCGACTCGCGGCCGAGCCGGCCGACGAGGGCCTCCGGGGGCTCAGCCACGAACCGCGCGGGCCGACCGGGCAGCCTCGACACCACGCCCCGGCCTGCCAGGGTCTCGAGAGCACCATAGGTGTTGGCGCGCGCCAGACCGGCCTCCCGCGCCACCGCGTAGCCGGTGGCAGGAGACAGCCTCAGAAGCGCGATGTAGACCTTGCCCTCGGTGCTTGTGAAGCCGAAGCGCTGGAGATCCATAGTAGTAGCTCTAGCTACTACGTGCGCCATCGTCAATGGGGCCTTTGAGCGGAGGGCTGCCTAGACGGTCGCGATATCCCAGCCGGCGAGCCTGGCGATCAGGGACATCCGGAACGTGACGTCCACCTCCCGGCTCTCCACCGTCTTGGCGTCGGCCTGCAGCGGGAAAGCATGGTACGACCAGGGCGCGACGCGCTTGGGCAGGGTGCGCAGGTTCTTGGGGCTCCACACGCCCCGCTCGTCGCAATCCTTGGCCAATCTGGTCCAGACGCGCGCCGCGCTCGCCGAGTGCTGTAGCACGCCCAGCCGAGCCAGAGTCTCCATCCAGTACAACGCGAGGGGCAGGTCATCCGCCTGGCCGGACGCCGACACCTTGAGCGGATCGCCCAAGAGGAGGAACGCAGGCTTGAGGATCTTCTTCCCGCATACCACGCCGAAGCTCTTCTTGCTCGGCGGCTGCGCGAGGTAGGCGCCCAGGCGCTCGACCAGGCCCGCCCGTTCGCGCTGCACCGCCGGCAACATCGCCAGCAGTGCCACGGAGAAGATCGTGGGCGGATAGGCCTTGGGGTTCAGCACCCACGCGCGCGAAACCTTGACGAGGGGCTCCTCGACCAGCTCGCTGCGGAGAAACTGCGAGACGGAGTTGGCGATGCGGTGCGCCGCCCCGCGCACTCTCGGATCGTCGCCATACCCGGCATGCGCGAGGGCCGTGGCAGCCGCCTCCCGCACGATCTCGCGGATCCAGGGCTCGGCGCCGGGCTCCGCCGCTCCGAATTTCTGGAATTCGAACAGCAGCTTCGGGTCGCTGTCGCGCGAGAGGAGCCTGAACAGCAGCCGGCCGCCCAGCTTGAGCGGACGGCTCTCCGGGGGCCATCCGAGCTCGACCAGGCGCCGATACTGGTGAATCGTGCCCACGTCCTTGATGCCCGCCGTCTTGTTGGGAGCCACCCCGAGGAGGTTCCCGCCCCAAACGCCCGTGTCCTTCTGCTTCTTGGCTATCTGCCGTGCCGGCGGATAGGCCTCCATTTCGAGCCGGAGCGCCTCCAGCTGCGCCGGGTCGGCGGTGCCCACGATCTCCGTAAGAGTGCGGTACCTGACGGCGGGGCAGCCATACTGCAGGAGCCAGGAAACGGGAACGCGGTGCGAGGTGGGAAGGGTCAGGCTTTCCTCCCGGGAAACTGGGCGATTCGGCGCCTCAAACGGCCGCCAAACTTACGCGTGCGGACAGCGTCAAGCTAGTGGCACGCCCGCGGGCGATCCTTGCCTGGCTCCGGCGGGCCGCCGATCTTACCCCGATGCCCTCATCGCTGTTGGCGCGCCGCGTGACGCGCCGTCCGGAGCAGGTTCGGCTCTCCGGGCGGGTGCTCTACCTGACGGAAGACCCCGACCTGTTGTCGCGCCAGTTGGCCGGCGAGGATCTCTCCTGGCATCCGGGCGTCAAGCTGCGTGACAACATCTCGACCGACGAGATCACGCCGGCGTACATCTGCTATTACTTCGACGACACCCTGGGCGAATTCCCCTACCTGGGCCTGAAGGCCGGCGACCAGTTTCCGGTCACGCGCGGCTCGGTCAAGCGTGGGGGCTTCGTCGCGTCGGCGGCGGGCAAGCGCCGTGGCAAGGGGTCGTCGCGCGAGCAATCGCCGTACGCCGAGTTGCGGGCGGGCATCCAACTGGTGGTGGGGGAGAGCATCGAGCGGATCTACCACGAGAACTGCCAGAATCTCGGCGTGCTCACGACCACGGATTTCTCGGTGCTGGAACGGGTGAAGCGCGGCGAGGATATCCCCCTCGCGGTTTTCACCGAGGGCGAGGGCCGGATCACCCAGGACATCATCGAGTTCGGCGGCCTGTTCAACTACAACGTCGCCCGGCTGCAGGGGGTGGTGACCGTCCCCTCGCTCCGGACGGCGCCGCGCCCGATGACGGTCGCCGAGAAGATCTTCGCCCGGCACTGGGTGGTGGATGCGGCCGCCGGCCGCACCGGCGTTCCCGCGGTGGCGCCCGCGGACGAGGGCTTCGTCGTCACCGACATCCGCTTCAGCCACGAGTACGTGACGCCCATGGCGGCGATCTTCTTCGAGCAGCTGGTCGGGAAGGACGAGCCGGTCAACGACCCGGCCTCGGTCTTCTTCTTCCGGGATCACCTGACCTTCCTGCGCGAGGCGATGACACCCGAGCGCATCGCCGAAGGCCTGCTCGACGTCGCCAACCAGCTCGAGGTCAAGCAGCGGGAGTTCGCCGCTGCGAAGGGCGTCAAGCTGTACGGCGAGCTGGGCCTGGGGCGCCTCGGGTCCGAAGCGATCTGTCATTCCAAGATCCTGGAGGCGCACGCCCTTCCAGGGCAGATCATCATCGGCAGCGATTCTCACACACCGCACGCCGGCGCGGTGGGCTGCGTGGCGTTCGGCGTCGGAACGACGGCGATCTTCAACAGCTGGATCACGCGCGACGTGCGCGTGGCCGTGCCCCGCTCGTTCCGGGTCGTGGTACGCGGGCCCAAGCCCCGCTGGGTGACGGCCAAGGACATCATGCTGCAGCTGCTGCGGCATCCCTACGTGAAGAACGGCGACGCCATCGGCCAGGTGGTGGAGTACTGCGGCGACGTGGTGGAACAGCTCAGCGTCGACGAGCGCGCCACGATGACCAACATGGCGGCCGAGGTCGGCGCCTTCACGGGCATCATCGCCCCCGACGCGCGGACGGTGGACTTCCTGGTCACGCAGCGCGGCCTCGCGCGGGCGGAGGCCGAGCGACTGTGCGAGGGGCTGTTCTCCGATCCCGGCGCCGAGTATGTGAAGGAAATCGAGATCGACGCGTCCGCGCTCAAGCCGATGGTCGCGCTGCCGGGCGACCCCGGCAACGGCAAGGAGATCGGCGAGCTCGGCGAGCGGGTCAAGATCGACATCGCGTACGCGGGCTCCTGCACCGCCGGCAAACGCGAAGACATGGACATGTATGCCAGTGTGTTCCGCGAGGCCGCCGAGCGGGGCCGGCGGATCCCTCCCGGAGTGCGCTGCTACATCCAGTGTGGCTCGCAGGACGTGTTCCGCTACTGCCAGGCCCAGGGCTACGATCGGGTCTTCGCCCAGGTGGGCGCGACGTTCATCGAGCCGTCGTGTGGTGCGTGCATCAACGCGGGGCCGGGCGTGTCGCGGTCCAAGGGCGAGGTGACGATCTCGGCCATCAACCGGAACTTCCCCGGCCGGTCGGGGCCCGGACAGCTCTACCTCGCCTCGCCGTACACGGTCGCCGCCTCGGCCCTGGCCGGATACATCACGGCCTGGGAGCCGGAGCCATCGCCCGCCGGCGTGGCGTAGGGCTGGAGGTGAGCTAGGACGTGGCTGCGACGGCGTTGGATTCCGGCGTGCGGCTCGCCCGGCAGTGCAAGGCGCTGGGGCACCCGGCGCGCCTGGCGATCGTGCGCTACCTGGCGGGCCGGCGCGGGCGCTGCACGTGCGGCGACATCGTCGAGCAACTGCCGCTGGCGCAGTCCACGGTGTCGCAGCATCTCAAGGTGCTCAAGGAAGCCGGACTGATCGTCGGCGAAATCGAGCCGCCGCGCGTTTGCTATTGCCTGAACGAGCCGGCACTCGAAGCGGTGAAGCGGGCCATCGCCGCGCTGTAGACGCGGGCGCTCAGCGCTGAGCGCTCTTGATGGCGTTGAAGAGCAGGGGCAAGGTGGCGAGGCTCTGGCCGCGGTACTGAGGCCGGAAACCGAACAGGATCACCCGACCCCGGCCCCGCCGCACCACCAGCAGCGCAGCCTTGCCCGCCAGGCGGGGCGCCCCCAGCAACCATCCCGAGAGCAGCACGTCGGCCGGATCCGCCGGAAACCTCGCCACCACCCGGACGCGCGAGGGATCGGCGACGTCGAAGGCCGGCCCGGACTCGAACCACGCCGCGGGCTGGGCCGGCATGCCCTCGGCCAGTGGATCACCCGGATCGAGTTGCAACCGCAGCAGGCTGCCCGGCGCGTAGAAGTCGCTGGGCGCCAGCTCGTCGAGCACGTCGGTGACCGGCAAATCGAGCGCGCCGATGGCGAAGTCGCACGCCTCGTTCAAGGCGATCAGCGTGCCGCCGCTGTCGACGAACGCCGCCAGGGCCTGCGCCCCCGGGGCGCCGAGGCCGCCGGCATAGCGCGCCGGGTAGCTCGCGGCGGGCAGGCCGCTCAAGATGGCCCGCGGATCCTGGCTGGGCAGAATGAGCGCGTCGAACCGTGCGCCCAGGTTGCCGGCGCGAATCGCGGAGTCTCCCACCGACTCGTACGAGACGCCCCAGGTATCGAACACCCAGCGCGTCCAGCCCTCGTCGGGCGCAGGCACGAACGAACGGTAGACCCCCGTCCGCACCGCGCCCGGCTTGGCTTCGCCGGGGGTGAGGTTGGCAAGACGATAGACGGGAGGCCGTGCCGCGACGGGCGCCGACAGCGCGATCGGCAGCGTATCCGCGACGGCGAGCACGCGGACACCCAGGAGCAGGGGCAGGGTTTCGGCCGTCACGTCGTAGGGACGGCGCGGCGGGCCGCCGGCGTACTGCCGCAGGTCGGGATACGCCTGCCGCTCGAGCATCGCCTTGGCGAACGCGGCGTAGGGCTGGCGCAGCGGGACCACGTACGTGCCGGGAAAGAAATGCTCGCGCCCGAGGGTGAAGGGCGCGAGCGCGGCGCGCACCTCGACCTGCGCGTGCCGGAAGATCTCGAGCAGGGTGGCGACGGCGACGGGATTCTGCCCGGCGGTGGGAATGACGAACGCGTACGGCCAGCCGGGCCAGCCGTGCACCGCCCGGGCGGCCACCAGGTGCGAGTCGCGCATCCACCGCGCGCGATTGGCGGCCACCTGGTCGAGGAACGCCATGGCGCTCGCGGTCTGGTAGCGCACGATGTCGCCGAGGGTCCAGGGCCCGCCGGGCCAGGGGGCGACGAAGTTCCAGCTCGCCGCGCGCGGGTCGACGCCCTCCCCTTCCCTGAGGCTGTCGAACGGCACGTTCACCGGGCTGGCGAGCCTGGCGCTCGCCGTCTCGGTCAGAATGCGCACGGCGCCGTGGTAGTGCTGGAACGCCCGGCTCGGCGACCAGGCGTCGTACAGCGAGTTCACCGCGACGCCGGTGAATCCTGCCGCGGTCAGACGCCAGGCCATGGCGAGGCCGAGGGCGTTGTCGCCCTGGACCAGCAGCGGGTCCACGTTGGGCTCGACGGGATCGAGGTAGGGCGGGATGAAGATGCGCGAGCCGGTCACGCCCTGCTGGTGCAGGTCGAGTGTGACCTGCGGGTGCCACACGTCGTACAGGCTGTCCACCACCAGCCGCGTCTCGACCTGGGTGAACGCGTACCAGTCGCGGTTGTCGTCGTGGCCGGTGTAGCGGTTGTAGAGCTCGGGCGGGCTCGTGCCTTCCGCGTTGGTGCCGAGCGTCTGGGCGTACCAGCGCGCGACGATGGAGACGCCGTCCGGGTTCAGGGACGGCACCAGCATCACCACGGTGTGGTCGAGAATGCCGGTGATCTCGGACGAGGCATCGCTCGCCAGTCGATACGCGAGGTCGAGGGGCGCGAGGGATCCGCCGACTTCAGTGGAGTGGATGTCGGACGTGATGAGGGCGAAGACCTTGCCGCGCCGGATCAGGCGCTCGGCGGCCGCGGAGTCCGGCACCAGGCGCGGATCGGCGAGCCGCCGCTGAATGTCCCCGAGGGCGGGCAACCGGGCGAGATTGGCGCGGCTGGAAATGAAGACCACGATGAACGGCGCGCCGCCGGTGGTGCGGCCGATCTCGCGGACCACGACCCGATCGCTCGCGGCTTCCAGGGCGCGGAAGTAGGCGACGATGGGTTCCCAGTCCGGCAGCTTGCGGTCCGTGCCGGGGACGAAGCCGAGCACGGCGCTGGGCGGAGGAACGCGAACCGGCCGGCGCTGCGCCGCGAGCGGCCCGGCGGCGCAGGCGAAGGCGATCAGCACGAGCAAGGCGCGGCGCATGGCGGCCCTCCCCGGTCAGGTCGGAAAGCACGAGCCCCACCCCGGTGACCCGGAATGGGGCTGGAAGGTTACGCGACTTCCGGTTTCGGGACTACTGCAGCCGCTTGATCTCGACGCGCACGTTCTGCTGCCGCGCCGCGCGCGTCGGGCCGCGGACGATGGGCTGCCGCCCGCCGTAGCCGACCGCCGAGAGGCTGCCGGCTGGCACGCCGCGGCTCACGAGGTACGCCCTCACGGCGTCGGCGCGCTGTTGCGATAGTCGCAGGTTGCGGGCGGCCCGCCCGATGGCGTCGGTGAAGGCGCCGATCTCCCACTTCGCGTTCGGCGTGGCGAGCAGGGCGACCGCGACCCTGTCGAGGGCCGCCGTCGCTGCGGGCGCCATCTCCGCGCGGTTCGCGCGGAAGCCGACGGTCGCGAGGACCAGGCGGTCGCCGACCGCCGGCAGAGGAGCGAACGGGCAACCGTCCGCGTCCACCCTCACGCCGTGCGGCGTGTCCGGGCACGTGTCGCGGGCGTCGGGCACGCCGTCGCCGTCCGAGTCTCTCTCGACCGGACAGCCGTCCGCGTCCACCGGCGTTCCGGGCGGCGTGCTCGGGCACTTGTCGAGGTAGTCCGGCACGCCGTCGTGATCGCTGTCCACCGGGCAGCCGCTGGCGTCCACCACGGCGCCGCGCGGCGTATTCGGGCAGCGATCGAGATAGTCGGGCACGCCGTCGCCGTCCGAGTCCTTGGGGCATCCGATCGCGTCCACCGGAGCGCCCTTCGGGGTGTTCGGGCAGCGGTCCTGGTAATCCGGGACCCCGTCGCCGTCGCTGTCCACGGGGCAGCCGGCCTGGGCCCCGCTCTGGTACACCCGCACGCCGGCGGGCGTGTCGGGGCAATTGTCCAGGTAGTCCGGCACGCCGTCGTGATCGCCGTCCGTCGGGCAGCCGACGGCGTCCACGCGGACATCCGCCGGGGTGTTCGGGCACCGGTCGAGCCCGTCGGGCACGCCGTCGTGGTCGCTGTCGATCGGGCAGCCTCGCGCGTCCACCACGGCGCCGCGCCGCGTGTCCGGACAGCGGTCGAACTTGTCGGGCACGCCGTCGCCATCGGTGTCCTTGAGCGGGCCGCCTCCGATGAAGAACGAGAGGCCGACGGTGCCGATGCCATTGTAGACCGAGTTGGGGAATTCCTTGAAGTGCTCGTACTGCTCACGCACCTCGATTCGCAGGGCGACGGCTTCGCCGATCATGTGGCGCAGGCCGGCGCCCAGCTGCGCGCCGTACTGCGCGGTGAAATGGCCGCCGCTGAATGCGTCGTAGGTGCCGCCGGCGCCGGCCGTGAGGAACGGACTCGTCGCGCGATTGATGTCGGGGGTCCACGTCACGGCGGCGAAGGGCTGGACGAGGGTCTGTGAGACGGCGCCGGGCACGCCCGACTTCGCCGAGGCGAAGCCCAGGTTGGTCCCCACGCTCACGTCCCAGGTCCCGTTGACATGATAGGAGACCCGCAACGCGCCGCCTGGCGCGAATCGGCCGGCGCCGAATTGCTGGTCGACGGCCAGCGCGCCCGCGCTCACCGTCAACTCCCAACTGCCTTCTCGATGCGGGCCGGCGTACTGCGGGAGCAGCGGCCGGGCGGCCGGCACTGGCGCCGGGCGTTGCTGGGCGAGCAGCGGCGTCGGCACGAAGACGGCCAGTGTCGCCGCCGCCAACCAACCTCGATGCCGCATCCGCCCTCCACGAAGCATTGACGGGCGCCGCCCCGTCGTCGCGCCGCGAATATGTTTTCGGCGGTCGGCGCGCGCAACCGGTCGCGGCGCGACCGGCGCCGCGCGCCCCACAACGGACGAGCCCCGTCCCGATGCTCCGGGACGGGGCTCGATTCCTGACTGCTGTGCGACGAACCTACTGCACGCGCTTGATCTCGACGCGCATGTTCTGCGCCTGGCCCGCGCGCGTCTTGTTGGACGCGATCGGGTGCTGCGCGCCATAACCGACGGCCGAGAGGCTGGCGGCCGGAATGCCCTTGCTCTGCAGATACAGCTTCACCGCGTTCGCGCGCCGCTGCGACAGCCGCAGGTTGGCCGCCGCGACTCCGCGGCTGCTGGTGTAGCCACCGACCTCCCACTTCGAGTTCGCCACCGCCTGCATGGCGATCGCGATCTTGTCGAGGTCGGCCTTGACCGCCGGCGACAGCACCGCGCTGCCCAGGCGGAAGTTGATGTTCTTCATCACCAGCGACTGCCCGACCGTGGGCAGGGCCGGCAACTCGACCGGCGGAGCTCCCTTCGGGGCGACGACGACGGTGACCGTCGCGCTGCCGTTCTTGCCGTCGGCGCTCGCCATCACGTGCGCGGCACCGTTCGCCACGCCCGTCACCAGACCGGTCGCGCTGACGGTGGCGACGCCGGTGGCGTCACTGCTCCACGTAAACGTCTTGCCCGTGATCGGCCGGCCATTGGCATCCGTCGCCTGCGCCGACAACTGCGTCGTGGCGCCGGCGGCCGAAAGCTGCGAGGTCGCGGGCATCACGCCGACGGACGCGGTGGCCTGCGCCACCGTGACGGTCACCGAGCCATTGCGACCACCCGTGGCCGCCGTGATCCGGGCCGTGCCGTTCCCGACCGCCGTGACCGCGCCCGCTGCGTCAACCGTCGCCACCCGGCTGTCGCTGCTGGTCCAGGTGAAGGCCGGACCCGTGAGCGGGTTGTTGTTGGCGTCCTTGGCGGTCGCGGTGAACGCCTGCGTGGCGCCGATCGCGGCCAGAGTCGCCGTCGCCGGGGCCACCATCACCGAAGCCGCCGTGCGGGCGACCGTCACGTTCGTCGTGCCGGTCACGCCCTCGCTGGTGGCGCTGATCGTCGCCGAGCCGTCACGCGCGGCCGTCACCAGACCGGTCGGCGAAACGGTGACGGCGGGGTTGTTGCTGCTCCACCGAACGGCCTTGCCCACCATCGGGCTGCCCTTCTGGTCGAGCGTCCGGGCCGACAGCTGCTGCGTCTGGCCGAGGGACGCCAACGTCACCACACTCGGCGCGACGGCCACGGTCGTGAGCACCTTCCGGCCGCCGACGAATAGGGAGAGGCCGACCGTGGCGGTGCCGCCGGCCGTGGTGACGCTGCGAAGCTGCGCCACCGTCATCCCGCCCTCGACGCGGAGCGCCAGGGCGTCGCCGATCATGTGCCGCACGCCCACGCCGACCTGCCCACCGAAGGCGTTGGCGCTGGGGTTCTTCTGGTAGAGCAGGCCAACGCCGGCCATGATGAACGGGCTGGTCTTGGCGTTGATGTTCGGCGTCCAGGTGACGTCGGCGCCGGGCGTCGAGATAGGCGGTCGAGCTGGTGGCGGCGGACTTGCCGACGCCGATGCCCGTGCCGACGCTGATGTTCCACATCTCGTTCAGGTTGTAGCCGACGCGGAGCGTACCGCCCGGCATGACCTCGGTGCTTGCCCGTACCGGCGACAGGCCCTGCGGAGCGGCGAAGATGCCGACGCCGGCGGTCAGCTCCCAGCTGCCCTCACGATGCGGAGCGCCTGCCTTGGCCATCATCATCGGGTGCGCGGCCGGCTGCGCGGCCGGGCGCTGCGCCGGCTGCGCCGCGGGGCGCTGCGCGGGACGCTGAGCGGGCTGGGCCGGTTGCGCCGGGCGTTGCTGGGCGAGCAGCAGCGTCGGCACGAACACGGCCAACGTCCCTGCGGCCAACAGAACTCGGTTTCGCATGATGCATCTCCTAGCGGAAGTTAGTCCGGGCCGCGCCAGGCGCTCGCAGCTCGCGAGCCCAACCGTGCCCCAAGACTCAGCGTGGGCGACGACCGAATGCGATGGCACCCCTGCGGGTACCAGGCGAAGCGACTATGGCCGTCGCTCAGAGGAACAGCAAGCGCGGTCGCCAGGCGGTCTCGACCTTTCGACCGAGGGGTCTGGTGGCCGCTGGAGTCCCGACAATCTTGGCTCCTTTGCTGGGGATACGCAACCCCGAGGCGCAGGCTAGCCCTTCACAAACCGGGTTGCCGCCGCCAGGCGTTCGGCGCTCGCGGACAGCTCGAGGGCGCTGTGCGACAGGTCCTCGATGGCCTTGAGCTGCTCGGCCGCGGCCGACGCCACCACTTTGGCCTCGCTGGCGGAGGCCGAGGCCGCCGCCTTCACCTCGGAGAGAACCGCCTGCATTTCGGCCGTTCGCTCGGCATTTCGGCGCGGGAACTCGACCATCCGGCTCGACAGGTGGGCGGCAGTCTCGGCGGCCCGAACCACGCCCTCCAGTTCGGCGATCCAGCGGCTGGCGGCCGTGGTCACGTCCCCGATCTCGCGCCGCATCTGCTCGAGCAGCTGGGCGGCGCGGTCGATGACACGGCGGGTCTCGGCCGTGGTCGTGCTGGCCTGCTTGGCCTCCTTCGCGCTCTCCTCGGCGAGCCGGCGCACCTCGTCGGCCACGACGGCGAAGCCCGCACCGTGCTGGCCGGCCCGCGCGGCCTCGATGGTCGCGTTCAGGGCCAGCATGTTGGTCTGGCTGGCGATGGCCCCGATCGTCTCGGCGAAGCGCACCACCTGCTCGGAGGCCTCGCGCAGGCGGCCGACCTCGGCCACGCTCTGCTCGACGGTGCTGCCGATCCGCTCGAGGTTGCCGGCGGTCGCGGCGGTGGCGGTGCGCACCGCCTGCGCCGCGCGCTCCATTTCCTGCGCGGACCGATGGGTCTCTTCACCGGCCAGCGCGGCGTCGTGCGCGGCGGCGCGCAGATCCACCATGGCCGCCTCGGCCCGGGCCACGTGCTCGGCCGCGTTCGCCGCACCCGCCTCCGCGCCCTGAGCGGCGGCCGCGACCTCCTGCGAGCTGGCGTGAATCTGCTCGCTCGTGGCGGTGACGTGCTCGACGTAGCCCGCCGTCTGCTCGGACGACTCGACCAACGGCTCGAGGACGCCATGAACGGCCAGCGACAGGGCGAGCTGAGGCGCCACCAGATTGAGGATGTCGGCGTCGGCGGCCCGATACATGGCCGCGTCGTTGTGCCGCACGCTCCACGCGCCCACCAGGGCCTCGCCTTGGTAGAGCGGGATCAGGATCTCGGAGCCGGAACCGGTTTCGCCCTCGACTTGCACGTGGCCGAACTCGGATGACACCAACGGCTTGCGGAGTGCGCAGCGCCTCGCCGGCGAGGCCGTGATCTCCGGAGAGCCGGAACCCGGCCGGCCGGTCGGGCGCCGTATCCACCACCTGCACCAACTCGCGCTGCGCGGCGTCCCAGCGCGCCACGCCCAGGTTGTCCCAGGGTACCAGGCGCCGCACGAGCTGCTGGATGGTCGGGAAGCTCCGCTCGAGATTCACGTCGCCCGCGATCGCGCGCGACAGCCGCTCGGCGAGCCCCAGATCGTCGGCGCGAATGCCCTTGTCCACGAGCCAGTGGGCCAGGGCCGTGAATCCGACCAGCACGAAACACAGCCCCACCGTGATCGCGGCCGGCATGTCGGGGGTGATGACCATCAGCCAGGCCACCGCCAGGACCGCGCTCATGACGTACACGATGGATTCCCAGCGCAGCGTCAGGCGGGCATCCACCCAGGCGAGACTCTCCGAGAGGGTGAGCTCGGCGTAGAAGGTGCCGTTGACGACCAGCGGGAGGCAGACACCCAGCGCCAGGAGCGGCAGCGTGTTCGCGGGCGCGAGGGCGCCCGGTCCCCAGGCGCCGCCGATCCGGTCGTACAGGAAGCCGACGACGGCCACGCCGAAGGTGAGATGGCTCGCGTTGGAGACGGCCGCCCGGAGCCGGAGTCGGCGCAGCGGAATGTCGCCGGCGAGCATACCCAGCGGCGACACCAGCACGCCCCATCCCCAGCCGTGTCTGAGAATCGCAAACAGCACGACGCCGAGCACGAAGGAGGAGAACCCCTTGCCTGGCAGCGCGAGGCCGTAGCGGCGTGTCGCGGCGGCGACGGCGACCAGCAGCACGTACTCCAGGACGGGGAACGGTCGTGGGAACTGCGCGGCGAGGATCACATACGCGAGCGCCGCGAGGGCGATGAAATCCACGCCAATTCGCAGCGATTGCTCGGCCGTGCGCGAGCGCTGGTTGGTGCTCTCTTCGCTCAACTCTTTATCTCCCAATTCGCAACGACGCTGACTGACTAGTCAGTCATTCACGCCGAAACTGGGGATTCGCGGCTCGGCCTCTGCGCGCGGCGCGCGTGAGGGAGAGGCGGTGCCCACGGTATGGTGGCGCGCGGCCTTCGTCAAGCGGCGGCCTATCGCCGAGGCACGAGGCGTGCTACAGTCTGTCGCCGAACGCAACCTGGAGGGTACATGAAGATCACGATCGAATATTGCGTCGTTTGACACTACGAAGCGCGGGCCACCGGTCTGGCGGCCGAGATCCAGAGGAGCTTGAAGCCGGTCGACGTCGTCATGATGCCGTCGTCCGGAGGCGTGTTCGAGGTGACGGTGGACGGCAAGGTCGTGTTCTCGAAGAAGGCGTTGAATCGACATCCCGAGCCCGGTGAAGTGATGGAGTTGATCCGGCAATGCGCATAGCGCTCTCGACCGGCGGCGGGGATGCGCCGGGCCTGAACGCGGTCATCCGGGGCGCGGTGCTCTCCGCCGTCCACCGCGGCTGGGCGGTGTACGGCATCCAGCGCGGCTTCGGCGGGTTGCTGGGGCGCGATCGGGTCGTGGCGCTGGGGCCGGACGAGGTGCGCGGCATCACGCACGTGGGCGGGACCATTCTGGGCACCACCAATCGGGACAGTCCGTTCAAGTACCCCGTGCGGCAGCCGGACGGCTCGATGAAGGAGGTGGACCGCTCCGACGAGCTGCTGGAGGCGTTCCGGGCCCACGGGTTCGACGCGCTGATCACGATCGGCGGCGACGGCAGCCTCAACATCGCGCAGCAGCTGTACGAGAAGGGCCTGCCGGTCGTCGGCGTGCCGAAGACGATCGACAACGACGTCGGCGCCACGCAGGCCACCTTCGGCTTCGACACGGCGGTATCCACGGCGACCGACGCGCTCGACAAGGTGCATTCGACGGCGGAGAGTCACAGCCGCGTGATGGTGGTGGAGGTGATGGGCCGCTACGCCGGCTGGATCGCGCTGCACTCGGGCCTGTCGGGCAGCGCCGACGTGATCCTGATACCCGAGATTCCCTTCGACATCGAGAGCGTCTGCCGGAAGATCACGGAGCGCGAGGCGCGGGGGCGGGCCTTCAGCGTCGTCGTCGTGGCGGAGGGCGCGGTGCCGAAGGGCGGGTCGCGCGCCCTGAAGGGGCCGGCCGCTGCAGGCGGCGCGATGGAGCGCCTGGGCGGGGTCGGCGATACCGTGGCGCGGGAGATCGAAGCGCGCACCGGTAAGGAGACCCGCTCGCTCACCCTGGGCCACCTCCAGCGCGGCGGGACGCCGACGTCGTTCGACCGGCTGCTGGCGCTGCGCTTCGGCGCCGCGGCGGTGCGGTGCGTCGCGAACAAGGTGTTCGGCGTGATGGTGGCGTACCAGCCACCGACGGTGGGCTACGTTCCGCTCAAGGAAGCACTGGTCAAGCCGAAGCTCGTGCCGGTGGACTCCGATACCGTTTGCACGGCGCGCGAACTCGGCATCTGCCTGGGCGACTGAGGCCGGTGCACCCCAGCCGAGACCACTACCTCCCTCCCGATCGTCAAGCGTTCCACGCCGCGCGGCCTCCGACCGGCCGCGTGGTGGTCATCGCGCCCACCCGCGCCGCCTGCGAGACGATCGAGCTGGCGATGACGCTCGAGCTGCCGACGGTGCTCGAGCAGGAACACGGTCCGGAGCTGCGCGAGCTGGCGGGCGCCGGTCGCGGCTTCGGGATCGTCGCGGGCACCGGCACGGGCAAGACCCTCGGCATCCGGCGCATCGCGCAGACCATTCTCGGTGTTCCGCTCAAGGTGGGGGTCGTCAATCGGGAGCGCGAGGCGACTCCCGAGACGCCGTCGTGGAACCTGGTGATCGTCACCACGGGCATCGCGCGGCGCTGGTTCCAGGCGGGGATGATCACCGGCGCAGACGTGGTCGTGGTGGACGAGATCCACCAGACCTCGGCGGAGCTGGAGCTGTGCCTGGCCCTGGGCAAGCGCGCGCGATGCCGTTTCATCTGGCTCTCGGCGACCGTGGATCCCGCCTTCTACGCCCGCTATCTCGACTCCGCGCGCGTGATCGAGACCAAGGTGTTCGACCCCTCGCGCGCCGCGAAGGTGCGCGTGCTCGCCACCACGGTCGAGCGCTTCCTCGACACGCGCTTCCTGCGCCGGGTCGTGCGCGAGCGTCGCGGCGTGGCGGTGTTCGTCCCGACGCGGGCGGAGGTGGAGGCGGTGGCGGCCGGCGTGGGTGCGCAGTGGCCCGCGCTCACCACGGCGTTCTACCACGGCGGCGAGCCCATCCGCGTCATCCGGCCGTTCCTCGAGGGCAAGGCGAGCAAGCCGTACCTGCTCGCCATGACCGCCGCCGGGCAGTCGGCGCTCAACATCGCCGGGCTCGACACGGTGGTGATCCTGGACGCGCGCTTCCAGAACGTGGTGGAGCGCGGCCGCAACGTGCTCACCCGCCTGCCGCTGGGCGCGAACGAGATCCTGCAGATGGCCGGCCGGGTCCACGGCCGGGTGCGGGGCGGCGAGGTGTGGATTCTCAGCGACCGCGACCTCGCCTTCGACCGCCTGGCGCCGGGCCCGCCGGAATTCCAGCTCGCCGGCGACGTCGAGCGGGTGGCGATGACCTGCGCGGCGCTGGGGGTGGACGCGTCGGACCTCGATCTACCCGTGCCGCTCGACCGCGCGGCGCACGCGGCCGCGCTGCGGCGCCTGGAAGCGCGCGGCATCGTGTCGGACGGGCGGCTGACCGTTTACGGGGCGGAAGTGGAAGCGCTGCCGGTCGACCGGCCGTGGGCCGAGCTGCTGCTCCACGCCGACGCCGATCTGGTGCCCGCCGTCGCGACCTGCTCCGGGATCGAATCGCTGCACCGCATGACCCGCGAGGAGCGGATGCTCCGCGGGCTGATCGTGCCGGGGTCCGATCACCTGACCGTGTACAACGTGTTCGCCGAGGCGGTGAACCAGCACGGCAGTGTGGGCGAGGTGTTCGGCCTGGCGCGCCACGTCTTCGCGGAGACCTTGGCCGAGTGGGCGGAACGGCGCGGCGTGCTGGTCAAGGCCATCGAGGATGCCGCGCTCGGCGTCGCGTCGGTCTACCGGGCGCTCGAGCTGCCGCTGCCGGCGACGCTCCACCCCGCCGACGAACGCATGCTGCGGCGCTGGCAGGATCTCGTCGCGAGGATCCTGCCGTTCGACCTCATCGTGGACGAGGAGACGGCGAGCCGCGAGCCGGTGCGGGTCTCGCGCGGCTCGGTGTGCGGCACCTGGGGTGGAGTGGCGGGAACCATCCGCTACTTCGCCGACCGGTTCGGCGTCCCCCGCGCCGCGATCGAAGGTACGCAGCTTCCCTACGACCTGATGCGAAGCTACGCGCGGGTCGGCCCGCCCGAGGTGGCCTACGATCCTCGGCACCGGAAGTCGCCGCTCGTGGCCGTGCGCCGGCGGACGTACCACGACTTCGAGCTGGAGCGCGACGCGGAGCCGCTCGAGACGATTCCTCCGGAACTGGCCGGCCCGGCTCGGGCCGCGCTGGTCGAGGCCCTGATGACCGGCGTCGCGCATCACCGGCACGCGCGGGCGTTGCGGCACACACTGGACCGCCTCGGGGAGCTGTGGCGGCGCTCCGGCGGCACGCTGGCGGGGGTGGATGGGCCGGACGTACGGGCCGCGCTCGGGCGCCGGCTCACGCCGCTCGGGCGGTTCGAGGATTTCCTGCAGGCGGACTTGGAGCTGAGCGTGGACGAGTTCGTGCCGCTCGAGCGGCGGCGCGCGCTGGAGTCCCTGCCATCGTTCGTGACGCTGGACGGCGAGAAGTGCCCGCTCGACTACGAGGTCGAGGGCGGCGCGGGCCTGGTCCGGGTGAGGCTCAGGGAGCGGGTCGCGCGAACCCTGCGCGAGGGCGACGTGCCACGCCTCGACCGTCCCGTCGCGTTCGCCGTTATCCGCGGCAAGAACACCTCGGTGCGCGCGGCGTCGCTGGAGGAATTGCGGCGGCGACTCAGCCCGTCCGCGGAGCCGCCTGTCCGAGGGCGACGAGGGCGAGCCAGAAAGCATCGTAGGAAGCTCTGACGTCGTCGGCGGGCATACCCGAGAGGAGAGCCGACGCGGCCCCGTCCAGGAACATGCACACGGTGGCGGCGAGCTCCTCCGGCGGGATGGATGGGCGGGTCCCCAGACTGTCGAACAGCGCGGCAAGCGGCTCGGCCAGCCGCGCGTGCTCGAGCCGCCGCGAGCGCTGCAGGGCGGCACCGACGGCACGATCCTGCCGGGCGAGGAGAATCAGGTCCGGGCCCGCTCGCTCGGCCGGGGCGTCGAGATCGGTCAAGCCGGCCCACAGCGCGTCGACGCTCGACAGCCCTCGCGCCGATGTGAGCGCCTCGACCCGACGCTCCGTGCGCCGTCGCGAAAGCGCCTCGGCTGCCGCCGCGAGCAGCTTCTGCTTGGTGGCGAAGTGATAATGCACGAGCGCCGTGGAAACGTGTGCGGCCTTAGCGACCAGGGCAACGGTGATCCGGTCCATGCCGACGGATGCCAGTAAAGTGCATGCCGCTTCGATGATTACATCTCTCTTGTCCACAGCACCTCGTGGTGACTGACTAATCAGTTAGTCTACCGATGGAAGCAGTCCTGTCAAGAAGGAAGAGCCTGGCTACCTGATGGTCCACCTTGCGTTGATCGCCGTGCAGTTCTTCTTCGCATCCCTGACCGTCGTCGCGAAGTTCGTGCTTCCCAGCATTTCGCCGGCCGGAATCGTGTTCTTCCGCGTGACGGGGGCCGCTCTCGCCTTCGCCCTGATCCACGGGCTCTTCGTGCGCGAGCGGGTGACGGATCGCCGGGACCTCGCGACACTGGTGGCCCTGGCGATGTTGGGCGTGGTGATGAACCAGTTGCTGTTTCTCGAGGGCGTGAAGCGGACGACGGCCATCAACACGAACATCCTCGTGACGACGGTACCGGCCTTCACGCTGACGATCGCCCTGGCGCTCGGATACGAGCGGGCCACGTGGAGCAAGATCGGCGGCATCCTGCTGGCGGCCGCGGGCGCGATCTACCTGATCGGGCCCGACCGGATCCGTCTGGATCCGACCACGGCGCTCGGCAACGCGCTGGTCGCGTGCAATACGGCGTCGTACGCGGGCTACCTCGTGCTGTCGAAGCGGATGCTGAAACGGTATCACCCGCTCACGGTGGTGACGCACGTCTTTCTGTTCGGCGCCGTGATCGTCACGCCGTTCGGGCTGGTGGCGCTTCGGCACGTGGATCTCACTGCGGTGCCGAGCGGGACGCTGCTGGGTCTCGGCTACATCGTGCTGTGCTCGACGTTCCTCGCCTACTACCTCTCCATCTGGGCCTTGCAGCACACGGCGTCCAGCCTGGTGGCGATGTACGTGTATCTGCAGCCGGTCATGACGGTGGGGGCGGCACCGCTCATTCTGGGCGAGCGCCTGACGGCCCGCGCCGCGGTCGCCGCGGTGGTCATCTTCGGCGGCCTGGCGCTGGCCACCTGGGGCGAGCAGCGCGCGAGACGGACGCCCGGCGCGGCGGACGCCGCTGTCCGGGGCGCGTAGTCGCGACAGGGCTCACGCCGGAAACCGGATGCGTCGGCCGGGCGTAGTGGCAGCAGCCTCTTTCGACTTGGATGGACGTGGGATTCCCGCTGACGCTGCTCTTGTCGCTGCAGGTGCAGGCGAGCCCGTACGCCGACTCGGCGACGGCGTCGCTGATCGCGCGCGCCCGGGAGCGGCACCGGCAGCAGGACGCGGCCGTCCACGACTACCGGGCGACGTTGCTGTCGCGGCTCGACGCCAACGTGGGGCGCGGCGGCTTCGCGCGGCTCCTTCCGATCGCGGTCGAGGAAGAGCAGGCCGAGCTGCAGTGGCAGGCACCCAACGACCTCAAGGTGGTGACGCTCGGCCAGCGCTCCCGGACCGCGTTTCGCGGGATGACGATGGACGCCGGCTGGACGCGCCCGTGGTTCGTGCCGCGCTTCCTCGGCGACAGCATTCGACTCATCTCGGACCAGGGATTTCCCGATCGCGCGGCCATCCACCCGCTGGCGGCGGGTGCCGAGGCCTACTACCGCTACGCGATCGCCGATTCGGTGCAACTCGCGCTGCCGGGCCGCACGGTGCGGGCGCTCGAGGTGCGCATCACCCCCACCCGGGCCGATGCCTCGCTGATCGCCGGCGAGCTGTGGCTGGACGCGGCGACGGCGGAGACGGTGCGGTTGTCCTTCACGTTCATCGGGAACCGCCTGTGGGTGGATTCGATCGGCGCGACCCACCGGGACACGGTGCGCGCGGACCGCGAGGACGCCATGGTCGAGCGCATCCTGCGGGTGTCCGCGGACCTGGAGTACGGCTTGTACGAGCAGCGTTACTGGCTGCCGTTCCGGCAATCGGTGACGCTCGACATCCAGCTGCCGTGGTTCAAGAACCTGGTTCTCCCGGTGCATTTCATCACCACCTTCAGCGGCGTGCGCGTCAACGAGAACCGGCCGCTCGTCTTCACGGACCTTCCGCCGGACACATCGCAGCACAAGGGACGCGGTCGGGGCAACATCCGGCGCCGCTGCGGCGACCGCTTCGCCTCGGATTCGCTGGCGGACACCCTGTCGGACCCCAAGCGTGGCTGCATCACCGAAGGCACGTGGATGGGCGGGCGCTTCGAGATGGACGTGCCGCCCGACTCGGAGTTGCACCACTATCGCGGCTGGAAGGATTCGCTGCAGCTGAGTACGTCGGCGGCCGACGCGGCGCGGCTCGACGACCTCAGGCGGGACGTGCTGAACATGGTCGAGCGGCTGCCCGACAGTCTGACCGGCCGCCGGCGGCTGGGCCTCGCGTTCGACAGGTTCACCGACATCTGGAGGTACAACCGCGCCGAGGGCGCGTCGCTGGGAGTGGGTTACGAGTGGCGGCCGGGGCCGGCGTTCGTCTCGCTCCTGGCCAAGGCGCGGTATGCCTTCACCGACGGCCGGTTGCAGGGCGCGCTCACGCTGCGGCGCGACGCGCCGGCGTCGCGGCTGGAGCTGGTGGGGTTCCGGGAGATGCGCGACGCGGATCCGCTCGCGCCGGGCCTCACCTTCGCGAATTCGGTCGGCGCGCTGTGGTTCGCGCGTGACGACGGGAGCTACGTGTTCACACAGGGCGGCGCGATCCGCTACCTGCGACCGCTCGGTCTGACGGCCGACCTGACGCTCGACGCACGGTACGAGGACGAAACCGCTCCCCGCACGCTGGCTCGGGATGGCTTCAACGCGCTGCTGGGCGGGGGCGGCCGCTTCGCCGCGAACGGCCCGGTGGTGGCGGGACACTACGGCGTGGCCGAGGCCAGCGTGGCGGGCGGCGGCCGGCCGCTGGAGTGGACGGCGACCGTCGAAGGCACGGCGGGCACCAGGTCCCACGTGCGGAGTTGGCTGGCCGCCACGGCACGGTCGGGGCTGATCGCAGGCCTCGACGCCACGGTCTCGGCTTGGTTCGGCGCCGGGACCGGAGACAGTCTTCCGCAGCGCGACTTTCGGCTCGGCGGCGAGAAGACCCTGCGCGGCTATCCCGCGGGCTGGCTCAGCGGCCCGTCGGCGTGGGCCGTCAGTGTGGATCTCGGACTGGCAGGGCACGCGATCAGTCCCGTCGTGTTCGCGGACGCGGGACAGGTCGCGTTGCGGAGCCTGAGCTTCACCGGTGGCCCGGCGGCGTCGGTCGGCGCTGGGGTGTCGTTCTTCGGGGGCGTCGTCCGCCTGGATGTGGCGCGGCCCATTGCGCCGAACGCGCCGTGGCGCTGGTCGCTGGTCGTCGGGGCGCGCCGCTAGGCAAGGGCCGCCCGCACGCCTAGCTTCCTCCGCCATGCGACGGAGGATGATCGCAGCCGCAGCCCTGGCGCTTCTCGCCGGCGCCTCCTGTGGCGTCGGCCCAGGAACCGAGTCGGGCATTAGCGGTCACCTCCGCGTGGTGCGCGAGACGGGCCATTCCTCCACCGTCATGAACGAGCCGGGCCGCGCCGAGTACTGCCTCTCCGACAGCATTCTCACCATCATCGCGCTCGGTCAGAATCGAGCCGCCGGCTTCGCGGCACGGACCATCTTCCCGTTTCAAGCGGCCAGCTTCGACGTCAGGCCCGAGCTTGGGGGCGTGGGCACGGCGACGGCCGCGCTCCGCCTGCCCACCGGCTTCGCCCGCCTGGGCGTCTCGGGGCGGCTGCGACTCGAATCATCCCGCTCACTGGACGGCGACTTCGAGATCGCCGTGCCCGACTCCGGGAAGACGCTCGTGCGGTACAAGGGCACGCTGTCCGGCATTCCGATTCGCAATGCACCCGCCGGGTCGTGCGCGCATCCGTGAGCGGCGAGCCGGCCCTCCGCGTGGTGCACGTCGATACCGAGCGCACCTGGGGGGGCGGTCAGCGGCAGCTCCACGCGCTGGCGACCGGCATGCAACGACGCGGCCACCTGGCGTGGGTCGTGGCGAGACCGGACACGCTACTGGCAGCCGCACTGGCCCGGGACGGCGTGCCCGTCGTTCCGGTGAACCCCGTCTTCGAGTGGGACCCGGTGGCCGCGGCCCGGCTCCGGGCGTTGTTGCGGCGCGTACGAGCGGACGTCGTGCACGCGCACGCCGGACACGCCCTGGCGGTCGCGGCCCTGGCGGCCGCCGGCACGCCGGTGCCCCTGCTGGCGGCCCGTCGCGTCGCCTTGCCGCCGCGCCGCAACCCGCTCTCGCGCTGGAAGTACGCCCGACCCGCTCGCTTCATCGCGGTATCGGAGCGGGTGCGCGAGGTCCTGTGTGCGAACGGTGTCGCGGCCGATCGCGTGTCGGTAGTCCGGAGCGGCGTCGATCTCCGCGGCCGCAGGACCCCGGCCAGCGCGGCCACGCTCCGGTCGCTTGGCCTCGTGCCGGGGCGTCCCCTCGTGGTGATGGTGTCGGCGCTCGTGGCGCCGCATAAGGATCCGGAGACGTTTCTCGAGGCAGTGGCCGAAGCTCGCCGCGCCGGCCACGATCTGCAGGCCCTGTTGATCGGCGACGGGCCCTTGGCGGCCGCGACCGACCGCTCGTGTCGCCGTCTGGGCCTGGACGGCGTCGTGCGGCTGCCCGGCTTCCGTCCCGATGCGGTGGAGCTTCTGGCGGCGGCGGACGTGGCGGTGCTGAGCTCGCGCGACGAGGGCCTGGGCACCACGCTGCTCGACGCAATGGCCGCCGGGGTCCCGGTGGTCGCGACCGCGGCGGGAGGCGTGATCGAGATCGTCCGCGACGGAGTGGACGGCTTGCTGGTGGCGGTGGGGGACGGCGGCGCTCTCGGCGCCGCCATCGGCCGGGTCCTGCGCGACCCCGCGCTGCGGCGCGCGCTCTCGGCGGCGGGCCGCGAACGGGTGCGGCAGTTCTCCATCGACAGCACGGTCGAAGGCACACTCGCGATCTATCGGACACTCGACGGCGGGCGCCGGCGGACCGGGGGCGGAGCGTGACGGGCACGGCCGTCGGACGGGCCGTGCGGCTGAGCGCCGTGATCATCGCGCGGAACGAGGCGGCCAACCTGCCCGCATGCCTGGCGAGTCTGGCCGGGCTGGCCGACGAGATCGTGGTGGTGGACAGCGAGTCCACGGACGGTACCGCGGCCATCGCGCGTGCCGCCGGAGCGCGCGTGGCCACGCACCGGTTCGACGGCTTCGGTGCCGCGAAGCAGCGGGCGCTCGACCTGGCGACGGGCACGTGGGCGCTGTCGATCGACGCCGACGAAGTCGTCACGCCCGCCCTCGCGGCGGAGATTCGAGCCGTGGTCGCCTCGTCCGGCGGAGGCGAACGGTTTCGAGGTGCGGCGGGACGTGTTCTTCGTGGGCCGGCGCCTGCGCTTCGGCGGGATGGGCAACGACTGGGTGCTGCGGCTGTTCCGCCGCGGCGAGGCGCGCTTCTCCGCCGATCGGGTCCACGAGCACGTCGACGTGCGGGGCCGCACGGCGCGACTGCGTTCGACGCTCGAGCACCACGCCTACCGCACGCTGACCGAACACGTCGAGAAGATGAATCGGTATACCGACATGCAGGCCGAGCTGAAGGCGGAGCGCGGCGTGCGCTACCGGACCTGGATGTGGCTGCGGCTGCCGTGGGAGGTGTTCGCCCGGCTCGTGCTGCGCCTGGGCGTGCTCGACGGCACCGCCGGTATCCTGTTCGCCACGATGTCCGCCTACAGCGCTTGGCTCAAGTACGCGAAGACGTGGAGGCCGCCGACGTGAGCGCGCTCGATCGTCGCAACCGGGACGACGTGGTCGGTTGGGTGGTCGCCATCGTCACCGTGGTGCTGCTGGTGCTGTTCGGTGCCGAGGGTGACGCGCGCTGGCCCTGGCTCGGCTTCAACCTGCTCGCGTCGGCGGCCTATCTCCTGCTGCTCGTTCCGGCATGCCAGACCTGGATCCGCGGGCGGATCGCCGAACATCCCGGCCTCACGGTGCACATCCCGCTCGCCCTCGCGTTATACGGCATGGTCGCCGCCTTGCTGGTCGGCAGCCACAACTGGGTGAACTTCCTGCTGTGGCCCGTGGGGGCCGGCCTGGCCACGGTGGCGCTGGGCGTCGGGCGGGAGGGCGAGCCTTCGTCTCCGCGGCTGCTCGTCGCGGCGGTCGCCTTGAGTGCGATCTGGGGCATCTGGGAGCGCGGCATCACGATCGCGGTTCCGGGCGGCCAGCATCTGAGCCTCGGGCCGCTCGTCGCGGTCGTCCTGGCGCTGTTCCTCCTCCAGGTGGTGCATCCGCTGCGCACCTTGGACGTGGGGCTCGGACTCACGTGGCGGGAGATCGCGCTCGCGCTCGGCGCCGTGGCCGTATTGGCCGCGATCGCCATTCCGCTCGGCTTCGCGATCGGCTTTCTCTCATTCCAGTCGCGGTGGCTGGGGATCGGGCACGGCGCTCTGCGACTGTTCGGGTTGATGCTGTTCGTCGGACTGCCGGAGGAAATGCTGTTCCGGGGAACGATCCAGGAGGCCTTCTCCCGCATCTGGAACCCGCGGGTCGGGCTGGCGCTCGGCTCGGTGGTCTTCGGACTGCTGCACCTGCTCAAGCACCCGGCGCACCCGAATTGGGGTTACGGCCTCCTGGCGACAGCCGCGGGCGTGGCGTACGGATGGGTGTACCAGCGAACCGGTAAGCTGGCCGCCGCGGCCGTGACCCACGGGTGCGTGGACTGGATCTGGAGCATGTTCCTCGGTGCCTGAGCCGCGCATCTCCGGCTGCACGATCGTCCGCAGCGCGGCCGGTTTCGACTATCCGCTCGAAGAGTCCGTCCGCTCCCTGCTGCCGCTGGTGGAGGAAGTGGTGATCGTGGCGCACCGCGGCGATCCCGTGGCGCACGAGACGGCGCGCGCGCTCGGCGACCCGCGCGTGCGGATCGTGGAAACCGATTGGGACGATGCGCCGCCCGAGGGCGGGCGGGTGCTGGCGAGGCAGACCAACATCGCGCTGGGGCGGTGCCGGCACGCGTGGGTGCTGTATCTGCAGGCCGACGAAGTACTCCACGAGGCCGACTACGACGCGGTGCGTGGCGCGGCGGCGCGGTTCGACGACGACGAGCGCGTGGACGCGTTGACCTTCCGCTTTCTGCACTTCGAGGGTGCGTACGACCTGGTGAATCCGTTCCGGTACCGCCGGCAGTGCCGGCTGGTCCGCAACGACGGTCGACTCGAGTCCATCCAGGATGCCGCCGGTTTCGGGCGGCGCGACGGGAGCGGGCTGCGCACCCGCGACAGTGGGGCGCGAGTGTTCCACTACGGATGGGCGCGCTCACCCGCGCAGCTGAAGGCGAAGACGCTGGCGCTCGCGGCGCTGTACCACGACGAGACGCGGGTCGCGCGGCGGTGGGGCGCGGTGGACGCCGGCCGGCTGGGCAACGTGGAGGTCGCGTGGCGCTGGCATGGCTCGCATCCTGCCGTCATGCGAAGGCGCATGGCGCGGATGGATTGGCCGGCGCCGGACGCGCGGCGGCCGCCGCTCGACACACCGCTGCTGAGTCCCAGATTCTACGGCGCGTGGCTTGGGAAGTGGGGACTGGTGCCCCGCCGCTGGTGGTTGTGAGGTGAGATGGCCGGACTCCTGAAGCGAATTCGTCAGGGCATCAAGCGTCCGCTGCAGACGGCGTACGCGGGAGCGCTGGTGCTGCCGCTCGATCGCCGCCCGCGGACGGTGCGCGACCTGGACGGGTACGAGGCGCGGCGGATCGTGGTCTCCCGCACCGACCGCATCGGAGACCTGCTGTGTTGCTCCCCGCTCCTGCTCGCGCTGCATCGTCGCTGGCCGCAGGCGCGGCTGGTGCTCATCGCGGGCGCGAAGAACCGTGCGACGATCCAGGGCCTGCCGTTCGTGGAGGAGGGCCCGGTGTTCCGGCGGAATCCGCGGAGCTGGGCGCAGCTCGCCTGGTGGCTGAGCCGCCAGTCGTTCGACTTGAGCGTCAGCCTGCGCGCCGAATCGATGGCCGGCGTCTGGATATCGGCCTTCAGTCGCGCGCCGATCCGCATGGCGACGCACCGGACCTACGCGCACACCTCCTGCAACCTGATTCTCGGCATCGACGACTTCCATCAGACGACCCGCTACTGCCGGGCTGCGGCGGCGCTTGGTTTCCCTCCGGACGAGATCCGGCCGGTCTTCCAGGTGCCGCCCGAGGCGGCGCGGCGCGCGGCGGAGTTGCTGCCGGCCCTGGCGGGGCCGGGGGGCGGCCCCCTGGTGGGCTTCCAGATACCGCATCGCGGATCGAAGCGCCACGCGGTGCGGGCCTGGCCGCGGGAACGCGTGGTGGCGCTGGTGCGTCAACTGGACGCGGACGGCTGCCGGGTGGTGCTGTGCGGCACGGGAGCGGAGCGTGTCGAGGCCGAGTCCGTCCGCTCGCAGGTTCCGGGCGCGGCGCTCGTGCCTGCCGTGCCGCTGGCCGTGTTCGCGGCCCTGCAGCACCACTTCGATCTGTTCATCTCCCAGTACACCGGTACCCTGCACCTCGCCGACGCGGTCGGAGCGCCGACGGTGGCCTATGGCCTGGCGTTGCAGGTGGAGGGATGGGGCGTGATCGGGCCCCGACACCGGTCCATCGGCGCCGCACGCGTCGCCGACATCCCGGTCGAGGCGCTGCTCAAGGCCGCGCGCTCGATTCTCGCCGGACGCGGCGCCTGACAGGGCTGCCCAAGGCCCGGCGCCGCGGCTAGATTGGCGCCATCTCCGTGGAACAGACCTACTTCCGCAAAGGCTTCGGTCTCAAGGGCGAGATTCAGGGTGCCCTGACCGACGACTACCACAGCGCCGTGGTGGACGAGGTGCGCGCCCGCGGCTACTCCGTGACCGTGGGCGATCTCACCGTCCGGCTGGCGCAGGAGTTCGGATTCTGCTACGGCGTGGACCGCGCCGTGGAGTACGCGTACGAGACCCGGGCCAAGTTCCCCGGCAAGCGGATCTTCCTGGTGGGCGAGATCATCCACAATCCGCACGTCAACGCGAAGCTCGCCGACATGGGCATCGCCATCCTCGCGCGCAGCGCCGCCGGCGAATTCGACTTCGCCTCCGTGACGGCCGACGACGCCGTGATCCTGCCGGCGTTCGGCGTCACCCGCGAGGACTTCGAGCGGTTGCGCGCGGCCGGTGCGGTGCTGGTGGATACCACGTGCGGATCGGTGCTCAACGTCTGGAAACGGGTCGAGAGTTACGCGCGTGACGCCTTCACCGCGGTGATCCACGGGAAGTACCAGCACGAGGAAACGAAGGCCACCGCCTCGCAGGTGGCGCAGTATCCCGGCGGCCGGTACCTGGTGGTGCGCGACATGGCGGAAGCGAGGGTGGTGTGCGAGTTCATCGAGCGGGAGGCCGCCGGCGACGCGCTCCGGCAGCGCTTCGCCGCGGCGGCGTCGCCCGGCTTCGATCCCCCCCGGGACCTCGCGCGCGTGGGTATCGCGAACCAGACGACGATGCTCTCGAGCGAGTCGCTGGCGATCGCGGCCGAGATCCGGCGCGCGATGGTGGCGCGCTACGGCGCCGCCGCGCTGGCGGAGCACTTCCGCAGCTTCGACACCATCTGCTCCGCGACGCAGGACCGCCAGGACGCGGTGCTGCGGCTCTTGAAGGACTCGGTGGACGTGGTGGTCGTGGTGGGCGGCTACAATTCGAGCAACACCAACCACCTCGCCGCGTTGTGCGCCGAGCGGGTGCCGACGTTCCACGTGCAGGACGCGGGCTGCATCGTGCCGGAGACCGGCACCATTCGCCACAAGCCGGTGGGCACGCAGCAGGAAGTGGTGCTGACGGGCTGGCTGGCCCCGGGGCCGCACGTGGTGGGCGTCACGGCGGGCGCGTCCACGCCGAACAACAAGGTGGGCGAGACCATTTCCCGGATCTTCGCGACCCGGGGGACGGCGGTGGCGGACGCGCTCGCGTAGCGCGCCCGCATCCGCTCAGTGAAAATCATGTGAGGTGACGAACGCCGCGCCGCCCGCCGGGCGCGGTGCGGCAAATCGGCGGCCGCGGATGTTGAGCACCCCCTGCTCTTCCTGCAGCACCCCGCCCACCACCAGCAGCGGCGAGCGCCGAACGAGCCGCTTGTGCTCCTCGAACAGCTGCGGCGTGATCACGACGTTGGCCAGGCCCGTCTCGTCCTCCAGCGTCACGAAACAGAACCCCTTCGCGGTCGCGGGTCGCTGGCGGCAAATGACCAGTCCGGCGACGGTCACCCAGTCCCCGTCGCGGCGTCGCTCCAGCTCCGCCGCGGGAATGGCCCCCATCGCCGCCACGGCGCGGCGCAGGTGGCGCATCGGATGCCCCGCCGGCGAGAGCCCGGTGACGCGGTAGTCGGCCTCGGTGAGCTCGACCGACGTGAGGCCCGGCACGGGCGCGGGCCGCCGGTCCTGCGCGACCGGGGCGAGGGGGCCGGCGGCGCCGCGCGCGTGTTTGAGGACCTCCCAGAGTGCCGAGCGACGATTGGGCCACAGGGCGTCGAACGCTCCCGCCTCGGCCAGGGCACGCAGCTGGGCCACGGTCAGGCCGCTGTCGCGCACCCATTCCTGCAGCGAGCCGGGACGCGTGCCGGGCAGCAACGGCTCGAGCCGCTCGCGCGCCTTGCCGCCGAGGCCGGCCACCTGGCGGAAGCCGATGCGTAAAGCAAGACGCACAGGCGCACAGACGGACGGAGACACCGGGGGGCCGGAGGTCGGTGCGTCCGTGGTGCTGTGCGTCTGGGCGTCCGCTTCTTCCAGCGTGCAGTCCCAGTCGCTGCGCATCACGTCCACGCCACGGACCTCCACGCCGTGCCGCTTCGCGTCTTCGACGATCGTGCCGGGTGAGTAGAAGCCCATCGGCTGCGCGTTGAGGAGCGCGCACGCGAAGGCGTCCGGATGGTAGAGCTTGAAGTACGCGGACGCGTACACCAGCAGCGCGAAGCTGGCGGCGTGGCTCTCGGGAAAGCCGTAGTCGGCGAAGGCCGAGATCTGGTTGAAGATGCGGCGCGCGACGTCGGGCTCGATGCCGTTCTTCGCCATGCCGTCCACCAGCTTGCCGCAGATCTTCGCCATCCGCTCGTGCGAGCGCTTGTGCCCCATCGCCCGGCGCAGCTCGTCGGCCTCGCCCGGGGTGAAGCCCGCGGCGGCGATCGCCACCTGCATCCCCTGCTCCTGGAAGAGCGGCACGCCGAGGGTGCGCTCGAGGATGGGCTCGAGCGAGGGATGCGGGTAGGTCACGGGCTCGAGCCCGGCCCGGCGCCTGAGGTAGGGGTGCACCATCTCACCCTGGATGGGGCCGGGGCGGATCAGCGCGACCTCCACCACCAGGTCGTAGAAGGTCCGCGGAGCGAGGCGCGGCAGGGTGTTCATCTGGGCGCGTGACTCGATCTGGAAGACGCCGATGGTGTCGGCGCGGCAGAGCATGTCGTACACGGCCGGATCGGTCATCGGCAGCTTCGCCAGATCGACGGTCACGCCGCGGTGCAGGCGTACCAGCTCGATCGCCTTCTGGAGCATGGTGAGCATGCCGAGGCCCAGCAGGTCGATCTTGATGAGTCGCACCGGATCGAGGTCGTCCTTGTCCCACTGGATCACCGTGCGCTCGGGCATCGCCGCCGGCTCGATGGGCACGACGTCGGACAGCGGCTCCGCCGTGAGGACGAAGCCCCCCACGTGGATGGAGCGATGGCGCGGGAGCTGGTGGAGTCCGCGCACGACCTGCGCGAGCATCCGCACGCGATGGTCGCCGGGGTCGAGGTCGGCGGCCGCGGCGGCGCCCTCGAGCAGCTTCTCTCCCGTCTCGCGCGCGCCGTCCCGGTCCGCCTCGTCGGCCAGCTTCTCGGCCTGTTGCACCGAGAAGCCGAGCACGCGGGCGGCGTCGCGCACCGCCGCCCGGCCGCGGTAGGTGATGGCCTCGCACACCATGGCCGCGTGGTCGCGCCCGTAGCGGCGGTAGACGTACTGCAGGACCTGTTCGCGATCGTTGTGCGCGAAGTCGATGTCGATGTCGGGTGCCTCGCGCCGATCCTCCGAGAGGAAGCGCTCGAACAGCAGCTCCATGCCGATGGGGTCGATGGCGGTGATGCCCAGGCAGTAACAGACCGCGGAGTTGGCGGCGGAGCCGCGTCCCTGGGCGAGCACGCCGAGACGATTCGCTTCCCGCACGATGTCCCAGACGATGAGGAAGTAGCCGGCCAGGCCGAGCCGCCGGATGACGTCCAGCTCGTGCCGGAGCTGTGCCTGGTGCCGCGCGGTGAGATGGCGGCCGTACCGTTCGCGCGCCCCCGCCGCGACGAGCGCGGCGAGATGATCGTCGGCGCTCACGCCTGGGGGCGTCGGAAAGGCGGGGAGCGTCGGGGTGAGGGACGCCATCCGGAAGGTGCACTGCTCCGCGACGTCCCGTGTGGCCGTGATGCCCTCGGGGTAGTGGCGCCAGCGGTGGGCGATCTTCTCCGGGCGCTTGAGGTACCACTCGCCGCTGGGCCGGAGCAGCGTGCCCGCCTCGTCGAGCGTGGTCTGGTGGCGCAGGCAAGTGAGCACGTCGTGCACCAGCCGGCCGCGGGGCGTGGCGTAGTGGGCGTCGTTGGTGACGAGCCAGGGCAGGTCGAGCGAGCCGGCGAGCGCGACCAGTTGGGGGACGACGGCGCGCTCCGAGGCGAGGGCGTGGTCCCAGCACTCCACGGCGACGTGGCCGCCGAAGACTTCGGCGAGCCGGCCGAGCCGCTCGCGCGCGCCGGTCTCGTCGCCCGCGGCGAGCCGCTGCGGGATCTCGCCGAACGGGCAGCCGGTCAGGCAGAACAGGCCGTCGGCGTGGCGCTCGACCTCGTGCCACGGCGCGGCCGGCGCGCCGCGATCCCCGCTCCGCGCCAGCGTGACGAGCCGGGAGAGGTTGCGGTAGCCGGCCTGGTCCATCGCGAGCAGGGTGAGATGGGATGTCGAGGGGCACGGGCGCGCGGACGCGCCGACGCACAGGGGCTTCTCTTCTGTGCGTCTGTGCGCTGTGCCTCGGTGCGTCTTTCGGCATCGCCCACCGTGACTTCGAGGCCCACGATCGCCCCGACGCCGTGCTCCTTCCCGGCCTCGGCCCAGCGCACCGCGCCACCGAGGTCATCGTGATCGGTGAGCGCGATGGCCTGCATGCCGATGGCGGCGGCGCGCGCGATCAACGTCTCGGGATTGGACGCGCCGTCGAGGAGCGAGAAGCCGCTGTGGCAGTGCAGCTCGACGTAGTCAGGAGGCATGGACGCACAGACGCACAGACGCACCGAGCCAAAGAGCACGGCGCCCCTGTGCGCCCGGACCTTCAGTCCCACCATCCCTCCACGAACCACTCGTGTGAGGGGTCGTCCCTCCTGAGCAGCCACAGCGCCCCGTCGGCGGTGCGGGCCGTGTAGTAGTCGCGCGGTCCAGGCGTCTCGGTCGCCGGAGCGGCGGCCGCCTGCCACCACCGGGGCGCGAGGCGCTCGGGGCCGCACCAGGCGGCTACGTCGTGCCAGAGGTCCTCGTGCCTGAATGCGGCGAGCCCCGAGCGCCCGAGGCGCACGTGAACGGGCGTCGCGGTGGCCAGAGGAGGCGGAGAGCGACGTCGGGCACGGTTTCGGCGCGTCCGTGCCCCGGTGCGTCTGTGCCCGTCCGTGCACCCGTGCCTCCGTGTCTTCCACCCACGCGCCCTGGTCCGCGGGCAGGTGCCCGTCGCGCTTCTCGGGCAGCGCCACCGCATCGGCGCCCTCGCTGCCGCGGATCCGCTCGAACGCGGCGAGCAGGGCGGCGGGGTCGGCCCAGCGCGGCGCCAGCAGGTCGCCTTGCTCGCCGGAAGCGGGCACGGTGACGGCGGCGGAGAGGGCGAGGCCCGTGGCGGGCTCCGGCAGCTGCCAGGTCTCCAGCGCCAGGCGGCAGTGGTCGAACAGCGCGTCGGGATGCGACGTGGGGCGCGCGGGCCGGATCGGGCGCACGGCGGTGCTGCCGTCGTCGAGCCGGAGCGCCAGCGCGAGCTCGCGTGCGGCGAGCCCTCGGGTGTGGAGCGTCTCGCCCAGCGAGGCGAGCGCGCCCTTGAGGACGAAGAGCAGCGGCTCGGCCGTGGCGACGGGGCCGCCGAACTCGACCTCGACGGCGGGGAGCGCGTCGTCGCGGGGCGTCGTGGGCCCGCGCGAGTCGAGGCCGCGGGCCAGGCGATGAGCGGCGAGCCCCTCGGGCCCGAACCGCGCCTCGACTTCGTCGGCGTCGAGCGCCGCGAGGCCGCCGAGGGTGGCGAGGCCGAGGCCCCGCAGCGTACCGGCGAGATCGTCGTCCAAGTCGAGGAGGGTGACGGGGAAGGGGGCGAGATAGCGGGCGTCGGCGCCCGGCGGCACGATCCGCGGCCGCATGGGCGCGCCGCCCTGCCCCCGTGCCCGCGTGCCTCCGTACGTGGCCGCGTAGGCGGCGATGGCGGAGCCGGCGATCCCGGCCCGGGCGGGACCGAAGCCGAGGCCGCCCGCGATGGTGACGAGCTTGGCGGCGAGCTTCGCCTCGCTGCCCAATCCCGCCGCGTCCACCCACCAGACGCCTGCCCCGTGCGCCGGTGCGCCGGTGCGCCGGTGCGTCCCGCTCCAGGCCACCCGCGGGCTCGCGGCGAGGAGCGCGGTAGTGACCTCGAGGGCGGCGCGCGCGATGCGCTCGTCGTCCCACGGCAGCGCGACGAGGTCGGCGGCGAGCGCCTGGGCCTCGGTGAGCGCCATGCCGTCGGCGACACCGCGGGCGTGGGCAACGGCAGCCGGTGGCCACGACGCGGAGCTTGCCTCGGACGTCGGCCACCGCGACGACGGGCGCCTCGGCGCGCGCGTCGTCGGCGCCCGCAGGCGTGGCGGCCGGGACGCTATTTCCGCGCCTTGCGCTGGGGGCGCCGGTCGGCGCGCTGCGGAGCGCGCCGATCGCGAACCGCCCAATGCGGACGCAGGCGATCCGGCAGGGGAACGCCAACGACCACCTCCGCGGCGCGAGGGGCGCCGCCCTTCAGAGTGGTGACGCGCAGCGTGCGCGCCGCCGGCCAGGCACCGCCCCAGCCGGAGAGCGCGGGGATGAACCCGGCGCCGCCGATCGGTGGCTCGACCGCGAGCACCATCGCGGCCCCGTAGGCTGGCAACTGGGAACCACTGACAACTTGGCGTCTTGGCGTCTGCGCAACTCGAACGACCAGTGCCGTGTCTTTGTCGTGCGCGAGCCGCTGCAGCCGCACGGCGACACGACGCACGGGTGCCGCCACCCGGTCCACGATCACCAGTCCGAAAGCGCCGGTGCGGAGCAGGACGTCGGCGCACCACCATGCGTTCTCGTGCGCGCGGGGCCGGACGACCCAGAACGGGCCGAGGGCGGCGAGGTGCGCCGCGGCCTGCGGGGCGAGCGAGCGCTCGGCGTCCACGAGCGCGACGCCCTCGTCGGCGCGGAGCGTGGCCTCGGCGAGGGCGAGGAGGAGCGTGGTGCCGCCGCTCCCCAGCGGTGCGTCGAGGGCCGTGATCTGTCCGCGCGGCACGCCCTGGGGCAGCGCCGCATCCAGCGCCGGAATGCCGAAGGCGAGGCCGCGGCGAACGGCGGGGATGAGCCGCCGGAGCCGCTCCGGAAACACGAGCTCGAGGTGCGGCCGGCCGCCGGCCGCCGGCTGCGCTAGAGCGGGAGCACCCATTGGCCGAGATCGTCAGTCGTTTCGGATCGGCGGCGGTAGCGCCCGCGGGCCGCCTCGTCCTCGGCCCACGTCGGAAACCCCAGCGCCCGCTGCAGCCTCGCCACCCGCCGCTCGAGCGCGGCGGCGTACGGTTCGCTGATGCCACCCCGCGCATCGAACGCTCGCTCGTAGCGCGCGAGCAACGCCGGGAAGTGCCGCGCGACGACGGGGAGGAAGATCGGCCGCACGGCCGGATAGAGCCGCAGCGGCGCGGCGTGGACGAACGACGCGCCCGCGTCCCTGGCCGCGCGCATCAGGGCACCGAGCTGGGCCACGCCGTCGGTCACGCCCGGCAGGACCGGCGCGATCATCACGCCCGCCGCGATGCCGCCCGCCGCGAGCCGCTGCAGGGCCCGCAGGCGCACCTGCGGCATCGGCGAGCGCGCCTCGAGTTTCTTGATGAGCGGCACCTCGACCGTGATGAGCGAGAGATAGACCGTGAGCCGGCTGCGCTCGGCGAGGCGCGAGAGCACGTCGAGATCCCGCACGACCAGCGGCGACTTGGTGACCAGGCTGACGTTGAGACCGTGAAACTGGGCGAGCCGCTCCAGGATGCGCCGCGTGAGGCGGAACCGCCGCTCGGCGGGCTGGTAGGGATCGGTCGCGGTGCCGATGGCGATGGCGGCGTCGCCCAGGCGCGAGGGCTTCAACGTGAGCGCCAGGACGTCGGGCGCCTCGCTCTTGACGAAGACCTGGCGCTCGAACGCGGCGTCGTCCCACGCGCCCGTGCCCGGCTCTCCGCCTTCGCGCCCCCGCTCGACGACGTAGCGATGGGCGAAGCGCGCGAAGCAGTAGGTGCAGCCGAACTCGCAGCCCACGTATGGGTTCAGCGACCAGAAGCCCATCCCCGTCTGCTGCGGCGAGTTGAGGATGGACTTGATGGGGAGGCGCACGAAACGGGTGCCGCGCCGCCGCTCGTCCAGCAGGGTCCAGCTCACCCGCACCGCCCCCACCCGCAGGCGGGGCAGTAGGAGCAGCCGGAAGCTCGCACGGCCGGATTTCCGCATTCCGGGCACACGTCTTGCCGCTGCGAGTCTTCCGGAGATGGTGCTGCAAGCTGTTGATCAGCAACGTTTTTCATATATACTGCCGATTGTATTTCGGTGTTTGTTCGGTATAGTAACCGAATATAAACCGATTGGTCGCTCACGCAAGACGCAACCGGCCATCAAGCCTGGAAAGCGTGAGGCGCGCTGTCGGATTGGCCGCGGTCCATGCCCGCGGCTATCTTCTGCGCGCCTTTTCCGGAGCGTGGTCGTGCCGTTCAGCTTGTTGCCGAAGGAAGAAGAGTTCTTCGACCTGTTCATCCAGGTGGCGCGCCGCAGCAAGGAGGCGGCCGAGCACCTGGTCGGCCTGTTCGCCGAGCCGGAGCGGGCGCCCTACCACGCCGAGCACATCAAGCGGCTCGAGCACGAATGCGACCAGTTCACCCACGAGGTGGTGAACCGGCTCGACCGCACCTTCATCACGCCGATCGACCGGGAGGACATCTACCGGCTGGCCTCGGACCTCGACGAGGTGATCGACGTGATCGACGGGGTGGCGCGGCGGGCGCAGATCTACCGGGTGGGCGCCGCGCCGGAAGGTGTGAAGCAGCTGACCGGCGTGATTGACCGCGCGCTGGGGACGCTGGTCCTGGGGGTCGAGGACCTGCGCAAGCGTGACGGGGTGATGGCGCACTGCATCGAGGCGAAGCGGCTGGAAGAGGAGGCCGACTCGCTGTACCACGCCTCGCTGGGCCGCCTGTTCGACGTCGAGAAGAACGCGATCGAGCTGATCAAGTGGAAGGAGATCTACGACAACCTCGAGCGGTGCGTGGACCAGGCGGAAGACGTAGCCAACGCGCTCGAGAGCATCACGTTGAAGCACGCCTAAGTGAGCGGCACGGTCGCCTTCGTCCTCGCGATCCTGCTGGTCGCGTTCGCCTTCGACTTCGTCAACGGATTCCACGACTCCGCGAATTCCATCGCCACGGTGGTTTCGACGCGCGTCCTCTCCCCGTCGTTGGCGGTGGTGTGGGCGGCGTTCTTCAACTTCGTCGCGGCCTTCGGCTTCGGCACGGCCGTGGCGAAGACCATGGGCAGTGGACTGATCCGCGTGGACCTGATCGACCCGCAGGTCATCGTGGCGGGACTGATCGGCGCGATCGCGTGGGACCTGATCACGTGGGCCTACGGCATCCCCTCATCGTCCTCCCACGCGCTGATGGGCGGGTACGCCGGAGCCGCCATCGCGAAAGCCGGGGTGGTAGCGCTCATTCCGGGGGGCTGGGTGAAGCCGATTCTCTTCATCTTCCTCGCCCCGCTCATCGGGTTCGCGCTCGGCCTCGTGATGATGGTCGCGGTGGGCTGGACGTTCCGCGGAGCCCGACCGCGGCAGATCGACTCGTGGTTCCGGAAGCTTCAGCTCGTCTCGGCGGCCGCGTACAGCCTGGGCCACGGTACCAACGACGCGCAGAAGACGATGGGAATCGTGGTCGGCCTGCTGTTCTCCGCGCAGGTGGCATTCAAGGACTTCCCGCTGCGGTTCATGCATATCACGACGATGTCCGTCATTCCGCTGTGGGTGATCCTGTGGGCCCACACGGCCATTGCACTGGGGACCCTGTTCGGTGGCTGGCGCATCGTGAAGACCATGGGGCAACGCATCACCAAGCTGCGACCGTACGGCGGCTTCTGCGCGGAGAGCGCCGGCGCCATGTCGCTGTTCATCGCCTCGCACTTCGGCATCCCCGTCTCGACGACGCACACCATCACGGGGGCCATCAGCGGCGTCGGCGCCACGCAGCGGATCTCGTCGGTGCGCTGGGGGGTAGCGGGACAGATCGTGTGGGCGTGGATCCTGACCATTCCGGCCGCGGCGGTGATCGCCGCCGTGGCCTATCTGATCACGCACGCGCTGGTGCACTGAACGCGAGGAGCGTCACGATGGCCGGCAAGTTGAACGACGCGGAGATCGCGCAGCAGCTGAAGACTCTCGTGGGCTGGACACGCGACGGCGACGCGATCCGCAAGAGCTTCAGCTTCGGGAAGTTCGCCGACGGGATCCGCTTCGTGGACCGGGTGGCGGCCCAAGCCGACGCGCTGGATCACCACCCGGACATCGACATCCGCTACACCACGATCACGATGGTGCTCTCGACCCACAGCGCCGGCGGGCTCACGCGCAAGGACTTCGAGCTGGCGGCGCGGATCGAGCAGGCGACGCGCTAGCCGCCTTTCGACCCCTCGGCGGCGTCGAGGTTGACCATCATCGTTTCACCCACGTAGCTCGTGACCGGAGCATCCTCGAGGGTCGAGAGCTTCTTCAGGTCCGCGCCGATGCGGTTGGCCATCTCGAGGATGGTCTCCACGCCCATGCGGTCCTCGTCCGAGAAGCGGCTGGCCCCCGCCCTGAGCAGGCCGGCCTCGCCCACGATCGCCGCCAGCGCGTTGTTCACCTCGTGCCGGATCGTGATCGCCACCTCGCCGATTGCCGCGAGCCGCTCGGCCTTGATCAGCCGCTGGTAGTAGTCGTGCAACTGCTGCGACAGCCAGCCGACGGCGATCGCGAGCACACCATACGAGATGTAGGTGGGGAGGATGACGTCGGGGTTGATGGGCATGAGGTTGAGCTGCAGCACGAGCTGAACGGCGGTATAGAGGACCGTCCCGGCGACCAGGCCCGAGAGTGCGCCCAGCATGCCGTAGTGGAGCGAGAGGATGAACGCCGGCGCCAGCGTGGTGAGCCATGACAGCTCGCGGTACATCCCCTCGCCGGGCGGAAGCAGTTCCATCATGACGATCGGAATGAGGTACGCCAGCGCGCAGTACAGCGCCCAGCGCCGGGGCAGCGGCGGGCGGTGCGCCATCTGCGGGAAGCCGATGACGAACACCGGCCGCAGGTACCACGGAGTGTGACGCGGGGCGTTCATCGTCGTCACTCGGAGTGAAGGGTGAGGAGCCGGAGCTCGGTCATGTCTTCGATCGCATAGCGGACGCCTTCGCGACCCAGGCCGCTGGCCTTGGCGCCGCCGTAGGGCATCCGGTCCATCCGCCAGGTGGGCACCTCGTTGCCCATGACGCCGCCGACCTCCAGCCGGTCCCAGGCGCGCATCAGCTTGGCGACGTCGCGCGTGAAGATCCCCGCCTGCAACCCGTACGCGGAGGCGTTGACGAGGTCGAGGGCCTCGTCGAACGCGCGATACGGCGTGACGGTGGTTCCCTCGCCAGGAGGGTCGCGACCACCGCGCGCTGTGCATCGAGGCCGTCCGCCACGCGCCGCAGGCACGCCGCGCGTTCGTACGCGGGCAAGCGCCGGCACGCGTCCGCCGCCGCCACGTTGGCGGCAACGGCGGCATCCATGTCGGCCGCGGAAGCGAGGGGGTGGGTGCCGACCTCGGCGCCGTCGTACGGCGAGCGGATCGTCGCCGTCGACGCGGCGGTGCGATGCTCGTTGGCGATGATCATGCTGCTACCATAGGCGCGGCGCGGGGTCCCGTCAAACGCCGCAGGCGCGGCCTGTCGGGGAAAACCGAGGCGCCTCTAGCGGTACCGCGCTCCGTCCACGAGCACGGCGGCGATGCGCTCGGCGGTGTGGCCGTCCCACCGCTCGATGGTCACCGAGCGACGAGTTCCGTCGCTGACCGCCGCACGGGCCGCGGACAGGATCGCGTCGCGGCGGGCGGCTACCAGCCGATTGGTGCCCTGCGTACAGGTCACCGGACGCTCGGTCGAGGGACGTACCGTGAGGCACGGGACGCCGAGGTAAGTGGTCTCTTCCTGCAGGCCGCCCGAATCCGTCACCACCAGGCCGGCCGCAACCTCGAGGCTCAACAACTCGAGATACGGCAGCGGGTCGAGGAACTGCAGGCGGGCTCCGGCCGGGGCGCGCCAGCCCAGGGCCTGGATGCGGGCACGGGTGCGGGGGTGCACCGGAAAGAGGACCGGGGCGTCCGCGCTCAGCGCCGTCAGCGCACCCAGCAGTTCGCTCAGCGTATCGGGTGAATCCACGTTGCCCGGCCGGTGCAGGGTGACGAGCACGTAGGGGTGACCTTCGACGCCGTGCCGCCGCGGGGCCGCGAGGGCGCGCGCGGCGTCGAGCGAGGCGACCAGCGAGTCGATCATGATGTTGCCGACGAACTGGATGCGGTCCTCCGGCACGCCTTCGGCACGCAGGTTCTCGTCGGCGTCGCGGGACGGCGTGAACAGCAGGTCGGCGAGCCGGTCGGTCACGACCCGGTTGATTTCTTCGGGCATCGCCCAGTCCCGGCTGCGGAGCCCGGCCTCCACGTGGGCGATGCGAATGCCGAGCTTGGCGGCGACCAGGGCGGCCGCCACCGTCGAGTTGACGTCGCCGTAGACCAGGACCACGTCGGGCTTGACGGCCAGGCACACGGGCTCGAACCGGAGCATGATCGCGGCGGTCTGCACCGCGTGAGAGCCGGAGCCCACCTCGAGGTTGTGCTGCGGGCGGGGAATGCCCAGCTCCTGGAAGAACGTGTCCGACATGTCCGCGTCGTAATGCTGGCCGGTGTGCACGATCACGTGTTGCACCGCGGAGCGGCCGCCGAGCGCGCGCGCGAGCGGCGCGAGCTTCATGAAGTTCGGCCGTGCGCCGACGACCGAGACGAGAACGGTGAGGGCCAAGCGAGCTAGAACTTCAGGATCTTGATCAGGCCGTAGATCGCCACCGGGAGCGTGACGAGCAGCGAGATCACCTGCACGGTGCTTTGCGCGCCCGCGGCGGTGCCTTTCTCGGGCACGACGATCCGGTCGCCGGCCTGGAGACTGAGTGCGTCCAGGGTGCGCCCCTGCGCGATGGCCTCCTGGAGCTGCTCGCCGCCCCACAGCGTCTCCTTGCCGCGCTCGATACGCGTCTCGAGGAGCTTCGAGGCCACGGTCGGTCCGCCCGCCTGCATCAGCACGTCGGAGACCAGCGACTGGGTGGGAACGGTGTAGTACCCGGGCTTCCCGATCCCCCCCAACACCGAGATGCGGATGAGGGACTTGGTGTGCACCACGGGGTTGCGGATGAACTGTCCGATGCGGCGCGTGAGGTAGTCCGTCAACTCCGAGCGGAGGACACCCGTGAGCGGGATCGTCCCGACGTCGGGGAGACTCACGACTCGGCCGGGCGCGACCGTGAACGTATCGGTGAGCTTCGGCTCGTTGTCCACCGAGAGATTGATGCGATCGCCCACCTGGAAATCGCCCTGCTGGAGCCGGTCGCTGATGAGCGACGCCTCGAAGCGCGAGCGCTCACGCAGCGACGCGCTGTAGGCGGAGGACTGCGCGGACTGCTCGAGTTGGTGGAGCAGATCCTCCAGGGCCTGCCGGGTAACCTGGACGCCTCCGGCCGTGGAGTCGGAGGTCTGCTGTGCGGTGGCGGTCCCTGCCCCCACCACGATTAGAACGGCCGCGGCGAGCGTGGCACGCAAGGTCTGCATCGGCTGGACGATAACGCGAAGCGGAGCGACCGCGCTACTCCACCGTGACGCTCTTGGCGAGGTTGCGGGGGCGGTCGACGTCGCAACCGCGGAGTACCGCGATGTGATACGCGAGGAGCTGCAGCGGAATCACGGTCACGACGGGCGACAGGAGTGGATGGGTGACGGGTACCCGCAGCTGCCGCTCGACCAGATCGCCCAGATCGTCGGCGCCTTCGCTGGTCACCGCGAGGATCCGTCCGCCGCGGGCCCGCACCTCCTGCATGTTGGACCGCACCTTCTGGAACACCTCGTCGTCCGGCGCCACGAAGACGACCGGCATCGCCTCGTCGATCAACGCGATGGGGCCGTGCTTCATCTCCGCCGCGGGATAGCCCTCGGCGTGGATGTAACTGATCTCCTTGAGCTTGAGCGCGCCCTCGAGCGCGACCGGGAAGTTCACGCCCCGTCCCAGGTAGAGCGCGTTCGGCGCCGCCGCGTAGCTCTGCGCGAGCTCCCGCACGCACGGCTCCAGCGCCAGAGCGGCGCGGACCTTCTCGGGCAGTTCGGCCAGCTGGCGCGCCAGCTTCCGGCCCTCCTCCTGCGGGAGGCCGCGCTCCCTGCCGATGTAGAGCGCCAACAGCAGGAAGGCGACGACCTGGGAGGTGAAGGCCTTGGTCGAGGCGACGCCGACCTCGGGACCCGCGTGCAGGTAGATGCCGCCGTCGGCTTCCCGCGCGATGGTGCTCCCCACCACGTTCACCAGGCCCACCACGCGCGAGCCCGCGGCGCGGGCGGCGCGAATGGCCTCCAGCGTGTCGGCGGTCTCACCGGACTGCGAGACCGCGACGGTCAGCGTTCCGGGAATCCGCAGCTGGCGGCGATACCGGTACTCGCTTCCGTACTCAACCTGCACCGGGAGCCCGGTCAACTCCTCGAGCACGTGGCGGCCCACCATCCCGGCGTGCCACGAGGTGCCGCAGGCCACGATCACGATACGGGAGATCTCCCGGCACGCCTCGGGCGGGAGGTTCAGGCCGTGGAGGCGGGCCGTGCCTTCCTCGAACAGGAGCCGACCACGCAGGGTGCTGCGCACGGTCTCGGGCTGCTCGCAGATCTCCTTCAGCATGAAGTGCGGGTATCCGCCCAGTTCGATGGCGTCGAGATCCCATTCGATGTCGTCGATCCGGCGCTGCTGTTCCCGCTCTTCGTGGTCGATGACCCGGTACCCGGCGGGCGTGAGCACGGCCACGTCGCCGTCGTCGAGGTAGACCACGGAGCGGGTCTGGCCGAGCACGGCGGACGCGTCGGACGCGACGAAGTACTCCTTCTCTCCGACCCCGATCAGAAGCGGTGAGCCCTGCCGGGCGACCACGACTTTGTGGGGCTCCGCCGACGTCATCACGGCCAGGCCGTAGGTGCCTTCGACGTGGGCGAGAGCCGAGATGACCCGCTCTTCCAGGGTGGCGCCGCGCTCCTCCTCGATGAGATGCGCGAGCGTCTCGGTATCGGTGTCGGAGGTGAAGACGTGCCCGCTGCGCTGCAACCTCGTGCGCAGCACGTCGGCGTTTTCGATGATGCCGTTGTGCACCACGGCGATCTCGCCGGCGCAGTCCTGGTGCGGGTGGGCGTTGCGTTCGGTCGGGGCGCCGTGGGTCGCCCAGCGGGTGTGCGCGATCCCGCCCGAGCCGTGGACCGGCTCGGCCTCGAGCCTCTCCCGCAGCCTCGCCACGCGTCCGGCGAGCTTGGTGACGATCAGTCCCTTGCCGTTCTGGATGGCCATCCCCGCGGAGTCGTAACCGCGGTACTCGAGCCGCAGCAGTCCCTCGAGAAGCAACGGGCCGGCCTCACGCCGTCCGGTGTATCCGACGATGCCGCACATCGCTCAGCCGTCCCTGCCGAGCAGCAGCCGCGTGTGCGAGGCCAACCCGAAGCGCGCGAGCAGCCCGAGCGTGTCGAAGAATCTCACGGCCAGGTCGTCGGCCTCGAGCGGCGCCGCGGCACTCCTGCGAAGCGCGTCCGCGGGCGATGCCTTGAACGGAGCGCCCCATTCCTGCTGTTCGCTCGAGCTGCGCGTCATCGGGCTCCCCGTGGCAGAGTTCCGGCGCCCCCTCGCCTGGCGGGTACCGGGCGGCGAGCGCGAGGATCAGGTGTACAGGGCACATCAAGTTCGAGGCCGGTGTTGCGAGCGCTGGAACGGCCTGGGGTCCCAGACTGCTTGCGGGCAATAACTTAGGAGCCTGCTGGAGGATGGATTCGGCACGGCCGGAGGGTGTTTCTCGTTGCGTGCTCGCGTCAAGATCGAGCCGATTTGTGGTCCCAGCGCAGCGTTTCGGGCTGTCAACGGATCGGCATCGCTAATGTAAGTTGTTGTGCAGCAACATGTTATTCAGTTCGCCGCCCGGTGCACATATCCTGCGGACGTTCCCACCGGCGGTGCCTCGACTTGAAGCACAGGCCGCCGGGCGACACGTTTCTCCACGCACGCTTTCAGGCGGGATCAGCATGTCCGAGCGCAACTCGCGCAGTCATCCGCCGTTGGTCTTGATTGCGAGCAGCCAGGAATGGCACGCCCGGTCGCTGGAAAGCATCCTCGGCCCGCACGGGTACGCGGTGGTTCGCGCGTACACCGGCAAGCAGGCGCTGGAGCGGGCGCGCAGCGCCCGGCCGGACCTGGTGATCGTGGACGCGGATCTGCCGGACGTGGACGGGATCGAGGTGTGTCGCAGCCTGCGTGACGATCCGCCGACGAGCGCGAGCACTCCCATTCTGGTCACGGGGTCGGGTCAGCCCACGCGGCAGCAGCGGCTGGCCGCGCTGCGCGCCGGCGCGTGGGACTACCTCACGTTGCCCTTCGACGGCGAGGAGCTGCAGCTGAGGCTCGACGCCTTCATCCAGGCCAAGTTCGAGGCGGATCGCGCCCGGGAAGAGAGCCTGCTCGACGAGTTGACGGGGCTCTACAACATCCGCGGCCTGGCGCGCCGAGCGCGCGAGCTCGGCTCGCAGGCGTTCCGCCATCATGAGCCGTTCGCGTGCATCGTGCTCGCCCCGCACGTGGATGCGGTGGCGGCGGACGCGGCGGCGGCCGAGGCGGCGGTGACCGCGGCGGTGAACTACATCGCGAAGACCCTGCGCTCCAGCGGCCGAGTGGCCGACGCGATCGGACGCCTCGGGCCGACCGAGTTCGGGGTCGTGGCCCAGGGCGCGGACGCCGAGGGCGTGGTCAAGCTGGTGCAGCGGCTGGTGCAGTCCCTCGAGCACGGCGCGCAGGAGTCGGGTACCGCGGTGCCACAGTTCAGGGTGCGGGCGGGCTACGACGCGGTCTCGAACTACTACGAGGCGCCGATCGAGCCGGAGGACATGCTGGTGCGCGCCACGATTGCGATGCGGATGTCTCAGAGCGACGCCGCCGGACAGTGGATCCGGCCGTTCGAGGGTCGCTTCAGCAACTGACCGGCGGCGCCGCACGGCGCCGCGGCCTCACCGCGCGCTGGTGATCTGCTTGGCCGCCGAGCTGGCGGGCTCGTCCTTCTCGTCCTTTGATTCGTACCCCGGCAGATAATACGACGAGTAGTAGTACTTGTAGACGGCGTCATCCTTGACGTCGTTGAGGATCGCGCCGAGGATGCGGATGGGGAGCCGGCCCATGTGGTCGAGCTTCACCGACGCCATCTCCCGGTCGGTCACGCCGCTCCGGAAGACCAGCAGAACGCTGCCCGTGAGCGTCCCCAACACCAGGGGATCCACACCCGCGCCCAGCGGCGGGCTGTCCACGATGATCACGCTGTAGGACGAGCGCAGGCTGACCAGCAGCTGCGACATGGTGCCCGACGCGAGCAGTTCGGGCCCGCCGGTCTTGCGGGTGCCGGAGCCGATGAAGTCGAGCGATGCGATCCCGGTGGTCTGGGTGATTTCGCCGCGCGCCGCCTGGCCCGCGAGATAGTCGATGAGGCCGGGCTTGCGGTTGAGCTTCAACACGCGATGCAGGCTGCCGCGCCGGATGTCGCCGTCGATCAGCAGCGTCTTGTGTCCCATGTCGGCGAAGGTCAGCGCGAGGTTCGAGGCGATGAACGATTTGCCGTCGCCGCTCCCCGCGCTGGTGATCGTCGTGACCAACGGACCCGCGGTGCCGTAGGCGTGCACGAGGTTGAGCCGGATGCTGCGCAGCGCGTCCACCACCGGGGCCGCGGCGTCGGCGCGCAGCCCGCTGCCGCTCGGAACCCGCGGGACGACGCCCAGAATCGTCAGGCCCATGCCGCGGGTCACCTGGTCGGGGTAACGGACCCTGCGGTCGAAATGATCCAGCAGAATGGAGAGGACCACCCCGAGGCCGATGCCCGCCATCAGGCCGCCGCCCAGCAGCATCGGCAGGAGGTTCTTGAGGGGCTGCTCCGGCGTCGCGGCCGCATCGAGGATGCGCACGTCGGGAATGCTGCTGAGCTCCGCGAGGCGGGCTTCCTCGTACCGCGACTGCAGCGTGGTGTACAGGTTGGACGCGATGTTGACGTCGCGGTTCAGCCGCTCCTCCTCGATGGCGCGCGGGGGGATGTCCCGCAGCTCGTGCGAGGTCGAGGAGAGCTGGTCGTCGAGCGTCCGCTCCCTGGTCTGCAGGGAGGCCAGCAGCGCGCGAGCGAGCGTGGGCACGGTCGTCCGGCGGAGCGCGGCCACCTCCTGCGCGGCCCGCTGGACGGCCGGGTTTTCGTCCGTATAACGCACCTGGAGCGCGCGGAGGTCGGATTCCTTGCTGGTCAGGTTGCTCAGCGCCGACATCAGCTCGCCGGCCGTCTTGACCGATCCGATCTGCTCGAGCGCGACGACGATGTCGGCCGTGTCGTTCGGCGATGCCAGCACCGCCTGGATGGCCGCGCGGTCCCGGTCGAGCGTCTCGCGCTCGACCTTGTTGTTGAAGTAGGTCTGGTACAGCGGATCGGTCTGCGTCAGCTCCTGCCCCGTCGGCAGCACGGCGGGTGGCCGCTCGGCCGGCAGCGTGATGGTCTGCACGCGGAACGCCTGCAGCGTGGCTTCCTTGCGGCGGAGGCTGTCCCCGACGGTCGCGAGCTGCTCGCCCAGGATCTTGGTCAGCTCGGTGAGCTTCTCGGTCTTGAGCTCGGCCGCCACCTCGACGAAGCGCTTCGCGACGGCGTTGAGCGTCGCCGCGGTGAATGCGGGGTCCGTTCCCGTCAGCGTGAGCCGGAGGAAGTTGCCCTGGAGCGGGGTCTCGGCGGTGAGCTCCTGGCCGAGCTTGACGGCGGCGTCACGCGGCGTCGAAACGGTGAACGCGATGCTGCGTCCGGGGCGCAGGACGCTCGGCCCCGGCGCCCAACTGAAGCCGACCGCTCGCCGACGGAGTCGCCCACGGCTCCGCGCTGGATCTCCGCGGCGCCCGCCGTGAGCACGAAGCCCTTTCCGCTCGGATCCACCGACACCCGATAGTCACCCGGGCGAAAACGCTCAGTGAGCTGCAGGGCGGCCAGCGCGCTGGAGTCGGCAGGAACCTTGGGCGTCAGAAACAGGTGCATCTCGCGCACGACCTCGTCCAGCACCACGTACGACCGCACGAGATCCTGCCAGGCGAACGACTCGAGCAACTGGCCTTCCTGGATCGGCCCCGACTGCGGGCCGCCCGTCTTCACGCCCTGCTGAATCCAGATCGTGGCCTGAGCGAGGTACTTCGGCTTCTGCACCTTGGTGAGCGCGAGCCCAATGCCCAGGCCGGCTACGGCGCCCAGGAGGATCAGCCACTTGTACCGGTACAGGGCCGCGCGATAGCGCCGCAGGTCGAGAGGCACCTCGTCCTCGACTGGCGGCTGCAGCGCGGCGAGTGCGGGCGACTGCGCCGCACCCAGCACGATCGGCAGGGTCTCGCCCTGCTGCTCGTTGGGCTCCGTCGGCACGTTACTTGGCATCGTCCTGCAACACCCTCCTCAGTGGACCTCACCGTCCACGGGGCGCAACCTCATACTTCCGCTAAGAACCTGAAGATCCTGAATATAAGCAGCAATGTTGGTACCACCCACGCCCCCCCATCTCGCCGATTCCCGCGGGCCGGTCCGCAAGTGCCTCGCAGGATGGGGTCTGGCACAAAGAGGCCCAAAGGCGATATGTTGCGACGCCGCTACACGCGCAACGGGGTGCTGGCGCCCTGTCGCGCGAGCACAACGACACGGCTTTGCCACCGGAGGACACCAGAAATGGCGTCTGCGCTCGGCCTCCCCTCGTCTCCCGCTCGAAATGAGCGGGACACGACCCCCCTGGTCGCCGCCGACCTTTCGATCAGCTCTGCCGACAAGGCGAGCGTGCGCATTCTGGTGGTGGACGACGAGCGCACGCTGCGCGAGAGCTGCAAGAGCGTTCTGGAGGTGGACGGCTACCGCGTCGAGGTGTGCGGGCGCGGTGGCGAGGCGCTGGACCTGGTGCGCGCGCCGGATGTTCGACGTGGTGCTGGTGGACCTGTACATGACCGAGGTCTCCGGCATGGAGCTGCTGGAGGCCGCGCTGGCGGCGCGGCCGGAGACCATCGTGATCGTCATGACCGGGAACCCCAGCGTGGCCTCCAACGTGGAGGCGTTGCGCGCGGGAGCCTGGGACTACCTGCCGAAGCCGTTCTCCGCGACCCACCTGCAGATCCTGGTCGGCCGGGCGACGCACACGATCCTGGTGGGCCGTGAGTCGAGCGCCCGGCGCCAGGACAGCGAGGCGGACGAATCCCCCGGCGACAAGCTCTCGGTCATCGGCGTCTCGCCGATCTTCCTGCGGGCCATGGACCTGGCCCGGCGAGTCGCGCCCACGGACGCGTCGGTCTTCATCACCGGGAGAGCGGGACCGGCAAGGAGATGATGGCGCAGTTCATCCATCTGCACAGCCGCCGCTCCAGTCGTCCGATGGTGGCCATCAACTGCGCCGCGCTGCCCGAGGGGCTGCTCGAGTCGGAGATGTTCGGCCACGTGAAGGGGGCGTTCACCGGCGCGGTGAAGGACAAGCCGGGACTCCTGGAGGCGGCCAACGGCGGCACGCTGTTCCTGGACGAGCTGATCGACATGCCGAAGTCCATTCAGGCCAAGCTGCTGCGCGTCATCCAGGACGGGGTGGTGCGGCGGGTCGGCAGCTCGGCCACCAACGCCGTGGTGAACGTCCGGTTCATCGCCGCCGCGAACAGGGATCCCGAGCAGGCGACGAAGGACGGCCTGCTGCGCGAGGACCTCTACTACCGGCTGCGGGTCGTCCCGGTCCATCTCCCCTCGCTTCGCGAGCGGCAGCAGGACGTGACGCTGCTGGCCAACCACTTTCTCCAGCATTTCTGGAAGCGCCACAGGGACGCATTCGCCCCGGTGCCCAGGCTCACAGAGGCGGCGATTCGCGCGCTGTGCGCGCACCCGTGGCAGGGCAACGTCCGCGAGCTGATGAACGCGATCGAGCACGCCGTGGTGCTCCTGGAGCCGGGGCAGGAGATCCAGCCCGAAGACATCCCGTTCATGGGCGGGACGCAGGCGGCGACGGCCGTGGATGGCGCGGCGCCGGCACCCGGCGAAGGCATGATGGAGGAGAGCTACCACGCGGCCCGGGACCGGGTCATCGCGTCGTTCGAGCGCCGGTATCTCACCTGGCTCGTCAATCACGTGGGTGGGAACATGTCGAAGGCGGCGCGCGTGGCGGGTGTGGACCGCACCACGCTGTATCGCCTGATGGAGCGGCACGGCCTGCAGCGCGAGACGATCACGGTGTTGCCGGAGTGAGCGGGATTCCACACCTCAGGCGCTCCGACCGCCGCGATACCGCCTCCCGGCTGGCGTCGGCGCGGACCGCGGAAGTCGAGTCCATGGGGGCTGCGCTGCGGCCCCTGCTTGCGGCCGCCGCCGAGCGGGTGCTGGCTGCGTGGCGCGACGAGCGCGCCGACGCGCTCGGCCCGAACGACGCCGCCGAGGCGCTGCAGTGGCTGGTCGAGGCTACCAGCTCGGCTCTGAACGGCGAGCCGGTGCCGGTACACGGTCCCGCGGCGTCCGCGCTGGGCCGCCATCTCCTCGAGCTGCTGCGCGGCGAGCTGCTGGCGGAACCGCATGAGGGTGTGGGTCCGTCCGACGCCGACGCCGTGCTCGCCGTGCTCCGTGCGCTCGAGCGGGTCCGGGCGGCGGTGGACCCGGACTGGTCGCAGACGTTCAGCGCGCGCCTGGCCGGAGCGGACGGCCTCGGCCTCGTCGTCGAGGTGGCGCACGATCTGCGCTCGCCCATCACCTCCATTCTCTTCCTCGCCGAAACGCTGCAGCGCGGCCAGAGTGGCGCGGTCAACGACGTTCAGCACCGGCAGCTCGGACTCATCTACTCCGCCGCGCTGGGGCTGAGCTCGATGGCGAGCGACGTGATCGAGTTGGCGCGAGGCGGGAATCAGCTGGTGGAGAAGGAGCCCGCCCCGCTGTCGATTACCGCGATCCTGGAGTCGGTGCGGGACATCGTGCGGCCCATCGCCGAGGAGAAGGGGCTCAAGATCTCCCTGGTGCCCCCGGCCTCGGACCACCGGATGGGGCGTTCGCTGGCGCTGAGTCGCGTGCTGCTCAACCTCACGACCAACGCGCTCAAGTTCACCGACGAGGGCAGCGTCGAGATTGCGGCCAAGCCTCGGGGACTGACCCAGGTCGAGTTCTCGGTCCGCGACACCGGGCACGGCATCAGCCCGGAAGCGATGAGCAACCTGTACCAGCCGTTCCGCCGCTCGCGGGCGCGGGCCGGGCGGAGCGGCTACTACTTCTCGGGAACCGGCCTCGGGCTGGCCATGTGCCGCCTGATCGTGGAGGCGATGGACTCGAGTCTGCGAGTTCGAAACGGAGGCCGGCCGAGGGACTCGCTTCTACTTCGAGTTGAACCTGCCGCCGGTAACCAACCTGTAGGGCTGTGGCAGCGCCTCAACAGTAGGTGGTCCCCCGCTACAACCTAAGTCACAAATTCAATATCACGATATGACCTAAGTCATTGAATAATAAAGCGATAGCACTTAGCTCGGCGACGTGCCATCGCGCGCACGGCTCTTGCCAATCCCAAGGGCCAGATGACCTCCCTCAGGATCAACGACATCATGCCCCAGTGGCGCGAGCAACGCGTCATGGTGGGTGTGCGCCGGCCCCGCCGCTACGATGACGGGGCGCGCAGGGTTCTCAACGTAGTGGTGGCGAGCCTCGGTTTGCTGGCATCCGCGCCGATCATGTTGATGATAGCGGTTCTCATCAAGCTGACATCCAAGGGCCCCGTGCTGTACCGGCAGACGCGGGTGGGGCTCAACCGGCGCTCGCCCGACAGCGAGGGCGGCAATCATCGCCGCACGGCCGACGTGGGCGGCAAGCCGTTCACGATCTACAAGTTCCGGACGATGGCGGCGAGCTCGAACGAGGGCCGCCAGCAGGTGTGGGCGGCGCCCGACGACGCGCGGGTCACGCCGTTGGGTCGGATCCTCCGGCAGTTCCGGCTCGACGAACTGCCGCAGATGGTGAATGTGCTGAAGGGCGACATGAACGTGGTCGGTCCGCGGCCGGAGCAGCCGCGCATCTTCGCGGACCTGCGCACCCAGGTGCACAAGTACGCGGAGCGGCAGCGCGTGCGGCCCGGCATCACGGGCTGGGCGCAGATCAACCATCACTACGACGAGTCGGTGGAGGACGTGCGCCGCAAGGTCGCGTTCGACCTCGAGTACATTTCGCGTCAGTCGCTGACGGAGGATCTGAAGATCATGCTCCTGACGGCGCCGACGGTGGTGCTGAGAAAGGGCTGCATGGTAGACTGACGGGCGTGACGTTCTCGCTTCCGCAGGTTCGAGCAGCGGACTTGAGTGCGCCGGCCCCGGTGTGGATCGCGGGGCTGGCGTTTCTCTTTCTGTTCTGGCAGCCGATGGCCACGCTGGCGCACGACTGGTGGAGCGATCCCGACGCGGGCCAGGGGCTGCTGCTCTTCCCGGTGGCGCTGTACCTCGCCTGGCGGCGGGGCTGGGTTCCCGACGCGACGCCGCAGCCCGTGGCCGGACTGGTGCTGCTCGCCGGCGCGATTCTCCTCCGCTACCTGTCGGGGCTGGCGGCCGAGCTGTTCACGATGCGCCTGGCCCTGATGGGCGCGGTCATGGGCCTGGTGGTCTACCGTCGCGGTCTCCGGCAACTGGCGCATTGGTGGCTGCCACTGGTGCTCCTCGTCCTCTCGATTCCGCTCCCGGTCGTGGTGGTGGGGTCCCTGGCCCTGCCCCTGCAACTGAAGGCGTCGCAGCTCGGGGCGGCGTTGCTGCGCGTGGCGGCACGTGCCGGTGGCGGTGGCGGGGAACGTCATCCACCTGCCGGGACGGTCGCTGTTCGTGACCGAGGCGTGCAGCGGACTGCGGTCGCTGACGGCGCTCCTGGCGCTGGGCCTGCTGATCGGCGGGCTGTGGCTGCGCTCCACGTGGGGCCGGTGCCTGCTGGTCGTATCGGCCATTCCGGTGGCGATGGCGCTCAACGCGGTGCGGGTCTTTCTGACGGGGTTCCTGGTGTTCTTCGTCAGTCCGTCGCTGGCCGAGGGCGTGATGCACTACACGGAGGGCTGGACGTTGTTCGTGGTCGCGTTCGCGATTCTCGGCGGGGCGGCGTGGCTGCTCGCAGGCCTCGAGCGCCGCGGGCACGCGGCCACGTGAACGCCGCGCTGGTGCGGTGGGCGCCGGCCGTACTGCTCGGCCTGGGCGTGCTGGGCACGGTCGGCGTCCAGGCGCAACGGTCGCTGGAGCTGCGCGTGCCCCTCGCGGTCGGGATCCCGAGGGAGCTCGACGGGTTCACCGGGCGCGACGTGGCCATGTCCCCGGCCGAGGTGAAGGCGGCGGGCGTGACCTCGTACCTGGCCCGGACGTACGCGCCTCGGGCGCCGCCGCCGGGGTCACGCCGACGTTCTCGCTGTACGTGGGCTACTACGACCGGCAGACGCAGGGCCGGACGATCCACTCCCCGAAGAACTGCCTTCCGGGCGCCGGCTGGGAGGCCCTCGCGGCGGGCACGGCGCGCGTCGCCGTGGCGGGCGGCACCGCGGTCGTCGTGAACCGCTATCTGATCCAGCGAGCGGGCCAGGAGGCCCTGGTGCTGTACTGGTATCAGGGCCGCGGTCGCGTCGAGGCGAACGAGTACCGCGTGAAGTGGGACCTGTTGCGTGACGCCAGTCTCAGGCGGCGCAGCGAGGAAGCGCTGGTGCGCGTCGTCGTGCCGGTCACCGCCACCGACTCGGACGCGGCGCGGATCGCGGTGACCGTGGCCGGCTCCCTCGTACCGGCTGTCGCGCAAGCGCTTCCGCTGTAGCGATGGCCGCTCGCCTGGTGATGCGTTCGTGATGGACGCCGATCCCTCGTCGCCACAGCTCCCGGGCCGGTCGCGGACAGGACGCTGGCGGTCCGGCTCGCGGTCGGCGCGCTGCTGCTCGTCGCACGCCGTGCTGATCTGGCTCACGCGACCGGCGGGTATCACGACCGGCGGCGACGACGCGCGTTACCTGCTGCTGGGTCAGGCGCTCCGGCACCTCCGCTACACCGAGCTGTGGCGGGTGGACCACCCCGTCCACAGCCTCTATCCGCCGGGCTACCCGCTGCTCCTCGCGGTGTGGGGGCTCGTGGCGGGCGGCGGCTTCGACGCGCAAATCGTCCTCAGCGCCGCGCTGTCGGTCGCGGCCCTGCTGGCGGCGTATCTCATCGTCGCGCGCCACTTCGACGCTCGTGTCGCCCTGGCTTCGCTGGCGGCGCTCGCCGTGAGTCCGGCGCTGATCGCGCGGGCGGGCACGGTCGCGTCGGAGCCGGCGTACATGCTGCTGTCGCTCCTGGCCCTGCTGGTGCTGCTGGACCGGCGCGGGAGCCGGTGGCTGCTGGCCGGCGGCGCCCTGGTGGTGGCCGCCGCTCTGACGCGCACCGTGGGCGCCACGTTGATCGTGGCGGTCGTGCTGGCGCTGCTCATCGAGCGGCGCTACGCGGGGGCTGCCGGGGTCGCCCTCGCGGCGGGCCTCACGCTGGGCCTGTGGCTGCTCTGGTCGGCGCTCGCGCCCGACAAGGTCGTCGGCGGCTCGTACGTGGCGGACGCGCTGGCGACGGTGCGGCAGCCGCGGGCGCACAGCTCGTTTCTGGTGATGATGGCGGGCCGCGTCGTCCGCAACACGTTCGACTACGCGCGGATGCTGGTCGAGGGCACGATCCCGCTTCCGACGGTCGCCGGCAGGGTCGCGATCAATCTCGTGTGGGTCGCGGCGGTCGTCGCGGGCCTGGCGGCCGGGCTGGTGGCGGCCTGGCGCCGGTGCCGCGTCGTCGCGCTCTACCTGCTCGTATCGGGCGCATTGTTCGTGGCGTGGCCGTGGGCCATCGCGCGGTTCCTCGAGCCGCTGATACCGCTCCTGGTGCCGCTGTGGCTGTGGGGCCTGTGGCTGCTGGCCGGCCGACTTGCGGGGCGGGTGGCGCGTGAGCGTGGTGTCGGCCGCCGCGCTCCTGGTGATCGCGACCAGCGCCGCGCTCAGCGGCCGGGCGGCGGCGGCGAGCGAACGGTGCGGACACGAGGTCAGGCCGCCCGACGCCAACGCTTGCATGTGGCCCGCGCAGCAGGATTTCATGGCGGCCATCCGCTGGATGCGCGACAGCACGCCCGCGGACGCCGTCGCCCTGGCGACGAAGGAGGGCGACTTCTACTACTACGCGCGGCGTCCGACGCTCGGCTTCCGGGCGGCCATCCAGGAACGCCCGGCGACGTTCCTGGACTACGTGCGCCGTCGCGGCGCGAGCTATGTCGTCCTCACGACGTTGACGGTCGAGGAACGCCGGTGGCTTGCCGACCGCCTGGCGCCCAACTGCGCCTCACTCGACCTGGCGGCGACGGTGGCGCCGGACGCGTACGTGCTGCGCCTGAAGCCGCAGGCGGACGCGGGTGCGGCCAACGCCTGCGCGGCGGTGGCGGAATTCCAGCGAGCCGTCGCGGACTCCGGCGCGGGCCAGCGCTGGAGATGACGGCGGGGGCGTGCGACTGTCGGTGGTTCTGGCCTGCGGCCGGAACTCGCTGCCGGCGGAGGAGAGTCTCGCGGCCGTGCGGGCGGCGTGCCGGGGCATCGAGGCGGAGCTGATCGTGGCGCATGCGGCCGGCGTGCCGGTGCCGCACGATGGCGCCTCGCCACGCCGGTCGCGGTGGCCGGCGGTGCGGACGCCCTGATCCCCGAACTGTGGGGACTCGGCATCCGGGCGGCGAGCGGCGACGTCGTCGCGCTGACGATTCCGGAGTGCCGGGTGCCGGCCGGATGGGCGCGCGCGCTCCTCGGGGCCATCGCGGACGGCGCCACGGGAGCCGGGGGCGGCTTCGCGCTCGCGGGCGGCGCGGACCTGGTGACGCGGGCGGTGTTCCTGCTGCGGTACTCGGCCTTTCTGCCCCCCAGCCGAGGGCGAGCGGCGTCAGGAGATCGCGGGAGACAATGCGGCCTACGCCTCGAGCGCGCTGCGGCGGCATCTCGCGAGCCTGGCGCACGGCTTCTGGGAGGTTGAATTTCATCGTCTCATCCGCGACGAAGGAGCAGTGCTGATGCTCGTGCCGGGCTCGACGGCGACGTTGTGCGGTCCGATCCGGTTCGGCGGCATGTGGCGCCAGCGGCTGGAGCACGGGCGGCGATTCGCGGACTGGCGGGTACGCGAGGCCGGCGGCTCGCGGTGGCGGATCGTCTGCGCGGCGCCGTTGGTGCCGGCGCTGCTGGTGGTGCGCCTGCTGCGGCGTCTCCGCGGGCGTCGCGGGATGATCCGACTGGCGCTCCCCGCCCTCCCGGTGGTGTTCGCGCTCGCCGTCGCCTGGGCCGCCGGCGAGGCCTCCGGGGCGTGGCGCGCGACGCGCGCCTCGCCGGCGAGATAGGGCGGCGCGCGTGGAGACACGAGGAGTGCCTCCCGGGGCGCGGGGCCCCCGCCTCGGCGACGCACCCCGGCTATCGGTGGTGGTGGCGTCGCGACAGGAGCGCGAGGTACTCGACGCGTGCCTGGCCTCTCTGCTGCCGCAGTGCGCGGCGCATGGGGCGGAGCTGATCGTGGCGCGCGGCGGCACGATCGGCGAGATCGAGACGGCGTACCCATCGGTGATCTTCGTGGAGGCGCCGGCGGGCGCCGCGCTTCCGGCGCTGCGCGCGGCGGGCATGGCGGTGGCCGACGGCGACGTCGTGGCGTTGACGGAGGATCACTGCGTCGCCGCCCCCGACTGGCTGGCCCAGATGCTCATGGCGCACCGGGCGCGGGGCGGACGTGGTGGGCGGGGCGATGGAGAACGCGCGCGGCGAGCGCGCGATCGATTGGGCGGCGTACTTCGCCGAGTACGGCAGCTACATCAGCGCGGCGGACGCCGGCGACGCCGCAGCACGTGACCGCCGCGAACGTGGCGTACGGCCGCGACGGTGGTTGGCGACGTGATCGCGGCGGCACGCGAGGGACACTGGGAGAAGGTGGCGCACGACCGTCTCGCGGCGCGGGGCAGGGCGCGTCGCGTTCCTTAAGACGGCCGCGGTCTACGAGAACATCAGCCACCGGCTTCGGGGACTTCTGCCGCGACCGGTTCGCCCACGGGCGCGACTACGCCGCGGAGCGGCTGACGGAGGAAGGCGCCGGGCGGCGGTGGCTCTACCTGGCCGGCGCGCCGCTGCTGCCGTTCGTCCTCACGGGCCGGGTGGCGCGGGCGGCGGGGCGCCGCCGCCTGGGGCCGTTCATCCGCGCGCTGCCGTTTACGTTCCTGTTTCTCGGCGCGTGGTCGGCCGGCGAGGCTGCGGGATACCTGCGCGGCGCGCCGTCCGCGCGATCCCGCCGGGCGTGGCTGACGGCGCGCCTCCGCCCGACCTGACGGTGGTGGTGCCGTCCGTGTCCGGCTGGGGCGACCTGCGGGATTGTCTCGCGGCCCTGGCCGGCCAGCGGGCGGTGCCGGCTGGAAGTGATCGTGGTGGACCGGCTGGGCGAAGCCGGTGCGCGGAGGCGTGCGCCGCGAGTTTCCGAGCGGTGCGAATGATCGAAGCCCCGGCGGGAACGTCCATTCCCGCTCTGCGACGCCTTGGCTTCGGCGCGGCGCGGAGCGCCGTCGTCGGTGTGATCGAAGACCACGTGCTCGTGCCGCCGGACTGGGCGACGCGGATGCTCGAGGCGCACCGTGGATGGGGCCGAAGTCGTCGGGGGGGCGGTGGACAATGGCGCCACCGAGCGGCTGGTGGACTGGTCGGCGTTCCTGTGCGAGTACGCCGCATGCCTGGCGCCGCCGGCGGGGCCGGTCGAAAGCGTGCCGGGGAACAACGTGACCTATCGCCGCGCCTTGCTGGAACGCTTCGCGGCGTGCGTGGCCGAGGACCGCTGGGAGGACCATCTGCATCGCGCCCTGGCGGCGGGGCGGCGTGGTGCTCCAGAGCCGGCCGGATATCGGTCGTGCTGCACCGCCAGCGGACCACGGTGCGGCGGCTACGCGGGAGCAGCGCTACTGGTACTCGCGCTCGTACGCGGCGCAACGGGCGGCCGGGGCGAAGCGCGGTCCGGCGCCTCGCTGCTGGGGCTGGGCGCGGCGGCGTTGCCGCCGCTCCTGTTCGCGCGGGTCGTGCGGAGCGTGTGGCGGACGGGACGGTACCGGCGCCAGCTGCTCGCGTCGTTGCCGCTGCTGGTACCCTACGTGATCGTATGGGCGGCGGGCGAAGTGGCGGGTGCCTGGCTCGGCCCCGGAGATGCCATGGCAAGGGTGGCGTGATGAGCGATCCCCGGCAGCCGGAGCCACGCGTCGTGGCGCCGATCGCAGCCCGGCCACCGCGTCGTGGTCATCGGTGCGGGCCCCGGCGGGCTCACGGCGGCGTATCTGCTCGCCAAGGCCGGCGTCGCGGTCACCGTGCTCGAGGGCGACAGCGTGGTCGGCGGGATCGCGCGCACCGCCCAGTACAAGGGCTATCGCTTCGACATCGGCGGGCACCGCTTCTTCACCAAGATCGCGCCGGTCGAGGCGATGTGGCGCGAGATCCTGGGACCGGAGTTCATCTCGGTGCCGCGGCTGTCGCGGATCTACTACAACGGCAAGTTCTTCGACTACCCGCTCAAGGCGATGAACGCGCTGCGCGGCCTCGGGCCGATCAACGCCGTTCGCATCGTCCTCAGCTACCTGCAAGGCGCGGCTGCGGCCGAATCCGGTCGAGGACAACCTGGAGCAGTGGGTCACGAACCGGTTCGGCAAGCGGCTCTACCAGATCTTCTTCAAGACGTACACCGAGAAGGTGTGGGGCATCCCCTGCACCGAGATCCGCTCCGAGTGGGCGGCGCAGCGCATCCAGGGCCTGTCGCTCGCCCGCGCCATCCTGTCCGCGGCCAGCCTGCAGAAGCGGTCCGCGACGATCAAGACGCTCATCAACGAATTCCAGTATCCGCGCCTCGGGCCCGGGCCAGATGTGGGAGCTACGCGCGACCGGATCACCGCGTTGGGTGGCGAGGTGCGGTTGGGGCATCTGGTCACGGCCGTGGAAGTGAGCGGCGGACGCGTGACGGGCGTGCGCGCCCCGACGGCGGAGCGGCGAGCGTCGCATCGCGGCCGACCACGTGATCTCCACCACCGACGTGCGATCGCTGGTGACCGCGCTCGACCCGGCGGCACCCGCCCCGGTCCGCGCCGCGGGCGACGGGCTGCGCTACCGCGACTTCCTGACGGTGGCGCTGATGATCGACCGGGCGCGGCTCTTTCCGGACAACTGGATCTACATCCACTCGCCCGACGTGCGAGGTCGGCCGCATCCAGAACTTCAACAACTGGAGCGCGGCGATGGTGCCGGACGCCGCGGCGACCACGTGCCTCGGCCTCGAGTACTTCTGCTTCGAGGGGGACGGGCTGTGGACCTCGCGTGACGAGGACCTCATCGCGCTGGGCACGAAGGAGCTGCGCTCGCTCGGCCTGATCGGTGACGCGCGGGTGTTCGACGGGACGGTGGTGCGGATGCGCAAGGCGTATCCGACTTACGACGGCGAATACCGCGAGCACCTGGACGTGGTCCGCGCGCACATTGACGCGATCCCGAACCTGCACTGCGTCGGGCGGAACGGGATGCACAAGTACAACAACCAGGACCACTCGATGCTGACCGCGATGATGACCGTGTGGAACATGCAGGGCGCGCGGCACGACGTGTGGTCGGTCAACACCGACTTCGAGTATCACGAGGAAATGCGGGTGCCGGAGTCCGGCGAGCCGGCGGCGGGGCCGGCCGGGCGGGGGGCGTGAGCGGTGCGCATCGGCGTGGACGCGGCGTGCTGGGCGAACGGGCGCGGCTACGGCCGGTTCACGCAGGAGCTGATGCGCGCCATGGTGGCCGGCGCCGCGGATGACGAATTCGTGTTCTTCCTCGATCCGCTGGCGGCCACCCGCTTCGATCTGGTCGCCCCCAACGTGAGGCGGCGCCTGGTCAAGCAGTCGGCGGCGCCGGCGGTGGCGGCGGCCGCCGACGGCAGCCGCTCGCCGGCCGACCTGCTGCGTTTCACGCGGGCCCTGTGGGCGGAGCCGCTGGACGTGTTCTTCGAGCCGAGCGTGTACACCTCCTTTCCGCTGCCGCCGGGACTGAGGGCCGTGGTGACGGTCCACGACGCCATCGCGGAGCGGTTTCCCGGCGCTCACGCTCCCCTCGGCGCGCGCGCGGCTGTTCTGGCGGCTCAAGGTGGGCCTGGCCCTGGCGCAGGCGCGCGTTGTGCTCACCGTCTCGGAGTACGCGGCGCGCGAGATCGCGGAGGTCCACGGCCTCACGCTGTCACGTATCCGGGTGGCGACGGAGGCGCCGGCGCGCGCCTTCACTCCGAGCTCGTCGGGCGATGTGGCGGCGGCGGCCGCGCGCGTCGGCCTGCCGCCGGGGGCGCGCTGGTTCGTGTACGTGGGCGGTTTCAGCCCCCACAAGCGCGTGGCGGCGATCGTGCGCGCGCACGCGGCGGTGGCGCGCGGCCGGGGAGCCGACGCTCCCCACCTGCTCCTGGTGGGGGCGATCGAGGGCGACGTGTTCCTCGGCGACCAGCCGGCGATTCGCGCGGCGATCGCGGCGGCGGGAACGGCGAACTTGGTGCATTGGACGGGCTTCGTGGCCGACGAGGAGCTGCGGCACCTGCACTCGGGGGCGCTTGGCGCTCCTGCTGCCGTCCATGAGCGAGGGGTTCGGCTTGCCGGCGGTGGAGGCGGCGGCCTGCGGCACGGCGGTGATCGCCACCACGGCGAGCCCGCTGCCGGAGCTGCTGGCGGGCGGCGGGGTGTTCGTCGCCCCGGGCGACGATGCGGCCCTGACGGCGGCGATGCGCCGCGCTGCTGGCCGACGACGGTGCGCGCCGGGCGATGGCGCGCTGCGCGCTGGAACGGGCGCGGGCGCTGACGTGGGAGCGCAGCGCGAGCGCGGGCCATGGCCGCGTTGCGCGAGGCCGCGGCGTGAGCGGCCTCCGCTTCGCGATGCTCGCCACCTTTTATCCGCCGTACCATTTCGGCGGCGACGCGCTGGCGGCGCAGCGGCTGGCGCGCGCGCTGGTGCGGCGCGGCCACCACGTGACGGTGATCCACGACGTGGACGCCTATCGCGCGCTGGCGGGTTCCGAGCCCGCGGCCGTCGAGGAGGACGACGGTGTGGAGGTGGTGCGCCTGCGGAGCCGGCTGGGAACGGTGTCGCCGCTGCTGACCCAGCAGTTCGGCCGGCCCGTGATGCACGGGCGGCACATCCGGCGGCTGCTGGACGAGGGACGGTTCGACGTGACGGTGTTCCACAACGTGTCGCTGGTGGGCGGGCCCGGGCTGCTGGCCATGGGCCGGGGCGTGACCGTTTACCTGGCGCACGAGCACTGGCTGGTCTGCCCCACCCACGTGCTGTGGCGGCACGGACGCGAGGCGTGCCCGGGGCGGCAGTGCCTGCGCTGCGTGCTGCGGCACCGGCGGCCGCCACAGCTGTGGCGTTACACGGGCTTCCTGGAGCGGCAGCTTCCGAGCGTGGACGTGTTCGTGGCCATGAGCGAGTTCAGCCGGGCGAAGCACCGCGAATTCGGCTTCTCGCGCGACATGGACGTGCTGCCGTGGTTTCTTCCCGATGCCGAGCCGCCGGCGGCGGAGCCGCGGCCCCATCCGCGGCCTTACTTCCTGTTCGTGGGGCGGCTGGAGCGGATCAAGGGACTCGAGGACGTCCTCCCGGTCTTCGCCCGGGTGGACGGCGCCGATCTGCTGGTCGTGGGCGACGGCAGCGCGGGCACCCGCGCTGCGCGCGCTGGCGGAAGGGAACCGGCGCGTGACGTTCCTCGGAGCGCTGCCCCAGGCGGAACTGGGCCGCTATTTCCGGGGCGCGGTGGCGCTCGTGGTGCCGTCGCTCGGCTTCGAGACCTTCGGGCTGGTGCTGATCGAGGCGTTCCGCGAGGGCACGCCCGTCGTCGCGCGCCGCATCGGGCCATTCCCCGAGATCGTCGAGGCGGCGGGGGCGGGGGCCCTGTTCTCCACGCCGGACGAACTCGAAGGGTCGCTGCGGCGGCTGCTCGATCATCCGGAGGAGCGCGACCGCCTGGGTGCAGCGGGGCGCCGAGCGTTCGCCGCGCGTTGGACGGAGTCGGCCGTGATGCCGCGATTTCTCGGTCTCGTGAGCCGCGCGGCGGCGGCGAAGGGTGACGCTCGGGTCGCGAAGGCCCTGGCGCCGGAGACCGTCGCCGCGGGTAGCAACTGAGCGGGCGATGCGCGCGATCCTCACGTACCACTCGATCGATGACTCGGGGTCGCCCGTGTCGCTGGAGGAAGGGCGCGTTCCGGCGCCACGTCGAATGGCTGGCGTCGGGCGCGGTCCGCGTGGTGGACCTGTCCGCCCTGTCCGGTCTCGATGCCAGCGAGGAGGCGGTCGCCCTGACGTTCGACGATGGATTCGCGAACTTCGCCGATCGAGCGTGGCCCCTGCTGCGCGACCGCGGGCTGCCGGTGACCGTATTCGTCGTGACCGACCGCGTCGGCGAGACGAACGCGTGGGGAGGCCGGGACGAGCCGGGCATTCCTACGTTGCCGCTGCTGAGTTGGGATGGTCTCGCGGCGCTCGCGGCGGAGGGCGTGACCCTCGGCGCCCACAGTCGCACGCACCGCGACCTGCGCTCGCTGGAGGGCGGGGCATTGGAAGACGAGGTCGCCGGAGCGGGGGAACGGATCGAGAAGAACACGGGTCGCCGGCCGGACACGTTCGCCTATCCGTACGGTCACTGGAGTCCAGCGGCCGTGGCCGCCGTCGTCCGGAGCTATCGCGCGGCTTGCACCACGGAGCACCGCGTCTTCGGGCAGCGGGAAGATCCGAGCCGGCTTCCGCGGCTCGATACCTACTACTTCCGCCGCGGGGGACTCGAGGGCTGGGGATCGGCCGGCTTTCGCACCCGGGTCGGGATTCGGCGCGCCCTGCGCCGCATGCGGGCCCTCGCCGCGACGGGGCACGCGGCATGACGATCACGCGGCCGTTGCTCTCGGTGATCGTGCCGGCCCACCAGGGCGCACGATTCCTGCCCGACACGTTGGCGGCGCTGACGCGATCCACGTTGCCGCGCGAGTTGTGGGAGATGATCGTCGTGGACGACGCCTCGACCGACGGGACCGACATCGTGGCCGGCCAGTTCGCCGACACGGTGGTCCGGCTCGCAGGCAATCCGCACGGCCCGGCGTACAGCCGCAATCGCGCCTTCGAGTTCAGCCGCGGGCACGTGCTCGTGTTCGTGGACGCCGACGTGCGGGTGCATCCGGACAGCCTCCGGCTGGTGGTGGGGGAGTTCACGCGGGACCCGGACCTCGGGGCGGTGTTCGGGGCGTACGACGATGCGCCGGCCGCGCCCGGCATCGTCTCGCAGTACCGCAACCTGCTCCACCACTACGTGCATCGCGAAGGCGAAGGCGACGCCGAGACGTTCTGGGCGGGGCTGGGCGCGGTGCGGCGCGACGTGTTCGCCGACGCCGGCCTGTTCGACGAGTGGCACTATTCGCGGCCGCAGATCGAGGACATCGAGCTGGGTCGCCGGATCCGCCGCCTGGGGCACCGCATCGTGCTGCGCCCGGGGATCCTGGGCACCCATCTCAAGAACTGGACGCTGCGCGACGTCCTGCGCACCGACTACATGCACCGTGGCGTGCCGTGGGCCTGGCTCCTGGTCCGCGAGGGGCGGGCCGTGCCGGAGCGAGCGCTGAATCTCCAGCTCGATTACCGCGTGAGCACCGCCGCGGCGTGTCTGGCGGCGGTCGCGCTCGTCGGCGCGCCGGTGATCGGCGCGCGCGACGCCGTGGTGCTGGCGGTGCTGCTGTGCGGCGTGGTGGGCGCGCTGAACCTGGGGTTCTACCGGGTGCTGGTCAGGCGGCTGGGCCTGTGGCGGACGCTGGCGATGTTCCCGGTGCACCTGCTGCACTACGTCAGCAACGGTGCTGCGGCCATCACCGGCTGGCTGGGGCACCACCTGCTCGGGGAGCCGGAGACGCCGGCGTCGGTGGTGGCCCTGGCCGATACCGGCGTGAAGACCTGGCCGCCGCGGCACGCCCGGCCGCGCGCCAGCCTGTGGACCACGCCGCCGGGAGAGCTGACGGACCGCGAGGAGGACCGTCAGTGACCGGCCCGATGATCTTCACGCCCGAGTACGACGCACGGATGCGCGCCAACGAAGCGGGCGGCTGGTGGAACGCGGGCATGCGCAGTGTCGCCGAGCTGCTGCTGGCCGAGGCGCGGCTTCCCGCCACGGGCCTGGTCCTCGATGTCGGCTGCGGTTCGGGGCAGACGATGCGCTGGTTCGTCGAGCGCCACCCGGGTTGGCGGGCCTGGGGGCTGGACGTGTCGCTCGACGGGGTGCGGGCGGCGCGCGCGCTCGGCGAGCGGGTGAGCCGCGCCTCGGCGCTCGCGCTGCCGCACGCCGACGCGAGCGTGGATCTGGTGGTCACGCTCGACGTGACGCAGCACCTGCCCCTGGAGGGCGGCGATCGGACGGCGTTGGCGGAAATGCGCCGCGTCCTGCGGCCGGGCGGATGGTTGTTCCTGCGCACCAACGCGCAGTCGTTCCCGGCGACCCCGGACGATCCTCGATACGCCTTCCACAAGTACCGGTGCCGCGAGTTGCGCGCCAAGCTCGCGGCGGCGGGATTCGAAGTCGTCCGACTGAGCCGGATCAACGCCGTGCTCGGCCTCGCGGAGATTCCGCGGGAGCTCAGGGCGGCGCGGCGGAATGGCGCGGGCTACCACGGCGTGCCGGGCCCGCCGCCGCGGCGCAGGGTCTACGACGGTGTGCTCGCGGCGTGGCTGCGGCTCGAGGGCCGCGCCGTGCGACGGGGCTGGCGACTGCCGCTCGGGCGGGCCATCGTGGCCTTGTGCCGGGCCGGCGGAGGGAGGGGGTCCAGATGACGTCGAGAGTGACGCCCGAGGAGTCCGTTCACCGGCTGCTCGCGCACGCCTTCGCGCCCGTGCACAAGAGCGCGTTCGGCGTCGCCAGTGGTCTCGCCTGCGCGATGGTGGCGTTCGCGGTGACGGCGATGTACCTGCTGCGGCATCCGAACCCCGGCTTCGACATCGGGTTGTTCCGCCAGTACTTCTACGGCTACCACAGGACCTGGCTGGGCGCCTTCGTTGGCGCCGCGTGGAGTTTCGTGGCGGGTTTCGTGGCGGGCTGGTTCTTCGCGTTCTGCAGCAACCTGGCCATCGCGACGTAGGTGTTCGTCACGCGCGAGCGCCAGGCTCTCGCCCAGACCCGGGATTTTCTCGACCACATCTGACCGGCAGGAGGACGGCGATGGACACTGAAGAACGGCAGGTGGAGCAGACGCTGCTGCGTCTCAACGCGCGGGCGTGGGGGATCGCGACCGGGCTGCTGTTCGGCGGGGGCTGTTCGTCGCCACCAACGTGCTGGTCCTCAAGGGGGGGAATCCGGTGGGTCCCCACCTCGGGTTGCTGTCCATCTACTTCCCGGGCTACCGGGTGACGTTCGTCGGAAGCCTGGTCGGATTCATGTACGCCTTCGTGGTGGGCTATGCGGTGGGCCGCGTGATCGGGGAAGTGTACAACCGCCTGGCGGGGGCGCCGCGCTGAAGGACGCGAGGCGGCCGCGCGTCCTCGTCCTGTCGCGCAATTACCCGAGCCCGGCGCTGCCGACGCTCGGCTTGTGGGTGGAGCGGCTTGCGCTCGCCTCGCGCCGCATCGCCGACGTCACGGTCATCGCTCCCGTGCCGTGGTCTCCGCCGGGGCTCCCGGGCCACCGGCTTCGGGCATTCCGTTCCGTGCCTCACCGCCGGGAGTCGGCGGGCATCGAAGTCTGGCACCCGCGGATCCCGGTTGCCCCTGGGTACTGGCTGCATGCCCTGGACGCGCGGCTGCAGTACCGCAGTGTGCGGCGCCTGGCGGAGCGACTGCACGCCGAGCGTCCGTTCGACCTCGTTCACGCGCACTTCATCTACCCGGACGGCGTACTGGCGGCCCGGTTGGGCCGGCAACTCTCCATCCCCGTGGTCACGACCGAGCACGCGCTGTGGCGTCCGTGGCTCGACGCGTGGCCGAGCGTGCGGCGCCAGGTGCTGGAGGCGGTCGCCGGCATCGCGGTGGTGACGGCCGTGAGCGAGAGCGTCCGCGCCGTCCATCGTCGCCGTAGCGGGCGACCGGGCGCGCGTCGAGCTGCTGCCCAACGTGGTGGACGAAACCGTGTTCCGGGCGCGCCGGCCGGAGGAACCCTGGGACCGGAGCCAGATCCTGTTCGTGGGCGCGGTGCGCCACGTGAAGGGGCTGGACGTGCTGGTGCGCGCCATGGGGCTGCTGGCCGCGCGCGATCCCGATCTGCGCCTGACGGTGCTGGGCGAGGCGTTCTACGGCCAGTGGCGGCGTGACGAGCTGATGGTCCGGCAGCTGACGCGCGACCTCGGTCTCGAGGCCCGCGTGACGTTTGCCGGGCGCGCGGAGCCGGAGGACGTGGCGGCCGCGATGCGGCGCAGTGCCGTGCTGGTGGTGCCTGGGCGTCGCGAGAGCTTCTCGGCGGTGGCGATCGAGGCGTTGGCATCGGGCACGCCGGTCGTCGCCACGCGCTGCGGCGGCCCGGAGGAGATCCTGACCGAGGAGCTGGGACGACTGGTCCCGCTCGAGGATCCGGCGGCGCTCGCGGACGCCATCGCGGACGTCATCAGCCGCCGCGGGAGCTTCGACCGGCGGCGCTTCGCGCTGTCGGCGGTGCGGCGGTTCGGCCTGGCCGCGACCGAGGGGAGCCGAATGGCCTCGCTCTACGAAAGGGTGCTGGCGGACCGTTCCGGCCGCGCCGCGGGCACGGTCAGCGCTCGGTGAGCAGCCGGTCGGCGGCTCGGCCACCTGCTCGCGGCGCTTGGTCTCGAAGTACCACTTGATGGCGCGGTCCAGCCCTTCCGAGAAGCTCACCTTCGGCTCCCAGCCCAGCAGCTTCTTCGCCAGCGCGTTGTCGCAGACCCGGATTGTAGGGTCCGGTCGGCTTGGTCGGATCGGGCTGCAGGCGGGCCTTCACGCCGGCGCGATCGAGAATCATGCGGACCGCGTCGATCACCCGGGTCCGCTCCATGGTCCCGAGGTTCACGGCCGTGCCGTCGTCGATCTTCTCGGCCGCGAGTGGCCCTCGACGATGTCGGTCACGTAGGTCCAGTTGCGGATCTGCTCGCCGGTGCCCCAGACGATGAACGGGTCCTGCTTCACGCGCGCGCGATCATCGCGATCACCGCGTGGTTCTCGAGGCAGCCTCGCCCGCCGGCGGTGAAAGAAGTAAGCGCAGCGAGGCGCACTTCAGGCCGAAGTCGCGATGGTAGGCCTGCAGCGTCAGCTCGGCATCAGCTTGGCCCAGCCGTACAGGTTGTCGGCGTCGTACGGCGGCTTGACGAGGTCCTCGGTCAGGTACAGCACCTGGGACGGGTCGTGCTGGAGGTGCTCCGGATAGACGCAGCCCGACGAGGCGAAGGTGAACTTCTTCACCTTCGCGCGGTGCGCCGCGCGGATCATCAGCCCGTCGAGCGCGAGGTTGGTCGCGCAGGCGGCCTGGTGGAGGTCGATGTAGCCGCGGCCGCCGTGGTTCGCGGCGAGGTGGAAGACTCGTCAGTCACATCCCCTCGACGGCCCGGTCCGCCGCTCCGGCGTCGAGCAGGTTGCCCTGCAGGAACTCGACGCGGCCCAGCTCCAGCCAGCCCTCGATGTTGGCCTTCGTGCCGCTCGACAGGTCGTCGGCCACGCGCACCGTGGCGCCCCTCGCGATCAGCGCGTCCACCAGGTGCGAGCCGATGAACGAGCAGCCGCCCGTCACCAGCACCTTCTGCTTCGACCAGTCCATCGTGCTCCTCAGCGCTGCGGTGTGGGCACCGGGCCCGTCGGCGCCGGCGCGGTTCCCGTGTGAATGCCGCCGTCGGCGGCGGGCGCGGCCTGGGCGACCGCGGCGCCGAGGACGCTCCGTCCGCCCACGAACGCCCGCGCCAGCGGGCCGGGCTGGAAGACGATGCTCGGCCACATGAACACTTCGTTGGTGCACCAGCACTGCTTCGCGGCGATGCGGCCGCGCAGCTCCTTCGCCTGCGGCGAGTCCCAGATCTCCCGGAAGGTGTTCTTCCTGAGGTTGCCGAGCGGCTCGTGCGTCTCGCACACCCCCACGTCGCCGTTGGCGTTGATCACCGCGGAGAGGATGCCGGCCTTGCAGGGCACCACCTGCGCCTGCGCCTCGATCGTGCGCAGCTTGGTCCACTGCAGCATCGGCTCGACCGAGCCGCCGAACCGCCCCTCTTCCCGGTCCGCCCACACCTCGGCGATGTGAGCGTACAACGCCTGGTACTGGGCGAGCGCCGGGCCGGTCAGCGACGCGTTCTTCCGGTCGCCGCGGATCACCGCGAGGTTGTGGTGCTCCATCTTGGGGCAGCGCTGGTGGAGATACTCCGTGAGCCGCCAGATCTCGTCCATGTTGGTGTTCATGGCGACGGTGTTGCAGAACAGGTGCAGCCGCGGCTCCTCCTGCTGCAGCCGCGCCAGCATGTCGTACGTCTCCATCGCCTTCTCGAACGACTTCGGATTGCCGCGGAACTTGTTGTGGTACTCGGGCATCCCGTCGAGCGAGATCTCGCAGCCGAACAGCTCCAGCGAGTCGTGCTCGAACACCTGGCGCAGCTGCTGCTCGGTCTTCTCCGTGTAGTAGCCGTTGGTGGGGACGTAGATCTGCTTCACGCCGTTGTTCTTGATGAACAGCGAGCAGATGGCGCCGAACTCCTTGCGGATGAACGGCTCGCCGCCCGAGAGGTTGAGGATCTCGAGCGGACCGAGGTCCTTCGACAGCTTCTCGAATTCCTCGTAGGTGAGGTCGTCGCGCTGGTTCAGGTTGCGCCAGTAGAAGCAATGCTCGCAGGTCAGGTTGCAGATCGAGTTGATGAACACGATCAGGAACGGGGGGGTCTGCCCCTCCTGGTGCTCGCGCGCCCGCATGGTCAGCCGGGCGTGGCGACTGGCTCTCGACAGGATAGACACGGCGCTCCTTGCAATCCCGGCTACGTAGCGGAGACAGCGCAGCCGGGCCCGCAGTCGGCCCGCGCCACGCCCTCAGGTTCGTCTTGGGATGGGGTCTAAGTTAATACGGCGCCTCAACTAGCGGCAATCGGCGTGCCAGCGTCCCGACGCGGCCCGGCATGGCGTTTTACGACGCACGTCGCCGGCTTCTGCCCGGGGCCTGCGAGGTATCCGGCCACCTCACCCGCCGACCACGCAGCCAGGAGGACCGCCAGCCACGGGAGGGCGCCGAGGAGGGCGCCGCGGTGCCGCCGCTTCTGTAGGGTCGCCGCCACAATCCGGGCACCCAGGATAGCCGGGAGCAGCAACGAGCCAGCGCCGTACGCCCCCCGCCTCAGGCCCGAGGCGCCCGCGAGTCTGCGCCCAGCGTAGCCGCGGGCCAGCCGGAACGCCTGCGCCATGGCCTCGCCGGCGCCGCGGTGACCTCGGTGAGTGACCACGGCCACAGGCTCGAGATAGAGAAGGCGCCCCCGGCGTCGCAGCTCGGCCTGCAGCTCGGCCTCGAAGATGCCCACACTCGAAGCGCCGAGCGTCGCCGCGAGCAGGTCGCGCTTGAACGACATGTTGAGGCCGGAGAGCTGTTCAACGGGCCCGGCGGCGCAGGGAGGCATGTACCGGCCGTAGTCGTAGAAGTACACGGCCCAGTCGAGCCGGGACGCGCCCGATCCCTGCTCGACCGGGCCTCCGACGGCTTCGTGACCGCTCGTGGGCAAGGCGGAGCGCCGCCGTCCAGCCTGCTTCGCACGTGCAATGGTCCTCGATGAATGCCACCACCGGAGCGCGCGCACGGGTCAGTCCCGCGCCCCGCAGTGCCGGTACGGTGGTGCCGGCCGGCAGCGGCAGGTCCACGCATCCCGGAAATTCCGCGGCCAAGTCGCCCGTCACTTCGAAGTTGCGGACGACGATGACCTCGATGTCCTCGCCCTCCCGCTGGCCGCGCAGCGACGCGAGGCAGTCACGCAGCGGGCCCACGCCGTTCCACGCGGCGACGACGATGGACAGGTCGGGGACCGTATTCACCTGGGCCGGTCTCCTACTCGTGCGTCCTGAGCGCGAGAAATCCGAAGGCCGTGCTGTCGAGGCCGGTGCGACGGTGGAGCGCGATGGTCGCCAGCAGGTTGAGGATGACCAGGCTGCTCACGTTCGCAACGGCGGCGCCGTCCATCCCCCAACGAGGCACCAGCAGCAGATTGAGGCCGATGTTGGCCGCGGCCCCGACGCCAACGGCGACGCTGGCCACCCGCTCGTGGCCCGTCATGATCAGGAGCATGCCGTTCAAGCCGGTAGCGACGTTCACCAGTTGCCCGAGAGAAAGGATATGAGGGCGCCCTGCGCCTGCACGTACTCGGGTCCGTAGAACAGGCCGAGGAACCAATGCCCGAATCCGAGATAGAGGATCGCGAGCGGCAGCGTCATCGCCATGGTCATCCGCGCGATCCGCGTGCTGAGGCGCTGCAGGGTGTGGAGATCCCCCTGGGCGTGCAGGGTCGAGACGGTGGACGCGAACGCGGCGTTTTGAGCCACCATGACGAAGGTGAGCAATTCGGCCGCGCGGTCGGCCACTCCGTAGAGCCCGACCGCCGTGGCGCCCCGGAGCGAGCCGAGGATCAGGGTGTCCGCCTGCCCGAAGACGACCCCGGCACCGGACAGGAGGAGGATGGGAAACGCACTGCGCGCCCACTGCCGCGTCTGGTATGCCGCCGCCGCCCGCTTCGCCTCCGCCGGAAAGACCCGGCGCAGGTACCGGACCCCGACGCCGAACGCGATGAGGGTGGCCAGGATGTTGAGCCCCATCGCGGCGGGCGCGGCCAGCGAATGGCGCCACAGATCGGCGCCGACCAGGAATGCGAGGAACAGGGACGGCAGGATCAGCCGCTCCGGCACCGAGCCGAGCACGACGCGGTGCAGTCCCTGGAGCGTCGCCTGCCGGACCCGGGTCATCGATAATGAGAGGGATGAGGGCCAGCGACAGCCAGAACGTCGGCAGCATCCCGTGGGGGACGCTGCGCCGGAGCACCCAGCCCAGGCCGGCCGCCACGAAGGCGAGGGCGAAGGAGCTGGCGAGCACGGCACGGTTGGCCACCCGCAACACGCCGCGCAGCAGCCCCCATTCGGCCCTGACGAGGTAGGCGGCCACCTCCCGGACCAGGAGTTGATCGGCGCCGAGGATCGCGGGCGCGCCGAGCAGCGTGACCCAGGCGAGCGCGTAGCCGTACACGCCGAATCCGCTGCCGCCCAGCAGCCTGGCCAGCACGACGGTGCTGACGAACGAGATCGCGCCGAAGGCGACGCGGAGGCCGAGCAACCCGCTCAGGCTCGCGAGGAGGCGTTGGCGCAGCGGCGGCGGGCGCCTGCGCGCCCAGCAGGAGCCGTCCGATGGCCGTCACCGGATCGCGCATGCCGTTCCGGCAGCGGATGGAAGCGGGGCGCGAGGTCAACGGCCCCGAGCCGGAGGCGCGGGGGGAGGCGCGAAGCGCGGCCATCTCGACGCTCCGCCCGCTGGCGGCGGATTCGTACGCCGCGAACACCAGCGCGAGCGAAGCCCGGTTGTCGGCGGCCAGCGCGCGCGGCGGGGCGCCGCCCTCGAGCGCGTCGAGGAAGCCGGCCAGGTGACGGGCCGTGGCGCCGGCGAACGGGTTGGTCGGGTCGGTCGCGAGCACCCGCGAGCGGGTGCCCCGTTGCAGCACGGCGCGGCCGCCCGGCACGATGCGCAGGTCCACGAAGGGGCGCCGCTCCTTGGTGTGGAGACCGGCGGCGAGCCGCAGCTGGCCGCCGATCGCCGTGTGGATGGCGGCGCAGATCGCCGTCGAGGCGGAGATCGAGGTAGTGCTCCGGCCCGGCGCTCATCCGGTCGAGCACCATCGAGGCGGCGCGTCCGTCGGCGAAATCCATCGCGACCAGGTTGACCGGGTCCCAGGCCCGCGACGCGTCGGGGTTCGGCATGTGAGCGGTGACGCGGCTCGGCGTGGCGTCGAAGAAGAACCGAATCAGGTCGAAGACGTGAATGCCGAACTCGAAGCCGAGCCGCTGCCGCAGGCCGCCGCGCCAACCGGCTTCCGTGTGCGCCGTGGGCCGCATGGTGTGCCACGCGTGGAGGTACAGCAGCCGGCCGAATTCCGGGGAGCCGATGCAGGCCTTCGCCGCCAGATGCATCCGCATGTACGGGAACTGGTTGTTCACGACCACCACGCGACGCGCGCGCTCGGCCGCGGCGATGATGGCATCGGCGTCGGCCAGGTCCGGGGCCAGGGGCTTCTCGCAGAACACGTGGCAGCCGGCGGCGAGCGCCAGCAGGGTGTGCTCGCGGTGCAGGGCCGGCGGGGTGCATACCGCCACGAGGTCGGGCTTCGTCTTCTCGAGCAGCTCGGCCGGCTCAGCGGTGACGACGGGCAGGCCGCGTCCCGCCGCGGCGGCGCGGGCCGCGGGATCGGGATCGCATCCGCCGACGACCGCCAGCCGCTCGCGCAGCTGCGCGTACGCCGGCAGGTGGATGTGCTGTGTCACGGCCCCGAGGCCGATGACGGCCAGTCGCTTCACGTTGCTCTCCATCGCTCTGCGATCGGAACCATGAGGTCGAGATAGCGCTGCGTGACCAGGCGCCAGTCGTAGCGCTGCGGCGCGTCGCGGGCCCTCGCTCGCCATCCGCGCGCGCCGCTGCGGATCGTTCAGCACGGTCCAGATGCCTTCGACCAGCGTCTCTACTCGCGCATCGGGCAGCAGGTGCGCGACCCCACCGGCGAACTCCGGGAAGGCGGTGTTGTCGAGCGCGATCACCGGCGTGCCACAGGCCATCGCCTCGAGGACCGGCATGCCGAAACCCTCGTACGAGGAGGGGTAGACGACCAGGTCGGCCGCACCGTAGACCAGCGGCATCTCCTCGTGGGTGACGTACCCGCGCACGACGATCTGCGCCTCGAGGCCGAGCTCGGCGATGACGCGCCGGAACGGCGAGGTGCCCGGAAGGTCCGCGCCCGCGATCAGGAGCTTGTGCGGCAAGCCGCGCTCCGACTTCAGGCGCGCGAACGCGCGGATGAGGGCCGACAGGTTGCGGCGCTCGGTGGGCTTGCCGACGTACGCGATGCAGGGACCGTCCGCGCCGAGCGCGCCGGCGCGCCAGGCGGCGAGGCGGTGCCCGTCGGCGATCGGCCGGAAGCGGGCGGTGTCCACACCCTCCGGCACCACGTGGATGCGCTCCGGCGGCAGGTGGTAAAAGCGCACCATGTCGCGCCGGCTGTACTCGCTCACGGTCGAGACGCCGGTCGCCCGCCAGGCGCTGAGAGCGTACGCGACGCGTGCCTTGTTGAGCGTCCACCAGTCGAAGGCCTGAGGATAGCCTTCATACGAGCCGTGGTGAATGAGGAACGTGGGGCAGCGGGCGGCGAGCGGCACGACGTAACTCGGGCACAGCAGCAGTCCGGAGCGCGCGTGGGCCCTGGGCAGGGCGACCTGCTCCCACCACGCGAGCGGCAGCCGCGAGTGGACGACCACGCTCGTAGCATTGGCCGGCAGGCGGATGTCCGCGGGCAGCGGCGTCGGCGTGTAGACGCGGATCTCGGTGAACGGATGCTCCAGCTCGCCGAGCCAGTGCAGCAGCGCCTCGATGCAGCGCGCCACGCCCGACCGGGCGACGACGAGGCGGATCCCGTTCACTCCGAGGATCATGCGGCCGGCTCCGGAGCGCCCGGGCGCCGCGCCACGGCAAGCAGCGCGGGGAAGACGAGGATCACGAGCGATCGAACCAGCGGCATGCGCCGCACCAGGCCATACGCGCGGGCGGCCGCGCGCTGCGTCGGCCCGGCGCGCTCGAGATCGGCGGCGCCGACAGAGCCGGGAGGTGGAACCGGCAGGCGGCGCAGGCCCGCGGCCCGGAATCCGCGCGCCAGCTCGAAACGCGACAGCAGGTGCTTCTTCTCGTAGGCGAGGCCGCGGCGCCAGCGGACATAGGCCGGCATCCACCGTCGCGGCAGGAACCCCACGCCCCACACGCCGCACGTGCGGCTCGCGGGCGAGCGAGAAGCGGTTCGACGTCCACACCAGCACGCGCCCGGCGGGCCGCTGCACGCGGGCGAATTCGGCCAGCGCGGCCGGCGCGCTCGGCAGGTGCTCCAGCAGGGCGACGGAGGTCACCGTGTCGAAGGTGCCGTCGGCGAACGGCAAGTGGTCGGCGCAGCCGCACACGAGATTGGCCGGGCAGGCCGGCTTCCTCGAGGCCGCGCCGCGCCACGATCAGCCAGCGGAAACCGACATCGACGCCCACCGCGGTGCGGAATTGCCGCTGCGCCACGCGCACCAGCACGCCGGCGCCGCAGCCGACATCGAGGAGCCGTTCGCCCGTGCCGAGCAGGTCTCGATAGCTCGCGATGCGCGAATCGTCGGTGAGGACGTGATGGACGAAGCGGCGGCTCAAGTCGGGCGGCGTATCCGGATAGGTGGGCAAGCGTCCAGTAGTAGGCGACGAGTTCCGCGAAACTCAGCCGCTCGGCCTCCCGCTGCAGCTTCTCCCCCTTGCGATAGTCGTCGGCGAGCGGGATCAGGGGGTCCGGATAGAGGCGGAAGTCCGGGATGCCGAGGACGACCGGGTAGTCGCGCGCGCAGCGCGGGCACCGATACCGCTCGGGGCCGGCTTCGAGCTCGCCGCGGCAGATCGGGCAGCGGAGCCAGAGCCGGGAGATCCGAGGCCGGCGCGCGCGTGGAAGACTCCAAGGGTCGCCCTCGACAGGTTCACGACGTCACGCAGCGACGGTGGGGAATCTCGTGGCCGGAAACCTGACACCTGGGGCCGCGAGACACAACGGTCACGCGCCAGTCGCGTGGCGCGGCCGGCCCGTGCTACTTTTCCCCCTCCCGAATGACCGGAGTCCGACCTGAGCAACCTCGTGTTCCTGACCGGCGGTTTCTCGTCGGGTAGCACGCTCCTGTTCACCCTGTTCCGGAAGGCCGGGGAGTTCTACTGTCTCTACGAGCCGTTGCACGAGCGGCTGCAGGAGCGATCTGTACGGCGGCCTCCGGGTCTACGAGCACCACTACTACGTCGAGGACTACTTCAAGGAATACCGCGGTTTCAGCGCCATTCCGCGACTCCACGACGCCCGCTGGGGCACCAGCAGACTTGTTCCTGCCCGCGACGGCCGAGGCGCCCGAGCTGCATCGCTACCTCAGCTACCTCATCGGGACGGCCTTCTCGCGCAACCCCAAGGTGCTGCTGAAGGAGAACCGCATCACCTTCCGGCTGGCCTGGCTGCGAGCGCAGTTCCCTCAGGCGAGGATCCTCCACATCTACCGTGATTGCGACGCGCAGTGGAGGAGCACGGTCAAGCGCTCGCAGGCGTTCTACGGCCGGGAGGACGTCGGACAGAAGAGAGTCGACGTTCAACGGCATGAATCTGGCCACCTGGTGCGACGAGCTGGCGCCGACCTTCCCCGACCTGGCGGCGGAGCGGTGCAAGAGCGGGTACGAGCGTTTCGCGAAGCTCTGGCAGCTGAGCCTGGAGGAGAACCGGAAGCCACGCGCACCTCACGGTGCGGTACGAGGACCTGACGCGCGATTTCGAAACCGGTGTGCGGCAGCTCTGGGCGGCGGTCCCGTGCACCGCCGACTTCTGGCTCCGCTCAAGCAGTGGGTGGTGCCCGACCGAACGTCAGGGCAAGCTCCGGTCGCGCTCGAGAGGCCTGCGGTCCCGCATGATCGGCGGTGACCGATCGGGTGCGATTCACCTACGCCCGAATTCCGTGTGCGACTCGACCGACTGATGCCGTGGATCCAACTGATCCGCGCCGCTCACCATGACCATTCGATCAGGAGAGCTTCCCTGGCTGACAGCCTGATCGCCCCGCACGGCGGGGCCCTGAAGCACCTGGTCGCTGGATGCCGAGCCGCGCGGCGGCCTTGAAGGCCGAATCGCGCACCTGGCCGTCGTGGGACCTCACGCCGCGACAGCTCTGCGACCTCGAGCTCCTTCTCAACGGCGGCTTCTCGCCCCTGACCGGGTTTCTCTGCCGCAAGGACTACGAGGCGGTGCGGGACGGCATGCGGCTCGCGACGGGCGCGCTCTGGCCGATGCCGATCACGCTCGACGTGCCGTCCGACCTCGCGACCAAGCTTGGCCCGGGGGCGGCGCTGGCGTTGCGCGATCCGGAAGGCGTGATGCTGGCGGCGCTGCACGTGGAGGAGGTATGGCAGCCCGACCGCGCGGCCGAGGCCCAGGCCGTCTTCGGAACCACCAGCCACGAGCATCCGGGCGTGGCGTACCTGATGGACCGGGCGCATCCCTGGTACGTGGGCGGGCAAGCTCGAGGGCCTGCAGCTCCCGACCCATTACGACTTCCACACCCTGCGGCTCACGCCGGCCGAACTGCGGGCCGAGTTCCTGCGGATGGGCTGGCGCCGGGTGGTGGCGTTCCAGACGCGCAACCCGATGCACCGGGCGCACCAGGAGCTGACGCTGCGCGCGGCGCGCGAGGTGGAAGCGAACCTGTTGATCCATCCGTCGGTGGGCATGACCAAGCCGGGCGACGTGGACCACTACACCCGCGTGCGCTGCTACCAGGCGCTGCTGCCAACGTATCCGCGCAACACCGCGACCCTCGCGCTGCTGCCTCTGGCGATGCGGATGGGCGGGCCGCGCGAGGCCGTGTGGCACGCCATCATCCGCAAGAACCACGGCTGCACCCATTTCATCGTGGGCCGCGACCATGCGGGCCCGGGCTCGGACTCGAAGGGGAAGGCCTTCTACGGCCCGTACGACGCGCAGGAGCTGTTGCGCTCCCACGAAGCCGAGCTGGGCGTGACGATGCTGCCGTTCAAGCAGATGGTGTACGTGGAGGAGCGCGATCAGTACATGCCGCAGGACGAGGTGCCGGCCGGCACGCGCACCCTGGACATCTCCGGCACCGAGCTCAGGCGCCGGCTCGCCGAAGGCCGGGAGATCCCGGCCTGGTTCACGTTCCCGGAGGTGGCCGCCGAGCTGCGGCGCCGCCATCCGCCGCGCCACCGCCAGGGGTTCACGGTGCTGTTCACCGGACTCTCGGGAGCGGGCAAGTCCACCATCGCCAACGCGCTGGTGGTGAAGTTCCTCGAGATGGGCGGCCGGCCGGTGACCCTGCTGGACGGCGACCTGGTGCGCAAGCACCTCTCCAGCGAGCTGGGGTTCTCGAAGGAGCACCGCGACATCAACATCCGGCGCATCGGCTTCGTGGCGTCGGAGATCACCAAGAACGGCGGGATCGCGGTGTGCGCCCCGATCGCGCCCTACGACAAGGTGCGCAAGGAAGTGCGGGCGATGGTCGAGCCGCTGGGCGGCTTCGTCCTGGTGTTCGTCTCGGCGCCGCTCGAGGTGTGCGAGCAGCGCGACCGGAAGGGCCTGTACGCCAAGGCGCGCGCGGGCCTGGTGAAGGAGTTCACCGGCATCTCCGATCCGTACGAGGTGCCGGAGGACGCCGACCTGGTGCTGGACACGACCGACCTCACGCCGGACGAAGCGGCGCAGCAGGTCATCCTGCACCTGGAGCGGGAGGGGTACGTGGGCGCCTCCGGCGGCGGAGCGTGAGCGGGCGGAGCTGATGGCCTGGCAGGCGTGGTTCACGCTGGCCGTGGTCGTGGCCACGGTCGTGCTCCTTTCGCAGGAACTGCTGCCGCCGTCGGGCACCATGCTCGGGGCCGCCATCGCGCTGATGGTGGCCCGGGTGCTCACGCCCGAGCAGGCGCTCGCCGGATTCAGCAACACCGCCGTGATCACCGTGGCGGCGCTGTACGTGCTCGCGCGCGCGGCGGAGAAGACCGGCCTGCTGCAGCCGATCGTCGGACGCGTGCTCGGCGACGGGAAGGGCCACCGCCGCTCGTTGGCCCGCCTCGGCGCGCCGGTCGCCTCCCGGGCCTTCTTCCACAACATGCCGATCGTGTCCGCCCTGCTGCCGCAGGTGACCGCATGGGCGGAGCGACGCGGCCTGCCTCCGTCGCGCTTCCTGATGCCCCTGTCGTTCATGACCATTCTGGGCGGCGTCGTCACCCTGCTCGGCACGACGAGCACGCTGATCGTGTCGGGGCTGCTCAAGGCGTCGGGCCGAGACCCCATCGGGATGTTCGAGATCACGCCCATCGGCCTGCCGGTGGCCGTACTCGGCGTGCTGCTGGTCGTACTCGTGGCGCCGCTGGTGCTGCCGGACCGCCTCGCCGCACGGCGGAACCTGGTGGACAACGTTCGCGAGTTCGTCGTCAACATGGCGGTGGTTCCGGAGCGGGCCGCTCGACGGCCAGACGCGTCGAGGCGGCCGGACTGCGTCATCTGCAGGGCGTGTTCCTGGTCGAGATCGAGCGAGCGGGACAGCTCATCGCGCCGGTCACGCCCGCCACGGAACTGAGGGGCGACGACCGACTCGCGTTCGTCGGCCGCGTGGACCAGGTCGTGGACCTCCAGGGGATGCGCGGACTGGTCTCGGCGGAACGCGCGCATCTCGCGCCGTTCGATACGGCGCACCACACGTTCCTGGAAGCGGTCGTGGGCGCCGCGTCTCCGCTGCTCGGCCGGACCCTCGCCGAAGCGGAGTTCCGTGAGCGCTACCAGGCGGCGGTGGTGGCCATTCACCGCGCCGGGCAGCGGGTGGGGGAGAAGCTGGGGCAGGTGCGCCTGAAGGTGGGTGACACGCTGCTGCTGCTGGCCGATCCCGGATTCGCCGAGCGGTGGCGGGACCGCAACGATTTTCTCGTGGTATCGCGGCTCGGCGGTGCGCCGCCGTCGAGCAGCGGCAAGGCCGTGCTCGTTGCGGGCATCACGCTGGCCATCGTGGCCGTGAACGTCCTCGGCCTGATGCCGCTGCTCGAGGCGTCGCTGCTCGGAGCCATCGCGCTGGTGGCGCTCGGCGTGCTCTCGCCCCGCGAGGCACGCTCGGCCGTCGACCTCGACGTGATCGTGATGATCGCTGCTTCGTTCGCGCTGGCGGCGGCCATCGAGCGCTCGGGGCTCGGCGCCCGCATCGCGGCCTCGCTCGTCACGGGCCTGGGCGGACTCGGCACTACCGGCGTACTGCTTGGAGTGCTGCTCGCGGCCCTGGCCTTCAACACCTTCGTCAATCCCGGACGCCACGGCGGTCCTGGTCTTTCCCATCGCGATGTCGGCTGCGGCCGCGCTGGGCGTGAACCCGCGGCCCTTCGCCCTCGCCCTCGCCGTGATGGCGCCGTTGTCGTTCCTGACGCCGGTGGGCTACGCCTGCAACACGATGGTGTACGGCCCTGGCGGGTATCGTTTCGGCGACTACGCGCGACTCGGGGTTCCGCTCACGGTCCTCGCCCTCGCCGTCGTGCTCGTCGCGGTCCGGGTGCTGTGGCCGGTGTAGCGGAGTGAGCGAGCGCACGCCTCCGACCTCGAGCGCATCGCCGCGGCCCTGGAGCGCGCGCGGCGAGGTGCTCGCGCCGATCCTCGGCCGCGCCGTGCGGGTAGATCACAAGGCCGGCGGCGATCCTGTGACCGAGGCGGATCGCGCCGTGGACGCGGCGTTACGTGAGACCCTGCTCCGCCCGGGCGAGGGATGGCTCTCGGAGGAAACGGCCGACGATCCGGCGCGACTCGCGGCCGCCCGCGTGTGGATCGTGGATCCCCTCGACGGCACGCGCGAGTTCGTGGCCGGCATACCGGAATGGTGCGTCTCGGTGGGCCTGGTGGAGCATGGCGAGCCGGTGGCGGGGGGAATCCTCAACCCGATGACGGGCGAGCTGGTGCTCGGGGCCCAGGGCGCTGGCGTGACCAGGAACGGTGAGACGGTGCGGCTGGAGCCGCGCCCGGAGCTGCGCGGTGCGGCGGTGCTGGCGAGCCGGAGCGAGGCCCAGCGCGGCGAGTGGAAGCGGTTCGACGGCGCGCCCTTCGCCGTCCGCGCCGTCGGATCGGTGGCCTACAAGCTGGCGCTCGTCGCGGCCGGACTCGCCGATGCGACCTGGACGCTGGTGCCCAAGCACGAGTGGGACGTGGCGGCGGGCGTGGCGCTGGTGCTCGCGGCGGGCGGGGAAGTGTGCACGCCCGACGGCGCCAGCCGTGTTCAATCGGCCGGATCCCTGCTGCCCGGACTGGTCGCCGCCCGGCCGGGGCTGATGCCCGCGCTCACCTCGTTCTTGGCTTGGGCGGCCGCTTGACGAACCAGCGGCGGTAGAAGAGGTCGGCGACGAGCCGGCTGCGGGGCAGGCGTGCGAGGCCCGGAACGCGACGCAAGATGCCAGCAGCCGGCCCTTCTGGATGCCGGCGCCGCCCAGGATCGCGCCGGCGCGGACGGTGGCAAGCGCCGCCGCGCCGCGCCGAGGTCCGCCTGGATGTAGTGGTCACGGCGATGCGGAGCCGATCCTCGGCGCGATGCCCCTCGTGGGCGGCCAGCGCGTCGGGGTTGCGCGAGCCGCCGGTCTCCCTCGGTCCAGGTAGCGGTCGAGGATCATGAAGTGCTCTTCTTCGGCGTCGTCCGCAGGTGGTGGTGCTTCTGGGACGCGTTGCCGTGGAAGTGCCGGTAGCGCATCAAGTGTCCTCGATCAGAAGCCCCAGCGGATGACCTTCGCGAATGCGCAGCCACATGTCCAGGTCGGAGCCGATCCCGTACTCCACGTCCCGATACGGGCCGAGCTCGCGGTACGCCGTCGCGCGCACCATCGCGCTGGGGCAAACCAAGAAGCGATTGCTCGTGGCGGAGAATCCGTTGAGCACGGTGTAGTAGGCAGGCGCGAGCGTCCGCGGAACTCGGGCGGCAGGCGCAGGCGGTCGTACTCGCGGCCTTCGGCGTCGATGAAAATGTCCAGACAGAACACGGCGCCCGCTTCCGGGTGGCGGCAGAGAAGTCCGCCTCGCGCTCGACGATCGTCGGTTCGTAGACGTCGTCGGCGTGATAGACCGCGATGAACTCGCCGCGTGACGCGGCGACGCCGTCGTTCGCGTTTCCGTAGATGCCGCGGTTCGCCTTCTGACGGATGACGCGGATCCGGTCGCCGTACGAAGCCAGGATGGCCGGCGTCTCGTCGGTGGAGGCATCGTCGAAGACGAGGATCTCGACGTTGGGGTAGGTCTGGCGCAGCAGCGAGTCGAGGCTCTCGCGCAGGTGGGCCGCCCCGTTGTATACGGGGACGACGATGGAGACCAGCGGGTGCGGCCGGTCGGTCCGTCGTGGGCAGTGGGCGGGTCGCTGGATTCACGCTCATCGGATGCGCCGTCTGTGGGCGTCCGCAAATCTAGCAGGAGCGGCGCGCCGCACGAGCGGCGGACGAGCCAACGTCGCGCTTGACAAGGGAGGGATGGGGCACGGAACTTGCCCCCTATCCTGGCAATCACATACATGCGGCACGGACGCACCGGTCGAGTGTGAATCCTTTCTGCTGCAATGAGTTAGGCGGCCCATGAGCGGTCCGAAGGCGATTCTCGTCAATCCGCCGAACCCTCCCCGGTACGTGTCCAACAAGGACTCGATGGGGGGATTCGGGCAGCTGTATCCGGAGGGGGCGCCGCCGTTCCCGCCGCTCGACGTGCCGTACCTCGCCGCCGTGCTCACGGCGCACGAGAAGCCGGTGGAGATCCTCGAGGCCGGGGCGCTGCACTGGAGCGTGGACCAGCTGTGCGAGGCGCTGGCCGCGCGCGCCGGAGACGATGCCCTGGTGGTGGTCCGCACCTCGCTCCCGACGATCGACTGGGACCTCGAGGTCTGCGCGGCGCTGCGCCAGCGCGGCAAGGCACGGCGCATCGCGATCTACGGCCCGGTGACGAAGCCGCTCCTGTGGCGGGTGCAGCAGGAATCGGCGGTGGACTACGCGATCCTGGGCGAGCCCGACTACCCGGTCGTCGAGCTGCTCGAGGGCAAGCCGGCGGCGGAGATCGGCGGCCTGGTGTGGCGCGACGCGGCCGGTTGGCACCGCAACGAGGACCGGAAGTTCGAGAAGAACCTCGACGCGATTCCGTTCCCGCGCTGGGACCTGATGCCGGTGGACCGCTACCGCATCCCCAAGTCGGCGGCGGCGGGGACGATGCGCTTCCTGCCGATGCTCACCAGCCGCGGCTGTCCGTTCGGCTGCAACTACTGCCCCTATCCCGTGGGCCAGGGGCTGCCGTGGCGCTACCGCTCGCCGCAGAACGTCGTGGACGAGCTGCAGTACCTGGTGAAGGATCTGGGTGTCGAGTACGTGATCTTCCGCGACCCGCTCTTCTCGGCCAACAAGAAACGCGTGGCGGAGATCTGCGAGGAGATCGTGCGCCGCGGCCTGAAGGTGCAGTGGCGCTGCGAGACGCGGATCGACTGCCTGGACGAAGCGACCATCGCGGCCATGGCCAAGGCGGGCTGCACCGGCGTGAATTTCGGCGTCGAGAGCAGCGATCCGCAGGTCCAGAAGAACGCCGAGCGCAAGCCGATCACCGAGCGGCAGTTCGTGGAGACGATGCAACTGTTCCACCGGCACGGCGTCGCCACGTTCGCCTTCTTCGTGGTGGGCCTGCCGGGCGACACGGTGGACACCATCCTGTCCACCATCGAGTTCGCGCTCAAGCTCAAGGCCAGCTGGACGCAGTTCACGGTGGCGACGCCGTTCATCGGCACCCGGCTGCACGACTGGGCGGTGGAGCAGGGGCTCGTGGGCAAGGACCACTACCACATCATCAGCAGCCACGAAGGCTCGATCGGCAACGAGAACCTGACGCCGCGCCAGGTGCACCTGATGCACCGGTTCGCGCAGATCCTGCAGCGCGACTTCATCAACCGCCGCGGCGTGCTCAAGAACGAGAGTCGCCGCGACCTGCCCTACCGCGCCTTGAAGGGCGTCGTGGACGCCGTGTTCGACGTCGCCGGCCGCGTGTTCTACCTGGCCGGGGCCGCGACCCTGCGGCTCACCCTGCGCTCGGCGCGCCGCGGGCCGGCCACGACGTCGCTCCACGCCAAGCCGCGGCCCGCCGGCATCGCTCCGTGATCCTGGTGACCGGGGGCACCGGCTTCGTCGGTCGCCGCCTGGTCAAGCTCCTCGCCGCATCGGGAGAGCGCGTCCGGGTCCTCACCCGGAACGCCGACGCATCGGGACGCTTCCAATGGGCGTGGAGTCGTCGACGGGCGACCTGGCTGACCCGGACTCACTCGCGCGCGCCGTGTCGCGGGAGTCGGGCCGTGGTGCACCTCGCGGCGCGGCTGCCGGCCGCAGGCTGTCCGACGCCGAGATCGAGCGGGTGAACGCCGCGGGGACCGGAGGCGCTGGCGCGGGCCGCCCGCGCGGCCGGCGTCGCGGCGTTCGTCCACGGCAGCAGTGCCGGCGTGTATGGCGACGGCACGGACGCCGCTCCCCACCGCGAGAGCGACGCCCCGCATCCCGGAAACGCCTACGAGCGGTCGAAGGTGGCCGGCGAGGGCGCGGTGCGTGCGGCGCTGGCCGGCTCGAGCGTGAGCTGGACGATCCTCAGGCCGGCCGGAATCTACGGGCCGGGCCGGCCGGCGACGGCGGCGCTGTTCCGCCAGGCGGCGGTTCGCCGGTTCTGGCTGCACGGCCCGGTGCCCGTCACCGTTCACCCTACGTACGTTGACGACGTCGTCTGCCGCGGTGCAGATGGTACTCGGGAGAGGACGACGTCACGGGCGAGACGTTCAACGTCGGAGGCGAGCGGGCGTTGGATTACGTCGAGCTGATCGCGCTCGTCGGGCGGCGCATGGGCACGGCCCCGGCAGATTCGTGCGCCGCGCTGGACCGCCGTCGCGGCGCGCGCGGCCGTCGCCGCGTGGCGGCTGACCGGGCGCGGCGCGCCGGCGCGGCTCGCCCGACTCGTGGCTCCGCTGGTCAATCGCGCGGTGGATACCGCCAAGGCTCGGCGGGTGCTGGGCTTCGCGCCGGTGCCCTGGTGCGGGGTCTCGAGCGGACGGCGGCGTGGGTGCGCGGAGTCGGAGCACCGTGAATCGCCCGACAGTGGTGATCGTGGGCGCCGGGTCTGATGGGGCGCTGGCACTCCCACGCCGCGCGGCGCGCCGGAGCCGCGTGCGCGCGGTCGTGGACAGCGACGCGGCACGGGCACGCGCGCTCGCCGGTGCCTCCGGCGGCGCACGGGCGCTTCGCGCGACTGGAAGAGGCGCTGGCGTTGGGGCCGGCGGATGCCGTGCACGTGTGCACGCCTTCGCCGACCCACGAGGCGCTGGCGGCGCCGGCGCTCGATGCCGGGAGCCACGTGCTGGTGGAAAAGCCTCTGGCGCCCGATCTGGCCGCCACGCGCCGACTGCTGGCGCGCGCCGAGGGCTCCGACCGTCTGCTGTGTCCCGTGCACCAGTTCCTGTTCCAGTCCGGCGTGCTGTGGGCCCAGTCGTGCTGCCGTCGTTCGGTACGCTGCGGCACGTCGAGATGCGGGTCTGCTCGGCGGGCGCGGACGGGCGGCCCGATGCCGAGCGTGACGACGTCGCACTCGAGATACTGCCGCACGCCCTGGCGCTCGCTGCGCGGCTGTGCGCCGGGGCCGATCGCGTCGGGCGAGTGGCGCTCCGGCGTGCGGCCGCCGGCGAGCTGCTGGTGGACGGCACTCGTGGGCGGCGTGCGTCGGTCTCGGTCCACGTCTCGATGGCCGGCCGGCCGCCCGTCAACCAACTGCAGCTGGTGGCCGAGCGCGGCTCGATCCACGCGGACCTGTTTCACGGCTTCGCGTACGTGGAGAGAGGGTCGGGGTCGCGGGCGAGCAAGATCACCCGGCCGTTCTACGGCCGCGATGCGGCAAGGGGCGGCCGCGACGCGCCAACCTGCTTCGGCGCGCGGCTGCGCGGGGAGCCGGCGTACCCGGGCCTGCGCGAGCTGGTGAGCCGCTTCTACGCGGCGGTGGCCGGCGAGGCGCCGAACCCGATCCCCGCCGCGGAGACACTCGCCGTTGCCGAGGTGTGGGCCCGTCTGGTGGCGTCCGGCGGTCAGGGATGAGAATCGCCGGCGGCGTGATGAGAACACTGACGCGAGACTACCACAGACACTGCGATCTGGTGACGCGCCTGCGCGACAGGACAAGCTAGTGCAGGGTCAAGCCTGCGTCAGCCTGGCACGCAGCGACGAACCGACCGCACCCGTCTCGGGGCGTTAGCGCGGCGCGTCGATGGGGCGGAGGCGTACCCGAACGCCCAGGCGCGCCAGCAGTACCGTCGCAAGCGTGTCGGCCTCGATCGCCGTCGCCCGCTCGGGCGTCGCGGAAGGCGCGGAGGACGGCGGTGGCCCTGCGTCGGTGTGGCTCGGTCATGATGCGAATCGCTCCTTGAGCCTCAGCATCCGCGATTCCAGCAGCCGCCAGCTCAGCTCGGCGGCGAGCAGGGACAGGCCGGCGTTGACCACCAGGAAGGCGAGGTGCGCGAACACCTCGTGGTGGAAGACTCCGAGCAGGAGGTGGATGGTGAAGCCGTCCTTGTCGAGCGCGGTCATGATGGGATGGTGGAAGATGTAGAGCGCGTAGCTGCGCCGCCCGACCCACTGCAGCACCGGGATTGCGGAGCACGCTGGTGAGGCAGGCCGCCCGAGAGCGCTCCCACCAGGAACGTGCCCCACGCGAACGCGACCACCGAGTAGCCGATGGTCGCCATGCCGCGGTCGGTGTCCGCGTACGTGCCGCGCCACAGCAGCATGCCCACGACCGCCCGCGAATCCGGCCGCCATCAGCCATCCGGCGTGCCGGGTGAGCGGCTCCAGACCCCTTCGGCGTGCGGGCCAGCAGGGCCAGCAGCGCGCCCACGGCCAGCGCGTCCATGCGCGCCGGAGTCAGCGCCCAGGCCGCGGTCACGTTGCCGTGTCCAGGACCAGCCAGCACCGGAACGCGAACGCCACCGACGATGGCGCCAGCGCAGACCGCCATGGCGGCCGCAGAGCTGACCCGCCGCATCACCGAGGGCCACACCAGGTAGAACTGCTCCTCGACGGCGAGCGACCAGAAGTGGGGCGTGTAGGTGGCCATGGCGCCCCAGCCCCACACCGCCAGCAGGACGTTGCAGGTGTAGGTCCAGTACCACAGCTGGGTCGAGAACGGCGTGGCCGGCCCCAGCCCCTTGCCGCCGAACACCGGCCGGGAGCACGATGAAGATCAGGATCAGGAACGCGTAGTAGATCGGGAAGATCCGCAGGGTGCGGCGAGCGTAGAAGTTGCGGAAGTAGTGCGGCCGCCCGCGCGCTGCTCCACAGGATGCCGGTGATGAGGAAGCCCGAGAGTACGAAGAACAGGTCCACACCCGACCAGCCGAAGTCGATGACGTACTTGACGTCGGCGGCCGATGACGCCGTGCCAGGCCCAGCGCCGGACCTCGTAGTGGAACAGCAGCACCAGCAGCACCGCCACGGCGCGCACGCCGTCGAGGGCGGGCAGGTGCGGCCGCAGTCCCGACGACGTCGCGGCCGGCGCGTCGGAGCGGGGCGCGGTCATGCGATCCTTCCGGGGTGGCCGCGCATCGCAAGGAAGCCCGCGCGCCTGGAGGAGCAGCGCCGCGGCGCAGGTCGCCGCGAACACCAGGACGAACGGCAGGCTGCCGCTTCTCGATCACCTGGAACACCACGCCGTGCGCGAGGGTGAGGAGCGCTCCCGCGTAGCTCCACCGCTGCAGGGCCTTCCAGCGCTGCCGTCCGAGGCGGCGCAAGGCGAGGCGTCGTTCGAGATCACCAGCAGGAGCACCAGCATCAGGGTGGCGCCGAGGCCGGGCCAGTTCGCGGCGCCGAAGATGTCGTGGCGAAGCGGCAGCGCGCCCCCCTGGCCGGGCGGATACACGAAGTACAGCCAGAACTTCCCGCGCATGTGCACCTGAAGGCCGAACAGCCACGTGGGCCAGACCAGCGAGCGCGGCCCAGATGCCCACGTCGCGCCTCAGGTCGGTGGAGACGGGGTTGGGCCTGGCCTGCAGCACGCGGAGCGGGCCGATGGCGAGCGAGACGGCGAGGAGCAGCAGGCCGGCATACGCGGTGCCCATGCTGAGCCGGTGCACGGTCTGCGGCGAGCGGTTGGTCCGACGGCCACCGACGCCGTCACGGCGACGGCAGCGCGGCGAGCAGCGCGTGCCGGCGCAGCCGCCGGGCCCAGTAGCCGGCGGCGGCTCACATCGGCCGCATCGCCGGACGATCGCGTCATGCCTGCCGGGGCGCCGGGTCGCGGCGGGTGGGCTCCCACACCGGGTTCAGCTCGCCGCTCAGCGCCTTGACCCAGGCGACGAGCGCGGCGACCATCCCGGAGACGAAGTAGGCGCAGACGGACGCGAGGCGCGGCGCGGGCCGGTCCTCGGGCCACCACCATCCCACCACGCCGAGCGCGAGCACCGCCAGGCCGCGCGCCAGCGCCAGCGCCGCCCAGGTCTCGCGGGGCGCGAGCGCCAGCAGGGCGAGGCCGGCGGCTAGCGAACGCCCACGGCACCAGCCAGCGCAACAGCTTGTGGCTCAGCAGCGACCAGGCGAACACGCCGTGCGCGAGCGGGTTCAGGAGGTGCGCGCTTGAACCACAGCGTCTCGAGGCCGCGGGTCATCGTGCGCACCTTGCGCCGGTACTCGCGCCGGATGCTGCGCGATGCGCGGCACGAAGCACACCGCCTCGTTCACCGACACGGCGCGGAGGCCGTGCTCCCGGGCGATCAGGGCCGCGGCGAAGTCGCGGCTCAGGGCCTCGGGGACCAGGGTCATGTGCAGCGAGCGCCGGATGGCGTAGAAGCAGCCCGAGGCGCCGACGATGGAGCCGAGCCGCGTCTCGAGGTCGCGCACCCACATCTCGTAGCCCACGTAGCCCGACTCGCCGACGTTCACGTCGCGCTCGACTCGCGCCACGCTCACGTCGCGGCCCGAGGCGAGTCCCACCGCCGGGTCGGCGAACCGCGCTGATCAGCGGCTTGAGGCCGTCGCGGATGGATGCGCACCGAGGCGTCGGTGTTGACCACGATCTCGCCCCTGAGGTGCGGGCCGCGCGGCGTTCTCGGCGGCGGTCTTGCCGCGGCGCTCCGGGCATGCGCAGCAGCTCGACGCCGCGCGGCGCGAAGCCCGCACGATCTCGTCGGTGCGGTCGGTCGAGGCGTCGGAGACCACGAGGACCTGCCGGCGGTCGGCGGGATAGTCCGTGGCGAGGATCCGCTCGAGGGTGGCCGCGATCGAGGCTTCCTCGTTGTAGGCGGGGAGCGAGAAGCTCACCATGGGCCACTCGCGCGGCTCGGCGGCGCCGGCGGGGCGCGGCGGCGCACGCGCGGCGAGCAGCCACGAGCAGCGCCGGGTAGCCGAGGTACGCGTACAGGACCAGCGCGACCGAGACCGCGAACAGCCAGTGGGCGAGCGCCGTCATGAGCGGGCCGGGGCCGCGGCGGCCACCGCCTGGCGGTAGACCAGCTCGTAGCGGTCGAGCCACGGCTCGAGCGCGAAGTCGGCGGCGAGCCGGCGGCGTCGCGGCGCCGACCCACCGTGCCGGCGTTCACCGGATCGGCGATGGACGAGTGGACCGCCGCCGCCAGCGCGCCCGGGTTCTCGGAGGGGACGAGCGAGGCCTCGCCCTCGCCCACGACGTCGGGCACTCCTCCCACCGCGGTCGCGACCACGGGTACGCCGGCGGCCATCGCTTCGAACAGCACGATCGGCGTGCCCTCCGTGCGGGAGCTGAGGACGAAGACGTCGAAGGCGCGCATCAGGCGGCCGGCGCCCGGCACGGCCCCGGGCCACACGACGCGCGCGGCCACGCCGAGCCGCTCGGCTCTCCGCGCGCAGCGCCGGTTGCTCCGGGCCGTCGCCCACCAGCACGGCGGTGACGGGCGGCTGGGCCAGCAGCGGCAAGGCGCGCAGCAGGACGTCGGCCCCCTTCTCGCGCGTGAACCGCCCCACCCATCCGATCACCGGTCCGTCGGCCGGAGCGCCGAGGGCGGCGCGCGCCTCGGCCGCGGGACAGGAAATCGTCCGGCCCGGCCCAGGCGTTGGGTACGAAGTGCAGGCGCTCGCGCGGCACGCCCGCGGCCGCCAGCCGGTCTTCCAGCGGACGGGATACGGCGACCACCGCGTCGAATCGTCGGAAGGCCCTCAGCTGCAGCGACTCGTAGAGACGGTTCTTCCAGCCGCCGCCGGTGAACCCGTGCACGGTGGTGACCGTCGCGGCGCCGGTGCGGCGCGCCGCCGGGGCATCCACGACGTCGGGGCGGTAGCCGTGCGTGTGCACCACGCCGGCACTCGAGGGTCCGGCACAGGTCGCGCGATCGCCGCGCGCTCCCGTCGGTAGCCCCGACCCGGCGTCTCGATCACGCGCACCTCGACGCCGGCCTCGCGCAGTGCGAGCAGGAGCGGAGGCTCGCGCGCATCCCGGGGGCATCGCGACGGCCGCCAGCGCCACGCGATGGCCACGGCGCCGGTGCCCGGCCGCGAGGCCCTCGATGACGCGCTGCATCCCACCCACCAGGGTGGGGACGACGACGTGGAGGATGCTGAGCGGCGGCGACGGGGAGGTTCCGGACACCGGTGAATCTTAGCTCCATCGCAGCGGGCCGGGCCAGCGGAGCGGAAGGGGGGCTGCTATCTTCGGCACGATGAAAACCGCGCCCTGGACCCGTGTGTGGCGCCGGACATGGGATCCGGTGGCCGCAAGCCGCGTCTCCGCTCCGGCATGAGTCGCAAGAGCCGCGTCCCGGGCGTCATCGCGTTCGTCCCCGATCACGTGGGGAGAGTACTGGGCATGCCCGCCACCAGGTGCTGACCCGTCTGGCGCGTTACTTCCCGGTCGCTTGGATGGATCCCCCGTGGGGCTGGCGAGAGGCTTGGAGGCGAGCTCGGGACGCGGCAGCCGCCGCACGGACGGCCGTCCAATCCCGATTTCCTTGTTTACCGGCCCGGGCGGCTGTACCCGCAGGTCTATCGGCCGCAGCCCGTCGCACGGTTCACCGAGCACGGCCGCGTCCGCCAGGCGTCGTGCGCTCCTGCAGTCGCGCGGAGCGGACGCCGACGTCCTGCTACTTGTGGCGGCCGGAGTTCGGCCCGTTCCTGGACCTCGTCGAGCACCGGGTCAGCTGCTACCACATTGACGACGAGTACTCGTTCTCGGTCAACGAGCAACCGGTGGACCGATGGAGGCGAAGCTGCTCCGGCGAGCGGACCAGGTGCTCGTCCATTCGCCGGCCCTGTGGGAGAAGAAGAGCCACCTCGCTAACCGCGCGCGGAGTTGATCCCGAACGGAGTGGACTACGCGGCATACGTGACGCCGGCTGCCCGAGCCGGCCGACCTCATGGCCATCCCCGGCCGCGCATCGGCTAGTGGGCGTCATCAAGAGCAACTTGGATATCCCGCTCGTGACGGCGGTGGCGGAACGCAACCCGCAATGGTCGTTCGTTCTCTGGGGCCGGTGCAAGCCACTGGGACCGGACGAGGAAGCGTTTGCCGAGCTCCGGCGCCTCGCCAATGTGCACCTGCTCGGTTAACGGGACTCTTCGGCAGCATGCCGGCGTACACGCAGCATGTCGACGTCGGCATCCTGCCGTACGACTCGACGACTACACCAAGTACATCTACCCGTTGAAGCTCCACGAGTATCTGGCCGCCGGGCTGCCGGCGGTCGGCACGCCGATCCGGACGCTCAACGACTTCCGTCATGTGGTACCCTCGCTCGCGGCGTGGATGAATGGACGGCGGCGCCTGTCGGCCGCGCTGGAGCCTGCCGCGCGCAGCCCCGAGGACTGGTCGCGGCCCGGCGCAGGTCGCAGCGGCGCACGACTGGAGCGTGATCGTGCGGCGGATCGCGGGATTGCTCGGGGACCGTCTCGGCACGCCGACCGCGGAGCGGATCGCGGCGCAGGTGGCAGCCGAGGAGGGGAGGCCCGCCACCCGCGATCGCGGTCGCCGTGGGCGGCGTGCGGCCGGAGGTCGCCGCCGCGGGAGCGACGGGGCGGCTTCCCCTGGCGAGCCCGGCGGGCGCGGCGCTCGGGCGAGCGGCCTTGGACAAGTCGCTGGTGCGCGGCATCGCATGGACCGGGGCGGTGCGGTGGTTCACCCAGGCGCTGAGCTGGGCCTCCACGCTGGTCGTGGCCCGGCTGCTCACGCCGGGCGACTTCGGCCTGGTGGGGATGGCGACCGTCTACCTGGGGCTCGTGCAGCTGGTGAACGAGTTCGGCATCGGCTCGGCGGTGGTCCTGGTGCGCGAGATGCCGGAAGAGCGAAGATCGGGACTGGGCGGGCTGGCCGTGGGGCTGGGGCTCGCTCTTCTTCGCGCATTTCCGCGGTCGCGGCTCATCCCATCGCGCTGTTCTTCAGGGAACCGGCGGTCGGCCCCATCATCCTCGCCCTGGCGACCACGTTCGTCATCGGCGGCGTCCGGGTGCTGCCATACGCGCTGTTGGCACGCGACCTCGAGTTCCGCCGGATGTCGCGCATCGACGGCTTCGAGGCGACGCTGCAGGCGCTGGCCACGGTCGTGCTCGCGGCCGCGGGCTATCGCTACTGGTCGTTGGTGATCGGCTCGATCGTAGCCTCGCTCACGAGCGCGGCGCTGTCGCTGGCGGCTCGACCCCACCGCATCGGCTGGCCGCGCGACCTGCGCGTCATGATCGAGCCGATGACGCTGGGCTGGCAGGTGACCGTGTCGCGGGTGGCCTGGTACGCGTACAGCAACGCGGACTTCACCATCGTGGGCCGGGTGCTGGGCCGGAGCGCCCTCGGCGAGTACAGCCTCGGATGGCAGATCGCGAGCATCCCGGTGGACAAGGTGGCCGCGGTGCTGGGCCGGGTGACGCTCCCGGTGTTCGCCAGGGTGCAGGACGACGTGGTCGAGCTGCGGCGCTACGTAAAGGGCCTGAGCCAAGGGCCTCGCCCTGGTCACCTTCCCGCTCTCGATCGGGCTGGCGTTAGTGGCGGACCACTTCGTGCTGCTCCTGATCGGGAGCCACTGGCAGGGCCGCGATCCTGCCGCTGAGGCTGCTGGCCTTGTACGCCGGTTTCCGGTCGCTCACCACGCTGTTCCCGCAGATCCTGATCTCGATCGGTCACGCCCGGCGGGCGATGTGGATCAGCATCATCCTGGCCTTGGTGCTGCCGGTCGCCTTCTACGTCGGCACCCGATGGGGCACGGGGGGCGTGGCGCTGGCGTGGATGGTCGCCTACCCGCTCCTGGTCGTGCCGCTCCTCGTGGTGCACACGCTGCGCGTCATCGGGCTCAGCGGCCGGGAGTACCTCGGGGCCCTGTGGCCCGCGATCTCCGCGACCACCGTGATGACGGTGGCCGTGCTGCTGGCGAGCTGGCTGATCCCGCCACGCCTGGGCAACGCACCGGCCCTGGTCGTCGAGGTCGGCGTCGGGGCCGCCAGCGTACCTGGGGACGCTCGGCTTGTTCCACACGTCGTACCTGCGCGAGCTTCCTCGAACTGCTGCGGGGCCTGCGCGCGTGAGCCGGCCGCCGCAGCCCTTCTTCGTCGCCCCGGGCGAGCCCCTGGCCGAGCGGCTGCTGCTGATCAGCTACCATTTCCCGCCGGCTGCCGCGGTGGGTGGGTTGCGGTGGCAGAAGTTCGCGGCGTTCGCGGCGGAGCGAGGCTGGGGCCTCGACGTCGTCACGCTGGATCCGTCGGAGCTGGCGGTTCGGGACGAGGGGCGACTCGCGGATCTGCCGGCCGGCACGCGGGTGTACGGTGTGGCTCACCCGGTCTTGTGGCGGCACCGGGCGGAGGACTGGGTCCGCCACCGTCTCCGGTCGGCGGTGTCCGACGCCGCCGGTTCGGGGCCGCGGACTCCGGATCGCCCGGTGTCCGTCAAGGGCACCGATCTCAGTTGGTGGCCCCGGTCGGTGCGGGACGTGGTGCGCGCGCGTGACGTGCTCCGCGGCTACGCCACCGACGGCCGATGGGCGGCCGCGGCGGCCGAGATCGGGGCGACGCTCGCTCTCGAGCACCGGTACCTCGCGTGCGTGACCAGCGGACCGCCGCACATGGTGCACGGGGCGGGACGGCGGCTGCGCCGCGTCGCCGGCTTGCGTCACGTGATGGACATGCGGGACCCGTGGAGCCAGGTGGAGCGTCTGGTCGAGCACGTGGCGAGCCCGTGTCTGGCCGCTGCTGGCTCGCCGTTACGAGCGGCGCGCCGTGGCGTCGGCGTCCCTCGTGGTGATGAATACCGAGCCCTCCGCCGCGGCGATGCGCTTCGTCTATCCGGATGCCGCGGATCGCATCATCGCCGTGCCCAACGGGTACGACGACGAGCCCGTGCCCGTGGTGCCGCGCGGCCGGGCGTTCGTGATCGCGTACGCGGGTTCCGTCTACCTCGACCGGGACCCGCAGCCCGTGGTAGCGGGGGCGGCGCGAGTCATCCGGGAGCGGAACCTGACTCCGGAAGACCTGCGCGTGGAGTTCATGGGCGAGGTCGAGGGGCGGTCGCTCGAGGACATCGCGAGCGCCGAGGGCATCGCCGCGTTCGTCCGGCGGCACCCGCCGGCGTCGCGCCGGAAAGCGATGGAGTTCCAGGCGGCCGCGTCCATGCTGGTGTGCCTCTACCAGGACAGCCGTCTGGCCATACCGGCCAAGGTGTACGAGTACATGCTGTTCGATGCCTGCCTGCTCGTCCTGGCCGACCGTGACAGCGCGACGGCGGACCTGCTGGCGCGCACCGAGGCGGACGTGGTGGGGCGGGACGACGTGGCGGCGATCGCCGCCGCCATCTCGCGACGCTACGCCGACCATCTCGCGGGGCGCCGGCCGCGCCGCCTGGCAGGCGATGCGCGATTCAGCCGCCGCTCCCAGGCGGCGGTGCTGTTCGACGCCATCGCCAGGGTGACGGGCCCCGGCGAAGGCCGCGCCGGCGCTTCGCCCTCGCGCTGACCGCGGCCCCGTCAGGCCCGGCGATTGCTGCAGGGGTGCGCGCCGTCTAGCTTCGTCTCTCCATGTGCGGCATCGTCGGCATCCTCCACCACGCGGCGGACCGGCCCGTGGCGAAAGCCCACGTCCAGCGGATGTGCGACGCGATTCGCCATCGCGGCCCGGACGACGAGGGCCTTCATGTCGAAGGCGGCGTCGGGCTCGGGATGCGCCGCCTCAGCATCATCGATCTGGCGGGCGGGCACCAACCGGTCTACAACGAGGACCGGTCCTGTGTCATCGTCTTCAACGGCGAGATCTACAATTACCGCGAGCTGCGCGAAGGGCTGCTGCGCCGCGGGCACACGCTCACCACGCACAGCGACACCGAGGCCATCGTCCATCTCTACGAGGACATGGGTGAGCGGTGCGTCGAGCCGCTCCGCGGGATGTTCGCCTTCGCCATCTGGGACGCGCGCCGGCGCCGGCTGCTGCTGGCGCGCGACCGCTTCGGCATCAAGCCGCTCTACGTCGTGGAAGCCCCGTGGGGCCTCGCCTTCGCTTCCGAGCTGAAGGCGCTCACCGCCGCGGGCCTGACCGATCGGTCGCTGGACTGGGAGGCGCTCGACGCCTTCTTCCAGCTCGGCTACATCCCCGCACCGCTGTCGCCGTTCCGCGACGTCAGGAAGCTCGAGCCCGGTTTCACGCTCGCGTGGGAGCCCGGCAAGGCCGCGGTGCGCCGGCGCTATTGGGATCTGCCGAAGGAGCGCCGCGCCGCGCCGCCGGACGCGGAGGAGCGGGTCCTGGCCTGGCTCGACGACTCGGTCAAGGCGCACCTGGTGAGCGACGTCCCGGTGGCCGCGTTCCTGAGCGGCGGCCTCGACTCGTCCGCGGTGGTCGCCTCGATGGCGCTCGCGGGCGAGGTGCCGCACGCGTTCACCGCGCGCTACCACGGCACGTCGGCGGGAATGGCCGACGAGTCCGGCCTCGCCCGCGCGTTGGCGGACCGCTACGGGGCGAAGCTGTCGGTGATCGACGTCCGGCCCGACCTGACGAACCTCATCGAGCCGATCGTCGCGGCCCTGGACGAGCCTCACGCCGACGAGTCGGCGATACCGAGCTGGCTCATCTCGGAAGCGGTAGGCGCGCAGTACAAGGTCGCGCTCACGGGCACCGGCGGCGACGAGATGTTCGCGGGCTACCGCCGGCACCTCGGCCTGCTGATCGGCGGCTACGCGAGCCGGCTGCCCGCTGTGGTACGCCGAACGGCGTCGGCCGTCGCGAACGCCGTGCCCGAGCCCCGCGGCGGCGGCCTGGGCGTGGACCGGCTGAAGCGGTTCCTCCGGACCGGTGAAGGCGACGCGCCCGACCGGTTGCTCGGCTACTTCAGCCGCCTCCCGGGGCCGCTGAGGGCCGAGCTGTACGCGCCCGCCATCGGCGACACGCTGCACGGCAACGCCGCCCTCGAGCGCTTCCGGGACGCTCACGCCGACGGCGGATTCGACGGCAGCCTGTCCGCGGCGCTCTACCTGGACTACAAGACCTATCTGCCCGACGACATCCTGGCCTTGAGCGACCGGATGGCGATGGCGCACTCGCTGGAGATTCGCGTGCCGTTCGCCGACCACGTGTTGCTCGAGGAGGTGTTCCCGCTGCCGGACCGGCTCAAGATCGGCCTGGGCAAGAGCAAGCGGCTGCTGCGCCGTGCGCTGAGGGAACGGCTGCCCGATGCGCACTTCCGGGCGCCGAAGCGCGGCTTCGTCGGCCCCACGGCGTCCTGGCTTCGGCACGAGCTGCGCGGGATGGTGGAAGACGAGTTGTCGGAGGCGCGGATGCGCCGGCTCGGCTATTTCGACCCGGCGGTCGTCGGCGGTCTGCAGCGCGATCATTTCGGCCGCCGGCACAACCGCGAAGGCATGCTCTGGGAGCTGCTGTGCTTCGGCGTGTGGCACCGCATCTACGTCGAGAGAGACGCCACCCCGCCCTACGCTGCGTAAGCCAGACGTCTGCCGGCACCGGTCCGCGTCGCCGCGTCGGCGCCCGGTGTCAGCCCCGCCTCACGACCTCCCGTGGCCGATGGTGCCCAGGAAGGAGCGGCGCCAGCGCGCGTAGCGGCTGGGGCCGAGCAGGCGCCGCAGCGATCCGAGGACGGACTCGCGCACGCGGCGCTGCGTCGAGAGCGAGGGGTCCGCGTCGAGGATGCGGCGGAACTCGGACGGGTCCGCCGCGCCCCGCACCGTGGAGCGCCGGATCCAGGCCACCTGGCCGCCGGGCGCACTCCGGTTGACTCCCCAGCGCGACGTCGCGACGACCCGATAGCCGGCGGAGCCTATCAGGTGACGCAGCGCCCGGCGGGGCGCATCGCCGCCCGGGAGGGCGAGCGCCACGGTCTGCTGACCGAGGGCGGCGTCGATCTCCTCCCGCGCCCCTCCGACTTCCCGCTCGACTCCCGCGGCGTCCAGCTCCGAGAGAAACGGATGGGTCCGGGTGTGTGAGCCGATCTCCATGCCGGCCTGCCGCATGGTGCGCAGCTGGTCCCAGGTGACGTATCCCGGCTGCCCGATCCAGCCGGTGGTGACGAAGAACGTCGCCGTCATGCCGCGCGCCACCAGCTCGGGCAGCGCATGCTCGTAATGACCGACCGTGCCGTCGTCGAAGCTGATCGCGACGCGCCGCCGAGGACCGGCGAGCGCGGCCTCGCTCACGCGAGCAGCCGCGGTAGCCTGCGGCGGCGATGAGGTCGAGGTGACGCGCGAAGATCTCGCGCGAGACGGCGAAATAGTCCGCGACGGATCGGCCGGGCTCGGCGCCGGTGATCTCGTGGTACATGAGGCAGACCCAGGCGTCGCTCACCCCGGCAACGCCGCCGCGCGGCGCTCCGTCACGGCTTCGCCCAGAATGCCCAGCAGTTCGGCGGCCCGCTTGTCCCAGGTGTGCTGCCGGTGCGACCGCCTGCCTGCGGCCGCGGGCGGCCGGGTCGTCGCCCGCCACGGCGCGCGCGACGGCGGCCGCGAACGCCGGGCGGCTGCCGGCCACCGCCACGCTGTCACGGTACTTGAGCACCTCGGGGATGTCGGTGGTGACGACGGGGATGCCGGCGGCGAGGTACTCCAGCAGCTTGAGCGGATCCACCGCTCGCGTCCAGTCGTTGAGCACGTAGGGAATGAGGCCGACGTCGAACGCCTGCACGTACGCGGGCAGGTCCGCATAGGGGCGCGGTCCGAGCAGGTGCACGTTCGGGAGATCGAGCGGCGAAACGTCCACCGACACCGGGCCGACCAGCACGACGGAGCCGCCCGGGGTCGCGACCGCGAGCTCGCGGATCAGGTCGAGGTCGCAGCAGGCGCTGATCCCGCCGGCGAAACCCACCAGCGGCCGCGGCAGTGCCGCCAGCTCGGCGGGCACCGGCCTCGGCGATGAGAAGTGCTCGTAGTTGACGCCCTGGGGCAGGTAGTGCGTCCGGCCCGTCCGCGGCACCTTGCTCAGCGTCAGGCTCCTCGCCGTGCACACGACGGCATCCACGCGCGCTCAGCAGCCGCTGCTCGAGCGGGCCGATCATCTCGGCGGTGGCGCTGGGGAGGTGGAGGAAGTCGTCCATGCACAGGTACACGGCGCCGCGCTCGGCCAGGCGTCCCAGGACGCCCACGGACGGCGGCGACCCGGTGACGATGAGCGGCGGAGCGCTGGTCCCCAGGCCGGCGAGCGCGCCGCGGATCGCGGCCAGCATCGCGCGCACGTTGTAGCGGTAGACCAGCCGGTTGTCGTGCCACGGGAAGACGCGCGGCTGCACCACGACCGCCGGGTCCGGGTACCCGGCGCCGCCGACCAGGGGCGAGGTCTTGGCCCCGCCGAGCATCGCCCGGGCCTTCTGGAAGCGCCCGGCCGAGATCGGCCTTCCCCAGCCGCGGCTTCCGGTGGCCGATGCCGTTGACCCAGACCACCGGATACTCGGGAATGATCCAGCGGAACAGGTGCTGCATGGTGGACACGTTGCGACCCCAGTCGTCGCCGAAGACGACGATCGGGGTCCCGGCCGGCAAGGTCACGCCGCGCGCTTCTCGAGGATGATGAGGAACTTGTTCGCGCGGAACCGGTTCGGGAGCCAGGCCGTCAGCGTCTCGTACGAGCGCCGCACCCATCCCAGGCGGTCCGCCCACTTGCGGTCTACGTAGTGGACCGCCGTGGCCCGGAAGCCGAGGGGCGCGAACGCCGCCTCCACCGGACGCGGGCGGAGCGCCCGCTGGTTGGGCGTCATGGCGGAAATGCCGACGAAGCGGTTGACCACGTTGTTCGCCAGCCAGGTGAGCATGTTCTGCGCGTTCGGCTCGTAGGCGACCACCTTGTCCCGGGCCACCCGGGCCAGCTCCCGCGGCAGCTTGTCCAGCTTGGGAAAGTGGTGCAGCAGCAGGAACGTCCACGCCACGGTCACCGCGCCGTCCCTGAGCGGCAGCCGCTCGGCATCGGCGACGAAGAACCGGCCGTGGAGCTTCTCCTTCGCGAACCGGGCCCGCGCCGAGCGTACGCCCTCTCGCGTGAGGTCCACGGCGATGACGTTGCAGCCACGCCGCGCGAGACGAATGGCATGGGCGCCGGTGCCGCAGCCGAGGTCGAGCACGGGGCCGCTCGGCACCTGCGGCAGGGCGAGCGAATGCAACTCCTCGTACCCGCTGGTGATGTGCTCGTTTTCCGGGTTCTTTTCGAACAGGTCGGCGTAGAAGGCCCGTTCGGCCGCAAGATCCTGCATCCTGTGCCAGTCTCCGTGTCGGGGTCGCGCGAGCAGGCCGGTGGCCGGCCCGTCGTCTGTGTCCGGGATCGCCCTGAATCATAGCGCGCCGCCTCGATTTGCGCCGCCCCGCGGGAGGCCGCCCGGCCGCCGGGCCCGGACCCCCCGGGGGCCCGCTTCCGCCGCCCTAGCGGTCGGCTGCGCGCGGGGCGTATAGTTACACCCCCGTTCACATACCAGATGGAGCCCCGGCTATGAGTCGTCGACGTGAGCCGCCGCTACTCGTTCCTCCGGAAGCTCTGCGCGCCGGAGAGCTGATCGGCCGCAGGCGGTTCGTGAAGACCTCGGGCGGCATTCTGGTCGCCGCCTCCGGTTTGTCCGCCTGCACCGACAAGCTGCCGCAGACGGCGCTTCTGGTGGCGCCGACGGCCGATCCGAGCCAGTGCATCGTCACGGCCGCACCCGGCTCGATCGCGGTCGCCGGCACGTCCACCCTGACGCTCCAGGCCAAGGACTCCGCCGGCGCGAACCTCGGCGACCGGCGGCGACACGGTCGTGTTCACGGCGACCGGCGGGACCGCCACGGGCACCATCTCCGCCACGACCGATCACGGGGACGGGACCTACACGGCGGTGTACACGGGGACCGGCGCGGGGACGGCCCAGACGATTCACGCGACGATCGACGGGGCGGCCGTCACCACGACGCTGCCGACCCTCACGGTCACGAGCGCGGCGCAGGCGCCGGACGCCACGAAGTGCACGGTCGCCGCGGCACCGACGTCCATCGCCGTGGCCGGCACCTCGACCCTCACCCTGCAGGCGAAGGACTCCACGGGCACCAACCTGACGGCCGGCGGGGCCACGGTGGTGTTCACGGCCAGCGGCGGTACCTCGACCGGCACGATCTCGGCGACGACGGACCACGCCAACGGCACCTACACGGCCGTGTACACGGGGACCGGGGCGGGAACCGCGCAGACGATTCATGCGACGATCAACGGCGTCACCGTGACGACGGCCATGCCGACGGTCACCGTGACCGCCTCGGCGCAGGTGCCGGATGCCACCAAGTGCACGGTGACGGTGTTCCCGGGCACGATCACCGTCGCGGGGACCGCCGTGCTCACGCTGCAGGCGAAGGACTCGTCCGGGACGAACCTCACCAGCGGCGGCGCGACGGTGGTCTTCACCGCCACCGGTGGAACGTCGATGGGAACGATCTCGGCGACGATCGACCTCAACAACGGAACCTACACGGCGGTGTACACGGGCACGGTCGTGGGCACGGCGCAGACGATCAACGCGACCATCAACGGCGCGGCCGTCACGACGACGTTGCCGACCGTGACGGTGTCGGCTGCGTTCCAGACGCCGGACATCCTCAACAACGCGTCGTTCGAGGGTGGCCAGTGGGACGGGTACACGAACGGCGGAGGCGCTGCTCCCGACGGCGGTGTCGTCTTCGACAACACGCTTGCCTTCGCGGGATCGTCTTCGGCCAAGTACGCGTGGACACCGAATCCCGGTGCGGACTCGGGCTGCCACATGTTCCACTCCCTCGGGGGGAGCTTCGACCGGGTGTGGGTCCGGCTCTACTTCAGGTTGACGCAGCACATTACTTCGACCTGGAAGTGGCTGCGCTTCGAGGATGCGGGGTTCAGCGGGGGCATGGGCGGACATCTGGATCGAAAAGGACGGCGGCGGCCTCGGCGGCAACGGCCTCGTGTGCTTGGGCTGGGATAGGAGGACAGCTCGATCATCACGACCATCGGGCTCACCGAGGCCCAGGTTATCGACGGCAACTGGCATTCCCTGGAAATCGACTACCAACGCAACGGCGGGGCCTCCGGTTTCCCGGAGATGGCGTTCTGGTTCGACGGGAACCCGCAATATGCGGACCCTCAACGGTACCAGCGGCGTGAAGTTCACTGGCGCGCGGCAACCTGACCAACTGGGTGAACGGACGGGCGAACGCGGGGCAGCGCGGTTCCTCGACCCAGCTCGGCAACCTGTTCCACATGGGGACGCTGAACGCGAACAACACGACCAGCGGCCAGTGCAACATAGACCAAGTGAGCATCAGCACCGTCGGTCGGATCGGGCCGTGATCCGGGTGGTCATGGCGCGGACGCGACCGGCGACCCCACGCACGCAGACGGCCTCGCGGAAACCGCGAGGCCGTTATGCATGGATGGGGCATCTGAGTCGGGCTGAGCGGCAGCGGTCGGACGATGATGCGGCGTGCCATCCGCGTGACGCACGTCGTCTTCGACTTCGAGGGCGGGGGACTGGAGAGCCTCGTCGCGGCCATGGCGGAGCGATTTCGGGGCACGGACGTCGTGATGTCCCTGATCACGCTCGGGGGGCGAATGGGTCGCCTGGGGCAGGCGACGCGACCGTGCTTCGACGAGTTCGTGGTCGCCCGGCCGACGCGGGGTTTCTCCCTGCTCCGTCCGGTGGCGCTGGCGCGCGAAATCGGCGCGACGCGCGCCGACGTCGTGCACGTCCACAGCGGTTGCTGGTACAAGGGCGCGAAGGCCGCGCGCCTGGCGGGCGTGGACCGCGTCGTGTACACGGAGCACGGTCGAGAGCATGACGACCCGTGGATTCAGCGCTGGCTGGATGGCCGCGCCAGCGGCTACACGAGCGCCGTGGTGGCGGTATCCACCCGCCTGCAGGGCTATCTCGTGAACGCGCTGCACGTGGACGCCGTCCAAGCTCCACGTCATCCACAACGGGGTAGACACGGCGCGCTTCGCTCCGGGGCCGGCTCCGGTTGAGCTGCGCGCGCGTCTGGCGATACCGCCGGACGCCCTCGTCATCGGCAGCGTCGGGCGGCTCGAGACGGTCAAAGCCTACGAGCGGCTGATCGAGGCCGCGGCGCTGCTGCGCGGCCGCCTGCGCCGGCCGTTCGTCGTCGTCATCTGTGGCGACGGCAGCCAGGGCGCGGCGTTGCGAGCCCACGCCGTGCGCCTCGGGGTCGGCGAACTGGTGCGATTCCCCGGCTGGACGGACCAGGCTCCGCAGTTCTATCGCCTGCTGGACGTCGTTCGTGCTGTCGTCGCGGAGCGAGGGCGAGTCGGTCAGCCTGATGGAAGCGATGGCGAGCGGGGTGCCGCCCGTCGTTACGGACGTGGGCGCCAACGCCGAGATCCTGGGAGAGGAGCTGCGACCGCAGGTGGTGGCGGCTCCCGAGCCCGGAGGCGCTGGCGGAGGCGATCGCGGCGACGCTGACCGCCCCTCGGCGGCCGGAAGAGATCGGCGCGCTGGTGCGGCAGCGCGCCGTCCGAGCACTACAGCCTGGACCGCATGATCGCGGAGTACGAGCGGGTGTATCGCGGTTCGCCGGGCGCCGCCGCCAGCCGGCCGGAGACACCTCCCCTGTAGTTGCCTCGCGGAGCGTCGGCAAGGTACACATTAGGCATAGACGCCAACGTACCCTTCGCCGCGCGCCCTTCAGCTTCCCGGGTTGATCCAACCAGCCGTCCTCCGCAGGCCGACGGCTGAGTCCGGCCGCGCCCCGCCGCAAGTTCCGGCCCAGAGGGGTGCTGCTGTTTCTGTACGTGATGTGGTGCATCAACGTCCTGGGTCCCCAGTGGTTCATCGCGAGCCTCGGCCCGCAGTTCGTGCTCAGGATCCCCACGCTTCTGTTCGCCGTCCTGCTGCTCGTCACGCTGGCAAGGGGCCCCGTCACTTCTATCCGCCGCTCCTGGCCTTCCTGCTGTACACGGTCGTTCATCGTGCCGTTCTCCTACATTCGCGGCGAGGCCCTCGGCGTCGCGAAGGTCGTGTTCGCCTACTACGTGATCGCCCTGGCGACCCTCACCATCGTGCGCAAGCGCGCAGGAGGTCGTTCCGATCGTCCTGCTGGTGATGGCGGGCCAGTTCGGCTTGTGGGTGGCACTGGGCGCCAAGAGCGGGCAGATCGCCGTGGCATTACGCCTACTTCAACTACGACAGCTTCGGCCCGCTGATGGTGCTGGGCATGATCGGCCTGTACTGGACCGGCATGGCGACGCAGAGCCAAGAAGTGGCGCAGGATAGCGTTCCTCGTGGCCGGCGGCTGCATCGTCGGGCTGGTGGTCTCGTTCGCGCGCGGCGCCGTGCTGTCCGCCGCCGTGGTCGCGGTATGGACGTGGTACCGATCGCCCAACAAGGGCAGGACGGCGGTGCTCGGGATCGCGGCCGCCATCGTGTTGGCCATTTCGGCGACGATCTTCGAGGGGGCGAAATCCGCGGTCGTGTCCGGCAAGGAGTACACGAACTTCTGGCAGGAGATGGGATCGAGCTTCGATCCGAACGAGGGCACGCGGCAGGATCGCGAGGTGCTGTGGCACCTGGCCATGCGCGTGTACATCAGCCATCCGCATCTTCGGCGTCGGTCCCAACTGCTTCGGCGCCTACGCCGCCGACAATTTCGCCGTCGGGCACGGTCGGGGGCGCCTACAACGCCAATCCCAAGACCCTGTGGGGCCGGGCGCTCCACAACACGTACTACCAGATCCTGTCGGAATTCGGCACGGTGGGGGCCGGCCTGTTCTTCTGGCTGGTGTGGGACTTCTTCCAGCGGAATCGGAAGCTGCGCCAGCCGCAGCGCATCCAGGCCTGGATCGCGCGGCACCGGCGGGCAGCTCAACCTCCGGAGCCTGTCGTTCGGGCTCGAAGGCGGCCATGCTGGCGTTCCTGCTGACCGCGTACTTCTACAACCAGATCTTCGACATGGACTGGTTCTACTCGTTGTTGACCATCAACGCCGTGCTGTTCCACGTCACCCGGCCGCAGCCGGATGCCGTGCGCCGGCTGAGCGCGTGACCGGCCGGCCGGTCCCGCGTGACGTCCGCGCGCCGCGCCGTCGCGGTCGGCGGCCCTGCTCGCCTGCAGCCTGCTGGTCGCCGGCACTGCTCGGCGAGGGCGCCGTGCGCATCCTGGCCGCCCTCGGCAACCCGCTGGCGCGCCAGATCGCCGCGCTCGATCCGTACGCCGTCAAGGTCGAGCCCCACGGCGCCTTCGGGTACCGCCAACGGCCCGGCGCCGTGCTGAACTACGCGAACGGCACCCGCGCCACGGCGAACCGCGAGGGATTCCGCGGGCCGGAAGTCGCGATGCCCAAGCCCGCCGGGCACGTATCGCATCGTCCTGCTCGGTGAGTCCTCGACCCACGGTTGGTACGTCAACGACGACCAGACGATTGACGCCTACCTGCGCGCTCGACTCGGCTCGGAGCGGCCGGACCTCCACGTCGAGGTCGTGAACCTCGCCTACGACGGCTACGACGCCTACCAGATGTGGCAGCGCCTCCTCGACGACGGGGTGCGGTTCCAGCCCGACCTGATCGTGGTGAACGCGGGGGCCAACGACGTGCGCAACGCGCGTTTCGCCGGTCTGCGGGGCGACCCGGACCCGCGCACGCTGCTGTGGGCGGCTGACCTGCAGCGTCTGCAGAGACGAGCAGCTGCGCGGCGGTCCGACGATTCTGGACGTGGCTCAAGCACTGTCTCGTATCTCGCGCGCCTGCCCGGCCTGGCGCGGCCCGCCCTGACGCGAGCGGACCGGCAGCCGCGTCAACGCCCCGGCCGGCCCCTATCCGGAAGCCGCGGACAACTTCCAGCGCAACGTGGAGCGCATGGTCGACGTCGCCCATCGCCTCGGCGTTCCGCTGCTGCTGTCCACGCCGCCGTCGGCGCTCCTGCTGCCGGACGCGCCGGCACGGATGGAGCCACGTGGCTACTGGGTCGATTGACGCCGCCACCACGCAACGGTACCGGGATACGCTGGCGGCGCGACTGAAGGCGATCGCGGAGTGGGCCTCGACGGTGGGGTATCCCGTGACGTATCTGGCGCCGAAATTGCCGGGCCGGATGTTCCTGGACGACGTGCACCTGACGGCCGAGGGCAATCGAGGCGATGGCCGCGGCACTCGCCGCGGCCATTGACCCTTACCTGCCGAAGAAGCGCTGAGCCCGGCGTCGCGCGCGGAGCCCGCGCAGGGTCAGAAGATCGTGTAGATGAACGGCGCCAGGGCCGAGCCCTGGGCGAACACCAGCAGCGCCCCCATCACAAGCAGGATCGCGAGGATCGGCAGCAGCCACCACTTCCCCCGCACCCGAACGTACTTCCAGACCTGGCCCACCACGCTCGTGCCAGCCATCGCCATCCTCCTAGAACTGCGTCTCGAGATTGCTCCGGCCGTCCCCCGCCGCCGGGACCCAGTAACCGCCATTCCGCTTCTTGTGCCGCAGCCGGTTTCGCCCGAACACGCGCATCAGGGCGCCCAGCGGAGTCAGCACGAGAAAATACCCCGCGCGCGAACACGACCGGCGAGGTCACCTTCGAGATGGCGCTGGCCAATTGCATCCACCAGCGGTAGACAGCGCTCAGCCGGCCGGGAACCAGCAGCCCGGCCAGCAGTAACGCGCCGCCGAGAGCCCCAGAATCCACGGCGGCAGGTGGTGGCCGCGCCACGCGGAGATCGCGCCGAGGACGAGAAACGCCGCCCCGACGGTGAAGGCGAATTTCCGTCCTTCGCGCGTCGTCAGTCGAGCTGGAACTGCCACCGCCAGTCCTCCGTTTCCTTCCATTCGTCCTGTTCTTCCTTGTACAGCAGATACGGGCCCAGGACGAGCGCGTCGAGGTGCGTGCGCATGAAGCAGGTATGCGCGTCCTTCGGCGTGCACACGATCGGCTCGCCCCGCACGTTGAAGGAGGTGTTCACCAGGACCGGACACCCCGTGAGCTTCTCGAACTCACGTATCAGGTCGTAGTAGTCAGGGTTCACGTCCCGGCTCACGGTCTGCACCCGCGCCGAGTAGTCGATGTGCGTGACGGCCGGAATGTCGGATCGCGCCACGTTGAGCTGGTCGATGCCCCACAGCTTCCGCTGGTCGTCCTTCAGCGCGATCTGGCGCTCCCGCTTGACCGGCGCGACGAGCAGCATGTACGGCGAGTCGGTATCCATCTCGAAGTAGTCGGCCACCCGCTCGCGCAGCACGCTCGGCGCGAAGGGACGGAACCCCTCGCGGAACTTGATCTTGATGTTCATCTGCGCCTGCATCTTCGGGCTGCGAGGGTCCCCGAGAATGGACCGTGAGCCGAGCGCGCGAGGGCCGAATTCCATCCGGCCGTTGAACCAGCCCACCACCTTCTCATCCGCGAGGAGCCGCGCGGTGGTCGCCAGCAGGCTCGAGCGATCCAGCTTGTGGTAGACCGCGCCCACGTCGTCCAGGAAGGCTCTGATGTCCGGTTCGCCGAACTGCGGCCCGAGATACGCCCCCTTCATCCCGTCCTTGCAGCCGTCCGGGTTCCTCGGCCCCTCGAACTTCCGGTGCCAGATGAGCTGAGCCACGCCGAGGGCGCCGCCCGCATCGCCCGCCGCCGGCTGGATCCACAGGCGCTTGAACGGTCCCTCGCGCAGCAGCCGCCCGTTCCCGACGCAGTTCAGCGCTACGCCTCCGGCGAGGCACAGGTTCTCGAGTCCCGTCTCGCGATGGACCGTGCGCGCCATGCGCATCATGATCTCCTCACACACCTCCTGTACCGAGCGAGCGAGGTCCATCTCCTTCTGCGTCAGCTTCGACTCGGCCTCGCGCGGCGGCCCGCCGAGGAGACGGTTGAATCGCTCGTTCGTCATCGTGAGGCCGTCGAGATAGCCGAAGTACTCCTGGTTGAGCTTGAAGGAGCCGTCTTCGCACAGGTCCAGGAGATGGTCGTAGATGAGTTTCACGTACTTCGGCTCGCCGTAGGGCGCGAGTCCCATCACCTTGTACTCGCCTGAATTGACCTTGAAGCCGGTGTAGTACGTGAAGGCCGAGTAGAGGAGGCCGAGGGAATCCGGCCACCGCATCTCCTGCAGCAGCTGGATGTCCGCGCCGCGACCGACGCCATAGGAAGCGGTCGCCCACTCGCCCACGCCGTCCATCGTCAGGATCGCCGCTTCCTTGAACGGCGACGGGTAAAACGCGCTGGCGGCGTGGGATTCGTGGTGCTCGGCGTAGAACACGTTGCCGGCGTAGTCGCCAAGCTCCGAGCGCAGATTCCCGTCCATCCAGAGCTTCTCTTTGATCCAGAGCGGGCCAGCCATCAGAAACTGCCGAAACCCGCGGGGCACCACGCCCAGGTAGGTGTCGAGGATGCGCTCGAACTTGAGGATCGGCTTGTCGTAGAATCCGACGGCGTCGAGTTGTTCCGGCCGAAGGCCGCCCTCGTGCAAGCAGTAGGCGACCGCGTGCGTCGGGAAGCCGGGGTCTCCCTTCTTACGGGTGAACCGCTCCTCGGAGGCAGCCGCGACGATCTCTCCGTCGCGCAGCAGCGCGGCGGCGCTGTCATGGTAGTAGGCCGAAATACCGAGGATAGTTACGGGCGCCATCTCGGACGTCGCTCCGTGGGCGATGGAGTTAGCTGTCGTGTTCTTGGTTGTGGAGGTTCGAGGAGCAATTCCTACGCCAACCCTTCAGCGCGCCCAATCTAATGGCGGACAGGCGTATAGGCAGGCTCGGACCGTACGCCAGGCCGCCCGGCTGTTGCGCCGGTGCAACATTGCTTACTTTCTACCACTCTCGAACAGCACTTTGTGACGATGTCCGAATCGCCGCCGGCCCCGCCGGCGGGGAAGACGAGACCAACGAGCCATGATGACTACCGAGGTCAATCGCGCATCGCTCGCGCCATCGTTCAACGGGGACGATGCCGCGCTGGCGCCCGGGCCTACGCGGCTCAGCTACCGGAAGGCGTACTACCATCTGGTGAACGTGGAGGAGCACCCGGAGGTCCTCCCTCTGGCGTACGACGTGGTGAACGAGCACCTGACCGCCGCCGCCGGTGTCCTGGCCGATCTCACCGCCCCACCCGCGAGCCTCGCCGACGTCCCGGCGCGGCTGGCCCAGCTGCTGGACCGGCTGAGTGAATCGCGCGAGCGGTTCGCGCGTCCCTGGCAGGCGGCGACGGAGGACGTGACACGGCGTCAGGCGCTGCACTACTTCGTGCAGTACATGCCGACGGCGTTCGTGGACGGCTGCTGGCTGCAGTGCGGACTCAGGGTTTCGACGGCCCACACGGACGTGGGCGCGTCGTTGACGGGGCTCTACCAGCATCAGGTGCGGGCGTTCGTCGCCGATCCCGGGCGGCACTTCGTCGCCGACTACCGCGCCGTCTACGACCGGCTCGGCTCTCCGGTGGAGGAGGTGTCGTCGCACTCCTTCGCCGAGCGCGAGCACTTCCTCGAGGCCAGCTTCGCTCTGCCCATCCTTCTGCTCGGCATCGCGCAGTTCACCCGCAGCTATCCGGGTGAGGTGCTCGGGCTGAACCTCGCCTGGCAGTTCCTCGACCTCTCCGCATTCGGGCCGGACCTGATCCGCGACACTTGCGAGGCGTACGCCCTTCCACCCCTCGGCGCCGACCTCGCCGACCCGCAGCATCTCGAGAAGGGCCGCGAGATGGCGCGGGAGGCCGCGGCCGGATGGCTGCGGGGTGCCGGCGGTGCCTTGGACGAAGCCTGGACGTCCCTGGTTCGCGGTGCGGCGGCCGGCGTGGCAGCCTGGACGCAGTGGTTCGATGTCACCCGAAGCTCGGCGCCGGCCGGGCCGCCGGATCCCCGGCAGGAGATGATCGATCTCATGTGGCGCAAGGCGCCGCACGCCTCCGGCTACCACGGCAGCCGCAGGCTCGGGCCTCGTTTGATCGACGAGCACCTCGACCCCAAAGCGTTCGACGGGCCGGCGATCCTCGAGGCGCTGGCCCACTCGCCGTGGGTGAAGACCGGCAAGTCCGGCAAGAGCGTGTTCGTGAGCCGCCTCCTGGGCTTCGGGGGGCCGATGATGGCGGTGTTCACTCCCGTCGAGCAGCAGATCGTCCAGAACTGGATTGACAGCTTACCGCCGAAGGACGCGCCGGCCGGAACGGCGGAGGTCCAGGCGAAGCCGGAAACGCGCCCGGCCCCGACGGGCCCTTCGGCGCGCGAGGAGCGGTTCGTGTCGGGCCGCGGCTGGGACGCGGGCGCGTTCCGCCGGCGCAGCCAGCGCCTGTACGGCAAGTGCACGGTCAGGGAGTTGTACCACTACCTCGTCAACGTCGAGTTCTATCCCGACATCCTGCCCATCGCGGAGCGCTTCGCCCACGAGCGCCTGGAGCGCTCGATGGCGATGCTCTGGAAGGGCGAGCGCCCGATTCCATCGGACCGGTACGATCCCGCGGCGCTGGAGGGTTGGGTGTTCACCAAGCACCGCGAGCAGGTGGATTCCTACCGGCCGCCGGACGTGCGGCCGGAGGCGCCGAAGGACGCGTTCGTCGAAGCCACGATCCAGCTCGCCCCGCTGATCCTGATCGACGGCGGGTGGCTGCAGGGCATGGCGTCGCCCGCGCTCATCCACACGACCGTCGCGAGGATGCTCTTCCACGTGCTCGTGGAGGAACTCGGCGAGGGGAAGCCCAAGGAGCACCACGCGAACATCTACCGCAACCTGTTGAAGGCGATGGGCGAGGAGCCGCCGCCCGTGGATAGCTGGGAATTCGCCCGCTGGCCGCGGTTGCAGGATTCGTCGTTCGAGGTGCCCGCCCTCTGGCTCAGCATCTCGTGCTTCCCGCGGCACTTCCTGCCGGAGATCCTGGGCCTCAACCTGGCGGTGGAGTTGGCGGGAGTCGGCGGGCCGTACATGGAGGCCCGGGATACGCTGAGGCGATTCCGCTATCCGACGCTGTTCGTGGACGTGCACAACGCGGCCGACAACGTGTCGGTCGGACACGCCGCATGGGCGATGAACGCCATCAAGCGCTACATGGACGAGGTCGCGGAGCGGGAGGGCCCCCACAACGTGGATCGCACCTGGCACAGGATCTGGTCGGGCGTGCGCGCCACGCTACCGCAGATCGGCCGGATGCGCCTGATGGCGCACCGCGTCCGCCAGCGGTTCTTCGGCGAGGACCCGAGACTCGTGCCGCTCATCTTCCCTTCCTGAGGGGTTTGTCCGTTCGGCCCCACGGCCCTGGAGACGACGATTCCGGAGCGGAAATGCCGCTGAGCAACGTGCAGAAGAGGCTGTTGCGATTCGTGATCAACGCGGTGGTCATCGTCGGGCTCCTGGAGGGAGGGGCCTGGATGGCCATCAAGGTCGTCTCGCCGCGCCTCGACGAGCCCATTCGACGCACGCCCGACGTATTCCGGGAACAGTCCGAGCGGCTTCTCGAACTGCTGGACTCGGGGACGCCCACCCTCGTCGTTCCGGACTCCAACCTCGGCTGGCGCTCGCGGCCCGGATACCGGTCATCTCTGTACACGATCGGCCCCCAGGGCCTGCGCGGCAGCCGAGAGTACGGTGCGGTGCCGGCGCGGGGGGTGCTTCGCGCGGCGGCGTTCGGCGCCTCGTTCGTCTTCGGCAGCGAGGTAGGCGACACGAGCGCGTGGCCGTCGGTCATCGAGCGCGCATTTCCGGGCGTCGAGGTGCCCAACTACGGTGTGGGCGGGTACGGGATTGACCAGAGCTATCTCGCGTACCTGGCGCAGGGGGATGCGCTGCATCCGCAGGTCATCATCGTCGGCCTCACTCCGGACGACATGGGGCGGGTGGTGAATGTGTACCGGCGCTTCCTGTCCAATCTGGAGCCGCCGCTGTTCAAGCCGCGGTTCGTGCTCACGTCCGGCGGGTCGCTCGCTCGCGCGCCGGGCCTGCCGCCGTCCACCGCCGAGTACCGGCGCTTCCTGCAGCATCCGCGAGATGTCCTGGCCTATGGACATCAGGACTTCTGGTACAAGTCCGCGGTGTACGCCGACCCACTCTACGACTACTCCGCCACGGTCCGTCTGCTGACGGCGTTATGGGTGAGGATCTCACGGCGGTACTCCGACAAGAACAAGCTGTACGACGGACCGTACGCCAACCCAGGCTCGGAGGCGTTCCGGCTGCAGGCGGCGTTGCTGGAGCGACTGGCGGACACGATCAGGGCTCGGGGAGCGTCACCGATCATCGTGTTCTTCCCCGATCGCGACGCGCTGGCGCGCACGATCCGAGGATTGCCCGCATCGTATCAGCCATTTCTGGACACCCTGCGGGCGCACGGCGTGACCCCCCTCGATGCCGCCGCCGCGTTTCCGGCGGCAGGGGCGAATGAGGTGAAGCGCTGGCTGATGCCCGGCGGTCACTACTCGCCTGCGGGCAACCGGCTGGTGGGGTTGTGGCTGGGGCGCATACTCGAGGGGCGGCGAGACAGCCTGCTGGCGCCCCGGGCGCCGAGGTAGCGGGCCGCCGCCGCGCGGGCGGTAGCGGCCGGGCCCGCGTCAGAAGATCGTGTAGATGAACGGCGCCAGCGCCGACCCCTGCGCGAAGATGAGCAGCGCCCCCACCAGCAGCAGCACCACGATGATCGGCAGCAGCCACCACTTCTTGCGGACCTTCATGAAGGCCCACACCTCGCCGAGCATTCCGCCCTTGGCCATGGTCCCTTCCTAGAATTGACGTTGCATGTCGCTGTGCCCGCCCGAGGCCGGAGCGGCCCAGAAGCCGCCGTCCTGCTCGGGATGCACCAGCGCGCGACGGCCCAGCAGCCGCATCAGCAGGCCGATCGGCGTCACCACGATGAAGAACACCACCGCCATGAACACGGGCGTCGTGACCTTGGAGATCGCCTTGGCGAGCCCCATCCACGCGCGCTCGAGCGGGCCCAGGCGCGTCGGCACCAGCAGCGCGGCCAGCACCAGGAGCGCGCCCAGCGACCCGAAGACCACCGCCGTGACCTCGCGGTGCCGCCAGAAATGGAGCAGCGACGCCAGCACCAGGAACGCGATGCCGACGGTGAGCCCGAACTTGCGGCCGGCGGCCGCGGTCAGTCGAGCTGGAATTCCTGCTTCCAATTCTGCGTCTCCTTCCACGCCGGTTGCTCGGCCTTGTGCAGCAGGTACGGGCCCAGGACCAGCGCGTCGATGTGGGTACGCATGAAACAGGTATGCGCGTCCTTCGGCGTGCACACGATCGGCTCGCCGCGGACGTTGAACGACGTATTCACCACCACCGGGCAGCCCGTCAGCTTCTCGAACTGCGCGATGAGGTCGTAGTAGTCGGGGTTGACGTCCCGGCTCACCGTCTGGACGCGGGCCGAGTAGTCGATGTGCGTGACGGCTGGGATGTCGGAGCGCGGCACGTTCAAGAGGTCCAGGCCCCACAGCTTCCGCTGCGCCGTCGTCATCGGGATCTGGCGCTCCTTCTTGACCGGCGCCACCAGCAGCATGTACGGCGAGTCGCAGTCCATCTCGAACCAGTCGCACACCCGCTCGCGCAGCACGCTCGGCGCGAACGGCCGGAACCCTTCCCGGAACTTGATCTTGATGTTCATGTCGGCCTGCATCTTGGGGCTCCGGGGGTCGCCCAGGATGCTGCGCGAGCCCAGCGCCCGCGGCCCGAACTCCATCCGGCCGTTGAACCAGCCGACTATTCTTCTCGCCCGCGAGGAGCTTGGCCGTCGTTTCGAGCAGCGGCTGGCGCTCCATCTTGTGATAGACGGCGCCCACCGACTTGAGGAAGGTCTCGATCTCGGCGTCGGTGAACGACGGGCCGAAGTACGAGCCGTTCATCGTGTCCTTGCCCGGCGTCACCGTGCGCGGCCGCTTCAGGTGCCGGTGCCAGATCAGCTGCGCCACGCCGAGCGCGCCGCCCGCGTCGCCCGCCGCCGGCTGGATCCAGATGTTCTTGAACGGACCCTCGCGCAGGATCTTGCCGTTCCCCACGCAGTTCAGGGCCACGCCGCCCGCGAGGCAGAGGTTCTCCTGGCCCGTCACTTTGTGCGCCGTCCGGGCCATCCGCATCATCACGTCCTCGCACACGTCCTGCACCGAGCGCGCGAGGTCCATGTCCCGCTGCGACAGCTTGGTCTCCGGCACCCGCGGCGGCCCACCGAACAACTCGTGGAACCGGCCGTTGGTCATCGTGAGGCCGCCCAGGTAGTCGAAGTAGTCCTGGTTCAGCCGGAACGAGCCGTCGTCCTTGAGGTCAATGAGGTGATCGTAGATCAGCTTGACGAACTTGGGCTCGCCGTACGGCGCGAGGCCCATGACCTTGTACTCGCCCGAGTTGACCTTGAAGCCCGTGTAGTACGTGAACGCCGAGTAGAGCAGGCCGAGCGAGTCCGGCCAGAACAGCTCCTTCAGGAGCTCGATGTCGTTGCCCTTGCCCACGCCGAACGATGCGGTCGCCCACTCGCCCACGCCGTCCATCGTCAGCAGCGCCGCCTCCTGGAACGGCGAGGGGAAGAACGCGCTCGCGGCGTGCGACTCGTGGTGCTCCGCGAACAGCATCTCGCCCTCGTAGTCCAGCTCCGCGCGCAGTTGCTTCTCGGTGAACAGCTTCTCCTTGATCCACAGCGGCCCGGCCATCAGGAACTGCTTGAAGCCGTCAGGGGCGGTGCCGAGGTACGTGTCGAGGATGCGCTCGAACTTGAGCAGCGGCTTGTCGTAGAACCCGACGTAGGTCAGGTCCTTGGCCGTGATGCCGCCGGCCTTGAGGCAGTATTCGACCGCCCTGGCGGGATAGCCGGCGTCACCCTTCTTGCGGGTGAAGCGCTCCTCCTGTGCGGCCGCCACGATCTCGCCGTCCCTGACGAGGCAGGCGGCGCTGTCGTGGTAGAACGCGGAGATGCCGAGAATGAACTCCTGCTTCGTGGTCACGCAGCCTCGTCCAAATGGGTCCGGATGACTGTTGAGCAAGAAGCGCGCACGGGCGTCGCCGGGAAGGAAGAAAAGCTAAGTGGATGAGAGCCAATGTGCTACGCCCCAGCGCGGCGGTGATGGCTCCCAAGGGGGGCTGAGTCTGTTGCGTACGCGCAGCGGACCTATCGGGTGCCTGAGCTGGCATTCACCTGGTGTTACCCTCCGTCAACTCGACTGGGTTCGTGGCGCTGTACCTAGGGCGGCAAATCGGCTGCTCTTGGGCAACCGCCGCCACTGGTTACCATAGCGGCGCGACCACTATACTGCTGACTCAACAGTTCGACAGCGCAGATCGTTCAGCCGGAGGAGTGACATGGACGACCTCACGAAGGTCATCCTCGACTACGTCAAGCGCGAGTACATCGAGGAGGGGGACGACCGCGAGGTGGACGTGGATACGCCCCTGATCAGCGGGGGGATAGTGGATTCGTTCTCGATGGCGTCGCTGAAGCGGTTTGTCGAGAAGAAATACGGCGCCCGGATCCCGGACGCGGACGCGACGCCCGCAGCGTTCGACAGCGTGACCAAGATTGCGGCACTGGTGAAGCGGTTTCAGGGGTGACGGGACGGAGTTAGGCGCTTAGGTCACAGGCGACTGCCATGGTGACAAGGGTGCTGTCGGAGGCCTTGTGGCATACGGGACGAGCCGGGGCGGCTGAGGGGATGCGTGGTAGCGTTAGGGTCGCAACGTCCGCGCGGCTAGCCGAAGCGTGAACTTCGCAACCGCGGCGTTCCTCGGCTTTTTCGTACTCGTCTTCATAGTCTATTGGCTGCTGCCGAGCAGACAGCGGGTGCCGTTCCTGCTGGTGGCGAACTACGTGTTCTATGCATGGTGGAACTGGCGACTCATTGGGGTGCTGATCGTCTCGACTTCCCTGTGCTTCGTGTGCGGTTTGCAGATCGAACGCGCCGAGTCGCGGGGCGCAAAAAGGAAATGGCTGCTCGTCAACGTCGTCAGCAGTTTGGCCATCCTCGGGTATTTCAAGTACTTCAACTTCTTCAGCGAGAGTCTCGAGGCGGGCCTTGCTCTGCTTGGCGTCCGGTTACCGGTCCTGGTCCGCGATGTGGTGATGCCACTCGGCATCTCGTACTACACCTTCCAGACACTCAGCTACACGCTCGACATCTACCGCGGCCAGATCAAGGCGACAAAGTCGGTCATCACCTTTGCCACCTTCGCGTCCTTCTTCCCCCACATCGTCGCGGGGCCGATTACGCGCGCTCGCGAGCTGCTACCTCAGCTGCAGAAGGAGCAGCGGTTCAGCGTCGAGGATCTCGAGATCGGCCTCACCCGCTTTCTGCGGGGCCTCTTCAAGAAGATGTTCATCGCCGATACCCTTGGGCTGTACCTGGTCGATCCGGTCTTTGCCAATCCGCCACATTACACCCCCGCTGCGCACTGGCTTGCGGTGGCAGGATATGCCGTGCAGGTGTACGCGGATTTTTCCGGCTACTCCAGCATGGCCTTGGGCCTTGCGCGCATGCTGGGTTTCAGGATCCCCGAGAACTTTCGTTACCCGTACCTGTCGCTCAGCATATCGGAGTTCTGGCGACGCTGGCACATGACGTTGTCGCGATGGCTGAGAGACTACCTGTGGTGGCCGCTCACGAAGGACGCGCCGATGAGCGGCGGTTGGCGAGTGAGGCTGCGCTCTCAACGCAGCTTGCTCATCGTCTTCCTCCTATGTGGCCTGTGGCACGGCGCCACGTGGGTCTTCGTGGCTTGGGGCTGCCTCCACGGGTTCTATATCGTCACGTACGAAGTGTGGCGCCATCGGAGGAGTCGTCGATCCGGAGAGCACGACGGCCCGGGCAACTGGGTTGGCATTGCGTCTGCCTGGTTGATCACGCAGGGTGCGCTTCTGCTCTCGTGGATCCTGTTTCGAGCCGGCACTTTTGGGGGCTTTCGGTCCTTCGCGGGCGGGTTGGTTGGTTCCGGCGGCGCCGAGAGGATCTACCTGTCCCCTCTATGCCTGCTGGCGTTGGCGGCCTTCGTCGTGGATCACGTCGCGGGTTGGTTGCTGGAGCATCGCCCCGACGTTGGAGACGCGGTGCCGGTCTTCGCGAAGGCTGCGTTCTATGTGATGCTGTTGCTCTTTCTGTTCCAGGCCCGCCCTGAGCAAGCGGGCCAGTTCATCTACTTCAGGTTCTAGGCGTCACAATGGCCGAGCGAAGGGCGTCGGACCGCGGGTCTCGATCAGCTGGCTGGCAATTGGCGCATCTGCGACAAGGCTCGCCGCTACTGTTTCAGGCGCTGACAGTCCTGATCTGCGTCGAGCTCGGGACGGTGGTTCTCGGCCCGGCGCTCGTCCCGCAGTCGGCGTACTTGTACCGGTATCTGGGACCCAAGGCGAGAGCCAGCACGGTAGCCTTCCTTCAAGCAGGATCCAATGGCGGCTACCTCACCTACGACTCACTTCTTGGTTGGAGAACGCGCCCCGACACCCATCGCGGCAGCTGGCAGATCGACGCCGCCGGATCCCGCTCGACGCATGCAATTGCGCTTCAACGCGGTAACCGAAGGCGCGTGATGTTCCTCGGCAGTTCGCTGATGAACGGGGGGACGGGAGTAACCAACGACCAGACGATTTCCTCCTTCGTGGAAGACTCCGCCACTGAGGCGCTCAACTTCGGGACGATGCTCTATGCCCTCGACCAAACCTACCTGGCGTACGCAACCGACTTGTTTCGATTCGGGGCAAGCGTCGTCGTCGTGGGGCTCCCGGCCGATCCCGCGGACGGCCTCACCAATCGATATGTGCCGTTCCGCGCCCGTGACGAAGTCAATATGCCCTTTCTAAAGCCGCGTTTCGACCTGAAAGACGGAATGCTCGTCCGGATGCCACCGCTCCCAAGGGCCCTGTGGGAGGCGTCTCTTCGGGACCCCTCGTTCATCGATAGCTTGCGAACGACCGACGGCTACTTCGCCCATTTCAACGCATTCGAGCGCTTTGGCCAGACTCCGCTTGCTTCGGGGGCCCTCTTCCTGGTCGAGGCGATGCGAAGACTGACGGGGAGCGTCGTGAAGGTCACGAAGGAGCCCCTATTACAAGATGCCATCTTGCGCCGGCTAAGCGACGCGTGCCAGGCGAATGGCGCGTCGCTCATTCTCATGCTGCTACCGGAACAAAGCGTGACGTTCCCTTCACCGTGGCGCCGGTACTTACCCGATCATTACGCAGAAACGGTGGCGCTGCTGCGCGCGGAGGGGTACGTGCTGCTCGACGGCCGAGCAATGCTCCGCGCCTCTGGGCTCTCCCCCACCGACCTCTATGGCCCCGATGGGGTGCATTTCAGCCCCGATGGCAACCGGGTGCTTGGCATGGCCATTCGCGCCAAGCTGGAGCACGAAACGGTCCTTCGATAGGTCAGACGCCGTCCGGGGTGCCCCTCACCCAGCGTTTGACGCGTTCCAGGCCGCTGACCACCTGCCGGAAATCCGCGGCGGACTCGTAGTAGGGAAACCTGGGCAGCGAGTATCGCCCGGCACCTGAAGGGGCGTCGAACCGGCGCAGGGAGACGTACCCAGGCACGGTCGTGAACGCCGCCTTGACGCCCACCGCGGCGAGAGCCGACCGCTCGCGCGCTCCGGAGGAGCCCGGCGCTCCATCCGGGTAGGCCAGCAGCGGGACGCCGCCCGGAACCTCTTCCTGCACGCGCCGCCAGGACTCGCGCATCTCTTCCGCGGAGGATTGGTCCGTCTCACGAGCCAGAATCGGATGGGAGACGGTATGCGGCCCGATCAGCACGCCCCGTCGGGCGCACTGCCGCGCCTCGTCCCAGTTCATCGGGGCGTACCGCGCCGGCGGCGAGGCCGGCACTTCGACGTCGAGGTCGCGCGCCAGGCTCGCGATGACGCCGCCGCGGGTCTCGTGGTTCACCGCCTTCAGGCGCGCGACCAGGTCCGACTTCGCGCGGGATCGCTCGGGCGCGTCGCGCCACGTGTAGGCCAGCCGCTCCGCTCCCAGGCGCACGTTCACGGACGTGTGCCGCGTTTCGGTGATGGCCAGCTCGATCTTGTCCCACCACATCCAGTTATGCCCGTCGAGGAAGCCGGTGACGACGAAGACGGTCACGGGGCAGTCGAATTCGGCGAACACGCCGCAGCCGACCCGCGCGAAGTCGGCATAGCCGTCGTCGAGCGTGAACGCCACGGTCTTGGGACGAGGCGGCTCGCCGTGCTCGAGGTTGGTCACCAGGTCCAGGGCGGAGACGACGTTGAACCGGTGCCGGCGCAGGAACGCGAGCTTGGCCCGCAAGGCCTCGGGTGATGCCCGTCCGTACCGAGGCTCGGGTCGGTGAACCGGTGCAGAACGACCACCGAGGCCGCCCCGCGCGTGAACGGATACGACAGCGGAAGCAGCGTGGGATGGGTCAGGGCGGTGAGGGCGAGTCGCTTCATGGCAATCGCGCCCACTGTACCACCGACCGGTTTCCAACGCAACCCGCGCTCGGCGTGCGGGATCGCGCGAAGACCGGGCCGGCTACCTGCCCAAGCCCTGCAGCCAACTTTCCAGTCGCACCACGTCATCCCGCGCGAGCAGGCCGTGCGTCGGAAGGGTGAAGAGCCGGTCGGCCAGGGCGCGCGCGCCGGGGAAGGCGTCGGCCGGATTCGCGACGCGCTCGGCGAACCCGGCAGGTCGCACAGCGCGAGCGGATAGCCCGGCATGATGCCGAGGGCGCGGGCGTGCGACGATAGCCGCGGCCGCGCGCGCGGTTGGCGCGGCGAGCAGCGGCAGGCGCAGGTAGCCGGGCTCTCCGCCGTCCGGAATCCGGATGGACGCGACGCCACCGCCCAGGTGCGCGAGCAGGCGCGCGGGCGTTGGCGCGCCGGACCTCGGCCTCGCGCTCGGCCAGCGGAAGCGTCGCCGCGAGCGCGCGTGCCGCCACGGCGCTCATCGCGCGCACCGGCGCCGGCGCGTGGTAGACCGTCTCGCCGAGCCGCAGAAACGGAAGCGCCGACGGCACCGCGTAGAGCGACGGGCGGCCGAGGAGCCACTGCGCCTTGAGCTGAACGATCTCCCTCGACGCCGCGAGCGGCGCGGCCGACGTCGCCGCGGGCTCGGGCGAACGCAGCCGCACCCGCTCCGCGCGCGAGCAGCGCCCCGCCTCGTCCCGCCGTGGTTCCCTTGCCTCGGCCGAAGCTCAGCACCGTGAGATCGCCGAACGAGCCGAGCGGCGCGGCCGCGCCAGGTGCCCGCCGGCGCCCTGCGCGGCGTCCTCGATCAGGATGGCGCCGCCGCCGTGGGTCACGCGCCCGCACCGGCTCGGGGTCCACCGGCACGCCGTACCAGTAGGCCAGCACGACGGCCCGCGCGCCGCGCGCGAGCGCGCTGCGCAGCGACGTCGAGATCGGGCGCCAGCGTGGCCGGGTCGAGGTCGTAGAGCAGGACCGGGCGCGCGCGGCGCCGTCGGCCGCGGTGGCGAGGTCGTAGCAGCCGTACGCGGGCAGCGCGACCGGGCCCCCGGGCGCGCCGGCCAGCGCTGCCCGGATGGCCAGCGTCAGGGCGCCCGTGCCGCTGTCGGTGAGCAGCACCTCGTCGCAGCCGTAGGTGCGCGGCGAGCGCCGCCTCGAGCGCCGCGCGCGCGCGGTCCCGGCGCCCGCGACGAGGCCGGCCGCGCCCGCCAGCACGGCGCCGAGCGGCAGCGGCGAGTACGCGGGCAGCTGCCGCCGCCAGCTCACGGGATCCCCCGGACGATGCGCGGCCCCAGCGCCGTCGCCAGCGCCGAGCGGCAGCCGCTTCCAGATGCGCGGGCCCCAGGAGTAGGCGCCGTCGTCGGGTGAGGGCGTGGCGGCCGCGCCGCCGCGCGCCGGCGTACTGGTACCAGTAGAGCGGCTCGTCGCGCCCGCCCCACTGCTGCTTGAAGCGGTGCGTGCCGCCGCCCGGCGTGCAGCGGCCGAAGTTGAAGACGCGCCAGGCCCTCGCTTCGCGGCGCGCTCGAGGAACGCCCAGTACAGCAGCATGTTCGGCGCGATCTGGTTGAACTCCACGAGCGCCGATGCCCAGGTCATCTCGAACTCGCCGCCCCACCGGAAGCCGCAGCCGCACGCGATCGGCGCGCTCGCCCAGGTACGCGCAGCCGAACCAGGCGTCGTCGCCGAACTGCGTCGGCGATGGCGTCGAACAGGCGGCGCGGCTGCGTGGGCGTGCCGAGGTCGCGCATGTGGTGCGCGAACACGTCGAAGAACGGCCCCACCTGGTCGCGGCCCGAACCGGACGACGACGCCCTCCTTCTGCGGCCGGCGCACCTGGCTGCGGACCTTGGCCTTGAGCCTGCGCGAACAGCCCTTCCGGGTCGCCGGCCGGCAGGTCGAGCAGCACGGTGATCTTGCGGTGCGACGCCGGCAGGTCCACCGGCAGCGCGACGCGGCTCCTCAGCTCGAGCAGCTTCGCCCCGTCGCGCGCGCGCCAGCTCGACGGCGTGCGAGACCAGCGCGCTCACCGCGGCGTCGGAGCCCAGCGGGCCGCCGTAGTTGAGGAACGGCATCGAGACGAGGTAGTGGCCGAACAGCCGGCTCTTCACGCGCACCAGGGGCAGCACGCCGGCGAGCCGGCCGGCTCTCGTCGCGCGCGGCGAGGTACGGGCACTCGTGGCCGTGCACGCCGCTCGATGACGCGACGCCAGCCGGCGAGATGGAAGTGCGTCCAGCCGGCGCGCGGCGCGCACGAAGCCGTCCCATTCCGCGGCCGTGCCCTCGAACGCGGCGACCGTCGAGCTCACGGCGCGCGGCGCCGCGCTGCCGCGGGCTCGCCGCCGCGGCGCCGCCGAGGCCGAAGTCCGGCGCGATGGACGTGAAGCGGAACTCGCCGAGCAGCCGCTCGAGGCGGGACCGGGTGCGCCGCAGGCCGCCGTAATGCCGCACCCTGGTGAGCCAGGGCACGGCGAGGCGCGGCTGGTCCGGGTCGGTCTCCCACGGATGGAGGTAGAACGTGCCCGGCACGCCGCGGCGCTCGCAGTCCCTGAGCGCCGCGCGCACCAGGCCGTACGGGAAAGAGCCGGAAGTAGGCGCCGCCCGCCGCGGGCAGGTTGACGCCGGCCACGCGCAGCGTCGCGGGCGGCACTTCGGCCAGGCGGCCGGCGGGGCGGTCGAGCCAGTGCGGCTCGCGGCCGCCGGCGGCGTAGCCGTAGCCGGGCCGCCGGACGGGGAAGAGGCTCGAGTCGTAGCGGTAGCCCTCCTCGACGAGGATGTCGAGCGCCCACTCGCGGCCCGGCCACGATCGAGAAGCTCGGCGCGCGAAAGCCCAGCACGCGGCGCGCCGGTCATCGCCTCGAGCGCGGCCTTGGTGCGGCGGACCGAGGCGCGGAATTCCTCCGGCGTCTGCTGGGTGACGCGGCGGTGGTCCCAGCCGTGCGATGCGACCTCGTGACCGCCGCGCGCGATGGCGCTGACGACGTCCGGATGCCGCTCGGCGACGCAGCCGAGGATGAAGAACGTTCCCCGCGCCTGGTGCGCGGCGAGCAGGTCGAGCAGGCGGGCCACGTTCGCGGCCACGCGGCTCTCCATCTCGGGCCAGCGCTCGCGCGCGAGGTACGGCTCGAACGCCGAGACCTGGAAGTGCTCCTCGACGTCCACCGTGAAGTGGTGCCTGACGATCTCGCTTCACGGGGCTCTGCGGCTCGACGTTTCCGTCATGGGCGATGAAGGTACTAGCCTTGCCAGCCACGGGCCATTGGGTACTATGGTGCCATCGGGCCTCATCAAAGGGATGCCAGTGAGCAGTTCGCACACCGCGCCAGATGCCTTCCCCGGTATGTCGGCCGACACGAGGCGCCTGCAGGAAAGCGCGCACCGATTGATCCCCGGCGGCGCCCACACCTACGCCAAGGGTGACGATCAGTATCCCGTGTCGGCTCCCCCGTTCATCGTTCGCGGGCAAAGGCTGCCACGTCTGGGACGCGGACGGCAACGAGTTCATCGAGTACGGTATGGGGCTCCGCGCCGTCGCCCTCGGCCACGCCTTCCCGCGCGTCGTGGAAGCGGCGCGCCGCGAGCTGGAGCGCGGCACGAACTTCGTTCGGCCCAGCCCGCTCGAAGTGGCCTGCGCCGAGCGGTTCCTCGACTGCGTGCAAACGGCGGACATGGTCAAGTTCACCAAGAACGGCTCCGACGCGACGACGGCGGCGGTGAAACTGGCGCGGGCCGCGACGGGCCGCGACCTGGTCGCGATCTGCGGCGACCAGCCGTTCTTCTCGACCGATGACTGGTTCATCGGGACCACGCCGATGCCGGCCGGCGTCCCCGATGCGATCCGCCGGCTCACGGTGAGCTTCAAGTTCAACGACCTGCCCGGCCTCGAGGCCCTGCTTCCGGCAGCACGCGGGCCAGATCGCGTGCGTGGTTCTCGAAGCGGAGACGTCGGTCGCGCCGCAGCCCGGCTACCATGACGGCGTCCGGAGGCTGTGCGACGCGCACGGAGTGTTGCTGGTCCTCGACGAGAACATCACCGGATTCCGATGGGATGTCGGGGGCGCCCAGAAGGTGCACGGGATTCGGCCCGATCTCGCGTGCTTCGGCAAGGCCATCGCCAACGGTTTCGCGCTTTCGGCGCTTTGCGGCCGGCGCGACCTGATGGAACTGGGCGGAATCGCGACCGCGGCGAGCGCGTGTTCCTCCTGTCCACCACGCACGGCGCCGAGACGCATGCCCTCGCTGCGTCGATCGCGACGATGGAGACGTACCAATCCGAGCCGGTGATCGAAACGCTCCATCGCCAGGGCGAGCGCTTGAGGCGCGGCGTCAACCAGGCGATCACGGCCAACCGACTCGAGGGGTTCGTCGAGCTTCTCGGACGCTCGTGCAACCTCGTCTTCGCGACGCGGGACGCGATCGGCGCCCGTCGCAGGCATTGCGCGCGCTGTTCATGCAGGAGTTGATCCGGCGGGGCATCATCGGACCGTCGTTCGTCGTCAGCTACTCGCACTCCGACGCGGACATCGACCGGACCATCGCCGCCGCCGGCGAGGCGCTGGTCACATATCACCGCGCCCTCGAGGAGGGACCGGAGAGATTCCTCGTCGGGCGTCCCCTGAAACCCGTATTTCGTTCCCGGGTTTAGGCGGAACACCTTACAGGCGCAGAGGTTAACTGCGGCCGCGATGTCGGTGACCGCATCGGGTCGGCTAAGCACCGCATCCAGGCCGCCTTAGGGCTGTCCGGCCTCTCGCTCGTCACGTACATTTGTCGGCCTTCGGTCTACGACTGTAAGCGGTTCCACGCCCGCCGGCTCCGATGCCGGACGGGCCATCGGTGCGTGCGCGGGGAAGCGAGTGGCGAGACGGCGTAGCGGCGGACTGGTCACGGCGGGGCTGCTTGCGGGCGCGACGGCGCTGCTCGCGGCGGTCATCGTCGTGTCCTGCCGTGAGTCGGTCTACCCCGATCGCAACGGCGTTGCCTCGCCGGTCGCCTCGGTCACGCTGCTGCCGACGAGCGCCGCCGTGCCGGTCGGAGACAGCCTTCAGCTCACGGCGACCGCGCTCGACGCCACAGGCAACCCGATTGCGGGGCGCGCCATCGCGTGGGCGTCGATGGACTCGGCGCGCGCGTCGGTCAGCGCCACCGGCGTCGTGACCGCTCTGAATGCGGGTGGCCCGGTCACGATCTCCGCGACGGTGGACGGCCTGACGGCGACGTCCGGCATCACCGCCGAGGGGACCTCCGGTCCGGAACTCGCTCCCGGGCGGGCAGGGCGTCAGTTACGTGCAGGGCAACGCCACCTCGGTGGGGACGCGAACGGTCAGCATCGCGCTCTCGGCCTCGACGACGGCTGGCGACCTGATTCTCGTCGGGTTCGACTTCGGCACCACGACGTTCTCTTCCCTCAGCGACAATCAGGGCAACGCGTTCACGCAGGTGGGCTCGGAGGTGGCCACGCCGGGCGGCGCCAAGACGCGGTTGTACTACGCGCGCAACATCCGCGGCGGCTCCGAGACGGTCACCATCACGCTGAGCGGAAGCACGCCGTACCTCGAGGCGTACATCGACGAGTATCGCGGCGCGGATCCCACCAGTCCGCTGGACGGGTCGGCGCAGCGTAGCGGCTCGGCGGGCAGCGTTTCGAGCGGCAACTTCACGACGACGGCTGCCGCCGATCTGATCGCGGCGTTCTGCGTAGGCGACAACTCGTGCTCGACGGGCTCCGGGTTCACGGCGCACTCCACGTACAACTCCAACCTGATGGAGGACAAGACGGCGGGGTCAGCCGGCACCTACGCGGGGGCCGCCACGGCTAGCAGCGATGGGCGATCGTCGCCGCGGCGTTCAAGCCGGCGCCGGTGCCGGTGGCCGCCGTGACCGTAACGCCGAATCCGGCGTCGGTTGTGGCAGGCGGCACGGTGCAGCTGACCGCGACGACGAAGGACGCGAACGGGAACGTGCTGACGGGCCGGGCGATCACCTGGGCGTCGAGCAACACGTCCGTCGCCACGGTCGACGGCAGCGGGGTGGTGACCGGCGTCGCGGCCGGTGGGCCGGTGACGATCACGGCGACGAGTGAGGGCCAGAGCGGGACCGCGGCGGTGACGGTGACGGCGGTGCCGGTGTCGACGGTCACGGTGACGCCCAACCCCGCGTCGGTGGTGGCAGGCGGCACGGTGCAGCTGACCGCGACCACGAAGGACGCCAACGGGAATGTGCTGACGGGCCGGGTAATCACCTGGGCCTCGGGCAACACGGCGCTCGCCACGGTGAATGCGAGCGGGATGGTGACGGGTGTATCGGCCGGTGGCCCGGTGACGATCACGGCGACGAGCGAGGGCCAGAGTGGGACAGCAGCGGTGACCGTCTCGGCCGTGCCCGTCGCAAGCGTCACCGTAGCGCCGAATCCGATGTCGGTGGTGGTGGGCGGCACGGCCAACTCGACGGCGACGACGAAGGACGCCGAACGGGAACGTGCTGACCGGCCGGGTGATCACCTGGACCTCGGGCAACACCTCTCTGGCGACGGTCAACAGCAGCGGTCTGGTGACGGGGGTGGCGGCCGGTGGCCCGGTCACGATCACGGCGACGAGTGAAGGTCAGGGTGGGACATCGGCGGTGACGGTCACGGCGGTGCCGGTGGCCTCGCGTCACGGTGTCCCCGGCGACGGCGAGCGTGACCGCGTGGACAGACGGTGCAGCTGCACGGCGACGACGAAGGACGCCAACGGGAACGTGCTGACGGGCCGGGTGATCACCTGGGCGTCGAGCAACCCTGCGCTCGCCACGGTGAATGCGAGCGGGCTGGTGACGGGGGTGGCGGCGGGCGGGCCGGTGACGATCACGGCGACGAGCGAGGGCCAGAGCGGGACAGCAGCGGTGACAGTGACGGCGGTGCCGGTGGCCTCGGTCACGGTGGCCCCGGCGACGGCGAGCGTGACCGCGGGCCAGACGGTGCAGCTGACGGCGACCACGAAGGACGCCGAACGGGAACGTGCTGACGGGCCGGGTGATCACTTGGGCCTCGGGCAACACGGCGCTCGCCACGGTGAATGCAACGGGCTGGTGACGCGGCGTGGCGGCCGGTGGCCCGGTCACGATCACGGCGACGAGCGAGGGCCAGAGAGGGACAGCAGCGGTGACCGTATCGGCGCGTGCCGGTCGCAAGCGGTCACCGTAGCGCCAAATCCGACGTCGGTGGTGGTGGGCGGCACGGCGCAACTGACGGCGACGACGAAGGACGCGAACGGGAACGTGCTCACGGGCCGGGTGATCACCTGGGCGTCGAGCAACACGTCCGTCGCCACGGTCGACGGCAACGGGGTGGTGACCGGCGTCGCGGCCGGTGGCCCGGTGACGATCACGGCGACGAGCGAAGGCCAGAGCGGACATCGGCGGTGACGGTGACGGCGGTGCCGGTGGCCTCGGTCACGGTGGCCCCGGCGACGGCGAGCGTGACCGCGGGCCAGACGGTGCAGCTGACGGCGACGACGAAGGACGCGAACGGGAACGTGCTGACGGGCCGGGTGATCACGTGGACCTCCGGCAACACCTCGCTGGCGACGGTCAACAGCAGCGGTCTGGTGACGGGGGTGGCGGCCGGTGGCCCGGTCACGATCACGGCGACGAGTGAAGGTCAGGGCGGGACATCGGCGGTGACGGTGACGGCGGTGCCGGTGGCCTCGGTCACGGTGTCCCCGGCGACGGCGAGCGTGACCGCGGGACAGATGGTGCAGCTCGACGGCGACGACGAAGGCGCAACGACGTGTCGACCGGCCGGTGACGCACCTGGACCTCCGGCACCCTGCGACGGGCAACAGCAGCGGCCTCGCGACGGCGTGGCCGCGGTGGCCCGCCGACGCCCAACCGTGAGGGAGAGCGGACGTCGGCGGCGGCGCCAACACGGCGCTGGGCACCGCTCACGGTGAATGCGAGCGGGCTGGTGACGGGGGTGACGGCGGGCGGGCCGGTGACGATCACGGCGACGAGCGAGGGCAAGAGCGGCACGTCCAGCGTGACGGTTACCGTTCTGGCGCGACCATCTCGTTCGTGCAGGTCAAAGCCACGTCGGGGGCCGTCCGTACCGTCACGTTGGCCCTGACGAACGCGACGGCGGCGGGGGATCTGATCGCCGTGGCGTTCGACTACTCGGGGACCACCTTCTCGTCCATCAGCGACAATCAGGGCAACGCGTTCGCGCAGGTGGGCTCGGAGATTTCGACGCCGGGCGGCGCCAGGACGCGGATGTATGTGGCGAAGGACGTCAAGGGCGGCACGGAGAGTATCACCGTGACCCTGGCGGCCACGGCGTCGTACCTGGAGGTGTACGCCGCCGAGTACCGCGAGCCGACACGGCCAATCCGGTGGACGCTTCGGCTCAGGCCGAGCGGCTCGGGCGGGACCGTGTCGAGCGGCAACGCCACCACGACGACGGCCAACGACGTGCTGACGGCCTACTGCGTCGGTGACAACTCGTGCAGAGCGGGCTCTGGTTTCACGGCGCGCTCCACCTACAACTCGAACCTCGTCGAGGATCGCGCGGTCGGGGCCGCGGGCAGTTGCGGCGACCGCTACGGCGAGCTCGGGCTGGGCAATCATCATGGCGGCGCTACGGCCGGCTGGCGGCGGCGCGCCGGTGGCGGTGGCGTCCGTGACCGTCGCCCCGAACCCGGCCTCGGCGGGTCGCGGGCGGGACGGCGCAGCTGACGGCGACGACGAAGGACGCGAACGGGAACGTGCTCACGGGCCGGGTGCTCGCCTGGGCGTCGGGCAACACGGCGCTCGCCACGGTGAATTCGAGCGGGCTGGTGACAGGGGTGGCGGCGGGCGGGCCGGTGACGATCACGGCGACGAGCGAGGGCCAGAGCGGGACATCGGCGGTGACAGTGACGCCGGCGCAGGTGCCGGTGGCCTCCGTCACCGTAACGCCCAACCCGGCCTCGGTCGCGGCGGGCGGCACGGTGCAGCTGACCGCGACCACGAAGGACGCCAACGGGAACGTGCTGACGGGCCGGGTGATCACCTGGGGCTCGAGCAACACCTCGCTCGCCACGGTGAATACCAGCGGGCTGGTGACGGGGGTGGCGGTGGGCGGGCCGGCGACGGTCACGGCGACGAGCGAGGGGCAGAGCGGGACCGCGGCGGTGACGGTGACGTCGGTGCCGGTGGCGACGGTCACGGTGACCCCCAACCCGGCGTCGGTGGTGGCGGGCGGCACGGTGCAGCTGACGGCGACGACGAAGGACGCCAACGGGAACGTGGTGACGGGCCGGGTGATCACCTGGGCCTCGAGCAACACCTCGCTCGCCACGGTGAATGCCAGCGGGCTGGTGACGGGGGTGGCGGCGGGCGGGCGGTGACGATCACGGCGACGAGCGAGGGCCAGAGCGGGACGGCCGCCGTGACGGTCACCACCGCCTCGGCGCTCGGGCTGCTCCAGGTGAGCCCGGTGAACCCGCGCCGACTTCACCGACGGCACCGGCCGGGCGGTGTATCTCACGGGCTCCGCACTACTGGAGCAACCTGCAGGACGCGGGGCTCGCCTGGCCGCCGCCCGTCTTCAACTGGGCCAACTATCTCAACTACCTGGTCCAGCACGGCCACAACTTCACGCGGTTGTGGGCGTGGGAGAACGTGAAGTGGCAGACGGACACCAAGTCGCCCTACTACTACGATCCACTGCCGTTCGCGCGCGTGGGGCCCGACACGGCGCCGGACGGTCTGCCCAAGTACGACCTGTCGCAGTTCAACCAGGCCTACTTCGACCGGCTGCGCCAGCGGGTCATCGACGCCGGGCAGCGCGGCATCTATGTGCAGATCATGCTGTTCGACGGCTGGTCCATCGAGGACAAGGGTGAGGGGCTGGGCAACCCGTGGAACGGGCACCCGATGAACCGCGCCTGGAACATCAACGAGATCGACGGCGACCCGAACAGCAGCGGATTCGGCCTCCTGACCCAGACTCTGCAGATCCCGGCGATCACCGCCATCCAGGAGGCTTACGTCCGCAAGGTGATCGACGCCGTGAACGACCAGAACAACGTGCTGTACGAGATCAGCAACGAATCGCGCGGCGGTTCGGCGGAGGTGGCCTGGGAGTCCCACATGATCCAGGTCATCAAGTCGTACGAGGCGGGCCTGCCCAAACAGCACCCGGTCGGCATGACGGCGCTCTACCCGAACGGCAACGACGCGGACCTGTTCGCCAGCGCGGCGGACTTCATATCGCCCGCGGGAACGGTCGGGGTGTCGGACGTGCCGGCGGCGACCGGCACCAAGGTCCTGCTCTACGACACCGACCACCTGTGCGGCCTGTGCGGCGACGAGACCTGGGCCTGGAAGGCGCTCACCCGCGGTGTCAACCCGACGTTCATGGACCAGTACGACGGGTCGTACGTGGTGCTCGGCGGCAACCCGAACGATCCGCGCTGGGAGCCGCTGCGGCTCAACCTCGGCTACACGCTGCGATACGCCAACCGGATGAACCTGGTGGCGATGACGCCGCACGGCGAACTGGCATCCACGGGCTACTGCCTCGCGAACCCGGCACCACAGGGGGGCGAATGGCTCGTCTATCTGCCCTCCGGCGGGTCGGTCACCGTCAATCTCATCGCGGCCTCCGGATCCCTGACCGTGGAGTGGTTCTCTCCGTCCACGGGGCAGACGACGGCGGGAGGCTCGACGACGGGCGGCGCCTCTCGTACGTTCACCGCACCGGGAAGCGGTGACGCCGTGCTGTACATCCACTGACCAGCCGCCGTCCGAGCGCGCCGCGGTCCTTGCGGCGGTCAGTCGTCCATCATCAGCAGCCGGAACTCGCGTGACCGTTCGATCTGCCGACTCAACCGTCTCCAACTGGCCGGCCGCGGCGCCGGGCGCGCCCGGCGTGGGCACTGCCGCTTCTGCGGCGCGCCGCTGCGCCATACCGTGGTGGACCTCGGCATGTCGCCGCTGTGCGAGAGCTACGTGAGCGCCGAGCGGCTCAACCGGATGGAGCCGTTCTATCCGCTGCACGTCTGGGTGTGCGAGACGCTGCTTCCTCGTGCAGCTCGAGGAGTACGTGAGCGGCGAGGCGATCTTCACCGAGTACGCCTACTTCTCCTCGTACTCCGACTCGTGGCTCGAACACGCCGCCGCTACGTGGACCAGATGATCGAGCGCTTCGGCCTGACGCGCGGCAGCCAGGTGGTCGAGGTGGCGAGCAACGACGGCTACCTGCTGCAGTACTTCGTGGCGCGCGGCATCCCGGTGCTCGGCATCGAGCCGGCCGCCAACGTCGCCAAGGTCGCGGAGGAGAAGGGGATTCCGACGCTGGTGAGGTTCTTCGGCCGCGAAGACGGCGCGCGAGACTGGTGGCGGAGGGGCGGCGCGCCGACCTGATCGCTCGGCAACAACGTGCTGGCGCAGGTGCCGGACCTCAACGACTTCGTCGCGGGCATGAAGATCCTGCTCGGCCCCGCGGGGCATGGTCACCATCGAGTTCCCGCACCTGATGCGGCTGATGGCGGAGAACCAGTTCGACACCATCTACCACGAGCACTTCTCCTACTTCTCGCTCTACCGGCGGAGCGGATCTTCGCCGCGCACGGCCTGACGCTGTTCGACGTCGAGGAGCTGCCGACCCACGGCGGTTCGCTGCGCATCTACGCGCGCCACGGCGAAGAGCCGGAACGTCCGCCCGACGCGGCGGCTCCTGGCGCTGCGCGAGCGCGAGCTGGCGGCCGGCGTGAACACGCCGCTGGCTACTACGCCGCCTTCGAGGAGCAGGTGCAGGAGACCAAGCGGAAGCTGCTGGAGTTCCTGATCGGCGCGAGCGCGAAGGGAAGGCGATCGTGGGCTACGGCGCGCCCGGGAAGGGCAACACGCTCGCTCAACTACTGCGGCATCCGCACCGACTTCCTCGAGTACACCGTGGACCGCAACCCGCACAAGCAGGGCAAGTTCCTCCCGGGCACGCACATCCCGATCTTGCATCCCGACGGATGCGCGAGGCCAGGCCCGACTACGTGCTGATCCTGCCGTGGAACCTCAAGGACGAGATCACGGCCCAGCTGGCCTACATCCGCGAGTGGGGCGGCCGGTTCGTGGTGCCGATCCCCGCAACCGCGGTCCTGCCGTGATCTTCACGCCGACGCCGCTGCCCGGCGCGCTGGTCGTGGACCTCGAGCGGCACGAGGACGAGCGGGGCTTCTTCGCCCGGACGTGGTGCGGGCGCGAGTTCGAGGCGCACGGGCTCGACGCGCGCGCTGGTGCAGTGCAGCATGTCGTTCAACGCGCGCCGCGGCACGCTGCGCGGGCTGCACTGGCAGGCGCCGCCGCACGCCGAGGTCAAGCTCGTGCGCTGCACGCCGCGGCGCCATCTACGACGTGATCGTCGATCTGCGGCCGGGCTCGCCCACGTTCATGCGGCCACTTCGGCGCCGAGCTGACGGCCGAGAACGGCCGCGCGCTCTACATCCCCGAGGGCTTCGCGCACGGGTTCCTGACCCTGGCGGACGACAGCGAGGTCGTCGTACCAGATGTCGGCGTACTACGAGCCGGCGGCCGGCCGCGGGCGTGCGCTGGAACGATCCGGCGTTCGGCATCGCCTGGCCGGTGGCGGACGCCGATCCTCATCCGCGCGACGCGCGCTACCCCGACTTCGTGCCCGAGCGGCGGCGCGTGACGCGCGCCCTACCGGCCGCGAGGCCGGCGCGCGGCGAGGCGATGCACGCGCTCGTCGCGGAGCTGTATCCGATCTGCCGCAGCATCACCGGGCGACGGCCTGCGCGAGACGCTGCGCCGGCTCCAGCGGCTCGTGCCGCTCGAGCTGCACGAGGTGCCGAGCGGCACCCGGGTCCTCGACTGGACGGTGCCGAAGGAGTGGAACATCCGCGACGCCTGGGTCGCCGACGCGCGGGGCGAGCGGGTCATCGACTTCCGGCGCCACAACCTCCACGTCCTCAACTACAGCGTGCCGGTGCGGCGCCGCATGACCTCGCCGAGCTGCGGCCGCACCTCTACACGCTGCCCGAGCAGCCCGACTGGATCCCGTACCGGACCTCGTACTACGCGGAGGCCTGGGGGTTCTGCCTGCGCAGCCGAGCCTGGACGCCTGCCCGAGGGCGAGTACGAGGTGTGCATCGACGCGACCCTCGAGCCGGGCCACCTCACCTACGGCGAGTGTTCCTGCCCGGGCGCGACGCCGGACGAGATCCTGTTCTCCTGCCACATCTGCCATCCGTCGCTGGCCAACGACAACCTGTCGGGCATGGCGGTCGCCGTCTGGCTCGGCCCGGCAGCTCGCCGCGGTCGCCGCGGCGGCACGGTATGCGCTTCCTGTTCATCCCGGGCACCATCGGCTCGATCACCTGGCTGGCCGCGCAACGAGGCAGCGGTCGGGCCGGATCCGGCACGGCCTGGTCGCTGAGCTGCCTGGGCGACGCGGGCCGCTCCACCTACAAGCGGAGCCGGCGCGGCGACGCCGCTCGTGGACCGCGCCGCGGCCGCACGTGCTGCGGCACGCGCGGGCGACGCACGAGGTCGCTCGACTTCGTGCCCTACGGCTACGACGAGCGGCAGTACTGCTCGCCGGGCTTCGACCTGCCGGTGGGCTGCCTCACCCGGACGCCGAACGGCCGCTTCCCCGAGTACCACACGTCGGCCGACAATCTCGGCTTCGTCCGCGCCGCGGCGCTCGAGGACTCGCTCGCCAAGGCGCTCGCGCATCGTCGAGGTGCTCGAGCACGACGCGCGCGCTACCGTCAACCTGAGCCCCAAGGGCGAGCCGCAGCTCGGGCGGCGCGGCCTGTACGGCAACACGGGCGGGCACGACGCCGCCGGGCTTCGAGATGGCGCTGCTGTGGGTGCTGAACCTCTCCGACGGGCGCCACAGCCTGCTCGACATCGCGGACCGCGCGGGGATGCCCTTCGCGCTCGTGCGCCACGCCGCGGACGCGCTGCGCGGCTGCAGGCCTCCTCGCGCCGTGCCGTAGGCGCCGCCGCCTTGCAGTCCTGCTATCTTCGTCCACGATTGAGGCCGCAGGGTCTCCCCGGAGGGCTACGTCGTGCAGGTGCTGATCACCGGGTCACAACGGGTACATCGGCTCGGTCATGAGCCGGATGGTGCGGGCGGCGGGCCACGAGGTGCGCGGCCTCGATACCGTACTTCTTCGAGGGGTGCACGTTCGGGCCGGAGCGGCGCCGGTCCCGTGCGCGCCCGGGTGGACCTGCGCGACGTGAGCCCGGAGCACTGCGCCGGCTTCGACGCGGTCGATTCACCTGGCGGCGCTGTCGCAACGACCCGCTGGGCGACCTGGACCCGGACCTGACGTACGACATCAACCACCGCGCCTCGCTGCGCCTGGCGGAGCTGGCCAAGGCGGCGGGCGTGCGCGCGCTTCCTGTTCGCCTCCTCGTGCAGCCTGTACGGGGTGGCCGGGGAGGCGATGCTGGACGAGGACGGCGAGCGTTCAATCCCATCACGCCCTACGGCGAATCGAAGGTGCGGCTCGAGCGCGACCTGCGCCGCGCTCGCCGACGAGCGCTTCAGCCCGACCTACCTGCGCAACGCGACGGCGTACGGGATCTCGCCGCGCCTGCAGGTTCGACGTCGTGGTGAACAACCTGGTCGGCGTCGCGCGTGACCACCGGCGAGATCCGAGTCCAGAGCGACGGCACGCCGTGGCGGCCGCTGGTGCACGTCGAGGACTTCAGCCGCGCGTTCATCGCCGTGCTGCAGGCGCCGCGCGGAGCTGGTGCACGACCAGGCGTTCAACGTGGGGCGCACGCGAAGAGAACTACCGGGTGAGCGCGCTCGCCGAGCTGGTCGCGCGAGGACCTGCCCGGGACGCGCGTCGCGCTACGCCGAGGGCGGCGGGCCGGATCCGCGGAGCTACCGGGTGAGCTGCGACAAGCTGGCCCGCACGCTGCCCGGCTACCGGCCGCAGTGGACGGTGCGCCAGGGCGTCGCGCAGCTGGTGGAGGCGTTCCGCGCGGCGGGGTTGTCGCCGGCGGACTTCACCGGCCCGCGCTACGTGCGGCTGCGGCGGATCCGCGAGCTGCAGCAGCAGGGCCGGCTGGACGCGACACTGCGGTGGGCGGGCAGCCGGCGATGGCCGACGCGGGGAGGCACGATGAAAGTCGTCCTGTTCTGCGGCGGCCTTGGCATGCGGCTCCGCGACTACGCGGACAACGTGCCGAAGCCGATGGTGCCGATCGGCTACCGGCCGATCATCTGGCACCTGATGAAGTACTACGCCCACTTCGGGCACAAGGACTTCATCCTCTGCCTCGGCTACCGGGGCGACCTGATCAAGCACTACTTCCTCAACTACGAGGAATTCGTCACCAACGACTTCGTGCTCTCCGAGGGCGGGCGCCGCCGGGAGCTGCTCTCCTCCGACATCGAGGACTGGCGCATCACGTTCGTGGACACCGGCCTGGCACGCACCATCGGCGAGCGGCTGCGGCGGTGCGGAAGCACCTGGCGGGCGAGGAGTTCTTCCTGGCCAACTACGCCGACGGCCTGACCGACCTGCCCGCTGCCGGACCAGATCGCGCATTTCCGCCAGCAGGACGAGATCGCGAGCTTCCTGTGCGTGAAGCCGAACCTGAGCTACCACGCGTGTCGGCGGACCAGGACGGGGTGGTCACGGGTTTCCGCGACATCGTGGACGCGGGTGTCCGCGTCAACGGCGGGTTCTTCGTCTTCAAGCAGGAGATCTTCGACTACATCGAGGAGGGCGACGAGCTGGTGCTGCAGCCGTTCCAGCGCCTGCTCAAGGAGCGCACAGCTGCTGGCGTACAACTACGACGGGTTCTGGATGGCCGTGGACACGGCGAAGGAGAAGAAGCGCGTGGACGACCTGTTCGCTGCGGGCAAGCCGCCGTGGGAGGTGTGGAACCGCGCCAACGGCGCGCCGAGGGCGTGGCCCGCGTGATCGGTCTCGCGCCGCCCGCCGGGCCGCTGCGCATACTGTGTCTTGGCGCGCACCCCGACGACATCGAGATCGGGTGCGGCGGCACGATGCTCCGCCTGCTGGCCGAGCACCCCGGCTCGACGTGCCACTGGGTGGTGCTGAGCGGGGGCGGGACGCCGCGCGAGCGGAGGCCCAGGACGGCGCGGCGCGGTTCCTGCGCCGGCGGCCGCGCGAGCGCGGGTCGGCGTGCAGCGGTTCCGCGACGGCCACTTCCCGGTCGCGCTGACCGCGCTCAAGGAGGCGCTCGAGGAGCGTGCGCGCGAGCGTTCACGCCCGACCTGGTCTTCACCCACTGTCGCGACGACCGGCACCAGGATCACCGCACGGTGTCCGACGCTGACCTGGCAGACGTTCCGCGACCACTGCGTGCTGGAGTACGAGATCCCAAGTGGGACGGCGACCTGGGCGCAGCCCAACTGCTTCGTCGCCGCTCGCCGAGGCCGTGCGGCGGCGGAAGGTGGAGCAGCTGCTGGCGGCGTTCCCGAGCCAGCGCGTGAAGCGCTGGTTCACGGCGGAGACGTTCGAGGGCCTGATGCGGCTGCGGGGGATGGAGTGCGGCGCGGCGCGAGGGATACGCGGAGGCATTCTACGCGCCGGAAGGTCTGCTCGCCGGGCGGCCGCGACCTGACGATGCGGGTGGCGTCGCGGATGGCCGATGGAACTGATCCGCCGGCGGGACCTGCTCTACATGGTGACCTGGCGCGAGATCGACATCAAGTACAAGCAGTCGGTCATGGGCTTCCTGTGGGCGATCCTGATGCCCCTCGTGATCGTCGCCGCCGGCGTGTTCTGACGGTGCGGGCCTGTCGTTCGCTCACCGGCCGGCACGCTCGAAGCTGGCGGACATGGCCGGCGTCTCGGTCAAGGCGGTGCCCTGGGCGTTCTTCGTCTCGCGCATCCGCTTCGCGCACCAACAGCCTGGTCGGCGAACGCAACCTGGTGACCAAGATCTACATGCCGCGCGAGATCTTCCCGCTGGCGTCGGTGCTCTCGCAGTTCGTGGATTTCCTGGTGGCGTGCGTGCCGCTGGCCGTCGCTGCTCGTCGTCGCCGGAGTGGCGTCTGCGTCCAGCTGGTCTGGGTGCCGGTGCTGGTGCTGGTGCTGCTGGTGCTCGTCATGGCGCTGGGCATCGTGCTGTTCGGCCGCGCCAGCCTGTTCTTCCGGGACGTGAAGTACCTGGTCGAGGTCGTGCTGACGTTCGCCATCTTCTTCACGCCGGTGTTCTACGACGCGGACACGTTCGGCAGCTGGCGCACGATCCTGCTCTTCAATCCGGTCGCGCCGCTGCTCGAAGGGCTCGCGGCGACGGTGGTCCGCCACCAGCGCCCGACCTCGCCTGGGTCGGCGTACAGCGCGGCCGTGGCGGTGGCATGCTCGTCGTCGCGCTGGCGTTCTTCAAGCGGCTCGAGCCGTACTTTGCCGAGAGCATCTGAGCCGTGAGCGGACATCGCCCTCGCGATGGACAGCGTCTCGAAGAAGTTCCGCAAGGGAGAGCTGTACGACTCGCTGCGGGACTTCATGCCCGGCGCTGGCGCGGCGGGCTGGCGTCCGCGGTCCTGCCGGCGCGCTGGCGACGCGGGAGTTCTGGGCGCTGCGCGACGTGTCGTTCGACGTCGCGCGGGCGAGGCGTTCGGCATCATCGGCGCCAACGGCGCCGGCAAGAGCACGATTCTCAAGATCCTGTCGCGGCATCATGACGCCCGACCGCGGCGCCATGACGGTGCGACGGCCGGCTCTCGCGCGCTGATCGAGGTGGGCGCGGGATTCCATCCCGACCTGACCGGCCGCGAGAACATCTACCTCAACGGCACGATCCTCGGCATGACGCGGGCGGAGATCCGCCGCAAGTTCGACGAGATCGTGGAGTTCTCCGGGCTCGAGGAGTTCATCGACACGCCGGTCAAGCGCTACTCGTCCGGCATGTTCGCGCGGCTCGGGTTCTCGGTCGCCGCGCACGTCGATCCCGGACGTCCTGATCGTGGACGAGGTGCTGAGCGTCGGCGACTACATGTTCCAGACACAAGTGCCAGGAGAAGATGCACGCCATCCTGGGCGGCGGCGCGACCGTGATCTTCGTCTCGCACAACCTGCAGGGCGGTCACCGAGCTGTGCCACCGGGTGCTGCTGCTCGAGCACGGGCGCGTGGTGGAGACGGGGCCGGCCGAGCAGGTGGTGCAGACGTACCTGGGGCGCGTGCTCACGGGCACGCGCGACACCGAGTCGAAGGACGTCTACATCTCGAAGGTCACGGTCCGCAGCGCGGCGGGCGAGGCGGTCGCGTTTCGCTCGGGCGAGCGGGCCTGGGTGGACATCGAGCTGACGGCGCGTCGCGAGTGCCAGAAGCTCTCGATCTCGCTGTTCGTGCGCGACGAAGGCTACCAGGACGCGTTCAACACCTCGACCGAGCGGCTGGGCCGGGGCACGTTCAGCCTCCGGCCGGGCGAGACGTTCCGTTGCACCTACCAGATCGACTTGCACCTGGGCCAGGGCACGTACCACGTCGGCGTGTCCGTGGTGCGCTACGACATCCAGCGGGAGTTCGATCGCTGGATGCCGGCCGCGTCGCTGTTCGTCCACGCGGACCGCGACGTGCGGGGCGCGGCCAACTGCTATCCCGAGGTCCTGGTCTTCGGCACCGCGCAGCCCGCGGCGGGCACGCTCACGCCGCAACCGTGAAGCGAACGGGTGGTCGCACACCGGCCCGCGCGTTCGCCGGGGCCGCGTTGCTCGCGCTCGCGGCCGCGGGCTGCAACCACGGCACGCCGCTGGGCGCGCCGGCCCGCGCGCCGGCCGCGGGGCCGCTACGGGTCGACACCGCCAATCCCCGGTACTTCACGGCCGGTCACGGCGCGGTGCTGCTGGCGGGCGCCCACACCTGGACGTCGCTTCAGGACGCCGGCAACACGGATCCGCCGCCGCCGTTCGACTACGACGCGTACCTGCGCTTCCTCGTCGCCAACGGCCACAACTTCTTCCGGCTGTGGATGTGGGAGCAGGCGGAGTGGTCCACCGAGGTCGTCACGCCCTACTGGTTCGCGCCGCTGCCGTGGCGGCGGACCGGGCCCGGCCTCGCGCTCGACGGCAAGCCGCGCTTCGACCTGACCCTTTACGACGACGCCTACTTCAAACGCCTGCGTAGCGCGTGCAGGCGGCCGGCCAGCTGGGCATCTACGTCGCGGTGATGCTGTTCGACGGATGGAGCGTCGAGCCCAAGAACCGACGCGGCGGCAATCCCTGGCGGGGTCACCCGTTCAACCGCGCCAACAACGTGAACGGCATCGACGGCGACCCGCACCACCATGGCGAGGGCAAGGAGACGCAGACGCTGCAGATCCCGGCGGTGACGGCGCTGCAGGAGGCATACGTGCGCCACGTCGTCGAGCCGTCGGGGATCTCGACAACGTGCTGTACGAGGTCAGCAACGAGAGCGACACGGCCTCGACCGCGTGGGAAGACCACATGGTCGACGTCATCAAGCGCTACGAGGCAGGAAGGCCCAAGCAGCACCCGGTGGGCGTCACGGTTGCTTGGCCGGGCGGGAGCAACGCCGACCTCTACGCCGGCCCGGCCGACTGGGTCTCGCCCAATGGCGACGCGGACCGCCCCCCCGTGGGCGACGGGCGGAAGGTCGTCGTCTGGGACACCGACCATCTGTGCGGCATCTGCACGCCCCGCGCCTTCGCGTGGAAGGGGCTCCCAGCGGACTCAACCTGCTGCTCATGGACCCCTACACGCCGCCGGCCAGCGGCATGGGCGTGCCGGGCGACTACCGGTTCCGCGACCCGCACTGGCGGCGGGCTCGGCGCCGCTGGGTTTCGCGCGCAGCCTCGCGGCGCGGGTGAAGCTCGAGGCGCTGCTCCCGCGCCCCGACCTGGCCTCGAGCGGCTACTGCCTCGCGCACCCGGCGGGGCCCGGCGCGTCGTATCTGATCTACGGCTCGGAGCGCGGAGCGCTCACGGTGGATCTCTCGCAAGCCAGCGGCCGGCTGGCCGTCGAATGGCTGCGCCCCGATGATGGCGTCCTCGTGGCGGCCGACTCGGTGACGGGCGGCGCGCCGCGCACGTTTCGCGCGCCGTTCCGCGGCGACGCCATCCTGTACATCCACGACGGGGGCACCGGCCCGGCGGGAAGGGACCACGGCCCATGACTGATGGCGGCGGCGTACCTCCGATCTCCGATCAGCAGCGTTTCTGGAACGAGTGGAACGCCGCCCATCGCGAGGGTGCGAAGTACGACGCCGTCGCCGCGGATCCCGAGTCGCGGCGGCGCGCCGAGGTCGTCCTGACGTGGCTGGCGCGGCTGCGGCTCGATCGGCCGGCCATCCTGGAGGTGGGCTGCGGCTCCGGTTGGCTCTCGGAGCGGCTGGCGAGGTTCGGCGCGGTGACGGCCGTGGATCTCGCCGACGAGGTGATCGCCCGGGCTCGCGCACGCCTGCCGCACATCAGCTTCCACGCCGGCGACTTCACCCAGCTCCCTCTGCCGCCAGGAACCTTCGACGTGGTGGTGTGCCTCGAGACGCTGTCGGCGCTGCCACACCAGCTGGAGTTCATGCAGCATCTCGCCCGTGCGAACCGGCCCGGCGGCCACCTGTTGCTGACCGTGCACAACCGGTTCGTCTACGAGCGGCGCGAGGATGTGCAGCCGCTGGCCCCGGGCCAGGTGCGGCACTGGATGACCCGCGCCGAGCTGAAGGGTCTGCTGAAGCCGTACTACCGGCTCCGGCACCTCACGACCGCCATGCCGGCCGGGCACGGCGGCGTGCTGCGGATCGTGAATTCCTACAAGCTCAACAAGCTGCTGGGAGTGGCGCTGTCGGAGCGGCGGATCGCGGCAGCCAAGGAGCGGCTGGGCTTCGGCACCACTATCGTGGCGCTGGCGCGGCGCCGGAGCTAGCGGACAGGAGCGCCGTCAGCTGCGAGGCGCGAGCCGCGTGATGGTGTCCAGCGGGTTGAGCAGCAGCCGGACGGCGCGCCCGAGCGCGTGCAGCAGCACCCGCCCCCGCGACAATCGCCGGCCGACCGCGCGCAGGCCGCGCCGGTGGAACTCCCAGAACGCCGCGGGGCGCACTCGCAGGAGAGCTTCGCCAAGCAGATCGTAATGCTCGCGGTGCAGCCGGCGTGCGCAGGCCCGCAGCTCGTCCGGCGCGAGCAGCGCGGGGCCGTGGCGTTCGAGCGCCATCACCGCGGCGAGCTGCAGGCTTCCGTAGGCCTTCAGCCTCGTCATGAGCGAGTCGTTCTCTCGCCGGGTGAACGTCAGCACCTGGTGGACGAAGCCGAAATCGGTGTCCTTCAGCAGATCGAAGCAGATGCTCACGTCCTCGACGGGGTCGGCCTCGTCGTAGAACGCGGCGCGGGCGCGGACCATGTCGGCCCGGACCAGCGTCGCGGTGGGGCTTCCCCAGACGAACGTGCCCTCGAGCAGGAAGCGGCGGCAGATCTCCCGGCCGTTCACGCACGCGCTCGGATAGGGCAGGCCGCCCAGATACGGCGTGCGCTCGATCAGCGTGTACGCGCCCACCAGGCCCACGGAGGAGTGCGCATCCGCGACGGCGACCATCTCCTCGAGGCAGCGGGGGAATACCCAATCGTCGGCCTGCACGAGCTTGCAGTACCGGCTGCCGGGCGCGATCTGGCGCAGCGCGTGGTTGTAGTTCGGGATCTGGGCAAGATGCTCGACGTTGCGGACGAGGCGGATCCGCGGGTCGGCGGCGGCGTAGCGCTCCGCGATGGCGCCCGAGCCGTCGGTGCTCCGGTTGTCCACCAGCACGTACTCGAAGTCCCGGTACGTCTGACGGAGCACGCTTTCGATGCACGCCGCGAGGTAGGCCTCCGTGTTGTAGAACGGAGTCACCACGCTCACGGTCGGGCCCGGCGGGACGCCGCTCACGATCGAGCACTCCGGGTCGCGAGGCGGGCGATCTGGTCGTACTGCGCCTCGACGGCTTGCCGGGCGTCGGCTGCCGCCGACACGATACGCTCCCGAGCTGCGGCGGCGTCGTGGCGCAGGCGCTCGAACCCTTCCTGCAACTGGGCCCGGTCGACCGAGGCGATGTCCAGGCAGAACATGCGTTGACCGAACCCCTCCATGTGAGCCTCGACCTTTCGGTCGAACGAGACGGCGAGCACCGGCTTCCCAAGCAGGTGCGAGAGCACGACGCCGTGCAAGCGGCTCGCCACGATCGCGTCCATCGCGGACAATTCGCCGAGCAGGGCGTCGAGCGTGGCGTCGTCGGCGCGGCGAACCCGCGCCGCGGATACGCTGTCGCCCGCAACCGCCTGCACGATGCCGGTCGCGAGCGACCGGTCGGAGCCGGACGAGGCGAACAGGACGACCTCGTCGCCGCGGTTCGCAAGCCACCGCACGAAGGCCGTCACCTCCGCAAGATAGCGCTCGAACAACCGCCGCCTCTCGGTCGGCCACCGTTCCGGATCGCCGAACGCGATGGGGCTGACACCGATCCGGGTTGCCGCTGGTCGGCCACCGCTCGCCGGCGGCTCGAGCCCCAGCGCGAGGTCGGGCACGCACGGATCGCTCTGGGTGACCGCGATGTCGCGCAGCAACGCCTTCGAGCCTGGATCGCGGTACGAGCGGTACTCCGCCATGCGCAGCGCGCGGCCGACGAACCAGCGGCTAAGCCGCCGGTTGAGGTAGCCCACCCCGACGCTCGCCATGGCGAACCGCGCCCCGGCGAGGCGTGCGAGGACGGCCCACTTGAACAAGGCGTAGGGGTGTCCCCAGGGGCCGCCCCACTCGTCGTCGAGCTGTCCTCCGCCGCACGCGAGGATCAGGTCCTGGCGGCGCGCGTGTCGCCAGCTGCGAAGCAGGTGGCCGACCTCGCGGCACAGGTCCCGCAGCCGCCGCGCGCTGTGGACGGCGGCCCGCAGCAACGCACCGGCGGCGGGCAGGCGCTTGAGGCGCTCCCGCGTGGCACCCGGAGCTCGCTCGGGCGCCGCGGCGGCCGGGAGAGAGCGCGGCGGCGCGGGCGGGGAAAAGTAGAACGCGACCGGCACCGCGGCTATCGCGACGCAGGGGATGCCGTGCCGTTGCGACGTGAGGCCTGGATTGAGCGTGATGCCGGAGAGGTGGACGCCAGGCAACTGGCGGCGGAGGTGCCGGATCGCGGATTCCTGGATGGCTGCGTCGCCGAGGTTGGTTCCGGAATACGGACTCAACAGTGAGATCCGAAGCGGCGGCACGGTATTGCCGCTCACGCGCGACCGCCGCGAGACTGCGGCGAGCCCACGCTCAGGCGGCAGGGCGCGCGGCGCCCGCAGGTCGAGATAGCAGCCTGAGGAGGCGCCGGCGGACCCCTCTCGCCGTCGCGAGGGTCCACGGGAGCGGATCGCTCCAGCGGAACACCGATTGCTCGGCCGCGAGCCACGAGCGGGCCCACGCCCACGCCGACAGCTCGCCCCGGCGGCGCAGCTCGCGGCAGGCGCCGAAGTCGTAGTACGGATACACGCACGTTCGCCCGACCTCGTAGGCCATCGCCGGCTCCGACCGCCTCGCCCAGCGCGTCCCGGTACGCCAGGGTGCACACGTCCACCCCGCAGCGGGCCGTGAACTCGACGTACCACCACGGGCGCGCGTTCACTTCGAGGATCTTGAACAGCCCGTCGCGCTCGTCGTACTTGAATTCCGCGCTGAAGATGCCGCGATAGCCCACGTGTGCCAGCAGCCGCTCCACCGAGGCGACGGCCGGCGCGACCTCGTCGGCCGCCACGCTGACCATACAGGTGCTGTTGCCGAAGTCCAGCGGGAACATCCGCAGACGGCGGCGGGCGAGCAGGCGCGCGGAGCCGTCCGGCGCGATCGAGGAAGCCGTCCACGAACACGTGATGGCGCGCGGGCCCGGGGATGTACTCCTGGAAGATCACGGCCAGCCCCGCCCCCTCGACGACCCGCAAGCGCTCGGCGGCCTCGCTCGCGCGTCGCGACCCGAAAGGCCTTCACGTCGAAGCGCTGAAAGAACCGCTGCGAGTCGCACGGCTTGAGGAACGAGCCGCTGAACGCTCGCCTCGGGAATGGCGGCGAGGCTGGCGACCCCGGCGAGCGCCTGGGTGCGGGGATGCGGAACGCCCGTGGCATCGAGCGCGGCGGCGAAGCGGCCCTTGTCGAGGAAGGTCTCCAGCACGTCCGCCGCGGGCTGGCTGGCCGGGAAGCGATCCGCGAGACCGGGATCTCGCCGCGCGACCGAGCAGCGACCAGGCGTCGGAGCACGGCATCAGCACGGCCCGCTCGAACGGGAGGCCGCCGGAGGTAGCCGCGACAGGTCGGCCTCGACGCGCTGCCCCGGCCGACGCCGGGGCCGGCCGATACCAGCGGGAGCGCCGCGCGAGGCCGGGGGTGCCGCCCGCCACGTAAGCCGGGATCCGCGCGCGTCCCAGCGTGCGGATCACCCCGAGCATCGTCAGTCCGAGCCCGCCGCCCAGCACCAGCACCGGCGTCGTGGAGGTCGGTTGCATCAGCGGGCCGGGAGCGGGCGCCTCATGGTTGGTCGGTCGGCGGACTACAATTTCGTCAGGTCGGCCGCCGAGCGCGGCTTGAGGGTCCAGGTGCCGGCGCCGGTGGGCACGAGCACGCCGACGATGTTGAAGCGGTTGTTGGGAATGTACTGGCCGGGCAGTCCCGTGAACGAGCGCGAGTCGAGCAGCACCGCGAGGTTGCCGCTGCCGTCCGAGACCGTGAGCTGGAAGCCGCCGAGCACCGTCGCCGTGTCGCTGACGGTCGCGTTCAACACCTGGGCGAGCTGGGCGTCGCGCGCGCCACCCACGGCGGTCGCCGCCGCCGCCGTGGTGAGGCTGACCGCCGCGGGGAACAGCCCGATGCCCAGGGGCGTGGTCGTGCCGGCGTCGAGCGTCGGCTCCAGGGCACGGACCGCGGTGACCGCCTTCACCTTGATGGAATCCTGCGCCGAGACCGACGAGCGCAGCCGCGTGAGGCGGATCGCGCCCGTGTTGTCCTCGAGGTGCACGGTGGTATCGGAGAACGTGTTCAGGTTGTTGAGCGCCACGCCCACCACCACGACGGTCCGACCCGGCGGCAGCAGGCGGGCCGCCGCGATGCTGATCACCGGCAGCGGAATCAGCGTCAGGTCGGCGGAGGAGCGCGGCCGCAGCTGCCAGACGCCGGGGCCGGTGGCCATCAGCACGCCCAGCAGGTCGAAGGTGTTCCCCGGCACGAAATTGCCCGGCAGGTTCCCGCTCTGGAACGCCGGGTCCGCCGTCTTATCCAACTCGACCTGCAGCGGGCCGCTGCTGTCGGTGACGGTCAGCAGGAAAGTGTTCGTGGTCCGCGCCGTGTCGCTGATGGTGGCGGCGGGCACATGCACCAGTTGCGCATCGCGCCGGCCGCTGTCGGCTCCAGCGGCGAGGGCCGTGGTCAAGGTCGCCGCGGTCGGCAGCGATCCCGGCCCGAGCGCAAACACCGTCGGGTTGTCGAGGCTGGGCTGGCTGCCGCGCTGGCCGGAGGTGGCCAGCACGCGCATGCTGTCGCCCGCCGAGAAGTTGCCGCGCACCCGCGTGAGCCGGATGAACCCCGACGTGTCGGTCAGATCGGCCGTCGAGTCGGCGAAGGTCGCGGCGGCGTTCAGTGCCACGCCCGTCACGAACACACGGTGGCCGGGTGTAAGCGTTGGCGAGCGCGCCGCCCGGATGGACAGGTGTGGGTAGCTGATCGCGACGTTGACGATCAGCGACTCGGCCGGCAGCACCGTGAAGCTCGCGCTGTCGATCTTCGCGACCTGGATGCTGTCGCCGAACGTGGTCGTGTCCACCACGAGCGTGTAGCTGCCCACCGGCAGGTTCGCCACCTTGAACACGCCGGTCGAAGCCGTCGTGGCGCGCGCGACGGTGTCCGACGTGCCCTTGGCCAGCAGCCGGATGCCCACCGCCGCGAGGACGTTGTCGCCCCCGGTCGGCTCGTACGCCTTGGTTCCGTTGGCGTCGAAGTACACCAGGCCGGTCACCAGGCCCGTGGCCTTCACCGTGAGGATCCTGTCCTGACCGGCGTTGGAGCAGGCGGCCAACAACGCCGTCGCCAACAGCGCGCGCACCGAAGCGGTCACGTGTCGCATCAGTAGCTCAGCCGGATGCCGGCCCGGAGCACCTGCGCGCCGGTCTGGCGCACCAGCAGCTTGCCGAAGTTCGGGTTCGCCACCAGCGGGACCGTCACCACGCCCGTGGCCGCGTTGGTGGTGAGGGTCCTGGTGCCGTCCACCAGGTACAGCGCCTGATCCACGAGCCCGACGTTCGACTGGACGATGTTCAGGGCGTCCACCACCAGCTCGATCGGATACGAGGCGATCTGCGCCAGGCCCACGACCAGCCGCGCGTTGAGGTTCTGGACGCCCGAGGTGCGGCAGGAGTTGCGCGCCGCGAACCGGCCGACCTGGGTGCGCAGGCAGTCCCACTGCGCGATCACCGCGTCCATCCCGGTCACCCGGTTGTCCACGAAGGCGGGGTCGTTGCCGGCCGAGCCGTCGCCGTTCGCGTCCACGCCGTCGCGGAAGCCCGGCGTGAACGGATAACCGGAACGGTACTGGTAGAGGAGGCCGATGCGCACGCCCATGCGGCCCGGGAACGCCAGCTCGGCACCCAGCTCGACGCGGTGCGGGACGTCGAAGTCGGAGGTGCCCTTGGCCCAGTCGGCGCCGTTCAGTCCCTGGGGGAACGGCGACAGCTGCGCGTCGGGCGTGCCGGCCCTGGCGCCGAGCCAGTTGTCGGTGGTACGCGAGAACGTGTAACTCGCCAGCAGATTGAGTCCGTGCAGCACCGTGCGCTGCAGCGTCACGGTCACGCCGTAGTAGTCGGAGAAACCGTCGCCGTTGACGGCGGAGACGACGTCGAACCCCGAAAACCTCCGGTTCGAGCCGGGTGACGCCGCGAGCAGCGAGCCTTCCTGTACCAACGTGCCGTAGATCGGGCGCCCGTACTGGTCGGTCGCGCTCGACGTCGTCACCAGGTTGAGGTCCGCGCGTCTCGGCAGGAAATCGGTGTGGCGGTACGTCCCCGAGACGTCGAGCGACGTGCCGGCCCCCAGCGCCCGGTCGATGCCGAGCGTGACCCGCCCGGTTCGCGGAGGCTCGAACGTCGGGCTCAACAGCGTGAGCGTCGTCCCGGTGATGGCGGCGACGGTCGAGTCCGGAACGACGGGCCACGACCCCAGGGCACCGATGCCACGCCGCACTTGAGCGGCGCCGGACTGCGTGAGGAGCTCGCCCATCACGGCCGGGTCGGCGCCGCTGAAGTACAGCCCGGCGCTGCCGCGCACCGACCACTGGCGCTCGGCGCCGGCCGACCAGCGGAAGCTGAAGCGGGGGCTCGCCTGGCCGCGGCTGGTCGGGATGTTGTCGTTCGAGAGTCCGGAAGCCGTCTGCCAGGCCTGGTCGAGGATGATGTCGGACTTCGGCCACTGCTCGACGTCGTAGCGGAGGCCCAGCAGCAGCTCCAGGCCCGGCGCCGGCGTCCACAGGTCCTGGAGGTACAGCGCCGTCTGGGGCATCTGGAAGTTCGCCACCGGCAGCGGTCCCACCGTCTGCGTGAACACGCCGCTGTCGCGAGCGAATTCGCTCGCCCCCGAGAACACGAACTGGCCGCTCGTGCCGGCCGCGTACGTTTCGTCGTGGGTGACGAAACCCAGCGCGACGCCCGCCTTGAGCTGATGCGCGCCGGTCGCCAGGTGCCCCGTCACGCCGACGTGCACGTCCGTGCGCTGGAAGCGCCCCGGGAGCGCTCCGTCGGACCCGAGCGACAGTCCATCGTCCACGACGGTCGTGCCGGCCAGGGCCGGCGCGCGGTAGTCACGCGTGCTGCCGTCCACGCCGACCCGCAGCTCGAGACCGGCCTGGTCCGAGAGCCGCGACGTGAGCCACGCTTCGGCCGACACGTCGTTCGCCTGCAGCGCCGACCCGAGGCTGGGCGCCAGTCCGGGCCCCAGATCGGGGTTGGTCAGCTTCGCGGACGACGCGCTCGCGCGGACGGTCAGGGCGTAGGCGGGAGCGATTTGCCAGTCGAATCGCGCGAAGCCGCTCACCAGCTGGGTCCGCGTCTTGTAGGATCGCAGGTATGCGCCGAGGTCGGTGCCGGCGGAATCGCGGGCCCGGGCCACGAGGAACGACGTGAGCGAGTCCTGCGGCCACGGAGCGGGGAGCGTGCGGTCGAGCTGCGCCGCCTCGACGCCGGCCACGAAGCTGGCGGTGTCCTTGACGACCGGGCCGGACAGCACGAACCCGCCGCGCGGGCCCTCGGCCGTCCAGTCCGCGTACAGCTTGGGTTCCAGGGTGCGCGCGCCCCGCAGCGACTGCCCGCTCACGAAGCCGCCGGCGAAGCCCGACCACTCGACGTCGGCGGCGGCGACCGGCATATCGGCCTGGCCGAAGGCCGCGAGCGGGAAGGCGAGGCCGTCGAGCCCGGCGGCCGAGATCTGGGGATGCTGCGCGGCGGTACGCGGGACGGCGTCGATCACCAGGCCGGAAAGCCGCCCCGGCAGGCCCTCGGTCTCGAGGTCGGGCGCGCTGCGCGAGGAGAGCCCGGCCACGCTGGTCAGCAGGCGGCGATCGTCGAGCAGGTCGGCGAAGTCGAGCGGAGCCGGCGAGCCGCCGAGCGCAAAGCCGCCCGGCTCCGCGCCGCCCTGGTACTGAACCGTGTCGATGGTCGTCACCGGAGGCGGAACGGCGACGATGGACACGACGACGTCCACGTTCGATCCCGCGTACACCGGCACCGCCTGCAGGAGCCGCGGCCTATAGCCGAGCTGCTCGACGAAGATGTCGTACTGGCTGGGCGCGAGCAGGGTGAGCGCGAACCGCCCATCACGCGTGGTCTGGGCGGCGTGCGTCAGGCCGGTCCCGCGGTCGGTTACCGTGACGCTGGCCTGGTAGAGCGGACCTCCGGCCGAGTCGGTCACCGTGCCGCTGAGCGATCCGGCGGTGAGGCTCTGAGCGGCCGCCCGGCGTCACCGCCGCGGAGGCCAGCATGGCGGTCCACAGGAAGAGGAGCGGGCCCTTCCGGTCTGCCGTACCGTCGCGCTGGCTGATCAGGCGCACTCCTCCGAAGGGTGTTCCGGATGAACCCGAAGCATACAGCCCCCCGTGCCCGGAGAGCAATTCGCCGGCGCGCTGTGACGGTTGGGGCGGTCCGGCGGGTGCGCTACATTCCGGCCGTGCCCGCGTTCCTTGGACTGCGCGGTGCGATGCGAGATGCGTGGGAGGCGCCGCGGCGCTGATCCATCGGCTGCGGCGCCGCCGCTTGCTCCGCCGGCTGCGGAGCCGCCGGCCGGTCTCGCTGCTGTTCGTCTGTCATGCCAATCTCTGCCGGAGCCCGTACGCGGCGCGCGCCATGAGCAAACTCCTGCCGCGCCCCATCCGGGGGATCCATCCGCATCGACTCCGCGGGCTTCGGGGGACCCGGGCGGTCGCCTCCGCCCGAAGCCATCGCCGTCGCCTCGGGCAGGGGCGTGGATCTGGCGAGCCATCGGTCCAAGGTGCTCGCCCCCGCCATTGTGGATGCCGCTGACTTCGTCTGGGTGATGGAGCCATCGCAACGGCGCGAAGTATGTTCCCGGTACCGCCGCAGCGGCCGGCGGGTCCTCCTCCTCGGCGACCTCGATCCCCTCCCTGCGGCCCTCGGCGCACGGGCCATACAGGACCCCTTCGGGCAACCGCGCGAGGTATACGTCGCCACCTACGAGCGGATTGACCGCTGTCTGGCGCAGCTCGCCAAGGTGGTGGTCGAGGCGCCAACCTGGCGGTAGGTCCGACAGTCGCCGAGCTGTTGCGGCTCCGCAACTGATCGCCTGCTTGTCGGCCGCAACAACTGGCGATGCGCGTCCACGGTCCCATGGCTACCGATGACCCGATGGAGCGCTGCGAGGTTCGCCGTCGCTCTCGCTATCGCGAAGCAGAGCAATACAATACGCCACGTCGGACGGCAGCTCGGAAGGGGACTGGCCCGAGGCTCGGGCACAGCCCGCAAGTGGTACGGTTCCTGCCCTCCCAGTCGGTGTCGCACTAGGCCTAATTGCTGTGCGTCTAATCGGTTATGTGATCGAAATCACGTTGCCTGGTGAATAACCTCTGCCCCCCGGAAGGCGACATGAAGCTGGTTCGCTCCCTCGTGCTCGTGGCGGCGCTGCTGGTGGTGGGTTCGGCGGCCGCGTCGGCGCAGCAGAACCTGCAGTTCCAGTCGGGCGGCTCCGTCGCCTATAACGGGGTCTATGTCGGGCCCTATACGGCGTGGGTGACGTCGCTGCCCGGCCAGCCGGTGATCGACATCTTCTGCGTGGACTACGCGCACGAGGTGTCCGTCAACCAGACGTGGACGGCCAACTTCACCAACCTGGCCAGCGGCGATCTCGGCCTGACGCGCTTGGGTTACGGGCTGTCGGGGTCCGCGTTGGCGGGAGTGCAGGCGCGGTATCAGATGACGGCCTGGCTGGCATCAGTTCAAGACGGCGCCGACCAGCTCGTGGGGCGACATCGACTACGCGATCTGGAACGTGACCACGCCGGGCACGCCGGTGCTGACCGGGGCCTCGGTGCTCTGGCTGATGCGGGCCGACTCGGTTCGAACTACGGTTCGGTCGACCTGGCGAACTGGGACGTGGTCACGCGACGTGACGGCGCAGGGCGAAGTCGGGGGCACGCAGGAGTTCCTGACCCAGGTCGCGACGCCTGAGCCGGCGACGCTGCTGCTGCTCGGCACGGGGCTGCTGGGCCTGGTGGCGGTGGGGTTCGTCAAGCGGACGTCGGTCTAGCCGCGCCCGCAGCCGCAGACTAGATTGGCCTTCGAACGGGCTGGGCTCATGGGGCCCAGCCCGTTTCGCGTTCCCGTCCCGCGCCGCATTCCCTTTTGCCGGCACCTCGACCATGACCGAACGAAGCTCGAGAGCGCTCGACACCCTCGCGAGGCCCCTGTATTTCCTCGCCATCCTGCTCATCGGCACGCCGCTGGTGGACATCCTCGCCAATACCTGGCCCCTTCACGTCGGCGTGCTCGGCTGGCGCTACGGCGCCGCGGGGATGTTCTCCGGGTTCGTTCTGACCCCGCTGCTGGGCATCGGGCTGGCGTGCTGGCTCGCGGTCGCCCTGGGCCATCGGGGCATCCAGCGGCTCCTGATGATCGTGTGCCTCGTGGGCGCGATCGTGCTGCTGGTGGCGGGGCTCGGCTTCGCGCTCGACGTGCTGCAGCTGCGTCACAACGTGCCCACGACGCCGCCGCAGGCGATGTGGAGCTTCGAGGTGGGGGCGGCGAAGGCGTTTCTGAAGTACCTCACGACGGTCGTTTCCCTCGGGTGGCTGGGCCTCGCGACGCGGCGCGCGCTCCGCGCGTCCGCCGGTGAGGTCCGGGCTGCGCCGGCGCCGCTGGTCGGACGCGCGGCGGAGCGGGGGCTGTAGGGTCGTCCGGTTTCCAGAGGGCGCCACGCCGTTCGCGCGCGGCGCCTTCGCGATCTCGCTGCTCGCGATTCTCGTCGCCACGCTCACCCCGAGCGGCGGTGCGCCTCAGCCAATTTCACTGTGCCTGGTCTGCGGCGAGGGCGGCGCGGGCGACGCCCTGTCGAACGTCATTCTCTTCCTGCCCCTCGGTGCCGCGATCGCCCTGTGTGGCTGGCGCGGCCGCTGGACGGTGCTGGCCCCGGCGCTCCTCTCGCTCGCGGTCGAGACGGCGCAGATCTGGCTCCCGGGCCGTGACGCGAGCCTCGGCGACCTGGTGTTCAACACCACCGGCGCCGCCGTCGGGCTCGCGATCGTGCTCTCGTCGGCGTGGTGGCTGAGACCCGGACCCGTCGGCCGCGCGCTGCTGATGTTCGGGGCACTCGCCGTGTCGCTGGGCGTCTTCTTCGCGACCGGCGTGCTGCTGCAGCAGGATCTGCCGCGCTCCACGTACTGGGGCCAGTGGACGCCCCAGCTCGGGCACCTGGAGTGGTACCGCGGCCGCATCGCCGCGGCCACGCTGGGGACGCTGGACGTGCCCGACGGGCAGCTACGGAACTCCGATTCCATCCGGGAACAGTTGATGGCGCGCGCTCCACTCGCGATCCGCGCCGTCGCGGGACCGGCGCTGCCGGCGCTGGGATCGCTCCTCAGCATCGCCGACGACCGGTCGCGGGAGATCATGCTGCTCGGGCCGGAGCGCGAAGCCCTGGTGCTGCGGCACGCGCACCCGGGCCGCGGCGGCGCGCCTGGCGCAGCCCGACCTGCGCGCGGACGGGGCGCTCCGTGGCGTGGTGGCGGGCACGCCTCTGGAGTGTCGTGGTACGTGCCGACGGCAACGGCTACTGCATCGTCGTCAACGGGCGTGCCTCGTGCGGACTCGGCTTCACCCTGGGCCGCGGCTGGAGCCTCATCGCGTTTCCCGAGGCGGCTCCCGTCGTGGCTGCAGCACGCTGCTCGACGACGCGTGGCTCGCGGGGCTGCTCGTGCCCGCTCGGGTTTCTGGCTGACGGGCCGGCGCGTCGGCGGCTGCTGGCCGTCGTCGGCGGCTTGAGCGGGCATCTGGCTCTGCCCGTTCGACCGGGCTTCTGCCGACGCCGCCAGGAGAGTTGGCCGGCGCGGCGGTCGGTATGGCGCTCGGGCTGCTGTGGCGATGGGTCGTCGCCGCCGCTCGGCGCGCCGAGTGACCGTTCGCCGTTGCGCCGCGCGTCAGCTCGAGAGGCGCCAGCCCAGATAGGCGATGCGAGCGGCGAGCGACGCGCTCCGCCGCCGCACGTGGATGGGCCAGGAGCGGCCGCTCACCAGGGGCGCGAGAGGAGCCCGGCCGCGGCACGCGTCCCCTCCTCCAGCGCCTTGTCGCGCCCGCCCACGGGCCATGACCGGTGCTTCAGCACCGCGAGGCGCCACATCACCAGCCGCTCGAGGTCGAGTGGAACGGCGCTGCAGGGCCGCGGGCGGATCGTCCTTGCCGGCCAGGCGGAATGCCGCCGAAAGCCAGCGGAGCAGGAGGACGTGCTCCTCCGCGGGCACGCCGCGAAGCCTGTCGCCGATGACATCCCAGTCCACCGTCTGCGCGGCGATCACGGCCGCGGCGTCGAGCCAGTAGCGCAGCGACCAGCCTTCGGACCGTGACGACGTCCGCGTGCGTCAGCGCATGCCACAGCAGGTCCGTGAACGAGGGCACGCGCACGTCGAGTCCCTGCCACGACAGCACGCGGGCGTCCGGACCAGATCGCGCTCCCAGGCCTGGGCCGGGAGGAAGACTCCGCTCGCGTGGAGACGTGCAGCTCGATGGCGGCGTGCCCTTCGTCGGACCAGGGCGCGAAGGTGATACGGGCTCGGGCCCCGCACCTCGCTCTCGCCCGGCGGGACCCGGGCAGGGTCGTATTGGTACGGGGCGTAGCCCTGAGGACCTGAAGTGCCGCCAGAGCGCGCTCGCCCTCGGCCTCGGGTACGAGCACGTCCACGTCGCGCGTGAAGCGCGCGTCCGCCAGCACCAGGGAGCCGGCACTGGCCCGCCGCGCCGGTCCCTTGAGCAGCACGCACGGGACGCGTCCAGCGCCGCTATCTCGACGGAGCACGTCGGCGGTGTCCGCGTCAACCGCCAGGCCCGCCTTCGCGTCCCGCCGGGCGGCGGCTTGGAGCGCGGCGGCGAGGGTGGCCGGGGCCGCGGCGAGCGCACCGCCAGTCCACGATGCGGCGCAGCAGCCACTGTTCGGCGGCCTCCCACGCTATCCAGGCGGCAATGGCCCTCGCGTTCTCCGCTATCATCGGGTCGGCCCAGCGCGCTGCAAGCGTCGGGCGCGGCGGGCGCGGGCGTCAGCCGCAGAGTGTCGAGGAGCAGCCGGCGAGCGAACGACTCATGGCGCCGCCGGATCGCCCTCAGGAAACGACGCGATGACGCGGTACTGGTCGGCCCGGTTCGCCGGCGGGTTCGAGAAGCAGGACGCCGCTGCGCGTCAGCCAGGCGTGGGCGAGGAAGGCGCCCCCGGCGTCGCGCCGCACGCCGACGTGCAGCGTGGCATCGCGGCCGGCCTTCCTGAGCAGGTAGTAGAGGACGATGCCGCGGCGCAGGCAGGTGTAGCGCCACGGTGGCGGCAGGCGGCGGAGGACGGCTTCGGTCCACGCGGCGAGATCGGCTTCAGGCGGCGCCGGAACGCGCGCCGGCCGGCGCCGGCCCACCCACCGCGCCAGGCGCGCGAACGACAGCACCGAAAGGAGCGGCGGCAGGGCGAGCGCGGCGATCAGCGTGCGCGCCTTCCAACGCCGTTTCGCGTTCACGCCTCGATGGTCCGCACGACGCCGCGTCTCGCGCATTGCTTCAGGAAGGCCTCGGCCGTTGCGCGCGCTTCCGGCGGCGCGACTTCGTACTCGCGCACCAGCGCCGCGACCAACTCGTCCAGCGTGCGCGGCTCCCGCAGCGACTCCAGGAGCGTCAGGCCGGTGGCGTTCACCGTGAAGTAGCGCCGGTCGTCGAGGTGCAGGACCACGCCCTCGCCCTCGAGCGCGGTGAGGCGGACGTTCGGAGTGGCGCTGGTAGCGACGGGTCATGAGACCAACTCGCTCAGCAGATCGGGATGCCCGAAGATGTCGCGGCCGAGCCGGAGGCGGTAGCAGCGCGCCTGGGCGGCGAGCCGCGTGACCAACTCGAGATGCCGCTGGGCTCCTTCCGGGTCCACGATGAACAGGAGCGACCACGACAGCAGATCCGCCACGGCGAGCGCGGGACGCAGAGGCTCGAGCTGCGGTGGCGCCGTCGTGGATCGTCGCGATGGCGACGATCTCGGGCGCCACGCTGCGGCACCCATCGGCCCTCCGAGCTCCTCCGGCAGGAAGCCGGTCTTGTCGGCGCCGGGTGCAGCGGTTGACCCCCTGACAGGGCGAGCAGACGGTAGCCGTCGTCGCGAAGAGCGATGGGCTCGTGCCAGCCGACCGACACTCCAACGGGGCGGGTGCCGTCAACGAGGAAGGCCGTGTCGTCGGTGCCGACCGCCCAGCCGCGCGACGCGAGCAGCGCCGCCGTCGTGGATTTCCCGAGTGCGAGTCGCCCGCGATGAGCCATCCGCGGCCGGCGGGATCCACGGCGGTGGCGGCGTGGATGTGGCTCCATCCGACGGCGCGCAGCTGCGCTGCGACTACCAGCAGGAGAAAGGGGCGCAGCCACAGCTCGGGCCGGCCCGCGACGGCCTCGACCAGGGTCACCGTAGCGCTTCCGGTGGCGAAGTCCACCAGCGCGTGGCCGGCGCCATCGCGCCAGACCAGCCGCAGGCAGCCCGTCTGGGGGCCCGTAGTAGAGATTGATGTCCGGCTGCCGGAGGCACGGCCGTGGGTCGGCGCCGCTCCAGGGCCTCACTCACCACCGTGAGGGACAGGTCGAGCGGGCGAGACGGTACGAGTCGAGAGTCGGCGAGCCAGCGCTCGACCGCCTCGCGGACTGCGGGCCCGTCGCACGACACGCGCATCGTCACGCTGGAGAATCGCCCCCCGCAACGCAACGCGCCAGCCGGAGTGGCTGGCGCGCGCATCAACAGTAACCATACTGCCGCCGGCACAGCGAGCGATGCTTACGACGATTGATTGGCCCCAACGTCATAGCCCGAGCTCGAGCCCGACGCCAGCGTGCCTTCGACCAAT
>CAVQXV010000003.1:0-518420 GCA_963718005.1 uncultured Gemmatimonadales bacterium
TGCGTCAGTGTGCGCGCGAGTGGTGCGTCACCGGGTCGCGTGGCGCGTCGGGCCGCGCTCGAGCACGACCGCGCCGTAGGCCGGCAGGCCAGCGTGTCGCCGCGCTCCACGCGGCCCGTCAGCAGGTCGCGCGCAGCGATCCACGGCGAATCCCGTCACAGCGATGCGCGCGTCCGTGTTGCGCGCGTTGACGAGCACCAGCGCGCCCCCGCGCGCGTAGGCGATGACGTCGTTGGAGTCGCTGGTCACCACGCGCCGCGAGTCACCCTTGAGGAACGCCGGATCGGTGCGCGCCAGGTGGATGACGCGGGCGTAGAACGCGCGCGCCTCGGCGGCGTGCGGCTGGTTCCAGACGATGGGTTCGCGCGTGAAGATGCTGTCCTTCTGCGGGCTCTCGACCTCCTGCCCGTTGTAGAGCAGCGGGCGGCCCGGCATCAGCGCCATGGCGACGAAGGCGGCGCGCGCGCCGGCCGAGCCTCCGAAGAGCATCACGGGGGGACGGTCCCAGGCCGTCTCGTCGTGATCGGTGGTGAAGCGCATCCGCATCCCGCCCGGCGGCATCGCCTGCTGGTCGGCCAGCACGCCGAGGACGAACGAGTCCACGGGCGCGCCACGCCACACCGCCTTCAGGCGCCCGTACCCGTCCCAGCCGTACGTCAGGTCGAAGCCGGCCCGGTGCATCTCCAGTCCTCCCGCCTCGGCGAGGAGCATGAGGGGCCGGTGCACCGCCGCGCGCAGGGTGGTGTTGGCCTCGGACCAGAAGTCGAGCGGGATGAAGTGGGCGACGTCCTGCCGGAAGCCGTCGAGGTCGTACGTCACGAGCCAGTGGCGCAGCTCCGCGATCATCGCCGCGCGCATGGCCGGATTGTGGTAGTCGAGCTGCACCACGTCCGTCCAGTCGGTGAAATGACCCTGGAGGTCGCGGGGCACCAGCGGGTGGCCGGTCGAGTCGCGGTAGTAGAAGTCGGGGTGCTCCTTGACCCAGACGTTGTCGGGCGACGTGTGGTCCGGGACCCAATCGAGGATGACCTTCATGCCGCGCGCGTGCGCCGCCCGGACCAGGGCGCGGAGATCGGCGGCGGTGCCGAACGCCGGGTCGATGGCGTCGTAGTCGCTCGCCGCGTACGGCGAGCCCAACGGCCCCTTCCGCGCTTCCACGCCGACCGGGTTGAGCGGCATCAGCCAGATGACGTCGGCGCCGGTGGCCTGGATGCGCGCGAGACCGGCGGTCACGCCGCGCAGGTTGCCCGCGGGTGAGAAGTCGCGAACGAAGACCTCGTACAGCGCGCTGCGCGGGACCCACGACCCGGCTGGGGCGAGCGGCGCGGCCGGAGCCTGCGCGCGCAGCGGGCGCGCGAAGGCCTCGAATCCCGCGGTCAAAGCGATCAGGCCGAACAGCGCGGCGAAGATCTTTCTCATGTTGCGATACTCCTGCCTGAATGGGACATCGAGCACAGCAGCCAATGTAGCTCTCGCGCCGTTCTTGCGGCCAGCGCTCTCCCGGCTCTAACGTACGGCGCCCGTCCGCAGACGCACAGACGCACCGACGCACAGAAGCTCACTCCAGGAGTCGCACGATGTCCACCGCCCGCACCATGACCCTGTTCGCACTCGGCGCCGCCGCCCTCGCACTCGCCACCCAGCCGGCCGCGGCCCAGCGCCAGCGCCTCTCCATGGATCCCGGCTGGCGGTTCACGCTCGGCGACCCGGCGGGCGCCGAGCAGCCGCGGTTCGACGACCATGCGTGGCGGACCTTGGACCTGCCGCACGACTGGAGCATCGAAGGCGCCGTCAAGCAGGACGCGCCGGGCGCCGGGCGCTTCGGCTACTTCCCCTCCGGCATCGGCTGGTACCGCAAGGCGTTCCGCCTTCCGGCCGGCCCGAAGGGGGCGGAGGCGTGGCTCGAGTTCGACGGCGTGTACATGAACAGCGACGTCTGGATCAACGGCTTCCACCTCGGCCACCGCCCCTACGGCTACATCAGCTTCGCCTACGACATCACGGCGCACCTGGTGCGCGGCGTGAACGTGGTGGCGGTCCGGGTGGACAACTCCGCGCAGCCCAACGCGCGCTGGTACACGGGGAGCGGCATCTACCGCCACGTGTGGCTGACGCTGGTGGACCCGCTGCACGTGGGGCACTGGGGCACCTACGTGACGACGCCGCGGGTGGACTCCGCCGCGGCGGACGTGGTGGTCCGGACCCGCGTGGAGAACGACGGCACGACGCCGCGGCAGGGCACCCTCCGCGCCCTGGTGCTGGATGGCGCGGGCCGTGAGGTGGCGCGCGCGGAGACCACGTTCAGCGCGACGGCCGGCCAGAAGGTCGAGCTGGAGCAGCGGATGCGCGTCGCCTCGCCGAAGCTGTGGTCGGTGGAGACGCCGAATCTGTACGCCGTCCGCTCCGAGGTGCTGGAGGGCGCCGGGCGCGGCCAGCGGGTCGCCGACACGACCCGGACCACGTTCGGCATCCGCACCATCGCGTTCGACAAGGACCGCGGCTTCCTGCTCAACGGCCGGCCGGTGAAGCTCAAGGGCGTCAACCTGCACGAGGACGCCGGCGCCGTGGGCGCGGCGATCCCGGAGCCGATCTGGGCCTACCGCCTCGCGCGGCTCAAGACGATGGGCGCGAACGCCATCCGCACCTCGCACAATCCGCCCGCGCCCGAATTCCTCGACCTGTGCGACAGCCTGGGCTTCCTCGTCATGGCCGAAGCGTTCGACGAGTGGACCATCGGCAAGGTGTCCGAGGGCTATCACAAGTACTTCGCCGATTGGAGCGAGCGCGACGTGACGGATTTCGTGCTCCGCGATCGCAACCATCCCTCCATCGTGCTGTGGAGCGCCGGCAACGAGATCGGCGACCAGGACACGCCCGACGGGCCAGCCGTGCTGCGGCGGCTCGTGGACATCTTCCACCGCGAGGATCCCACGCGGCCCGTCACCACCGGCAACGACCACATCGCCGCCGACGGCGGGCGCGCCACCCTCGCGTTCCTGAACTCCGAGGACGTGGTCGGCTACAACTACCCGGACCGGTGGCATGAGCGGCGCGAGATCATGGCCGAGCCCGACCGGCACGACCACCCCGACTGGAAGATGGTCGGCACCGAGACCGGTGACGCCTTCAGCGCCTTCGGCGGACGCTACTCGCTGGGGAACGACTCGACGGTCGTCCGGGCCAACTACACGACCGGGATGATCGAGGCGGAGCGGCTGTGGAAGTGGATCGCCACGCGCGACTACTTCTCGGGCGAGTTCATCTGGACCGGGATCGATTACCTCGGCGAGACGTTCTGGCCCGGCAAGGGCTCCGGCTCGGGCGCGCTCGACATCACCGGAGCGCCGAAGGACTCGTACTACTTCTGGCAGAGCCTGTGGAGCGACCGGCCGGTGCTGTACCTCTTCCCGCACTGGAACTGGCCCGGCCGCGAGGGCCAGGTGATCCCGGTGGTGGCGTACACGAGCTGCAATACCGTGGAGCTGTTCCTCAACGGCCGATCGTTCGGCGCCAAGAGCCTGGAGTTCCCGGCCCAGGGCACGTCCGGCGGATGGAACAGCTACGCGCTCCCGGTCGTGCGCGCCACGACCAACGACCTGCACCTGGAATGGGACGTGCCGTACGCGCCGGGCGTGCTCCGGGCCGTGGGCAAGCACCGCGACGGCTCGGCCTGCGCCGTGACCGAGGTGCGCACCGCGGGCGCGCCCGCGGCGCTGCGCCTTTCGGCCTACCGGGACACCGTGACGGCCGCGCCGGGTGACGTCGCGCTCGTCACCTTCGAGGTCGTGGATTCGGCCGGCACCGTCGTCCCCACCGCCGACAACGTGGTGCACGTCACCGTGACCGGCGGCGACCTGGTGGCGCTCGACAACGGCGATCTCAGGGACCACGACCTCTACCAGTCGCACCAGCCGCCACGCGTTCAACGGCCGCGGCCTCGCCATCGTCCGCGCCACGCGGCCTGGTGCGCTCCACCTGACGGCCACCGCCGACGGGCTGCGCGACGCGACGGTGACCGTCGTGGTGCGGCAGGGCATCGCGCCGGCAACGGTCCCCGGGGCGCCGTAGCGCCGGAGGCTTGCCAACCGCAGGGCCACCGAGCTATACTTAAATATAGCGATATAGCAATATCGCTCTGTATGGCACGTGACCTCGACGGAAGAGCCGCCCCATGCCAGCACCTGTCGGCCGGATCGAACAGCCCGCACGTGAGCCGCACGGAGGCCGCGACGCCACACCCGGCGCCCCGGTGGTGCGGTGAGCCAGTCGCGGCGGGAGCAGCAGGCGGAGCGCGCGGCCGAGTCCCCGAGCCGGCGCGCATTGGTGTTCCGGGTGGTCGAGGCGCTGCTGTGGGTGGGCGTGCTCGGGTTGTTCGTGGTGCGCGTTGCGCCGCAGGTGCGTGCCGCCGTCGGGTGGAGCTCCGCCGGTCCAATCGAGCCGCCCGTGACGTTCGATCTGCTCGACGGTGGCGGGCTGTCGCTCGCGGGCCTCAAGGGCCGGGTCGTGCTGGTCAATTTCTGGGCGACGTGGTGTCCGCCGTGCCGGGCCGAAATGCCGGGCATCGAGACGGTCTACGAGGCGAGGCGCGGCGACGGGTTCACCGTCGTGGGCGTGTCGCTGGACGAGAAGCCACGGGAGCAGGTCGCCGCGTTCCTGCGCGACCACGGCATCGCTTACCCCGTCGCCATGGGCACGCCGGAGGCCGTGACGGCGTTCGGCGGGGTCAGCAGCCTTCCGACGTCGTACCTCATCGACCGGCGAGGCCGCGTGCGCTACACGGTCACCGGCATGTTCGTCGGCCCAGCCTTGCGCGCGGCGGTGGATCGCCTGCTCGCGGAGCACGGCTGACCGTGGACGGCGCGTGCGCGCGATGAACCTGCGCGAGGTGCCTCGGATCGCGGCGCCGCTCCTGATCGCGGCCGCCATCGTGGTGTCGTTCGGCCTGGAGAAGCCGGCGCCGCCGGTGGAGCTGCAGAGCGGCCCTCCGCCGGCGCCCTCCGCCGAGGAGATCCGGACAGCCTACGAGCAGGCGCTGGCACCCGGAGCGCCCGGATTCGACCGCGGCGCGGTGCGAGCCCCCGTGACCGTCGTGGAGTTCTCGGACTTCGGGTGCCCCTACTGCGCCCGCTTCGCGGCCGAGACGTATCCGGCACTGGCGGCGGAGTTCGTGGCGACCGGCAGAGTGCGCTGGAGGTACGTGCCGTTCGCGCTCGGGATCTTCGCCAACGACGACGAGGCCGCGCGGGCGGGGGAATGCGCCGGAGACCAGGGGCAGGCCGCGTTCGGCCGCATGCACGACCGCCTGTTCACGGCCCAGGAAGAGTGGAAGGGCTCGGCCGACGCCGGGACCGCGTTCCGCGTGCTCGCCGCCGGCGCGCGCCTCGACGTCGCGCGTTTCACCGCGTGCTACGCGAGCGACGCGCCCAGCCGCCGGGTGCACGCCTCCGACGCGCTGGCCGACCGGATGGCGGTGCACTCCACGCCGACGTTCTTCGTCAACGGACGGCGGATCGAGGGCGCGCTGCCCGTCGAGGAGTTCCGAACGGTGTTGCTGGAAGCACTGAAGCAGACGCACACACCCTGAAGGGGGCTACTACGATGAAGCGCTCGATCTTGACCATCAACGAAGCGAGCTGGGACCGTGCCTTGCGCGTGGTGCTGGGGCTCGCGCTGCTGGGCTTGACCCTGTGGGGTCCGCGGACGGCGTGGGGCTTGATCGGCCTGGTGCCGCTGGTGACGGGCCTCGTCGGCACCTGCCCGCTCTACTCGCTGGCCGGTGTGGGTACGTGCGCCCGCGCGGCCGGCGTCCCGCCTACGGCGGGCTGACGCTGCCGAGCTTGCTCCGCTCGGCGAGGTGCGCGCGGAGATCGATGCCGGTCTTGAGCGCGATCAGCACGATCAGCGCCGCGACCGGCGCGCCCATGGCCTTGGCGGCGAATCCGCCGACGAGGATGGTGACGTGCAGCACCATCACCCGGGCGTAGGGCTGGAACATCAACTGCTGGAGCGAGGCGCGGCGGAACTCGCCGCCGGCGATGTAGTTGTGCAGGAACGAGAAGCCGTGGCTCAGGACGATCGCGAGCACGCCATACCACACGCCGGCGGCGCTCACGGCCGCGATGAAGGCCGCCGGGCTCGGCGAGAAGCGGCCGCCCGGACCGAACAGGGTCAGCACGAAGATGCCGTGCACCATCGCGAACATGCCGTAGTGGAACGTGAAAAAGGGAATCAGGAAGAGCTTGCCGGCGTCGACGGCGATGTCCTTCGGCGACGCGGCCAGCATGCGCAGGATGTTGAACGCGCCGACCACCACGTTCTCGCACCAGTAGAGGAGCAGGACCGAGAACACGGTCCAGTGGAAACCCAGCACCCCGACCAGCGGGACCAGGTTGGCCGCGACCAGGACCAGCGCGGACGGCGGGAGATCCCGATCGGCGGCGGTCGAGGTATTCGGGCTGGTCACGTGGTCACCTCCTCCGGCTGAATCTGCCGCATCCGCCTCAGGCGCGGAATCGTCACGGCCACGACGCCCACCACGGCCAGCGACGCCACGCCGCCCAGCACCACCGCCGGCACCGTTCCCAGCAGCTTCGCCGTCAGCCCCGACTCGAACGCCCCCAGCTCGTTGCTCGACCCCACGAAGATGGAGTTGACGGCCAGGACCCGGCCCAGGAGCGGCGGCGGCGTCAGCACCTGCAGCATCGTCTGGCGGATCAGGACGCTGATGTTGTCGGCCATGCCGCTCACCATCAGCAGCGCGGCCGAGAGGTAGAAGCTCCGCGAGAGCCCGAAGGCGACGATGCACGCGGCGAACGTGGCGACGGCGAGCAGCAGGGAGCGCCCGGCGCGCCGGAGCGGCGGCTGGTGCGCCATGTAGAGCGACATCACCATCGCGCCGGCCGCCGGGGCGGCCCGCAGCACGCCGAGCCCCTGCGGCCCCACGTGCAGGATCCGGTCCGCGAAGACCGGGAGCAGGGCCTCCGCGCCGCCCAGGAGCACCGAGAACAGGTCGAGCGTCTGCGCGCCGAGCAGGACTTTCTCGCTCCACACGAACCGCAGGCCGGCGAGCGGGCTGTCGGCGGCGACCTCCGGCCGTGCGGTGGCCCGCCGCGCGGGGCCCGACCCTGATCATGGCGAACGAGGCGAGCGCGACGAGGATCAGCGCCGCCTGCACGGCGTACGTCGCGGTGACGCCGGCGAAGCCGTAGAGCAGGCCGCCCAGGGCGGGACCCGCCACCGCGCCCGTCTGCCACGTCGAGCTCCGCCACGCGATGGAGTTGGGCAGGATCTCCCGGGGGACGAGCCCGACGGCGAGCGAGTTGCGCGCCGGCATCAGGAAGCTCCGGGCCAGGCCGCCGCAGCCGATCACGATGTAGAACGGCCAGACGCCGTGCGCCTTCACCCACCCGGGCGCGTGGCTCAAGGCCACCAGCGCCAGGGCGCAGGCGAACAGCACGCCGAGCGACCCGAGAGCGATCCGGCGGCGATCGAAGCGGTCCGCGACGTGGCCGGCGAACAGCGCGACGCCGATGAACGGCACCACCTCCGCCAGGCCGATGAGCCCCAGCGACAGCGGATCGTGCGTGATGCCGTAGATCTGCCACGACACGACCAGCGTCTGCACCTGCGCCCCCACGGTCATCGTCAGCAGCGAGACGATGAAGCGGCGGAAGTTGGGGATGCGGAACGAGGCGTAGGGGGCTGGCACGCGAGGAATGTAGCGGGGCGCGGCGGCCCGGTGAACGCGGGTGGCGTCCAGCCCGGGGGCCCGTGACGGCGCCGCGTTGCGCGCGCCGGCGACGGAGCGCAGCTTCCCGCGGAACCTTCACGGTGCCCCGGAGCCTCCCATGCGCTTGACCCCCGCCCTGACGATCCTCGCCTGGCTCGCCGCCGTCCCCCCCGCGCTGCGCGCCCAGGCGGCGCCCACGTCGCAAGGCCTGCACGCCCCGGGCCGTCGCCGACCGCGCCGTCGTCCTCGACAAGGACGGCGTGCTGCGCTGGGCCGACGACCGGCAGGAGGTGGCGCTGTTCGGCGCCAACTACGTGCTGACCACCGCGTCGGACTACCGCGCCGCGGGCTACCTCCACGCCGACCGCAAGAAGATGATCGACGAGGACATGGCGCAGTTCGCGCGGATGGGCTGGGACGGGCTGCGGCTGACCTTCTGGGGCGACTGGGAGGCGTCCGACAGCGCGGGCAACCTGATCGCGAACGACCATCTCGACCTGCTGGACTACCTGATCGCGCAAGCGCGAGAGCGCGGCATCTACATGCTGTTCAGCCCCATCCAGCTCTACGGCGCGAACTGGCCGGACGCGCAACAGGACACCAGCGAGCCCGGCTTCGGTCGGCACTTCGGCAAGGGCAGGATGGGCACCGATCCGGCGGCCATCGCGGCGCAGGTGAACTACCTGAAGCAGATCCTGAACCACGTGAATCCGTACACCGGCGTGGCGCTCAAGGACGAGCCCGCCATCCTGTTCGTCGAGCTGGTGAACGAGCCGTGGCATCATCCGGAGGATCTCGAGGGCTCCATCCGCTACCTCGACACGCTGACCGCCGCGGTGCGCAGCACCGGCTGCCGCAAGCTCGTCTTCTACAACGTGAGCCAGGACTTCCGGATCGCCGAGGCCATCCGTCGCTCGACGGTGCAGGGGGTCACGTTCGCGTGGTACCCGACCGGCCTCAACGCCGGCCACGAGCTGGCGGGCAACTACCTCCGCACCGTGGATTCCTTCCCCGACATGCTGCGCCCGGAGATGGCGCGCCTGCCGCGCATCGTCTACGAGTTCGATTCGCCGGACCTCCGGACCGGCTACATGTATCCGGCCATGGTGCGGACCTTCCGCGCCGTGGGCGCGCAGTTCGTGGCGATGTTCGCCTACGACATGCTCGAGACCGCCTCGCGCAACCTGGGCTGGCAGACCCACTACCTGAACCTGGTCTACACGCCGCGCAAGGCGATGAGCGCCATCATCGCTGCCGAGGAGATGCGCCGCCTGCCGCGGATGCGCTCGTACGGGCCCTACCCGCAGAACACCCGCTTCGGCGACTTCCACGTGTCGTACGACGAGAACCTCGGCGAGCTGGTGGCGCGCGACGCCTTCCTCAACGCGGGCCCGACGCGCTCGGCGCCGCCGGATCCGGCCGCGTTGCGGCGGGTCGCCGGTTACGGCTCGTCGCCCGTCGTGACGTACGGCGGCGAGGGGATCTACTTCCTGGACAAGGTGCGGCCGGGCGTCTGGCGCCTCGAGGTGTATCCCGACGCCGTGCCGGTGCGCGATCCGTACGAGCCGCCGAATCCGGGCAAGATCGTGACGCGGGCGATCAGCCGCGCCTGGCCGATGACCGTGACGCTTCCGGACCTCGGCGCGACGTTCACCGTCCAGCCGGTGACCGCTGGGAATCCGTCGACCACGCAGGCCGTCGTCGGGCCGCTTCACGGTGACGCCGGGCGTCTACGTCCTGAGCGCCGCCGGGCCGGTGGACGTCGCCACCCTGCCGGCGTTCGTGGGCCACGTGGGCTTCGCGGAGTACCACGCGCCGCCGGCCGACACCCTGCCGCCGTCGGTGCGGTCGCTCGTCGGGCCCGCGGTCCTCGCGGGCCGCGACGCCGAGCTGCGCGCGCGCGTCGTGGACCGGACGCCGCCCGATTCGGTCACGCTGTTCTTCCGGCCCGCTGGCGGGCTTCTTCTATCGCGGCGTTCCGATGCGTCCCGCCGGAGGCTACGAGTACGCGGCGGCCGTGCCGGCGGCCGCGCTGCGCGAAGGGCCGCACGAGTTCGTGATCACCATCTACCGCGGTGACTCGGCCGTCACGTTTCCCGGTGGCCTGCACCTCACGCCGAACGCATGGGATTACTACAGCCACGCATCATGGAAGCTGGACGTGGTCGGCCCGGCCACGCCGCTCGTCGCTGTTCGAGCCGGCGCGCGACGCTGCGCGCCTGGCCTTCAGCCGCATCGGCGACGCCGGACGCCTCGGCCTGTTCGGACTCGGGCTGTCGGAGGCGACCGGCCGGCCCGTGTTCCACTTCGAGCTGCCCGTGCACCGGAACGGCGAGGCGCTGGACGACTACACGGCCTCGCTGGTGATCGCCGACCGGATCGCGGCGCGCGGCGAAGGCGTGGCCGCGGCCGGCGACGTCCGGCTGCGGCTGCGCGGCCTCGGCCCGCACCAGGTGCTGCACGTCACGCTGATGGAGGACGACGGCACGAGCTGGACGGCCGACGTGCCGGTGGACAGCACGTGGAGCGAGCCGCGCGTGCCGCTCGCGTCGTTCAAGGTGGGCCGCGGCGTATTGCTCCCGGAGGGGTTCCCCGGCGAGTGGAACTACTGGGTGGGACCGGCGTCGGGGCGCGGCGGGAGTGAGGACCGCCCGCGGCTGGCGCACGTGGAGCGGCTGCAGCTGTCGCTGCGGCGCGAGGAGGGCGTCAAGGTGACGCCGGGCAATTACGGCGTCGAGGTGGAGTTGATCACGCTTGGTTTGGCCGGGCCGTCACGCGGAGCCGCCGCGGGACCCCAATGAAGAGCGAGGATCGATCTGCGGAGAGGCCGCCCGCCGAAGCGGACGGCCTTTTCCTGCAGCAAGTCAGTCACGTCGCGTCCAGCAACAGACCCTAGAATCGAAGCAACTCTCAGCTCAGTTGCTCGCAACGAACTTGTACGTTCCGTCCCAATACCAGATGTTCCCGCCCACGTACGTGCCGACTGCACTCGCCTGGAAGCCGGCGAAATCCCCCGTCCCGTTCGTGAACGTGCACTGTCCGCGATCCATCACAAGATCGAAGTCGCAATGGCCGAACGCGGCGTTGTTTGCCTCGGCCGGGGGGTCGAGGACCACGTCACTGTGCAACGAGGTTGCACTAACTGCCGATCCGTACACCATCGTGGAACCGACCCCAATCTCCGTGAGGTTCGAGGACGTGATCGTGCAGAAGGAGTTAGCGAGGCCCGTGTACTGCGAGCACTCTGCGATCACACAGGAACGTACCGCTTCGCGTCACCACCTGCGGTATGCCGACCGTCCGACTCTTCGGACCCGTGGCTGTGTCCGAACAGGCGGTCAAGACGCCGGAGACGACGATGGCGGCGGCGATGAGCAACCTGCTGCGTATCATTGGACTTCCTCCGTCAAGACGTTGCTGCCGCGCTGACCTGGTCACCACGACCAAGCCCCTTGTCACGCTGACTGGCGCTGGCTTGAGGGCCACGCTAAGCGGGGGGTATCGCGGGCTCATCGCCATGGCATCGCAGCAGCGTCGCGGCGCATGGGAAGGCGGTCGCCAGGCGGGTCGCGCCCGGCCTTGGCCCCTTGCCCGCGGACCTTCCGGACCGCAGGATTCACGCATTCCGGGATGACGAGGAAGGCGGCGACGGGCAGCGTGTTCCGACTCCGTGTGCTCGGAGGCTTCGGGCTGGAGGGGCCGCCCAGGGCTGCGGCACCCCCGCGACCGCAACGCCGGGGCGACGCGGTTCTGGCCGTGCTGGCCGTGTCCGGCGACCTCGGCTGCACCCGGGAGCGCCTGGTCGCGCTCCTCTGGCCCGAGAGTGATGAGGCTCGCGCTCAGCAGGGCCTGCGCGACGCCCTGTACGCCATCCGTCGCGCCCTCGACCCGAACGCTGTGCTATCCGGCAGCCGCCTCCTGCGCCTGGACCCCGCTATCGTCGTTTCCGACGTCCAGTCGCTCGCTCAAGCGGCGGGTTCGGGCCGCTACGCGGACGCCGTGCAGGCGTACGCCGGCCCGCTGCTCGATGGCTTCCACGTGGACGGCGCACCGGAGTTCGAACGCTGGCTGGACGGCGAACGCACCCGCCTGGCACGCCAGTACGCGGAGGCGCTCGAGCACCTGGCCACGGCGGCGGAGCGCGCGGGCAGCTGGCACGAAGCGGTGAGATGGTGGGGCCGTGCCGTGGAGCACGATCCCGTGAACTCGCACTTCGTGCTTCAGCATGCGCGCGCGATGGCGGCAATCGGGGATCGAGCGAACGCGCTCAGGGCCGCCGAAGCTCATGCCCGTCGGCTGCGCGGCGAGCTCGACCTGGAGCCCGACGGCGACTTCCTCGCAGCCATCGAGCGGATCCGCCGGGGTGAGACTCCGGTGCGACGAGGCCTCCTGCCGCGACTCACGCCGGGGCCAGCGGACGCCCAGGTGCCCCAGCCGCGCCTCCTGCCCCGCGAGCCTTCGGCCGGATCGACCGGCGCTCCAGCGCCGGCGCCAACCGAACCGATCAGCGAGGGGAGGCGTGAACGACACTGGGTGCCGTGGGCGGCGGTCGCCGTCGTCGTCATGCTCGCCGCATCGTTCGGAGTGGGGCGCTGGCTCATGATACACGCAGCGAGGCCGCACCCTCCGCGAACCGCGGTCGCCGTGCTGCCGTTCTCGTACCTCGGGGCCGATTCATCGCACGAGTATCTCGCCGGCGGGCTCCACGACGAGTTGCTGACCAGGCTCTTCGGTGTGGCATCGCTCAAAGTGATCGGCCCAACATCGGTCCGTGACTACTCTTCGACATCGCCCCTTCGGCAGATCGCCGAAGAGTTGGACGTCGGCAGCGTAGCGATCACCAGCGTCGAAATTGTCGGGAATAGGCTCCGCGTATCGGTGCGGCTCGTCGACCCTGTGACGGGCTCGCGGCTCTGGGCCCAAACGTACGACCGGACACTGGACGACGCCTTCGCGGTGCAGAGCGACATCGCCCGACAGATTGTCGATGGTGTCGGAGCGACCCTGTCGACTGCGGAGGAGGAGGCCATTGCGGCGGCGCCCACGCAGAACAAACAGGCGTACGCCTTCTACCTCCAGGGGCGAGACTACTACTGGCGGCCGGGGTTCTTGCGGTCAAACCTCGAAGCCGCGCAGCAGCTCTACAAGCAAGCCCTGGCGCTCGACCCTGTCTTCGCCTTGGCGCACGCGGCGTTGTCCAACCTCCACTTCGCGATGTACCACTTCTACGATCCGACCCCCGCCAGACAGGAACAGGCGCGGCGCGAAGCAGCCCTGGCGCTCCGACTCGCACGCGATCTGCCGCAGGCGCATCTCGCGGCGGGCATGGCGCACTACACGACTGGAGACGTTCACGGGGCCTTGGCCGAGTTCAAGCGCGGACGGGACGGCGCGCCGAACGACGCCGAGCTGTGGATCTGGATCGCGAACGCGAACCTCGACCTGGGCAATTGGGACAGCGCGCGGGTGGCGGCCGATCGCGCGCGGAGGCTCGACCCACGGAATGGAAACATGTTGCACGGCATCGGGGACAAGTATCACTACCTTCATCGGTACCCGGAGGCCATCGAGGCATACCGCCGTGCGCTCGCACTCGCGCCCGACCTGATCCAAACCCGCCTCTCGATGGCCTGGAGTTACATATTGTGGAAGGGCCAACTCGACACGCTCCGCGCCGTGCTCAAGGCCTTGCCGCCGGACGGCGATCCGGGATTGGGAGGCGCCAACATCTTGGCAACTCGAATGGCGTTGTTCTTGATGGACCGGCGCCCGGACTCCGTGCTCTCGCTCCTCCGCGTCGCGCCCTGGGCGGTAGGTCGGAGCCCGGACGCCACCCTGGCTCGCACGCTCGAGGCTGCGCCGGCGTATATCCTCCGAGGCGACAGCGCAGGCGCGCGTGCGCTGCTCGATACGGCCATGGTGATACTCGACTCCCGGGAACGCGTGCACCCCGAGGACGTGACTCTGCATCGCACGCGCGGCGCGGTCCTGGCGCAACTCGGGCGCCGCGCGGAGGCGTTGCGCGAGGCCCGCTGGCTCGAGCGGTCGGATGCGTATCGCCAGGATCGCGACCTGGCACTTGGCGTCGGGTGGATCCTGATGCGAGTCGGCGAGGTCGATTCCGCGCTCCCGCACATTGAGCGGGCGCTCGCTGGCCCGTCCTCCACCACTGCTCCCATGCTCCGTCTCTTCACGGAGTGGGATCCCTTCCGGAGCGATGTGCGATTCCGGGCGCTGCTGGCGCAGTATGCGGATCCGGAGGCGCGCAGCCGATGACGTGGACCCGCCAACGTCGCGCCCGTCGGCTGGCATTCGGAGGGCAGTGACTCGCGGGTAGCGGAGCAGCCGGGTGGCCCCCGACGCCGGCGCGCCGTTACTGCGGGCGGCGAGCAGAGGCACGGCGGGACGAGAGGAGCTGCCTCCGCCGCGCCTCGAGTCCGCCCTACGGCCGCACCACCGCTCGGCTGCCGATCAGGTTCGTCTCGATCGTGAAGTCGATGACGTCGCCCGGTGAGACATACATCGGGTCGGCCGTGAAGCGCGGGCCGAAGGCGGTGGACTGCGCCATGAACGTGACCTGGCGGTCGGTCGACAGCAGGTCCTTCCGGAGCACGAACTGGCTCTCGATGCCGGGATTCACGGTGCCCATGCGGAACGTCGTGCCCGGCCGCGATGGCGAACACGTCCATCGGGAGCGCGTAGTTGTTGATGACGTACACGATCGACCGTGTCGCTCGGCTCCACCGTGCGGCTGGCCGAGGAGCACCAGGTCGAACGGGGTGTCGAGGGCGACCGCGCCCTTCCTCACCCACACGTCTTCGCCCGAATAGGCGTCGGTCAGCAGGCGTGCCGTCGGCGAACACCCCGGCGACGGGGATGCGCTTGTACGCCCTTCGGCTGGTCCATCGCCACCACGACCCGGTCGTCCACGCTGTCGGTGGTGAGGATGCGGCTGAAGATGTACGGCTTCGCCTGCAGCGTGTGATGCACGCCCGCCCCGACCGCCGGGTGCTGCCGGCGGAATTCGCCCAGCTTGCGCCAGTGCGCCAGGATGTGGCGGGTCGAGTCGCCACGCCCGAGGTCCCGCCAGTTCATGTCGGAGCGGAGATTGGCGTCACCCTGGGCGCCGGCGACCCGGAGCGGCCGGGCCGTCTCGTCGCCGTAGTAGATCTGGGCGCCGCCCGGCGCGAGGAGCAGGCGGTCCGCGGCTCCGAGCGGGTCCTTGCGGTCGGGGTCGTACGGTTGGCCGTCGTCGTGCGAGCTGAGGTAGTTGAGGAACGAGACGCCGTTGAGCGGGCCGCCGTGCAGGTCGGCGGAGAGGCGGTTGTCGAGCGAATCCAGCGAGCCGGCCACCTCGTGCGCGAAGGCGAAGTTGATGAGCCCGTCGTACCCGTGGGCGAAGAAGTCCACGGTGCTGTCGCCGTAGCTGTACTGCCGGCCCTGGCTCGGAGCCCAGCCGTAGACTTCGCCCACCATGAAGAACGGCAGGCTGTCCAGCACCTTGCCGGGATTGGCGCGCTTCCAGTCCGCGAACGCCAGGTCCGCCTCGTGCTTGAGCTCGAGCGAGACCGCCGGCCTCGAAGTGCTTGGCGGTGTCCATCCGGTACCCGTCGAATCCGAAGTCCCGCACCCAGTCGGTGAGCCACTTGATGAGGTAGTAGCGCGGCGCGCGGGGATAGTGGGTGCGGGTGAAGAACGAGTCGAGCGACGCCCGCTCCGCGTCGAGGCGGCCTTCCCGCCGCCACTTCTCGACCAGGAACGGCGGCAGGCCCACCGGAGTCGTTCGAGTCGGTCCGGATGTCGGGCAGGGTGGACAGCGTGCAGTCCACCGTCGTGACGTAGCTCTGGTAGGTGCACTTCGGGCTGGTGCGCACCCAGTCGTCGGGCCACGCCGGATCGTCGGGCGTGACCGGGCCGGTGTGGTTGATGACCGCGTCCATCAGCACGCGGATGTGGTGGCGGTGCGCGGCGTCCACCAGCGCCCGGAGGTCCTCCCGGGTGCCGAAGGCGGGATCCACGGCCGTCCAGTCGCGCGCCCAGTAGCCGTGGTAGCCGTAGGTCTTCCCCCACCCCTCGTCCAGGCCGCCGCGGATCTGCTCCACGAACGGCGTCATCCAGATGACGTCCACGCCCAGGCTGTCGAAGTACCCGGCCTGGATCATCTCCCGAGCACGCCCTTGAGGTCGCCGCCCCGGAAGCTGCGGAGCACCCCGCCGTCCTGGGGCCTGCCGAGAGCGTGGTCGTTGCTGGTGTCGCCGTCGAGGAACCGGTCGATGAGGAGGAAGTAGACCGTCGCGTTGTTCCAGAAGAGCGACGGATGCCGGGCCTCCTCGGCCGCAATGGCGCGGTGCTGCGCCGCGGCCCCGGGGACGTGGTGGATGCACCCGGACAGGAGCCCGATGCAGAGCCCTACGAGCGCCGCGGCACGGATCCTGGCTCATGCGCCCACCCTCCCCCTCGCGAGATGCCGGCGTCGCTCTGCCTAACCGATGGACCGCTCGGCCATGGCTCGCCCGTCACGGCGCGACCGCCGCCACGTCGTCCGCGTCGGTCACCCGGAGCGTCAGCGCCGCGGCCACGACCAGCGACGCGCCGCCCACCAGCAGGGCGTAAATGGCCTCGCCGCCGAAGAAGTGCTTCACGAAGAAACCCAGCACCGCCGCCGCGGTGATCTGGGGGATCACGATGAAGAAATTGAACACGCCCATGTAGTAGCCCATCTTCGACGGCGGCAGCGACCCGGTCAGGATCGCGTAAGGCATCGAGAGGATGCTCGCCCACGCGATGCCGACCCCGACGAAGGACGCCAGCAGCCAGCGCGGATCGGCGATGACCCAGATCGAGAGCAGGCCGACCGCGCCGCACACCAGGCAGATGGCGTGGGCCGCCTTCCGGCTCGTCCGGTTGGCGAGGACCGGGATGGCGAACGCCACCAGCGCGGCGACGCCGTTGTAGGCGGCGAACCCGACGCCGACCCAGTTGGCGCCCTCGTTGAACAGGGCCGAGGTCGTGTCGGTGGTGTGGTAGATGTGGCTCGTCACGCCGGCCGTCGTGTAGATCCACATCGCGAACAGCGCGAACCAGGAGAAGAACTGCACCCACGCCAGCTGCTTCATGGTGCGGGGCATGTCCTGGAAGTCGTTCAGGATGGTGACGAAGCCGTTGTCGTACCGGCCCCGGCCCTGCAACGCCCCGCTGGCCATCAGCAGGAGCCCGACGACGCCGACGCCCGCCGACAGGATCATCACCTCGTACGCGCTCTCGCTGACCAGCCACGCGCTGAACGCCACGCCCACCACCACGAGGATCAGGCCCAGCCGCATCTGCCGCCCGCCGTTGCGGGCGTACTCCTCGGCGTTCCGCCGCTCCCGGATCTGGCTCTCGCGCGCCCGGTTCTCCTCGAAGCTGGCCATCTCTTCCGGCGAATACTCCTTGGACCTGAGAACGGTCCACAGGACCGCGCCGAAGAAGACCACCGCGCCCAGGTAGAAGGAGAGGCGCACCGACGCGGGGATCATCCCCGCCGGCGCGGTGTTGCTCACGCCGAGCTTGGTGAGGAACCAGGGGAGCATCGAGGCCACCACCGCGCCCGTGCCGATGAAGAAGCTCTGCATGGCGAACCCGGTGGTCCGCTGCGAGCTGGGGAGGTTGTCGCCGACGAAGGCGCGGAACGGCTCCATCGAGATGTTGATGGAGGCGTCCATGATCCACAGCATCCCCGCCGCGACCCACAGCACCGGAGAATTCGGCATCACCAGGAGCGCGAGCGAGGCGAGGATGGCCCCGACCAGGAAGTACGGGCGGCGCCGCCCGAGCCGGTTCCAGGTCCGGTCGCTGAAGTAGCCGATGATCGGCTGGACCACGAGGCCGGTGACCGGAGCCGCGATCCACAGGATCGGGATGCTCTCGACCTTGGCGCCGAGGGTCTCGAAGATCCGGCTCACGTTCGCGTTCTGGAGCGCGAAGCCGAACTGAATGCCGAGGAAGCCGAAGCTCATGTTCCACACGTCCCAGAACGTCAGGCGCGGCTTGGGCCGGACGGCGAGGGGCGTGGCGGAGGCGGCGTTCGATGCCATGGAGGATCCGGCGTTAAGGGTGCCGCGCGCGGTCGAGGCGGCGGATCAACTCGTCGACTTCGGGGTCGGTGAAGATCTCGTCCAGCAGCAGCCGCATCGGGCGCTGCCAGTTGGGGCGATCGGAGGAGCGCGTGCCCGGCAGGTTCACGCCGGTCTCCTCGAGCCACAGGTCCTCGAGCCAGGGCACGAACAGCGGGCTCTTCGAGCGGCCGAGCCACTCGAGCACCTTGGCCAGGAACGCCCGCGGCTCGTCCACGCGCTGGCCGAGTCGCTTGGCGAGCCGCTGCGTGGCCTGCGCCCGCTCCTTCCGGACCGCCGGCACCGCGCGCTCGGCCAGCAGGCCGTAGCGCACCCGCTCGCCGATGTCGGCGCCCGCGAGCCAGCCGGCGAACGTCGGCGTGTCGTGCGTGCCCACCAGCGCCATGTCGGCGGCCGTGGGCGGACTGACCTTCGGGTCGCTGCTCGCCTGGAACTGCGCCAGGTACATACCCCGGATGCGGTGCCGCGGCAGCGCCTCGTAGATCTCGCGGGGCACGTTGCCGAGGTTCTCGCCCACGATCTCGCACCGGCCGCGGTGCGATTCCAGCGTGAGCACCGCGAACAGTTCCTCGGCCGGATAGGAAACGTAGGTCCCCTGGTCCAGGGCGAAGCCGTGTGGAATCCAGTACAGGCGCGTCCACGCCATGATGTGGTCCACGCGCAGGACGCCGGCGAGCCCCGCCTGGGTGGCGATGGAAGCGGCCAGGTAGCGGTGTCCCTCGCGCCGCGACGCCTCGGGCAGCACGGGCGAGAAGCCCCAGTCCTGTCCGCTCGGGAAGCCGAGGTCGGGCGGCGCGCCCACCGACATCCCGTCGCCGAACAGCGACTGCCGCGACCACGGATCGTAGCCGTCGGGATGCACGCCCACCGCGAGGTCCAGGCCCAGGCGCATCCCGTCCTTCTCCAGCCGGGCGCGGAGGTCGTGGAGCTGCCGACGCACCAGCGTCTGGGCCACCAGGTGGAACCGCTCCTCGCCGGCATCCACGTGCCCGGGCTGCGGCGTCCCGGCCCGAGCCGCGGCGGGCCAGGCCCGCCAGTTCCTGCCCAACCGGGCCTGCGCGCCGCGGAAGCGCGCGTAGCGCAGCAGCTCGGGGTCGACGGGCGAGGGAATCGGCACCGTCTGCGCCACCAGTGCCGCGCGCACCTCGGCGTCGGCCCGCGTTACGTCCAGCGTGGCCGGGGCGGCGGTCGCGCGGTGGCCCTCTCCCAGGTCGAGGATCAGCTCCGACCAGAAGAGGCGGCTCACGCCGGAGTAGGGGCTGGGCTCCGGCCACTCGGTGTTGAACGTGGGAGCCAGCGGCAGGACCGTGACCAGGTCGCCGCCCTTGGCCTTCACCCAGCGGCACAGCGACTCCAGGTCCTCGAGGTCGCCGAGCGAGCGGCTGCGCTTCGAGCGCAGTGCGGCCAGCTCGGTGCCGACGCCCCAGCTCTTGTGCGAGCCGGGCCGGCGGAACGCCTGGACGGGCGCGGCAATGACCGTGGAGCTCTGAGTCGTGGCCGCGGTCTCGATGGTGAGCCGGTGATAGCCGAGCGGGAGGCGACGGGGCGAACGCAGCGTGGCGCCCCGACTCTTGAGCGGAAGGACCTCGCCGTCTTCGAGGCGCAGCTCCGCATTCACGGCACCCGAGGCGGAGATTCCGATCGGCGGCAGCACGCCGTTCCAGGCCACGAGCACGGGCGGGACGCGCCCGATCTTGGCCGCGGCCTTGCGCGCGCGCAGGGCCTCGGCGGCGTCGGACGGCCGTGCCACGGGCGCTCCCACCGCGGCGCAGACGCGCATCAGCGTCTCCGGAGCGACGACGACCCGCCGGCCCAGGCCGTCCGTGTAGCGCGTGTACACGCCCAGCGCCTTGGCGAGGGAACGGAGGGCCTTCAACTCGTCGGTGCGACGGGTCATAGGGGCTTGGACAGCAGGTTCAGTGCCATGTGCGGCGGGCACCCCTTGGTGCGGGGATCGGGGCCTCAGCTGGGCTTGGCCGGGCGTGGGGCGGGCCGGGTCGAATGACCGGCCGAAGTTAGTGCGTGGATGGGAATGCCGATAGAAGGTCCGGGCGGCGGCCTGTTCGAGTCGCACGGCGGCAGGGACGCCGCTCGCTCCATGCCCAGCGGATGTCAGGGCAGGGGGAGCCCCGTCTGCCGGGACCACAGTCCCAGCGGCACATCGGTTTCGCGCTTGCGGAAGTCGGGCACGGCGCGCGTGGTATCGTCGATCACGAGCGTCGCTGGGGCCGTGCCCTCGAACCTCGGCCATTCGGGAAGAGCCGCCCCGTTGGGGTCGCCCGTCTTGGCGAAGTTGGTCCAGTACGCCTGCACCAAGTCGCGGACGGCCAGGTCTCGCGGTGGGGCGAACACGCCCAACGGCCCGAAGCCGAACACGAACGCGAGTTCGCCGCCATGCATCACGCCGGGCGCGTGGCGTGCGCGCAGAATCAGGGGCATGAACTGGAAGCGATAGACGTAGGCCGGGCTGCCCGATCGGGCGACGAAGCCCGCCAGGAGCCGCGACGTGGCCGCGAAGGCGAAATCGTTGAACAGGAGGCGGGCGAAGTCGGCGTCGCTGATCTTGCCACCGGTCTCGTAGAGCGCGCGCACCGAGGGGAGCCGATCGCCCAGCGGCGCCGTGAGAAAGTCGGCGGTCTGCCCGCGCAGCAGCGAACCCTCGTCACTGTTGGTCCCGGTCAGGTACGGGACGCGCACCATGTGGCCCTCGGCGAACGCGACGGCAATGTCCTCCTGCAGCAGCGCTCCGTCCACGACCGGCCCCGTACCATCGCCCTGGGCGGCGAGGATCGAGTCCACGCTCGCCGAGCGCAGCGTGGCGAGCGCGTCGCTCCCGGTGGCGCCGAGGCGCCGCGCGAACGCCGCGGCGCTCGGTTGGGCGTCCGCCAGCGTGGCGGTGCCGAAGAGGGCGCCCGACTCGCTGATCGCCCGCGCGAACAGCCCGCGCGCCAGGGGCGAGACCATGAGCGCGTCCACGCTGACGCCGCCCGCCGACTCGCCGAAGATGGTGACTTGCGCAGAATCCCCGCCGAAGGCGGCGATGTTGTCGCGAACCCACCGCAGCGCCGCGATCTGATCGAGAAGGCCGTAGTTGGCGAACGGCTCGTCGGGGATGCTCGGCCGCGAGCGCCGGCAGCGCGAAGAAGCCGAGGCGGCCGAGCCGGTAGTTGAAGGTCACGACCACGACGCCATGGCGGGCAAGGGCGGCTCCGTCGTAGCGCGGCACGGAGGAGCCGCCCTGGTCGAAGCCGCCGCCGTGGATCCACACCATCACCGGCAGCCCGGACGCCGGATGCACGTCGGGCGTCCAGACGTTGAGCGTCAGGCAGTCTTCGCTCTGGGGCAGGTCGGCGCGGGCCACGAGGCCTTCCGTCGCGTGCTGCGGGCAGACGGGGCCGAAAGCGGAGGCGTTCCGCACGCCGCTCCAAGGTGGCGCGGCCTGCGGCACTCGCCAGCGCAGCGGGCCAACGGGGGGCGCGGCGTAGGGGATTCCCTTAAAGACGACGACGCCGTTCGCGCTGGCACCGGCAAGCCGGCCGGCCGCGACGCCAACCTCGGGCGCCTGGGTGGCCAGAAGCGTGGCGGGAGTGAGGAGCAGCGTGACGAGCAGGCGTAACTCACGCAGTCCCTGATACTTGCTGCAGTTGCGGATGCGCCCAGAGGGAGTTGAACCCCCAGCCTTCTGATCCGTAGTCAGACGCTCTATCCAGTTGAGCTATGGGCGCGATGGGCGGTACAAGATTCGAACTTGTGACCTCTACGATGTCAACGTAGCGCTCTAACCAACTGAGCTAACCGCCCGCACTGCCCTGCGATACCCCGGGCGCAACTTTCGTCGGCATCCGTGCGTCTATATCCCTGTGCGTCCGGCCCTCAGAGCGGGAAACGGGACTCGAACCCGCGACCCCAACCTTGGCAAGGTTGTGCTCTACCAACTGAGCTATTCCCGCAGGTGGAGGCGAGGGGGATCGAACCCCTGACCTCTTGAATGCCATTCAAGCGCTCTCCCAACTGAGCTACGCCCCCCGCGCCCAAACGGGTGGGTCTTCCGTTTGGAGCCCCGAAAGCTATTTTGGTGGCCCGCCGGGGTCAACGTGAACTTTGACCCAGGCGACGGGTACCACGGCCGATGAGCCAAGAACCGTCACGGCGCCGGCCCAGGGCGCCCCGCTATATAAGGAATGAGATGTCCGATCAGCCCGTTGTAAGGAAGCGTCGCCGGCCGTCCAAGCCCCTCCTGCCCCTCGGGCCGGGGGAGTCCGACCGCGACATCCTGGACCAGTACCTGTACGAGGTGTCGGTCACGCCGCTCCTCAAGCCGCACGAGGAGATCGAGCTCGCCAAGAAGGTGCGCTCGGGAGACCACGACGCCATGCAGGAGCTGGTGCGGCGCAACCTGCGTTTCGTCATCTCGGTCGCCAAGAAGTACCAGAACCGCGGCCTGCCCCTGACCGACCTGATCGGCGAGGGCAACGTCGGACTGATGACGGCCGCCCGGAAGTTCGACCCCGATCAGGGCGTGAAGTTCATCTCGTACGCGGTGTGGTGGATCCGGCAGGCGATCCTGGCCTCGCTGGCCCGCCAGGGCCGCACGGTGCGCGTGCCGCTGAACCGGACGGCGGACCTGTCGAAGATCGTCCGCACGGCCGAGGCGCTGCGGCAGTCCATGCGCCGGGAGCCGACGCCGGAGGAAGTGGCCAAGGCCACGGGGCTCTCGCTGGAGGTGGTGCAGTCGCTGGCCGCCCTGAACAGCGGCGAGGTGCGGCTCGACGCGCCCCTGGACCCCGACGGCGACCGCTCGCTGATCGAGCGGTTCGTCACGGACGAGGGGCCGACCACCGAGGACCGCGCGATGGACCGGTTCCTCGCCCAGGAAATCGAGAGCGCGCTGGCCACGCTCCCGCCGCGCGACGCGAAGGTGCTGCGGCTCTACTTCGGGCTCGACGGCGGCCGCGAGCACACGCTCGAAGAGATCGGCGGGATGCTCGGCGTCACGCGCGAGCGCATCCGTCAGCTGCGGGACCGCGCGCTGAAGCGGCTCCGCGAGGGCCAGGTCGGCAAGGCGCTGGCGAGCTTCGCGGCGTAGGAGCCGGGGTCCGGGACCGGGGCCCGGGATACGGAACGACGAGGCGGCTCGGCGAACTGAGCCGCCTTTGCCGTTTCCGTGCGTCCGCGTCTGGTCACATTCTTTACCTCCGCCTTTCCGCGGTCTATCTTGACCTCCGTGCTCGTCGCGCTCGGTCACCGCGTCGTGGGCGTCATCGAAGGGTTCGGCCGGCTGGGCCGCTTCCTGGCCGACACCGGCCGCGCCCTTCCCGACGCCCGCACCTGGGGCCCGCGGACGCTCCAGCAGATGCGGCGGCTGGGCGTGGACTCCCTGCCCATCACCCTGTTCATCGCGGCCTTCACCGGCATCGTGCTGGCGCTGCTGGCGACGTACGTGATCACCAACGCGGTGCCGCTCTACCTCGTCGGCACCCTGGTGGGCAAGACGATGATGCTGGAGCTGGGCCCGGTGCTGACCGGCCTGGCCCTGGCCGGCCGGGTGGGCGCCAACATCGCGGCCGAGCTCGGCACCATGCGCGTCACCGAGCAGGTGGACGCGCTGGAGACGCTGGCCTACAACCCGTACGCCTACCTGGTCATCCCGCGCATCCTGGCCGGCATCGTGATGTTCCCCGTCGCCGTGGCGTTCGCGATGGGCATGGGGGTCTTTACCGGCTGGCTCTCGGCCACCACGCTGCTGCCGGTCACGAACGCCGAGTTCGTGCGCGGCCTGCGGCTGTTCTTCGTGCCCTTCGACGTCCAGTACGGGCTCATCAAGTCGGCGTCGTTCGGCTTCGCGATCACGCTGATCGGCTGCTACCTGGGGCTCGGGACGCGCGGCGGCGCGGAAGGCGTGGGCCGGTCCACCACGCGCACGGTGGTCTACAGCGCGGAGATGATCCTGGTGCTCGACGCCTATTGGGCCGTGACCCTGCTGCGGACGACGGTGTCGTGATCGAGTTCGCGGACCTGCACAAGGCGTTCGGCGCCAACCGGGTGCTGGAGGGCTTCACGCTCACCGTGCGCGACGGCGAGACGATGGTGATCATCGGCTACTCCGGCACGGGCAAGAGCGTGGCGATCAAGCACGTGGTGGGCCTGCTCGAGCCGGACGCCGGCCAGGTCGCGGTGGACGGCCAGGTGGTGTCGTCGCTCCGCCGCCCGGAGCTGACGGCGCTGCGCGCGACCATCGGCTTCGTGTTCCAGTTCGCGGCGTTGTTCGACTCGCTCTCGATCTTCGAGAACGTGGCGCTGGGCCTGGAGCGGCGCAGGGACATGACCCGGCCCCAGATCGTCACGCGGGTGGCGGAGTCGCTCGAGCTGGTGGACCTGGCGGGCACCGAGCAGCTGATGCCGGCCGAGCTGTCGGGCGGCATGCGCAAGCGGGTGGGCCTGGCGCGGGCCATCGCCTTGAGGCCCAAGTACCTGCTCTACGACGAGCCCACGACGGGGCTCGACCCCGTCACGGCGGCCGTGATCGACCAGCTGATCGTGCGGACGCGCGAGGCGCTCGGCGTCACCAGCATCGTGATCACGCACGACATGCGGTCCGCGTACACGGTGGGGGACCGGATCGCGATGCTGTACCGGGGCCGCATCCGGCAGGTGGGGACCGTGGACGAGATCCGGGCGACCGCCGACCCGGTGGTGCGGCAGTTCATCGAGGGCCGGCCCGACGGGCGGGCCGCCGAGCGCGCGAGCCTGATGACGCGGCCGCGCCCTGGGAGAGGAGGACGTGGCATGAAGCGCGCCAACGAGGCCCTGGTCGGAGCGTCGGTGCTGGTCGCCATCGCGGTGGTGGTGGCGGGCACGGTGTGGCTCAGCCAGGCGCGCTTCGGCGGCACCGACTACACCCGCGAGGTGCGGGTCCGCTCGATCGGCGGCCTGCTGCCGGGCGACCCGGTGCTGCTGCGGGGCGTGCGCATCGGCCGCGTGGAGAGCATCTCCCTGGCGAAGAACGACTGGGTGGCGGTCACGCTGCGGCTGCGCGGCGGAACGTCCCTGCCGAAGAACCCGGTCGCGCTGTTCGTGTCGACGTCGCTGTTCGGCGACTGGGGCGTCGCGATCAGCTCGCGCGACGCGTTGCCCAACGACCCGGAAGTGCGGCGCGAAATCGACGAGGCGACGCGGGCGGGCCCCGGCGTGGTGCCGGGCGCGGCGCTGCCCGACGTGGGCCAGTTGACGGCGGAGGCCGGCCGCATCGCCGGCGACATCGCGGTGATCGCGACCCGCGTCAACGCGGCGTTCGACTCGTCGAGCGCGGCGCGCCTCAAGAGCGCGTTCAGCGACCTGTCGCGGCTCTCGGCGGTGCTGCGCACCATCGCGCAGGGGCAGGAGAGCACCCTGACGCGGATCGGCGGCAACCTCGACACCGGGACCACGCTGCTGGCGCTGTCGGCGAAGTCGTTCGCCCGCGCCGCCCTGCGGGTGGATTCGGCCACCAGCCGCGACCAGCTGCAGCGCATCCTCGGCCATACCGACACGGTCGCCGCGGACCTCACGAACGTGTCGGAGAACCTGCGCAACCTGTCGCGGGCGGCGGCCGGCCAGCAGCAGGCGTTCGAGCGCATCGTGGCGCGCACCGACTCGGCCCTGGCGCGGATCCAGTCGGGCGAGGGCACGCTGGGCCGGCTGAGCCGCGACACCACGCTCTACAGCGAGACGCTGGAGACCGTGCGGGCGCTGCACAACCTGCTGGCGGACATCCAGAAGAACCCGCGGCGCTACTTCCAGTTCTCGGTCTTCTAGTGAGCGCGAAGGGCACGCCGGTCGAGGAGACGTCGGCGGGAGGCGTCGTGTTCCGTCGCAGCAACGGCGACCAGCCGGTGTTCCTCCTGATCCGCGACTCGTACCGCAACTGGGGGCTGCCGAAGGGTCACCTGGAGGCGGGCGAGCAGGCCGCCGAGGCCGCGCTGCGCGAGGTGGCGGAGGAGACCGGACTCGGCGACCTGGTGCTGCGGGCGGCCATCCAGGAAATCGACTGGTTCTTCCGCTTCCGCCGCCGCCTGATCCACAAGACCTGCGCGTTCTTCCTGATGGAGAGCGAGGCGGGCGAGCCGTGTCCCCAGCGGGACGAGGGCATCACGGCCTGCCGCTGGCTTCCCTTCGAGGTGGCGCTCAAGACCGTGTCCTACGCCAACGCGCGCGAGGTGCTGACGGCGGCCGGCGAGCTGGTCGGCAAGCTGGACCGGCCGTGACCCAGCCCACCATCGTGACGCTGCTGCGCGGGCCGGCCGCGCGCACCGCGTTCCGGCGGGCGTTGCCCCGCGGGAAGGCTCGCGTCGTCTCGTGCCGGTCCGCCGCGGCGCTGGAGCGGCTGCTCGCCGGCACGCTGGCCGACGCCGTCGTCGTGGATCCCCGGGTGCCCGGGGCGCTCGGCGCGCTGGGCGCCTGCCGCGCGACCTACCCGGGCGTGCCGCGCTTCGCCTACTCGGCCTTCCGACCCGACGAGGCGGAGATGCTCGCGGCCTGCGTCCGGGGCGCGGGCGCCCACCCCATCGTCGAGGGCGTCGAGGACGCCGTGCTCGCGGACCTGATCCTCCCGCGCACGGCGAGCGCCGCCCGCCTCTCGATGCTGGCGGGAGCGCCGCGGCTGCTGCGGCTCCTCGATCCGCTCCAGGAGCAGGCCTGGCGCGAAGTGATGCGCCGGGTGGGCGGCCGGCTGCGCACCACCGACATCGCAGCCTCGCTCGGGGTCTCGCGCGAGCACCTGTCGCGGCAGTTCGGGGCCGGTGGGGCGCCGAACCTCAAGCGGGTCATCGACCTCGCGCGGGCGGTGACCGCGGCGGACCTGCTGGCCAACCCGGGCTACTCGGTCCGCTCGGTGGCCCGCGTCCTCGGGTTCGCCTCGGCGAGCCACCTGTCGGGCGCCGCGCGCCGGGTGGCCGGGGTCACCGCGCGGGGCCTCAGCGCCCTCGGGCCGGCGGGCGTCCTGAGCGCGTTCCTGCGGGGCCGGACCCGCAGCCGGAGCTGGGCAGTTCGCTAGCAGGTCGGTTGCTTGAGGCCGCGTCGAGCGGCTATTTTTCAAGACTCTGGTCGAGCCGTTTCACCCTTCACACAGCGCCCCATGGCCAACGATACGGTACTGCGTCCCGGCGAGCTGAAAGACGTGCTCCTCAGGGAGATCGAGTCGGCCAACCTGTCCGCCGCCGGCCTGGAGGAGGTGGGCACCGTCCTCGAGGTCAAGGACGGCGTGGCCCGCATCTACGGCCTGACGGCGGCGCTGGCGGGCGAGATGCTCGAGTTCCGGGCCTCCGCCACCGACGAGACGATCAGCGGCTTGGCGCTGAACCTCGAGGAAGACAACATCGGCGCCGTGATCCTCGGGAACTACCTCGACCTGCGCGAGGGCGACGAGGTGCGCCGCACCTCCCGGGTGTTCGAGGTGCCGGTGGGCGCCGGGATGATCGGCCGCGTGGTGGATCCGCTCGGCCGGCCGCTGGACGGGCTCGGCCCGATCGCGGCCGAGGGGGCGCGGCACGTCGAGATGGTCGCGCCGGGCATCGTGGTGCGGCAGCCGGTGAAGGAGCCGCTGCAGACGGGCATCAAGGCGGTGGACTCGATGATCCCGATCGGCCGAGGCCAGCGCGAGCTGATCATCGGCGACCGCGGCACCGGCAAGACGGCCATCGCGGTGGACACGATCATCAACCAGAAGGGCGGCGACGTCATCTGCGTCTACGTCGCCATCGGCCAGAAGCAGTCCACCGTGGCCTCGGTGGTCGAGCGGCTGCGCGCCAGCGGCGCCATCGAGTACACGATCGTGGTCGATGGCGTCGGCGTCCGATCCGGCCCCGATGCAGTACATCGCCCCGTACGCCGGCTGCGCGATGGCCGAGCACTTCATGTACGCCCAGGGCCGCCATACGCTGTGCATCTACGACGACCTGTCGAAGCACGCGGCGGCCTACCGCCAGATCTCGCTGGTGCTGCGCCGCCCGCCGGGCCGCGAGGCCTACCCGGGCGACGTGTTCTACCTGCACTCGCGGCTGCTGGAGCGCGCGGCCAAGATCGCGCGAGGACCCGGCCCTCATCAAGTTCGATCCGCGCATCACCAAGCCCGGCGGCTCGCTGACCGCGCTGCCGATCATCGAGACCCTGGCGGGCGACGTCTCGGCGTACATCCCGACCAACGTCATCTCGATCACCGACGGGCAGATCTTCCTCGAGACCGACCTGTTCTACTCGAACGTGCGGCCCGCGATCAACGTGGGCATCTCGGTGAGCCGGGTGGGCGGCAACGCGCAGATCAAGGCGATGAAGCAGGTCGCCGGGCGGCTGCGCCTCGACCTGGCGCAGTACCGCGAGCTGGAGGCGTTCTCGCAGTTCGGGTCGGACCTCGACCAGGCGACGATGCGGCAGCTGGCGCGCGGCCAGCGGCTGGTGGAAGTCCTGAAGCAGCCGCAGTACGCGACCATGGAGGTCGCGCAGCCAGGTGGAGATCATCTTCGCCGCCACCAACGGCTACCTCGACGACGTGGAGGTGCCGGCCATCAAGGCGTGGGAGACGGCGTTCCACCTGTTCATGGCCGCCAACCACGCGGGCATCGCCGAGGAGATCCGGACCAAGAAGGTCCTGTCGGACGACCTGACCGGCCGGCTGCGGAAGGCCATCGAAGGCTTCAAGGCGCTCAAGAAGTAATGGCCAAGACGCGGGCGCTGCGGCGCCGTATCCGCTCGATCGAGAGCACGCGCCAGGTCACGCGGACGATGGAGATGGTCTCCACCTCCAAGCTCAAGCGCGCGCAGGACCGCGTGGTGGGTGCGCGCCCGTACGCGCGGGCGCTGGCGGACGTGATCGGCGACCTGATGACCCCGGAGCTGGCCGAGCGGTTCCCGCTGCTCCGGCAGCCGGCGAGCCCGGCCAAGGGCGGCCCGAAGCGCGCCGCCGTCCTGCTCGTCACCTCGAACCGCGGCCTGGCCGGCGCTTTCAACACCAACCTCATCCGCATGGCGCGCGAACGGGTGGCGCGAGCTGGAGCAGGCCGGCTACACGGTGGACCTGCTGGTGGTGGGGAAGAAGGCCATCAGCTACTTCAAGTTCGTGCATCGGCCGCTGGCCCTGGCGCGGCTCGACATCGGCGACCGCCCCACGGCGGCCCACGCGGCCGAGCTGGTGGACCCGCTGAGCGCGAGCTTCGAGGCCGGCGAGCTGGCGTCGCTGGACGTCGTGTTCGCCCAGTTCAAGTCGGCGCTGACGACGCCGCCGACCCTGCTGCGCGTGCTGCCGGTGGAACCGCAAGCGCACAGACGCACAGACGCGCAGTCGGTCAGTCTTCTCCGGCAGAAGCCGCAGGCGCGGGGACCGTGGCCAACTTCATCCTCAAGCCGGGCGCCGACGAGCTGCTGGGCGCCCTGCTGCCGCTCTACGTGCGCAACCTCGTCTTCCGGGCGCTGGTCGAGACGGCGGCTTCGGAGCACGGCGCGCGGCGCACGGCGATGAAGAGCGCGACGGACAACGCGGGCGAGATCCTCGACATCCTGCGGCGGACGTACAATCGCGCCCGGCAGGGACAGATCACCCAGGAGCTGGCGGAAATCGTGGGCGGAGCGGAAGCGCTGAACGGATAGACGGATAGGTGGTGGGTTGTAGGTGGTAGGTGTGTGGCGAGGCCACAACCCACAACCCACCACCTACCAACGCTCAACGAGGATTCCATGGCAGAGTCGAACGTCGGCAAAGTCGTCCAAGTCATCGGGCCCGTCATCGACGTGGAGTTTGCGCCCGAGAAGCTGCCGGAGCTGTACACGGCGCTCAAGGTGGACGAGGCGGGGCCGGGCGGGAAGGGTGACCGGGTCCGGCTGGTGGCCGAGGTGCAGCAGCACATCGGCCGCAACCAGGTGCGCGCGGTGGCGATGAGCTCTACCGACGGCCTGGTGCGCGGTATGCCGGCGCTGGACACCGGCGGCCCCATCTCGGTGCCGGTGGGCAAGCACGCGCTGGGCCGGATCCTCAACGTGCTGGGCGAGCCGGTGGACGGCGGGGCGCCGATCCCGGCCGACGCCGAGCGGTGGCCCATCCACCGGGCGGCGCCGAAGTTCACCGAGCTGCAGCCCAAGACCGAGGTGTTCGAGACCGGGATCAAGGTCATCGACCTCATCGCGCCGTTCGCCAAGGGCGGCAAGATCGGTCTGTTCGGCGGCGCCGGCGTGGGCAAGACCGTCATCATCCAGGAGCTGATCCACAACGTCGCCATGGGGCACGGCGGCCGGTCGGTGTTCTGCGGCGTGGGCGAGCGGACCCGCGAGGGGAACGACCTCTACCTCGAGATGAAGGAGTCGGGCGTGCTGCCCTCGACCGCCCTCATCTACGGCCAGATGAACGAGCCGCCGGGCGCGCGGCTCCGCGTCGGCCTCTCGGGCATCACCGTGGCGGAGTACTTCCGCGACGTCGAGGGCCAGGACGTGCTGGTGTTCATCGACAACATCTTCCGTTTCACGCAGGCCGGCTCCGAGGTCTCGGCCCTGCTCGGGCGGATGCCCAGCGCCGTGGGCTATCAGCCCACGCTCGGCACCGAAATGGGCGACCTGCAGGAGCGCATCACCTCGACCAAGCGCGGCTCGATCACCTCGGTGCAGGCCATCTTCGTGCCCGCCGACGACCTCACCGATCCGGCGCCGGCGGCCGCGTTCGCGCACCTCGACGCCACCGTGGTGCTGTCGCGGCAGATCTTCGAGCTGGGCATCTACCCCGCGGTTGACCCGCTCGACTCCGCCAGCCGCATCCTCGACGCGCAGTACCTCGGCGACCGCCACTACAAGGTCGCGATCCAGGTGCAGCAGATCCTGCAGCGCTACAAGGACCTCCAGGACATCATCGCGATCCTCGGGATGGACGAGCTGTCCGAGGACGACAAGCAGATCGTGGCGCGGGCGCGCCGAGTGCAGCGGTTCCTCTCGCAGCCGTTCCACGTCGCCGAGGTGTTCACCGGGCTCCCCGGCCGCTACGTCAAGCTCGAGGAGACGATCGAGTCGTTCGAGCGGGTGGTCTCCGGCGAATTCGACGAGTTGCCGGAGCAGGCGTTCTACATGGTGGCGGGCATCGAGGACGTGGTGGAGCGCGCCAAGAAGCTCGAGGCGGCGTGAGCGCCGACCGACGCCGTCAAACTGCGCGTGACGGTGGTTTCCCCCGAGCGGCAGCTGTACGAAGGGGACGCCACGGCCATCGTCGCGCCGGCCTACGACGGCGAGGTGGGGATCCTGCCCCACCACGCCCCGTTCCTGACCCTGCTGGGCAAGGGGAGCCTCGTGGTCCGGCGTGGCGCGGAGACGCAGCGGTTCACCGTCGCCGGCGGCTTCGCGCAGGTGGCCGGCAACCGGGTCCGGATCGTCGTGGAGCAAGCCCAGGGCTGAAACATGGCGCCGATCGGCCGCCACTAGCCGGGTCGCCGCCCGCCGCCGCCCGCCGCCGCGCTCCTCGCGGCGGCGGGCGGTTCGCATCGTTACCTCCACGGTCCTGCGCCGATCTCCCAATGGCTTTTCGGGATGGCTCCGTTCCCGGCGCCACGAGCGCCGGGGCGGTCGGTTTCCTGTGAACGGGAGGTGGCTATGCGGAGGCAGCTCGCCATTGCGATTCTGGCAGGCAGTTGCGTGGTGGTACCCGCGGCCGCGTTCGGGCAAGCGGCGGGGATGGCGCCGGAGCACGAGCTGGGGGTGGACCTGGCGATGCTGTACCAGAGCCCGTCCGGCGGGAACGGCGTGTTCCGGATCATGACGCCGGTGGATGTCCGGCTCGGCTTCGTATCCTCGGGCAAGGTCAGTCTGGAGCCGCGGTTCACGCTGAACTTCGCGAGCTCGTCCGGCACCACGGTCTACGACATCGGGCCCGACCTCAACGTCCTGTGGAAGCTCGGAGCGGGGCACGGCTACCGGAATCTGATGGGGCCGTACCTGACCGCGGGTCTTGGGGTGAACATCATCAGCTTCGGCAGCGGCGGCAGCAGCGGGGCCACCGTGACGCTCAACGGCGGCCTCGGCACGCGGGTGCCTTGGGGCCCGGGCGCGTTCCGCCTCGAGGGCTTCGCGGCGTACACGCCGAAGAACTCGTCGCTCGGCACGTCCAACACGCTGGGCATCGGCGTGCGGGCCGGTCTCTCGCTGTGGCACTAGGCGCCTGACCGTCGTCGCCTGAGCGGCGGCGCGGTTCACCGCGCGTGGCCCGCCCGGATGTGCGTGGGCGGGCCACGTGCTTTTCGGGCCGCCCGGGTAGTATCTTATTCCCGCACGGCGCCAGGGTGGCCCGGCACTCAAGGAGGGAAACGCATGAGGCGCATCGGCAGGGTGATGATCGCGGCAGCGCTGCCCCTCGTCGCAGGTGCGACGGCCGCACGGGCGCAGCTGGCCGGCATACCGGTCTATTTCAATCCCCGCGGGGGCACCGGCATCGGGGTCGCGGCGAACCTGGGTTTCCCCGACAACAATGCGGGCGGCGGCACGGCGTACGGCGTGGCCGGCAGCTTCGGGGCCGGCCCGGTGACGCTGACGGGCATGGTCGGCGCGTGGAAGGGCACGGGCTTCGGGAGCGCGCAGACCTCGTACGGCGGCGACATCGCGTACAAGGTCTTCGGTGGTGGCCTGCTCCCGGTGGCCGTGGGCGTTCAGGCGGGCTACGGATCCATCAAGATCCCGGTGGGCCTCGGGACCGTCACCCAGAACACCATTCCGGTCGGCATCGGCCTCTCGCTCGACCCACCGCTCTTTCCGTTGAAGCCGTGGATCGCACCGCGCGTGGAGTTCTACAGCGGCGGAGGCGTCAGCGCCTCGGCGTTCCGCGTTTCCGCCGGCGTGAATTTCAACCTGCTCCTCGGCCTCGGGGTGCACGCGGCCGTGGATTGGGGCAAGGTCCCCAGCAAGATCAACCCCGCGACGCCCAGTACGCTCATCATCGGCGTCGGGGCGCACTTCAACTTCCACGTGCCGATGATGTAGACGAGCGGTTCAAGCCCGGGGGCGCGCCGCGTGGCGCGCCTCCCGGATCTCCGTCCCCTCGACCTCCGGCATCCGTGACGAAATCGCCGCAGCACCCATCGCTGAACACGTTCGTGGTCCTCGCTCTCGTCGCGACCCTCGCCGGGTGCGCGATGACCTTCGACGCGACGACCCTCGGCGTGCCCGCCGGCATGGCGTCGCCCGCGACGCAGGCCACCGTCGGCGACACGTTCGCCATCCAGTCGCACGCGACGTTCCTGTTCTGGGGCCTGTATCCCAGCAAGGCGCCCAGCCTCGAACACGCGCTCGAGGGCCAGGTGGCCGGCGGCCGGGCGATCCAGAATCTCCGCATCCGCGTGTACCACCGCTGGACGGACCTGCTCGTCACGGTGCTGACGGTCGGATTCGTCTCGCCGGAGACGGTGACCTTCCAGGGCGTTCTCGCGCCGCCCGCGCCGTAGCCGCCGCTCTAGGGCAGGGGTCCGGAGCAGCCCTGGCGGCTCGCTACCCCCCAGGAGGCAGCGTGGGTTGGCCGCTCCCGATGTGGTTCGGAGTTGGCAGAGCGACCGGGGAACCACGTCTCCAAACCCGAAGCCCCAGGCATTTTGTCGAGGGTTGACGGGGGCCTAACGCCTCCCTAACGCCCCACCGCTACTCTTCCCGTTGTTGAGTGGGCGACGTGCCCGCCGTTCAGGCGTGGTTCCCTGGGCGGGTACCGCATGCAGGTGCTGCGGGTGCCAGTCGCGTTCTCGTGCCAGTCACTTCTGGGTCCGAAGACGGAGGCGCTGATGCTAGCCGGTTCCTTTCACTCGCGTTTCGCAACACTCGCGCTCCTCGGGCTCCTCCCGGTGGCCACCGGCGGCTGCGGCTTCCTGTTGGTGCAGGGACCTCCAACCGGGTATGAGCGAATGACCTCGTTCTCCTGCACAGAAGGAGATGCTGGCCCTATCCTCGACGTGGTCTGGGGGGCCCTCAATGTACTCGGCGCGATAGCTGCGTCGTCCAACTCGACCATGTATACGAACCCCGGTGAGATTGAAGCGGTGGGCCTAGGCTGGGGAGTGGTGTCGGGCATTTCAGCGGCTGCGGGCTTTAGTAAGACCAGTTCCTGCAGGGCAGCTTTGCGGAACCTCGCCGATCGCAATGCGCAAGCAGCGCCTGGGGGACCGTTGAACGGCTTCGGCCCGGTGGCAACGCCACTCGTCGATGTGACCGTTCAGACCGTCCTCATTAACCCTGCCACAGACACTCTGGCGACGGACGAGCGGGTGCAACTGGTGGCAACGGCGCACAACTCCAGTGGCGCTGTCATCCCCAACAAGATGTTCACGTGGTCGTCGTCGAATGACGCCATCGCCTCGGTCAACGCTTCTGGCTTAGTCACGGCGCATGCAGTCGGCGCAGTGGTAATCGCGGCGCGAGCAGATTTCGTCGTCGGAATAGCTAGCGTCCTGATTGTGTCACGTCGCTGAGGGGCGGCTCATTGGGCCTGCGCGCAAGAGCAACCGTTGGTGGCCGGGGGCCGCGCTGACCGACTGGGCCGCGGGGCGAACCGGGGCGCGCGGCGGCAGCAGGCCCGCCAGCGGGATACACCGGCGCTGCTACCGCCGCATCTACGCCCTGTTTGCACCGACCTTAGTCGGCGCTGCAACGGCTGTGGCTAGTTGACGGTGATGCCGAGGCCAATCTGCCCCACATGGGCGTCGGCGTTCGACGTCTTGATCGCAAAGCCGTTCAAGAATGGCGTGAGACTCACACTACGGCTGATGTGCATGTCGAAGCCGAGGCCAAGCACCAGACCGACACCGGCCTCACTGGAGCTGCCGAAGCCGGAAACTCCTGCGCTGATGGACCCGAGCCCGATACCGCCGGTGAGGAAGAAGCCCCCCTTGGCCGTGGGGTAGAACCGCACACGAGCGTCCAGCGTGCCGACCGTGAGCGTGGCCCCGTTCTGGGACTTGGTCCAGCCCGTGGTCCCCACACCCACCAACCAATTGGGGCCCAAGGTGCCTCCAAGGGACAAGCCACCGCTGAGGCCGCCCGTCTGACTGCTACAGTCCTTGCACCCGAGCGAGCCGTAACCAATGCCGACGTTGAACCAGAATCCATGCCGGGTCTGAACAGGCTTCTGAGCGGCCGCTGGGACCGCGCCGAGCGTCAGCGAACACACGAGACAGGCCAGCGAGCTTGGGACCGTGGTCATCGGTGACCTCCGCATTGGGGGAGCTGCGCAAACGGGGATGCGCTCACGGCCGTGCCCTAGGTTCCTGTGTGGTCGGTCCTTCAGGACGGTGGAGTAGAGCCTCGCACAACAACGGTAGGGGAGGCGAGAAGGTCGGCGCAAGACGACAAGATCCCATAGGGGATACAAGAGCACGGGCTGACCTGCCCCAGCGACGCATCCTCCACATACCGAGCCGGCCGCAACGGTGGCGGCGAGCGCAGCAAACACCAGCCGCGTTGGCCGGCCGTGGGCGGAGCACATACCGAGGGAAACGGGCAGAGGGCCTCGGATCATGGGTCCGACCCAGCAGCGGACCGCACGGCGGCTCAGTAAGGCGGGTTTGGCGCCTCTGGTCGCGTCCGTGGATGTGATCCAGGTCACCAAACGGCCGGCCGGGTGACATCGGTCACCTGCGCGCGCCCTGCCCCCTGGCTATTCTTCGCCAGCCCCCGGGCCAGGGCAGGGCCTGGCGCCCGTCTGCGGGGCACCACCAATCAGGAGGATTGCGATGTCTCGGATGCACCGTGCGGGTATGGCGGTCGGGTTGGTCGTGCTGGCGGCCGGCGCAGCGGGGCGGGCCCAGGCGCAGATCCAGGGGATGCCGTTGTTCACCAATCCCCGGTACGCGACCGGATTCCGCGTGCACGCCGACCTGGGTTTGCCGACGAGCAAGACGACGAGCCTGGGCGACTACAACGTCCTCCAGGGCGGCGTCACGTTCGCCATCGGGCCGGTGGGGATCGGCGCGAACGTCGGGGCCACGCGCAACGACTTCAATACCATCAGGAGCGGCGTCGATTCCGCCAGCGTCGGGGCCTCGACCAAGGTCACTGCGAGCGCCCTGCTGCAGCTGAGGGTCTACGGCGGCGGGCTGTCGCCGTGGGCGCTGTCGGTGTTCGGCGGCGCGAGCATGGACGTGAACGGCTTCTCGTTCGCGAACATCGGCTCGCTGCCGGTGGCCATTCAGGATTCGATCAAGGGCTCCAACCCGGAGGTCCTCACGATCCCGGTGGGCGCGGCGCTCGGCCTCAAGCTGCCCCTGGTGATCATCAACCCGAACGTCTGGGTCGCACCGCGGTACAACTTCACCAAGATCAGGAACTGCCCGACCGGCGTCACGTGCAAAACTGACGGCGAGTTCCGCTGGGCCGTCGGCGTGGACGTCCCGATCCTGCGCATCATCTCGGTGCGCGCCGCCTACGACAGCGGCAAGATCAAGAACGCGGCGACCGGCGCCACGCAGACGATCAGCAACTTCGGCGTCGGTGCGTCGATCGGCATCGGGGGGATGAGATAAGACGGGTGGTAGGTTGTGGGTGGTAGGTTGTAGGTGATGGTTGTGGGTTAGGGTCGCTCGACCAGGTCGATCACCAGTTGCAATGACCGGTCGGCCGCGCCCCGGCCCCGTTCGACGACCGCCCGTGCCGCCGCAGCCGCGACGGCACGGGCGGGTTCGTTTAGCAGCCAGCCGCACAGCTCCGCCGCCACCTCGCCGCGCTCGCGCGCCGTCCGCGCCCCGCCGGCCTCCAGGAGCAGCCGGGCGTCCCGGCTCCCCTGCCAGCGCGGGCCGAACAGGACGGGCACGCCGGCGGCCGCCGGCTCGATCACCGAGTGCAGGCCCTTGGCGTGGAAGCCGCCGCCGACGAAGGCGATGGACGCCATCGTATAGAGCTCCGCCAGCACGCCCACCCGATCCACCACCACCACGTCCCAGTTGCCAGACGCCAAGTTGCCAGTTGGCAGTGGTTCCAAGTTGCCAGTACCGAGGAGTGAGGACAGGCGCACCCGCCGCATCCCGCTCGGCATGCAGTAGTCGAGCTTCGCCTCGAGCGCCGCGAGATGATCGGCGGTGGGCTCGTGCGGGGCGATCACGAGCCGGAACCGCGCTCCGGCTTCGAACGCTCGCCGCAGCGCGGGCATGAGCACGCGATCGTCGGCCGGCCAGGTGGAGCCCGCCACGACCACCGGACGCCGGTCGTGGCCGTCGCCGGCGAGGGCCCTGAGGTGCGGCGCCTCCGGGGCGAGCCCGGCGAGGCGCGCCTGCGCGGCATCGTGCCGGGTGTCGCCGGTGACGGTGATCCGCGCGCGCGGCACCCCGAGGCGCTCGAGCCCGTCGGCGTCGGCCGCGTCGATCGCGCCGACCCGGCCCAGGGCGGCGTACGTGGGGCGCAGCAGCGACCTCGCGGCGGCGCCGCGGCGGCTCGATGTGGGCGCCAGCGTGGCCGAGACGACGCCGAGGGCCACGCCGCGCTCAGCCGCCTGACGCACGAGCTCCGGCCACAGGTCGGTGGCGCTGAAGACGAGCGCCGTGGGACGCACGGCCTCGAGGACGCGCCCCACGTCGGCGACGGTGTCGAACGGGACGAAACCGGCGACGTCCACCGGCAGCGAGGCGGCCCACCGCTCGGCCGACGGTGAGCTGAAGGTGTAGACGACCTGCCAGGCGGGCCGGGACGCCCTCAGGCGCAGCAGCACGGCCTCGGCCTGCCGCCCCTCGCCCACGGAGGCGGCGTGGAACCACACGAGCGGCCGGGCGGGGTCCCGCGCGCGGTGCGCCCACCCCGCCAGCGCGGCCGCGGCGCCCAGCCGTCCGCGCAGCGCCCGGCCGAGCTTCCCGCGCGAGCGGGCGAGCGCCGGGGCGAAGGGCCGCGCGACGCGCCAGGCGAGGCGATAGAGAAACGTCAGCACCGGCAGTACGTTACCGCCTGACATGCTGAAAGACTATCTGCGCCGCTCCCGCGCGCCGCGCTACAGCATCCTGTTCGCGATGCCCCTCCTCATCCTGTACGAGGGGCTGTCGGCCATGCTCACCCATTCGGCCGTGGCCGGCGTCCGCAACGGCGCGGACGTGCTGCTCAAGAGCCTGTTCGTCGCCCTGGGCGGCCGGGACGGGCTGGTGGTCTTCGGGCTCCTGCTGGTGGGTGGCGCCGCGGTGCTCGTGTGGCGCGACCTCAAGCGGAGCGGCGAACGCCTGTCCGCCCGCGTGTTCGGCGGGATGCTGCTCGAGAGCGGCCTGTACGCGGCGGTGTTCGGGTTCGTGGTGGGATGGCTCACGACGTTGGTGCTCGAGGGCCCGCGCCACCTGTCCGTCGGCGGCTCGGCTGCGTTGGACCTGCCCACCCAGCTGGTGGTGTCGCTCGGCGCCGGGATCTACGAGGAGCTGCTGTTCCGCGTGGTGCTGGTGGGAGCGCTGATGTGGGTGGCCCGCCGGCTGTTCCGGGCCGGGACCGGGCTCGCGGCCACGATCGCGGTGATCGTCTCCGCGCTGATCTTCTCGTCCTTCCACTACGTCGGCGCGCTCGGCGATACGTTCACGGTCGCCAGCTTCACCTTCCGGGCGCTCGCGGGCGTGGTGTTCAGCGTGCTCTACGTCACCCGGGGGTTCGGCATCACGGCCTGGACCCACGCCCTCTACGACCTCGGGCTTTCCCTGGTGATGTCCGCCTAGCGCGCCGGCGCGGGCGGATGGGCCTTGGCGTTGATGATGGAGTCGAGGATGGGACGGAAGACGGTGATGGGCTCGTCGCCGCTCATCAGTCCGCCCTCGATGTAGAACGACGGCGTGGAGTGCGCCCCGGTGCGCGACGAGCCCTCGGCGTCGGCCTGGACCAGGGCCCGGGTCCCGTGCGTCGTCAGGCACGAGGTCAACTCCGCCCGATTGGCGCCGATCGAGTCCCCGAGCGCCAGGAAGTAGGATCCCGGGTCCGTGAGGTTGACCCAGGCGTCCTGGTGGCGGAACAGCAGGTCGTGCATCTCCCAGAACTTGTTCTGCTTGGCCGCGCACATCGCGAGCTCCGCGGCGGGCTCGGCGTTGGGGTGGATCGACGTCAGCGGGAAGTTGACGAACACCACCTTCAGCTTGCCCGTCTGCACGTAGTCCCGCTCGATCGTCTGGAAGGTGCCGCGCGCGAAGTCGCCGCAGTACGGGCACTCGAAATCCGACATGACGTACATGGTGACGGGGGCGGTGGGACTGCCCTTGGTGCGCGCCGCGCGCAGGTCGTCCGGCTGCTGCGCCCGGAGCGACACCGTCAGGCACAACGCCAGGGCGCAGGCCAGCCTGACCGGGAGCGAAACACGAGAGTCCACTGCCGTAGCCTCGGGATGGGGGCGGTTCGGAAGTCGAATTCTACGCCGTGCCGGGTGGCCGCGGTAGCGGCTATATTCAGCGGATCATGCCCTTCGCCCTGATCGTCGCGCTGCTCTTCCAGCTGCAGCTTCCGGCGCCGACCGGCTACGTCAACGATTTCGCCAAGGTCATCGACCCGGCCTCGCGGGCGGCGATGGACTCGGTGATCGATCAGGTCCGCACGGCATCGGGGGGCGAGATCGTGGTGGTGACGCTCGCCGACCTAAGAGGCCGGGCGTCGATCGACGTGGCGCGGGACATCGGGCGGGCCTGGAAGGTCGGCGCGCAGGGCGCCGCCGGGGACCCCAAGCGCAATACGGGCACGGTGCTGCTGCTGGTGCCCGGGGCTCATCCCGGCGACGGCAAGGCGCAGCTCGCGATCGCGACCGGCAGCGGGGCGGAAGGCTTCGTCACCGACGCGATGGCGGGCCGCATCCGGGACGAGATCGGCCGGCAGTCGGTGAGCGCGGGGAGCTACGCGGCGGGCCTGGTGGCGGGGGTGCGCTGCTGGGTGCGGCCTACGCGCAGGCGTTCGGCTTTTCGCTGACGGGCGTGCCGGCCCCCGCGCCGCCGCCGGCCGACCAGCCGAGCCGCGGCTCGGGCATGCTCGTCAACCTGGCGTTCCTGGCGCTGCTGTTCGTGGTGTTCGGCGTCCTGCGCCGCCGGGGCGGCGGCGGCCTGGTGCAGGGCATGCTTCTGGGATCGCTGCTGAGCGGCGGCCGGCGCGGCGGCTGGGGTGGCGGCGGGTTCGGCGGTGGGGGCTTCGGTGGCTTCGGGGGCGGCGGCGGCTTCGGCGGTTTCGGCGGCGGCGGAGGCTTCAGCGGCGGCGGCGCGTCGGGGGGGTTCTGATGGCGGACAAGAAGCTGGGTCTCGATGCGTTCGCCGGCCGGCTGGAGGCGGCCGTGGGCGAGAACCTCGTATCGCTGCTGCTCTACGGCTCGGCGGCGCGCGGCACGCACGTGGAGGGGCGCTCGGACCTCAACCTGCTGCTGATCGTCAAGGACGCGACGGTCGCCTCGCTGCACGACGCGACGCCGCTGGTGGCGGAGTGGACGAAGGCGGGGGAGCCGCCGCCGCTGATCTTCTCGGACGCCGAGTGGCGCGCCTCCACCGACGTGTTCCCGATCGAGATCGAGGACATGCGCGACGCGCACCGGGTGCTCGCGGGCCGCGATCCGTTCGAGGGCCTCACGACCAGGCGCGCCGCCTTGCGCAGCCGAGCTGGAGCACGAGGTGCGCGGCAAGGTGCTGCGCCTGCGGACCGAGTACGCGGCGGCGGCGGCGGACGGCAAGGCGCTCGGGCGCCTGCTGGCGCACTCCGCGGGGACCTTCTTCGTCCTCTTCCGCGCCGTGCTGCGCCTGACGGGCGGCGTGCCGCCCGCCGGCCACGACGCGCTGGTGCGCGAGACCGCCGCGGCCGCCGGGCTCGACGCCACGGTCTTCGACTGGGTGCTCGCCGCGCTGGACGGGAAGAACCCGCCGGCGCTCGCCGCCTTCGACCCGATCGCGGGGCGGTACGTGGACGCGATGGAGAAGCTGGCGGAGTTCGTGGACGGACTGAAGACCTGAGTCTGAAGAACCGGAGTCTGCGGACCTCAGGACAGTTGCGAGACGCCGAGTTGCCGAGCGGTGACGAGATGTGAGAGTGAGGGGTCGAGACCAGAAGCCAGTACTGGCAACTCGGACTCGCCCCTCTTCACTCAGTCTCCCAACCACTCGCAACTCGGCGTCTCGCAACTGCCCTGCAATCTACTCGACTGCCGTCTGGCTACTTGCTCCTGATGGTCACGTCCACGCTCATGCCCGGCCGGAGCAGGTGCAGCGTGTCCGTCTGACTCTCGATGCGGATGCGCACCGGGATGCGCTGCACCACCTTGGTGAAGTTGCCCGTGGCGTTGTCGGGCGGCAGCAGCGAGAACTTGGCGCCGGTCGCCGGGCTGAGGCTCTCCACGCTGCCGTTGAAGATCCGGCCGGGATAGGCGTCGGCCTTGATCACCGCCGGCGCGCCCGGCTCGATGTCCTCGACCTGCGTTTCCTTGAAGTTCGCCACGACCCAGACGTCGTCGAGCGGCACGACGCTCATCAGGGGCTGGCCCGCCTGCACCAGCTGACCGAGCTCGACGGACTTCTTGCTCACCACGCCGGAGACCGGCGCGGTCACCACCGTATAGGACAGCTGCAGCGCCGCCACGTCCCGCATGGCGCGGGCCGCCGCCACGCGGGCCTCCGATCCGGTCAGCGCGGCTTCCGCGGCCGTGACCTGCTCGTCGGCGGCGGAGGCGGTGCGCTGGGCCGCGGTGTACTGCGCGGCCGTCGCGCGGGCCGCGGCCTCGGCGGCATCGAGCGCCTGCCGGCTCACGATGTTCCGGGCGCTCAGGGCGCGGGCGCGCTCGAGATCGTTGGTCGCCTTCTCGGCGTCGGCCTGCCGCTGGAGCACGGTGGCGGCCGCGGCGGCCGCGGCGGCCTTGGACTGGTCGAGCTGCGCCACCGCCTGGCCGACCTTGCCGCGCGAGCCGACCGTCGCGATGGCCTGCGCCAGGTCGGCGTCGGCCTGCGCCAGGTGGGCGCGCAGGTCGCGATCGTCGAGCACCACGAGCGTGTCGCCCGCCCTCACCTGCTGGTTGTCGCGCACCCGGACGGAGACCACGAAGCCGCCGATCCGGGGCGAGATGGGCGTGATGTGGCCGTCCACCTGCGCGTCGTCGGTGGACACGTGGACGATCGCGAACCACACGGCCCGCGCGGCGAGCGCCAGGAGGATCACGGCGATCACGGCGCCCAGCGCGAGCATCCAGGGCTTGCGGCGGCCGTTGGTCAGGGCCTCCTCCTCCGGACCGGACTCCGCGGGCCGGCCGCCGGCCGGCGGTGCGGGTGAAGGTGGAGCCGCTTGAGTCATCGTTGCCATCTGAACTCTCCCCATCCGAATCAGTAGAAACTAGTGAATCGTCTCCGCGACGCCGGCGGCGTACGCCAGGCTGACCCGCGCCGCCGCGGTGGTGAAGCGCGAGTCGATCTCGGCGTCGCGCGCCAGGTTCAGCGTGGACTGCGCGTTGATCACGTCGATGTTGCCCGCCACGCCGCTGGCGAAACGCTCCCGCGCCTCGTCCAGCTCCTCCACGGCCAGCGACAGCCGCTGGGCGGCGACGGCGTGCTGCTCCACGCCCGAGCCGAGGTCGAGGAGCGCGGTCCGAACCTCGGCCGCGATCCGCCGGCGCAGGTCGCTCGCCCGCACGTGGCTTTCCTGCTCGACCGCCCGCTGCTCGTCGCTCCGCGCCTCGCGGCGGAAGCCGTCGAGCAGCGGCACCGACACCACGAGCGCCACGTCCTGGGTGAGCCGGGTGGACGGCACGGTCATGCCGTTGGGACCGTAGTCCGCCTCGAGGCCGACGCGCGGCAGCCGCTCGGCCGCGATCGCCCGGCGCTCGGCCCGGGCGCGATCGCCCGTCGCCGTCTCCGCCGCGAGGTCGGCGCGCCGCTCGAACGCCAGGGCCAGCGCCGCCGACGTGTCGGCCGGCGCGGAGGAGCCGCCGAGATCGCCCGTCAGCGTGTCGGCGAGCACGTAGGTGGTGCCGGCGTCGGCGCCGAGCGCCAGCGCGAGATCGATGTCCGCCTTCTGGCGCTGGTTGCGGGCCACGAGCAGCGCGCCCTGCGCGGCGACCAGCTGCGTGCGGGCCCGCGTCACGTCGAGCGGCGCGCTCACCCCGGCGGCCAGCTGCGCCTCCGCGAGCGAGAGCAGCTGCGCGGCGATGTCGGCGTCCGCCTGCCGCGCGCTCAGCAGCGACGCCGCGCGGACGGCCCGGAGGTACGCGAGGGCCGCGGCACGCGCGGCCTCCTGGCCCGCGGCGGCGCGATACGCCGGTGCTGCCGACCGTCAGGAACTGCTCGGCCCGCAGGTGCTGGATGCTCGACCAGTCGAAGACCGACTGCGTGACGCTCGACGCGGGCGTCGTAGTTGTTGAACGGCTGGATGAACCCGGGGATGCCGGGCACGGTCAGGCCGAAGCTCGCCAGGTCCTCGGACCGGTTGAGCCAGGTGCCGTTCAGGGAAATGGACGGCAGCAATCGCGCGCGCGCCTCGCCGACCTGCGCGCGAGCCACGTCCGCGGCGTACTGCGCGGTGGCGACGCCGGGCGCGTTCAGCGTGGCGCGCTCGACCGCGCCGCGCCAGGGTCAGGCGCTGCGGCGCCGCCTGCGCGGCGGCGCGCCGCGGGCACGCAGCAGGACGGCGGCGGCGGCGAGCGCGAGTCTAGTCATCGCGCGCCTCCGGGAGCCGGCGGCCGGGACGGCCACGCCGCGCAGGAAGATGTCAACCGAAGTTGCCAGATATTGTTCAACGGGGAACGCTTCCTTCTCGCAGGCGCGGAACGAGTGCTTCCAGATGGCGGCCATCAGGACGGGTGCAAGGATCATGCGCACAGCGAGGTCCACGTCCACGGGCCGGAACGCCCCGGACTCGATGCCGCGGCGGAGCACCCGGGCGAACGTCTGGCGGCCGCGCTGGACCACCTCGTCGAACCAGAACTGGGCCAGCTCCGGGAAATTGGTCGCCTCCGACATCACCAGCTTGGGGAGGCCGCCGAGCTGGGAAGGCCCCATGGCCGTCCACCAATCGGCCACCAGGCGCTGGAGCAGCAACTCCGGATCGGCCGCGGGGTCCTCGACCAGCTGCTCCGCCGTAGCCAGGATGGGGACCACGTTCTCGCGCACGACGGCCTTGAACAGCGCTTCCTTGCTCTCGAAGTAGATGTACAGCGTGCCCTTGGTGACCCCGGCACGGCGGGCGACGTCCTCGAGCTTGGCAGCCGCGTAGCCGTGCTCGACGAACGTCTCCAGGGCAGCGGCCAGGATCTCGCTCGGTCGAGCGTCCTTGCGGCGTTGCCAGCGCGGAGGTGGGGTCTCAACGGACGGGTGGTCGATGTCCATGGCTCACTCAGGTGCTGTTAGTAACTTACTGGTTGGTAAATTTGAATCACGACATGCCCTGTGTCAATTGGGTCTTGCCGCGGGGAATGCCGGGGCGAGCGTGCGGATGATGGCTTGAAAGATATGATGATACTATCGCGATAGAGTGGCGATACTATTGGCTATTGCACCGTGGAGCTTTCGCGGAACGGTCGGGTTATCTTGAGGGCCGATTCCCAGGATACTCGAGTGACGGTCGCTACCCTCTGGAGGACATCGAGAATGAAGCGCGCGCTGTTCGCCGCCGCTGCCGTGCTGCTCGCCGGGTGCGGGTACAACAAGATCCAGACGCTGGACGAGCAGGCCAACGCGTTCAAGAGCCAGATCGAGGTGCAGCTGCAGCGCCGGGCCGACCTGGTGCCGAACCTGGTCGAGACGGTCAAGGGCTACGCGCAGCAGGAGGTGACGATCTTCACGGCCGTCGCCGACGCGCGGGCCCGGCTGGGCGGGGCGGTGCAGAGCGGGAGCCTGCAGCAGATGTCGCAGGCCAACCAGGGCCTGACGGGGGCCTTGAGCCGGCTGCTGGCCATCTCGGAGAACTACCCGCAGCTCAAGAGCAACGAGAACTTCCGGACGCTGCAGGATCAGCTCGAGGGGACGGAGAACCGGATCTCGACGGCGCGCGGGGACTACAACGACGCCGTGCAGGCGTACAACAGCTACATCCGCCGCTTCCCGCAGGTGATCACGGCCAAGATCATCGGGAAGGGGTCCCGCGAGTACTTCGAGGTCACCTCGCCCGAGGCACGCGAGGTGCCCAAGGTGGACTTCTCCAAGAAAGCGCAGTGAGCAGCGGGCAGTAGGCGGGGCAGTTGCCAGACGCCGAGTTGCCAGCGGTTACCAGTACCATAGACATCAGGGGCCAGTCCAGTTGTCAGTACTTGCAACTGGTCTGGCCCCTCGAGCCTTCCGACTTGTAACCACTGCAGTACTCGGCGTCTGGCAACTGCTCTGCAGTCCGTAGACCGTAGACTCAGAACTAGTCCGTAATCGCGTCCGGCAGGATGTACCGCAGCGGGTCCACCGGCCGTCCGTTGACCAGCACCTCGTAGTGCAGGTGCGGGCCCGTCGAGAGGCCCGTGCTGCCCACCCAGCCGAGCCGGTCGCCGCGCTTGACGGCCTGGCCGACGCTCACCGCCGTCCGCGACATGTGGGCGTACTTGGTCTCGAGCCCGTAGCCGTGATCCAGCACGACCATGTTGCCGTAGCCGTTCTCCCAGCCGACCTTGACCACCCGGCCCGCGGCCGGCGCGATGATCTGGGTGCCGTACGCGGCGGTGATGTCGATGCCCTCGTGCGGGCGGTTCTCGTGCAGGATCGGATGGTAGCGGATCATCGAGAACCGGCTCGTCAGGAAGCCGGTCGTGGGCATGATCGAGGGGGTCGCGGCCAGCTGCTGGGTGTGCGCCGACAGGCTCTCGGCCGCTTCCTTGAACGACGTGGCGAGCACGTTGGCCCGGCGGATCAGCGCGTCGAGATCGACGTGCACCCCCAGCGCCTCGCGTCCCACGACTCCACCGTCGTTGATCAGGCGCTCCCGCTCCGGCCAGACGCCGCTCGGCCCGCCGATGCCGGCGCGCTGGACGTCGGGGCTCAGCGGATCGAGGCCGGCCACCAGGCGCACTTCGTCGTCGCGCCGCGAGATCACCGCCAGGGTGTCGGACAGCGAGTTGACCCGCTGCCCAAGGGTGGCGACTTCGCTCGTCAGCGCCTGATTGGTCTTCTCCAGCCGCTGGCTTCGCGTCAGGTCCACGGTGTGGGACACGACGCCGTAAGTGGCGGCCAGTATCGAGGCCAGCGCCACGGTCGCGACCCCGGCGGCCAGCTTCAACACCGTCACCGAAATCGACAGTGACCTGGTGCTGCCTGAGCCGTCAGGTACGAGCAGGACCGTCCAGCGGCGACTTGCCATCGGGACCCCGCGAACTGGAGACAACAAAGACGCCCGGCGTGACTTCGCGCCGGTTGAGGGGGGTACTTCGAGACGGTGCAACATTACCACCCGCCACCGGCTGCGTCAAGACATTAGATCACGCCATGGAAGCCGTTGCTGTGCAACGTGTTACACTATGCCGCAGCCTTCTCTGCCTTGGGGAAGAGGGGGGGGATCTTGTGGGTGGAGGCGCCTTCGAGCCGCGGGGCGAGGGCCATTTTCCACGCCTCGGCCGTCCCGGGAAGGCCCTCCAGGCCGAGTGCCGTCCACAGGGTGGCGGCCGCGCCGGGCATGAAGGGCCCCGCGAGCGCGGCCAGCCGGGCGAGGCAGCGGGCGAGCGCCGCCAGCGTCGCGTCGAGGGCGACGGCGTCGCCCGCCTTGGCGAGGGCCCACGGCGCCTGCCGCTCGACGAACGCGTTGGCTTCGCTCACCAGCTCCCACGCGGCCGCCGCGCCGCGATGCAGGAGCTGGGCGTCCATGGCCTCGGCGTACCGGCGCACCGCGTCCTCGCCGGCGCGGTCGAGGCCGGTCGCCTCTCCCGAGCCGGCACCGCCCCGCCCCGGTAGCGCTCGAGCATGGCGAGCACCCGCGAGGCCAGGTTGCCGAAGGCGTCGGCGAGGTCCGCCACGTAGCGCTCGTCGAACCGCTCCATCGAGAAATCGCCGTCGCCGTCGAACGGGATCTCGCGCAGCAGGAAGTAGCGGAAGGCGTCCGGACCGTAGCGGTCGATCGCGGTGCCGAGGTCGAGCTTGACGCCGGCCGACTTGCTGAACCGCTCGCCTCCCAGGCCGATGAAGCCGTGCGCCCATACCCGCTCGGGAAGCGGGAGCCCGGCCGCCTCGAGCATGGCGGGCCATACCACGCAGTGGTGCCGGGTGATGTCCTTGCCGATGACGTGCAGCTGGGCCGGCCAGCGGGCCTCGAAACCGGCCGCGGGGTAGCCCGTGGCGGTCAGGTAGTTGGGCAGGGCGTCGAACCACACCCAGGTGGCCTGGCGTTCGCCGTCGGCGGTGGGGCGCGGGAACGGGATGGCCCAGCTGAGGCGCGCCCGGCTGACCGGGATGTCCTCGAGCCCCTGGCCCAGCAGGCCCAGGATCTCGTTGCGGCGGCTCTCCGGCTGCAGGAAGGCGGGACGCTCGCGCAGCAGGCGCTCGACGAACGGCGCGTACGCGGACAGGCGGAAGAACCAGTTGCGCTCGGCGCTCCAGGCGAGCGTGCGCGTCTGATGGAGCACGCACTTGCCGTCCACGATCTCGTCGTCGCGCTTGAAGGTCTCGCACCCGACGCAGTACCAGCCCTCGTAGGCGCGTTCGTACAGATCGTCGGGCCGGCGCGCGAAGATGCGTTCGATCAGCGCCCGGACGCCGGCCTGGTGCCCGGGGTCGGTGGTGCGGATGAACTGGTCGTAGGAGATGCCCAGGCGCTGCCACATGGCGCGGAAGGCCTCGGCGAGCCCGTCCACCAGCTGCTGCGGCTCGACGCCGTGCTCCTGGGCCGACTGGGCGACCTTCTGCCCGTGCTCGTCCATGCCGATGAGGAAGTGGACGTCGTCGCCCCTGAGGCGGTGGTACCGCGCGATGGCGTCGGCGCCGATCTTCTCCAGGGCGTGGCCGAAATGCGGCTCGCCGTTCGCGTAGTCGATCGCGGTGGTGAGGTAGAAGCGGCTCACCGGGTGGCGCCGCCGGCCCGGCGGCGCCCGCCCCGGCGGCGCGCCGCGGCGGCGCTCCGGACCGGCGGCCGTCGCCGGCGCGGCGGCGGCGGGCGCGGTCGGCGCGGCAGGCGCCGGAGGTGGCGGCGGCGGGGGCGTGGCCGGAGGCGGCGCGAGGGCCGCCGGCGCGCCCGCGCCCTCGACCTCGCGCTTGAGATCGGCCAGCGGCACGGTGCGCGCGCTGCCGTCCTCCGAGCGCAGCGTCACCCGTTCGCGGAAGATGTCGAGGCTGGCGACCTTCTCGTTGCCCTTCGAGGTGACGAGGACCTTGCCCTCCTTGGGGAACCGCTTGCGCGACTGCACGTAGAAGTCGTGCTCGTAGCGCAGGCAGCAGAGCAGCCGGCCGCACGCCCCCGAGATCTGGGTGGGGTTGAGGCTGAGGCGCTGGTCCTTCGCGATCTGCAGGCCGATGGGCCGGAGCTCGGGCAGCCAGGTGCAGCACAACTGGCGGCCGCAGCGGCCGATGCCGTCGAGGCGCTTCGCCTCGTCGCGCACGCCGATCTGCCGCAGCTCGATCCTGGTGCGGAACAGCGAGGCGAGGTCCCGGACCAGGTTCCGGAAGTCCACCCGGCGCTCGGCGGTGAAGTACACCGTGAGCCGGTTGCGATCCCACTGCCACTCGGTGTCGCTGACCTTCATGTCGAGGTGGTGGGTCTTGACCCGCTCGCGCACCCGGCGGCGCACGTCGTCCTCGCTCTTGCGCAGCTCGTCGGCGACGCGGGTGTCGGCCGTCGTCGCCCGCCGCACGACCCGGCGCTCGGGCTCGGCAGGCGCGTGTTCGGAGGGGGTGGCGGCCCCGCGCTCGGCGGGCGCCGGCGCGTCCGGCCGCTCGCCGCCTTCATTCGCCCCGGTCGAGGCCTGGAGGCGCAGCGCGCAGCGCTCGCACTTGGTGGCGGCCACCGGCCCGGTGGCCGACACGTGTCCCAGGTCGAGCCCGCGGTCGGTCTCGACGATCACGGGCTCTTCGGCCCGGAGGGGCTCCGGCTCGGGCCAGCGGTAGTAGGCCTTGCGGTTGCCCTTGAAGCGGATCTCGACCAGCTGCGCGGCCACCCTAGGCTTCCTCGAACTTCCCCATCCGGAGGTACTTCTCCGAGCGGCGCGCGACCAGGTCGTCGGTGGGCATGCCGGCGAGCTCGGCCAGTTGCCGCTCCAGGGCGACACCGAGGGCCTCGATGGCGGCGGCCGGATCGGAGTGCGCGCCGCCGGGCGGCTCCGGGACGATCTCGTCCACGAGGCCCATGGCGAGCAGGTCGGGGGCGGTGAGCTTCAGCGCCTCGGCGGCACGCTCCTTCAGCGACGAATCGCGCCACAGGATGGCGGCGCATCCCTCGGGCGAGATCACCGAGTAGATCGCGTTCTCGAGGATCAGGACCCGGTCGCCGACGCGCGAGCGCCAGCGCGCCGCCCGATCCGCCTTCGCCCACGATGGCCACGACGACGGGCGTCTTCAGCGCCGCCATGTCCTCGATGTTGCGGGCGATGGCCTCGGCCTGCCCGCGCTCCTCCGCCCCGAGGCCGGGGTGCGCGCCCGGCGTGTCGATCAGCGTCACGACGGGGAGCCGGAACCGCTCGGCCAGGTGCATCAGGCGCAGCGCCTTGCGGTAGCCCTCGGGGTGCGGCATGCCGAAGTTGCGCTTCAGGTTCTCCTTGATGTCGCGCCCCTTCTGCTGGCCGATGACGACCACGCTGCGGCCCTTGAGCCGGCCGAGGCCGCCCACGATGGCGGGGTCGTCGCGATACAGCCGGTCGCCGTGCAGCTCGATGAAGTCGGCGAACAGGGCGTTGATGTAGTCGAGCGCGTAGGGGCGCCGCGGATGGCGGGCCACCTGGACGCGCTGGTAGGGCGTGAGGTTGCGGTAGATCTCGACCCGCAGCTCGGCGAGCTTGGCCTCCAGCGGCGCGATCTCGCGCGCGACGTCGAGCGAGCGCTGGCTGGCGAGGCGCTTGAGGTCCTCGATCTGGCGCTCCAGCTCGGCGATCGGCTTCTCGAACTCCAGGGCGAGTGCTGTCGCCATCCGGTTACCCTGCCTTCACGAGTGTGACCGCGTCGCTCCCCAGGACGTCGCGCAGCGCGCCGAGGAGGTCGGACGCCAGCGCCACGCACAGCGTGCGCGAGCGGAGGCGCACCGGGTCGCGTCCGGAGCCGTCCTCGGTCCAGTCCACGTAGAGCGGCGCGGGACCGGGATGCGCGGCGCACAGCGCCGCCACGGCCCGGGCCGCCTCGCCGTTCTTCCCCGCCTGCGGAGCCCAGCGCAGCGCCACCGCGATGCGCCCGGAGGCCTTGAGGTCGGCGAGCGGCACCGCGTCCTCCACGATGAAGGGGACGTCGTCCTCGCCCCGGTCGCGCGCCGAGTAGCCGCCGAGCAGCAGGTAGGCGCCGTCGGCGGCGATGACCTTGGCGAGCTTGCCCCACGCCTCGGGGAACACCAGGCACTCGGCGGTGCCGTGGAAATCCTCGGCCACGAGCTTGGCCCACTCCGCGCCCGAACGCCGCGCGATCTGGCGCTTCACCGCCGTGACCACGGCGGCCACCGCCAGCTTGTCGCTCGACCACCGGCCGAGGTCCGCCGTGGTGGCCGTGCCGAACAGCGCCGCCTCGTCGGCGTAGCGGTTCAGGGGGTGGCCCGAAACGAAGAATCCCACCAATTCCTTCTCGCGCGCAAGCCGCTCGGTCTCGGTCCACTCCGGCACGAGGGGCAGGCGGCTCGGCGCGACGGCGGCGGCGCCCGGCGCGTCGGGCCCCGAGCGGGGCGCGGCGGCGCCGAACAGGGTGCCCTGGCCCGAGGCGGTTTCGGCCTGCTTGAGGCTGGCCTCCGCCAGCACGCCGTCCACCGCGGCGAACAGCTGCGCGCGGTGGCCGCCGAGGGCGTCGGTGGCGCCGGAGGCCACCAGCGCCTCGAGCACGCGCTTGTTGCACACCCGGTGGTCCACGCGGGTGGCGAGGTCGGCCAGCGAGGTGAACGGCCCGCCCGCGGTGCGCGCCGCGATGACCGCGTCGATCGCGCCGCGGCCCACGTTCTTGATGGCGCCGAGGCCGAAGCGGATGCGCCTCGTCGCCGATCACGGTGAAGTGCCAGCCCGACTCGTTCACGTCGGGCGGCAGGACCTCGATGCCCAGCGCGCGGCACTCCGCGATGTAGGGCACGACCTTGTCGGTGTCGCCGATGGCCGAGGAGAGCAGCGCCGCCATGAACTCGGCGGGGTAGTGCGCCTTGAGCCACGCGGTCTGGTAGGAGACGATCGAGTACGCCACCGCGTGCGACTTGTTGAACCCGTAGCGCCCGAAGGTCTTGATCTGCGACGCGATCTCCTCGATGACCTTCTTCTTGTGGCCGCGCTCGACGCAGCGCGCGACGAACCGTCCCAGCTCCTCGTCGATCAGCTCCTGCTTCTTCTTGCCCACCGCCTTGCGGAGCACGTCGGCCTCGGCGAGCGAGAAGCCCGCCAGCACGTTCGCGATCCGCATCACCTGCTCCTGGTAGACGATGACGCCGTAGGTCGGCTCGAGCGATCTCCTTGAGCTCCGGCAGCAGGTAGCGGACCGGCTCCTCGCCGCGCTTGCGGCGGATGTAGACGAGGTGCATGCCGCTGTCGAGCGGGCCCGGGCGCATCAGCGCGTTGGTGGCCACGAGGTCGTCGAACCGGTCGCAGCGCATGCGCTGCAGCATGTCGGTGGCGAGGCTCGACTCGAACTGGAACACGCCCGAGGTGCGGCCGGCGCGCAGCATCTGCATACACGGGCGGGTCCTCGAGGTCGAGCCCGTCGAGGTCCACCTCGACGCCGCGCCGCTCGCGGATGGTCGCGCACCGCGCGGTGCAGGATGGTGAGCGTCGTGAGGCCGAGGAAGTCCATCTTCAGCATGCCGACCTGCTCGAGGCCGACCATGTCGTACTGCGTGATGATGGAGTCCTCGGACCCCGTCGCGCCGGAGCCGCTCCCCTTGCCCGGCATGGTGCACACGGGCACGTAGTCGGTCAGCGGGCCCGGCGCGATCACGATCCCGGCCGCGTGCACCGAGATGTGGCGCGACAGCCCCTCGATGGCGCTGCCGAACTCCACCAGCTTCTGGAGCGTGGGGTTGTGCGCCACCATCTCCTTCAGCTCGGGCACCTTCTCGGCCGCCTCGCGCAGGGTGAGCGCGTACGCGGGGCCGCTGGGGATCAGCTTGGTCAGGCGGTCCGCGTCGCCGGGCGGCAGGCCGAGGACGCGCGCCACGTCCTTCACGGCGGCGCGCGCCTTCATGGTGCCGAAGGTGACGATCTGGCCCACCGACGCGCGGCCGTAGCGCTCGCGCACGTACTCGATCACCTCGCCGCGGCGCTCCTCGCAGAGATCCACGTCGATGTCGGGCGGCGAGATGCGCTCGGGGTTGAGGAACCGCTCGAACAGCAGGTCGAACTTGAGCGGGTCCACGTTGGTGATGCCGAGCGCGTAGGAGACCAGCGAGCCGGCGGCGGAGCCGCGCCCCGGCCCCACCGGGATGCCGTGCTCGCGCGCCCAGCGGATGAAGTCGGCGACGATCAGGAAGTAGCCGGCGTAGCCCACCTTGGTGATGACGCCGAGCTCGTAGTCGAGCCGCTCGCGCACCTGGGGCGGCAGCGGGTCGCCGTAGCGCCCCCGCGTCCCCTCCTCGGCCAGGGCGATCACCAGGTCGTTGTCGCTCGCGTACTCGGCCGGGCGCGGGAACTCGGGAAGGAAGAAGCGCTTCTCGAAATCGAACTCGCAGGTCTCGGCGATGCGCTGGGTGTTGGAGAACAGGTCGTCGCGCGCCGGGAAGGCGCGGCGCATCTCCTCCTCGGACTTGACGTAGCTCTCCGTGCCCTGGAAACGGAACCGCTTCGGATCGTTCAGGTCCTTGCCGGAGCGGATGGCGAGCAGCACGTCGTGCGCGGCGGCGTCCTCGCGCGTGAGGTAGTGGGCGTCGTTGGTCGCGACCACGCCCAGGCCCAGCTCCTCGGCGAGCTTGAACACGCCGTCCCGGACCAGCGGTTCCTCGTCGAGCCCGTGGTTCTGCACCTCGAGCCAGTAGTGGCCCTCGCCGAACGTGCGGGCGTGCCACTCGGCCGACTCCCGGGCGCGGTCGAACGATCCCTGGCGGAGCCACAGCGCCACCTCGCCCGACATGCACGCCGACAGGCAGGTGAGCCCCTCGGCGTATCGCTCGAGCGTCTCGCGGTCCACCCGCGGGCGCCGGTAGTAGCCTTCCACGAAGCCGATGGAGGAGAGCCGGATCAGGTTCCGGTATCCGGCGTGGTCGCGGGCCAGCAGCACCAGGTGGGCGTACGCGCCGGGCGCGTCGGGCGGCTTCTCGCGGGCCTGCCGCGGCCCGAACGCGACGTAGGCTTCCATGCCGATGATCGGGCGCACGCCCGCCGCCCGGGCCTCCTGATGGAACTGCCAGGCCCCGAACATGTTGCCGTGATCGGTGATGGCGATGCTGTCCATCCCCAACGCCTTCACGCGGGCGATGAGGTCGCTGATGCGGTTGGCGCCGTCGAGAAGCGAGTACTCGGAGTGCGTGTGGAGGTGCGCGAAGGCCATCGGTTCGGGCAAGCTAGCCGCGCGTCCGGGGACTGTCAAAGACGGTGAAGATCGTCCTTGACTTCGCGTCGCCCGGCCACGACCGTACGCCTGTACCCGCGAGGAGAGCCGTGGTGTCCTGCGGTCGGTGGAAGCGCGTGTGGCTCGGCATGGCGAGCGTGTTCGCGGCCGCGGGGTGTCTCGGCGACAAGAGCACCGGGCCGTCGCAGCCCGTCACGCCGGTCGCGCTCGGACCGTCGGCGTTCGGCCTGTACCCGGGGAACCAGAGCGGCCTGACGCTGCGGTTTCCGGCCGCCGACACCGGCGGCGCGCAGTACCTCGTCGTCGGCCAGCTCGCCACCAGCGTCCCGGACCTGTACGCCGCGTTCGATCTGGTCGGGGCGGCGGGAGCCGCCGCGGTCGGCGCCGGCGCCGGCCGCGCAGCATCGCGCGGCGCCCATGAGCCTCCGCTTCCACGACGACCTGCTCCGCCGCGACGAGACGGCGGCCCGCGCCTCGGCCGGGTTCCCCGCTCCCGCCGCCCCCGCGCGGGTCACGGCCCCGGTGCTCGGCACCGTGCGGGCGTTCGGCGCGTGCGGCGACCTCAACTGCCAGACGTTGGTGACGGTGATCGCGAAGGCGCTGTACGTGGGCGCGCACGCCGCGATCTACGTGGACACGCTGGCGCCGCCCGGCGGCTTCGGCCCGGCCGACCTGCAGCAGCTCGGCGCGCAGGTGGACAGCGTGCTCTATCCGATCGACACCGTGGCGTTCGGCGCGCCCTCCGACATCGACGGCAACGGGGTCGTCCTGCTCCTGCTGACGCGGGCGGTGAACGCGCTGACGCCCGCGTCCGCGTGCCAGAGTCCGATCGTCGGCTACTCCCTGGGCGTGGACCTGGCGCCGAGCACCCGGGCCCAGTTCAACAACGGCGAGGTGTTCTACGGCGTGGTGCCGGATCCGTCCGGCATCTTCGGGTGCGACCTGACGACCGCCGCGGCGCTCGCGTCCCTCGCGCCGACGTTCATCCACGAGTTCCAGCACATGATCTCGTTCAACCAGCACGTGCTGCTGCGCGGCGGCGACCCGGAAGCGCTGTGGCTGAACGAGGGGCTCTCGCGCCTCGCCGAGGAGCTGGGCGGCCGGCACTACGACAGCCTGGGTGCGGACTCGGTCGGCGACAACTTCCTGCTCAGCGACCTGTACGACGCATTCCTCTACGAGGAGACGCCGGCCCCGAATCCGCTGGTGACCACCACGTCGCCGACCGCGTTCGAGACCAGCGGCGCCGGGTGGTTGTTCGTCCGCTATCTGGTGGATCAGTACGGCACGGGTGTGACCCAGCGCCTGGAGCAGACCGCCTTGCAGGGCGGGTCGAACGTGGCCGGCGCGACGGGGTTGCCGCTGGCCACGCTGCTCGGCCGGTGGGCGCTCGCGATGTACGTGTCGGACCTGCCCGGCTTCACGCCCGATTCGGCGCTCACCTACCGGACCTGGGCGTTCCGCACGACGTTCCTCGGCCTCAACCAGCAGTTCCCGCAGGCGTTCGATCGGCCGTTCCCCCTGGTTCCCGCGACCGCGGCGGGCGGCGCGTTCTCGCTCGTGGACGTCGTGGCGTCGGGCTCGGGGACGTACCTGATCGTGACCCAGGCGGCTTCCGCCCCGGCCTTCTCGATCGCGTTCACCGTGGAGAACACGGGCGCGACGGCGGACCCCCAGCTCGCCGTCATTCGCCTGAAGTGACGCGGCGATGAGGCTCCGCGCATCGGGCCGTCTGGCGCTCGCGGGCGCGCTGGCCCTGACGCTGCGCGGACCCCAGTCGCTGGCGCAGGTGCCGGCCGGACCCACGATCCGCCTGCTGCGGGCCCTGTCCCCGGCCGACCAGGCCCTGCTCACCACCGATTCCATCGCCGCTCGCACGGTGGCGGTGACGCGCGACGCGGACGGGGTGGCGGTGGCGAACGTGGTGGTGCGCCTCAAGGGCGTGGACGGGACGCCGCTGCAGCGCCTGGGCGCGCGGCTGGGCACGCAGGCCGGCCGGCTGGTCAACGCGCGCGTGCCGCTCGCGGCCCTCGGCGCGCTGCTCGCCGACCCGGCGGTCGCGGCGGTGTACGGCGCACGGCGCTGGGCGCCGTTCAACGACCTGGGTGTCGCCGACATCGGGGTCGCGACGCTGCGCAGCACCACCGGACCCGACACGTTCACCGGGTCGGTCGGCCGCGGGGTGATCGTGGGCCTGGTGGACACCGGCATCGACTTCACCCACGGCGACTTCGTGGTGGACGCGACCGGGCGCTCCCGGATCCTCTATCTGTGGGATCAGACGCTGCCCGGCCCCGGCCCGGGAGTCGTGGGCTCGACGACGTTCGGCTACGGCGTGGAGTGCCCGCAGGCCAGCCTGAATGCGGCGGGCTGCGCGTCGCGCGACAGCGTCGGGCACGGCACCCACGTCCTGGGCACCGCGGCCGGCGACGGCAGCGCGACCGGCGCCGGCGTCCCGGCGGGGCAGTTCGCGGGCGTCGCGCCGGGCGCGGACCTGATCGTGGTCAAGACCTCGTTCCTCACGTCGGCGGTCGTGGACGGCGTGAACTACATCTTCAGCCGCGCGGCGCAGCTGGGCCGGCCGGCGGTGGTGAACCTGAGCCTCGGAGCGCAGTGGGGGCCGCACGACGGCACGCTGCCGGAGGAGGAAGAGCTCGATTCCCTCGTGGGTCCGGGCCGGATCGTGGTCGCGGCCGCCGGCAACGAAGGCGACAACCGCAACTCGACGCCCGTCGCCGTCACCGAGGACTTGCACGCGACCGTGCCGCTCGCGGCCGGCCAGCCGGTCTCCGTCACGCTGACCGTACCGGCGTACACGCCCGCGCCGGGCATCAACAACGACTTCGTGCTGCTCCAGCTGTGGTACGCGGCCTCCGACACGGTGACCGTGACCGTGGTGCGGCCGGACGGGTCGTCGGTGACGTCCGGCGCGCCGGCGTCGCCGCCGGCCACGGTGACCGCGGACGCCGCCGACGGCGAGATCCATATCGAGAACGGGCCGGACTCCGCGGTGGCGCTCTCGCCCGACAACCTCGGGTTCGTCGTGATCGGCGACCTCGGGGGCGGCACGGCGCCGGCCGCGGGCACCTGGACCATCCGGGTGAACGGCGTCGCGGCGCACAGCGGGCGCCCGGCCCACCTGTGGGTGGCCGAAGCGGCGCTGGGGGTCACGGGCTCGCCGCTCGGCGTCACGCTCTCGAGCGGCGCCAGCAACGCGTTCCTGGTCGCCACGCCGGCGAGCGCCACCCGCGTGCTGGCGGTGGGCGCGTACACCACGCGATTGCAGTGGACCGACGTGAACGGCACGACGGAGGCGTACTCCAACGTCGAGCGGCTCGGCGACCTCACCTGGTTCTCCAGCCCGGGACCGCGGCGCGACGGCGTGATGAAGCCCGATCTCGCCGCGCCCGGGCAGGGCGTCGCGTCGTCGCTTTCCTCGGCCGCGTCGGTGCCCGCGGGGCGCATCATGCGCGACGGCCGGCATTGGATCCTCGAGGGCACCTCGATGGCGGCGCCGTTCGTCACCGGATCGGTGGCGCTGCTCCTGGAGCGCAACCCGCTGCTGACGCCGGAGGCCGTGCGCAGCCTGCTCGTGGGGGCGGCGCGGGCGGACACGTTCGCGGACCATCCGTTCGACGGCGGAGGCATCGGCACACCGAACGCGTCCTGGGGCTACGGCAAGCTGTACGTCCCGGCGGCGCTCGCCGCGGTGAGCGCCGGCACCGGGGGCGCGATCAACGTTTCCGAGAACCCGGTGCGCGGCTCCTCCGTCGTCTTCCACTATCCCGGCGCAGCGGTGCGGGTCGCCATCTACACGTTCACCGGCGCCCTGGTGCGCGAGTTCACCGCGCCGCCGGCGGGCCGCCTGCAGTGGGACCTGACCGCCGCCGACGGCCGTCCGGTCATCAACGGCGTGTACATCGTGGTGGTGGATCAGGGCGGCTCCGTGCTCCGGCGCCGGCTGTACGTGGCGCGGAGGATGGGCTCGTGACGCGGCGGGCCCTGCTGCTCGCGTTCGCCGCGCTCGCGGCCGGCGGCGCCGCCTCGCGCGCCCGGGCCCAGGCCACCGCGTCCACGGCGGGGGCGGTGCTCGCGCTGCCGGCCACGACCCGGGCCCTCGGCTTCGACGGCGCGTACACGGGCGTGGTGGGCGACGCCGGCAGCATCTTCGTGAATCCCGCCGGGCTCGCGCCGATCCGGAACCTGGCCCTCGGGGTGAGCTACCAGCGCTTCCTGCTCGATTCCTACCTGGTGAGCGCCGAGGGCGTGGTGCGGACGGGCCGGTTCGACCTCGGGCTGGGCGTGAACGTGCTGAACTTCGGCCAGGACACGGTCTACCGTCCCGATCCGGCGTTCGGCGGCGACCGCGGCGTGGCGGACCCGGGCGGCGCGATGGTCGGGGCGTACAGCGCCGAGGCGGTCGGCGCCGTCGCGTATCGCTTCGGCATGTTCTCGATCGGCGCGAGCGCCAAGTACCTCGGGGACCATCTCTCCATTCCCGACACCACGCTCTACAACGCCTCGGGCTTCGGCTTCGACGCGGGGGCGGCGCTGGCGTTCTTCGACATCGCGGCCTTCGGCGTGGCGGTGCAGAACCTGGGCGGCGACCTGAGGACCAACACGGGCACGCCGGCGCCCTTGCCCCGCACGGTGCGCGCCGGCTTCTCGCTCAACATCGTGGATCCGGAAGGCACGCCGCGCCTGATGCTGGTGGGGGACTGGGTCTCGCCGAAGGGCTCGCGCAACTACTGGCTGTTCGGCGCGGAGGGCGGCCTGGTGTCGGACGGCGTCGGCCTGCTCGGGCGGGTCGGCGTCGCGGCGGGTGGCGCGCCGACCGACCAGCGTTCGCTGGTCTTCGGGGGCAGCCTGGTGTACCACACCCTGCAGCTGGACTACGGCTACCAGGGCTTCAACGCGCTCGGCGGCGGCACGTCACGGGTCGGTCTGAGGTGGACGCCGTAGGGAGCCGGTGGCGCGTGGTGCGGCGCGTGCTGGCCGCGCTGCTCGTGCTGATCGTCGCCGGCGGCGCGGTCCTGTGGCTCGCGAGCCGGGACGTGCGCTACCTGGTGCGCGCGGCGGTGGAGGAAGCGCGCATCCTCGCCCATCGGCGGCCGATCGCCAAGGTGATCGCCGACCCGGCCACCGACGCCGCGACGCGGGGCAAGCTCGAGCTGGTGCTCGCGGTGCGCGCCTTCGCGGCCGATTCCCTGCGCCTCGCGGCGCGCCGGACCTATACCACCTATTCGCGCGTGGACCGGGACACCCTGGTCCTGGTCCTGACGGCGAGCCGCTTCGACCGCCTGGCCGAGGTCACCTGGAACTGGCCGGTCGTGGGGCGCGTGCCCTACGAGGGTTTCTTCGGTCGCGCCGAGGCGCTGGCGGAGGTGCGGCGGCTCGAGCGCGGCGGGATGGACACGTACCTGCGCGTGTCCGACGCCTTCTCGACGCTGGGCTGGTTCAACGATCCGCTGCTCTCGACCATCGTACGCGACGACTCGGTGGATCTCGCGGCCACGGTGATCCACGAAATCCTGCACAACACGATCTGGGTGCCTGGCAGCGTGCCGTTCAACGAATCGCTGGCCGACTTCGTGGGGTATCGGGGCGCCGAGGCGTTCTTCCGTTCGCGTGGGGATCCCCGGAGCGCGGACCGCGCGGTGGCGCGCTGGGAGGACGAGATCCGCCTGCAGCACTTCTACGATTCGCTGGCGGCCCGGCTCGATCGCCTGTACGCGCGGGGGCTGACCGGGCCGGCGCTGCGCGAGCAGCGCGCGCTGGTCTTCGACACGGCGCTGGCGGAGTTGGGCGGTCCGGTCGGCCGGACCCTGCGGACGATCGACCCCCGCTGGCTGACGCGGCGGCCTCTCAACAACGCGGTGGTGATCGCGGCGCGCCTGTACCGCACCCGGCTGGACGTGTTCGAACGGCTGCTGGCGGACTCGCACGGCGACCTGGTGCGCGCGATCGCGGAGGTGCGCCGCCGGGTGGCGGGCGCGTCGGATCCGTGGACCGCGTTGGAGGCGCCGCCGGGCCGCTAGGCGCCGGCAGCGGGTCAGGCGGACGGCTGGGGCTCCGCGAGCCGGGTGCGCCAGCGGGCCAGCGGGCTCCGCGCCAGCGCGAGCATCTCCGGGTCGACGGCGGCGGCGGTCGCCGGCTGGGCCAGCGCCCGCGCGAGCTGCTGCTGAAAGGCGGCGGCGTCCGCGCAGCGCTCCGTGCCGATCACGTCGGCCGACTCCGTGACGCCGGGGACCTGGGCGAGGGCGAACGCGTAGCCGCTCCGCCACCGGTCGAGCCTGGCGAGGTGGTGGCTCCACTCCTGGCTCCCGCCGTTCCAGGCGGCGACGACCAGGGGCCGGTCCGCGGGGTCGAGCGCGGCGATGGGCAGGGCCTGCGCGCCGATCGCGCGCGCCACGGCGGCCGCGAGGGCCTCGTCGCTCGTCCGTCACGCCGCTGCAGACGGCCGGGTCGCCACGCCATCGCCTCCACCAGGCCCGGCAGCGCGGCGAGGCACGCGGCCAGGAGCGCCGGCACGCCGGCGGCCGAGGGCGTCGCAGCCTCGTCAGCCGTCCGGTCGAGGAGGATCGCGCCCGACTCGGCGAAGATCCGTTCCCGCGCGCTGAAGTGACGCGGTTTCTTTCCGCCCAGCGAGGCGGCGCGGCGCGTCGCCGCGATCTCCCGCTCGGCCTCGCGCCGCGGCACGTCGTGCTCGGCGGACTGCTGCGCGGCCTCGAACGCGACCTCGGCCGCGTCGTACTGGCCGGCGGCCCGCAGGATGCGCCCGCGCAGCACCAGCGTATCGGTGTGCGGCTCGAGCGCGAAGGCGCGGTCGAGCACCAGGAGGGCGCGCGCGTATTCGCCGGCGCGGTACGCCGCGTAGGCCAGCTCGTGCCAGGCGAGGGCGAGGTTGCCGTCCCGCTCGATCGCCTCCTCGAGCGCCGCGACGGCGTCGCGCGTCCGGCCCAGCTCGGCGAGCGCGGCGCCCTTGATGGCCCGCGGCATCGCCGTGTCGGGGCCGAAGTGGTCCTCGGCGCGCAGCGCCAGCTCCAGCGCGTCGTGGAACCGGCCGTCCCGCCGCAGCAGCTCGAACAGCTCGAGCCAGCCGGAGCGGAGGTCGGGATCGCGCGGCGAGCGCCGCGCGATACGCCCGCTCGGCGTCGGCCGTGTTGCCCTCGCGGCTGTGCCAGCGGGCCTTGGCCAGCCCTTCTTCTCCGGGCTGGAAGCGGAAGACGGCGAACGAGGAGGTGAGGCGCATAGCAGGAGGGGAGAAGATACAGGCCGCGGGCGGCACGGCCAGTCGCGGACGCGCGCGCCGACGCTGGCGCCGCTCGCCGCGCCGGACGCTAGCTTACGCTCACCATGAACTCACCCCTCGTCGCGTTCGCGGACCGCGAGCGGCCGCGGCTGCTCGCCGAGCTGTCGGAGTGGCTGCGGATTCCGAGCATCAGCGGCCAGCCCGAGCACGCCGCCGACTGCCGCAAGGCCGCCGCCTGGATCGCGGGCCGGCTGCAGCGCCTCGGCTTCCGCGTGGAAACGATCGAGACGGACGCGCATCCGATCCTGTGGGGCGTGGGACCCGCGGTGCCGGGCGCGCCGACCGTGCTCTGCTACGGGCATTACGACGTGCAGCCGCCGGACCCGATCGGCGAGTGGGTCTCGCCGCCGTTCGAGCCCACGGTGCGCGACGGCGACCTGTTCGCGCGGGGCACGGCGGACGACAAGGGCCAGGTGTTCACGCTGGTGGCCGCGCTGGAGGCGCTGCTGGCCGCCCGCGGCTCGCTGCCGGTCAACGTCCGGTTCCTGGTCGAGGGCGAGGAGGAGACCGGCTCGAAGGGCCTCACCGATCTGCTGACCCGCGAGCCGGAGCGCACCCGCGCCGAGGCGGTGCTGGTCGCCGACACCAACATCGTGGCGCCGGGGCGGCCCAGCGTGGACGCGGCCTTGCGCGGCATCATCCACGCCGACATCCACGTGCGCACGCTGGCCGCGGACCTCCACAGCGGCATCTACGGCGGCGCCGCGCCGAACGCCATCGAGACGGTGTGGCACATCCTCGAGCGCCTCAAGGGTGAGGACGGCCGGATCAGGATCCCGGGCTTTTACGATCGCGTGAAGCGGCCCGCGGCCGCGGAGCTCAAGGCCTGGCGATCGCTCCCGGTCAAGGAGAAGGGCTTCCGGGAGGAGGCCGGCGCCAAGGGGCTCAACGGCGAGCAGAAGTTCAGCTTCCTCGAGCGGGTGTGGTCCCGGCCCGACGTTCGAGGTGCACGGGATCGTGGGCGGGTACACGGGGGCGGGCAGCAAGACGGTCATCCCCGCCGAGGCGACCGCGAAGGTATCGCTGCGGCTGGTGCCGGAGCAGCGCGGGAAGGAAGTCGCCGCCCAGTTCGTAAGGGCGGTGAAGCGGGCGACGCCCAGGTACGCCGACGTGACCGTCACGGTGCACGCCACGGTGGACCCGGCGCAGACCCCTCTGGATTCGCGCGCCTACCGCGTGCTGGACCGGGCGTTCCGCGAGGTGTGGGGGCGCGGCATCGCCCCGATCCGCACCGGCGGGTCCATTCCGATCGTGCCGCTGCTCCAGCAGCGCAGCGAGGCCGTGCTGGTCTGCGGCGTGGGACTGCCGGACGACCGCCTGCACGCGCCGAACGAGAAGCTGACGCTGGAGCAGATGTGGAAGGGGATCGTGCTGTTCGGGCGGTTCTTCGAGATGATGGCCGAAGGCGGGAAGTAGACGGTGAGGAGGAAGGTTTCAGAGCAGTTGCCAGACGCAAGTTGCCAGTGGTTCCCAGATGGAAGGATCAGAACAGGACAGACCCCGGTGCTCCTGCCTTCCGAGGCCTGTTCCTGCAAATATAGCCCGTCTACTTCCTCGGCCCCCGTCGCATCCGCGCCGGATCCGGCCGCCCGTAGCGCTCCTCGGTCCACGGGTCGCCGCGCATGTGGTAGCCGTTCTGCTCCCAGAAGCCCGGCCAGTCGCCCTCCATCAACTCGAGGCCGCGCACCCACTTCGCCGACTTCCAGAAGTACAGGTGCGGGACCACGAGACGCGCGGGTCCGCCGTGCTCGGGCAGCAGCGGCTCCCCGTCGTGGTGGGTGGCGATCAGGTTGGCCTCGCGCGCCAGGTCGGCCAGCGGGAGGTTGGTGGTGTAATCCTCTTCCGCGTGGACCAGCACGTGCGTCGCGCCGGGACGCACGCCGGCGCGCTCGAGCAGCAAGCCGACGGGCACGCCGGAGAACGTGTTGTCGTACCGGGACCAGGTGGTGACGCAGTGGATGTCGCACAGCACGTCGCGGCGGGGCAGGGCGGCGAACTCCGCCCAGGAGATCTCGAAGGGGCGCTCCACCTCGCCGAACACCCGGAACGTCCAGCGCGCCAGGTCGGCGCGCGGCACGCGGCCGTAGTGCAGCACCGGCCACTTCGCGGTCTCGATCTGGCCGGGAGGCAGGCGGGACCGGTCCCTGGTGCGGACGTCGAGACGGTCGGGCATGGACGCAAGATACACAGGCCCGGCGCCGCTCCGCTCTCCAACTCCGCAACGGTGATGTAGATTCGCTCGTGCCTCAGCGCGCTCCTCTCTCGCCAGCCCTGCTCACCACCGCCTGCGTGATCGCGGCCGTTCCGGCCGCCTGGGCCGCGCTCGCGACGGACGCCGTGGTGGCCGGCGCGGCCGGCCGCCTGTTCGGCTTCCCCTGGTTCGGCCTCTCGTTCTCGCCGCAGTTCACGCTGGTGGCCGTGCAGACGATGGAGGGCAGCCATCCGCCGGCCCTCTGGGTGCTCGCGCTGGTGGTCGGTCCCGTGGCCGCCGCGCTCGCGGGGCTCGTCCTGCATCTGGGGACGGACCTGGTGCGCAGCGGTCCCTGGCTGCGGGTCCTGTCGTTCGAGTGGGCGGCCTTCGCCGCCCTGCGCCTTCCGGCGCTGCTGATCGCGGGCGTGCTGCCGGGCGGACGGGGTTCGGTGGACGATCTGTATCGGCGCCTCGGCGAGCCGCAGAGCGGGCGCTGGGCCGTGGCGCTGCTCGGGCTCCTGGCCCTGGCGGGCCTGGCCCTGATGGTGGCGCGGCTGGCCGTCGCCATGGGGAGGCACTGGATGCGGGTGGACGGCCGGCCGTTCCGGCGCCACCTGGTGCGCGCGGTCGCCGGTTACCCGGTCCTGGCCTCGCTCGCGGCCTGGAGCGTGGTGGCGCCGTGGGCGCCTCCGGCCTGGATGGCCGGCTGGCTGCTGCTGACCTTTCTCGCCCTCATGATACTGACCGCGTAAGGGCGCCTGTAACCTTTTGGGGGCCTGGCGCGTCCTATAGGGTGTAGGTCCCTCACGTCGCGCTCGCGCTTCGCAGCCGTGGGCGCCGACGACCCTTCAGTAACGCGAGTGGGGCCCCGACCCTAACCAGCCGTTGCCCCACTCGCGCCTCTTCCGCCGGCCGGCGCCGCCGTCCCGGCGAGCGTTTCGATGCCCTCGAAGCCGAAGACCTCCGAGAACGCGGCGACGACCGCGTCCTGCACGGGGCCCATCAGGTCAGCGGGCGCTCCGCTCTCCCGTGCCCCCGCGCCCCGCTGCCCCTGTGCCTCCAGCTCGCCGGCCACGCTCGTCATGACGACGCCGGGAATGCCGCACGGCACGATCAGGTCGAACGGCGTGAGATCGGTCGTGACGTTGAGCGCGAAGCCGTGCCAGGTGACCCATTGGCGCACGTGGATCCCGATGCTCGCGATCTTCCGCCCCGCGGTCCACACGCCGGTGTAGCCCTCGTTCCGCTCGCCCGCGATGCTGAAGTGCGCGAGCGCGAGGATGAGCGCCTGCTCCACCTGGCGCAGGAACCAGTGCAGGTCCTTGCGGTGCGCCGCGAGGTCGAAGATGGGATAGCCGACGAGCTGGCCGGGGCCGTGATAGGTGACGTCGCCCCCGCGCTCGATCTCGTGCACCTCGATGCCGCGCCGGCGCAGGACCTCGGGGGCGACGGGGAGGCTGCTGGCCCGCGTGCCGCGGCCGAGCGTGACGACCGGCGGGTGCTCGAGCAGGAGCAGCACGTCCGAGGCCAGGCGGCCCGCGATCCGGTCCTCGGCGAGGGCGCGCTGGCGCGCCAGGGCCTCGGCGTAGGGCACCAGGCCCAGGCGGCCGACGGCGAGGCGGCCGGCGCTCACGCGCTCAGCCCGTGGAAGAGAGGAAGATGCGCCACGCCGCGACGATGACGGCGATGCACAACGCGGCCATGACCGCGAGACCGGCGCGGCCGGCCAGCTGGTGCGCGGGGAGCGTGGCGCCGGCGACCAGCGCGGTGCCCATCACGGCCATCATCGCCAGGGCGGCCCGGCGGAACGTGTTGCCCACCGGCTTGGAGACGGCCCAGGCCACGATCGCGCCGGCGGCGACGCCACCCGCGCCGGCGAGCGACGGGCCGATCGCGGGCATGATGGGCGAGGAGGCCGCTGAAGGCGTGGCGAGCGCGTAGCCGCTCATCACGAACAGCACCAGCGACACCACCGCGCCGCCGGCCGCCGAGCCCACCACGACGCCGCCCAGCGCGCTCGCGAGCGGCGACGGCTGGCTCAGATGTGAATGACCCGGCCCATCGCGTCGAGCGACGCCTCGGCGACGGCCTCGGCCAGGGTGGGATGGGCGTGGATCGCCAGCTCGATCTCCTCGACCGTGTACTCGTTGGCGCGCGCCACCACCAGCTCGTGGATCAGCTCCGTGGCGTGGGCGCCGGCGATGTGCGCGCCGAGGATCTCGCCGTACTGCTTGCCGCGGATGATCTTGACCAGCCCGTCGGTCTCGCCCGCGGTGCGGGCCCGGCCGTTGGCGCTGAACGGGAAGCGGCCCACCACGTACTCCAGCTTCTGCTCCTTGCACTGCTCCTCGGTGAGGCCGACGCTGGCGACCTCGGGGTGGCAGTAGGTCGCGCCCGGCACGCCCGTGTAGTCGATCGGGTGCGGCTTCAAGCCCGCGATGGCCTCCGCCGCGACGATGCCCTCCCGGCTCCCCTTGTGCGCGAGCAGGGGCGGGCCGGCCACGTCGCCGATGGCGTACACGCCCGGCGCCGTGGTCTGCATCGCGCCGTCCACCTTGATGAATCCCCGGTCGGTGAGCTTCACGCCGGCGGCCTCGAGGCCCAGGTTCTCGGTGATCGGCGCCCGGCCGGTGGCGAGCAGCACCTTCTCGACCGTGACCGTCTGCGCCTTGCCGCCGGACGCGAAGCTGATCGTGACGCCGTCCTTGCCCCGCTCCACCTTCTGGATCTGCGCGCCCGCGACCACGGCGATGCCGCGCTTCTTGAACGCCTTGGCCACCACGTCGGACATCTCGGCGTCCTCGACCGGGAGGATGCGCGGCAGGACCTCGAGCAGCGTGACCTGGGTGCCGAAGGCGTTGAACACGTCGGCGAACTCGCGAGCCCACGGCCCCGGCGCCCACGATGGCGAGCGTCTTGGGCGCGGCCTCGAGGAACAGCGCCTCGTCGCTCGAGAGCATCGTCGTCTTGTCGAACTTGAGCCCGATCTGCGGCAGGTCCTTGGGGCGCGAGCCGGTCGCGATCACCACGGCCTTGCCCGCGCTCAGCTCGACGGTGCCGCCTTCGACCCGCGTCACCGCGACCTTGCGGCCGGGCAGCAGCTTCCCGGTGCCCTTCACCATCTCGATCTTGTGCTTCTTGAACAGGAACTCGACGCCCTTCGAGTTCTGCTCGGCGACTCTCCTGGACCGCTTCATCGCCACGCCGTAGTCGGTCGAGATCTCGCCGGTGGTGATGCCGAGGTCCTTGGCGTGCGCGAAACAGGTTGGCGACCTCGGCGGAGTGGAGCAGCGCCTTGGTCGGGATGCAGCCGATGTTCACGCACACGCCGCCCGGCTTGTCCTTCTCGACCACGCCGACCGTGAGTCCCAGCTGGGCGGCCCGGATGGCCGACACGTAGCCGCCGGGGCCGGCGCCGATGTAGAGGACGTCGAAGGTCGTGGCCACGCGCTCTCCTAGAGCAGCATCGCGAGGGGGTTTTCCAGCATCAGCTTCACGGTCTGGAGGAACTTCGCGCCGGTCGCGCCGTCCACCACGCGGTGATCGCACGACATCGTCACCCGCATGGTGCGCCGCACCACCAGCGCGCCTTCGACCGCGACGGGCCGCTGGGCGATGCGGCCCACGGCCAGGATGCCCGACTCGGGCGGATTGATGACCGCCGTGAACTCGTCGATGTCGAACATGCCGAGGTTGGAGACGCTGAACGTCGCGCCGGTGTACTCCTCCGGCGTGAGGCGGCGCGCCCGCGCCCGCTCGGCCAGCGCCTTCGACTCCGCCGCGATCTCCAGCAGGCCCTTGCGGTCGGCGTGCCGGATCACCGGCGTGATGAGACCGTCCTCGACGGCCACGGCCATGCCGACGTGCACGTCGCCGTGGTAGCGGATCCGGTCGTCGAGGAACCAGGCGTTGACGGCCGGGTGCCGCCGCAGCGCGAGTCGCCACGGCCTTCACGATCAGGTCGTTGAACGAGACCTTGGTCGCGTCGCCCAGGCCGGCCAGGTGCTGCCGCGCCTCCCAGGCCCGCTCCATGTCGATTTCGGTGGTGAGGAAGAAGTGCGGCACGGGACCGAGCGACTCGCTGAGGCGCCGGGCGATCGTCTTCCGCATCGTGGTGAGCGGCACGTCCTTGAAACCGGAGGACACCAGGGGCACGGCAGCAGGGGCACGGGAAAGCGGCGCCGTCGCGGCCATCGCTGCGCCGCCGTGCCCCCGTGCCGCCGTGCCCGCGGCCTCGATGTCGCGCCTGATCACCCGGCCGGCCGGGCCCGGTGCCGGGGACGAGCCTGAGGTCCAGGCCCCTGTCCGCAGCGAGGCGGCGCGCCAGGGGCGAGGAGCGGACGCGGGACGGGGCGTTGGTGGGTTGTGGGTTGTGGGTTGTGGCGGGTGCGGCCGCTGCGGCTACCGGTGCCGCGGTAGGCGCCTTCGCGGCCGTCGCAGGGGGCGCCCCGGCAACCCGCCAGCCCACAACCGGGGAGGGTGGGGTGGCTGGCGGGGACACCCAGCAGGCTCGCGATGTCTTCGTCGGCCCGGCCGACGATCGCCACCAGCGCGCTGACGGGCACCGTGGCGCCCTCGGCCACGACGATCTTGCGAAGCACGCCGTCCTCGCGCGCCACCAGCTCCATCACCGCCTTGTCGGTCTCGACTTCGGCGAGCGTCTCGCCCGACTTCACGGCGTCGCCTTCGCGCTTCTTCCACGCGACGAGGCGCCCCTCTTCCATCGTGGGCGACAGCGCCTCCATGACGATCTTGGTGGCCACGTGGTCAGCCCAGGTAGAGGACTTTCTTGGCGGCCGCCACGACTTTCGCGGCGTCCGGCTTGGCGAGCTTCTCGAGCTGGCGGTTGTACGGCATCGGCACGTCGGCGCCTGATGACCCGCAGCACCGGCGCGTCGAGGTCGTCGAACGCCTCGCGCTGGATCCCGTCCACCACCGCGGCGCCGATGCTGGCGAACGGCCAGCCCTCCTCGACCACCACGCAGCGGTTGGTCTTGCGGACCGACGCGATGATCGTGGGCAGGTCGAGCGGGCGCAGGGTGCGGGGATCGATCACCTCGGCGTCGATCCCCTCCTTGGCCAGCTCCTCGGCCGCCTTCAGCGCCACCGCCACCATCTTGGCGTGCGCGACCAGCGTGACGTCCTTGCCCTCGCGCTTGACGTCGGCCACGCCCAGCGGGACCAGGTGCTCCCCGTCGGGCACCTCGCCCTTCTGGTTGTAGAGCATCTCGCCCTCGATGAAGATCACCGGGTTGTTGTCGCGGATCGCGCTCTTGAGCAGGCCCTTGGCGTCGGCCGGCGTGGCGGGCGTGCACGACCTTGAGCCCGGGCACGTGCGCGTACCAGGCCTCGAACGACTGCGAGTGCTGGGCGCCGAGCATGCAGCGCGGCGCCGCCGGGCCCGCGGAAGACGATCGGGATCGGCACCTGCCCGCCCGACATGTAGAGCATCTTCGCGGCGGAGTTGACGATCTGGTCGAGGGCGAGGAGCGCGAAGTTCCAGGTCATGAACTCGATCACGGGCCGGAGGCCGGCCATGGCGGCGCCCACGCCGACGCCCGCGAAGCCCAGCTCGGTGATGGGCGTGTCGACCACGCGCATCGGCCCGAACTCCTCCAGCAGGCCGCGGCTCACCTTGTACGCGCCCTGGTAGACGCCCACCTCCTCGCCCATCAGGAAGACGTGGTCGTCGCGCTGCCATCTCCTCCGTCAGCGCCTGGTTCAGCGCGTCGCGGTAGGTGACCGAGCGGCATCAGCTGCTCCCGTCGCCTGGTACACGTCGCTGGTCAGCGCCTCGGGCGCCGGGTCGGGGCTCTCGTCGGCGAAGCGCACCGCGTCGTCCACCTCGTCGGCCACCTCGGCCTCCATCGTCTGCCAGCGCTCGTCGTCCATCACGCCGTCGGCCTTGAGCTTGTCGGCGAAGGTGTGGATCGGGTCGCGCTTCTCCCTGGCCTGCTCGACCTCGTCCTTGGTGCGGTAGTGCCCGTGGATGGGGTCCGACATCGAGTGGCCCATGAAGCGGTAGGTGCGGATCTCGAGCAGCGTGGGCACGTACCGGTCGCGGGCGCGCTGGGCCGCGCGGGCCACCGCGTCGCGCACCTTCAGCACGTCCATCCCGTCCACGACCTCGGCCGGCATGTCGTAGGAGCAGGCCCGCTGCGCCACGTCGTAGATCGCCGACGCGCGCTCGAGGGCCGTGCCCATCCCGTAGCGGTTGTTCTCGCAGATGTAGATGACCGGCAGCTTCCACACCGCGGCCATGTTCAGGGCCTCGTGGAACGCGCCGTTGTTGACCGCGGCCTCGCCGAAGAAGCACACGCGACACCTGGTCGCCCTCGCGGTACTTGATGGCGAACGCGACGCCGGTCGCGAGGGGGATGTGGCCGCCGACGATGCCGTGCCCGCCGAGGAAGTTGGTGGCGGCGTCGAAGATGTGCATCGAGCCGCCCTTGCCGCCGGAGCTGCCGGTCGCCTTCCCGAACAGCTCGGCCATGACCGCCCGCGCGGAGACGCCCCGGGCCAGGGCCTGCCCGTGCTCGCGGTAGCTGGTCATGATGGTGTCGTCGGGACGGAGCGCGGCCATCGTGCCGACCGCGACCGCCTCCTGCCCGATGTACAGGTGGCAGAACCCGCCGATCTTGCCGTGGGCGTACGCCTCCGCGGCCTTCTCCTCGAAGCGGCGGATCAGGAGCATGTCGCGCAGCATCCGGCGCAGCGCGTCGGCTTCGGCGGCCGGCAGTTGTTCCGGGGTGGTCACCGCGTCGGTCATCGTCGGCCCCGTGCTAGACGCCGGCGGTGGCGTGCTGGGCTTGCTCCCAGGCATGGTAGGACGAGCGGACCAGCGGCCCGGATTCCACGTGCCGGTATCCCATCTCCCGGCCCAGGCGCGCCAGCTCCGCGAATTCCTCCGGTGTGTAGTAGCGCGCGACCGGCAGGTGCGACGCCGACGGGCGCAGGTATTGGCCGATGGTCAGCAGGTCCACGCCCACGCCGCGCAGGTCGCGCATGCGCGAGCACCAGCTCGTCCCACTCCTCGCCCAGGCCCACCATCACGCCGGACTTGGTCACGGCGGAGGGGTCCATCGCCTTGGCTCGCGCCAGCAGCTCCAATGCGCGGTCGTAGCGCCCGCCGGGCCGCGCGAGCCGGTAGAGCCGGCGCACGGTCTCGAGGTTGTGGTTCAGGATGTCGGGCTTCGCCTCGACCACGATGCGCAGCGCCTGCTCGTTGCCCTTGAAATCGGGGATCAGCAGCTCGATCGAGGCGTCGGGGAGCCGGAGCCGCGTCTCGGCCACCACGGCGGCGAACTGCTCGGCGCCCCCGTTGGGCAGGTCGTCGCGGTCCACCGACGTCACGACCAGGTACTGGAGGCCCATGGCGGCGGAGGCCTCGGCGAGCCGGCGCGGCTCCTCGAGATCGGGCGGCAGCGGCGTGCCGTGCGCGACCGCGCAGTACGCGCAGTTCCGGGTGCACAGGTCGCCCAGGATCATGAACGTGGCCGCGCGGTGCTCCCAGCACTCGCCCACGTTGGGGCAGTGCGCTTCCTCGCACACCGTGTGCAGCCGGAGGTCGCGCATCACGCGCCGCACCTGCGCGTAGTTCGAGCCGCCGGGCGCCTTCACCTTGAGCCAGGAAGGCTTCCGGGCGGCCGGGCCGTCGGCCGCAAGCTGTGCGCCCTGTCGCGGAGTGATCTGGACGAGCGGGAGAGTCGGGCTTGTCATTGGGACACGGGAAGATAGCGGCGCCCCACAGGGCGGGCCAGTGAGCGTCAACTGTCCGGTTGACGGCGCTCCTTGAGGTGCTTGAGCTCGTCCTCGATGGACGGCGACACGAGGAGATTGTCGGCGATCTCCGCGATCTCCTCGGCGCGGCGCCATTCGCGCTCCAGGTCGCGCACCTCCGCCTGCTCGTCCACCGCCATCTCCAGCGCGAGACCCTGGGTGCCCTTGAAGCTCGCGACCCTGACTTCATCGCGGGCCGCCCGGGCGATCAGCTCCTGGGGGCCGCCCGCGCGCTCGACCGCGGATGCCGCTTCCTCGGCTTTGCGCTTGACCCGGCGGCCCTTCTTCAGGTTCACGTAGGTCAGGCCGGAGCGCAGAGCCCGCTCGGCGTCGGCGCCCTCGAGCAGCGCGCCGGGGTGCTCGCACTTGGGGCAGCGCAGCAACAGCGCGAGGTCCTGGTGGACCGTCCGCGTAAGTCGCGCGTCTTCCACGTGCCGCGCGCGCAGCACCATGATCGAGCCGCAGTGACCGCAGACGGGCGGCTCGACGTTCACCTTGCGATTGCCGACGAGACTGGTGTAGAGCGCGTCGCCGATGCGGGGATACTGCATCATGACCCATCCCATGCCGCCGCCGAACGCGACATTGGTGGCGATGGTGATGCCGACGAAGGCGGCGGTGACGGGCAGCACGACCTTGAGGCGCTCGCGCTCGCGTGCCTTGAGCCGCTCGCCGTAGCGCCATCCGGCCAGCTCGATGCGCGGCGGCTTGCCCACGCGCACCACGTCGTACGAACCGAGGCGGATCAGGGCGACTTGGTCGGTGGTGGCCGCGACCCGGCCGGTCGCGGCCATGCGCTCGAGGGCGGCGACCGTATCGAGCCGCGTGTCCACGGGCGTGAGGTTCCAGCGGCCGCAGCGCTGGCAGATCACCCACGCGCGGCTCTTCCACAGGTCGTACGCGAACCGCCGGCCCACCGCCATCCCGGAGGCGCCGCCGTCGCCGCCCAGCGCGCCGGAGCAGAAAGCGCAGGTCTGGTACATCGGGGCTACCCTACGGGCGCGGGTCGAATCTGGTGACGGCGCACGAGCTGATGTCCCATGGCGTGGCGCCGTCGAGGACGAGGTCGCGGACGATCTCGCCCGTCAGGGGGCCGAGCAGAATGCCCTTGCGTCCATGGCCGGTGGCGTACCACAGGCCCCGGACGTCCGGGTCGGGGCCGATGAGCGGCCGCCCGTCGGGCGTGATGGGGCGGAGTCCGGCCCAGCTGCGGTGAATCCGCTGGGCCGCGATGGAAGGCAGCAGCGCGGCGGTGCCCGTGAAGATCTGCGCGAGGCCGCCGGGGGTGGTGTCCTTGGCGAAGCCCGCCTGCTCCATCGTGGAGCCCAGGATCGCGTCGCCGCCGCGCGGCACGATGTAGACGTGCCGGCCGAACAGGACGCCGCCGGGCTCGCCGGCCGGCCAGGTGGCGATCGCCATCTGGCCGCGCACCGGCTCGATCGGGAGCGCGCGCGGCAGTCCGCGGATGGCGGGCGACCATGCGCCCGCGGCGACGACGGCGGCCCCGGTGCTGTAGCGGCGCTGGGCGGTCGCCACGGCCGCCACGCGCCCCGCGTGGATCACGACCTCGGTCGCCGCCTCGTGGTCCACGACCTCCGCGCCGTGGCGCACCGCGTCGGCCAGCAGCGCGGCCGTCAGCGCGACGTTGTTGACGCGCGCGTCGTCGGGCGCGAGCAGCGCGCCGCGCGCCTCCGGTCCCACGCCCGGATGCCGTCGCACCAGCGCGGCGCGGTCGAGCCATTCGGCGTGGAGGCCGAGGGCGCGTTGCGCGGCCACCTGGGCGGTGAGCGAGCCCACCTCGGCGTCGTCGAGGGCGACCTGGACGCTGCCGCCGCCGTGATACCCGACGTCCACGCCGGTGCGGCGGTCGAGCTCCGGCACCAGCTCGGCGTAACGCCCCCGTGCGGCGATGGCGAGCGGCAGGATCGGGTCGTCGGCCAGGACCTCGATCTGCGGGGCGAGCATGCCGGCCGCCGCGCCGGAGGCCTCGCCGCCGGGCATCGCGCGGTCGAGGAGGAGGATGCGGATTCCGCGCGCCGCGAGGGCTCGCGCGGCCGCGGCGCCCACGATGCCGCCGCCGATCACCACGCAGTCGTAGGCGGCGCTCATCGGGTTCTGCTTGCGCGAAACTCCCTGCCCGGTAGCTTCGTAGGGCAGGTCAGGACGTGGACTGGAGGGGTCCGATGTTGCGCAAAGTGCTGGGTTTCGCGGTTCTGGCGGTGGTGGCGTTCATCGTGCTCAAGCTGGCCTTGGGCCTGCTCAAGATCGTCATGGGCCTGGCCTGGACGGTGCTGATGCTGGCGCTGGTGGGCCTCGTGATCTACTGGGTCATCAAGCTCATCTCGCCGGGCACGGCGCGGCACGTCAAGGACATGATCTCGGGCGAGCGGTCGTCCAGCGGCGACCTCTAGACGTCGCGGTTGCCTCGCGGCTCCACTCGGGCGCCCCGGACCTCCGGGGCGCTCGTGCGTTCGGGCCGGGCTCACGGCCACGGCGCCACCGCGCTCGAATGCACGTGCCGGATGCGCCAGCCCGCGCTCCGCCGCTCGAGGATCATCGTGGCCCGGCCGCGCTCCACGTCGTCTCCGCCGTTTCCCGTCCAGCGGTACACCGCCACGACCCACGCGAAGTCGCCGGCCAGCTGCGTGCGCAGGTCCTCCACCGCCGACTCGCCGCGTCCCAGCACCCCGGCGAGCCGCGGGCGCCGGGTGACGGGGATGCCGCCCATGATGAAGTCGGCGCCCGGCGTGAGCAGCGTGTCGGCGGATTCGTCGCCGCGCGCTTCCGCGGCGATGAAGCCGGTCGCGACGTCGCGGACCCGGGCCGTCTCGCGCAGCGGATCGTAGGTGAGGGTCCCGCCCGGCGCGGCGCGCCCCGCGCACGCGGCCAGGGTGAGGGCGAAAGCGCTGCTAGCGGCGCGCCAGGGCCGCATCCACGCCCCAGACGATGAGCGGCATCAGCAGCTCGTGGTGGCCCGTCAGCAGGTAGCCCTTGCCGCCGGCCTGGGTCGGCCGCTGCACGACGTTGAGGCGGGGGCGGTACTGGCGGATCATGTCGCAGTCCACGGCGCTGAAGCCGGTGGGTTTGCCGCCGCCGAGGTTGCGCGCCACGGTCAGCGCCTTGAGGAACACCTCCGGCATGATGACCGCGCTGCCGAAGTTCAGGACGACGCCCCCGTCGTGCAGCGCGGGGATGGCGGCGGCGAGCCGGCGGAAGTCGCGGAAGGTCAGCTCCCCGGTGGCGCCTCCGTCCGCGCCGGGATGCTGGTGGATGATGTCGGCGCCGATGGCGACGTGCACCGTCGCGGGCACGCCGCGCCGCAGCGCCGCCATCAGCACGCATTGCGCGCGGCCGGGCACGGTGCGGCGGCGCTCCAGCCAGCGGCCGAGCGACTCGCCGAGGCCCAGAGCCTCCTCGCGGCCGGCGGCGATCGCCGCGTTCATCTCGGCGCCCGTCTCCTCGGCCATGCCGAAGGTGCCGTCGCCGAGGCCGGACGCCACGTCCTCGCTGGTGCCGCCGAAGGCCGCGAGCTCGAAGTCGTGAATGGCGGCGGCGCCGTTCATCGCGACGTGGGTGATCACGCCCTTGTCGAGCAGGTGCACGAGCAGCGGCCCGAGCCCCACCTTGATCACGTGCCCGCCGATCATGGCGATCACGGCGCGGCGGCCCGCGGCGGCCGCCACGTCGCCGATGACGGCGCGCAGGTCCTTGGCGGCGAGGATGTCGGGGAGCGACTCGAGGAAGGCGTCGAAGCTGCGCTCTCCGCGCGGGGGCGCCTTGGCGAGCAGGGTCGGGTCCACCTTGTTCGCCCGTCGCGCGATCGGCACGGTCCTGATGCGCGAGAGATCCGCCTCCGGCACGCGCTGCCCGTCCTTCATCGGGCTACCTCCGGCTCTGCAGCGACATGGTGAGCGAGCCGATCGCCATGGTGCTCCTGATCACCAGCGGAATCCGCGTGGAGTCGGCCGCGAGGTACACCACGGCCCGGCCGCCCTCGGCGAACAGGCCGCGGCTCTTGAACACCGGCCGGATGGCGATGGCGGCGAATCGCCCGGCGGGCGTGCTGATCGAGTCCTCCGACAGCACGGTGAGCTTCACCGGATTCCGGTCCGGCTTGAAATAGCGGGCGAAGCTGTAGGTGTGTCCGACCTCGAGCGGAATGGTGCGCGCGAAGTAGAAGAACGACGCGTCGTCGAGCGGCTGCGCCGTGGTGGGCAGGCTGTCCTTGCCGTCCTGGAGATAGTAGCCGGAGTCGGCGTGGATCTCGTAGCGGTGGAAGTAGCGGGTGCCGTTCTCGTTGTTGTTCTGGACGAAGCGCAGGGACGTGAGGTCGGCGACGCTGAACCAGGACTCGAGCGTGTCGGTCATCGAGTAGAAGAACGCCGCCTTGCCCCGGATCACGAACAGGACGTGGTAGGCCGGCGTGCCGCGCACCGTATCCACGCCGGCGACCTCCATGGTCGCGCGGCCCACCCGGAAGATCCCGAACTTCACCTCGTACTCGAGCCGCTCGCCCGGCACGAACGGGACGTGCGCCGCCTGGACGGTGTCCTGGAGGGGCTCGCCGGTGGCGCGTCCGGTCGCCGGCGCCCAGGCGGCGGCGATCACGACCGACAGGCCCGCGAGCGCGGCGAGGCGCGTCACGGCGACGACGCCGTCCGGGTCTGGGGCGCCGGCGGTCCGGCGCGGCGGCCGCCGCGGCGGTGGCGGCGCCGGCCGGGGGCGGGCGCCTCGGCCGGCGCCGGGGCCTCGGCCGGAGCTTGGGCCGTGGCCGGAGCGGGTCGCGCGGGTCCCCGGGCGGCGGGCGAACGATGGCGCCACGCCATGACCCACACCCGCCACGCCGCGCGCAGCGGCCGCGCCCGCGACGGCCGCTGCCGCGCCGCCGCCGGCGCGAGGAACGGGACCACGTCCGCGCGGCGGGCGTGCCGGGCCAGCTCCAGCAGCAGCTCCGCGTCGGCGGCCCACCCGTCCGTCCTGAGCAGGCCGCGCCCGCCGCGCTCCGAGAGCATGCGCGCGAGCGTCACGATCCGGATCGCCTTGAGCGAGCACACCCAGTCGAGCGGACGGTCCAGCACGGCGCCGCGGTGGCGCCGCAGCAGCGCCGGGAGCAGGCGGCGGACCATCGCCTCGCCGCGCGACATGCCCGCGCGGCTCCGATAGTCGGCCAGCGCCAGGTCGGCGCCGCTCTCGATGCGCTTGACCAGCTCGGGGATGTCGTCGGGCGAGTCGGAAAAGTCGGCCTGGAGCAGGACGGCGAGGTCGCGCCGCGGCCGGTCGGTGCGCGAGACCGCGAGCCGCAGCAGCTCCTCGACGCTCTTCGCGTACCCCAGCCGCTCCCGGTGCGTGATCAGGGTGAGGGGCAGGGCGCGCGCGTACGGCGCCAGCACCTCGTCGGTGCCGTCGGTCGAGCCGTCGTTGACCACCAGCAGCTGGTACTCGCGTCCGAAGGCGCTGAAGACCTGACGCACCTTCCACAGCACGAGCCCGACCGTGGCCGCCTCGTTGTAAGCCGGGACCAGGACGTAGATCATGCTCTAAGTATGCAGGAGGGAGAGAGCGGTTAACAGGGCAGTTGCGAGACGGCGAGTTGCGAGTCGGCGTCTCGCAACTGTTCCGACCACCGCCCGCTCAGGTCTGCACTTTCCCGAGCGCCGTGGCCAGCACCTGCCTCAGCTCGGCCAGCTTGAAGGGCTTGTGCAGCACCGGCCGGCCGGCGGCTTCGAGAAACGCCAGCGTGTCGTCGCGCACGGTGTCGCCGGTCGAGAACACTACCCGCTCGGCCACGGCCGGGGCGTCGCGGTGCAGCCGCTCGTACAGCTCCCGCCCGCTCATGTGCGGCATCCGCACGTCGGTGATGATGAGGTCGTAGCCGCCCTCGAGCGCGCGGGCGACCGCCGCCTCGCCGTCGGTGGCCACGTCCACCTCGTGGCCCCACGCCGTGAGGGTGGCGCGCATGTAATGGAGGATGTGAGGCTCGTCGTCCACCAGGAGGATCCGGCCCGCCGTCGGGCTCGGAGCGTCCGGCACGGGGACCGTGGGCGGCGTCAGGCAGGCGGCGGGCAGCTCGACGGTGAAGGTGGCGCCCTGGCCTAGGACCGACTGGAGCGTGAGGCGCCCGCCGTGCTCCTTCACGATGCCCTGAGCAGATGGAGAGGCCGAGGCCGGTGCCTTCGCCCTCGGGCTTGGTGGTGAAGAACGGCTCGAAGACGCGCTGGTGCAGGTTCTCGGGAATGCCGGGGCCGTCGTCGGTCACGTCCACCGCGACGCCGTCGAGCCGGCGGCGCGCGTGCACCAGCACGCGGCCCGGCCGGCCCAGCGGACGCGATGGCCTGCGCCGCGTTGTTGGCGAGGTTGAGGAACACCTGCTGCAGCTGGTTGAGGTTGCCGTCCACCTCGGGGAGATCGGGGTCCACGCTCAGCTCGATGTCCACGTGCAGGCCGAGCAGCTGGTTCCGGAGCAGGGCGATGGTGCGCTCGAGGACGGTGCCGACGGCCAGCTGGCGCCGGTCGCGCTCCTGGCGGCGGGCGAAGGTGAGCAGGTTTCGCACGATCATGGCCGCGCGCTGGGCTTCCTGCTGGATCACGCGCAGCGGCTCCGCCAGATGCGGGGGCACGTCGCCGCTCTCCACCAGGTAGTCGGCGAAGCCCAGCACCGACGCCAGCGGGTTGTTCAGCTCGTGCGCCACGCCCGCGATCAGCTGGCCGATGGCGGAGAGCTTCTCCGACTGGATCAGGTGGTCCTGGAGGCGGCGGGTCTCGGTGTGATCCTCGATGATCACGACGGCCGACTCGTCGTCCTGGCCTTTCAGCGCGAGGGCGCTGGCCGAGTAGAGCCGTCGCTCCTGCCTGATCTCGGCCGTCCCGGCGAGCCCCGGCGTGGCGATGGCCGCCCGGATCGGCTCGATCCAGGCCGGCGGCAGCAGCGCCGACCACGGGCGGCCGGGCAGCGCCGTCACCGGCGTGCCCACCAGCGCCGCGAACGAGCGGTTCGCCCTGCGGACGAGGCCGCGCCCATCCACGATGCAGATGGCGTGACCGATCGCGTCCGCCATCTCCTCCCACTCGCGCTTGCCGGCCGAGAGGAGGGAGAAGAGCTGCGTGTTCTGCAGGGCGAGGGTGACCTGGGCGGCGGCCGCGGCGAGCAGCGGCTCGGCGGCGGCGGTCCACGCGCGCTGGCGCTTGCCCCACAGCACCAGGCAGCCCATCGAGTGGCCCGCCGCCTCGAGCGGCGCCCCCATCCGGGCCGGATTCGCGGTGCGCACCACCCGATCCGCCTGCTGGACCTTCTCGACGAACGGATCGAACGGCGCGGGCGGCGGGTCGCCGCGGGCGGCGGCCGGCGCCTGGCGCGCGGGGTCGTCGGTCGCCGGGAACATCACCAGCACGGCCGCGGGGTCGAACAGGCGCTCGAGCAGGTCGGCGGCACGCTCCGCGACGGTCTCGCGGCGCGCGGCGCCGCTCAGGCCGCGGGTGAACTTGGTCAGCTCGTCGAGAGCGGAGAGCGTCTCGGTCAGAGGACAGGCCTTTCTGGCGCAGCGGAGTTGCGGGAGACCGGAGCTGCAGCGCTCCTAAGTATGCGGTTGGCGCCGCCCGCGCAACCGTCCGCCGCCGCGCAGACCCGCAGGTCCGCGCCTCCGCTCACTGATCGAGCGTCAGGGCCACTGAGTACGTCCGCGGCGGCTCCAGCGTGCGCGGCACCAGCGTGTAGATGTAGTTGAGGGCGTTCGTCCACCTTGGTCACGACGGAGACACCGTGCCGGCGCCAGGTCAGCCGGAGGTCGAGGGTGCGCGCGGCCACGCGACGGTCGTCCTCGAAGATCTCCACGCGCGCGGGGCTGCTGGCGACGTGCGCGTCGAACCCCAGCGCCACCGTTCCGGCGCCGCCGAGGTCGCTCAGCCAGTCGGCGCTCAGCGTCGCGATGTTGCGCGGGCGGAAGGCGAGCGGTTGATCGGCGGTCAGGTCGCGGGCATCCAGCCAGGTCCAGGCCAGGCTGGCCGTGACGTGCCCGTCCACCAGGTCGCTCGCGCGGGCGGTGAGATCCAGGCCGCGCACCCGCGCGCGCGTGACGTTGGTGAACTGGATCTCCGTACCGCCGGTGACCAGCTCCGGCTCGATCAGGTCCTGGTACTCGCTCCAGAACAGCGCGGCGTCGATCAACAGATGCCGGGTGGCGGGCACCGCCGCGCCCACCTCGCCGGACCACGACGACTCGTTCTCCAGGTTGGGATTGGGAATGACCTCGATGCCCTGCGCCGCCGTGGAAGTGAACCGCTCGGCGAGCGAGGGCGCGCGGAAGCCTCGACCCACGCTCGCCCGCAGGCGCACCGGCCACCAGGTCCAGCTCGCGGCCAGGCGCGGGCTCGCGATCGCGTTCCACGCCACCGCGTCCACCGCGATGGCGTCCACGCGGGCGCCGAGCGTGACGTGCCCCGACGCCCCGACGTCGGTCTCGTCCTCGGCGTACCAGGCGAGCTCGGTCTGGCTGTGGTCGCCGAACAGGTCGCTGGTGACGGCCGAATAGGTGGCCTCGGTGCCGACGTCGATCACCCGACCCTCGCGCGGATGCCACTCGGCGCCCAGCTCGCCGCCCAGCCGGTCGCTCGTCGCCTGGTCCGAGGTGGTGCGGTACGCATCCTCGAAGTCGGTGCGGTACCACGACAGCCGCCCGCGCAGCGCCAGGTCGGGTGCCAGCGCGCGCCGCACCGCGGCCTGCACCAGGTACTTGGTCGAGCGGGTCCGGTCGCCCAGCGTCGTCGAGTCCACGCGGAAAGGCTGGTACGCCTGTCCGCCGTCGTCGCACTGGCCCTGTACGCACCAGAGCAGGACCTGGCCGTAGCTCTCGTCGGCGGCCGCCGCCACCAGCTCGGCCTGGAGCTGCGGGCTCGAGACCAGGACCAGCTTGGCGAGCGCGTGCGCCCGGCGGTCGTCGTTGTTCTGGCGGTAGCCGTCGTTGCTCAGCCCGCCGCCCGAGAGCAGGAGTTTCACAGGCCCGAGGCGGCGCGACAGGCTGAGGTCCGCGCCTCCGAACAGGGCCGGCGAGGTGCGCCACCGCCAGGCTGCGTACGGCGGGTCGGCGTAGCCGCCGCCCAGCAGTCGGACCCGCAGCTCGAGGGGATCGGGAATGTCGCGGGTGATGACGTTCACCACGCCGCCCAGGGCCGACGACCCGTACAGCGCGCTCGCCGTGCCCTTCACGACCTCCACCCGCTCCACGTCCGTGACCGGCAGGAGATCCCAGTCGATGCCGTCGCGATCCGCCTCGTTGACCGGCACGCCGTCCACCAGCAGGAGCACCCGGCTCCCCAACCCCTTGGCGTAGCCCGACGAGCCGCGGATACCGATCTGCCCGTCCTGGATCTCCACGCCGGGAACGAGCGCGATGGCTTCCTCGATGCCGATGGTGGCGCGCCGCGCCAGGTCCGAGGCGGTGACGACCGAGACCGAGACCGGCGTCTCCTCCGCGAGGTGCTCCTCCCGGCTCGCCGTCACGACCACCGGCGAGACCTGGATCGGGTTCGCGGGCAGCACGACCACGACGGTCGAGTCGTCGTCGGCCCCGGCCGGCAGGGAGGCGATCTCGGGCTCGTAGCCGATGCGGGCAGCCAGCAGGTCGAGCCCGTCCACCGGGGCGCGCGGGAACTCGAAGCGCCCCGCCGCGTCGGTGGTCATGCGGAGCGCCGTGCCGATGATCGCGATCGACGCGCCCGCGACGGGCGCGCTGTCGGTGGCGCTCACCACCGTGCCGGCGATCCGTCGCAGGGCCGGTTGCTGCGCCCGGGCCGCCGGGACCCCGGCCGCCACGAGCGAAGCCAGCGCGGCGAACAGGGCGCGCCTCACGGCGGGCTCGCCGCGGGCGGGAAGAAGGCGCTGATGCTCCGCAGCTGCCCGAAGTCGGCCACGATGTCGATGCCCGGGGTGCCGCCCGCGGCCGGCACCGTCACGGACCCCAGCTTCGTCGTGTCGGCGGGATTCAGGAACGAGCCGGCGGCCATCAGGAGCGAGGGCGCGGAGTTGACGTCGAGCGCGCCGAGCTTCTTCCAGACCACCAGCACCCACGCGTACGCGCCCGGCGCCAGCGGCGTGATGCAGCACGTGTACTGCGCGGAGTCCGGGCCCAGCGGCAGCGGGTCGGAGAAGCCCGCGAACGAGGTGATCTGGTCGAGGCTGTCCGGGATGGTCTGGTACACCACGACCCGCACGTAGTCGGTCGAGTCGGGCACCGCGCCGAGGAAGTGCACGACGCCGCAGATCCCGGCCGTGCAGGCGGTGGACGACGGCACGGGATGGAGGCCGCCGTCGCAGCCCAGGGCGAGGAGGAGCGGAACGGCCGCGGCGGCGGAAAAGCGCATGATCGGTAGTCTTGCCCCCGTCCGGCGCGCGCGTCAATATCCATGGCGCTCGAAGGAGGCCGACGCGGTGCCGACGTACGAGTACGAGTGCGGGAAGTGCGGGAAGCGGTTCTCGGTGGTCCAGCGGATCAGCGAGCACACGGGCCGGTCGCCGGCGTGCCCCAAGTGCCGGTCGCACGTCACCCGGCAGCGGCCCGCCGCCTTCTACGCCAAGACGGTGAAGAAGAGCTGACTCCCCCGCGGCGGTCCCGTGTTTAAGCGCCTGCGCGAGGCGCTGGAGGCGGCCCTGGCGTCGGCGACGCCGCCGGCCGACCTGTACGACATCGCCGGGCGCATGCGCGAAGCGCTGATCGAGGCCAGGGCCGGCCTCGGCGCGATGCGCGACGCGCTGGCGGCCTCGGAGCGCGAGCGGGAGGCCCTGGGCCGCGAGATCGAGACGGCGCAGCGGCGCCGGGAGCTCGCGGCCGGCATCAACGACGCCGAGACCGTGACGATCGCCGACCGCTACCTCGCCAAGCACCAGGAGCACGCCGCCGTGCTGGAGCGGAAGGTGGCGTCGCAGCGCGAAGAGGTGGCGCTGGCCGAGCGCGACGTGGCGGAGATGACCGCCCAGCTCGAGGAAGTCACCAAGCGCAAGGGCGGCATCGAGGGCGACCGCTCGTCGCAGGCGGCCTGGGCCGCCCTGGGGCGGGCCGGGATGGACCGGCCGGAGCTGGATGCGGAGCAGGAGGCGTTGAAGGCGAGGATGGATCGCGCCGCGCGCGAGGCCGATGCCGACGCGAAGCTGGAGGAGCTGAAGCGGCGCATGGGCAAGAGCTGACGCCCACCCTCTCGCGGGAGCCGACATGGCGATGGACATCAAGACGGGCCGCATGGTGTATCTCGGCTACGGCAAGTACTGGCGCTCGGACGACATCGTCGGGCTGCACCCCATCGAGGAAGGCCGGGGGCCGGGCCGGCGGACGGACGTGTACGTCTCCGGGAAGGCCGAGGCGATCGTGGCGTCGCGATCGGAGCGCGCCATCCTGCAGGAGATGGTGACGGCGCCCGACGAGATCTTCCGGATGGAGGAGGCGCGCAGCGTCATCGGCGACCTGCTCGACGCGCTGCAGGACCTCTCGCCGCTGCTCCGTCGCGTGCTGTCGAACGAGGGACGCTTCGAGGTGGAGAAGTGGGAGGAGCGGCTGCGCGCCCTGCTCTCGCCGCCGGTCGAGGAAGAAGCCAGGTCCCAGTCGGATCTGTTCACCTGATGCCCCGGCGCGCCGCGCTCGCCGCGGCGCTGCTGGCCCTCGCCGCGTCCGCGGCCCGCCTCGCAGCGCAGGGCGCGTGCGACGGCCGTCCCATCCGCACGATCCGGATCGACTCCCGCACCATCTTCAGCGCCGACGACAGCCTCATCCCCGGGTTCGTGCGGGGCCTGGGCAACGCCCTCCACTGGCAGACGCGCGAAGCCATCGTGAGCCTCGACCTCCTGTTCCGCGTGGGCGACCGGTGCGATCCGCGCCGCCTGCAGGAAACGGAGCGGCTGCTCCGCGCCCGTCCGTACCTGCGCAGCGCGCGGGTGGTCGCCGTGCCCACGGGCGACGGCGGGGTCGCGGTCCTGGTGGAGACGCGGGACGACATCTCGCTCGAAGGCCGGGTGCGGCTGGTCAGCGGCGGCGGCTACCTGCTGCGGCATCTGGCCCTCGGCGAGGAGAACGTGCTGGGCCGCGGGATGGCGGTGCGGGCCGACTACGACAACGAGGGGCGCCGGCCGACCCTGTACGCCGACCTGCTGGATCCTCACCTCATGGATCAGCGCCTGGAGCTCGAGCTGGAAGGCGGGCGGTCCGTGGTGGGGCCGGTGGGCGAGGAGACGATCCGGCGCGCGTTCGAGAGCGATTTCGACCGGGTGGCCTGGCGCGAGTCGGTGCGCTACCGCAAGGAGCCCTTCGCGCTGGTGTCACCGGCGCTCGGCACGGTGCTCCAGCCGCTGGTCACGGTGGGCGGCGACGTGGGCGTCGCCACGCGCATCGGTGAGCCCGGGCGGCTGCGCATCGTGGGGTTCGCGCTGTCGGCCGAGCGGATCCACGTCGAGAGCTCCCCGCTGGCGCCGACCCCGGACCTCGACTCGACCGCCGCCGCGCTGCTCGCCGGACGCTTCGAGGAGCGGCGCCGGATCCGCGCCCACCTGCTGCTGGGCGCGCGCAGCATCCGGTTCGAAGCGTTTCGCGGCCTGGACGCCGTGCACGCGCTCGAGGACGTGCCGCTCGGGACGCAGGCGGGCCTGGTGCTGGGCAAGTCCCTGTTCGGCGGGGGCGGCCTCCAGCACGACTGGTTCGCAGCCATGGAGATCTCGACCGGAACGGACGTGCACCGGCGGCTCCTCGTGTTCACCCACGCCAAGGTCGAAGGGCGCTACCTCACCTCGACGGGAGGCTGGGACGGCGTCATCGCCGACGGCCAGCTGCTGGCCTATGTACTCGGTCCGCGCCAGACGACCGTGCTGTCGGCGGAGGCCGCCGGAGGGTGGGATACCCGCACGCCCTTCCAGCTGCTGCTGGCCGGCGCGGATGGCATTCGCGGCTACGGCGGCTCGGCCCTGCCGGCCGGCCGCCGGATCGTGCTGCGCGCCGAACGGCGCTACTTTCTGGGCAACGTGCTGGGCTTCGCCGACGCGGGGATCGCGGTGTTCGCGGAAGGTGCCCGCGGCTGGATGGGCGACGCCGCGTTCGGCGAGAACACCGGGATGGTCGGCACGCTGGGCGCCGGCCTGAGGATCGCGGCGCCGCGCGGATCGCGCCGCACCTACCGGCTCGACGTCGCGGTGCCCCTGATGCGCGGCCTCGGCACCGGAGCTGCAGCTCGCCATCGGCCAGCAGTTCGGGATTTTCCACGGCGAGCCCCAGGACGTGGTGCGCAGCCGCGAGGCCATTTCGTCGGTCACCGTCTTCGACTTCCCCCGTTTCTAACGGAGCGTCCCGTGAGCCTGAGAGCGCGCTGGCAGGAAATCCGCACCGGGTTCGCGCCCCCGTTCTGGGTGGCGAACAGCACGGAGCTGTTCGAGCGACTGGCGTACTACGGGCCGCAGGCGGTCCTGGCCATCTACCTGCACGAGCACCTCGGCCTCACCGGGGAGCAGGCGGCGTGGCTGATCGGCTACGCCGGCTTCATCACCTGGTTCATGCCGGTGGTGGGGGGCACGCTGGCCGACCGGTTCGGGTTCCGCCGCACGCTGGTGGGCGCCTTCCTCATCCTCGCGGTCGGCTACTTCCTGCTCGGCTCGCTGTCGTCCGGCTGGATGGCGCCGGTGCGCCAGGCCATCCCGCTGTTCGCGCTGATGCACATCCTGATGCTGGTGCCGGCCCTCGGCCCGGCCGTCGTGAAGCCGGTCGTCGTCGGCACCACCGCCCGGGCGGCGAAGGAAAACGTCCGCTCGATGGGCTACTCCATCTATTACACGGTCGTCAACGTCGGTGCGGCCATCGGCCCGCTCGCGGCGTCGCTGATCCGGACCAGCGTCGGCGTGGAGGACGTCTTCCGGGTGAGCGCCGCGCTCACCTTCGTCATGGCGATCGCCGTGCTGCTGTTCTACAAGGAGCCGGGACGCGAGGGCGAGCCGCGGGTCGCCAGCGTCGCGGTGGCGTTCAAGAACCTGGTGAAGGTCCTCGGCAACGTCCGGTTCGTGGTGTTCCTCCTCATCTTCTCCGGCTTCTGGGTGTCGTACTGGCAGCAGTACCTCACGCTGTCGATCTACTGGCGCGACTACGTCAATCACGACACGAACGTCGATCGCATGCTCTCGATCGAGGCCCTGACGGTGATCCTCACCACGTTCCTGGTCACCTACCTGATGCGGAAGGTCCCGGCGTTCACGGCCATGATCATCGGCGTCCTGATCTCGAGCTTCTGCTGGCTGGTGCTGACGCTGGGGCACACCACGCCGTACCTGGTCGTGGCGCTGGTCGTGTTGGCGCTGGGCGAGGTGACGCAGGCGCCGCGCTACTACGAGTACGTCTCGCGCCTCGCGCCGCCGGGCCAGCAGGGCCTGTTCATGGGCTACTCCTTCCTGCCCATCGGGATCGGCTACCTCGGCGGCGGCTGGCTCGGCGGACGGCTGGTGCACTACTTCGGGCAGGTCGTGCATCGGCCCGCCGAGATGTGGTACGTGGTGTCGGCGGTCGGCCTGGCGTCCACGCTGCTGATGTGGATCTACAACGTGGTCGTGAAACCCGGAGAGCAGAAGACGGTCAGCGGAGGTCAGTAGAGTTCCGAGACGCCCGTAAGACTGGTTGCGAGTTGCGAGACGCCGAGTTGCGAGTGGTTACGAGTCGTGAGAGAAGAGGTGCGTGCAAGAGGAGAGCGCGTCGTGGCTGGCCGGTAAGCGCGACGACGCGGCGGCGTGGGCCACGGGGCGGGTGTGGTGGCCGAGGGCGCTGCTGCTCGCGTATCTCGGCTACGCCGGCTGGCGGCACCTCACCGATCCGGAGTACGCCAGCATCTTCTCGGGCATCACCCTCGCCATTCACGAGCTGGGCCACGTGCTCTTCGGCCCCTTCGGCGAATGGCTCGGCATCGCGGGGGGCAGCATCACGCAGCTGGCCGCTCCCCTGGCGGTCGCCCTGATCCTCCTCCGACAGCGCGATTACTTCGGCGTCGCGGTAGGCGGCGCGTGGCTCTCGATGAGCTTGTCCAACCTCGCGGTGTACGTGGCGGACGCGCGGGCCGAGGACCTGCCCCTGGTCTCGCTGGGCGGGGGCGACGTGGTGCACGACTGGAACTACCTGCTCGGCAGCCTCCATCTCCTCGCGCACGACGGGCAAATCGCCGGGTTGATCCGCGCCGCCGCCTTCGGGCTGCTGGCGGCCTCGGTCGGCCTGGGCGCTTGGTTGTGCGTGGTGATGGCGCGCCGCAAGGCCGAGGGGGCGTGAGCGGCGGGGCGGATGCCGGCCCGGCGCTCCCGCCCCCGCCCGGCGCCGTCGTCGTCGCCCGCGCCGCGCTGGCGCGGGCGCTCCGCGTGCTGGTCTTCACCGGCGCGGGCGTGAGCGCGGAGTCGGGCGTGCCGACTTTCCGCGGCGCGGGCGGCCTGTGGAAGACCTTCAAGCCGGAGGACCTGGCGACCCCCATCGGCTTCGGCCGCGACCCGCGGCTGGTGTGGGAGTGGTACGCGTGGCGCCGGGAGACGGTGGCGCGCTGCCGGCCCAATCCGGCGCACCTGGCCCTCGCGCGCTGGATGCTCGCCCGCACGGGCGTGACGCTGGTCTCGCAGAACGTGGACGACCTCCACGAGCGGGCCGCGCTGGAGGTGGCGGGCGACGCGGCGGCCGCCGCGCGCGCCGAGCCCGTGCGGCTGCACGGGTCGCTGTTCCACGACCAGTGCACGCGCTGCCGGTATCGCGCGTCGCCGCGAGGCCCGGTGGATGCCACGAGTCTCGCCTCCCTGCCGCACTGCCCGGAGTGCGGGGGCCTGCTCAGGCCCGACGTGGTCTGGTTCGGTGAGACGCTGGCGCTCCAGGCGGTCGAGGCGGCGTTCGGCGCCGCGGCCGATGCCGAAGCCTGCCTGGTCGTGGGCACGACCGGCGCGGTCTATCCGGCCGCGGGCGTGGTGCACACCGCCAAGGCCGCCGGGGCCCGGGTCGTGGTCGTGGATCCGGGGCCTACCGATATACGACGGCCTGGCCGACGTGAGGCTGGTCGGCCAGGCCGGGGAGATCCTGCCACAGATCGTGGGGTAACGGCGCCGCGGCGCCGCCCGCTCAGCTCCCGCCGAGGATCGTGACGCCGAGCTCTGACGGCGGCAGGCGCTCAACGTGCGCGACCTGCGGAGTTCACTGGAAAGTGCCAACGTATCGCAGATCGCGGGATGTCACGCGTGCCGTGGCGCTTCGACCGTCACGGTCATGACCAGCGCGAGAATCGTGAATGCCGCAGCCCTGACGGCGGAACGTGCTCAACGTGCCGCCGGCGTCGTTGGTCTCGACGACCGGGCACGTCGAGTGGGGACCGCCGGTCCCGACGTTGAACCGCAGCTTCGCATTGTTCGGATTGCTCAGCACGTGGAACTGGAACGCCACCGTGCTGTTGCGCGTGACCAGCGGCGTCCCGGCGAACACGAACTGGGTGAGCTTGTTCTCGTCGGCGTCGCCACGCAGCGTGACCGTCACGGTGCTGGTCCCGATCACCGGGCCGTTGTACCCGCCCGACTGCGCGATCAGCTGGATGGTGTACGGCCGCGGGTCATCGGAGTCGTGTCCGTTGCCGACAAGTAGAGGTTGACCTGCGCCAGGCTGCTGCCCGGGTAGCTCGGCAGGTAGAACGCGCGGCTCAACTCGTCGCCGGCGCCGTCGCTCGGCGGGCAGTTCACGAGCGTGACGATGGGCACGACGCCGGGTAGCGACGCGGCGGAGAGCTGTCAGCGCAAGGCTCAGTCGTCGCTGTAGTACGACGTGTCGTGTCGAGCGATGCAGAGGGGCATCGTGGCGGATCGTCGCGCTGAACGTCAGCGGGCTGCCGTCGCCACGCCCGAACCCACCTGCGGCGGGGCGGCGGTCGCGTTCACGGTGTTGAGACCCGCGGCGGGTCCGAGTGTCCAGCCGCCCACGGTCGCGACGCCGGAGGCGTCCGTCGCCGTCGCGGCGCCGGTTACCGAGCCACCGCCCGCCGCGACGGCGAAGGTGACCGGCAGGCCCGTGATCGCCGTGCCCTGGGGCGTCTTCACGACCACCGACGGGGGAGCCGACACCGGCGCGCCCGCCGTGCCCGTCTGGCTGGTGGGCGAGTTCGGCGTCATCACGGCGAGCGTATCCACGAGGCCGAACGGGCTGAAGTTCTTGGCCGTGCCCCCGACGCCGCTGCTGGTCGCCAGCAGGGCCTCCGGCTCGAGCACCGACCGCAACCCGTGCCGCACGGCGCGCCATCCGCGGAGCGCCAGGTTGGCCAACGGGTTCGAGGAGCTGAGGCCCATGACGTCCGCGTTGGTGCAGTCGAGGAACGGCGCCGGCACCAGCGGCAGGATCTGGATGCTCCCGGGCGTGAACGGCGACACGTTGTGCGCGATCCTGAGCCGGGTCGGATCGGGCGGCGTGGCGCTGTTGGCCAGGCAGGCGCCGATCACGGCGGGCAGCGTGAAGGGCGTGCCCTCGGGCGTCACGTGGAATTCATAGTAGAGCGGATACTGGTCGAGCTGCGTGAGCAGCGGTCCCGGCGTGTCCGGCAGTCGCGTGATCGTGACGAGCACGGTCTGCGTCGTCGAGCCGGAGTCCACGTGGATCCCGGCGAACTTGGTGCCGGTCACGAGCGTCGTGCTCGGCGAGTTGGGGCCGAGGACCGTGGCCGCGCCGTCGCTGCCGAGGTTGCTCAGCGAGAACGTCTGCGGCAGGCCGACGATGCAGAGCAGTCCGTTGATGAGCGCGACGACCTGCGTTTGCGTCTGGCTCGAGGTCCCGCCGGTGAGCGCGCCCGCGTTGTACAACCCCAGCGTCGTGCCGATCAAGCGGATCGTCACGTCGCGCGCCGCCGCCGTGTCGGGGCCGGGAGGCACCGGCCCGAGCAGGACGAGGATGCTGTCGAACTGCGCGTAGGCCGAGGTCTTGTGGGCTGCTGGAAAGAGCGAGTGGATGTCCGAGATGACGCCGGCCGAATCGAGGCACCCGGGCCCGACGTCGGCGAGCCGGGCGCCGATCCGCGGCGCAACGCTGGAGGGGGATCGCTCGCCGCAGCCGGAGAGTGCGACCGTCGCGAACACCGTGGCGCCCATCAGGAACCGACGCATTCGGATGCTCCATCCACGTGCGGCGGCACGCGAAGTCGGGCCGCCGTCCGTTGGCAGTGTAGGGGGAAATCCTATTGGATCGGTCGAAATTGCAGCAAGCGGCGAGCCAAGCCGCTCGCCAGAGCGGCTAGCGGGCCGCCCGGACCGCCTGCTGGAAGGCCGGATCGTTCGCCAGGGAGGCCAGCTGCCACCCTGGGTCCTGGGCTAACCCCGCACGCTTGCTCGGGTTAGCAGCCAGGTACAGATTCAGTTCGTCCACGGCGGCGCTCTTGTCGCCAAGGGACGCGTAGGCCATGGACTTGGTGTAGGCGATGTCGTGCGTCGGATCAATCGAGGCGTCCGAGACCGTGCGCCGCAACAGGTGTCGCGCGCTGTCCGCGGCCCCGGCCCGCGCCAGGACCCAGGCCACGATGGCCTCGTCGTACAGCCGCTGGTACGCCCGCTGGTCGGGCGACGTCCGGGCGAGGACCGAGTCGAGCAGCTGCCAGGCGAGGCGCGGATTCGCCGAGTCCTGGCGCGTGGTCATCATCCACAAACGGCACTCCGCGAAGCGATAGTCGTCCGGGAACCGGCGCCGGCCTTCCGCGCACCAGTTCTCGGCGTCGGGAAACTGCCCGAGGTCGAACGAGGAGAGGAACAGCCGGTTCAGGATGACCGCCGCGTTGTCGAGGTAGGCGTCCTCCGTCATCGCGTTGCGCGCCGCGAGGTAGACGTCCGTCAGGCTGCCGGTCTGGTAGTAGAGATGCGACAGCGTCGCGTAGGCACCCGCCTGGCCGGGATTCAGCTTGACGGCGGTTTCGAGGTCCGTCTTGGCCGACAGCAGCAGCTGGTGCGCCCGGTCGGGATTGCCCTCGAGGTTGAGGAGCCAGCGCCAGTAGCGCAGGTTGCCCCTGAGCTCGAGCGCGTCCGGATCGTCGCGGTCGAGCGCGAGCGCAGCGTCGGCGTGCCCGAGGCCGAGCTGGATCCAGCGGTCAGCCGCCTGAGGATCGCCGAGGTACCGCCGCGACCTCAGGTAGGCGAGCTGGCCGCGCAGCACCGGCGGGTCCGTCCACTTGGGGTCGAGCCGCTGCGCCTGCCCCAGCAGCGAGTCCGCCGCCGCGAAGTCGCGCGCGAGCACCGTCGAGTCGTCCGCGGCGGCGCCGTCCTTCTTGAGCCGCACCGCCTGCTGGTAGAGCGACCACGCGGCCGGGTTGCTGGCCTCGCTGCGGACCTGGCGCATCGCGATTTCCTCGCCCAGGCGCCGGCGGATCAGCTGCGCCGCCTGCGCGGCGAGCGTGTCGCCGATGGTCGACGACGCTCGTCGCCGGCTGTTCGAAGCTCGTGCGGTCGAAGTCGGCGCCGCTCGCGCCGTCCACCAGGCGGAGCGTCACCCTCAGGCGGTCGTCGCTCTGCTCCAGGTCGCCCAGCACCAGCGTGCCCACGGCCAGCGCCCGCGCGATGCTGTCGCGTGAGAGCTTCGACCCGCGGAAGGGCTCGACGCCGCCGGCCGAGACCACCGAGAGCGTCGGGACCTCGCGGAGGGCGCGGATCAGTCCCTCGGTGAGACCGTCCGCCACGTCGCGCAGCTTCCCGCCCGTCTCGTCGCCGAAGTAGAGGACCGCGATGTGGTGCGGGTCGAGACCGCCGGCCGCGCCGGCGCCCGGACCGCGGTGGCGCAGCAGCAGCGCGCCGCCTACGGCGGCCAGCACCAGGATCGCGGCCGCCGCCCACGCCGCGGGCCGCCGCCACCAGACCGGCCGGCGCTTCCCGCCCGACACGCGTCGGGCCGTCGTGATGCGGCTCCCGAGCCGGCGCGTGACGCCGGTCCCGCTCGGCGCGGACAGGAGGTCGAGGAACTCCTTGGCGCTCTGCGGCCGGTCGGCCGGCACCTTGGCGAGGACCGCGAGGATCGCCTCCTCGACCTCCTCGGGCACGGCGTCCCGCACCAGCCTGAGGCTGGGCACCGCCTCCATCGTGTGGCGCGCCATGATCGCGCGCGCGTTGGCGCCGGTGAACGGCGGCTGGCCCGTCAGCATCTCGAACGCCACGCAGCCGAGCGCGTACAGGTCGGAGGTCGGCCCGACGGGGTCGCCCATCGCCTGCTCGGGGCTCATGTAGGTCGGCGTGCCGACCGCCATGCCGGTCTGCGTGAGCTTCTCGCCGGCCTCGGAGGCGGCGCGCGCGACGCCGAAGTCGGCCACCAGGGCGTGGCCGCCCGCGAGCAGGATGTTCTCCGGCTTGATGTCGCGGTGGACGATGCCGAGGGCGTGGGCCGCGCCGAGCGCGTCCGCCACCTCGTAGGTGATCTGCAGCGCGTCGTCCACCGGCAGCATGGACTCGCGCGTGATGCGGTCGCGCAGCGACTCGCCCGGGACGAACGGCATCACGTAGTAGAAGAGGCCGTCCGCCTCGCCGGAATCGAACAGGCCGAGGATGTGCGGATGGTGGAGCTTGGCGGCGAGCTTGATCTCTCGCTCGAACCGCTCGGCGCCCATCGAGGCCGCCAGCTCGGGGTGCAGCACCTTGATGGCGACGTCGCGCTCGTGCCGGAGGTCGTGCGCGAGGAAGACGGTGGCCATGCCGCCGGCGCCCAGCTGGCGCTCGATGCGGTAGCGATCCCCCAACGAGTTCTGCAACTGCTCGAGGGTGCTGGTGTCGGCCTTGGGCTCGACGCCGGTCGCCGCGCCGCACTTCATGCAGAACGCGGCCCCCGGAAGGAGGGCCGCACCGCACTTGGAGACAGGCGCCTGGCGAGGTCGGGTTGGTCACGGAAGTGGGACTAACATCACCTGAGCGGCGCCGCCGCCGCAAGCGTGGGCGGCGGCTGCACGCAGGCTGGCGCGGCCGCGGGCCTCGGAGCGTCCGCCGTCGGCGGCCGACCGGCGCCCGGGCGCGCTACTGCAGCATCCGGCTGTACCTCAAGACCTGCGGCCAAGCCTGGTAGCTCGACGCGATCAACGCGTGGCCGGCCGAGTCCACGGCGACGGAGACGTGCCCGTAGCCGAACGCGACCGCGGCATCCGGCATGGAGTCCGCCGTCGTGGTCTGCCAACTCCCAGCGCTCGTGCAACCGCCATCGCAACGTGAAAGGGCCACGGTGGCGCCGGCGGAGGCCAGGTACAGCCTCCCCTGCGGCCCGGTCGCAATCGAAACGTCCCCGGCTGAGACGGGCAGCGTCACCGCCGACCATCCGCCGGGTGACGTGCAGGGCGCGGCGCACGTGGCGTAGGTGGGGTGCCCGCCGTCGTCCACATAGGCGAGGTGCAGCCGGCCATCCGGCGCGAACGCCACCGACAGACCCTCGACCCAGCCGCTGACGGCGGTTCCCGGCAGGACCTCGGAGCGCCAGTTCCCGGCACTGGTGCAGGCAGCCGCGCAGCTGGTGTGCACCAGGACCGAGTCCTTGGCGTAGATCGTATGCACACCGCCGCCGGGCGCGACCGTGATCAAGCGCGCGCTCGGGAGCGGGAACCGGGCGTACGTCGAGTCGATCCGTACCTGCTGCCAGTTGGCTTGATTGTCGCACGCCGAGGCGCACGTCGCGTAGTACAGGGCGCCGTCCTGATCGTCGAGGAACAGGAGGTGCAGACCGCCCCCCGGATCGCTCGCGAGCGGCGTGCTGTGTATTTCAGCGCGCCCGCCGATGCTACCCTGTCCGACGAAGAGGTTCGTGGCGACCCAGTTCAGCGTGAAGTTGCAGGCGCCGGGGCAGTGGGCGTACCGGATCCCGCTCGAGTTGCCGACCCAGACGGCGAACACCGCCTGAACCCCGGCCGGCGTCAGGGCGCTGCTGGCGCTCGCGAAGGCCGAGGGCTCCCCGGCGTCGCCGATGCCCTTGAACCAGTGAGCGGGGTCGTCACAGGCGTTCGCGCAGCCGGCGTAGTGCAGGACGCCGTTGTACTGGTCCAGGGCCACGACGTGGACGCTGTGGTCCGGCGCCGCGAGCATCGTCACGCCCGTCCACATGCCCCCGACGTCGAGGCCGCTGCCGGTCAAGGTGTCGAGCGTGAGCGTCACGGCCTTCGGCGCCGGCGGTGTCGTCGAGGTCGATGCTTGCTCGACATCCTCGCATCCGCCGGCAACGAGTAGGAGACTCACCGCGAGTACCATGGAGACGTGTTTCATGCAGCCGCTTCCTTCCCCGGATCGGGCGGCAGCCCGCGCCGCGCGCCATCCGAACCCGCCAGACATACTACCCCCATGCCGTTAGGGCAGCGTTAGGCGGGCCTCATATCGGTCGGGACCCACCGCCTCGAGCGATTGAGACTCACTTCCATCGCCCCTTGGTCACGAACGAGACGACCCGTATGCCGGCTTCTCGCATCCTTTTTGCGGTACTCCCCATTCGGTAGACAAGGTCCTCGGCCCGTGACGGGCTGCGCAGGGCCCGCCCTTTGAGACCTACGGTGACAGAGGAGCCTTCTCATGGCGAAGAAGATCTCGGCTGACTGCATCAACTGCGGCGCATGCGAGCCGGAGTGCCCCAACGAAGCGATCGCGCAGGGAGATCCGGTGTACGTGATCGACGCCTCCAAGTGCAAGGAGTGCGAGGGCGAGTATCCGAGCCCGAAGTGCATCGAAGTCTGCCCCGTCGACGGCGTCATCCAGCCGGCGTGAGGCACTGAGCGGAAGCGTCCGGCACGTCCGGGCGACCAACGGCCCCCGAGGCGCTTGAGGCGCCCGGGGGCCGTTGCCGTTGCGTGAGCGGCGGGGGCCGCCGCCGATCCTACCAGATGTGCGGGACGCTGTCCGCCGCGCGCACCATCGCGTCGCCCGGCTTGCAGCCGAACGCCTGGGCGAACGCGGCGATGTTCGACAGCGGGCCGTCGACCCGCCAGTTCTCCGGCGCGTGCGGATCCACGGTCACCCGCGTGCGGAGCCGCTCCGGGCGGTTGTGCACGCGCCAGCTCTGCGCGTAGGCGATGAAGAAGCGCTGCTCGGGCGTGAAGCCGTCGATCAATCCGGGGCGGCCGTCGCGCTGCAGCGCCTGCTCGAGCGCGTCGTAGCCCGTCAGCAGCCCGCCGTAGTCCGCGATGTTCTCGCCCAGGGTGAGCTTGCCGTTGACGTGGAAGGTGTCCACCTGGACGTACCCGTCGAACTGCCGTGCGACCAGGTTCGCCTGCTCGGTGAAGTGCGCCGAGTCGGAGGCGGCCCACCAGTCGCTCAGGTTGCCGGCGGCGTCGTAGTGCCGGCCCTCGTCGTCGAAGCCGTGCGTCAGCTCGTGGCCGGCCCAGCTCCCGCCCAGCGACCCGTAGTTGGCGCCGTCGTCGGCCGAGGCGTCGAAGGTCTGCGGCTCCAGGGCGCCCGCCGGGAACACCATCTCGTTGCGCGAGGGATCGTAGTACGCGTTCACCGTGGGCACGGTGATGCCCCACTCCGTGGTGTCCACGGGGGCGCCGGGCCGGTTCGCCTCGCGCTGCCACTCGAAGGCGTTGGCCCGCGCCACGTTCAGAATGAACGGCCCGGGCTCCGTCACCAGCTTGGTGTAGTCGCGCCAGCGGTCGGGGTAGCCCACCTTCTCCCGCATCTTCGCCAGCTTGTTCAAAGCCTGGGTGCGCGTCGAATCCGACATCCAGGTGAGGTGCCGGAGCCGCTCGGCGAACGCGGCGCGGATGTCGTCGATGACGGCCTTGGCGCGCGCCTTCGCCTCGGGTGGGAAGGTCTTGGCCACGTAGGCCTGGCCGAGCGCCTCGCCGAGGTCGCCGTCGGTCTCGCGCAGGCAGCGCTTCCACCGCGGCAACAGCTGCTTGGCGCCGGTGAAGCGGGAGCTGAACACGAACTGCTCGTGAACGAACGGCGTGCTGAGCCACGGCGACGATTCCGCCACGGCGTGGTAGCGCAGGTAGGCTCTCCACTGCGCCAGCGGCGCCGTGCGGAGCAGGACGTTGACGCGCCGGATGAAGCCCGGCTCGGCGACGTTGACGCGGGCGACCGGGACGGTGACGCCGACGCTCCTGAAGTAGCGCGGCCACGCGATGGCCGGCGCGAGGGCCGCGAGCTGGGCGGCCGTCCGTGCGCTGTCGGTCGCGGCCGGATCCCGCTGCTGGAGCCGGGTGAGCGACGCCTTGGCCAGCTCGGTCTCGAGGCGCATCACCTGGTGCGCGTCGCGGGTGGCCTGGGCGGCCTGCTCGCCGGCCAGCCGGAACACGCGGGTCACGTGCTCGACGTAGGCGGTGCGCGTCGAGTCGGCCGACGGGCCGCTGTCGGTGTAGTAGTCACGGTCGGGCAGGCCGAGGCCGCCCTGGGAGAGCCAGGCCATGTAGTGCGCCGCGTCGTGCGGGTCCACGTCGGCGCTGTAGTGGAAGAGCAGGTCGATGCCCCGGACCTGGAGCGAAGCGATGGCGGCGAGGAGGCGTGGCCGGGACGTGATGCCGTCGATGTCCCGGAGCCAGGGGCGAAGCGGCGCGAGGCCCGCCTTCTCGATGGCGGTCGAGTCCATGCACGACGCGTAGAAGGTGCCGAGCTTGCGGGGCGTGCTGCCCGGCGCCTCGGAGTCGCGCCGCGCCATGGCGTCGTCGAGCACGGAGCGCACGACCAGCTCGTTGTGGTCGCTCATGTCCCGGGTGACGCCGGACGAGGAGTAGGCCGCCGGAATGGTGTCGTGCGCCAGCCACGCGCCGTTGGCGTACTGCATGAAGTCGGCGCAGGCGTTGGCCGTGCGGTCCATGAAGCTCGGGTCGAGGACCTTGAGCGGCGCCGTGTCGGCGGGCAGCGGCGTGGTGGCGCCTTGCGCCGCGGCGCGGGCCGGGGCGAGCCAGAGGAGCGCGAGCGTGCCCAGCGCGGCAACCGCGCGTCCGTGGGCGGCGAAGGAGAGGCAACGGAACATGTCGGGTGACTCCGGTCGTAGGGCGGTCATGGACCATACCGTTGGCGACTCGGCCGGGTCAATGCGTGCGGACGGCGGATCGGCGGCCGCCAACGACCCCACGCGCCCATCCGTACTTGATGACGAGCGACCATGACGACCGAACCGGTGATTGCCACGACCGCCCTCACCCGCCGCTACGACGAGCTGGTGGCGGTGAACGCCCTCGACCTCGAGGTGCCCCGGGGACTGATCTTCGGCCTGCTCGGCCCCAACGGGGCGGGCAAGACCACGACCATCAAGATGCTGACCACGCTGCTCCCGCCCTCGTCGGGATCGGCGCTGGTGGCGGGCTTCGAGATCACGGCCAGCCCGCGCGAGGTGCGGCGCCGCATCGGCTACGTGCCGCAGCTCGTCTCCGCCGACGGCGGCCTCACGGCCACCGAGAACCTCGTGCTCTCGGCCCGGCTGTACCGGCTCCCGCGCGCCGAGCGCCGCGAGCGGATCGCCGCGGCGCTCGAGTTCATGGGACTCTCGTCCGCGGCCGACCAGCTGGTGCGCACGTACTCCGGCGGGATGATCCGCCGCCTGGAGCTGGCCCAGGCGATGCTGCACCGTCCCGCGGTGCTGTTCCTCGACGAGCCCACGATCGGGCTCGACCCGCTGGCGCGCCGCACGGTGTGGGAGCGCCTCCAGGACCTGCGCGCGCAGTGGGGCACGACCGTGCTCATCACCACCCACGACATGGAAGAGGCCGACGTCCTGTGCGACGAGCTGGCGATGATGCACCAGGGCAGCCTGGCGGCCCGCGGCACGCCGGCCGAGCTCAAGGCCAGGATCGGGCCGGACGCCACGCTGGACGACGTGTTCGCGCAGGTCGCGGGGGGAACCATCGAGGCCGGAGGCAGCTACCGTGACGTCAGTCGCGCCCGCCGAACCGCTCGCCGCCTCGGCTGACGGCAGCGCCGTCGGCGCGTTCGTCCGCCAGAGCCTGGCAATCGCCGACGGCGAGATCCGCAAGCTCCGCCGCGACCCGACCGAGCTGTTCACGCGCGCGGTGCAGCCCGCGCTGTGGCTGATCATCTTCGGCGAGACGTTCAGTCACATCCGCGCCATCCCCACCGGCGACCTCACCTACCTCGAGTTCATGGCGCCCGGCGTGCTCGCGCAGAGCGTGCTGTTCAGCGCGATCTTCTTCGGCATCGCCGTCATCTGGGAGCGCGACCTCGGCATCATCCACAAGCTGCTGGTGAGCCCGGCGTATCGCGGGCGCGCTGGTGATGGGCAAGGCGATCTCGGCGGGCCTGCGCGGGCTGACGCAGGCGGTGATCATCTACCTGCTCGCCGTGGTCATGGGGATCCACCTGCAGTTCGGGCCGCTGCAGCTGCTCGGCGTGGTGGCGATCGTCATGCTGGGCTCCGCGCTGTTCGCGACCTTCTCGCTGATCGTGGCGTGCCTCGTCAAGACGCGCGAGCGGTTCATGGGCATCGGCCAGGTGCTGACGATGCCGCTGTTCTTCGCGAGCAACGCCATCTACCCGATCGCGATCATGCCGCGGTGGCTCCAGGTGGTCGCGCGCGTCAATCCGCTGACCTACGTGGTGGACGCGCTGCGCGGCCTGATGGTGCAGGGAGGCCACAGCGTGCTCGGCGGATGGCTCGACCTCGCCTTCCCGGCGGCCGTGTTCGTGGTGCTGCTCGTGATCGCGTCGCGGCTGTATCCGGGGTTGGTAAGGTGAGAGAAGGTTGGTAGCTGGCAGGTTGTGGGTTGTAGGTGGTGGGTTGTAGGACCAGCTCGCCACCCTCAAGCCAGTTCCCGCGTGTCGTCCTACCACCCACAACCCACAACCCACTAACTCCTTCCAGCCATCTGGACGCACGGACGCCATCCGATTACAGTGTTCGTCGCTCCCTCACCATATCCGACGTTCTACCCGGAGGAAGGCGGCCATGACCTGGCTGATGATCGTGTTGCGCGTACTGCACATCGGCGGCGGGGTGTTCTGGGCGGGCGGGACGTTCATCTTCGCCGGCTACGTGGAGCCGACCACGGCGGCGCTGGGAGCCGAGGGCGGGCGCTTCATGCAGCGCCTGGCCTCGAGCCGGTATCCCGTCGCCATGAGCGTGGCGGGCATCCTGACGATCGTGGCGGGCGTCTGGCTCCTCGCGATCGACTCGGGCGGCTTCCAACCCGCGTGGATGGGCAGCGGCACCGGCGTGGCCTTCAGCATCGGCGGCCTCGCGGGGCTGGTGGCGGCGGTGATCGGTCTGGGCGTGCAGGGGCGCAACGCGATGCGGATGGGGGCGCTCGCCCGGGCGATCGATGGTCAGACGGGCGGGCCGACCGCCGAACAGACCGCGCAGGTGCAGGCCCTCCGGGGCAGGCTGCGCTCCGGCGGCCGATGGACGGCGCGGCTGCTGGGCATCGCGGTGGTGTGTATGGCAGTCGCGAGGTACGTCTAGGCGGGTTGTGGGTGGTGGGTGGTGGGTTGTAGACCCAACCACCCCGCCACCCACATTGCCACAACCTACAACCCACAACCTACTAACCGCTGCTCAGCCCAGCGGAATGTGCTTGGCGTTGATCGCCAGCCACGCGTCGAAGCTCAGCAACTGCGGATTCAAGCGTGCGCGACGTCTCGACGCTGTGCGCCCGGCACAGCTCGTCCGAGAAGTCGCGGTCGAACTGGAACATGTTGGCGAGGTCGTCGGCGCCCGGGAAACCGAAGCTGCGGTACACCGCCGGCTCGATGGCGTGGTAGGCCACCTCGTGGCCGAGGGCCTTGGTCAGGGCTGCCGCCATCTGGGCGCCGGTCAAGTGCTCGCCCGCGATGCCGACCCGCTTGCCGATGTACTCGGGGCCGCGCTTCAGGATGCCGTACGCGCACTTGCCGATGTCTTCGGCGGCGATGCCCGCCAGCTTCTTGTCGCCCATCGGGAACGCGATGGCCAGCTTGCCGTCGGGGCCCTTCTTGGGTCCCCAGCCGAAGTGGATGAAGTTGTCCCAGTAGGCGACGGTGAGCATGCTCGTCGTCGGCACGCCGAGGTCCGTGAACAGGTGGTCGGATTCCCCCTTGGCGTCGAAGTGCGGGACCTTGTACTTGCCCATCAGCGTCGGCATCCGGTTGTCGCCGAGGGGGATGAACTTCCGCGTGTCCTCGAGCGTGGACCAGACGACGTGCCGCACGCCGGCGCTCTTCGCCGCCCGCGCCATCGCGGCCGCCTCGGCGATCTCCTTCTCCGGCGACATGTGCGCCCAGTAGAAGGTCACGCAGAACGCCGCGTCGGCCCCCGTGAACGCCCGCTTGAGGCTCTCTTCGTCGTCCACGTCGGCCGCGACCACCTCCGCGCCCGTGGCTCGCAGCTCCTTCACCTTCTCGGAGCGGATGTCCCTCGTGAGCGCCCGCGCCTTGAACGGTCCGTCCTTGTCCGCCCCGATGGCGCGGACGAGGCCGCCGCCCTGCGCGCCACGCGCGCCCACCACCGCCACGATCTTCTTGTCCGCCATGTGTGCTCCCTCGCGCGTCGCCATGGGCGAGCCGCGCGTCGATGGTCCGTGATTCAGCGATCGTCCTGAAAGCTAGCAGGGTTGCCGGCCGGCTGTATCGGGTGGGCGGTCGGAGCGGTTGGTGGGTTGTAGGTTGTGGGTTGTGGTGCTACTCGGCAGGCGCGTCGGCACCGGTGGTCGAGGCTTCGCTCTGGGGCGCGCCGTCACCCACCACCTGCAACCCACCACCCGCCTTCACCCCCGTGATCTTCTCGAACCGCTCCTCGATCAGGCCGAACTGCCGTTCGGCCTCGGCGTACTGGCGGACGGCGTGGTCCAGGTGCTTCCCGACCAGGCGGAACGCGTCGTCGTATCTGGCGAACTGCTGCTGCAGCCCCCCGAGCGACTCCAGGATGGCCCGCGCCTCCTTCTCCACCTCGAGGCCCTTGAGGCCGTGGAGGATGGCCGCGAGGTAGGCGTAGAACGTGTTCGGCGAAACGGGGATGACCTTGCGACGCAGGGCGTAGCCGACCACGCTCTCCCCATCCTCGAGCTGCTCGCCCCGGACCACGGCCTCGTAGTACACGCTCTCCGCCGGCACGTACATCAGCGCGAACTCGAACGTGCCCTCGTCGGGCTTGATGTACTTGTCGGCGATCTCGTCGACGCGGTCGCGCAGCGACTTGCGGAACGCGCGCCGTTCCCGCTCGACGTCCGGCCGCGTCGGCGGCGAGCATCCGCTGGAAGGCCTCGAGCGGGAACTTGGCGTCCACCGGCACCAGGCGGTCGCCCACGCGCACGACGGCGTCCACCTTCTCGCCGGAGCGGAAGGCGTGCTGCGTGGCGTAGATGCCCTCGGGGAGGATCTGCCGCAGCAGCTCCTCCAGCCACACCTCGCCGAGCGTGCCGCGGAGCCTCGGGACCTGGAGCAGCTCCTGCACCTTCACCACGGACTGGCCAACGGCCTCGAGCCTCTGGGTGGCCTCGGCGAGGCGGCCGAGCCGCTCGCGCACGTCGCCGACGGCGCCGCCCTGTGCGGTAGCGAGCACCTCCAGGCGGCGGCGCACCTCGATCAGCTGCTGCTGGAGCAGGGCCGCCTCGTTGCCCGGCGCCGGCGGGCGGCGCGTCACCAGCACGACCAGCAGCGCCACCGCCAGGAGCAGCAGGACCAGGATCACCGCGTTCATCGGCCGGCCTTCAGCGGTCGGCCAGGTGGCACGCGACGCTGTGGCCCGGCGCCAGCTCCCGCAGCTCGGGGCGCGCCGTGCGGCACGTCTCGTTCTTTGCCGGATGCTGGCAGCGCGGATGGAAGGGACAGCCGGTCGGCGGATGCACGGGTGAAGGCGGGTCGCCGGCCAGCACGACGCGGGCGCGCCGGGTCTTCGGGTCGGGCACCGGCACCGCGGTGAGCAGCGCCTGCGTGTAGGGGTGGAGCGGCCGCTGGTAGATGCCGTCCGACGGTCCCTGCTCGACGATCCGTCCCAGGTACATGACCGCGACGCGCGGCGCGACGTGGCGGATCACGGCGAGGTCGTGCGAGATGAAGAGGTAGGAGAGCCCGCGCTTCGCCTGCAGGTCCACGAGCAGGTTCAGGACCTGGGCCTGCACGCTCACGTCGAGCGCCGACACCGGCTCGTCGCACACCAGGAACTCCGGCTCGACGGCGAGGGCGCGGGCGATGCCCGCGCGCTGCCGCTGGCCTCCGGAGAATTCGTGGGGGTAGCGCGCGGCCGATCCGGCGGGCAGTCCCACCTCGGCCAGCAGCGCCTCGACCCGGCGCTCGGCCTCGTCGCCCTGGGCGAGGTGGTGCACCTCGATGCCTTCGCGCACCGCGCGGCCGATGGAGAGGCGGGGATTGAGCGACCCGTCCGGGTCCTGGAAGACGATCTGCATCCGCCGGCGCATCCGCCGCAGCGCCGCGGGCTCGAGCGCGAACACGTCCTGGCCGTCGAACCTCACCTCGCCCGAGGTGCGCTCGACCAGCCGCAGGATCGTCCGGCCCAGGGTGGTCTTGCCGCACCCGGACTCGCCCACCAGGCCGAGCGTCTCGCGCGCCCCGACGTCGAGCGACACGCCGTTGACGGCCTGCACCACCTCGCGTCCCGTGCCGAACAGGCCGACGCGCCGCACGAAATGCGTCACGAGGTCGCGGACTTCAAGCAGGGGATGGTCGCTCAGACGAGTCTCCTCGTGAGTAAGAAGTGAGACGTGACGCCTCACCCCTCACGTTGATCCGGCTTCTTACGCCTTTCTGGCTCCTTCACCAGCCAGCACCTCGCCTTATGCCCCGGCGCCACCTCGAGCAGCGGCGGCATCTCGCCGGCGCACTTCTCCCAGGCGTGGGGACAGCGCGGATGAAACCGGCAACCCGCGGGCCACGCGTAGGCAGGGGGCACCTGGCCGGGAATGGCGCGCAGCCGCTCCCGCCGCTCGTCGAGCCGCGGGACGGCGGCCAGCAGCCCCTCGGTGTAGGGGTGCGCCGCCCGCGCGAACAATCGCTCGGTCGTGGTCTCCTCGACGATCTGCCCCGCGTACATGACGTACACCCGCCGGGTGCGCTCCGCGACGATGCCGAGGTTGTGCGTGATCAGCAGGACCGCCATCCCGAGCTTCTGCTGCAGGCCGTCGAGCAGCTCGAGGATCTCGGCCTGGATCGTGACGTCGAGGGCGGTGGTCGGCTCGTCGGCCAGCAGGAGCTTGGGGCGGCAGGCGAGCGCCATCGCGAGCAGGACGCGCTGCCGCATCCCGCCCGACAGCTGGTGCGGGTACGACGAGGCGCGGCGCTCGGCGTCGGCGATCCCCACGGCGGCGAGCATCTCCACCGCGCGCCACCGCGCGGTGCTGCGGCTCACCGCCTCGTGGGCGCGGATCGCCTCGGCGATCTGGTCGCCGATCTTGAGCACGGGATTGAGGGCGCTGAGCGGCTCCTGGAAGACCAGGGCCACGTGGTTGCCGCGCACCGCGCGGATCTCCTTGGCACCGAGCGCGAGCAGGTCGCGGCCCTCGAGGCGCACGCTGCTGCCGTGCGCGATGTGGCCCGGCGGCTCGATCAGCCGGAGGATGGCGAGCGCGGTGACGGACTTGCCGCACCCCGACTCGCCCACCAGCCCGACCGTCTCGCCGTCGCCGACGGCGAGATCCACGCCGTCCACGGCGCGCGCGACCCCGTCGTAGCCGGTGAAGCTCACGGTGAGGTCGTGCACCTCGAGCAGCGGCGCGCGCGCGGGCGCCGGCCCGCTCATGCCGCGATCCTGGGGTCGAAGGCGTCGCGCAACCCGTCGCCCGCGAGGTTGAACGCGACCACCGTGAGCACGAGGGCGCAACCCGGAGCGAGCGCGACCCACGGGGCGCTGAAGAGGACGTCCTTGCCGTCCATGATCATGTTGCCCCAGGTGGGCGTGGGCGGCCGGACGCCGAGGCCGAGGTAGGACAGCCCCGCCTCGAGCAGGATGATGTTGCCGACGTCCAGCGATGCGCTGACGATGACGGGTGCCGCCACGTGTGGCAAGAGGTGGCGGCGCACGATCGCCGGCGTGCGTGGCGCCCAGCGCCCGCGCGGCGGACACGAAGTCCGCTTCGCGCAGGCTCAGGACCGCCGCGCGCACGATCCGGCTGGCCTGGAACCATCCGGTCGCCGCGATCAGGACCACCACCGCGGCGGCCGGCGCCTCGTCCCACACCGCGAACACGGCGAGCAGCAGGACGATGCGCGGCAGCGCGAGGGCGACGTCCACGCCGCGCATCAGCAGCTCGTCGGTGCGCCGGCCGGCGAGCCCGGCCGTGAGACCGACGGCGGCGCCCAGCGTGACGGCGAGCAGGGCGGCGCCGACCCCCACCAGCAGCGAGACCCGGGCCCCGTGCAGCGTGCGGCTCAGCACGTCGCGGCTGTAGGGATCGGTGCCCAGGAGGTGGGCGGCGGAGGGCGGCCGATCCTGCAGCCGTACCGGGTCGGGCTGCGCCAGCGGATCCGGCGTCACGAGCGGGGCGCACAGGGCCGCGAGCGCGAGCGCCGCGACCAGCGCGGCCCCGAGCACCGCGGGGCGGTTGCGCCGGAAGCGGCGCGCGGCGGAGCGCCAGGGGTTCATCGGTCGAGCCGGACGCGCGGATCGGCGATGGCCACCGCCACGTCGGCGAGCAGGTTCCCGGCCGCCACCAGCACGCCGGAGACCAGGGCGGTCGCCGTGATGACGTTGTAGTCGCGGGCGAAGATGGCGTCGTAGGCCACGCGGCCGAGGCCGGGCCAGCCGAAGATGCTCTCGACCAGGACCGAGCCCGCGAGGAAGTACGGCACGGAGAGGCCGGCCAGGGTGATGGTGGGCGCGAGGGCGCCGCGCAGCGCGTGCTTGAGCAGCACGGTCCGCTCGGCGAGTCCCTTGGCCCGCGCCGCGCGGATGTACTCCGCGCCCAGGCTCTCGACCAGCGCGCTGCGCTGGAAGCGCGCGAACGCCGCCGCCTGCACCAGCGCGAGGCTCGCCGCGGGAAGGATGAGGTGGCGGGCGACGTCGAGCGCGCGGCCCAGCGGGGAGAGCCCCTCCCCGAGGCCCGCGCTCGTCATCCCGCTCACGGGCAGCCAGTGCAGCTTCTCGCCGAAGACCAGGACCAGGATCAGTCCCAGCCAGAAGACGGGCACGGAATACAGCACCAGGGTGGCGGCGCCCAGCAGCGCGTCGGTGCGGGAATGGTGCCGGGCGGCCTGCAGGGCGCCGACGGCCAGGCCCAGCAGCAGCGACACCACCAGGGCCGTCCCGCCGAGCAGCAGCGTGTTGGGGATGGCTTCGGCCAGCACGGCCGCGACCGGCCGGTGCAGGGTGAACGACTCGCCCAGCTCGCCCCGCAGCAGGTTGCCCGCGTAGCGGAGGAACTGCTCGGGCAGGGGACGGTCGAGGCCGAACAGCGCGCGCTGGCGGGCGATGATCTCGGGCGAGGCGACGTTGCGTTCCGCCGTGCCGATCATCGGCGCGCCGGGCGCGGCATGGACGAGCAGGAACGTGATGACGACGACCGCGGCCACGCTGACGACGGCGAAGGCGAGGCGGCGGGCCGCGAAGCGGAGCACGCCTACGGCCGCGCGGCGCCCCGGTCCGGCGCGCCCGGCCGCGCCGCGCCCACGCGCCAGTCGGTGACCGTGGCCAGCCAGCTGTCGGGTCGGATGGTGACGTGCTCGAGCCGCGTGCTGATGGCCGCGTTGTTCCGTGGCGAGAACAGGAAGATCGCCGGCGCTTCGTCGTTGAGGCGCCCCAGCGCGTCGTGCCACAGCGGCGCCGCTTCGGCCCGCGTCCGCGCGCGCATCGCGGCGGCGGTGAGCGCCTGGAACGGCGGGTCCGCGAAGTGGCCGATGTTGGCCGCGGCGCCCGGGCTCCACCACTGGAGGAGCGACGCCGGGCTCGGGTCGATGGTCCGGGAGACGAAGGCGGCGTCGAAATCGCCCGCCTGGGTGCGCTGCTCCATCACGCGTGAACTCGAGCGGCTGGATCCGCATGTCCACGCCGAGGCCCTTCAGCTCCGCCTGCAGGATCACGGCGGCCTGCTGCCGCACCTGGCTGGAGGTGGGGACGAGCAGCGTGAAGCGGAGCGGCGTCGCGCCGCGCGCGCGCATGCCGCCCGGTCCCGACCGGCGCCAGCCGCGCTGGTCGAGCGCGCGGGCCGCGGCGGCCGTGTCGAACGGCAGCTGGCGGATCGAGTCGCTCCAGATCCACTGCATCCGGCTGGTCGCGCCGACCGCGACCTCCGCGAACGGCCCGAACACCGACTGGACCATGGTCCGGCGGTCCACCGCCATCGCGAGCGCGCGCCGCACGTCGCGGTCGGCGAACAGCGGCCGGCGCTGATTGAAGACGATCGCGGCGTAGAACGGCGACGGATACGGCACCAGGCGCACGGTCGACGATTGGCGCGACCCGCTCGAGCAGCCCGCGGGCCTGAATGACCTCCATCGCGTCGGCGTCTCCGGCCAGGAGCTGGCTCACGTCCGCGGCCAGCTCGGGCGTAATGCGCCACACCAGGCGCGCCAGGCCCGGCCGTCCCAGGAACCAGGTCGTGTCGGCCGCGAGATCGATCTCGGATCCGGCCACCCAGCGCACGAACCGGTACGGGCCGTCGCCCACCGGCGCGCGGGCGAAGGGCGCCGTCGCGAGCCGCGCCGCCGGGATCGTGTCGAGCAGGTGGCGGGGCAGGATGCGCATGTGGTACGTGGCGTCGTACAGCTGCTCGGGATACCAGCGCCGGAACCGGAAGGCCACGGTGAGGCTGTCCCGCGCGGTGACCGAGGCGATGGCGTCGAGGAACGGCGCCAGCGGCGCGTTCACCACCGGGTTGCGGTACACGCCGAAGGTGTACGCGACGTCGGCGGCGGTGACCGGCGCGCCGTCCTGCCAGCGGGCCCGCGGGTCGAGATGGAACACGATCGTGAGCGAGTCGGGATGCTCCCAGCTGCGCGCCAGCACCGGGCGGAAGCCGGAGTCGTCCACGGTGTTGAGCGCGGCCGTGAGCTCGGCGAGGCGGCAGAACAGCAGGTCGGAGACGTTGATGCCGGTCGTCGCGTCGGCGACGGGCGGGAGCAGGAAGTCCGCATCGCCCGTCGTCGCGATGATCATCGTCCCGTCCGCGGCGCGCCCCGCGGCGGGTCCCTTCGCGCAGCCGGCCACGACGAGCGCGGCGATGAGTGTGAGGCGGGTCCGCACGGTTCGAATCTAGACGTTCGTGCTGCCGCCGCCAGGTCCCGGCACGACGCGTCGAGGGGGGCGTCGCGGCGCCCCCCTCGGTTCTTCGTCAGCGTCCGGCCGCGATCACGGGGCCGGGTGATGCGCGAAGTCGCCGGCCTCCACGATCGTGAACTTGGCGGGATCGAGGTACCGCCGCATCGCGGCGTTGATCTGCTCCGGGCGTGAGGGCCCGCACCCGGCGCTCGAGATCCGCGTCGTAGGCCAGGGTGCGGTGGTAGAACAGGTACGCCATCAGCATGGTCGCCAGCGACTGGTCCTGCGCGCGGCCGACCTCCCGCGACTGGAGCCAGCCCTCCTTGGCCTGCTGCACCTCCGTGGCGGTGAAGCCGTCCTGCAGCATGCGGGCGATCTCCTCGTGGAACGCCGTCTCGAGCCGGCGGACGTTCTGCGGAGCGTAGATCGCGTAGGTCATGAACGTGCCGCTCGAGTCCAGCGTGCCGGCGCCGATCATCGAGGCGACGCCGTAGCTGAGCCCGTCCTTCTGCCGGATGCGCACCGCGAGCCGCGAGTTCAGGAAGCCGCCGCCGAGCATGTAGTTGCCGAGCGTCAGGGCCGCGTAGTCCGGGTCGTCGTCGCGGACCTTGAGGTTCATGCCCGCGAGGAAGATGGCGTTCGCCTTGTCGGGCGTCTCGATCGCGATCGAGGTGTCGGGCCGGTCCTGGTACAGCTGCGGCACGCGCACGAACGCCTGCGCGCTCCGCCACGCGCCGAGCCGGTCGGTCACCAGCGCCGTGACCTGGGCCGGATCGAAGTCCCCCACCACCGACAGCTCGGCGTTCGAGGCGCCGTAGAAATCGGCGTAGAAGCCGCGCACCTCATCCAGCGTGGCGGCCGTGTACGCCGCCACCTGCTCGTCGGGCGTCGGCACGTAGCGCGGGTCGCCCTTCGGGTAGTCGCCGAGCTGGCGCTGGAACGCGGCGAAGCCGCGCGCCATCGGGTCGCTGCGCTGCTCCTCGATCTGCGCCAGGTTCTCCTGCACCAGCGAGCGGAACTCCACGGAATCGAAGGCCGGCTCGCGCAGGACCTCGCCGAGCAGGTCCAGCACGGCGCCGAAGTTGGGCCGCGTGGTCTCGATCATCACCGAGGTCGCCGTCGGGCCGCCGAACACGTTGACGCGCGCCTGCAGGCGGTCGAGCGAGTCCTTGATCTGCTGGCGGGTGTGGCGGCGGGAGCCGCGCATCAGCATGTCCGCCGTCAGGTCGCCGATGGCCGCCTTGCCGGAGACCGACGCCACCGCTCCGTAGTGCAGGCGCAGCATCGCGTTCACCGTCTGGCCGCGGGTCTTCTTTGGCAACAGGGCCAGCTGCAGCCCACCCGGCAGGGTCGAGCGCCGGGTCCGCGCGTCCACGTTGTCCGGCGAGGGATCGAACGCCTCGCCCGCGACCCGCGCCGTGTCACCGTGATACCCCTGCACCAGCGCCGCCACGTCCGGCACCGGCGGGATGTCCGCGCGCGCCGGCGCGGCGGTGGGGATGAACAGGCCGAGCGTGCGGTTGCTCGGCAGCAGGTAGCGGCCCGCGACGCGCTGCACCGCGGCGGGCGTGACGGCCTTCAGCCGGTCGCGGTACAGGAACAGCAGCCGCCAGTCGCCCATGGCGGACCACTCCGACAGCTCGAGGCCGACCCGCATCGAGTTGTTGAGGTTCAGCTCGATGTTCCGGAGCAGCGACGCCTTGCCGCGCTCCACCTCTTCCGCCGAGGGCGGGGTGACCACGACGGAGTCCACCGCGCGCTCGAGCGCGACGCGCGCGCTGTCGAGCGAATCGCCCTGCCGCACCCGCGCGTACAGGTACAGCATGCCCGGCTCGCGCAGCTGGAAGGCGTCGGCGCCCACGTCCGCGGCCTTCTTGGTGTCCACCAGCGCCTTGTAGAGGCGGCCGGACGGCGCGCTGCCGAGCACCTCGCTCAGCACGTCCACGGCGGCGAAGTCGGAATCCGAGCCCGCCGGCACGTGGTACATGGCCGACACGACCTGCACGTCACCGACCCGGCGCAGCGTCACGCTGCGCTCGCCGTCCTGCGTGGGCTCGACCGTGTAGGTCGGGTAGATCTTCAGCACGCCCGAGCGGTCGGGCCGCGGGATGCGGCCGAAGTCGCGCTCGATCAGCGCGAGCGTGCGCCGCGAGTCGAACTTGCCGGCCACCAGCAGCACCGCGTTGTCGGGCTCGTAGTAGCGGTGGTAGAACGACTGCAGCCGCTCGATGGGCACCAGCTCGATGTCGGAGCGCGCGCCGATGGTGCGACTTGCCGTAGTTCTGCCACAGGAACGCGGTCGAGAACGTCCGCTCCTGGAGCACGTTGAACGGGTCGTTCTCGCCCGCCTCGTACTCGTTCCGCACCACCGTCATCTCCGACTCGAGGTCCTTCTTGGCGATGAAGCTGTTGACCATCCGGTCGGACTCGAGGTCGAGCGCCCAGGTGAGGTTCGTGTCCGTGGCGGCGAAGGTCTCGAAGTAGTTGGTGCGGTCGTACCAGGTGGTGCCGTTGGGCTGCGCGCCGTGCTCGGTCAGCTCCTGCGGGACGTTGGGATGCTTCGGCGTGCCCTTGAACGACAGGTGCTCGAGCAGGTGCGCCATCCCGGTCTCGCCGTAGCCTTCGTTCCGGGAGCCGACGAGATAGGTGATGTTGACCGTGATGGTCGGCTTCGAGGAGTCGGGGAAGAGCAGGACGCGGAGCCCGTTCGCGAGGTCGTATTCGGTGATGCCCTCGACCGTGGGGCCGCGCACGGCGGCCGCGACGGGCGCTGCGGCCCGCGCCGCCGGCGCGCGGTGCGGCGGTGCGCCGCGGGCTGCTGGGCGGCGAGGGGAACGGCGAGGGCGAGCAGGAACAACGCGAGAGGGGCGCGCACGATGACCTCCGGGAGCGGTGCAGGGACGGCGACGGCCGGCGAGCCGGTCCGTCGGACCCCACAATACTAGGGCCCGGCGTTAGGGAGGCGTTAGGGTCTCGCCGAAATGGCGGAAAGCTCGGAGGAGTGAGCCCGGGGCGGAGCGCGATGGCGCGCGGACTGGCCGCCGCCGGGCTCCGCCCCGCCGGATTCTAGAAGGTCACGCTCACCGTGACGTTTCCGGACTGGCCGGTGAGTGGGATCAACGTGGCGTTGAGGCTGCCGTCCGCCGTATAGGCCTTGCCCTGCGCCGTGCTGAGGGCGTTGGAGACGCCGCTGAAGAACAGGTCGTAGGTGCCCTGCGCACCGGTGCCACCGTTCGGGGCCGTCGCCGCCCAGATCTGCGTCGAGGCGCCGGAGCCGGTCTGCACGGTCACGCCGCCCGACGCGCCCGCGTCCGTGTTCTTGTAGTGCGTCCCGCCGGCGGGCTCACCCGTCCAGCCGATGGCCACGCTGATGCCGGCTGCGCTGACCGCGAAGCCGAATCCGCCCGTGTTGTTCGCGCTGGACCAGGCGGTCGTCGCCGGCTTGCAGTCGTAGGTCCCGGTGACGGCGCCCGAGAGCGTCACCGAGCAGGTCGGCGATTCACCCGGAGCGAGGCCGGGCGACGTGGTGGTGCCGCACGATGGACCCGCCGCCAGAGCGGCGAGCATCGCGGCGGCCAGGTTGGCCATCCGCATGCTGACTCCTTGTCTTGTGGTTTTGAGGGGCGCGCAAACTAAACGGCCGGGGTTCTCCCTACAAGTGCCGGCGAGGCCGAGCGGAGCGGCCTCAGCGCCGCCACGTCCAGGCGGGATCGGCGTAGGTCGCGACGAGCCGCTCGGCGGCCTGCCGCGTAGCGGGGGGCAGGGCGCCCGCCGCGGCCGGTGCGCCCCACCGCTCGGCGGCCGCGCGATGGATCGCGGCGCTCACGGCCGCCCAGTCGGCGCGCTCCGGCGGCACCAGCGCGTCGAGTCCCGTGGCGGACGGAGCGGCGGCGTCGCCGAGGGTCACGCCGGCCACCACGTCCTGGTCCGCGGCGAGCAGCACGGAGCCGTGCTGGAGGAACGCGCCGTCGCCGCGCACCTGCGCGCTGCCGACGACCTTCCCGCCCGGCGAGCGCCATCACCTCGCCGCCCGCCGCGCTCGCGAAGCAGGCGCCGAAGCCCACGCCCTCGGCGGGCCGGTCGGCGGCGAGCAGCACCGCCGCGCCGAGGGACCCGAGCGCGCCGGCGAGCATCGCGTGAATTTCGCGGTACGTGTCGCGCAGGGAGCCGAACGTGTCGGCGGGAGCGGCGACGGCGTAGGTGACCTCGCGGTGGTGCCACACCGCCCGGCCGCCGGTGGGGCGCCGCACGACGGCGAGGCCGCGCGCCGCGATGCGGCCGCGATCGTAGCGCCGGAGGGCGGGCTCGTTGCGCCCGAAGGAGAGGGTGGGAGGGTCCCAGGCGTAGAGCCGCAGCGTGCGGGCGCCTTCCCGCTCCGCGGCCCGGAGCAGCGCGGCGTCGAGAGCCATGTTCCACGCCCCCGACGCCGGGGGGTCAATGACAACCAGCCACTCCTTCCAACCCGGCCCCTCCCCGGTGAGAGGTGAGGAGTGAGACGTGAGGAGGATTCGGTGAGGGGTGAGAGGTCGAAAGGCGTGAGAGGCCGGTCCGCAGCTTCTCACGCCTTTCATCCTCTCACCCCTCACCCATCCTTCTCACCGCTCACCCCTCACTTCTCACACTTCAGCAATCAGCGTCCTGCTCTGCTCCCGCATGAACTGCTGCACGTAGTACAGGCCGCCCGCCGACTTGCCGGTGGAGCCGGAGCCCTTCCAGCCGCCGAACGGCTGCAGGCCCGGCCAGGCGCCGGTGGTGGCGCCCTGCGGCCGGTTGGCGTACACGGTGCCGGCCTCGATGTGATCGAAGAACCACTGCGACTCGCGGGCGTTCCCGTAGAAGCCCGCGGTGAGGCCGTACTCGGCGTCGTTGGCGCGGCGCATGCCCTCGTCCAGCGAATCCACCGCCGCGATCATGGTGATCGGCAGGAACATCTCCTCGCGCCACAGCCGATGGGCGGCGGGCACGTTGTCCACCAGCGTCGGGGCGCAGAAGTACCCCTTGGCCAGCGCGCCCTGCGTGAGGCGCCGGCCGCCGAACAGGATCGTCCCGGCCTGGCGCAGCTCCGCGCAGTAGTTCTCGTAGCTGCGCGCGCCGGCCGCGTTGGCCACCGGCCCGAGCCAGTTGTCGCGGATGGTGGGATCGCCGATGTTGGTCCGCTCCAGGAGCGCGAGCATCCGCGCCACGAGCTTGTCCTTGACGGACCGCTCGACGAAGATGCGCGAGGCGGCCGAGCACTTCTGGCCCTGCAACCCGAAGGCGGAGCGGTAGCACCCCAGCGCCGCCTGGTCCAGGTCGGCGTGGCGCGAGACGATGACGGCGTTCTTCCCGCCCATTTCCGCGATGCAGGGGCGCGGCCACTTGCCGCCCGCGAAACCGCGGATGATGTGCATCCCCACGTCGAACGAACCGGTGAACGTGATGCCGTCCACGCCCGGATTGGTGATCAGCTCCTCGCCCAGGGTGCTGCCGGGTCCGGTCACGAAGTTGACCACGCCCTTGGGGAGGCCCGCGTCGAGGAAGCAGGACGCGAGGAACTGGCCGACCCACGGCGTGTCGGTGGCGGGCTTCATGACCAGGGTGTTGCCCGCGACCAGCGCGGCGCCGGCCGGGCCGCCCGACAGGGCGACCGGGAAATTCCACGGCGAGATCACGACCCATACGCCGTAGGGACGCAGCACGCTCGTGTTGGATGCCCGGAAGCCCTTGAGCGGATCTCGGCCCATGGGCACCGCGTAACCGTCGTGCTTCTCCACCTGGTCGCAGTAGTAGGCGATGAGGTCCGCCGCCTCCTGCACGTCGCCCAGGGCCTCCATCCGGTTCTTCCCCACCTCCAGCGCACACACGGCGGCGAACTCGAACACGCGCCGGTTGATCAGGGCCGCGGCGGCGCGCAGGTAGCGCACCCGCTTCTGCCACGGCAGCGCGCTCCATGCCGGGAAGGCGGCGCGCGCGGCGGCGATGGCCGCCTTGGCGTCGGCCGGGCTGCCCTTCTGGAAGCGGCCGAGGAGGCATTCGGTGTCGATCGGGCTGCGGTCCTCGAACTTCTCCGGCGCGAGGACCTTCTCGCCGTTGATGTACATGGGGTACTCACGACCGAGGCCGCTCTTGACCTTGGCCAGCGCCGTTTCGAAGCTCCGGTGCAGCTCTTCCGGCGGATCGAACATGGTGGCGTACGTGAGATGGAAGGGCGCCCGCTTCTTCGGGGCTACCTTCTTGGCGTTCTTGGACTTAGCAGGCACGGGAATTCCCCGGACGTTCGGGTGGGCCAATCGCTTCCAGCGGCTAGAACTCTAGCAGATTGCAGGCCAGCGCGACAAGATCGCCCTCGCCTCACGCGCCGACCGACAGGGCGATCAGCAGCTGCGCCGCCCAGTACGCCGCGAGCTCGAGCTCGTGGGCGCCGCGAAACGGGCGGCGGAAGCGGCGGACGGTGAGCACCATGTCGGAGGCGACGAACAGGCAGGCGCCGATCAGCGCGAGCGCGAAGCCCGTGCGGCCGATGGCCGGAGCCTGCGCGCGCATCGCGGCGCGCCAGCCCATGGCGCTGATGGCCGCCACGTAGCACAGCACGGCCGGCTTGAACCGGCCCAGGCCGCGCCACGCGTACGCGACGACGGCGCCACACGCCAGGAGCCAGGGCGCGAGCCACGGCAGTTGCCGCGCGGCGATGGGACTGCCGAGGCTGAACGCCGCGAGGTAGACCAGGTGCGCGAGGAGGAAGGCCGCCAGCGCGGCGCCGAAGCGCTCGGCCGGCAGGACGAGGAGCAGGTCACCCGACAGGGACAGCGCCAGGGCCAGCACGATGAGGCCGCGGTACGGCTGGCCGCCCGGCTGCACGAGCCAGGCGGCGCCGATGAGGATGATGAAGGTCGTGAGCGGCTTGAAGAAGGTGAAGCCCGGACGATCGCCGCGCGCCGCCGCGACGATGGCGAACCCGGCCGCAATGGCGACGGCGGCGACGAACAGCAGGGTCGAAGGGTGGATCATCGGCACCCTGCGACGCCGCTACTTCCCGAACGCGTATCTCACGTTCGGATTCCTGGCGGCCGCCGCCTCGTCGAACCGGCTCACCGGCGTCAGCCGCGGCGCGCCGGTCACCAGCTCCGGCGTCTTCTCCGCCTCGGCGGCGATCGTCAGCATCGTGTCGGCGAAACGGTCCAGCTCGTCCTTGGTGGCCGTCTCGGTCGGCTCGATCATCAGCGCCTCGTGCACGATCAGCGGGAAGTAGATCGTGGGCGCGTGGAAGCCGTAATCGAGGAGCCGCTTGGCGATGTCCAGCGTCTTGACGCCGTACTTCTCCTTGAAGGGCGTGCCGGTGGCCACGCACTCGTGCAGCCCGCGCCCGAACGGCATCGGGTACTTGGACTCGATGCGCGCCGCCACGTAGTTCGCGTTGAGCACGGCGGCCTGCGCCGTCTCGCGGATGCCCTCGCGCCCCAGCATCGAGATGTAGGTGTAGGCGCGCACCATCATGCCGAAGTTGCCGGCGTAGCCGTGCAGCTTGCCGATGCTCTGCGGTCGGTCCCACAGCCGCACGTAGCGGTCGCCGTCCTTCGCGACGACGGGGACGGGCAGGAACGGCTCGAGGTGCTTCTTCACGGCGACCGGGCCGGCGCCGGGGCCGCCGCCGCCGTGCGGCGTCGAGAACGTCTTGTGGAGGTTGAAGTGCATCGCGTCGGCGCCGCAGTCGCCGGGGCGCACCACGCCCATCAGGGCGTTCATGTTGGCGCCGTCGATATAGAGCAGAGCGCCCGCGTCGTGGACGAGCTTGGCGATCTCCGCCACCTCGGTCTCGAACCGGCCCACGGTGTTGGGGAGCGTGAGCATCAGGGCGGCGGTGTCGGGGCCGAGCGCGGCCTTGAGGGTCGCGAGGTCCATCTGGCCGCGCGCGTCGGACGTGATCGCCCTGACGGTGAAACCGGCCAGCGCCGCGGTGGCCGGGTTGGTGCCGTGGGCGCTGTCGGGGATGATGACCGTCTTGCGCGCCGCGTCCTTGCGGGCGCGGTGGTAGGCGGCGATGAGGAAGATCCCGGTCATCTCGCCCTGCGCCCCGGCGGCGGGCTGGAGCGTGATCGCGTCCATGCCGGCGATGTCCTTGAGCCACTCGCCGAGGGTGTGGATCAGCCGCAGCGCGCCCTGGCACGCCGCGTCGGGCGTGAAGGGGTGCAGCGCCGCGAAGCCCGGCAGCCGCGCCATGTCCTCGTTGACCTTGGGGTTGTACTTCATGGTGCACGACCCCAGGGGATACAGGGCCCGGTCCACGTGGTGGTTCTTGAGCGACAGCTCCACGAAGTGCCGCATCACCTCGAATTCCGGCACCTCCGGCAGGCGCGGCGCGTCCTTGCGCAGCGCGGCGGCCGGCAGCACGTCGGACGCGCGCTTGGCGGTGATGGGCTTGGGCACGCGCGTGCCGCCGCGTCCGGCCTTCGAGCGCTCGAAGATCAGGGGCGTGGGGTTCGGGTTCAGCGGGAACGGCTGCATGGGCATCCCCTAAAAGTCGAATGACTGGCCGGGCCGGAGCACGGCCACGCGGGCCATGGCGCCGACGGCCTTCACGAACGGCTGCGGGTCCTGCTCGAGCACCGGGAAGGTGCCCCAGTGCATCGGAATCGCGACCTTCGGCTTGACGAACGACACCGCGCGCGCCGCGTCCTCGGTCCCCATCGTGAAGTTGTCGCCGATCGGGACCAGCATCACGTCCACGCGCCCCTCGAGGAGCTGCATGTCCAGCGTCAGCGCCGTGTCGCCGGCGTGGTAGACGCTCCGGCCGCCCACGGTGACGACGTAGCCGCACGGCACGGTGGTGTGGCGCCCGGTCTCGTCGCCCTCGACGCCGCCGCCGTGGATGGCGGCCACCAGCTTCACCCGGCCGAACGGAAAGTCGCGCGCGCCGCCGATGTGCATCGGGTGCACGTTGGGCGCGCCGGCCTCGGCGCAGAACGTCGCCAGCTCGTAGGGCGCCACCACCGCGGCCTGGTGCAGCTTGGCCAGTGGGATCGCGTCGCCCAGGTGGTCGCCGTGACCGTGGGTGAGCAGGATCGCGTCCATCTTCGGCAGCGCCGCGGCCTCCACGTCGGCCACCGGGTTGCCGGTGAGGAACGGGTCGAACAGGATGCGGCGGCCGCCGTGCTCGAGCACGAAGCAGGCGTGTCCGTGGAACGTGAGGGTGGGCACGATGCCGCTCGGGTCCTCAGACCTGCTTCAGGACGTCCACGAGCCGCTGGACGTCCTCGGCCGTGCGCTTCTCGGTCGCGGCGATCAGCAGCGCGTGGCCGTCCTCCATCGGCGAGGCGAACCGGTCCAGCGCCACGCCGGGCAGCACGCCCAGGGCCGCGGCCCGGTGCACGATCTCGGCCGCGGGCTTGGGCGTCTTCACGGCGAATTCGTGGAAGAACGGCCCGCCGGGGCAGAGCGGCGCGTAGCCCTTGATCTTCGTGACGGCGTCGAAGGCGGCGTGGGCGTTGACGCACGACGCCTCGGCCACGCCCTTCAGGCCCTCCAGGCCGACGGTGGCGAGATACACCGTGGCGGCCAGCGCCAGCAGGCCCTGGTTGGTGCAGATGTTGCTCGTCGCCTTCTCGCGGCGGATGTGCTGCTCGCGGGTCTGGAGCGTGAGGACGAAGCCGCGGCGGCCGTCGTGGTCCGTGGCGACGCCCACGATGCGGCCGGGCATGTGGCGGATGAACTCGTTCTTCGCCGCGAAGATGCCCAGCACCGGTCCCCCGAAGCTCATCGGGATGCCGAGCGGCTGCCCCTCGGCCACCGCGACGTCGGCGCCGCAGGCGCCGGGACTCTTGAGCAGGGCGGCGGCCACCGGATTGAACACCACGACCAGCAGCGCGCCGGCGGCGTGCGCGGCCGCGGCGGCCGCCTCGAGGTCCTCGATGACGCCGAGGAAGTTGGGTTGCTGCACCACGAGGCAGGAGGCGTCGCCCAGCAGCTTGCCGGTCGCCGCGAGATCGAGCGTGCCGTCGGCCTTGCGCGGCGCCTCCGCGATCGTGCGGCCGGTGGCGCCGATGTAGGTCTCCGTGACGCGCCGGTAGTGCGGGTGCACCGTGTGCGCCATCACGACCGAGCGCCGCTCCTTCTTCACGCTGCCGGCCAGGATGGCGGCCTCGGCGCAGGCGCTGGCGCCGTCGTACATGGACGCGTTCGCCACGTCCATCCCCGACAGCTCGCACATCAGCGTCTGGAATTCGTAGATGACCTGCAGGGTGCCCTGCGACACCTCGGGCTGGTAGGGCGTGTAGGCCGTGTAGAACTCGGAGCGCCGCAGCACGTGGTCCACGATGGACGGGATCCAGTGGTCGTACATGCCGGCGCCCGCGAAGCAGATCAGCGGCGGGTCGGCGGCGGCCACGGCGCTGACGTTGCGGACCGTGTCCCACTCGGGCTGCGCCTCCGGCACGGCGAGCGGCCGGCCCGAGCGCAACGCGGCGGGAATGGCGGCGAACAACTCGTCCAGAGAGGCGACGCCGATCGTCTGCAGCATCTCGCGGACGTCGGCCGGGCTGTGCGGTACGTAGGACATGGGACGTCGAGGCTGAGGGAGAATGTGCAGCGCCCCGGGGTCTGGCCCGGGGCGCGGTGGCTACTGGCCGATGTGCGCCGCGTATTCCGCGGGGCCCAGCAGCTCCTCCAGTTCCGCGGGATTGCCGACCTTGAGGCGGATCATCCACCCGCCGCCGTACGGGTCCTTGTTGATCACCGAGGGATCGCCTTCGATGGCGCCGTTCACGTCGACCACTTCGCCGGCGACGGGGCAGAACAGCTCGGAGACGGCCTTCACGGCCTCGATGGTGCCGAACGGCTCCATCTTGCCGAACTTGGCGCCGGGCTTGGGCAGCTCGACGTAGACCACGTCGCCCAGCTCGCCCTGGGCGTAGTCCGTGATCCCGATCTCGACGACCCCGGGCTTGCCGGTCTGGTGGACGTATTCGTGCTCTTCGGTATAGACGAGATCATCGGGAATCTTCGACATCGGGGCTCCAGCTGCTGCGAGGGTTCTTGGCGGCCGCCCAAGGGTATTTCGGGTATCGGCCAGTGTCAAGCGAAAAGCGCGCCGTGGCGCGGCGCGGACGGCGGCCTAGCGGCGGGCGCTGCGGCGCCGCGCCAGCTCGGTCTCGAGCGCGGCCCACGCCGAGCGCGCGAGCGCCTCGAGCGCCTCCACCGAGCCGTCGTTGTCGATCACGATCTGGCTGCGGGCGCGCTTGAGGCCGCTCGGCAGCTGGGCCGCCATCACGTCGCGCGCCTCGTCCTCCGAGTAGCCGCGCAACTCCATGAGGCGCCGCCGCCGGGTCTCCTCCGGCGCGTCCACCAGCACGACCACGTCCCAGGCCGCCGGGTCGAGCACCTCGAAGAGCAGGGGGATGTCGGAGACCACGATGGCGGCGCCGGCGCGCGCGCGCGATCTCGAGCCGCTCCGCGTGCAGCCGCATCACCTCCGGATGCACGATGGCGTTGAGGACGGCGCGGCGCTCGTCGTCGCCCATCACGCGGCGCCGGAGCAGCGCCCGGTCGAGCGAGCCGTCGGGCCGCCGCAGGTCGCCGCCGAACCGGGCGAAGATCGAGGCCAGCGCCGGCTTGCCGGGCTCGACCACCACGCGCGCCAGAGCGATCCACGTCCACCACCGCGGCGCCCCAGCGCGCGAAGTGCGCCAGCACCGTGCTCTTGCCCGCGGCGACGTTGCCAGTCAGAGCGACGGAGAGCATCAGGCCTTGGCGGCGGTCTCGAACAGCTTGCGCTGCAGCTCGTCCTTGCGCGGCACGTCGTGGCAGTGCCGGCAGCGCGCCTCGTACGACTCGCGCCCGCCGACCATGATCTGCGGCGAGTCGTACGGCGCGGGCTTGCCGTTCACCAGGCGCTGGTTGCGGGTCGCGGGCCCGCCGCACACCACGCAGATCGCGTGCAGCTTGTCCACGATCTCCGCGGCGGCCATCAGCGCCGGCATCGCGCCGAAGGGCTCGGCGCGGAAGTCGGTGTCGATGCCCGCCAGGATCACGCGCACACCGCGGTCCGCCAGCGCGTTGGCGACCGCCACGATGCCGTCGTCGAGGAACTGCGCCTCGTCCACGGCCACCACCTGCGTGTCGGGCCGCAGGTGCGTCATGATCTCGCGCGAGTCGTTGATCGGCTCCGCCTCGGCGATCGTGCCGTCGTGGCTCGAGACCGAGTAGATGCCGGCGTAGCGCGCGTCGAGATGGGATTTGAAGACCTGCACCTTGTTCTTCGCGATCACCGCCCGGCGCACGCGGCGGATCAACTCCTCGCTCTTGCCGCTGAACATCACGCCGCTGATGACTTCGATCCAGCCGGGCTTGGTGCCGTGAAACATCTTCGTCGTCCCTGGGTGGGCGGGTTCGGGTGCGGAAGTATGAGAGCGGGACCGGAGGGGGTCAAGCCGCGTTTTCCCTATTGCAAATAATCAAGGAAATACCTAGGTTTTCGGGCATATCGGGGCTCCGTCCCCGTTGTTTCAACCCCCCATTGAAGGAGTCTTCCGGTGAACAAGTCCGATCTCGTCAGCAGCCTGGCAGGCAAGACCAAGATGTCGAAGGCCGATGCTGGCCGTACGGTCGAGGCGCTGTTCGCTCCCAACGGCGTGATCGCCGTCGAGCTGAAGAAGGGCGCCAAGGTGCAGATCACCGGCTTTGGGAATTTCGAGACCCGCAAGCGCGGCGCCCGCAAGGGTCGCAACCCGCGCACCGGCAAGGAGATCACCATCAAGGCGTCGATCGCCCCCGTGTTCCGCGCCGGCAAGGGCCTCAAGGACGCGGTGAAGAAGGGCAAGTAGTTCGCCCGCCAGTTCTGCGATAGTCGAGGCGCCGTCTCGGGTTTCCCGGGACGGCGCCTTGGTTTTCAGGCGAGGGGCCTGCCGGGCCGCGAGGCCGACGACGGGGCGTGACCGCGGTCCACCCGGGCCGTGACCCGGCGGCCCCGGAGGTTCGTGCCGGTCAGCGCGCGCACCACCCGCTCGGCGTCCTCCGCCTGGACCTCGACCAGCGCGTACAGCTCGCGCACCTCGATCTTGCCGACCCGGTCCGCCGCCAGCTTGGCCTCGCCGACGATCGCGCCGAGCAGGTCCCCCGGCCGCACGTTGTCCTTCTTGCCCACGCCGACCCACAGCTTGGCCCAGGCCGGCACGCCGGCGACCTCGGCGGCCGCGGCGTGGCCGGCCGGCGCCGGCGCGCTCTCCGCGGTCTGGGCCGACGGCTGGCCGAGGTGCAGCGCGGCCGCCGCCACCTCGGCCGCATCGAACCGCCCGAGCAGCGGACCGATGAGGAACAGCTCCCGATCCAGATTCTGCGTTTCGATGGTCCGGGCGATGCGCGCGCGAACCGCGTCGGCGCGCCGCTCCAGGGCGTCGAGCGCCGTGGGCAGCCGCAGCGCCGTGAGCGGCGAGAACACGCCCCGGAGCCAGGCGAGCTGCGAGGCCTCGACGACCAGCACGAGCCGGTGCGCCGGGCCGGCCGCGTCCGCCGCCGCGGTCATCGCCAGCGTCTCGGCGTCCTCGCGGCTCGCGGGGCAGCCGGCGACGGTCACCGCCTCGTCCGACGGCGGATCGAGCGCGTCGAGGATGCGCCGCCGCGTGGCCTCGAACTGGCCGGGTCGCGCGACGACGAAGCTGGCGGCCCCGAGCTTCGCGGGCGGCGGGGCCTCGGAGCCCTCGTTGGGCGGGAAGCCGAACGCGACGGCCTTGAACGCGTAGCGCTCGACCAGGGCCTCCGCGTCGGCGTCGGCGGCGCCGACCAGGATGACGCGCTGCGAGTCGCGCGCCGCCTCGCTCATCACCGTTTCGAGCGCGGCGCGACCGTCCTCGTCGAGCTGCTCGGGCCAGGCCAGCACCACGGTCTGGAACTCCGGCGCCCGGAGCGCGGACTGCTTCAGGAGCTGCAGGGCGTCCGCGGCGCCGACGAGCAGGAAGGACGGCAGGCCGGCCGCGAGCTGGCGCCGGGCGCGGGCGAGCCCCGAGACGGCCAGCGAGGGCGCGCGGGGACAGGCGTCGAGCAGAGCGACGGCGCGATCGGCGTCGGCGGTGATGACGAGCGTGGGGCGGGTTTCGGGGATGGCCTGGAGGTACGGGCCGGCGGCTGCCGGAACGGGCGGGATCAGAACGGCCAGGTTGTGGCCACGAGCGATGACCGGTGCGGCATCCACGGCGAACCCCCGAATTGTCAAAGAAGGCACTGCGTCCTGCTGCGGAGACTACCGTCGCGGCCGGCGTTCCTCAAGAGCGGCGGGCGATCGGGCCCTCCGGCTCGTGGCGCACCGCGGCCGAGCCGCCGTCACCTCGCCGCGTCGAGTACCGCGCGGAGACCGTGGACCACGTCGGCCAGCGGACCGTCGCTCCAGAAGTGGACGACGTAGACCGGCGGCGTCTCGCCCACCAGGTGGCCGTGCAGCGCCTCGGCCACGATGCCGTTCGCCGCCATCGCGCGCAGCACGGGTCCCAGCTGCGTGGCCAGGATCGCGACGTCGCCCGTCGCCACGGCCCGCGAGGGATGGATGAACTGGATGTCGACCGGCGTGGCGAGAGCGAGCGCGGGCACGAGCACGCGGCCGTGCCAGCGGACCTTCTTCGGCGACGAGCTGGAAGGTGAGCTGCGCCACGTTGCCGGCCGCCCGGCCGCGCTGGCCGAGGGCGCCGAAGACCAGGGCCGTGTCGATCGTGACGGGGGGAGAGGCCGCGGCCGTCACCGGGCGCGGCGTGCCCGTCCGCGACAGCACGGAGTCGAGGCGGCGGGCGAGGTCCACGGCCGCGCCCTCGCCGTGGACGTGCACGTGCGTGAGCCGCGGCTCCTCGCCCACCAGGTGGTCGTCGATGCCGGTGACGTCGAGCCGCTGGCGCACCAACTCGGCTTCCACCGGACCGAGCTCCGCCCGCGTCACCACCAGGTCGCCCATCGCCACGGCCTCGCGCGCCGTGCCGGCGAAGCCCGCCCAGGCGGCGGCCGCCAGCGGCACCGCGAGCTGGACGTCGCCCTTCCGCACCGTGACGTCGCGGCGGGGCAGGTTGTAGCGGACGTAGCCCGCCGAGGGCACAGCCGGACTCCGGAGGATCGTCGGCGACCGTGTCCCACACGGGCGCGAGCGGAAGCTGGGCCGCGGCGGGGACGGCCGAAGCGCCGCCGAGAACCACGGCCAACACGATGCGGTGAACGCGGTGCATGACGTCCTCCGTTCCACGATCAATTTCCTCGGACTTTCCAATCGGCCCGCTCTGGCCCCGGGCCGCCGGCCCCTTCATCTTGGCCGCAGCCCCTCAACCGGAAACGGCCGATGCCCGCCGCGAGGAAGCTCGACCTCTACAAGCTGCACGCCGCCGAGTACGTGGCGGCGCGTTCTCCCATGATCCTCACCACAAGCCCGCGCGCTATCTCGCCGTCGCCGGCACGGGCGATCCCGACACGCCGGCCTTCGGCGAGAAGGTGGGGGCGTTGTACGCGGTGGCCTACGCCGTGAAGATGGCCCGGAAGCAGGCGGGGAGGGACTACAAGGTCGCCGGCCTCGAGGGCCTGTGGTGGGGCGTGGGCGGAAGCCGGCTGGATGATCGAGCAGCAGCGCGCCCAGTGGCGCTGGAAGGCGCTCATCCGGGTGCCCGATTTCGTCCGCGCGTCGGACGTGGCGGCGGCCGTGAAGCAGCTCCTCGCCAAGGGGAAGCCGAAGGCCGTGGCCCGGGTCAAGCTCGAGACGATCGACGAGGGCCGGGTGGTCCAGATGCTGCACCTCGGGCCCTACATGGACGAGGGGCCGACGATGGACGCGATGCTGGCGTTCGCGAAGGACCACGGGATGAGGTTCACCGGGCGGCACCACGAGATCTACCTGTCGGACCCGCACCGGGTGAAGCCGGACAAGCTCCGCACCATCCTGCGCCACCCGGTGCGGTAGGGTCCGCCCGGCACCGCCGCGCTACGCCTCGCGCGTGGCGCGAATCAGCGCCTCCATGTGCTCGAGGTAGCGCTCCAGCGCGCGGCGCCCGGCGGCCGTGAGCCGGTACTCCGTCCGCGGCAGGCGGCCCTCGAACGACTTGGTGCACGCGATGTACTCCGCCTCCTCCAGCTTGCGCGCGTGCACGCTGAGGTTGCCGTCGCTGGTGTTGAGCAGCTTCTTGAGGTCGCCGAAGCTCAGCGACTCGTTCACGGCCAGCGCGCTCACGATGCCGAGCCGCAGCCGCTCGTGGATCAGCCGGTCGAGCTCGGGCGCGTGACTCGCGGCGTGCGCCTTGTCGCGCGGCTCCTCGCGGCGCCGGTCGGCCTCCTTCCGCACGGCGCCCGTCCTAGCCACCGTGCTTGCCGCGCGATCAGCGCGCCGAACACCACGTGCAGCGCCGCCGAAGCCCGCCGCCATCAGCGGGTCGCCCCACCCCGCCGGCGCCGCGAGCGCCGCCGTCCCGACCACCATGAACGAGAGCCCCATCACCGGCACCGTGCTGACCGAGAACGCGCCCGCCGTGGCGAAGGCCGTCCCGTAGAGCAGCAGCCACATCCCCGGCAGCAGCGTCGCGAAGCCGCCGTAATAGAGAGGAATGGTGAGGATCGCGCCCGCCGCGAGCGGGGTCGCGAACGTCAGCGCGAACTTCCGCCCGGGACCGCCGAACAGCGGCTGCCGGGCGCGCCGCGCCTTCCGCACCGTCATCAGGACGCCGATCAAGGCGCCGATCACGGCCTCCGCCAGCCAGACCCGCATCCACGCCTTGGGCGTCGGCGCCCGGCCGGCCAGGTACGCCGCGGGAAAGGCCGTGAGGCCGATGACCGCGCCGCCCCATCCCGACAGGGCCGTGAACGACGCCGCACCCTCCATCGTCGCGCGGATGTAGCGCAGGTCGTCCATCGCCCGCGCGTGCAGCGCCTCCGCCGGAGGCGGCGAGCCGGGCGGCGGCACCGGGGGCCGGGAGGGGTTCATGCCGCGAGGATAGGCCCATACTCCACGACAGTCAAGTACTTTGTAATGCAAAGTAAAGCGGAACCTGGGGTGGCCCGGGCGGTACATGGCGGGTGCCTGACCTCACGCCTGCCGCCGACGCGCCACCATCCCGACCGCTGGTCGTGACCGGATACCACGGGGCCCCCACGCCCGCCACGCTCGTGGTGGCCACCTTCGACCCGGGCCAGCGGATGCGCCGCGCCGTGAAGGGGCTGGCCGGATTCTGGGGCGCGATGGTGGTGAGCGTCTTCATCCCGATCGCCCACTTCGTCCTGGTGCCGTCGTTCTTCGGCATCGGCATCTGGCAGTTCGTCCGGCGGCTGCGTCTGCATCACCTGGTGCGGGGCGCGCACGGCCGGTGCCCGGACTGCGGGGCGGAGCAGGATTTCGAGCTGAGCGCTGGTTCGCGGTTCCCGGCCGGTGTACAATGCCGCCAGTGCCACCGTGGACTCACCCTCGCCCCGGCGGAGACCGCGTGAAGCTGCTGCGGAACTTGCTCATCTTCATCTTCGGCACGGTGCTGGCCGCCCTGGGCCAGCAGGTGCTGGGGATCACCGGCATGGTGCTCGGCTCCATCGCGGGGATCTTCCTCGGCTACTGGGCGGCGCGGCGGCTGATGCCGTGAGGCGCCCGCGGCGCTAGTTGACACTGCCCGTGCCCTCGCCATCTTGGGGCGCGTGCAGTCGCAGGCCGCGGTCGTCACTCCTTTCCGGAGCACCGGGTCAATTCATGAGCGCGCTCTTCTCACGCAACGTTGCGGCGCTGACGCCCAGCGCGACCCTGGCCGTGTCCGCCGAGGCGGCGCGCTTGAGGCGCGAGGGCGTCAACGTGGTGGACCTCGGAGCCGGGGAGCCCGATTTCCCCACCCCGCGGGCGGTGGCGGAGGCCGGCGTGCGGGCGACGCAGGCCGGGAAGACCAAGTACGCGGCGAACGAGGGCATCCTGGAGCTCAGGGCCGCGATCGCGCGGCGCTGGTCGCTGCTCTCGGGCGGCCGGCCGGTCAACGCGGACAACATCGTGGTGTCCAACGGCGCCAAGCAGTCGGTGATGAACGCGTGCTTCTGCCTGTTCGGCGGCCGCGAGAAGGTGCTCATCCCCTCGCCCGCGTGGACGAGCTACCCGCAGATCGTGCACCTGGCGCGGGCGACGCCGGTGGAGATCGCGGGGGACGCGGAGTGGAGCCTCAAGGTCTCCGTGCGCGACCTGGAGCGGGAGTGGGACGAGTCGGTGAAGGGCCTCATCATGAACTCGCCCAGCAACCCGACCGGCGCGGTGTACACGCTGGCGGAGCTCAGGGCCATCGCCGAGTGGGCGAAACGGAAGGGCGTGTGGATCGTCGCCGACGAGATCTACCGGCGCATCCACTACGGCGACGGGGTGGCGCCCTCGTTCCTCGACCTGCCCGACGAGCTGCTGGAGCGCGTGGTGCTGGTGGACGGTGCGAGCAAGGCGTACGCGATGACCGGCTGGCGCATCGGATGCGCGCTGGCCTCGCGCGACCTCGCGAAGACCATGGCGGCGCTCCAGTCGCACACCACGTCGGGCGCGAACACGATGGCGCAGTGGGCGGCGGCCGAGGCGTTCGGCAACGACCGGTGCAGCCGGAAGTCGAGGCGATGACCGCACAATTCCGGAAGCGGCGCGACTACCTGGTGGGGCGGTTCCGCCAGGAGCTGCCGGGGGTGGAGTTCGTCGAACCGCTGGGGGCGTTCTACCTCTTCTTCCGCGTGGACGACGTGTTCAGCCGGCAGGTGCCGAGCGCGACCGAGTTCTGCCGCCGCCTCATCGCCGACGAGGCCCTCGCCCTGGTGCCCGGCGCCGCGTTCGGCGACGACCGGTGGGTGCGGCTCAGCTACGCGGCGTCGGACGAGATGCTCAAGGAAGGCGTGGACCGGCTGGTGCGTGAATTCACGCGCCTCAAGTCGGAGAAGCAAGACGTCGGAACGCAGAGGGCAGGGTAGTTGCCAGACGCCAAGTTGCCAGTGGTTGCCAGACGGGAGTAGTTCGGGGGCCAGTCCAGTTGTCAGTACTTGCAACTGGTCTGGCCCCTATCCGCTTGCTTCTTGGAACCACTGGCAACTGGCGTCTGGCAACTCTTCTGACCACTGTCTTCTTAGACCTGTTCTCTCCCATATGCGCATATGCTGGCTCCCCGTTGGGGCAAGCCGTATATTTGCCGCCCGCATTCACTTGAGGCTTCCGGATGGGTCTTGGCGGGCGGGTCGTCGAGCGCTCGGGCCGAGTGCCGCACATCAGCTACCGGTGGGATGCCGAGACGGACATCCTGACCGGGGCGATCAAGGCCGGGGCGAAGAAGGCCGGCGGCCTGACGGGCTCGGTGGAGCTCGAGGGCAGCGACGGGTCGTTCATCCTGCTCGACGTGGCGGGGGGCGCGATCCACGGCGTGGAAGTCGTCGTGTGGCCGGACGTGCGGACCGCGGCGTCGCTCACGGCGCCGGCGGAGATCGCGGACGGCGACGTGCTGCTGCCCACTCGCCGCTCGCAGCCGTCGGTGGCCGCCGTCGAGGTGGACACCGCGCTGACCATCGAGACCAATCCCGCGGAATCCGTGTTCCACGTGCGACTCGGCCCGCCGCGCACGACCACCGTGGTCCGCGTGGCCGACAGCCTCCTGGTGGAGGTGGACGAGCAGGAGGAGCTGGCGGGCCTGTGGCTGCTCGACGTCCCGCCGTTCCCGGTGGACGAGCCGGCCCTGTGATCACCGCCATCGTGCAGGTGCGCTGCTCGCGCGACCTGATCCCGGAAACGGCGGAGGCCATCGCGGCGCTGGACGGCGTGTCGGAGGTGTACTCGGTCTCGGGTGACTGGGACCTCATGGCCATCGTGAAGGTGAAGGCGTACGACGACATCGCCAAGGTCGTGACCGAGCGCCTGGTCCGCGTGCCCGGCATCATCCGCACCCACACCATCAGCGCCTTCCGCGTGTACTCGAAGGCGGACCGCGAGGCAGGCTTCAATCTCGGCGAGCGCTAGGCCGCCGGGCTCGCCCGCGGCTGTCCCGGCACCATGAAGATCGCGCACCTGGCGGACGTGCATCTCGGCTTCCGCCAATTCCAGCGGCTCGACGCCTCCGGGGTCAACCAGCGCGAGGCCGACGTCGCCGCGGCGTTCCGGCGCGCCATCGACGCGGTGATCGACCGGCGTCCCGACGCGGTGCTGATCGCCGGCGATCTCTTCCACACCGTCCGTCCGACCAACCGGGCCATCATCGAGGCGTTCACCGGGCTCAGGCGCCTGCGCGCGGCCCTGCCCGACGCGCCGGTCGCCCTCATCGCCGGGAACCACGACACGCCGCGCTCGGTGGAAGCGGGCTCGATCCTCAAGCTCATGGCGGCGCTCGGCGTGGACGTCGTGGACGACACGACGCGCCGGCTCCACTACCCGGCGCTCGGCCTGTCGGTGCTGGCGGTGCCGCACGCCGCGCTGTTCGACCAGCGCCGCAGCGACGAGTGGCGGCGCGACGCGCGCGCCCGCCACAACGTGCTGATGCTCCATCCCGAGATCCCGGGCCTGTTCCCGGAGGGCGTCACCGACTACGGCGGCGCGCGGGTGGACCTCGCGGAGCTGGGCGGCGGGGGCGAGGGCGCGTTCGACTACGTGGCCCTGGGGCACTACCACATCGTGCACGAGGCGGCGCCGCACATCTGGTACAGCGGCTCGCTCGAGTACACCAGCCCGAACGTCTGGGGCGAGTGGCGCGAGGAGCACCGCCGGGGCCTGACCAAGGGCTTCCTGATCGCCGATCTGGACGCGGGCACCGTGGAGCGCGTCAGCATCCCGCCGCGGCGGAGCGTGTGGGACTTCGAGTGGCTCGACGCCGACGGGATGACGGCCGAGGCGCTGGATACGGCCATCCGCGCGCGGCTGGCCGAGTTGCCGTTCCCGCTCGAGGGAGGGGTGGTGCGGCAGGTGGTGCTCAACGTGCCGCGCGCACTGGCCCAGGCGCTGGATCACGACGCGTTGCGCGCCTTCCGCGCGGCGGCGCTGCACCTGCATCTCGACCTCCGGCGCCCGGAGCCGGAGGGACGCCGGGTGGGCATCGGCGGGCCGGCCGTGCGCCAGCCGCTGCCCGACCTGGTGGCGCAGTACCTGGCGCGCCGACCGCTGGACGCCGACCTCGAGCGCGAGCGGCTCATCCAGCTCGGCCGCGGCTACCTCGACGAGGTGGAGCGGGCGCTGCTCGAGGGTGAGGCCTGATGCGCCTGCACCGGCTGCGCCTCGCGAACTTCCGCCAGCACCACGAGACCGACCTGGAGTTCGGTCCGGGCCTGACCGCGATCATCGGACCCAACGGCGCGGGGAAGAGCACGCTGCTCGAGGCCATCGCGTGGGCGATCTACGGGATGGACGCGGCGCGCGGCACCCGCGACTCGATCCGGTGGCGGCGCGCCAAGCCGCGCTCCGAGGTGCGGGTGGAGCTGGAGTTCGGCCTCGGGCCGCACGAATACCGCGTGGTGCGGACGCTGTACGGGGCGGAGCTGTACCTGGACGGCGCGCCGCAGCCGATGACCACCTCGCTGGCGGAAGTGACCGCGCGCCTGGTGCGCGTGCTGGGCATGACGCGCGACGAGTTCTTCAACACCTACTTCACCGGCCAGAAGGAGCTGGCGGTGATGGCGGCGATGAAGCCCACGGAGCGCGGCCAGTTCCTGTCGCGGCTGCTGGGCTACGACAAGCTGCGGCTGGCGCAGGAACGGGTGCGGACCCGGCGGGCGCTGCTCAAGAGCGAGCTGGGAGCGTTGGAGGCAGGCCGCCCCGATCCGGCGGCCCTGCGTGCCGCGCGGGAGCGGGCCGCGGCGCAGCTGGCCGAAGCGGAGCGGCAGGCCGCGGCGGAGGAAGCGCGCTTCGGCTCCGCGCAGGCGGAGCGGGACCGGCACGCGCCGGCGTTCCGCGAGGTGGCCGAGCTCAGGGACCGGCACCTCGCGCTGATGGCCGAGCGGCGGGTCCACGAGGAGCGGGTGCGCCAGGCGGTGGAGCTGGCGGCGCGCCTCGCCTCCGAGCACGCGGCCGCCGCCGCGGCGGTGGCGGAGCAGGCCGGGCTCCGGACGCAGCTGGGGCCGTTCCCGGCGCTCAAGGCGGAGCTCGCGGCCACCGAGGCGCTGGCGCGGGACCACGCGCGCCGCCAGACGCTGGACGCGCAGCTCGCCGAGATCGCGCTGCAGCGCGGGGAGGTGGAACGCCGGCTCGCCGCGGCCGCGGCGGCGGCGGCCGAGGTGCGCGCCCTGGCCGAGCGGCTGGACGCGAACAAGCGGGAGCAGGAGAGCCTGGAGCGGGAGTACGAGGAGCGGCAGAACGCGTGGGTGCGCGAGCGACAGGACGCCGAGTCGAAGCGCCAGACGCTGCTCGACCAGTTCCGGGACCTCGAGACCCAGCGCGAGCGTATCACCCAGGCCGGCGCCGCGGGCGCCTGTCCCACCTGCGGCCGCCCGCTGGGCGAGGAGTACGGCGGCGTCCTGGAGCTGCTCACCTCCCAGCTCGAGGCGGTGCGGTCGAACGGCCAGTACTTCCGCAGCCGGCTCGAGCAGTTGCAGGCGGCGCCGGCCGAGCTGGCGGCGCTCGAGGAGCGGCGCCGCGCCGCGCGCGAGGCGGTCGAACGCGATGCGCAGGCGCTCGCGGTCGCCACCAGCTCGGCCGAGGAGGCGGTGGACCTCGAGAAGCAGCAGCGGCGGCACGACGAGCGCGCCGCGCAGCTGCGGGACGAGGCGGCCCGGCTGAAGCCCGGTTACGACGCGGCGCGCCACGACGAGCTGCGCCGGCTGGTCGCAGCGCTGGAGCCGCTCGCGGCGCGCTCGGAGCGCCTCGCGGCGGAAGTGGAGCGCGCGCCGCGCCTCGCGGCGGAGCTGGAGGCGGCCGACGCGCGGCGGGGGGTGCTGGTCGAGGCGCTCGCCGGCGTGGAGCGCGATCTCGCGGGCATCGCCTACACGGAAGGCGCGTTCCAGGCGGCGGCGACGGAGATGCAGCGCCTCGACGAGGCGGCCCGCCGGGCCGAGCTGGACGTCACGGTCGCCCGGGCGGAGCGGGCGGCGTCCACCGACCGGGTCCGGGCGGCGGAGCGGGCCGAGGAGGAAGCGGCGGCGCGCGCGGCGCACGCCGCCCGGCTCCAGATGGATCTGCGCCTGCACACCGAGCTCGACCGCGCGCTCGGCGACCTCAGGACCGATTTGAACCAGGAGATGCGGCCGGAGCTGGCCGCGCTCGCGGGGGAGTTCCTCGGCGCCCTGACGGACGGCCGCTACGACGAAGTGGAGCTGGACGAGGATTACCGGCTGACGGTGATCGAGCACGGCGAGCCGTCACCGGTGATCTCCGGGCGGCGAAGAGGACCTGACCAACCTGGTGCTGCGGCTCGCCGTGAGCCAGATGATCGCCGACCGGTCGGGGCAGCCGCTCTCGCTGCTGGTGCTGGACGAGATCTTCGGCTCGCTCGACGACACGCGGCGGGCCCACGTCCTGGCGCTGCTGCGGGCGCTGGAGGGCCGGTTCCCCCAGGTGGTGCTGATCACGCACATTGAAGGTGTGCGCGAGGCGGTGGACCGGGTGCTGCGGGTCCGGTTCGACGAGGGGACGGGTGCGGCGGTGGTGGAGGAGGAGCGCGGGGCGCTGGATCTGGATGGGGGTGGTGATGCGGATGTGGCAGCCTGAGCACGCGGCCCACGGGCCGCAGCCGGTGACGGAGCGCGACATCCCGGGGCTCAACCGGCTGTTCGCCGACGCCTTCACCGACCGCTACCGGCGCGACGGCCTGGTGGGCGTGCGCGTCCCGTTCCTGCACGCGGCGATCTGGCGCTACGCCATCGCCGACGCCGGCGACGGCGCGATGCTGTGGCGCGACGAGCAGGACAAGATCGTCGCGTTCAACGTCGCCCATCGCTCGGGGACGGAAGGCTGGATGGGCCCCCTGGCCGTGCGGCCCGACCGCCAGCTCGGCGGCATCGGCAAGTCGGTCGTGCTGGCCGCCGCGGAGTGGCTGAAGCAGCGCGGCGTCGCCACCCTGGGCCTCGAGACGATGCCGCGCACCGTGGACAACATCGGCTTCTACAGCCAGCTGGGCTTCGTGCCGGGGCACCTGACCTTGACGATGACGCGGGAGGTGCCGCGCGCCGGGGGCCGCGACGCCTACGAGCTGCTGGGCGCCATCGATCCGCGGGAGCGCGCGCCGCGCCTGCGCGACGTGGACGCCCTGGTCCAGTCGCTGGCGCCCGGCTACGACTTCTCGCGGGAGATCCAGCTGACCCTCGACATGTCGCTCGGCAACGCGGTCCTGCTGCGCCAGGGCGGCCGGCTGGCGGCGTTCGCGCTGTGCCATTCGGCGCCGCTGGCGGAGGGCGGCACGCGCGACGAGCTGCGCGTGCTCAAGATCGCGGCGACGGATCAGGGCGCGCTGTTGGCGTTGCTCGACGCGGTCGGGGCCTGGGCCGCGACCCAGAGCATCCGCCGCATCGCGGTGCGCTGCCAGACCGCGTACCGGGACGCGTACCGGGCGCTCGTCCAGAGCGGCTTCCGGGTGCGCTGGTCCGACCTCCGGATGACCGTCGCGGGATACCCGGAGAGCGTGCCGGCGAGCGGGATCCTGTGGAGCAACTGGGAGATTTGAGAGATCGGAACCTCAGTCTGACGGGCTGCAGTGTAGTTGCCAGACGGCAAGTTTCAGTGGTTGCCAGCACCAAGTGATCGGGCTGCAGGCCAGTTGCCAGACTGACAACTGGTCTGCCGTCTCGCACACTCGCCTCTGGTAACCACTGGCAACTTGGCGTCTGGCAACTACGCTGGCGACTCCTATCCGCCCTCTGCCGCCTTCTCCGCGGCAGAGCCGGCGTAGTACGCGGATACCCGGTATCGGGCGACTGCGCGCTGCGCCAGCAGCTTGACCAGCACGGCCAGCGGCGTGGCGACGAGCAGCCCGACGAAGCCCAGCAGCAATCCGAACATCGCCAGCGCGATCATCACCCACACGGGATTGAGCCCCACGGCGCCGCCGATGATGCGCGGCCCGGTGACGGCCTGATCCAGCAGCGTCACGGCGCCGAACACCACGACCAGCTGCAGCAGCGACGGGCCGACGGCACCCGAGGTGAGGGCGAGGGCGACGCCGGGCAGCATGCTGAGCGGCACGCCGATCCACGGCACGAGGTTGCCCGAGTCCCGCGCTCACCGCCATCAGCACCGGCGCCGGGAAGCCGAGCGCGCCGAGCGCCAGGCCGGTGAGGGTCGCGACGAGCGTCGCCTCGGTGAGCGTGCCCCGGACGTAGTGGCCGAGCTGGAGGTCGTATTCGCGGACGAAGCCGAGCACGGCGTCGCGGCGCGCCGGCGGCACGAGCCCCCCGAGCCACGCGGTGATCTCGTCCCAGTGATTCAGCAGGTGATAGGTGACGACCGGCGTCACCACCACGTAGCCCACGATCATGACGGCCAGGCGCACGCCTTTCCCGATGCCGACGATGCCGCCCCACGCTCCCCGGGCGACGTCCTGCCACCGCTGCTGCACGATCGCGACGAGGTCGCTCGCCTGGAGGCCGCGCAGCCTGGCGACCTGATCGTCGGTCAGCAGGCCCTGGTTGCTCGCCAGGAAGCTGGTGCGCAATCGGTCCAGCCAGTCGGCGAGGCGGGAGAGCAGCAGCGGCAGCTGGCCGGCGGCCTGGATCACCTGCCGCTCCATCGCCGGCACCAGCAGCAGGATCAGCGCCACCAGCACGGCCAGGAAGGGCAGCAGCAGCAGCAGGCTCGCGAGCCAGCGCGGCACGCGGTGGCGGGCGAGCCAGGTGACGGCCGGGGCGAGCAGGTAGGCGCACGCGAGGCCCAGCACGAACGGCGCCACGAGCGTGCCGGCGGCCCAGAAGAGCCACAGCGTCATCAGCGCCGTCGCGATCACGAGGACCCGGCTGACCCGCGGGTCGCGCCGCTCCGGCCACAGCGCCGCCACCAGCAACGCGTACGCGATCACGGGAGAGAGGACGTCCCGCACCGTCCAGAGGAGCAGCGCCACGAGGAGCACGGTGGGCGCGATCAGCCAGCCCACGCGCGCCGTGCGGGCGGGAGCGCCTTCCGGCGCCGCGGCGGCCGGCGTCGTCATCGGCGTGGCGCTACCACGCCGAGCGGCCGGCCACGACCCGCCGGATGAGGCCGATCATGCCCGCCGCGAGGAAGAGGTGGATCCAGCCGGCGTGGACGGGCGCGATCCAGACGCCCACGATCCAGACCGCCAGCGAGAGCAAGCCGAGACCCAGCGACCAGTTCATGACACCTCTCTGAGAGGGCAGAAGGCGGAAGGCCGTCTTCAGGTCAGTTGCGAGACGCCAAGTTGCCAGTGGTTACCAGCCTGGAGTGGTCGGATTCGAGATCAGTTACCAGCTCTGGGAACTGGTCTTGTACCGCTCCTCTGGGGCCTGGTAACCGCTGGAAACTTGGCGTCTGGCAACTGTTCTATCATCCGTAGTAGTTCCTCAGCCACTCGTGCTTCTTGAGCTCCGCCAGCAGCCCGGGCGTCAGCCGCCGCCCGTCGCTCGCGGCGACGTTCGCCCGCGCGTGCTCGGCCGTGCGCATCCCGGCGATGACCGTGCTCGTGGCGTCGTGGCTCAGGCAGAAGCGCAACGCGCCGTCCGCGAGCGTCGTCGCCTCCTTGAGCAGCAGCGGGCGAAAGGCGTTCACGTGGCGCTCGACCTCCGCCGGCCGGTCGCCGCCGAAGTAGCGGTGCCGCCAGTCGCCCGGAGGAAACGTGACGCCGGGCCGGATGGCGCCGGTCAACCCGCCCTCGTCCAGCGGCACCCGCACGATCACGCCCACGCCCCGCTCCAGGCACGCGGGCAGCAGCGCGCGCTGCGGCGACTGGTCGAAGATGTTGTAGATCACCTGCAGGCACTCGACCAGGTCGCAGTGCCGCACCGCCTCGAGCGCGCTCGTCGGGTCGTGCTCGGTGTTCGAGATCCCGACGTGGCGGACCGTGCCCTTCGCGATCAGGCCGGACAGCACCCGCTCGACCTTCTTCCACTCGGCCTCGCCGAGCCACTCGTCGCGCCACACGTGGAACTGCAGCACGTCCACCGGCCGCCCGAGATTCGCCGCGCTGGTCTCCGCCTGGCGCTGCACGTAGTCGGCCGCGAACACCTGGGCGAGCGTGGTGCCGGGCCCGGCCGGCCAGACGCGGTCGGCCGGCGGGATCTTGGTCGCCACGAGGATCGGCTCGCGCCGCGCGGCGACCGCCTTGCCCACCAGCTTCTCGCTGTGGCCGTCGCCGTAGGCGAACGCCGTGTCCACGAAGTTCACGCCCAGGTCGAACGCGGCACCGAGCGCCGCGAGCGCGGCGTCGTCGTCGCCGCCCTGCCACATCGCGCCACCGATGCCCCATGCGCCGAAGCCGATTTCCGACACTGTGCAGCCAGTGCGTCCAAGCTGCCGGTATTTCATCCGTGCTCTCCGCGTTCGCGCCCAAAAGCTCTTGACACGTCTTGCGTCGAATCCTACCTTCGCGACAGAGTTATTGGAAGTGGAGCGGAGAGACTAGTTATTGAGCCAACAGGTCCGAAGGTGGTCCCATATGCGCCGGTCCACGTCAGGCCCCTTCAGTGGGGTAGGCGGAAGCCGATGTGCGGGGCCAGGGGTTCATTCGGGCTTCAATAACCCTCTTCGCTCCCGAGTAACGCCCCGGGCTCAGGCCCGGGGCGTTTTGTTGGCGCGGGCGGCGCGGTTCGCGCGCACCACCTCGAGGAAGACGCGCGGCGCCACCAGCGGCCGCCGGCCGAGCGCGGCGGCGATCAGCATCCAGGCGGCCCAGGCCAGGTAGAGCCCCGCCACGGCCTCGCGCGTTCCGGGCCAGGCGAACTGCGTCAGCCACAGGACGAAGAGCCCGGCGGCCTCCCACCAGTCGAACGTCATCTCCATCAGCAGCAGCATCGCGACCAGCGACTGCGCGAGCGTGAGCGCGATCTCGAGCCGCTGCTCGGCGTCGAAGCGGAACGCGATCCAGCCGCCGCCGGCCGCCGCGTGCGACCAGCCGTAGACCAGCGGGATCATCGCCGCGAGGATGGTCCACTGGTTGATGTTGCTCGAGACCATGTTCATCAGCGCCATCGGCGCCTTGTCCACGCGCCGGGCCCAGGCGAAGGCCGAGACCTTCTCCGGGAACTCGGAGAGGAACGGCGCCACCCACTGCACGAAGACGAAGTCGCTCACGCCGAGGACGGCCGCGATGCCGAGCATGGACTCGAGGAACGGCGCGGCGGTGAGGTAGAGCAGCGCCCCGCCGAGCAGGAACAGGCCGGCGATGGCGGCCACCCGCCGGGCGCCTCCCAGCCGGTAGGCCCAGCGCGAGACCGCCGGAGCGTCGGCCAGCTCCTCCTCGCCGTGCGGCGGAACGCGGAGGAGAAACCACAGGTACGCGAGGTACAGCGCGATCAGCACGGCGGCGTCGGCCGGCCCGATCGCGCGCTTGAGCAGGATGACGGTGAACCACACGAGGGGCGGCAACAGGCCCATCACCTCGATGGCGTGCTCGCGGTCGAGCGTGATGGTGGGGAGCGGGCCGCGCGTCCGGCGGCCGAAGAAGGCGGCGACGAAGTAGATCATCGGCCACGCGAGCCCAACCAGCAGGCGGATCGCGCCGGTGAGGTTGGCGACGGCGAGGTGCATGCGCGCCGGGTCCTTCCCGGCCTCCCAGGCGATGACCGCCTCGACGGCGAACTCGGGCAGCGTCTGCAGCCACGCCAGCGCCGCCAGCGCGAGGCCCTGCGAGACGAGGAACTGCGCCGCCTCGGCGCCCCAGGCCACGAGGAAGGCCGACAGCAGGATGGAGGGGAAGGTCCACAGCGCCGAGACGGCCGCGGCGCCGACCGCGTGGCCGCGCGTGACGGCCGCGCCGCCCGCGTGACGCACGGCGGCGTCGAATGGCTTGACGATCATGCGGGACGGGGCATTATCTCTCTTGGCTGGCGAACTTAACGGCCGATTCTCACCTCAACAAGCAAGCGGCGCATGGGCCCTCAGGTCGTCGTCACGCGGCGCTCGCACTTCAACGCCGCCCACCGGCTCTTCAATCCGGCCTGGTCGGACGCGGAAAACGCGCGGGTCTTCGGGCCGTGCGCCAACCCCAATGCGCACGGGCACAACTACAACCTGGACGTCTCCGTCGCGGGCGAGGTGGACCCCGACACCGGCTACGTGATCGACATCCAGATCCTGAAGCGGATCATCGACGAGCGGGTCTTGAGCCGCCTCGATCACAAGAACCTCAACCTCGACGTCCCGGACTTCGCGCACACCATTCCCACGGCCGAGAACATCGTGGCCTGGTGCTGGCGCCAGCTCGCGCCCGCCATCCCGCGCGGCCGGCTGTGCCGGCTGGTGCTGTGGGAGACGGAGCGGAACCTCGTCGAGTACGCCGGAGGCTGACGTGGACCTGTCGAACGCGCAGTTCGAGGACCTGATCGAAGAGATGCTGCGCCGCCTGGACGAGGATCCGGAGCGGCCCGGCCTCAAGAAGACCCCCCACCGCGTGGCCGCGTCGCTGCGCTGGCTCACCCGCGGCTGCTGCCTGGACGCCGAGAAGGTGATGCGCGACGCGATGTTCGAGGAGCCGCACGAGAGCATGGTGCTGGTGCGGGACATCGAGCTGTACTCGATGTGCGAGCACCACATGCTCCCCTTCTTCGGCGCGGCGCACGTCGCCTACCTGCCGGCGGGGCGCATCGTGGGCCTCTCCAAGCTCGCCCGGGTGGTGGACATCTTCGCGCGGCGGCTGCAGGTCCAGGAGCGCCTCACCGACCAGATCGCCGACGCGGTGCAGAGCGCGCTGCAACCCGCCGGGGTCGGCGTCGTGGTCGAGGCGTACCACCTGTGCATGATGATGCGCGGCGTGGAGAAGCAGCACTCCAAGACCGTGACCACCGCGCTGCGCGGCGCGTTCCGCGACGACCCGCGCACCCGCGACGAGTTCCTGCGGCTGGTCGAGGGAGGCCACGGGGTCCGGTGAGCGGCCCGCCGCTGTTCGCGCGCACGGCGGTGGTCTCGGGCGCTTCGCGGGGCATCGGCCTCGCGGTCGCGGAGGAGTTGCAGGCGGCCGGCGCCCACGTGGTGCGCCTGGCGCGGAGCCTCGCCGACGCCGAGGGCGAGCGGCGCACCGACCTCCGGTGCGACGTCACCGACGCGGCGGCCGTCGCGCGCGTGGCGAGCCGGATGCTCGAGGCGCGCGGCGCGCCCGACATCCTGGTCAACGCGGCCGGCGTCTTCCTCGTCGCCCCGCTCGCCGAGACCACACCCGAGGCGTTCGCCGCGCAGCTCGCCGGCAACCTGGTGGCGCCGTTCCTCGTGCTGCGGGCCTTCCTCCCCGCCATGATCGCGCGGGGGCGGGGCCTGATCGTCACGATCGGATCGGTGGCCGACCACCAGGCGTTCTCCGGTAACGCCGCGTACGGCGCGGCGAAGTCGGGGCTCCGTGGCCTGCACGAGGTGCTGCGCCAGGAGTTGCGCGGCACCGGGGTGCGCGCGACGCTGCTCTCGCCGGGACCCGTGGACACGGGCCTGTGGGACGCGGTGGATCCCGACGCGAAGCCCGGCTTCACGAAGCGCGCGCAGATGCTCCAGCCCGAAGACGTCGCGGAGGCGGTACTGTTCGTCGCCACGCGACGCGACCAGGTGGCGATTCCCGAACTCCACATCGTGCCCGGAACCTGGGCGCCGAGGACCTAGTGCGATCGTTGCGATGGCTGCTGGTCACGCTGGCGTTGGCCCCCGGCGCGCTCGCCCAGAGCGCGCCGCACCTCCCTCCGCTCCCCGACTCGAGCGGGTGGGGCGTGCCGGTCCTCGCGCTCGGCCGCTCGCCCGACGGCGCGATCTGGGTCGGCACCTACGGCGACGGCATCTACGTCCTGAAGGCGGGGGCGCAGGCGTGGGAGCATCTCCGGGCCGACTCCACGGGCCACGGCATTTCCTTCGACTACGTGCACGCGTTCGCGTTCGGCCGGCGCGGCGCCGTGTGGTACGGCACGGTGGGCAACGGGTGGGGCCTGTCCAGGGACGGTGGACAGACGCTGGCAGAACTGGGACTACCGCGTGCTCGGGCCGAAGTGGCAGTACGTCGCGCCCGACGGCCTGGCGTATCGCGGCGACACGCTGTTCGTCGCCACGGCCGACGGGATCCGCTATACGTCCGACCAGGGAGCGCGCTGGAGCGCGGTCACCGACTCGGGCCCCGGCGCGCTGCCCAGCGCCTACGTGCTCACCCTCGCGGCGGCCCGCGACACGGGGCTCTGGGTCTCGACGCTGCGGGGCCTGGTGCGCTGGCGGGTCGGCGGCGCGGCGCAGCCGGCCGATCCGCCGCCGGTGCCGGCGCTCGGCGCGCGGGTCCGCGCGATCTACGTGGTGACCGGCGAGAAGGCGGTGGTCCCGCTCATCCTCGGCGGCGAGCAGTGCCCGGGGAGCCTGCACCCCAAGCGGAGGCAGGTGGAGGCGTACTGGCAGTGCTCCCTGTTCCTGATGCGCGATGCGCCGCCCGCGGGCCGCGCCGTGCGCGAGTTCGCCGGGTGCGACCGGCCGACGCTGATGTGTGGCGGCGCGACGAGCTCCGGGGCCTTCCTGTCCACCAAGCTCGGCTTCATCATGTGGACGCCCGGCGCCACCGCGCGCTCGCGCGACGTCTACGCGGTGCTGCCGCCGCCGCCCGGCGTGCCCGGCGACACCATCTTCGGCACGGCCTGCGGCTTCCTCGGCGCGCAGCCCGCGGCCTGCCTCGCCGCCGGCGACACCGCGGGCCAGCGCGCCCCGGAGCCGCTGCGGCACTCCATCTTCGCCCGCCCCATCGCGCTCACCGACCAGCCGTTCATCGATCAGACCTATCGGTACGGCTCGACGATGGGCGGCACGTTCCAGCAGCACCAGGGCGTGGAGTTCAACAACCCGCGCGGCACTCCGGTGCACGCCATCGGAGCGGGCGTGGTGGTCTGGGCCGGCCCCGCCGAGCGAGGCGCGCTGACCGTGGCGATCCGGCACGACACGACCGTCACGGTGGACGGCCGCCGGATGCATCTGTTCTCCACCTACTACCACAACGCACGGCTGCTCGTCTCGGTCGGCCAGCGCGTCGCGCGCGGGCAGGTGATCTCCCAGGTCGGCAACACCGGTCGCGCGACCAACGAGCACCTGCATCTCGAAGTGCACGTCGCCCCCACCGAGCAGGTGAGCGCCATCGTGGACTCGGCGCAGCGCTTCCCGCCGTTCACCGTGAACCCCGAGCTGTGGATCGAGCCGCTGCCCGGGACCGGCGTGGTGGCGGGGCAGGTGTGGGATGGCGCCGGCCGGCCGGTGCCGGCCGCCCGCGTCTACGGCCTGGTGAAGCCCGAGCCGCAGGAGACGCCGTTCCTGTACGCCGAGACGTACGGCGACAAGGGGCATCCGGACCCGGTCTACCACGAGCACTTCGCCGTCGGCGACGTCCCGGCCGGCGAGTACGACCTCGGCGTGACGATCGACGGCACGAAGGTGTTCCGCCACGTGCGCGTCGAGGCCGGCAAGGTCACCTGGGTAGAGTTCAGACCCTGAGGACTGCGGAGATCAGGACAGTTGCCAGACGCCAAGTTAGCAGTGGTTGCCAGGTGTGAGCTGACGGACTGCAGACCAGTTGCCAGTTCTCGCGTCTGGTCTGCTGTCTGTGCGCCGGCAACTGGTAACCACTGGCAACTGACAACTTGGCGTCTGGGAACCAGTCTTCCGTGTTCATTGAGCTGACCGAGATCCTCCGCTGCCCGCGCGAGCACCAGGAGTCCTACCTGGTCGCGACGCCGATCGCCATGGATGGCCGCCGCATCGTGCGCGGGGTTCTCGGTTGCCCCGAATGCCGGGCCGAGTTCCCGATCGTGGGTGGCGTGGCGTACTTCGGGGTGCCGGGCGGCCGTCCGGCCGGCGTCGCGCCGGTCGAGGGTCCGGCGTACGACGTCGGCGGCCTGGCGGCGTTCCTCAACCTCGACGGACCCGGCGGGTACGCCGCCCTGGTGGGCCGCGCCGCCCGCCTGGGGACCGAGATCGCCGCGGCGACGCCGGGCGTCCACTTCGTGGCGGTCAATCCGCCGGACGGCGTCGCGCCGGGGCCGATGCTGTCGCTGCTCGCCTCGCCGCGCGGGCTGCCGATCAAGTCGGCCCAGCTGCGGGCCGTGATCCTCGGCGCCGACCACGCCGACCGGGCGTGGCTCCTCGAGGGCGCGCGCGCGCTCCTGCCGGGCCTGCGGCTGGTGGTGGAAGACGAGCGAGCGGCAGTGGAAGGCGTCACGGAGCTGGCGCGCGGGGCCGGCATGTTCGTCGGCTCGCGCACGGCTTAGCACGGCGACGTTCTGGCGCGATCGCGGGGCCTTGGACGGCAAACGCGCCCCGGCAGCGCGGAGGCCGCCGGGGCGCGTGGGTCGCCGCTCGAAGGCGGGGGCTAGAACGTGGCGGACATGGTGATGGTACCGCTCGATCCCGACCCGGCCACCGGCGTCAGCGACGCGGTGAGCGTGCCCTCGGTCGAATAGCCGTTGCCGGATACCGTCGAGATGTTGTTCACCACGGACGTGAACGCGAGGGTGTAGGTGCCCGCTGCGGCGGTGCCCTCGCCGACCGACGCCAGCCAGGCCTGGTTCGACGACATCGTCAGCGCCAGGTGCGCCACGGCGCCCACGTCGGAGGACGTGAAGTCGCCCACCGTCGGCTCGCCGACCCAGGATATCGCGACCGAAACACCCGGTCTCGAACCTGACTGCGACACGCCGAAGGAGAAGACGCCCATGCCGTCGGCCAGTCCCCACGCCGTCGTGGCCGGCTCGCAGTTGTAAGTGCCGGTGATCGCGCCTGTCAGCGTCACGGTGCACGAGTTGCTCACGCCGGGACGCAATCCCGTCGATCCCGGGTTGCAGCCCAGGACTGCGACCGCCACCGTGACGAGCGCCAGCTGTGTCTTCATGTGCCCCCCCGTGGTTCCGCGCGGACGCGGTACGTCTGCCCCCCGAACGGGTGCCCGCGCGCCCGATGGCGCGTGGCGGCCCGGTCCGCGGTGGGAGGCGTCCTCTTAATCTACCATCACCGGCGGCCCCTCGGCGTACAGCGCGTCGATTTGCCGCTGGTACTTCTGCTCGACGATGCGCCGCCGCACCTTGAGCGTGGGCGTCAGGTCGCCGTTCTCGATCGAGAAGTCGTGCTCGAGCAGCAGCACCTTCTTCGGCATCTCGAACTTGGCGAGGCCGCCGAGCGTCTTGAGCGCCTCGCGCTCCATCTTGGCCTGCACCTCCGGCAGCCGGATCAGCCCGCGATGGTTCGCGAAGGCCAGCTGCTTGTACGTCGCCCAGCGCTCCAGCTGGTCGAAGTTGGGCACCACCAGCAGGATGCAGAACTTCCGCCGGTCGCCGAGCATCACGGCGTTGGCCACGTACTTGTTGTGCTTCACCAGCTGCTCGATCGGCTGCGGCGCGACCTTCTTCCCGCCGGCCGTGACGATGAGGTCCTTCTTGCGGTCGGTGATGCGCAGGCAGCCGTCCGCGTCGAGCTCGCCGATGTCGCCGGTGTGGAACCAGCCGTCGGCGTCGAGCGCCTCGCGGGTGGCCTCGGGCTTGTTGAGGTAGCCCTTCATCACGTGGCGCCCGCGGGTGATGATCTCGCCGTCGGGCGCGATCCTGACCTCGACGCCGTGGATCGGCGGGCCCACCGTGCCGATCCGCACCCGCTCCAGCACGTTCACGCAGATCACCGGCGAGGTCTCGGTCAGCCCGTAGCCCTCGAGGATCGGGAGGCCGGCGGCGTAGAAGAACTTGGCGATGTCCGCCGGGAGCGGCGCGCCGCCCGACACGAAGAACCGCAGGTGGCCGCCGGTGCGCGCCTTGAGCTTGGAGAACACCAGGCGCTGGGCCAGTGCGTATTGCTGGTTCAGGAGCGTCGGCGGCTGCCTCGCCGGCCAGCCGGTGGTCGGCCCACCGCTCGCCCACGTCCTTCGCCCAGAAGAAGATCCGCTTCTTGATCGGGCCGCCGCCCAGCGCGTTCTCCAGGACCCGGGCGTACATCTTCTCGTACAGGCGCGGCACCGAGGTCACCATGGTCGGCCCGACCTCGACCAGGTTCGCGGGCACGGTGTCGATGCTCTCGGCGTAGTGGATCGTGGCGCCGGCGTGGAACATCAGATAGTGCCCGGCCATCCGCTCGAAGATGTGCGACAGCGGCAGGAAGCTCAGCGTCGAGTCCGTCGGGCCGACCGAGAACGACTCGAGGGCGCTCATCACGTTCGACCAGATGTTGTCGTGCGTGAGCATCACGCCCTTGGGGTCGCCGGTGGTGCCCGAGGTGTAGATGATGGTGGCGACGTCGTCGGGCGCGGCCGTCAGCGCCTCGGCCTTGAAGCGCTCGGCGCCGCCCCCCGCCTCGGCCTCGGCGCCGATGGCGTAGAGGTCCGCCAGCCCGATCACGCCCGGTCCCTTCGCATCCGGGTCCATGGCGATGATGGTCTTGAGGGCCGGCAGCGCCGCGCGGATCTCCAGGATCTTGGCGAGCTGCGGCGCGGTCGAGACGAAGATCGCCACCGCGCCCGAGTCCTTCAGGATGTAGTCGATCTGGCGGGCGGGGAGCGTGGGATAGAGCGGCACGTCGCTCGCGCCGACCGCCAGGCAGGCGAAGTCCGCGACCAGCCAGCCGGGCCGGTTCTCCGAGAGGATCGCCACGCGGTCGCCGCGCCGCACGCCGAGCCGCCGCGAGGCCCAGGCCCGCGCGCCGCACCCGCTCTTCCAGCTCGCGGTGGGTGAGCGAGCGCCAGGCGCCGCCGGCCGGCTTGCAGGCGACGGCCTTGTCCTTGTGCCCGTGACGCTCGACCGCGTCATAGAACAGCCGGGTGAGGGTGCCCTTCGAGGCGGGGGCGTCCACGGGATACCCTCCCTACTGGAAGTGCACGACGAACTGGACCGGGGATCCCTTGACCACGGTGCCGACCGCGCGATGGGCGGTGGCCTGCACGACGACCGAATCCGGCTGCGTCGGGCCCTGGCGACGGACCTGGATGGTCGCCGTGCCGGGGCTCGCGGTGCTGGTGACGACCAGCGGCCGCGAGCGAGTCGTTGCCGAGGGTGGCCGTGGCCACCGCGAGGCTGTCGAACGGCGGGGACACGATGGCGAACCGCACCGTGTCGCCGATCGAGCCCCAGTTGAGCCCGTGGGAGACGCTGTCGCTCCTCAGGTCGAGCAGCTGCGCGGTGAGCGGCGTGGTCAGGACCGTGTCGGGCGCGGTGATGGTGTCCACGGTCGGGCTGCCGGCCGTGAGCGAGTCCGGCGCGCGCAGCACCGTGACGACCAGCGGGGCGGACTGGAGGTCGCCCGAGACCGCGATGACGCGGCCGGTGACGGGAACGAGACCGGTGAAGCGGCCGGTGACGGCGAACGCCGCGCTGTCCACCACGATGGTGGTGTCGAGCGCGAGCAACCGGATCGAGGCTCCGCGCACCGAATCGCCGGCGCGGTCGAGGACGCGCGGCGCCGAGGCGGAGCGTGTCGAACTCTTCGAGGTTGCCCGGCGTCGCGCGCAACGAGATGAGCTCGATGGCGACGGGCGCCGAATAGTCGGTCGAGTAGCCCTGGCAGCCGGCGCCCAGCAACGTGAGCGCGCACGCCACGAGGGGCGTGGCGTGACGAATCGTCAGGCTCCTTCCAGGCCTACGGATCGCTCGGGCTGGGCGGGGCGCTCGAGATCGTGCAGCGCCTGTTCCGCGTGGCCGATCCACTTCTGGGCGTCCACGCCGCGGGGCGGGTTGCCGAGGAACGCCTTGAGGTGCTGGGTCGCGCCGTCCAGCGTCGCCGCGCTTGAGGAGCAGGAACGCCAGCCCGTAGTGCGCGCCGGCCAGCGTGCCGTCGGCCTCCAGCGCCAACCGGTAGTGCCGGATCGCGTCGTCCACCTTCCCGGTGCGGCTGAAGGCGATCGCCAGGTTCTGCAGGATCCGGGTCTCCTTCGGATGATCGCGCAGCGCCAGCCGGTAGCTGGTGATGGCCGCGTCGTAGTCTCCCTGGCGCTCGAGGGCCAGGGCTTCGTTGAGATAGTCGAGGCGTTGCGGCTTGATCGGTCGGTCATCTGCGGCCCGGCCGCCCAAGAGACGCCGGAAGAGACCCATGGAGCCGCAAGATAGTAATCGCCCAACCGCCGGGCAACGGCCAACCTACGGGCGGTTTCGGGGGTCCGGGTTCCGGGGCTCGGGCCGGAAGGCGATATTCCCTCGCACCCCGGACACCGGATCCCGGACCCCGCTCCTCGAACGAGGGCTCTCCATGCCGCGCACCGCCAAGGCCCCGCAGCCCCGCGCCGTGATGGAGGTGGACTGGCCGTTCTTCGGCGAGCTGTGCCGGGGCCTCGCCCTCAAGGTGTCCGCCGACTACCAACCCGATCTCGTGGTCGGCATCGCGCGCGCCGGGGTGATCCCGGGCGCGGTCATCGCCAGCATCCTGCGCTGCGACTTCGCGTCCATCACGGCGACGCGCCAGCAGGCGGGTGAGGCGCCCGCCCTGGTTTCGCGGCCCACGCTGAGCCCGAAGGGGCGCAAGGTGCTGCTGGTGGACGAGACCTGCGACTCGGGCGCCACGATGCGCCTCGCCGCGTCGGTGATGCGCGAGGAGGGCGCGCGCTCGCTCAAGACCGCGGTGTCGTTCCGCTGCGGCGACTACCGGCCGGACTACGCCGCCCTCCAGACCGCGGCGTTCATCATCCTGCCCTGGGATCGCTGGGTGATCGCCGGCGGCCAGCTGGTGGTGCGGCCCGACTATGCGGAGGCACTGACGGCGGCGGGCTCGGGGGCCGAAGCGCAGCGGGCACGGGGGCACGGGGGCACGGGGGCAGCGGCGCACGAGGAACCGGGGAGGGCGAAGACCGTGCGGAAGAAGGCGCGGGCATGAGCGCGGCGAACGGGATGCGGGACCGGCTGACCGAGGCGCTCAAGCGCCGGACGGGCGGCTACGCCGAGGTGCGCTTCGAGCGCACGCGCAGCAGCCGCGTCGGATTCCGCGCGCGGCGCCTCGAAGTCGCGGCCGAGAGCGTGGACGCCGGAGGATGCGTCCGGGTGCTGGTGCCGGGGGGCGGGTGGGGCGTCGCGTCGTTCACCCGCCTGGACGATCTGCCGCGCATGATCGAGGCGGCCGAGGCGGCCTCCCGCGCGGTCGCGCTCGAGGATCCGATCGTGCTGGCCCACGTCGCCCCGCGGGTCGACGAGGTCGTGCCCGAGATCGACGGCGACCCGTTCGCGATCCCGCTGGCGGAGAAGCGGCGTTTCCTGGAAGGTCTGAACGGGCTGATGCTGGCGGCGTCGGGGAAGATCGCCGACACGCAGTCGAGCTACTACGACGAGCGGCGGGAGTGGTATTTCGCCAACAGCGAGGGCACCTGGCTCCACGAGGTGCGGCCGGAGATCGGCGTGTCGGCGCTCGCCACCGCGCGCGACGGCGACACCATCGAGCGCTACCACGACGGCGTGGGCCTGCGCCGCGGATGGCGCGCCGTGCAGGGGCTGGAGGCGATGTTCACCAACGCCGCGGCCATGGCGGTGAAGCTGCTGGCGGCGCCGGCGGTGAAGGGCGGCACCTACCCGGTGGTGCTCGATCCGCGGCTCGCCGGCGTGTTCGTGCACGAGGCGTTCGGCCACCTCTCGGAAGCCGACTTCGTCTACGAGAACCCCCAGGCGCGTGAGATGATGACCCTGGGGCGGCGCTTCGGCAGCGACATCGTGAACATCGGCGACGACGGGAGCGCGGCGGGCCTCAGGGGCACGCTGCCCTACGACGACGAAGGGACCCCCACGCAGAACACCAGGCTGATCGAGAAGGGCATCCTGGTGGGGCGGCTGCACTCGCGCGAGACGGCGGCGAGGATGGGGAGCAGCCCACCGGCAACGCGCGCGCGATCGGCTTCCGGTACCCGCCCATCGTGCGGATGACCAATACCTACATCGAGGGCGGGAGCGGCACCTTCGAGGACCTGATCGCGGACGTGAAGCTGGGCGTGTACGCGCTGGACATGATCGGCGGCCAGACCTTCCTCGAGAACTTCTCGTTCTCCGCCGCGCACGGCTTCATGATCCGCGACGGCAAGGTCGCGGAGATGGTGAAGGACGTGGTGCTGGCCGGGAACCTGTTCAAGTCGCTGCAGAGCATCGACCGGCTGGCCGGCGACTTCCGCTTCAACCAGATGGGCGGCGGGTGCGGCAAGGGCGGGCAGTTTCCGCTGCCCGTCACCGAGGGCGCTCCCCACGTGCGCTTCGCCGAGCTGCTGGTGGGCGGCGAGGTGGCGTCCTGAGCGCGGCCGCGCCCGCGGCCCCGCGGGGCCGGCGCGCCGCCGGCTACGCGTTCGCGCTGGGCGCGGGCGCGCTGTGGGGCACCACGGGGCCGCTCTCGACCGCGCTCTACGCGGAGGGGGAGGCCATCACCGGCATCGGCTTCTGGCGCGTGCTCCTGGGCACGCTGGCGCTGCTGCTCTACGCGGCGCTGTTCCGGCGGGACCTGCTGAAGGTGGATTGGCGCGGCGTGCTGCTGCTCGGGCTGCTGGGAGGCGCGCTGGTCGCCCTGTTCGAGGTGGCCTACCAGTTCGCCATCGCGGGCGCGGGCGTGGCCAGCGCGGCGGCGCTGCTCTACACGGCGCCCACGCTGGTGGCGCTGCTCGCCTGGCCGCTGCTCAAGGAGCGGCTGACCGGCTTCCGCCTGGCGCTCGCCGTGGTGGTCGGCGCGGGGGCCGTGCTCGCGGTCCTGGGCGGCTCCCACGGCGCGCACGTCGCCGGGGTCACCACCCCGCGGCTCGCCCTCGGCGTCGCGGGCGGGCTGCTGGCCGCCCTGAGCTACGCGGGGACGACATTGCTGGCGCGGTTCGCCGCCCCGCGCTACGGCGTGTTCCGGATGCTGCTGCTCGAGGTCGCCGGGGGCACCGTGCTGCTCGGGATCATCCTCCCGCTCGCGGGCCGTCCGCCCGTCGCACCCGCCACGACCGGCGGCTGGGTGTACCTCGCGGCCCTGGTGGCCGGCACGGTGATCCTCGCCAACCTGTTCTTCTTCTCCGGCGCCAAGCGCATCGAGGCGGCGCCGACCGCGGTCGCGGCCACCATCGAGCCGGTGGTGGGCACGCTGCTCGCGCTGGTCCTGCTCTCCCAGCACCTCACCGCCGTCGGATGGCTCGGCCTGTTGATGGTGGTGGGCGGCGTGGCGGCGGGGTATCTGGAGGAGGCGCGGCAGCCGAGAGAGGGGTGAGGCAGGGTTGCCGCACGGGCACCGAGCACGCTATCATGAAATCATGACACAACATCATGAACAGCAGGAAGCTCGCCCGCGTGGCCGAGCCGGTGCAGGTGTACCTGGATCGACCGGACCGCGAGCGCCTGGAACGTCTCGCGACCGCGCTCGACGCCACGAAGTCCGACGTGCTGCGGCGCGCGCTCGCGGCTCTGGAGTCGCTGGTCCGTCGGCCGCCGGCGCGCCAACCGAAGGCCGCGTCGCTGCCGGTCTTCACGGGCAAGGGGCTCCAGCCCGGCGTGGACCTCGACGACACCGCGGGGCTGCTCGACCTGATGGAAGCGGGCGATGCGCCTCGTTGACGTCAACGTGCTGGTGTACGCGTTTCGCGCCGACGCGCCCGGTCACCGTGCGCACCGGGCCTGGGTCGAGTCGCTGGTCGGCTCGGACGAAGCCTATGGGGTGTCGGACCACGTGCTGGCGGGTTTCCTGCGCGTGGTCACGCATCCCAGGGTCTTCCATCCGCCCACGCCGATCGCGCCCGCGCTGGCGTTCGCGCACGCGATCCGGGATCGGGTCAACGCCGAGCCCGTCGCTCCGGGGGCGCGCCACTGGGACATCTTCACCCGGTTGTGCCGTGACGCGGCGGCGCGCGGCAACCTGGTGCCGGACGCGTGGCTGGCCGCTCTCGCCATCGAGTCGGGTTGCGAGCTGGTGACGACGGACCGGGATTTCGCCCGCTTCCGCGGCCTGCGCTGGCGTCATCCGCTCGACGGAGCGTAAACGTGAGCGGGCCGCGGAGAACTCCGCGGCCCGCTGCGTCCGGCGCCGGAGCGGGTCTAGCGGCCCTTGAGCAGCGTCTGGAGGTCGCCGCCGTCCACGGCGTCGTGCGGCCGGCGGTCGCCGACCGCTCCGCCGCCACCTGCTCCGGTGTCACGGCGCCCGCCGCGTTCCCCCAACTCGTCCGCACGTAGGTCAGCACCGCCGCCACTTCCGAGTCCGCCAGCGGCTGGTTGGTGCCGTAGGGCGGCATCGCGCTGTTGAACCGCTGGCCCTTCACCGTCACCTGGCCGGACAGGCCGTGCAGCACGATGCGGATCGGCACGGCGGCGTTCACGGCCGTGGCCCACTCCGAGCCCGCCAGCGGCGGGAACGAGCCGGGGATGCCCTGGCCCGTGGCCTGGTGGCACACCGCGCAGCGCTGGAAGATCTGCTGGCCGCTCGGCGCCGCGGCCGTGGCGACGGGCGCGCCCGCCGGGGCCGCGCCCGAACTCGCCGCCTGGCCGGACCCGTTGTCCTTGCCGCCGCACGCCGCCAGGCCCAAGCAGGCCAGGGCCGCCAGCCGCGCCGCCCGCGGGCCGCGCCGTCCTCCGATCCGATTCGCGTGACGCGTCATGGCATCCTCGCTCGAGGGTGTTGCACCTGGGCCCAGCGATGGCAGCTCACCAGGTGGTCGTTGATCATGCCCGTCGCCTGCATGTGCGAATAGACGATCGTCGAGCCGACGAAGCGGAAGCCGCGCCGGATCAGGTCCCGGCTGAAGGCGTCCGACTCCCGCGTGCGGGGCGGTATCCCCCGCAGCGCTTTGCGATGGTTGACGCGCGGCGCGCCGCCCACGAACCGCCACTGGTACGCCGCGAAGCTGCCGAACTCCTCCTGCACGCGCAGGAACGCCTGCGCGTTGCCGACGGCCGCGTGGATCTTCTGGCGGTTGCGGATGATCCCGGCGTCTTTCGAGCAGGGCGGCGACCTTCCTCGCATCGTACCGCGCGACCCGTCCGGGGTCGAAGGCGTCGAACGCGCGGCGGAAGTTCTCGCGCTTGTTGAGGATGGTGCCCCACGAGAGGCCCGCCTGCATCCCCTCCAGCACCAGGAACTCGAACAGCTTGCCGTCGTCGTGGAGCGGCACGCCCCACTCGCGGTCGTGATACTCGCGCATCAGGTCGGAGCCGATCCAGGCGCAGCGCTTCAGGTCGTCGGGCATCGCGCCAACCTAGCCACGCCTCCGCGCGTGCGAAAGTCGGTGTCGGGGATATACCTTTCCGCCCCATGATCGAGCGCGTGCTCAAGCTGGCGAAGCGGTCCGGCCGGTTCGAGGGGTTCGACCTGCTGCTCAGGGACGAGCAGCAGCTCGGCCTCAAGTTCGAGTCGGGCCGGCTCAAGGAGACCGCGCTCCACCAGGAAGCCGGGGTCAGCTTCCGCGGCGTATGCGGAGGCAAGGTGGGCATCGCCGGCACCACGGACCTCGGCCCCGACGAGGCGCTCGCCGACCTGCTCGAGCGGGCCGTCGCGTCCGCGGAACAGGGCGAGCCGTGCGAGCTGGCCTTCCCGGGGCCCTCCCGCCTGCCCAGCGTCTCGGTGTTCGACGACCAGGCCGCCGCCGTGGACGTCGAGCAGCTCGCCGCGCTCGGTCGCCGCGTGGTCGAGCGGCTCAAGAAGCCGGGCTGGCAGGTCAGCGCGTCGGTGGACCGCTACGTCGAGAAGACGAGCTTCGCCAACGCGGCGGGGCAGACGTTCACCAGCCGCGCCACCGCGATCAGCGTGGGAGCCGAAGTCACGCGCGTCCGGGGCGACGACGTGCTCATGGCGTACGACGACGTGACCGGGAGCGGCGTGCCGAGCGAGGCGGAGCTGGACGGCGTCGCCGCGAGCGTCGCGCGCCGCATCGAGCGCGGCGAGCGGGTGGTCGAGCCGCCCGAGGGCAAGCTGCCGGTGCTGTTCACCCCGCACGGCTCGACGGCCCTGCTGCTGCCGCTGCACCAGGCGCTCTCGGGCAAGACGGTGCTGCAGGGCATCTCGCCGCTGGGCGGCAAGCTGGGCGAGCGGGTGTTCGATCCGGCGTTCGAGGTCACGGACGATCCGCTGCTCTCGAGCCGCGTGGGAAGCCGGCCGGCGGACGACGAGGGCGTGCCGTCGGCGCGCCTGCCGCTGATCGAGCACGGAACGCTGCGCGCCTTCGTGTACGACCTGGAGACCGCCGCCCGGGCGGGCACGGCGTCCACGGGGCACGGCCGCCGCTCGACGTTCGGGAAGCCGGGCATCAGCTTCTCCAACCTCGTGATCAAGGCGGGCGCGGCGAGCGAGGACGCCCTGCTCAAGGAAATGGGGCACGGCCTGGTGGTGGACGAGCTGATCGGCGTGGGGCAGGGCAACGTGATCAGCGGCTCGTTCAGCCACCCGGTGGCGCTGGCGTTCCGGGTGGATGGCGGCGAGATCACCGGGCGCGTCAAGGACGCCGCGGTGGCGGGCAACGCCTACGAGCTGCTGAAGAGGATCCGCATGATCGGGAGCGCGGCGAAGTGGCTGGGCGGTAGCCGGCTGGTGCCGCCGCTCCTGCTGGACGGCGTGAACGTGGCGCGGCGATGAAACAGGGTGCGAAGGGTGCAGGGTGTAGGGTGTGAGACTTGCCGCGGTTTGCCTCCTCCTCGCCAGACCCCCACGACCTATACCCTGCTGTCAGAACCCCACCCTCCCCGCGCGTTGATCTGTACCGAGACTTGCGGTCGGGAGGGACCATCCACCAACGCATCATCCGGATCGCGACGGCGCTCGCCCTGAGCGCCGGGAAACTGGTCGCCCAGCCGGCGGCGGCCCCGCTGGCTGCGCCGCTCGACGGGTCCGTGTCCGGCTCGGTCGTGGCGGCGGCCACCGGCCTTCCCCTGCCGGGCGCCGTCGCGGTGCTGGAGGCCGAGGACGGCGCGATCGTGGTCTGGCGAGGGGGTGGGGCCTTCCTGGTACGGTCACTGAGCGCGGTGACCGACGACTCCGGCGCGTACCGCTTTTCGGGGCTTCCCCCCGGCACCTACCGTTTGCTGGTCCGGCAGCTCGGCTATCACCCGGCGCAGGTGACCGTCACGCTGGCCCCCGATGCGCGGTTCCGCGTCTCGCTGGCGCTGGTCGTGAATCCGATCCGGCTCGAAGCGATCACGACGAGCGTGCCGACTTCCGACCCGTACAACCGCTCTCAGACCGCGGCGGAAGAGCGGGCGCGCGGCTCGCTCGACGCCGAGGCGTGGCGGCACGACCGGTATCTCGAGGGGGACGCGGCGGTGGTGACGCACGCCGACGCCGTCGAGGCGGTGACGCTCGGCGAGACGGACCTGTTTCGCGCCATGCAGAAGCTGCCAGGTGTCTCCGCGCGTGACGACTACACGGCGGGGCTCTGGACGCGGGGGGCACCCTGGAGCCAGACGCGCGTCTACTTCGACGGCCTCCCCATGTTCAACCCGGTGCACGCCGTGGGCATCTTCTCCGGTGTGAATCCCGACGCGGTGGGCGTCGCCGCCTTCTTTCCCGGCGCACGTTCGCCGTCGCTGGGTGAGGGAGCTGCGGGCGCGGTGGACTTCGAATCGCGCGCCGCCCAGCCCGGGGATCGGGAACGTGCCGAGCTGTCGCTGGTGAGCGCGCACGCCGCGGCGGATTGGGGCGCGGCGGACGGCCGCCTGGGGCTTGCGGTGGCGGCGCGGCGCTCCTGGGCGGACCTGGCCACACGACTGGCCGAGTTCCTCGGCGCCGACACGGGCACGTGGATTCCGTACGAGTTCTACGACGTGACGAGCCGCTTCAACGCGGACCTGGGCGGCGGGTACGCCGTCGAGGCGAGCGGCCTGGTGGAGGAAGACCAGGTGCACGGGCAGGTGCGCCACCTGCTGCAGGCGACGACGGGCACGTGGGGCAACCAGCTCGGACGCGTGTCGCTGCTCGCGCCGTTGGCCGGCTGGCGTGCGCGCTATACCCTCGGGGCCAGCCGGTTCGTCGGCGCCATTCAACCGATGACCCAGCTTCCCGGCGACTCGCTCGCCGCCATCCCGTCGCACGGCCCGACGCGCAACGGCATGACGGTGGTCACCGGCTCGGCCGAGGCGACGTCGGGGAGCTCGGAGACGGGCAGCCATTGGTCGGCGGGTCTCCAGGGGTCCGTGCTCGATCAGCACTATCTCGGTCAGTATCCGCGCCCGTATCCGGTGGTCGTGCTGCCGGATACCCTGCTGCTGCGGCGCAGGCTCACCACCGTCGCGGCGTGGGCGGAGCGGCGGCAGAGCATCGGAGCCCGCGTGACGCTGGAAGCGGCCCTGCGGGTCGAAGGCCATCCGGCGGTCCTCAACGCCGGCGCCGTCGGGCTCGCGCCGAAGCTCGCGCTGCGGGTGGAGCCGGCGGGGCTGCCGCTCACCTTCACGGCCGCGGCGCAGCGGTCCTGGCAGTACTCCCAGGCGCTGGCGCCCGCGGGGCCGAGCGTGGGACCGGACCTGTACCTGACCGACGTGTGGCTCCTGGCGGGCGACACGATCCCGGCCCTGCGCGCGGACGTCGGCACGGTCGGCGTGGAGGCTCGGCTCGGCGGGGCGTGGGTGGCGTCTGCGAACGTGTACCGGCGCCACACGACGGGGATGGCGGTGCCCGAACCCGGACCGGGGCCGCTGACGGCGAGCCGGCCGATCCTGGTGAGCGCGGTGAACGACGCGAGCGGTCTGGAGCTGTCGGTGCGGCGGCTGGCGGGACGGTGGACGTTCTCCGCCGCCTATTCGCACGGCGACTCCCGCCTCGCGGCGCGGTCGGCGCTGTTTCCGGCGCTCGTCTACCGCTACCCCTCGCCGGCCGACCGGCGGCACGTGGTCGACGTCACCAGCCTGGTGAGGCTCGGTCCGGCACTCAGCGTTGGAGGGGCCTTTACCTGGGCGACCGGCGCGCCGTTCTCGCGCTTCTTCCTCGATCGGTGCGCCAGCTGCGCCACCGCCGATTCGTCCGCCTACTACATCGAATCACCCGACGCGGTGCGGGGACCGAACTACGCGGCGGTGGACCTGCTGCTGGACTGGTCGCGGTCGGTGGGGAAGGTGCAGATCGGCGTCTTCGGGCAGCTGCGCAACGTGCTGAATCGCGCCAACGCCGTCACCTACACGGGGAGCTTGTTCAACTGCGGGCAGCCGCAGGCGCCGGTGCTGGTTCCCGCGGGAGGAGGCGTGTGCGATCGGTTCGACCGGGGCGTGCCGCTGCTGCCGTTGGCCGGCGTGCGCGTGGCATTCTGACGGGATGGAGCTCGCGGAGCTGTTCGCCCGACACCACGTCGAGCTGTACCGCTACGCCGCGCGTTTCACCGGCGACGCGGACCTGGCCGAGGATGTCGTGCAGGACGTGTTCGTGCGGCTGGCGGAGCGGCCGCCGGCCGACCAGGCGAACCTGCGCGGCTGGCTGTTCCGGGTCGCCACGACGGTGGCCCTGGACGCGCTCAGGACCGCGCGGCGCCGGCTGGCGCTGGTCCGCGACCGGCCCGACCGCCAACCGATCGGCGACCCGCCGCCGGACCCGGCGACGGCGCTGGAGCGGCAAGAGGTGCGCCGGCGCGTGCGCGAGGCCCTGGCGGCGCTCGATGCGAAGGAGCGCGCGGTGCTGCTGATGCGCGAGGAGGGGTTTGCGCATCGCGAGATCGCGGTCGCGGTGGGCACCACGACCGGATCGGTGGGAACGATGATCGCGCGGGCGCTGGAGAAGCTGGCGCGCCGGCTGGATCTCGATGCGGAGGACGGACGATGAGCCAGGACGAGAACGATCTCCTGAACCGGCGCGCCCAACGGCTCGGCGCGCTGCTCCGCGAGACCGACCCGCCGGTGCCGACGATGGCGTTTCCGGCGGCGCGGATCGCCCGCGCCGCGCGCCGCGGTCCCGTCGTGCGCTGGCGAGTCGCGGCCGCGATCGCCCTGCTCGCCGTGGCGTCGGTGGGCGTGCGGCCGGTGCGGGCGTGGATCGTGCAGGTCGCGCGGGTGCTGTGGGCGGCCACGGCCGGCGCGCCGCGGACCGCCGACGTCCACCGGGCGCCCGCGGACGCCGGCCCCAGCACGGTGACGTTCACGCCGGCCGCCGGGTCGTTCATCCTGCGGGTGCAGGCGTCTCAGACCGGAGGCACGCTGACGGTCGAGGCCACGTCCGGCGCGACGGCCAGCGCGGCGATCGCCGGGGGCGGCGCCGAGCTGGTGGTGCTGCCGGACGGCCTCAGGATCGTCAACGACGCCGCCTCGACGGCCAGTTACACGGTGCACCTGCCCGCCTCGCTGGCCCGGATCGAGGTCGGGGTGGGGCGCGCCGCCACCCGGGTGCTCGTCCCCACCGGACCCGGCACGCGGTGGGTCCTCAGCCTGAGGGCCACGCCGTGACAGAATCGGGGACCCTGGATCGTTCCATGGGAAAGCCGATCGTCATCAACTCGGAGCGAACCACATGAAGCGTCTTCTCCTCGCCGCCCTCTCCCTCGCCGCCGTGGCCTGCAGCGACGCTACGACCGGCGGCGGCGCCGGCCATACCCGCGTGTACCTCACCGACTCGCCTTTCCCCTTCGGCTCGATCTCGGCGGTGAACGTGTACGTCGCCCGCATCGAGGCGTCGGCGTCCACCGACACCAGCGGAACGAACCCCGCCAGCTGGGTGACCATCGCGACGCCGGAACAGACGTTCAACCTGCTGGATTTCCAGAACGGCGCATCCACCCTGCTCGGTGAAGCCGACCTGCCGGCGGACCAGTACGCCGCCGTCCGGGTGGTGATCAACACGGGCCGCTCGAGCGTGGTGAAGAGCGACGGGTCGCAGGCGTCGGTGCACTGGCCCATCAGCGGCAACCTCTCGCTCTACGCCCTCGTCGAGCAGCCGCTGGCCGTCACGTCCTCCGGCGCGCAGATCGTGCTCGACTTCGACGTGGGCCGCACCTTCCTCCCCGACGGCAGCGGCGGCTTCTACTTCTCGCCGGTCATCCGCGCGGTGAACGGCGCGGCCACCGGCTCGATCACGGGCACGGTCACCGCCACCTCCATCGAAGGCGACACGATCCCCTTCGTGAATGCGGCCGTCAGCGTCAGCCGGCAGGTGGGCACGTTGCTGTCGACCAACATCCCGTTGGGGACGGGGCACAGCGACGCGGCTGGGCATTACACGATCGCGTACCTGCCGCCGGGCACCTACATCGTGGCGGCCGTGGATCCGGCGTTCCCCAGCCGGGTCGGTGTGGGGTCGGGCGAGGTCACCGTCGGCGGCCAGACGCGGGTGAACCTGCTGATGGTCGTGGACACGGGCAGCGGGATCGACACGACGGGGGGCGGTGGCGGTGACAGCACGGGCGTGGACAGCACCGGCGCACCCACGGGTCCGGTGGCCGCCGTGACGATCTCGCCGCTCACCCAGACCATCTCGGTCGGCGACAGCGCAGGCGCCATCGCCACGACCTACAACGGGCAGAACCAGATGCTGACCGGGCGAACCGTCACCTGGAGGGTGAGCGATTCGTCGGTCGTGTCGGTGACGCAGGCGGCCTACAACTGGATCCTGCTGAAGGGTGTGAAGAGCGGCTCCGTTACGCTGACGGCCACCAGCGAAGGGGTGAACGGCAGCGCAACCGTGACGGTGCGATAGGTCTGCGGCGCCCGCCCCGCCGGGGCGGCGTCAGCTCGCTCAGCTGAATCCGCGATTACCGCACGAGGGGGCGCCGCACGACGCGTCGCCCCCACGCCCGCCGGTCAGGACGCCCACCGCCGTGAACGTGCGCTCGACGCGCGTGGAGCCGCAGGCCTCGCAGGTCGGCTTGGCGCCCTCGGAGTAGGCGGCCATGCTCATCCGCACTTCGAAGCGCGTGCCGCAGTCACTGCAGACGTAGTCGTAGGCTGGCATGATGGCTCTTCCGGTACCGGTGACCAGCTACACATAGCTAAATAGTAATATTGCTATGTGATGGCATTTGTCAACTACCCTTGCCACGTCGCTGCTCCGCCTCCGCCATCCACCCGCGCTTCAGGTCGGCCGCGGGGACGCTCGACAGGTAGGGTTTCACGTCCAGGATCGGCGTTCCGTCGAGCATGTCCACGCCGCGCACCAGCAGGCGCCGGCCCTCGCGCCCGAGCAGGCGCACCACGGACAGGCCGATCGCGTTGGGTCGCGCGGGAGAGCGGGTAGCGAACACACCGTGAGGCCGGTCGTCGGTGGGTGGTGTGGACGTCAGACTGGGCGGATCGGCGCGGTCGAAGACCCACAGCACGTACAGGTGGCTGAAGCCCTCGATGTCCTGAAGCCCCGCTTCGTACCGCGCGTCGATCTCCAGCACTCCCTCCGCGTCGTGCTTTGCGCCCGGGCCCCTCGGCACCTGGGCCCGGTCGGAGTACGGCGAGCGGACGGTGCCGATGGGGTGCATCGGGTAGGTGGAGGTTCCGGGCGCTCCCGCAGTCACGTGCAACCCGCCCGCGCCGTCACGACCCGCCCATGCCGACGCCGAGAACGAACGTGCCGGTGAACCGCGTGAATTGGACGTGCAGCGTGTACGGCGGCGTGCCTCGCGCCGTCGACTGGCCGGCCGCCTGCACGATGTTGCCGGTGGCGAGCAACCGCTGGTGCAGCATTGGACCTGCCTCCCCTGCGCAGTCGCGTGCGTCCCGCACGGGCGGTGCGCATGCCGAAGCTGCGACCGGGGCAGGCCGCGGACAAGGGCGATTCGCCCGGTTGCCCTAGTGTTTCGTTCTGGTATGCGACGGCCATCAAATCTCGCTCGCGCGGTCCTTGGCGGCGAGGATGAAGGGTGGCGCCCTGGTCCCCTTGGCGGAGCTCGCGATCAGGACGCCGAGGCGTCGGCTCTGCGTCGTTTCGCGTTTCGCGTTCATCACCCACCACGCAGCGACGCGGCGGTACGACGGCGCCTGGGTCTCGAACCAGGCCCACGCGCGGCGGTTCGCCTTGAAGGTCCGGGCGTAGGCGGGACTCAGCGGCTTCGGGCGGTTCTCGTACGAGTAGAGCTTCGCCCTCGCGGGGTCCCGTTCCTCGAACACCTTGAGGCCGGAGGGGTGCATCGAGTCGGCGGCCTTGAGCCGCGCGACGTGCCGGAGGTTGACGGCGCTCCAGATGCTGCCGGGCTTGCGGGGCGTGAATCGGATGGTGTAGCTGGCGGCGCCGAGGCTCTTGCGGACGCCGTCGATCCAGCCGAAGCAGAGCGCCGCGTCGAGTGCCTCGGGGTACGTCACGCGACGGCTTGCCGGACCCGACCTTGTGGAACCCGACCAGCAGCTCGCGCTCGGTGGCGTGGTGGGATTCGAGCCAGGCTCGGAACGGCCGCGCGGCCTTGAAGAATTTCGGTTGCATCGAGCAGCGAACATGGCGGGACGAGGGATCGGGGACCAGGGCCTGGATCCTCTCCCTGGCCCCAGCCCCCCGTCCCTTGACGCTCCTCCTACATCCCCGGGCGCGGGCGCGCCGTCGGCGGCAGCATGCCGTTGAGGCGCAGGTAGTTCGCGAGTTGGCTGTAGTGGTCCGCCCAGTCGCCGACGGTGATGACGAGCATGTTCGCCCGCGTGGTCTTGCGAGGACCGCCGAACAGCGGCACCGAGTCGCTCAGCTTGGCGTCGGTGAGTCCGGCCAGCGCGGTGTTGCAGTACTCGAAGGTCTCGCGCAGGCGGGCCATCAGCTGCTCCTTGGTGGCATCGGAGCCCACCTTGGTGCGCTGCGGTGCCGTGGTGCCGGCCACGCTGGAGCAGAGCTCGTCGTTGCCCTCTGCGAGGTGTACGGCGATCTCGGCCACCGTCATCTGGGCCGGCGTCGGCTTGTAGCCGAGCTTGTCAGCCGGAAACATGTCCACGGCGGCGGGCAGGTTGTGGGCATTGCGCTGCTCGTTGCCGCGGAACGCGTCGGACACAGGGTTCTGCGCGGCGGCGAGCGCGGGGACGGCGCACAGGGCGGCCGCCAACGCGTAGGCGGGGGCTCTCATGCTGCTGACTCCGGGTTTTGGGAAGCGCGAATACTGATGGGGTGATGGCCCGGTGTCCAGCCCTGCCCGCCGGCGTCGGGACGCCGGGCGGCAGGAGTGGCGCGCGAGGTCGCCCCCGCGCGCCGCCCTTCCGTGTTACGCCGGCCAGTGGAGCTGCCGGATGAGTCCCTCGACCCCGCTCAAGTACAGGATCTCGCAGGGCCGCTGGCCCACTACCCACTCGTCATGTCCGGTGTCCATGACGGCGTGGAAGAAGTCTCCCGGGTGCAGGTCCACTTCGTTCCCCTCGTGCAGCTGGACCCGGGCCTGGCCCGACAGCACCACGCCCACCGTTTCGACGGGTCCCCACCGCACCGCGGCTCCTGGCGCAGAACAGCGCGACCACCGCCACCCCGGGGTGTAGCTCCCCTTGGCGATGGTCTTGCCTGCGACCGTGATCACTTCGAGCCTCCCGCTGTCGAACACGAGCAGCTGCTCGGGCCGACTGAAGCGCTTGACGCTCGCCGTGAGTTCTGCCGTTGCCGCACCGGACACGCTGCCACTCTGACGACGAAGCTCCATGAGCCCTCCGTCCGAAAAGGAGATGTGTGTGCCATGAAGAAGTGATACACCACAGGCGGCCGTCGGGAGCCCGGCCGACCGTCCCGCGACTCAATCCGGTGAGAATGGACGCCCGCTCCGGTCACGGTGCGGCGGGCAGGCCGAGCTTGCGGCGCACGAACGGCCGCACGAACGCCGCCGGCGGGTTGTGCCCGGTGGCCAGCGCGTACGCCTCCCGGTACTCGGCGGTGGCCTCGTCCTTCCTGCCGAGGCGCTCGAGGGTTTCTCCCAGCAGGCAGCGCAGGTACGGGTCGCGCTCGTTGCCGCGCAGGCCCACGGCCTTCCGCAACTGCGCCTCGGCCGTCGGGAGATTCCCCGAATACAGCGCGACGTAGCCCACGAGGTATGGGAAGAAGCGCTCCTGTCCCGCCGCCATGGCGGAGTCGCCGTCGAGGATCCGCCGGGCGGCCGCGATCTGCCGCCGGGCCTCGGCGCTGTCGCCGCGCCGCGCCGCGAGGCGGCCGAGCGCGTGGGCGAGGCGGAACTCCCACAGGCTTCGCGGGTGCGTCGGCGGCGCCGGCTCCTCGACGCCCAGCGCGTCGCCCCGGCGGTACCAGTGCTCCGCGGCGTCGAGGTCGCCCGCGTCGATGCACACGCGCGCCGCTTCGTCGGCTACCTCGCCCTCCTGGTAGTACGCGTTCTGCGGCTCCGTCGCCTCGCGCGTGCCCCAGTAGCCGATGACCATCTGTTCGTACTTCACGGTGTTGGCGCAGTCGCCGTCGAACGCGTACGACATCGCCATCGCGCGCTCCGCGGCCGCGCGCGCCGCCGGGTCCGCGGCCGAGTCGGCGAGGCGCTGGAGGATCGCGCGCGCCGCACCCGTGCGGCCGGCCAAGTCGAGGCGCACGGCCTGCTGCATCTCGGGCGACTGGCCGCCCGAGGGCTGCGCGAGCGCGGCGCCGGGAGCGGCCGCGGCGATCAGCAGGGCGAGCGCCAGGCGCGGTCGTGCGGTCACGAGATCTCCGGTCTCCTTACGACGATCGAGACGCATAGCCAAGTGTCGCCACCGCGCGTCGGTGGCGAGACGGCCCCGCGTTATGAAGTGATGAGCCGATATGTACCGGGTCGCGAGGCGCGGACGCAAGAGACCCGCGCGGCGTCGGGGCTGCGGCCCGGCCCGCGGGCGTCAGGTCGGGTGCGTCGTCCAGGTCAGCGAGAGGTGGGGAAGCAGATCGACCTGGGTCCCGTGCTCGAAGCGCAGTCCCTGCCAGTCGCGCACGTCGAAGCCGTAGATCAGAGCGGTGATGCCGAGCGCGGCCCTCAGATTGCGTGCGAGCGGCAGGTCGAGCCCCACGCCGCAGACGCCGGCCAGCGGAGTGGGTGCGTTGAACGACTCGTAGGCGTCCCCGCCGTGCCGGACGAGGCCGAAGCCCGCGCTCACGGTGAGCGGACCGCGCGCCGCGGGTCGCAACAGGACTTGCGCGGCGCCCACGGCGATGGTCCCGTGGTTCGGCGGCGTCACGCCGCAGACGGTAGGGGGCGACGTGCAAGGCAGGGCCAGCCCGCCGCCGAACCGGCTCGCCGCGACCGTGCCGAGGAATCCGATCCCGACGCGCCGCGTGAGCCAGAGGCGCGCCTCGGCACCCCAAGCCATGGCGCCGAGGTCCCCAGGCTTCGAGGGCAGGCTCGCCGAGAATTGGTCGTTCGGCCCGTAACTTCCGATCGGGATGTAGCCGCCGAACGCGGGGCCGACCTCGAGACGCGCCTGCGCCTCGGCGCGCGCCGGGACGGCTACGGCGGCGATCACGAGCAGGGCGAGATGCTGCCAACCAAGCCGGTGCATCGAAGACCTCCAGAACCGGGCGGCCAACGTCCGCGACGCCGCCCTCTCGAGCGCAGACCCGGTCCGCGGCCGCGCGGTCACCGCGTCGTGGGTCCGGCGGCCCTGCGCTAGGGGATCGTCAGCACGGCGACGCCGCCGCCGAACTCGTCGGCGACGGCGCCCAGGCCCTCGGGCACGCCCCACGAGCCGCCGTCGCGCCGGACGTTGAAGCGGTACAACCCGGTCGCGAGATCGAGTGCGCAGCGGAAGCGGCCGGGGCCTGCGGGTTCGAGCGCCACGGGCCGCCAATCCGTGAAGTCGCCCATCACTTCGACGCCCCTGGCACCGTCGGCGCGCACGACCAGCCAGGTGCGCCCGCTGCGCTCCTCCAGGTCGGCGCGGACGCCGTCGAGCGGCGCCGGACCGGGCGCCGGGCGTCCCGACACGGCCGGCTCGGAAGTGCGCAGCGGGGCGGTGCGGGCCGCCGGGCCGAGCGCCACGCGGAATCCGGCGGTCACGAAACGCCCGGCGATGCTGCCGCTCACCGGGTCGCTGGGATAGCGCCCGGCGGCGGCGACGAGCGAAGTGCGCGCGCCGATCCGCAGCGCGAGCGACCCGTCGCCGTAGGTGCCGGACGGCCCGCCTCCGCTCGCGGTGCGCCGGCCCAGCGACGCTTCGGCGTCGAGCGCGCCCTGGTGCCACTCGGCCCGCGCCTCGAGATCGCCGTAGGCCGTGTCGCCGACCGCCACCCGCGTCCAGGTGAGGTCGAGCCGTCCGTCGCCCAGTCGTCCCCACCAACCGGCCGCCAGGCCCGTGAGGGCGTGACCGGTGCCCTCGTCAGAGATGCCACCGGCCAGCGGGCCGCCCCAGATCCCCCAGTGGCCGCCCAGCGCATGCAATCGCACGCGCGCGAGCGCATGCGAGAAGTGCGCGAGCGCCGCATACGCGCTGGCGCCCGCCTCGGCACCGGCCTCCAGGCGCAGGGGGCCGGCGGGCCCGGTGAACGTGCTGGCGCTCACGAGTCCCTGGAAGCTGGTATTGCCGCTCTCGAACATGAGGAACGTGCCGCGCGCGGCGAGCGTGGAACGCGCCGTGCGCCAGGTGAGCGAAGGCGTGACGGTTGCGGCGCCCGAAGCGAGGAAGCCTTCGTACTTCACGAACGAGCCGGCCGCGTCGAGGGTGAGGTCGACCTGCGCGCGGGCCGGTCGGGTCCAGGCTCCGGCGCAGGCCAAAGCCAGCGCCAGGGGCGCGAGACCGCGGACCGGGCGCGGGCGCACGAGCGCCGGGGCGCTACGGCTTCCGCGGGCGCGCGGGTGTGGTGGCCGGCCCCGGCCCCGCCGGCACGCCTTGGGTGCCGATCACGGCGCCGGCGAGCGCCGCCGCCGTGCCGCCGGCCGGCGCGCCCAGCGCGACGTCGCGCTCGACGCTCTGGCGGAACGCGACGAGGTCGGGGTCCTGCACGCCCTCGTGCATCAGGGCCAGCACGGTCTGGGTCGCGGTATCGGCCGGTACGCCGCGCGCGACGAGATCGGCCGTGACGGCGAGCGGCACGACCAGCGACTCCCGCGGGTACGTGCTGCGCAGGAGCGCGAGGAACGCGGGCTCGGCGCCGGCGCGCAGCGCGGCGGCCCCGGCCACGAGCTCCGGCTCCGTCGTCGCCCCTCCCAGGGCCGCCCGCGCCCGCGCCAGCTCGCCCGCGAGGGCGCGCACCGCTGCGATGATCCGCGCTCCGTCGGCGCCCTTGCTCTCACCCTCGAGGGCCTTGTTGACGAGTGGATTGACCGGCACGCCGGCGCCTTTCGCGGAGTCCACGATGGCGGTGACGGCCGAGAGCGTGCGGTGATCGAGCCGGCCGGCCAGGCGCTCGACCTGCGCGTGCGCGGCCCGCGGCAGCGCCAATGCGACGACCGTCGCCCCGATGCACAGCCATCGTCCGTTCACAGCGATCCTCCCGCGCCGCGCTGGGCGCCACCGACCGTCACCACCGAATTGGGCTGCCCGAAGTCGTCGCCCACGGCGCGCGGCGCCGCCGGATCCGTGACGAACTGCCGCCCGTCCACCACGAACGCGTAGAGATAGCGGCCGGGCGCCAGGGGCACGTCCAACGTCCACAGGCCGGAGGACGCCCGGCGCATCGGCAGCCGCGCCCGGTCCCAGCCGTCGAAATCTCCGGCCAGCGCCACGCTTCGGGCCTTCGGCGCCACGAGGACGAACGTCACGACCGAGGGCGCGCCGGCCGCCGGTGGCGCGACCGCGGCCTGCGCCCCGGCGCTCGGCCGGGCGCGCCGCTCGCCGCCCCGGATTCCGGCGATCACCAGCCCCGCGAGGACCGCCGCCATGGCAAGGCCACCAAGGGGCGAGACGGCCACGGTCCGCGGCTCGCGCAGCCAGCCCCAAGCGCGCGCCGGCGTCGAAGCCGGGGCGCGGCGCACGGCGGCCATCACCCGGGCGTCGAAGCCCGGGCTCGACGTCACCGGCCGTCGCAGCTCCTCGGCGACGCGGGCGATCAGCGGATCGTCAGCGGGTTCGAGCGTCGGCCACCTCCCGCAAGAGGACTCGCAGGTGGTCGCAGGCCCGTTTCACCCGCATCTTGAGCGCGGGAATCCTCGCGCCGGTGAGCCGGGCCATTTCGTCGTACTCCAGGCCTTCCACGTGCTTCAGCAGAAACGCCTCCCGTTGCAGAGCGTCGAGGCGGGCCAGGGCCCGGTCGATTTCTTCCCGCCAGTCGGGATCCCCGTCCGGCCGCGCCGCGGCGCGCTCCACGGCGATCTCGTCGCGCACGAACAGGGCGGCCGCGCGGCGCCGACTCGCGCCCCTCGTCCGGCACCGGTTCACCAGGATGCGCAGGAACCAGGCACCGAACCGATCGGGCTCGCGGCAGGAGCCGAGGCTCCGGTACGCCCGAACGAATGCGTCTTGCAACGCTTCCTCGGCGTCGGCCGCGTCGCCCAGCATGGCCACCGCGAAGCGCAGCCCGCGCGGACGGTGACGCCCCACCAGGCCGCCGAACGCCTCGGTGTCGCCTTCCAGGACCCGGCGCACCAGTTCGCCGTCGGACTCCGCTTCACTCATGCAGACCCTCGACGAGGGGATGAGGTCACCGGCGCGGTGACGCGGATGCGCCGGAACGGGTCTTGCCGTCTGGGCCGGTGCGCCGCGCCGGCCGGTGGACTAATACGCCCCGGGTGCGCTCGCGCGCAACGCGGCCGCACCGGATGCATCGAGGGGACCATGAGGCGCATCGCTGCCGTATGCTGCAGGGTCGCTCGATGGATGTCGCGGCCGGGGCACGTCCTCGTCCTGGTGACGGCGCTCGCCACGGCCCGGCCGGCGGCGGCGCAACGACTCGAGCTGGGCGTGCGCGCCGGGCAAGCCAGGCTGACCGGATCCGAGGTCGTGTTGCTCAATTCCGTCGAGTCGGCACGCGTGTGGGACCGGGGCGGCGTCACGATGGGGGCGACGGTCACCTACTGGCTCGGCAGGCACCTCGGGGTGCGGGGAACCACGGACCTCCAGTTCACGCGGCACTACGCGGCGTGGTCGTACTTCGGACCATGTTGCGTCCCCATCATGGCGGGGCCGGGCGACCTGGATTCGCGCGTGACGAACCTGGCGGCGTCGCTCCGGCTCGCCGCCCGGTTCGCTCCGGGCGGCCGCGTCGAGATGGGCTTCAGCGCGGGCCCCGCGCTGGTCCACCTCGGCGAGCAGAGCGAGGCGTCGACCTATGCGTTCGTGCGCACCGACGTCATGGGGGCGGCGGGCGGCGTCACGCTGGCCTGGGCGCCGACGCGGCGCCTGCGGCTGGGCGTGTCGGCCGACGAGCTGCTCTTCCGCGTCCGGCCGGCGGACCCCGAGATGTTCCCGGGTTATTGGACCACCGTGAGCGCCCCGATCCAGCGCCAGCTCACGCTGAGCGTCACGGCAACGGTCACGGCACACTGATTCGCCTCGCATGCCGAGGCGCACGATAGAGGAAGATCATGCGCGTTCCCTCGAAGCTGCTCCTGGTCCCGGTCGTGTTCGCCGTCGCCTGCGAGTCGCCCCTCACGTCGCCCCGCGCACCGGCGCAGATCACCGGCCTGCCGCGCAGCCTCACGGCCGGCGAGACGCAGCTGGTGGCCGCCGACAACCGGTTCGCGTTCGCGCTGCTCAAGACCGTCGCGGCGCAGCAGGCCACGGCCTCGAACGTCTTCCTCTCGCCGGTGAGCGTGGGGATGGCCCTCGGCATGACGGTCAACGGCGCCGCCGGCACCACCCGCGACTCGATGCTCGCCGCGCTCCAGCTCGGCGGGCTCCCGCTGGCGGCCGTGGACAGCGGCTACCGCGGCGTCATCGACCTGCTGCGCGGCCTCGATCCGGCCGTCACGTTCACGCTCGCCAACTCGATCTGGTACCGGACCGGCGTCGCGCCGAGCCCGGCGTTCCTGGGTGCCGCCCGCACGTGGTTCGACGCCGACGTGCAGTCGCTCGACTTCAGCGCGCCGACGGCGGCGCAGACCATCAACGACTGGGTGAGCGCTGAGACCCAGGGCAAGATCCCGTCGATCGTCAACGGCCCGATCCCCGACGCCGCGATCATGTACCTGATCAACGCGATCTATTTCAAGGGCAGCTGGACCCAGCGGTTCGACCCGAGCCTGACGCACGACGCACCGTTCTATCTGCGGAACGGCGGGACGGTGTCGGCGTCCACGATGACGCACGCCGACCCCGCGCCGGCGCGCCTCTACCAGGGTGACGGCGTCACGGTCGTGGATCTGCCCTACGGCGGCCGGGCCTGGTCGATGACGATCGTGCTGCCCGATGCGCCGGCCGGCATCGATTCGCTGCCCGCTGCCCTCACCGCCGCGCGCTGGAGCGCGTGGATGGCTGGCTCTCGACAGCACCGGCGTCATCGTCACCATGCCGAAGTTCAAGCTGGCCTACGACGTGAGCCTGGAGCCGGTCCTCACGGCGCTCGGAATGGGGATCGCCTTCTGCAACAGTCAGGTGGCCGATTTCTCGGCGCTCATTCCGGGCGCGTTGCCCGGCGGTGTCTGCATCACGACGGTCAAGCACAAGACGTACGTGGACGTGTACGAGGAAGGCACCGAAGCCGCGGCGGTCACGTCGGTGGGTATCGGAATCACCGCCGAGCCCGTGGGCCCGCCGCACGTCGTCGTGAACCGGCCGTTCCTGGTCGCGATCCGCGAACGGCTCAGCGGGACCATCCTGTTCCTCGGGATCGTGATGGACCCGACGGCGTCCTGACGCGGCGGGCGGTCAGCCGCCCGGGTGGTACTCCCGCTCGGTGTGCCCCTTGAGCTGCGACGGGTAGAAGTACACGTCCCGCAGGTTGCCCGTGACGTAGCGCTCCGCCTCGTCGTCGAAGTGCGGCGATGCGGGATCGCCGCTCTCGCCTCCCGCCGTCACCGCCCGGGCGCGCACGCTGTCGCCGAACTCCACCACCGCCACGAAGCTGTTGCCGCTGCTGCCGTACCACTTCTTGGTGTTGACGTAGCGGCGCGCGCCGAACGATGCCAGCGAGCCCCACTGCGACGACGTGAACGGCACCGGGATGCTGGGCTTCGCGTCGTCGAACCGCGGCTCGATCTCGTCGTTGAACCGCTGGAAGCGGTTGATGTCGCCCCAGGGCGTCTGCCACGTGCCGAAGTCCGCCGTGAGCGTGTCGGATGCCGCCGCGAGCGACTCGAGCCGCTCGGCCGGCGTGGCCTTCGTGGCCACGTAGTCCTCCGCCGACACGCCCGCGGCGCGGGCTTCCTGACTCACCCGCCGCCACAGGTCCTCCCCCAGAACACCGCCAGCGAGGTCGGCACCGAAGTGACCGCCCAGCGGAAGTCCCACCGCCGGAGCAGCCGCACTGGCTCGGCCAGCTTCGCCTTGAGCGGATCCGAGGCGGGTGCGGCGTCCCAGGCCCTGATCAGCGCGGGCATGAGGATCGCGAACTCCGGCAGGTAGCTGTCGAACACGGCCGCGGTCAGCGATTGCATGGTGAAGTCGGCCGGCCCGTCAGCACCCGCAGCGCATGATAGCCGCGCGGCGACTCCTCGGTGCCCGTCTCGACGTAGCGCGGGAAATCGGCGCGCTTGGGGCTGTTCGGCCCCGCCGCCGACCAGGGCCAGTTGTTGGAGTTGTAGAGCCAGCCGCTCGTCGGGTTGAGCAGGTGCGGCGTCTCGTCCAGCGACAGCAGGCCGTGGTAGTCGGTGGCCGGATCGCTCCCGTCCACCGGCTTGGTCCAGTCGAAGCCCGTGTCGCGCCGCGGGATCCAGTTGGCGTGGAAGTAGGCGATGTCGCCCTTGGCGTCGGCGAAGATCGTGTTGTTCGACGAGTTGGTGTGCAGCTCCATGAACTTGCGGAACTACGCGTAGTCCGTCGCCTTGGTGCGCGTGAACGACTGGATCAGCGCGTGCATGGGGTCGCTGCATCAGGCTGATGCTCACCCACTGGTCGCCCGCCTTCCGCGCCGACGGGCCCGTGCATGCGTGTAGTAGGCGGTGAACGTCTTCTTCGCCATCCGCCGTGGCGGTCTTGTAGGGAACCGTGATCCGCGCGGTGCGCACCGGCAGCTCCTCGTCGCCGTGCTTGTAGATACAGCGGCCGTCCTTCTGCGTGATCGTCTCCAGGAACTCGTCGATGTTGTCCACGCCGCTCGAGGTGTGCATCCAGCCGGCGGTGGCGTTGAACCCCTGATAGATGAAGAACTGGCCCCAGGTCACGGCCCCGTAGGCGTCGAGCCCCTCGTCGCTCGCCATCTGGAGCTCGGAGCGGAAGTAGAACGACGTGTGAGGATTGATCCACAGCAGCGCGTGGTCGTCCAGCGTGTGGCCGGGCGCGATCGCGATGCCGTTCGAGCCCGGGGCTCGCGGCGGCGGGTCGTCCGGCCGCGCCGCCGCCGCGCCGCGGCTGGCCCGGCGTGGCGCCGTAGAACTCCGCGAGCGACCGCAGGTTCACGCGCTCGATGTCGCCGCCGATGCTCCCTTCGGTGAAGCTCAGCGCCATCCACGGCTCGAAGTGCGTGATGACCCTGGGCTTCACCTGCGGGATGCGTGTACAGGTAGTAGTTGAGCCCGTCGGCGAAGGCGTCCATGAGCTGCTGGAGCCACGGCGGGCTGGCCGCGTACTCCGCCTTCAGCGAGTCGGTGTCGACGAACAGGCGCTGCCGCAGGTCGCTGCAGATCCGGGACTCCCCATCGGCCTGGGCGTGCCAGCCGAGCGCGTCGAGGTAGTTCGTCTCCACCCGGTTGAAATCGTCCTCGGCCTGGGCGTACTCCATGCCGAACACGGCGTCGGCGTCGGTCGTGCCGTGCACGTGGGCGATGCCCCAGTCGTCGCGGGTGATCGTGACGTTCTGCGCCTCGCGCTTCCAGCGGGCGACGTCGCGGCTCGAGAAACGCGGCGAGCAGGCTGCCGCCGAGAGAACGAGGAGGAGGACGAGTCTGTTCATGGCCGACTCGACGATGTGGGAGGTGAAGGCCGGCGCCGGAGGCGCGTTCCGGCGCCGTGCCCGGGACCGGATCGCTGAATGTAACAGGCTCCCGGTCCCCGCCGCGGCCCGCCCGGCGGCTAAATCCGGCGCGCGCCGCGTTCGCCCGCCGCACCTACGACGTCGGGCTGGTGTGGCAGCAGCTGCAGGCGGTCTATCGCCGCGCCCTCGCCCTCAAGGCTCCCGCCCCCCTTGCGACCGAGCCGACCTTCCCGTAGCTTCACCGCACCCGAAGAAATACCGAAGCTCACTCGTCATCCGAATCACGGGAGGTCTCGTGTCCACCGGATCGTCCAGCTCCGAGGTGTTCCTCACTCCACAGGCCCTGCTCGACCACTGGCAGGGACACCGGCGGGTGACCCGGCGCGTCATCGAGGCTTCCCCGAGGACAAGTTCACGGGCTTCTCCGTCGGCGGCATGCGCCCGTTCCACGCTCATGGTGGAGCTGCTGCGGGATGGCCGTGCCGACGGTGCGTGGGCTGCTCACGGACAGTGGAGACGCGGGGGTCAAGCCGCGGGGCGGTCGAGGGCGAGGAGCTGCGGCTGTGGGACGAGAGCACCAAGGAGCTGAACGCGCTGTGGCCGAAGATCCCGGCGGCGCGCTTCCCGGAGACGCTGAACGCGTTCGGCCAGTGGAAGATGCCGGGGCACGCGCTGATCCTCTACATCGTGGACAACGAGATTCATCACCGCGGGCAGGGGTACGTGTATCTGCGTTCGCTGGGCATCGAGCCGCCGGCAGTTCTGGGAGCGGTAGCGGGGCTCGGCGGCCGGGCGGCGGCGGCGCGCGCGCGGCGCGGCTACCGCGACAGGGCGCCACGGCCAGCTCGCGGACGCCGCGGCGGATCTCCTCGACGTCCACGGCGGCGAAGCCGAGCTGGAGGCCTTCGCGCGGCAGCGGGCCGCGGGCGTAGCGCGTCAGCGAGGTGACCTCCACGCCGCGCTCGCGCCGCCGCCGCTCGGCGCGGGGTCCGGTGACGCCTCCGGCGAGCCAGCCCACGGTCTGGAGCCCCGCCTCGATCGCGGAGATCTCGACCAGCGCCCGCGAGCCGCGCGCGTCCCTCCTCGAGCAGCACGCCCAGCCGCTCCGCGTACACCTCGCGCATCCGGCGGACGTGGCGGCCGAAATGTCCGTCGGCGATGAAGTCGCACAGCACCGCCTGGTCGAGCAGCGGCGCGTGGCGGCTCATGACGGACTTGGCCGCCGCCACGCGCTCCACGAGGTCGGGCGGCACGACCAGGTAGCCCAGGCGCAGCGAGGGAAAGAGCACCTTGCTGAAGGTGCCCGAGAAGCAGACGACGCCGTGGCGGTCGAGGCCCTGGAGCGCGGGCGCCGGCCGGCCGGCGTAGCGGTACTCGGCGTCGTAGTCGTCCTCGAAGATCAGCGCGCCCGGCGGTGCGCGCCCACTCGAGCAGCGCCAGCCGCCGCGGCAGGCTCATGCCGATGCCGAGCGGGAACTGGTGCGCGGGCGTGACGTAGGCCAGCCGCGCCCGGCGCCACCTCGCGGCGTCCAGCGTGATGCCTTCGGCGTCCACCGGAATGGGAACGACGGTCGCGCCGTGCGCCTCGAACACGTGGGCGGCGCCGCTGTAGCCCGGATCCTCGATGGCCACCCGGTCGCCGCGGTTGAGCGACCAGGCGCGCCACGAGGTCCAGCGCCTCCTGCACGCCGGAGACGATGGCCACCTGGCCCGGCTCGCAGCGCACGCCGCGCGAGGTGCGCAGGTAGTCCGCCACCGCCTCCCGCAGCGGCCGGTAGCCAGGGGCCTCCGTGCCCAGCAGGAGCGCCGGCGTGGCGCGCCGCAGGCGATGCGCGGCCACCTTGGCCCACAGCGTGGTGGGGAAGAGGTCGAGCGCCGGCTGGTTGGCGCGGAAGGCGCGCAGCGAGCGGGGCTCGTAGCCGCGGAACAGCGTCACCTGCCGCGCGAAGCGAGGACAGCGCGCCGGCGCGGGGAGCGTGCCGCGGTGGACCGGTCGGCCGCGGCGCGGCGCGTGCAGCAGATCTTCGGGCAGCACGGCGTTGACGCGCGTGCCCGAGCCGACGCGTCCCACGACGTAGCCCTCGGCGCGCAGCTGCTCGAACGCGCTCGACCACGGTGCCGCGCGAGAGCCGGTATTGGCGCGCCAGGTCGCGCGAGGCGGGCAGGCGCGCGCCGGGGCGCAGCCGTCCCTCGAGGATCTCGGAGCGCAGCGCCTCGAAGAGCCAGCGAGCGGCGGGCGCGGCCGCGGGCCGCGGGGCGAGCATCAGCGGGAGGGCAGTGGCGCGCTTGGGCATAAATGGTCCATCAACAATAGCGAAAATGGATCTGCTCGACAGTCCATATCTCGATTAGACTGTCCGCCACCCCAAACTCAAGCCGTGGAGCACCCATGAAGGCCCGTTTCAACTACGGCAAGGTGGCGCCGGGCGTGTACGACGCGATGGACGCGGTGGACCAGTACGTCGCCAGCTGCGGGATCGAGGAGTCACTGCTGCACCTGGTGCGGCTGCGCGCGTCGCAGATCAACGGCTGCGCGTACTGTCTCGACATGCACTGGAAGGACCTGCGCGCCCTGGGCGAGAGCGAGCAGCGGCTCTACTCGCTCGACGCGTGGCGGGAGTGCCCGTACTACACGGAGCGGGAGCGCGCCGCGCTGGCCTGGACGGAGGCGGTGACGCTGGTGGCGGAGGGGCACGTGCCGGACGCCGTGTTCGAGGACGCGCGGGCGCACCTCAGCGAGAAGGAGCTCGCCGACCTGACGCTCGCCGTGGCCGGCATCAACGCGTGGAACCGGCTCTCGATCGCGTCGCGGCTGGAGCCGGGCACCTACCAGCCCGCGCCGCGGGCGTGACGGGGAGGAGGCGAACCGTGGCGGAGCGACGTGAAGAGCTGCTGCTCGCTTATGTGTTGTGGCATTGGGCACGGCCGGGCGTTGCCGCCGGCGACTACGAGGCGCGGCAGCGCGCCTTCCACGCCGCGCTCGCGGCGTCTCCTCCGGCCGGGTTCGACGGGTCGTTCAGCGTCGCGCTCTCGCAGGCGCCCTGGGCGGCGGCGGGCGCGGACGCGTACGAGGACTGGTACCTGGTGCGGGACTTCGCCGCGCTCGGCAGCCTCAATGAGGCGGCGGTCACCGCCTCCCGGCTGGCGCCGCATGACGCGGCCGCCGCGCTGGCCGGAGGGGGTTCGGCCGGACTCTATCGTTTGCGCCTGGGAGCGGCGCTGCGGGAGCCACGGTTCGCCCACTGGTTCGCCAAGCCGAGCGGCGTGCGCACCGTGGACTTCCTGGGCGACCTCGAGCCGCGGGTCGCGGCGGTGCGCGGCGCGCTGTGGATGCGGCAGATGACGTTGGGCCCCGCCACCGAGTTCTGCCTGCACGCCGCGGAGCGGGTGGCGCTGCCCGCAACGTACGAGCCGCGGGTCCTGCCGCTGCGCGCCGCCTGGGCGCCCGTGCCCGTGCGCGACGCCGACGGAGGTGCGCTATGACGTTCGATCTGCCGCGCTCCCTGGACGTGCTGCGCCGCACGCCGGCCGCGGTCCGCGCGCTGCTGCTGGGGCTCGACGAGGCGTGGGTGCGCGGGACCGAGGGCCCGGAGACGTTCAGTCCGTTCGACGTCGTCGGGCACCTGATCGACGGCGAGGAAACCGACTGGATGCCGCGGGCCCGCATCATCCTGGCGCAAGGCCCGAGCGTGCGCTTCGAGCCCTACGACCGGTTCCGTCATCGCGCGCGGAACGCCGGCCGCCCGCTGGAGTCGCTGTTGGACGAGTTCGCGCGGCTCCGCGCGGCCAACGTGGGGGCGCTCGAGTCGTGGCGCCTGTCGCCCGCCCAGCTGGACCTGCCGGGCGAGCATCCGGCCCTGGGGCGCGTCACGCTCCGGCAGCTCCTGGCGGCGTGGGTCGTCCACGACCTGGCGCACGTCGCGCAGATCGTGCGCGTGATGGCGAAGCAGTACGGTGACGAGGTGGGGCCGTGGGTGCCCTTCCTGCCGGTGCTCACCGACCACCCGACGCCCCGCTCCTGATCGGGCGCCGCGGCGGAGCTTAGATCAGGAACGGCAGCAGGGACTTGGTGGTCCGGGCATACTCGGCGTAGTCCGGATAGCGCGCGTGGAGCTGCCGCTCCTCGTCGAGGACGCGAGGGACGAGGACCAGCGTGACGATCGCGCCCACTGCGAAGGGCAGCACCGCCCTGTGGCTCAGGACCGTCGCCCAGATCAGCAGCAGCGCCGCCGAGTACATGGGATGGCGGATGTAGCGGTAGGGGCCGCGGCGAATCACGCCCTGACCCTTGGGCGTAGGGGTGGGCCCGAACTGGCCCGGCGCGAACGCCGCCCGCGCCCACACCACCAGCGCAATGGCGCCGACCTGACAGGCGATGACCAGCGGCGACGACGTGAAGAAGTTGCCAGTCGTGATCAGGACGACGACCCCGGCGATCATCACCAGGCTGGCCAGGCGCGAGATGATCTTCACGCGCTGGAGAATGCCGTCCGGCGCCCGCGTCCGGTAGGGCGGACTCAGCGCCTACGCGCCGGGGCTCGGGTGGCCCGCCCGCCCCGGTCCTTCCACCACCACCACTTGAGCCGCGCGGGATCGGGCCGCGCGGTGCTCGCGAAGTACACCGCGCAGCGGAACACGTACAGCAGGCACGGGTCCTGCCGCATGCCCCGCCGCTCGTTGCTCAGCTCGTAGAGCGCCTCCGGATCGCGGCCCTTGAGGTCCGCCACCCGCCGGATGCCCAGACCGCGCAGGTCCCGCGCGATGCTCGGCCCCACGCCGGGAATGCGCTGCAAGTCGTCGCCCGTCGCCCGCTTCGCCACGGCCACCTCGCCAGAGAGTGCGGTCTTTACCACCACTCACGACCTACAATCCACTACCCGTCGCGGAGCGCGTTCGCCTCGGCGAACGACATCGCGTCGTCCGCGAAGCCGAAGGTCCCGCGCTCACGGATCTCCCGCGCCGCCCGTACGAACGCGCCCAGCGCGGCCCGGCTCAGCGCCGAACCGACGCTGATGCGCCGGACACCGAGCGCCGCGAGCTCGGCCACCGAGAAATGCGCGGCCTTCAGGCCCATCACCACGTTGACCGGCTTGTGGACCGCCGCGCACACGGCGCGGATGTCCTCGGCCTCGGTGAGCCCGGGTGCGAAGAGCACGTCGGCCCCGGCGGCCTCGAACGCCTGCAGTCGCCGGATCGTGTCGCCGAGGTCCGGCCGGCCGCGCAGGAAGTTCTCGGCGCGGGCGACCAGCATGAACGGGAACGGGAAGGCGTGGGCCGTCTCCGCGGCCGCGGCCACGCGCTCGACCGCGTGCTGGAAGTCGAAGACGGTGCGCCGCGCGTCGCCCGTGGAGTCCTCGATGGAACCGCCGACCAATCCGGCCACCTCGCCGGCGAGGCGGATCGTCTCGGCCGCCGTTTCCGGCGCCGCCCCGTAGCCGTTCTCGAGATCGGCGGCCACCGGCAGGTCGGTCGCTTCCACGATGGTCCGGGCGTTCGCGAGCGCATCGTCGCGGGTCACCGACCCGTCGCCGTCGCGCCGGCCGAGGGTGAAGGCCAGCCCCGCGCTCGTAGTCGTGAGCGCCTCGAAACCGAGGTTGGTCAGGATGCGTGCCGTTCCCGCGTCCCACGGATTGGGGATGACGAACGCGCCCTCTCGCCGGTGCAGCGCCTCGAAGCGCTTCGCCTTCTCGGCTTGGCTGACTCGCATGGCCTGACGCTCGTATCAGGGAGCTGCAACTATACCGAATAAACCCCGAAGTCGCAAGGCGGCTTTGAACGACAGCGCCGCTCCCGGCTAGGCCCCAGCCAAGGAGCTCAGTTGTCCTGATGGTGCCGCGATGGTGTGCGATGGGTGGTGCTCGTCCTTACAACCCACAACCTACAACCCGCCAACCGCCCTTCTCACCCCGCTCCCAGCACGGCGAGGTAATCTGCTCCCTGCGTCATGTGCTCGTAGAGCGACGACAGGGTTTCCGGTGCGCCGATGAGCCAGCGGCACCGCGCGTCGCCACGCGAGCGGCACTCCACCTCCATCACGGCGAGGGAGGCATTGGCCATCCGGCCCATGAAGTCGGCCAGCATCCCCGAGGTGAAGAAGCACGAGGGATACTGCAGGTGCGCGTCGGGCGCGGCCTCGGCCCACTGCTCGGCGTCCACCGCGACGGCCGCGTCGCCGAGGGCGCTCACGCGCATGGTGCCCCAGCCCAGCGCGGAGAAGAACTGCGACAGGACCTCAGCCAGGCGGGGAGCCGCGAGGTCGGCCGGGTGGTCCACGCCGGCCACCGACGGGAGCCAGGTCGCGAAGGCCTGGAACGTGGCCTCGCCCGCCGCGTAGCCGGCCTCCTGGAGCGCCTGCGCCCCGGCGCGGTCGCGGAGCGCGTGCAACGCGCGCGGCGAGAGCGCGACCAGGGTCGAGCCGGACAGGGAGATGTCGGTCATGCTGGCCGAATCTAGGGATTGCCGCGGTGGGCCGCCAGAGAGCGGGGCGGCCGCGCCGAGCGGGAGGCCGGCGCGGCGCTCAGCGCCCCAGTCGCCGCAGCAGCTCGGCCTCGTCCCAGATGGCGATGCCGAGGGTCTTCGCCTTCTCGAGCTTGCTGCCGGGCTCGTCGCCCGCGACGATGGCCGTGGTCTTCTTCGACACGCTGCCGGTCACGGCGCCGCCCGCCTGCTCGATGAGCCGGGCCGCCTCGGCGCGGGAGAGCTTGGGCAGCGTGCCCGTGAGCACGAACGTCTGGCCGTCGAACACGCCGCCGGCCGTGACCTTGACCGGCTCGTCCATGCGGAGCCCGGCGGCCTGCAGCCGCTCGATCAGCGCGCGGTTCCGCTGCTCGCGGAAGAACGCCACCACCGCGGCGGCGATGGTGGGGCCGATGCCGCGCACCTCGCCGATCTGCTCGGCGGTCGCCGCGAGCAGCTGCGCCATGGTCCCGAAGCGGCGCGCCAGCAGCTCGGCGGCCCCGTCGCCGACGTGCCGGATGCCGAGCGCGAACAGCAGGCGCGACAGCGGCTGGCCCTTGGACGCGGCGATGGCGGCCACGAGCTGGCCGGCCGACTTCTCGGCGAAGCCCTCGAGCGCGACCAGCGGGGCGGCCTCGAGCCGGTACAGGTCGGCGGCGTCCCGGATCAAGCCCGCCGCCAGCAGCTGCTTCACCTTCTCGTAGCCGAGGCCGCGGATGTCCATCGCGCCGCGCGAGGCGAAGTGGAACAGGCTCTCGTGCACGCGGCCCGGGCACGAGACGTTGGGGCAGTACGTCATCACCTCGTCGGCCGGGGCCTCGACCTCGGAGCCGCAGTCGGGACACTGGGTGGGCATCGAGAACGGGCGTGGCGGCCGGCCCTCGCGCTCCAACTCCCCGCGCCGCTCGCGCACCGGGCCGAGCACCTGGGGGATCACCTCGCCGGCGCGGGTCACCTCGACCCAGTCGCCGATGCGGATGTCCTTGGCGGCGATGAGGTCGGCGTTGTGCAGCGTGGCCGTGGACACCGTGACGCCGCCGATCTCGACCGGCTCCAGCTCCGCGTACGGATTCAGCGCGCCGGTGCGGCCCACGTTGACCTTGATGTCGAGCAGCCTGGTGACGGCGACTTCGGGCGCGAACTTGCGCGCGATGGCCCAGCGCGGCTCGCGGTCGCCGATGTTGCCCAGCTCCTCGTGCAGGGCCAGGCGGTCCACCTTGACCACGACGCCGTCGGCGCCGAAGGGGAGCCCCGGCAGCTCCCGCTCGAGCGCCGCGACGGCGGTCTTGGCCTCCGCCAGGTCGGCCACCCGGCGGCGATGCGGCTCGATGCGGAAGCCCCAGGCCGCCAGGCCGTCGAGCAGCTCCCGCTGCGTCTTGAACGCCAGCCGGGTCTCGGGCGCGCCGGCCGCGAAGGCGAAGAAGCGCAGCCCGCGCTCGCGGGTGGCCTTCGAGTCGAGCTGCCGGAGGCCGCCGGCGGCGGCGTTGCGCGGATTGGCGAACGGGGGCTCGCCCGTCGCTTCGCGCTTCGTGTTGAGGGCGTCGAAGGCGGCGCGCGGCATGTAGGTCTCCCCGCGCACCTCGAGCAGCGCCGGCCACCCGGTGCCGGCGAGCCGCAGCGGGATGTCCGGCACGGTGCGCAGGTTCGCCGTCACCACTTCGCCGACGATGCCGTTGCCGCGCGTGGCCCCGACGTCGAGCACGCCGTCCCGGTAGGTGAGGTTCACCGCCGCGCCGTCGATCTTCACCTCGAGCGTGTACCCGGCGGCCACCACGTCGGGCGCGATCCGCGCGTTGCGCTCCTGCCACGCGTCGAGGTCGTCGTCGCTGAACGCGTTCGCCAGCGACAGCATGGGCGCGAGGTGGCGGTGCTTGGCGAGGCTGGTGGCGGGCTCGTCGCCGACGCGCAGGGTGGGCGAGTCGGGCGTCCTGAGGTCGGGGTGCTCGCCTTCGAGCGCCTGCAGCTCCTGGAACAGGCGGTCGTACTCGGCGTCCGACATTTCCGGCGCGTCGAGCACGTAATAGGCGTGGATCGCGCGGCTCAGGATCCTGCGGAGTTCTGCGGCCCGCGCGGCGGGATCCTGCATTTAGCCTTTGGCTTCTTCGGCCAGGACCGCCATCGTCACGCCCACCAGGCGCTGCAGCTCGGCGGCCGACGTGTCGGGCAGCAATTGCTCGATCGCCACGCGGTCGTGCACGGCGAAGGCCTCGAGCAGCTTCTGGAGGTAGGCCACGAGCGCGACGCGCTGGATGTCGGCGCCGTGGGCGGACTCCGCGTCCACTTCGGCCCCGTGGGTGCGCCGGATCAGGCTCTCGTAGCGGTGCGCGTTGCGCAGGGCCTTGGCGGTGAGGTCGGCGACGGTCTGGGTGAACCGGATGTCGCCCTCGCTCAAGGGCTCGCCGTCCTTGAAGGTGCGCAGGAAGATGCAGCCGATGGCGGCGCCCCGGTACTTGATGGGCACCACCGTGATGGACTTCACTTTGCGGCGCGCCAGCGCGCCCTTGACGTGCTGCAGGGTGATGTCGGCCGTGGCGTCGGCGATGAACACCGTCTCGCCCGAGTCCATGGCCCGCGAGATCTCCGGATAGCGGGCCAGGTCCACCACCAGGTTGCGGATGCTGGGGTCCTCGTAGCTGGCCACCAGCCGGACCGTGCGCCCGCCGTGGTCGGCCAGGAAGATGCTCGAGCGGTCCAGGCCGAACGTCTCGCCCAGGCGGCGCGCGATGGTCTGCAGGATGTCCACGAAATGGAGCGTGCCGGAGATCTCCGACAGGATGTCGATGACCGTGATCAGCCGGTCGCGCTCACGCTCCAGCTCGAGGATGCGGCCGGCCAGGAGCGACGCGGCGTCGGGCGTCGGCGCAGACGCCGGCGCAGGAGACGGCTCGGTGGTGGTCATCCGCCAAAGGTGCCGCCGCGACGCACGGGGCGTCAAGCGGAGCGGTCCGCGGCGTGCCCCGCCGGCGGCGAGCCTTGACGGAGCGCCGGCGCCGTCGAGATTTGGTGAGCCCCCTTCGTCACCGGAGAATCGCCCATGCTGCGCCGGATCGCCGCCCTTTCCGCCGTGCTGCTCGCGGCCGTGCCCGCCGCGCGGGCCCAGGACCTCGCGGCCGTGTGCCGCCAGATCATGCACCCGCCCGTCGGTGCGTGGGCGGCGTACCGCATGGTGGGCGGTCGGGGCGACGGGACCACGATGCGCATGTCGGTCGTGGGCCGGGCGACACGCAACGACAGCGCTTTCCTGTGGCTCGAGTTCGTGGCGCGGGGTCTGCAGATGGGGCTGCCCGGCACCGGAAGCGACACCTTGACGCTGATCAACAAGGTCCTGGTGCCCGGCTTCGGGCCGGGCATGGCCGAACCGCGCGAGCACATCATGAAATTCGGCAGCGCGCCGGCGATGACGATGCCCGAGGGCCGGCGAGGCCCGGGCGCCCCCACGTCGGGGCTCCACGACTGCGGCGGCGGCAAGGTGGTGGGATGGGAGCACGTCACGGTGCCGGGCGGCTCGTTCCGGGCGTTGCACGTCCAGGACGCGGAGGGGAAGGGTGATTCGTGGGTGGTGCCCGACCTGCCGTTCGGGGTGGTGAAGGCGGCGTCCGGCGACTCGGGATCGATGGAGCTGACCGGCCACGGCATGGGCGCCAAAGACGCGATCACCGAGGCGCCCCGGCCCTACGATGCGCAGCTGATGATGCGGATGCTCATGCAGGCGGGCGGCCGCCAGTAGCCGGGGCGGCGCCCCACCTCCCCGGCCTCAGCGGATCGGCCGGCCCGCGACGAAGTCGAACAGGGTGATGCGCCGCGGCCGGTACACCTCCCGGACGTGCTCAAAGCCCTGTGAGAAGCCGTAGTCGGCGATATCCTACTTGCGCACTCGGGATTTCCCTTCCAGCATTCGGGCTGTGAGTCCCGATCCCGCCCATGCGGTCGAGCTGCGGCTGCGCGCCGCGGTCGAATCCTCGCCCAGCGGTCTGCTGATGACCGACGGGCAGGGCAACGTCGTGCTGGTCAATCGCGAGGTCGAGCGGCTGTTCGGCTATTCCCGCGAGGAGCTGCTGGGGCGCCCGGTCGAAATGGTGATCCCGAACCGGTATCGCCCGGGTCACACGGGCTTCCGCGGCGGGTTCATGGCCGACCCGAAGGTGCGGGCGATGGGCGCCGGCCGCGACCTGTACGGCCTGCGCAAGGACGGCTCCGAGGTGCCGATCGAGATCGGCCTCACGCCGGTGGCGACCGAGGAGGGGATGTTCGTCCTCGCCTCGATCGTGGACATCACGGCGCGCAAGAAGGCGGAGGACGAGCGGCGCCATCTGGAGGAGGAGCTGCGCCAGTCGCAGAAGCTGGAGGCCGTGGGCACCCTGGCCGGCGGCATCGCGCACGACTTCAACAACATCCTGTTCGCCATCATGGGCTACGCGGAGCTCATCGCGAAGGGGACGCGTTCACCGGAAACGGTGACCGAGGACCTGGCGGAGCTGATGAAGGCGGCGCGGCGGGGCAAAGAGCTCGTCGAGCGGATCCTGATCTTCAGCCGTCGCCAGCCCTCCGAGCGGCATCCGCTCGAGCTCGGCCCGATGGTGGCGGAGGCGGGCAAGCTGCTCCGGGCGACGCTGCCGCCCTCGATCGACCTCAAGATCAACGTCCACGCGCAGGCGCCGCGCGTGCTGGGCGACGCGACGAGCATCCACCAGGTGCTGATGAACCTCGGCACCAACGCCGCGCACGCCATGCCGGGCGGCGGCACTCTCGAGATCACGGTCGAGCCGCAGTACCTGCGCGACCACGCGGTGCGGGCGCACCCGGGGCTGCACGAGGGATGGTACGCCGTGCTCGTGGTGCGGGACCACGGAACGGGGATCGACCCCGCGGTGCGCGGGCGCATCTTCGAGCCGTTCTTCACCACCAAGCCGAAGGGGTCCGGCACCGGCCTCGGCCTTTCGATCGTGCACACCATCATGAAGACCCACGACGGCGTCATCGCGCTCGACAGCGAGCCGGGGCGAGGGACGACGGTCACCTGCTTCTTCCCGGCGCTGGAGGCGACGGCTCCCGAGGAGGGCCACGGCGCGGCGGAGGCGCCGCGCGGCCACGGCGAGCGCATCCTCCTGGTCGAGGACGAACCGACGCTCGCCAGGATGAGCACGCGGCGGCTCGAGGCGCTCGGCTACCGGGTCACGGCCGACACGGACGCGATGCACGCGCTGGAGTCGTTCCGCGGGCGGGCTGGCGACTACGACCTGGTGATCAGCGACTACCTGATGCCGCGGATGGTGGGCCTGGATTTCGCGCGCGCGGTGCACGACATCCGGCCCGACCTGCCCATCGTGCTCCTGACGGGCTACATCGAAGAGCTGCCGGAGGAGACGATCCGCGCCGCCGGCGTGCGGCGGCTGATCAGCAAGCCCGCCACCATGGAAGAGCTGGCGCTGGCCGTCCGCGACGTGCTGGCGCACGCCCGCGCCGGAGTGTCCTGAGCGGCATCGGTCCCGGCGCCGCCGCCCGCGCCGATCTCCGCACCTTCGCTCCACGCTCTTGCCGCGCCACCCGGTCCCGGTGCACTGTACCACGGTTGCGGTTCACCGCCGTGGAGCGCTGCATGACCACGTCCGCCGCTTCGCCTGCCTGCCCCAAATGCGGGGCGACCACCGTCCAGGTCGTGCCCGTCCGGCGCGCGAGCGTCCCCGACGCGCTGGCGGCGGAGTACTTCCGCGGCATGCCCGCCGGCGCGGAGATACAGCAGAGCGTGTGCACGCGGTGCGGGTGCCGCTGGCTGCCGCGCACCACCGAGGAGCACCAGCTGCGCGCGCTGTCGGGCCAGCTCGGCCCCGAGGCGATGCGCACGGCGGAAGCGGACGCCGCCGCCGGCGTGACCAGGCGGCGCCGGCGCGCCGCGATGCCGGAGATCCCGGCGCGGACCTGGGCCATCGCCATCGTGATGGTGATCGTCATCCTGCTGGCGCTGCTGACCTGACACCTGCGGGAGAGCCGGCGAGGCCGCCGGCTCCCGTCACTCCGCCCGGTTCTTCCCCGGGTCCGGGTCCGCGCCGGCCGCCAGCCACGCGAGGGCCGCGGCGCGGTCGCGGAACACGGATACCTCCTTCGTGCTGCGGGCCGCCAGCGTCCGGTACGCCTCGTACATCCGCGCCAGCCCGAAGAACTCGTGCTGCGGCGCCACGACGGCGAGCCGGCTGCGGACGCGTGCGTGGTCCATGGTGGCGGCGAGCGCCGCCAGCTCCTGCATCCGAGCCGCGGTCGGCTCCACGGCTTCCTGCACGTCGCTCATGTCCACCAGCTCGTCCCAGCCGGCGACGTCGGGCCGCGACCAGACGTCCTGCTGGTAGCGGAGCATGTCCTCGAGCGACACCGCGCCGTGGCCCTCGGCCACGACCCACCGGTGTTCGGGGTCGAGTCGGATCTCAAGGGGCATCGAAGGACCTCCTCGAGCGAAAGCGGACGCTCACCGCGGCGGCGCCGCGCCCGTCAGCTCGGCGATCCGCCGGCGGGCGAAACCGAGCGTCGAGTCCCTGGCCAGCGCGGCGCGGTAGCTCGCCAGCGCCTGGACGGTGTCGCCCTTCTGCCGGTAGACCTCGCCCAGCAGGAAGGGCAGCTGCCCCGACGCCGGGCTGAACTCGGCGGCGAGCCGGAGCAGGCCGAGGGCGTTGTCCACCCGGCCGGCCCGCGCCTCCGTCTGCGCCATGTCCGCCAGGGTGAGGTCGCCGAAATCGTAGGCGCCCCGGCCGTAGTAGCGGTCCCGCAGCGCGCGATAGGTCCGGACCGTCGCGTCCAGGCCGCTGTCGGCCAGCACCAGGCCCAGGGTGTCGTCGAGCAGCCGCGGGCGCGCGAGGCCGCGGTGGCAGGTGGCGCACCGCACGACGATGTGCGGCGTCGGGCGGTCGGGCACCTCGGCCAGGTGCTCGTCGTTGATGTGCATGACCATCTGGAGCATGACGCGCGCGACGCGCTTGGTGCGCTTGTCGTCGGACGCGAAATTGAGCGAATCGAGCGGCGCGCCCTCGCGGCCCACGTGGCAGTAGGTGCACCGGACGCCCAGGCCCAGCGCGAAGCCGCGCATGGTACCGATCAGGACGCGCGGTTCGATGTTCTTCGGCAGGACCTTGAGGTTGGTGAACGAGTCGGGCGGAAATCGTCCCTGCGCCCGGGCGGCCGGCGCGGCGGCCGCCATGGCGAGGACCAGGAGCGCGACGCGGGGCATGTGGTCTCCGCTGGCGTTGGATGCGCAAAGATACACCCGGAGCCGCGGCGGTTGGCAAGTCACCGGCGCCGTGCCGCGGAGTCAACCCGCGGCGGGATCTCCCGCGCCGCCCAACAGGTCCACGTAGGCCTGCGGAACGAGCGCCTGCTCGCCGATGCCGAACCGGCGCATCAGCTCCCGCGCCACGGCGATGCCGGCCGCGGGCGGCTCGTCGGGCGCCAGCTGCACCTCCAGCTCCAGGAACTCGCCCAGCCCTTCCACCCGATCGAGATGGATCCGGGTGCGGCCGATCCGGTACACCAGCCGCCGCTTGCGCACCTCGCCGCACGCGCCGAGCGCGGCCGCGAGGAGCGCGCGCAGCGCCGGCGCGTCGGCGACGGCCACGCGCTCGAACCGGGACTCCTTGGGGCCGCCCTGGTTCTCGCGCTGGTAGTAGATCAACTCGCCGCCGGTTCCCGCCACCTGGCGGAGTTTGAAGCGCCCGCCGCCGACCCGGAAGAACGTGTCGGTCTGTTCCAGGATTTCCGGCGCGGTTCCCGCGGCGCCTTCCACCAGGCGGCGCATCGCCTCGGGGTCGCTCACGCGCGCCTTGATCTCGACGTTGCGCGCCACGGGGACTCAGGCCTGCACGAGCGCGCCGAGCTTCAGCACGGTGTTCCAGTTCCGGGCCGTCCCGCGGGTGCCGAGGTGGCGCTCGATGAGCGCGGTGGTGAGGCGCGAGCGGCCGACGCCGTCCGGGTAATACAGATACGCGTGCGGGCCCTTCGCCTGGGCCGTTTCACGCCCCGTGATGGCGGCCTGCAGGGCACCGCACGGCGGCCGCGCTGGGCGCAGCCTTGAGGCACATGACCAGCAGGTGCCCCGGATCCCGCTCGGCCTCGGCGGGGAAGGGATTTTGCGCGATGACGCTGCTCCACTCGGCCGCGCTGCGGACGAAGAAGTCGGTCGCCAGCTTCAGGCGCTTCGCCGCCTCCGCTTCCAGGAGCCGTTCGAGCGCCGGGCCCTTGGCGGTCCCGCCGCGGAAGACGAGGTTGCCGCTCGCCAGCAACGAGCGCACGTCGGTGAATCCCAGCCGGGCGAGCAGATCGCGCAGGCCGGCCATGCCCACCGCCTGATGGCCCGCGACGTTGACCGCCCGCAGGAGCGCGATGTGGATCGGCGCCGCCGCCGCGGCGCGGCGCGTGGTCTTACTGGGGATTGCCATCTGCGATCGACTCCGACGAGCCGCGACGTCCACGGGATGCGGGACAGTGCTGGAGGTCATGAAGTGCTCTCACTGCATCACTCCATCACTTCATCACCTCCCCGTCACGATCCCTCGCCGGCCAACGGAACGACGAACCACCTGGATCGGCGCACCGCCTCGGCGTTGCGCTCCGCGACGCCGGCGTTGAACGTGGCCCGATCCGCCTGGCGGCGCTGGTTCTCCTGGACGTTGGCCGGGATCTCCTGGTGGTTCGCGTCCGAATCCGGCAGCAGGTCCTGGGGACCGAGGTCCGCCACCGTGTCCTCCAGCGGCGCGTGATCCAGCTGCACCTCGAACCACACGTTCACGCTGTCGGTCAGGTCCCCGGTGCCGCTGTGCCCGACCACCGCCAGCTCGTAGCGGCGCGGGACCGCGAGGCTGTCGCCCGGCAGCTTGCCGTCCCAGGGGACGTCCTGCCGGCCGATGTCCTGCCCGTCGTACAGCGCGAGCACCACGCCGCCGGACCTGAGCTCGGCGTGGAGCGTGGCCGGCTGCGACGTCAGGCAGTGGAAGGCGAACGTCGCGGTCGAGTCGAGCGTGTCCGGCCGCAGCGACTGCACGGCGACCGCGAAGGTGCGGTTGCGGGCCTCGGCGAAGGCGGCCACCTGGATGGGCGTGAAGCTCTGGGCGTCGAGATCCACCATGGGGTCGCGCTTGATCGCGGCACCGAAGAACGCGATGGCCGAGTCGCGCTTGTCCGCGCCGGGCTCGAGCGCGAACGCCGCGCCCAGGTACTTGTAGGCCTGTGCCTGCTGCTCCGCGCTCACCGCGAGCGAGGGGGACGGCGCGACGAGCTGGCGCAGGATCGCCACCGCGTCTTCGACCTCGACCTGCTCGTACAGGCTGATGGCGTGTTGCAGCAACACGGCCGCGGAGTCCTGGGCCGGAAGGCGGGACGCCGTCGCGACCAGGATCGCGGCCGAGAGGCCGAGCGCGTGCTTGAAGGTCATGGGCTGCTCTTGAGGGAGACCTGCCCGATGCGCACGGTCGCACCCGGGTCTACCGTGATCGTCGTGTCGAGCTCGACGTAGCCGGGAGCCGTGATCTTCAGTTGTCGCTGTCCGGCGGCGACCTCGAAGTCCACCAGGCTGCCGACGCCGACCGCCTGGCCGTCCACGAAGATCTGGGCGGTGGCCGGGACGGTGCGCAGCCGGAGCCGGCCGTTGGCCGGGGCTGCCCCTTCCGTGGTCGCCGTCAGCGTGACCTGGCCGAGTTCCAGCGTGTGGCCCGCGCGCACCGTGACGAAGGTGTCGAGCGTGGCGTAACCCGGGGAGCTGATCTGCAGGTGGCGCCGTCCGGGTGTGACGTCGGTGTCCACGAAGCCGTTGGTCGCCGGCCGGGTTGCCGTCCACGCGAACGTCGGCGATGGACGGGCACCGCGTACAGCAGCAGCTGGCCGGTGGCGGTGTCCGCCTTGGCGCTGGCGGTCGCGGCGGGCGTCGCGGGCGGGGTGGGCGCGCGGCGTGCCGTGTCGGCGCGGGCGCTATCGGCCACGGCCGGCGCCGGCGTCACCGGCTGCGCGGGCGCCGGCTGTGCCGGTGCACGCGAGGGCACCTGCGCCACGGGCGTCGCCTTGGGACGAAGCCCGAAGTACCAGTACGCTCCGCCTCCGAGCGCCGCGAGCACGACCACGGCGGCGATCACCCAGAGCACGCGCGATCCGCCTTCCTTCTCGGAGACGCCGACGACCCCATGCCCCATGGACATGGACGGCGCGCGCGGCCTGCGGATGGCGCCGGTCGGGCGAATCGCGGGAGACGCCTCCGTGGGAGGCAGGGCCGGCTCCGACCTGGTGGGCGGCACCGCGTGGGAAGGCCGGGAGTCGCGCGGCGGCGGCGTGATCTCCGCCGCGGGCTCGGTCTCCTCGACCGGCACGGCCGGCGCGACCCGCGTGGGCGGGGGCGTTCTCCGGATCGCGGGCGCCGGCGCGGCGGGCGCGGCCTCGGCGGCGGGAGGCGGCGGCGGGGCCGGGGCGGGCGGGACGGCCTTGGCGGCGGGCGCGGGAGGCGCCGTTCTCGCCGCCGGCGCGGGTGCGGGGACGCGCAGCGCCGGCGCGACCTCGGTGACGGGCGCGGCCTTCGGCGCCGGTGGCGGTGGCGGCGTCTTCTCCGCCGGCGCGGCGGTGACCGGCGCCTTGGGGGCTGCCTTCACGGCCGGCTTCGCCTCGGGCTGCGGCGGGGCGGCGACACGCACCTTCGGCACGGCGTCGCCGCGCGCGAGCTGCCCGAGCGCCGCGTACGCTTCCTGCCGGTCGGTGTCGCTGAACGGAATGGTCTTGATGGCCGAGAGCATGTCGGCCGTGCTCGCGTAGCGCTGCGCCGGATCCTGCGCCAACGCGGTCTGCACGATGTGCACGAGGCCGCCGGGCAGCCCTTCGCGCGCCGCCAGCAGGCTGCGCACCGTGGCCGCGGAGCCGGCCTCGGAGGGGGCCGACCCGGTCAGCATCAGCAGCGCCACCATGCCGAGGCAGTACTGGTCGCTCGGCGGGCCCGCGGGGCCGCCGGCGGCCTGCTCCGGGCTCACGAAACGGGGCGGGCCGGCCGACGCGGGCCGGTCCTCGCCCACCGCGCGCGCGATGCCGAAATCCGTCACCATGACGCGCCCGTCCCGGTCCACCAGGATGGTGCCGCCGTCCACGGCGCCGTGCAGCGTGCCGCGCCCGTGCGCGTAGGCCAGGGCCGCCGTGGCGGCGCGGAGCACCACCAGCGTCGCCGGCAGCGGGAGGGCGCCCTGCGCCTCGATGATCGCGGCGAGATCCCGGCCCTCCACCAGCTTCAGCGCGAAGAAGCAGCCGGCCGGCCGGAGGCCGACGCGGTAGACGGGAACGATGTTGGGGTGGTTCAGGGCCATGGCCAACTGCGCTTCGTGCTTGAAGCGCGCGGCCGCCGGTCCGGCGCCGAGCCCGGGCGGGAGGACCTTGAGCGCGACGGGTCGCGGCGGGTTGAGCTCCACCGCCTGGTACACGTCGGCCAGTCCGCCGCGGCTCAGCCGGCGCTCGACCTTGAACAGGGAAGCCAGTGAGCGCTGGAGCTGGGCCAGCGCGGGATCGTCGGGCTCCATCGGATCACCACCCGGTGCGGCCGTCGCGCTGGCGACGGCCTGGGCGCCGAGCGCGGTGATCTCCGCTCGACAGTTCTCGCACTCGCGGGCGCCCGGCTTCAAGGGCGCGCCGCACTTGGGGCAGGTGCTCATGGCATCGTCTCGGTGCCAGGAGCGATTCCGCCTCTGGCGGTAAGCGCCAAGGTCACAGGTCCCCTTGCCCCCCGCGGGCAAAGCCTGACAGGGCCTGCGTGGCGTCAGCCGCTCTACAGTCTATGCTGATACCGAATTGGGGCAAGACCGATTCTGTGCCGTGACGCGGCTCACGCGGCCTCAACCGGGTCGCGGCGCCGGGTCAGCGGCCGTGCAGCGCCTCGACCGGCGGGTGTGAGGTCGGTCGGATGAGCGAGCGCTCGGGCATCTGGGTGCCGGCCGCCAGGGCTTTCGCCAGCAGGTCCAGCGCGATGCCGGTCAGCGCAGGGACCACGACCGTCGCGGTGAGCAGTCCATCCTTGATCCAGACCTGGCCGCTGGTGGGAACGCCGTCCACGCCGGTGAACGGGATCTTCAACCACTCCGCCCGCTGCGGCGCGGTCGTCAGGCCCTCCACCGCTCGCCGGGCGCCCATCGCCATGGCGTCGTTCTGGCATCCGATGACCCCGATGGTCGGCGCCGCCGACCCCGCCAGCTGCAGCCGCGACGCCACCACCTGGTAGGCGCTCTCCTCCGTCCACTTCCCCCGCCCCGACTGCACCGTGATGGTGGCGGGCAGGGTCTCGTCCAAACCGGCGCGCCGCTGCTTGGTGACGTCCGTGGCCGGTCCCTCGATGTACAGCAGCGTGCCGCCGGAGGGCAGGAGCGCGGCGAACTGCCGTCCCTGGATCCTCCCGACCTCGACGTTGTCGCATTCGACGCTGCCGACGGGGACGGACGTACCCTGGCGCAGCGGGACGAGGTAGTCCGCCTCCCGATTGAGCACGACCCACCCGATGCCCGCGTTGACGGCGGCGCTGGCCACCGCCAGCATCCCCGTGCCCACCGGTTCGGCGATGACGGCGTCCGGGCGCTCCGGCGCCGGGGCGTGAATCGCGGCCAGGATCTGCTTGGTCTGAACAATGGCGTCGTTGTCGGCGTAGACCACCTGCAGGTCCATGCCCATGCGCTGCGCGGTCGCGTCCGCGACCACCGCCTGCTCGCGCTGGTAGTCGTTGTCCTGCGTGATGAGCGCCAGCAGGACCTTGAGCTTCTTCATGCGGGAGTCTCCCCTGGCGCGTCACAGCGTCGGAGCGCCGTGCGGACCGGTTGCCGAATCATATACGGATTCTGCGGCATTGCACCCAGGCGCACGTCACCGAGTTGCTCGCCCCCGCCGCGCGGTGATACGTTCTGCCTCCGCTGCGGCCCGGTGCGCCGAGACCGCGTGGGACGAGCGCGCTAGGAGGGAGAACGCGATGGATGGCGAAGGTGGAAGCGGCAAGGCCCGCACGTTCGCGGCGGGCCTGATTCTGGGGGCCCTGGTCGGGGCCGGGTTGGCCCTGTTGCTGGCGCCGCAGTCGGGCGCGGAGACGCGGCGCGAGCTGGCCCGCCGGGCGCGCCGCCTGGCGGACGACACGCGCGACCGCTACGACGAGGCCAAGCGTCGGCTCCGCCGGGCGCGGGAACACCGGCAGCACGCCACGGACGAGGCTAGTGCCGAGTGATCTTCTGCAGCAGCTCGGCGGCCTGCTGCTTGTACGTCGGGTCGCCCGAGTCGCAGCCGAGCGGCAGCTGGGCGACTTCCTCGAGGTGCGGCCGCGCCTCCGCCGCGCGGTCGGCGTCCACCAGCGCCTCGGCGAAGTCCAGATGATGGTAGATGTTCTGCGGATTGATCTGGATCGCGTCGCTGAAGAACTTCACGGAGTTGTCCCACGACGCTTCCTTGAAGATCGAGGCGCCGAGGAAGGTCCGCGCGAAGAACTTCGTCAGGCCCGGCAGCCGCATGATCTCCGCGTTCCACCGGCCCATCACGTGCATCGCGCCGTCGTGCTTCGGGTCCAGCGCGATGGCCCGCAGCGCCTCGTTGCGCACCACGCTCGCCGACTTGACGCGCTCATGCGCGCTCTTGGTGAGCGCCACGCGGCCCGCGGCCACCGCGACCATGTAGTGCCCGTCGGCGCCCATCGAATCCACCCGCACCGCCCGCTGGGCCAGCGCCAGCGCCTCGGCGTAGACCGAGTCGCGCGCGGTGCGCTGCGCGTCGGGCATCAGCTTGCCGATGTCGGCCAGCTCGCGCGACGCCTTCCAGTTGGCCTCGTAGTTGAGCGAGTCCAGCGCCAGCGCCTCGCGGAAATGCAGCAGCGCGGCCTGGGCGTTGCGCGCGCAGCGGGCGGCGTCGCCCGCGGCGATGTGACCGGCGACGTCCTGCGCGGCGGCCGGCGCGGGGGCGCTGGCCAGCAGGGCGGCGATGGCGGCGGACGCGGCGAGGGGCAGCGGGCGCATGGACGGCTCTCCGGCACGGTGAAGGTGGCCTAATGTTTGTCCCCGGCCTCATCGAGCGCAAGCGCGACGGCGGCGCCCTCTCCGCGGCGGAGTGGCGCGAGCTGCTGGGCGCGTACAGCGCCGGCACCGTGCCCGACTACCAGATCTCGGCCCTGCTGATGGCGTGCTTCCTCAAGGGCCTGACGCGCGAGGAAACCGCCGGCCTGCTGGACGGGATGATGGCCTCGGGGAGCCGGCTCGATTTCGGCACGCTCGGCCGGCCGGTCCTGGACAAGCACTCCACCGGCGGCGTCGGCGACAAGGTCTCGCTCATCCTCGCCCCGCTGGTGGCGGCGTGCGGCGTCGCCGTGCCGATGATGAGCGGCCGCGGCCTCGGCCACACCGGCGGCACCCTCGACAAGCTGGAGAGCATTCCGGGCTTCCGCACCGACCTCTCGCTCGAGCAGACCCGCGCGCAGGTGGAGAGAATAGGCTGCGCGATGATCGGCCAGACGCCCGAGATCGCGCCCGTGGACAAGAAGCTGTACGCGCTGCGCGACGTGACCGCCACGGTGGAGTGCGTGCCGCTGATCGCCGCGAGCATCATGTCGAAGAAGCTGGCCGAGGGGCTGAACGGCCTGGTGCTCGACGTGAAGCAGGGGAGCGGCGCGTTCATCACCGACGCCGAGCGCTCGCTCACGCTCGCCAAGACGATGATCGAGCTGGGCGAGGACCGCGGCTGCCCGACCGTGGCGCTGCTGACGGCGATGGACCGGCCGCTGGGGCGCGCCTGCGGCAACGCGCTCGAGGCGGAGGAGGCGATCATGGGGCTCCGCGGCGAGGGACCGCCGGACCTCCACGAGGTCACCATCGCCGAGGCCGTCGAGATGCTGGTGCTGGCGGGCGAGAAGGACCGGGCCAAGGCTCGCAAGCGGCTCGAGGACGCGCTCAAGAGCGGCAAGGCGGCGGAGACGTTCCAGAAGATCATCGAGGCCCAGGGCGGCAATCCCGCCGTGGTGGACGATCCGGCGCTGCTGCCGCAGGCGGACGCCGTCGAGGTGTACTACGCGCGGTCGGCCGGCACCATTCTCCGGGTGGAGCCGCGCGCCATCGGGCGCGCGGTGGTGGAGATGGGCGGCGGGCGCCGCAAGGTGGACGACGTCGTGAACCCCACCGTCGGCTTCGTCATCACCGCGCGGCCGGGGCAGGCGGTGCACACGTCGGAGCCGCTGGCCTCGATCTTCGCCAAGGACGCGGAGGGCATCGAGCTGGGGCGGAAGGCGCTCGACGCGGCGATCGAGATCGGCCAGGGCAAGGCCTCGGCGCTGCCGCTGATCGAGGCGAGGGTGACGGCGAGGGGGGTCGAGAAGCTGAAGTGAAAGGTGAGAAGTGAGACGTGAGGAGTGAGAAGGATAAGTGAGGGGTGAGAAGTCGAAAGGCGTGAGAAGCTGATTCGCGGCCTCTCACGCCTTTCAACCTCTCACATCTCACCTATCCATCTCACTCCTCACGTCTCACTTCTCACTCTTCACCGTCCCCGTAATCAACCTCGCCGACCGCTCGAATCTGAAATACGCCCACGCCCACTCGATCATCACCAGGAACCGGTTGCGGAAGCCGATCAGCCACAGGATGTGGATGAAGCACCACATCAGCCAGGCGGGGTAGCCGGAGATCCGCAGCCGGCCGAGGTCCACGACGGCGGCGTTCCGCCCGATGGTCGCCATCGTGCCCTTGTCGTGGTAGCGGAAGGGCGCGCGCGCCTCGCCCTTGGTCACCGCCACGACGGTCCGTGCCGCGTACTCGCCCTGCTGGATGGCCACCGGTGCGAGGCCCGGCAGCGGCCGGCCCGCCGCGTCCGTGCAGGCGGCCAGGTCGCCGATCACGAACACCTCGGGATGGCCGGGGATCGTGAGGCCGGCGTTCACCACCACGCGCCCCGCACGGTCCAGGGGCACGCCGAGGGAGCGGGCCAGGGGCGAAGGCGCGACGCCGGCCGCCCACAGCACGGTTCCGCTGGCCACCCGGTCGCCGCCGATCCACACCGCGTCCGGCTCCATCCGCGTCACGGCCTCGCCGGTGCGCACCTCCACGCACAGCCGCTCGAGCGACCGCACGGCCTGCTCGGCGAGCGAGGCGGGAAACGCCGGCAGGATGCGCGGCCCCGCTTCCACCAGGATGGTCTGCGCCTCGCGCGAGTCGAAGCTGCGGAAGTCGCGCGGCATCACCTTGCAGGCGATCTCGCCGATGGCGCCCGCCAGCTCGACGCCGGTCGGCCCGCCGCCCACCACGACGAACGTCAGCAGCGCCCGGCGCCGCTCGGGGTCGCTCTCCCGCTCCGCGCGCTCGAAGGCGAGCAGGATGCGGCCGCGGATGTCGAGCGCGTCGGCGAGCGTCTTGAGTCCCGGCGCGAGCGGCTCCCACTCGGCGTGTCCGAAGTACGAGTGGCGCGCGCCGGCGGCGAGGATGAGGTAGTCGTAGGGCAGCTCGCCGTCGGTGAGACGCACCGTGCGGTGCGCGACGTCCACGGCGGCGACCTCCGCCAGCAGCACGCGGGTGCTCCGCTGGTGGCGCAGCACGCCGCGGATCGGGTACGCGATCTGGCTCGGCGACAGGCTGGCCGTGGCCACCTGGTAGAGGAGCGGCTGGAAGACGTGGTGGTTGGTCCGGTCCACGACGGTGACGTCGAGGGCCGCACGGCCCAGCGCCCGGGCGGCGTACAGTCCACCGAAGCCTCCCCCGACGATGACGACGCGTGGCACGCTCATCGCTGCGCGCTCCTCCCTCGCGACCACTCGCAACTCGGCGTCTCGCAACTTATCTTGCGGCCTCCCTTCTCGCTCTGAGTCCCCTGCACGATGCCGGCATGAGCCCCGCACCCGCCATTCGGACCACGTCCCTGCGCAAGGTCTATCCGGCGCCCAAGGCCCGGCGGCGCGGCTCCTCGGCATGGAGCGCGGCCCCGATGGGCGGCGGCGGGCCGCCCGGTCCCCCGGCGGGCGGGCCGCCGGGCGGTGACATCGTCGCGCTCGAGGGGCTCGACCTGGAGATCCCTGCCGGCGAGTTCTTCGGGCTCCTGGGCCCCAACGGCGCGGGAAAGACGACCACCATCAGCATCCTCACCACCCGCGGCGAGCCCACGTCGGGCTCGGCCGTGGTGGCGGGCGCGGACGTGGTGCGCGCGTCGGCCGCCGTGCGCCAGCGCATCGGCGTGGTGCCGCAGCGGCCGAACCCGGACCGGAGCCTCACCGCGCGCGAGAACCTGCTCTTCCACGCGTCGTATTTCGGGATCGCGCATCGGCCCGCGGCGGCGCGCGCCGACCGGCTGCTCGAGGCGTTCGGACTCGGCGACCGGGGCGAGGCGAAGGTGCACGAGCTGTCGGGCGGGCAGCAGCAGCGGCTGATGATCGCCCGCGCGCTGATGCACGACCCCGAGGTGCTCTTCCTCGACGAGCCGACCGTCGGCCTCGATCCCCAGACGCGGCTCGCGCTGTGGGACGTGCTGCGCGGGCTGCACGAGCGCGGGCACACGATCGTGCTCACCACGCACTACATGGAAGAGGCCGACCGCCTGTGCGAGCGCGTCGCCATCCTCGACCACGGGCGGCTGCTGGCCGTGGACACGCCGGCCCGCCTCAAGGAACGGGCGCCGGGCGGCACGCTGGTGGAAATCACCCTCGACGGCGAAGCGGCCGAAGCCGCGGCGCTGGCGGCCCGCGTGCCGGGCGTGCTGAGCGCGGAGGCGCAGCGCCAGGTGCTGCGCGCGTACGCCGAGCGGCCGGGCGAGGCGATCGCCGGCCTGGTGCGCATCTGCGAGCAGGCGGGCCGGGCGGTGCTCAACATCCACCTCGCCCCGCCGAGCCTGGAGACGCTGTTCATCTCGCTCACCGGGAGGACCCTCGAATGACGTCGCTCGCCCTCGAGCCCCTCGAACGCCCGCCCCTGGTGGCGCCGGCGCGGGTGTTCTTCGCGCTGCTGCAGCGCGACCTGCGCGTGGCGCGGCGCGAGGTGGCGGCGGTCCTGGTGCGGGTGGCGCTGCAGCCGATCCTGTTCGTCACGGTGTTCGGCGCGCTGCTGCCGCGGATGGGGTTCGTGCAGCGGAGCTACGGCGCGGCGCTGCTGCCCGGCATCCTCGCGATCTCGCTCGCGATGTCCAGCATCCAGTCGGTGGCGCTGCCGATGGTGGCGGACTTCGGCTGGACGCGGGAGATCGAGGACCGGCTCCTGGCGCCGGTCCCGATCCGGCTGGTGGCGCTGGAGAAGGTCGCCTTCGGCGTGCTCCAGGGGACGATCGCCGCCCTGTTCGTGCTCCCCATCGCGCGGCTCATCATGGGGCCCATCGCCGGCCTCACCATCGCGAACGCGGGCGCCGTGGTGACGGTCGCCGTCCTGGGCGCCGCGAGCTTCTCGCTCCTGGGGCTGCTGATCGGCACGGCCATCAGCCCGCAGCAGATCGGCCTGATGTTCAGCGTGATCATCGCGCCGATGATCTTCTTCGGCTGCGCGTACTACCCGTGGAAGGGCCTCGCGGTGGCGCCGGTCCTCCAGTACGCGGTGCTCGTGAACCCGCTGGTCTACGTGTCGGAGGGCATGCGGGGCGCCCTGACCCCCGCGCTGCCGCACATGCCGCTGGGCGTCGTGATCGTCGCGCTGGTGGTGATCTGCGCGGTGTGCTGGTATCTGGGGCTCAAGGCGTTCGTCCGAAGGGCGATGGCGGGGTGAGAACACGTGAAGCGTGAGAGGTGAGGGGTGAGGGGGAGGATACGTGAGGGGCCGCGGATCGCCTTCTCACTTCGTCTTCTCACCTCTCACCTATCCTTCTCACCCCTCACACCTCACCCCTCACCATTTTCGGGAGATGTCTCATGCGCACTCTGACGGCAGTGACCGCGCTGGCGGCGCTCTGTGGCGCAGCCTGCACCTCCCATCCGCGCGCCCCGGCCGCGGGCAAGGAGGAGCCCTGGACCGCGCCCTCCGCCGACGTCTCGCACGGCGAGGCCCCGGTGGGCACGACCGCGTCGCCGGCGCCGGTGGATCCGCGGGCGCCCGAGCCGTCCACGAGCCGCCGGGTCAGGGTCCGCTTCGAGACCCGGGAGGCGAGCCTCGCGATCGCGCCGGGCGTCCTGTACGAGGCGTGGACGTTCAACGGGCGGGTGCCCGGCCCGGTGGTCCGCGCCACCGTCGGCGACACGGTGGACTTCACGCTCGTCAATCGCGCGACGATGCCCCACAGCATGGATTTCCACGCGGCCCAGATCGCGCCGAGCCGGGCGTACACCAACGTGCTGCCGGGTGACTCCATCCATTACACCTGGGTGCCGCGGGTGCCGGGGGTCTTCCTCTACCACTGCGGCACGGCGCCGGTGGCGATGCACATCGCCAACGGGATGTACGGCGCGCTGATCGTGGACCCCGTCAGGCCGTTGCCGGCGGCCCGCGAGTTCGTGTTCGTGCAGAGCGAGTTCTACACGCAGGCCGGCGCCGACACGGCCGCGCCGCTGCAGCTGGATTGGAACAAGCTGCTGGGCCTCGCGCCCGATTACATCGTCTTCAACGGCATCGCCCACCAGTACGCCGACCATCCCATCCGCGTGACGGCGGGCGAGCCGATCCGCCTGTACGTGGTGGACGCGGGGCCCAACCGGATCTCGGCGTTCCACGTGGTGGGCGCGATCTTCTCGAAGGTGTACGTGGACGCGGTGCCCGACCACGCGTGGGAAGGCGTGCAGACGGCCGACGTGCCGGTCGGCGGCGGATTGATCTTCGAAACGCACCTGGCGGAGCCGGGCACCTACCCGTTCGTCACCCACGCCTTCGCCGACGCGACCAAGGGCGCGGTGGGGATGTTCGAAGCGAAGTGAGAGGTGAGAGGTGAGACGTGAGGAGTGAGAAGGATAGGTGAGAGGTGAGAGGTGGAAAGGCGTGAGGGGCCGCGGATCGCCTTCTCACTTCGTCCTCTCACCTCTCACTTATCCTCCTCACACCTCACTCCTCACTCCTCACCTCTTCCTCGGCGCCGTTCCCGGCCCCCAATCGTCCCCCTCGAAGCCGTCCTCGGGATTGGCGCGCGGGTCCACGTCGCGGATCTCGTCCTCGGCCTTCTTCAGCTCGTCCCAGTCTATGGAGTCCTCGAGGCTCTCGTCCGGAGAACCACTGTGCAACTTGGCGTCTGGCAACTGCTCTGAACTCCGGGTTTCACTGCTTCTGCGCGCTATGACGAGGAACCCGATGGCGCACAGAATCGCCAGCCCAATCCACATCGTCCGGTTCACAGCACGCGGGCGATGAGGTCGCCCACCAGGTAGCCCACGCCCGCCACGCCCAGGCCGACCACGAACATGTCGATGCCGCTGCGGAAGATGCCGCGGCCGGTGAACACGCTGCGCGCCGCGCCCACGGCGAAGTGCGACACCATGGCGAGGGCGAACGCGGTCCAGATGGCGGTCGCGCCGTGCAGGACGACGAACGGCGCCACGGGGATGACCGCGCCGACCGCCGTCGCGGCGCCGGTGATCCACCCCTCGCGCAGCGGGGTCGAGTGCTGCTCGCCGATCTTCAGCTCCTCGCGCACCTTCTCGGCCAGCGCCCGCTCGGGGTCCTTCATCAGGTCGGACGCCATGCGCCGCGCCTCGTCCTTCGGCACGCCCTTGGCCTCGTAGACCAGCGCCAGCTCCTCCGCCTCGACCTCGGGCATCAGGCGGATCTCTTCCTTCTCCATCGCGATCTCGTGCTCGTACACCTCCTGCTCGCTCTTGGCCGCGAGGTAGCCGGAGGATCCCATCGAGAGCGCGTCGGCCACCATGCCCGCCACGCCCGAGAGCAGCACGACGTGCGGCGCGACGGCCGCGCCGATGACGCCGGCCACCAGCCCGAAGTTGGCCGTGAGGCCGTCGTTGAATCCGTACACCACGTTGCGGAGGAAGCCGCCCGACTCCATCTGGTGCCACGGCTCGCCGCTCTTGCCGGCGAGCCCGCCGAGGGTCTCCGCGTGCTCGGCCGATTCCCGGGCGAGGAGCAGCGCGGTGTCCTTCGCGGCGCCGGGGGTCGTGCGCTGGTACATGTCCATGTAGCCCTTGACCTCGCGCCCCTCCTCCCGGAGCAGCAGCGTGGTCAGGGCGGCGGGGCCGAAGGTGCGCGCGGTCCAGGCCAGCAGCCGCGCGTGGCGGGACGGCGTGGGCGTGCCGCACTCGACGCCGGCCTCGGACAGCAGCTTCCGCCACAGGGCCGCGTGCCGGTCCTCGACGGCGGCGAGCCGCCGGTACACGTCCTGGCGGCCGGCGTCGGGCTCCGCGTCGGCCAGCAGGCGGTAGAGAAAGGCGGCGTCCGCCTCGTCCTGCCAATGCTCGAGCCAGGACTCGATGGCTTCGCTATGTGGGGGCACGCCGTACCATACCAAGAACTCAGGCGGAAGACATACAGTTCTCGGAGCAGTTGCCAGACGCCAAGGGGGCAGTGGTTCCCAGGCGCAAGACGTTCGGTGGCAGACCGGACGTCGGTACTGGCAACTGGTCTGACGTCTGTCTGCTTCCGCCTGGTAACCACTGCAGTACTTGGCGTCTGGCAACTACACTGAGTACTCGGAACTTGGAACTGGGAACTCAAGTGTCAGTCCGCATCAAGATCTGCTGCATGCAATCGGTCGCGGAGGCGGAGCTGGCGGCGCGCTACGGCGCCGACGCCGTGGGCCTCGTGTCGGCGATGCCGAGCGGCCCCGGCCCGATCCCGGAGCCGCTCATCGCCGAGATCCTGGCGCGCGTGCCCCCGCGGCGTCGCGACCTTCCTGCTCACCAGCCTGCGCGCGGCGCCCGCCATCGCCGACCAGGTGCGTCGCCTGCGCCCGACGACGGTGCAGATCGTGGATCGCCCCGAGCCGGGATGCCGGGCGGCGCTGCGCGCGGCCCTGCCCGCCACGCGCATCGTCCAGGTCGTGCACGTGACGGGCGGCGAGGCGGTGGACGAGGCCGTCGCCGTCGCGCCCGAGGTGGACGCCGTGCTGCTCGACTCCGGGAATCCGTCGCTGCCCGTCAAGGAGCTCGGCGGGACGGGCCGCACCCACGACTGGACGACCAGCCGCCGCGTGGTCGGAGGCGGTGCGCGTGCCGGTGTGGCTCGCGGGCGGCCTTACGCCCGGCAACGTGGCGGAGGCGATCGCGGCGGTGCGCCCGTTCGGCGTGGACGTGTGCAGCGGGGTGCGGACGCGACGGGATGCTGGACGAGGGGAAGCTGGCTCGGTTCGTGTCGGAGGTTCGGAAGACAAGGGCGCAGGGTTCAGAGTCAGTTGCCAGACGCCAAGTTGCCAGTGGTTCCAAGAAGCCAGCGGTCAGAACTGCAGACCAGTTGCCAGTACCTGACCACTGGACTGATTCCTCACCACTTGCGTCTGGCAACCACTGGCAACTTGGCGTCTGGCAACTGTTCTGCAGACTGAACTCCGACTACCGACTTCCGTTAGTACAGCATGCTCGAGCACATCCTGATCCGCGTCAGCACGCCCCAGGGCCCGCGCTCGAGGACGGCGTGCCTGAGGCCGGTGGCCCCGATCTGCCGGGCGCCCAGCTCCCACTGCCCGGCGTAGTAGGCCACCAGGCCGCGGGCGTGCGGGACGTCGGTCATCACGTCGGCCGCCGCGAGCATCGCCTGCTTCCGCGCGGCGCTCGGACCGGTGAGCAGCTCCCACGGACTGGCGCACAGGCCCGCCCATCCCTCGATCAGGTACTCGATGCGGTAGCCCGGCGGGATGTGCGCGTTCTGGACGGCCGCCGTGAACTGGATGATGTCGCGCGGATTGACGGTGAGGCCCGCGGCCCCGGCCACGTCCGGCATCGGCTGGTCGAGGCTCTGCTCGGCATCGCGCAGCGCCTCCGCGTCGAGACCGCGCGCGCCGGTCTTGGCCAGCGCGGTCAGCGGCGCCACCACCAGGTCGCGCAGCATCTTCTCGCCGAGCGCGTTGGCCCGCACGTCGGGCGCCTTGAGCAGCTGCTCGGCGAACGCCGCCGTCTCGCCGATCCTGGCCGTCGCCCCGGCCAGGTCGCGGCGCGCCACCGCCAGGATCGCGGCGGCCGTATTCGCGATGGCCGCTTCCGACAGCGGGATGGTGCTCGGCTGCGTGGCGCCGGAGTCGCCCGTCTGCGCGAACGGGCTCTCGAGGCCGCCCATCTGCGTGGTGGCGAGGGCGGTGCGCGCGATCTGCTGGAACAGCCGGGTGCGCGCGTGCTGCGCGATCTGCGCGAGCGAATCCCTGAAGCCCGCGGCCAGCGAGTCCTTCGCCGCATCCCTGAACGCCTGGAGCACCTCGCCCGAGCCGTGGAGCAGGGAGGACGGCCGCAGCGGGTAGGCGGGGAGCGCCGCGCCCGCCGGCCCCGGGTCGGCGAGGGCGCGGATCCAGCCGCGGGCGGTGCTGTCGGCCACCGCGACGGGCCGCGGGAGCAGCGCGGCCCACGCGCCGCGCGCCGCGGCCACGGGGTCGTCCACCTCGATGTCCTTCTGGTAGTTGACCAGCGCCGCCGTCCTGGGCCCGAGCCGCTGCGTGGACAGCACCGCGGTGACCGAGGCCGCCACCGCCTCGCCGATCGCGAGCACCACCACCAGCGCCAGGCCGACCGCCAGCGCCTGGCCCGCCCACGCGTAGCGCCGGAGCCCGTGCACGGCGGGACCGGCGGCGCGTCCGGCCTGGGGGAGCGCCGCATACCAGTCCGCGGCGTCCGTGTGCGCTTCGCCGGAACCGCGCCGCGCGCGAGCCAGCGGCCCGGTCAGGCGCCGCTCGGTGAACTGCGCCGCGAGCACGACGGCGACGCCCAGGAGCGGCGGGCCGAGGGCGACCAGCCAGAGGCTCAGCCCCACCACGGGCACCACCGGCTGCGCGTCCAGCGAGCCGGAGAACAGCAGCACGCCCCAGAAGCCGACCGCCACCAGCGTCCACGCCACCGCGCCCAGCTGCGCGGCGACCCGCCAGCGCCGGGCCACCAGGATGGCGCGCCGCCGCCTCGGCTCGAGCGACGCGAACTCGCGCGCGCCGCTCAGCACCAGCCCGCTGCGGCGGTCGTGGTCGGCGGCGATGTCCACCAGGGTGCTCCACCGCCAGCCGGCGCCCCGGAGCCGCACCAGGCGGCGGGTCGCGCCCACGCCGAGCACGAGGAACGCGGCGAGGCTCGAGCGCGAGCACGGCCACGCCCAGGATCAGCTGGGTCTGCCACACGAACAGCGACACCGCGACCGGGTCGCGGCTCGACGGGTTCTGGAACGTCCACAGCCAGTTGGCGTGCGCCTGCAATACCTGCGGCGTGAAGGTGAGCGCGCTCAGCGTCAGCACCGCGCCGGCGAACGTGGCCAGCGCGAGCCGGGTGAGGGTGCGCGCCCGGCCGTGCAGCCAGTACATCCCCGGCGGCGGCCACTCGATCTCGGAAGCGAGCGTGGGCATCATGCCGCGCTCGACGTCGCTCGCCGTGGGCCGGTCCATGGGATGCTTGGCGACGCAGCGGTCCACCAGGCGGCTGACCTCGGGCGAGAGGTCGGCGCGACGGTGCGCCACCGGCGTCGGCGTGTCGCGCAGGTGGGCCGCGGCCCAACCCATCGCCGTGGTCGCCTTGAACGGCAGCTCGCCCACCAGCAGCTCGTACGCCATCACGCCGAGGCTGTAGACGTCGCTCTTGTCGGTCAGCGGCTCGCCCGCCGCCTGCTCCGGGCTCATGTAGATCGGCGTGCCCACCACGTGGCCGGTGGCCGTGAGGCTGCCGGTGGCTTCGGGCGAGGTGGCGGCCAGCGCGGCGCTGACGCCGAAGTCGGCCACGTACGCGCGGCCCGAGTCGGCCTCGAGCAGCACGTTGCCGGGCTTCACGTCGCGGTGCAGCAGCCCGCGCGCGTGCGCCGCGGCGAGGCCGGCGGCCACTTCGCCGATGATCCGCCGCCCGTCGCGCTCGGTCGAGCGCGGGCGCTGCTCCATCCACTGGGCCAGGGAGGGGCCCTCGACGTACTGCATCACGATGTAGGGGAGCTTGAGGCCGTCGGTCTCGCCGACCCCGTACACGCGCACCACGTTGGGATGCGACAGCGCGGCCGCGGACCTGGCCTCGCGGGTGAACCGCGCGCGGGCCCCGCCGTCGGCGGCGAGATCCGGCGCCAGCACCTTCGCCGCCACCAGCCGCTTGAGGGCCACTTCGCGGAACAGGAACACCGCCCCCATGCCGCCGACGCCCACCAGGCGCAAATACTCGTATCCCGCGCCGAGCGCCCGGCTCAGGTCGCGGGCCACCTCCTCGGTGTTGGTCGTCGGCCGGGCCGCGGGTTGCGAGACCTTCGCGCTGGCGGGCGTCGGCACGAGCGACGCGCCGCAGGTCGGGCATATCTCGACCTGCTCGGGAACGTAGGCGGAGCACTCGGGACAGTAAGGCACGGGCTACAAACTATCGGTTGCCGTGGCTCGCCGCGCCAGCCATCTTGCAAGCCGATGCGCCTCCCCGTCTTCTGCACGCTGCTCGGCCTGCTCGCGGTGCCGCGCGCCTTCGCCCAGGCCCCGGTCATCACGCCGGCCGGCGACCCGTCGGTCAGCAGCGACACGATCTACTCGCTCGCGGTCAAGGCGGCGGACTACCCCGACGAGCCCTACGTCTACCTGCTCGACGACGGCGTGGTGCGCTTCGAGGCCGACGGCCGCGGCCGCCGGACCTACCGCCAGGTGGTGCAGATCCTCACCCAGGACGGCGTCGAGTCGTGGGGCGAGCTGAGCTTCAACTACTCCGGCTCGCGCGAGAAACTCACCGTGAACTGGGCGCGGGTCCTCAAGCCCGACGGCACCGTGGTGAGCGCGCAGCCCACCCACGAGCAGGAGAGCGACGTGCCCGCGGCGCTCGAGTACCCGGTGTACTCCGACACCAAGGTGCATCGCGCGACCCTGGGCGGCCTCGCGCCGGGCCTGCTGGTGGACTACAGCTACACGGTCGAGACGCTCGAGCCCGTGATGCCGGGCGACTTCTCCACCAGCTGGAGCGTGACGACCGGCCGGCCCACCCGCCGCTCGCGCCTGATCGTCGACGTGCCGGCGTCGCTGACGCCGCGCCTGCGCGAGCGCAACCTGCCCTTCGCGCGGCGCGAGACCGTGGCGGGCGGACGGCACGTGTACGAGTGGGCGATGGCCGACGTGCCCAAGCCGCCGGTGCGCGAGCCGTTCGCCTCCGACTCCAACGGCATCTACGCCGCTCTCGCGGTGGCCGCGCCGCTGACCTGGGGCGACGTGGCCCGCTGGTACGCCACCCTGGTGCGCGACCGGCTCGACGTGACGCCGGCGCTGGACGCGCGCCTCGCCGAGCTGGTGCAGGGCGCCGCGACCGGCCTCGACTCGCTCCGCGCGGTGCACCGCTGGGTGGCGCAGGACTTCCGCTACGTCTCGGTCGCGCTCGGCCTGGCCGGCTACCGGCCGCGGGCGCCGGCCGAGGTCCTCGAGACGATGTACGGGGACTGCAAGGACAAGGCGACCCTGTTCGTCGCGCTCGCCCGGCGGATGGGGTTCCACGCCTATCCGGTGCTGCTCAGCGCGAGCGGCGGCATCGATTCCCTGCTGCCCTCGGCCTCGCAGTTCGATCACATGATCGCGGTCGTGGAGCGGCCCGGCGGCCGGCTGTTCGTGGACCTCACCGCCGACGACATCCCGGTCGGCCAGCTGCCGACGCCGGAGTACGGGCAGTTCGCCCTCATCGTGCATCCCGACGGGCGCGGCGAGGCCGTGACGCTGCCGCTCGATTCCGCGGCGGCCAACGTCACCGCCGACTCCCTGACCGGCAGCGTGACGCCGGACGGAGCGTTCGCCGGGCGGCTCGTGACCACCCTGGCCGGCCGCGAGGGGGAAGGGCTGCGCGACGCACTGAGTCACAACATCTCGACGCGGCAGCGGGAGGACCTGGCCCGCAACATCGCCAGCGGCCTGTTCGACGGCGCGGCCGGCGACAGCATCGAGCTGTTCGACGGCCGGGACCTCGCCGCGGCGCCCCGGATCGCCGTGGCCATCCGGGGCGGGAAGGCGGCGACCGCGGCGGGCGGCGGCAGCATCCTGCGCCTGCCGCTGCGCCCGCTGTTCGAGTCGCAGCTGGTCGAGGACGTGGAGGCGCACGTGCCGCGGAAGTACCCGATCGACGTCGAGCGCGTGATCGGGCCGCAGGTCTCCATCGAGGCGTACCGTATCACGCTTCCTCCCGGCTGGCGCGCGCGACTCCCGGCCGGGGTCGCCGCCGCCAGCGTGTACGGCCGGTACCGCTCGACCTACACGCAGGAGGGCCGCGAGCTGCGCGTGGAGCGCCGGGTCGAAGGCGCGCGGGGCGTCGAGCCGCCGGACCGCGTGGCCGACCTGATCACCTTCATGCGCGCCGTCGCCGCCGACGATCCGCGCATCATCGTCGTCGATCATCCCTGAACCGACGCCGGCGCGCCACGGCGGCCGGCCGCCCCATCGAAGTGAGATGCGCGGCGCCGCCGATTGGTTGGCCCGCGCGCCCCGGTCCGCCTTCCGCCGTCCCTAGCGTACCCCGCACCGCCACGCGCGATGCACGCGGCGCGCGTGTCCGGCGCGCGTGAGCATCACCGGCAAGAGCCCGTACTTCGACCGGTCCGCCTAGCTCGGCCCCAGCCGGAAGCCCAGGCCCAAGCCGAACCGTCCCGACGGCTCGTAGCGCGGCGGCGCGCGGCCCGCTTCGCCGCTCGCCGTCGCGAACAGGCCGCCCACCAGGCGCACCGATACGTCGCCCTGGACGAAGCCCATGGCGCTCCCGCTCACCAGCCAGCCGGTGGTTTCGACGCCCGCCTCCACCCGGCCGCTCACGCACTCGGCGGCGATGCGGGCGTAGGGCCGCACCCCCTTGCCCCACGACACGCCGAGCCAGGGCCGCCACCTGAGGTGCAGCGCCGGGCTCACCCAGGTGCCCAGGCCGGGCGCTCCGCCGAGCGGCGTGAGCTCGAACGTGGCGGCGGGCTGCGCGACGTCGAAGTGGCCGTCTGCGAGATACTCGTAGCCCGCGGCGAGGAGAATGGGGTCCAGATCGCCGTACACCCGGGCCATGGCGCCGTAGGCACGTTCGGCCGGAGAACGGGCGGAGCCTCCCCGCGCGCGGATGCCCATCTCCAGCCAGGCGCGCGGCGCCAGCGAGCCGCGCAGCAGGGCGGCGGCGTCCACCACGCTGTACAGCGGCTGGCCGCGCTCCTGCTCGAGCGTGAAGGTCGCGGGCTGCGTGAGGGCGCGGGCCGAGGAGTAGGAGTGGCCGACGAGGACCTGCCAGCCGGGCTCGTTCTCCACGGCGGGGGCGGCGGGCGCCGCCGGCGCGGAGGGCGCCGGTTCCTGGGCCCCGGCGACCCGGGCCGCCAGCAGCGCCGCGAGCGCGAGGCGGTGCGCGCTCACGCGTCCTCCATCTTGTTCCACACGTAATTCACCAGGTCGCCCACGGTCTTCAGCGCGAGCACGACGCGATCGTCGAGGCTCTCGTGCAGCGTGCGGCGAATGGGCTTCACCACGCGCAGCACGTACCAGTCGTCCCAGCCGAGATCGGTGTGCAGCCGCGTCTTGCGCGTGATCTTGCGGCGGCCGAACCCCGGGGACAGGCGGCGCACGATGCGGATCACCGCGCGCTCCACTCCCAGGTCGGTCCAGCGGTGGCCGCGCTCGTCCTTGCGGGTCATGGCCGTTCCGTGATTATGTCGTGGTCGGGGCGTCGCTTCCGGACCACGAACTCCGCGCCCCCGGGCCCACCCATCAAGAGGTGATGCGACTCGGGTATGGACGCGATCCCGCAGGACTGGGCCGCGCGCGCGGTCCGGCGCGTCGAGCAGCGGCTGGGCGCGCGGCCGCACTGGTGGTCGCCGATGGACCGCGGCATGCTGCTCACCGCCCGCACCGACTTTCGCGAGCGGGCGCTGGCGCCGGCCTTCACCGTGCACGTGCGCCAGGCCGAGGGCGCGCGCCGCCGGGTCGCCAGCGCGGCGGGCGCCGGGCGGCCGCTGATGATCCTGCCGGGTCTGTACGCGTCGCTGAACGAGGGACTCTTCGCGGACCTCGCCGAGCTGGCCGCGCGGCGCGGGCGACCGGTGCTGCTGGTGGAGGACCGGCTCGCCGCGGGCACCCTGGCGCTGACGGGGGGCGAGGTGCCCTCGCTCCAGCGGATCGGCCTCGAGCTCGCCGCGCTGGCCGGCGGCCTCGACGCGCAGCCCGACGTGCTGGCGCTGTCGGCGGGTGCGGCCGCGGCCCTCGCCGCGCCGCCCGGCACGTTCGCCCGGATCGCCACCTGGTCGGGTGCGCTCGACATCTGGGCGACGGCAGAGTACCTCGCGCGGCACGCTGTGCCGCGCTTCCACTACACCCAGGTGCACCGGCGCGCCTTCGAGGGGGCGGGACTCGCGGCGCCGCGACTGGCGACCATCCCGGCCCGGCTGGCCTCCGGCGCGCCCTGCGGCCTGCCCCCCGATCCGCTCCTCGTGGTGCACGCCGCGGACGATCCCGTGGTGCCGCCGTCGGTGGTCACCGCCCTCGCGCTCGACGAGGGCCAGCGGTCGCTGGTCGCGCCCGCGGGCGCGCACCTGGGTTTCGGCACGCTGGTGGGCCCGGACGTGTATCTCGTCCCGTTCGACGAGGAGGTGGACTGATGGCGGCCGGCGACCTGGACATCGTGCACCCGCGCGTCGAGCGCTACCTGGCCGGCCTCATCCCGGCGCGCGACCGCGTCATGGTGGAGATGGAGCGACGCGCTCGGCGCGAGGGCATTCCCATCGTGGGACCCGTGGTGGGCCGGCTGTTCTTCCAGCTGGCGACGATCGCGGGCGCGAAGCGGGTGATGGAGCTGGGCTCCGCGATCGGCTACTCGACCATGTGGTGGGCGCGCGCGGTGGGCCGGGGCGGGAAGGTGTGGTACACCGACGGCGATCCCGCCAACGCGCGCGACGCCCGGCGGTACCTCGAGCGCGGCGGCGTCGCGGACCGCGTCGAGGTGCTGGTGGGCGACGCCCTCGAGTGCATGGCGCGCGTCCGGGGGACGTTCGACATCGTCTTCTGCGACATCGACAAACCCGGCTACCCGGCGGCCTTCGAGGCGGCGATGCGGCGGCTGCGGCGCGGCGGCCTCCTGGTCTGCGACAACACTCTATGGAAAGGGCGCGTGACCCACGGGCGGGTGAGCGCCCGCCGGGATGCCGCCACCGCCGCCGTGCAGGCCTTCAACCGGCTGGCCTACGCGGCCGACGCCCGCGCTTTCGCCACGGTCCTGCCGCTGCGCGACGGCGTGACGGTGGTGCGCAAGGGCTAGCGGGGCAGGCCGCGGACCCTCCCCCGGCCGGCCCCGGCCGTGCGCCGGCCCCCCGCTTGAAACCTTTCTACTACATCTGTAGTATAGTCTCCCATGACCCCACCCCTGGAACTGAGCGAGCTGCAGCTCGCCGTGATGCGCGTGCTGTGGCAGAGGAAGAAGGCGGCCGTGGCCGAGGTGCACGAGGCGCTGGAGGCGGAGCGCGGCCTCGCCCTCACGACCGTCGCGACGGTCCTCACGCGGCTGGAGAAGGCGGGCCTCGTGGTCCACCGGGCCTCCGGCCGACACTACCTGTACCGTCCGCTCGTATCAGAGGAGGAGGTGCGCCGCTCGATGGTGTCGGTGCTGGCCGACCGGCTGTTCGAGGGCGACGTGGCGGCGCTGGTGAGCCACCTGGTCAACGCGCGCGACATCGAGCCGGGCGACCTCGCGCAGGTCAAGCGGCTCATCGAGGAAAAAGAACGGAAGGGGGGCCGCTGACATGGCGCTCGCAATGCTCGCCGTCGCGTGGCTGCTGACGTACCTGCTGCACAGCACGATCCTGCTCGGCGGCGGCTGGATCCTCACGGCTGCGGGCGCCGTTCGGGCGCCGGCCGCGAAGGACACCCTGTGGAAGGTGTGCCTGGTGGGCGGCCTCCTCACCGCGACCGTGCAGGTCGCGTCGGCCGACGGGTTCTACGGTCGCCGGTTCTGGCTGCCGGGCCCCGCGCAGAGCACGCAGGCGGCGGTGGCTACCACGGCCGGGCAGCCGGTCGGCTCGACGATGGCGCGGCACGCCGGCGCCCTGCCTCCGCGGGCGGCTGAGACCCGGACGGCGCGCCTCACGACGCTCGCGAGCGCATCGGTGGCCGCGGCGCCGGCGTCCACCACCTACAACCCACAACCCACCACCCGTCTCTCCTGGCCGGTCCTCTTGCTCGGCATCTGGATGCATCGGTGCGGCGGCGCTCCTGGCGCGCCTCGCCGTCCGGCGCGGGCGCTTCGTGCGTCACCTCCGGGATCGCCGGGTGATCGGCGAGGGCGCTCCCGTCCAGATGCTGGAGGAGCTGCGGGCGGCGGCGGGCGTGCGGCGCCGGGTGCGCCTGGCGGTATCGGCGCAGCTGTCGGGCCCCGTCGCGATGGGCTCGTCCGAAATCTGCCTCCCCACGCGGGCCATCGAGTCGCTCTCGGCGGCCGAGCAGCGCGCGGTGCTGGCCCACGAGCTGGGTCACCTGGTGCGGCGCGATCCGAGCTGGCTCGCCTTCGCCGTGGCGGTGGAAAGCGTCTTGTTCCTCCAGCCCCTGAACCGTCTCGCGCGGCGGCGCATCCAGGAGGCTGCCGAGTACCTGTGTGACGACTGGGCGGTGACCCAGACGGGCGGAAGCCTGACGTTGGCCAAGTGCCTGGCCGAGGTGGCGACGTGGGTCCAGGCTTCGCGCCGCGCCGTGCCGGTATCGGGGATGGCGGAGAACCGCTCGCAGCTGGTCGAGCGCGTGCACCGGCTGCTCGAGGGAGCCGAGCCGCGGGCCGTGCGGGGGCTGAGACTCGCCGTGCCGGTGGCGGCGCTGGTGCTCGCCACGGTCGCGTTCGCGGCCCCCGGCGTCCTGCCGCCGTGCCCCGACACGGCGGCGGCCGCGCCGGCCGCGCCGGGCGGGTCCGCGGCCCGGCAGTCTGCGGTCGCCTTCCAGGGCACGCCGCGCACCTGGGCGACCATCCGGGATGCGAGGCTGATCACGTTCCGCGCGGGGTTCGCACCGCGCATCACGGGCCAGGGGCGCATCGGCATCCGCCGCGGCGGCCGGGCCATCGAGCTGATGGACGACCAGCAGCCGACGCTGAACGGCCGGCCCGTGGCGGACGACGAGACGGTGCCGGTGAGCGAGTCGGATACGCTGCGCATCGTGGACGCAAGTGGAACCACCGTCTGGAGCCTGGCGCCGGTGCGGGTCTCGGCGGACGAATCGCGCGCCGCCGCCAGCGCCGCGACGGCGGACGACGCCCAGGACGAAAGTCCGGACATCGAGGCCGTGCCCGACGAGAGCATGGACACGGCGTGGAGCAAGGCCGGCGACCTCGATGCCGCCGAGCTCGCGGCCACCAGCCGCGACCTGGCGCGGCTCGGCGACCGCCTCGGCAGGGACATCGAGGCGCAGCTCGCACCGCACATCGCGCGGCTCCAGAGCGCCAGCATGAGGATCGCGGTCGAGGCGGCGCCGCAGCTGGCGGAGCTGGGAGCACAGATCGGGGCCAGCGTGGGCGCGGCCATCGCCGAGGCGTTCGATGACAGCGCGGCGAGCGACAGCGGCGCGGCCATCAAGCGCACGCACCGCTTGCATCGGGGCATCGACGGAGCGAAGCATCTGCGGTAGCCGCGCGGGTCGAGGGCCGGTGGTGCGCCGGCGGCGGCTCCGCCGGCTCGCGGTCGCCGGCGGCATCGCGATCGTGGCGCTGCTCCCGGCGAGCCCGGCGGCGCGCGCGCAGCAGGCGGCCGGTCGCCTCCAGATTCAGCTGGACGAGTCGGAAGCGCAGGCGGTGCTCGCCATCCTCGCGCGGCGCCAGGCGGGCCAGGCCGTGGACTCGGAGGACTGGCGGCGTCTGTTCGCCACGGAGCCCTATCGGCGCCTCAAGGCCCGCGAAGCGGCCATGGGACGCGACTTCAGCGACGCCGACTTCCAGCGCTTCGTGCTCAGCGACTCGCTGGCCGACAGGGCGGGCGAGCTGCGGGCGACGCTGGACGACTGGCGGCGCGCGGACCTCACGGCCGCGGCGGGCCGCGCCTTCGCCTACCTGCCGCCCGACGCCGCCATCCGGGCCACGGTGTATCCGGTCATCAAGCCGCTGACCAACAGCTTCGTGTTCGAGCCCTCGACCGACGCCGCGATCTTCCTCTACCTGAATCCGTCCGAGACGGAGCCCCAGTTCGAGAACACGGTCGCGCACGAGCTGCACCACATCGGCTACGCGAGCGTGTCGGCGCGCTTCGACTCGGCCATCGCCGGCCTGCCGCCCGACGCGCATGCCGCGGCCGAGTGGATGGGCGCGTTCGGCGAGGGCTTCGCCATGCTCGCCGCCGCGGGCGGACCCGACGTGCACCCACACGCCGTGAGCCCGCCGGACGCGCGCGCGCGGTGGGATCGCGACGTGGCGAATTTCGGGCGCGACCTGCCGGTGCTCGAGCGCTTCTTCCTCGACGTGGCGGCCGGCCGGCTCAGGACGCCCGAGGAGCGCCGGCGGGTGGGGATGACCTTCTTCGGCGTGCAGGGGCCCTGGTACACCGTCGGCTGGAAGATGGCGGTGCTGATCGAGCGGCGGTTCGGTCGCGACCGGCTGATCCTGTGCATGCTCGACCCGCGGGCCCTGCTGGTCGCCTACAACCAGGCGGCGGCCGAGCAGAACCGCGCGGGCGGCGAGCCGCTGCCCCTGTGGTCGGACCAACTCCTGCAGGCAATGGGAGTTCACTCAGCGGGGAGGTGATGAAGTGATGGAGTGACCCGAGTCTTGTCGCGGCCGCCTGGGTGTAGTACCAGTGACGGAAGATCCCGTCACCGGAGGGCGCAGCGATGGTGGCCGACCACACGAAGATGAAGCTGGGCAAGCAGGCTCCCCGCCACGATCCCCGCACGTTCCTGTTCGCGAAGTATCTCAAGGCGGAGGCGCTGCCGCCGCCGCCCGCCTCCGAGGATTTCGCGGCCAAGGTCAAACGGTGGCCGATGATGGTGAACGACCGCATCGGCGACTGCACCTGCGCCGCGGCCGGCCACATGATCGAGCAGTGGACCACCTACGCGGGCAAGGCCGTCGTCCTGAGCGACGCGCAGATCGTCGCCGCGTACTCGGCCATCACGGGATACGATCCGAAGGACCCGTCGAGCGACAAGGGCGCGGTCGAGATTGACGTGCTCAATTACTGGCGCAAGACGGGGTTCGCCAGGCACACCATCAAGGGATACGTCGCGCTCGAGCCGGGGAACCACACCCACATCGAAGATTCGGTGCTGATCTTCGGCAACTGCTACATCGGCCTCGCCCTGCCGGTGAGCGCGCAGCGGCAGACCGTCTGGTCGGTGCCGCCGGGTGGGCCGGTCGGCCCCGGCGCTCCGGGCTCGTGGGGCGGCCACGCCGTGCCGGTGGTGGCGTACGACGCGCGCGGCCTGACCGTGGTGACCTGGGGTGCGACCAAGCGCATGACCTGGAGCTTCTGGGATGCGTACTGCGACGAGGCGTACGCGGTCCTGAGCGACGACTGGGTCAGCAAGGTGAACCAGAAGGCGCCGAACCAGTTCGACCTGAAGACCCTACAGGCGGACCTCAGGGCGCTGGCGTAGGTCGGGTTCTCCGGCGCGGAGGGCGCCCTCGATCTCCAGCAGGCGGCGCTTGCGCGGCAGCCCGCCGCCGTAGCCGGTGAGCGCGCCGCCCTTGCCCACGACGCGGTGGCACGGCACGACGACGGCCAGCGGATTGCTCCCGTTCGCGCGGCCCACGGCGCGCTGGGCGCCGGGGCGCCCCAGCGCGCGGGCCAGCCCGTCGTAGGTCAGGACCCGGCCACGGGGAATCCTGAGCAGCCGCCGCCAGACCGCCACCTGGAACGGCGTGCCCACCAGCGCGAGCGGGACCCGGAAGCCACGAGCCCCGCCGGCGAAGTAGCGGCCCAGCTCCCGCGCGACGCGGTCGAGGTGGGCGTGCCGTCCCCGGACGATCGGCCTCCCGAGCCGCCGGCTCAGCCGTCGCAGCTCCGCCGCGACGCGCGGCCCGTCGGCGAATTCGAGCAGGTAGAGCCCGGCGTCACCGGCCACGGCGATCATCGGCCCCAGGGCCGTGGCGATCCGCCGGCTGAGGAGGGGGCTATGACTAGTCATAGACTTACCAAGTGTGTGCCGGTGCGCGCACTATCTCAACCATGCATCTGATCGATTCCGCCGCCCCCGAGCCGGAGCCGACGTCCGGCGAGGACGATCTCGCCGGGCGCGCGCCCGCCGCGAGCCCGGCCCCGCGTCCGGGAACGCCGATCGACGTGTCGTTTCTGAAGGAGCCGCCCGTGGTGCTCACCGATCCCCCAGCCATCTTCGGCGGCGCCAGCCACACCTGGTAGTTCCACCGCACGCGCCGGCAGCCACTCGTCGCGGCCCCGAGCCGACCGGTTCGGCTGCCCGCTAGCGCGGCTTCTGCGCGGCCGCCCCGCTGGTGGCCAGGTGCACCAGGATGGCCTGGCGCGTCAGCTCCCACTCCGTCTTGAGGCCCAGGATGGTGCGGATGCGCTTGCGGTGGAACGTGATGGTGTTCTCGCTCAGGCCGAGCTTGTCGCCGATCTCGGCCGACGTCAGGCCCTGGCCGAGCAGCCGAAGGATGGTCTGCTGCCGCTCGGTGAGCTTGGCGAGACTCGCGTGCAGCGCGTCGAGCCCCACCCGGTGGCTCGACTTGGGCACTCGCGGCGACACGTAGCGCCGGCCCGCGAGCACCTCGCTCAGCGCGAGCATCAACTCCTCCATCCCCGCGTCCTTCGGCACGAACCCCAGCGCTCCCGCGGCGAGGGATGCCTCGGCGAGGACGCGGTCGGTGTGCATCGTGAGCACCAGGACCTTGAGCTCGGGCTGCAGGGCGTGCAGGTCCGGCAGGATGTCGAGGCCGCTGCGGCCCGGGAGCGAGAGATCGAGCAGCAGCACGTCGGCCGGTGTGCGCTTCAGCAGCCCGAGCAGCTCGTCGCCCGCGTACGCGACGCCGACGATGTCATATCGCTCGCCGAGCATCTGCTCGAGGCCCTGCACGACCATGCGATGGTCGTCGGCGATGATGAGCCTCGCCCGCTCGCGCTTCATCCCGCCGCTCCGCACGGCAGCGTCGCCGTGACCACGGTCCCGCCGCCCGGGCGCGCGGCGATCGTCAGGTGCCCTCCGGCGGTGCCGGCCCGCTGGCGCATCGCGATGAGGCCCAGGCCGTCGGTCGCCCGCGGCGCCCCGACCGGCAACCCCTTGCCCGCGTCGGACACCGACAGCGTCAGCGCGCCATCGTGCACCTCGAGCGCGAGCGTGGCCTGCTTGACGCCAGCGTGCCGCACCACGTTGCGCAGCGATTCCTGCGCGATGCGGTAGGCGGCGATCGCCGGGCCGGTGGCGACCCGGATGTCGGTCGTGGGCAGGGCGAGCTGCACCTCGAGGCCCGCCGTGCGGCCGAACTCCTCCGCCAGCGCGCCCAAGGCCCGGACCAGTCCCGCCTTCTCCACCACGGACGGGTGCAGTTGGTGCGCGGCAGTGCGCAGCACCGTCCCGAGGTCCTCCAATTCACCCGACACGCCGCTGATCCGGTGCACCGCTTCCGGGCCGGCGAGGAGCGCGATCTGCTCCAACTCGTGGCGCAGCACCGCCAGCCGTTGCAGGGCGTCGTCGTGCAGCTCGCGCGCGACGCGCGAGCGCTCCTCCTCCTGCGCGGCGAGCAGCCGCTGGCTGTGCTCGCGCTCCATCGCGATGCGCCGCCGCTGCGAGATCACCAGCGCCGTCACGAACGCCCCGAGCACGATGGCCACGCTCAGCACCGCCGCCACGAACAGTGCCCAGATGGTCAGGTCGTTGCCGGGCACGTCAGGCCTCGCGCGATCGCCAGAAAGGCGACGATGGAGAGCACTGCCTCTAACTCGTACGCCCGGGTCATCATGGCGACGTCGCTGCCGATCAGCAGCGCGCTCAGCGGACCGATCATGCTGAACGTCCCGAAGTACAGAGCTATCCCCGCGCTCACCCAGAACCAGTCCTGGCCGAGCAGGTCGCCCCTGGATGCGCGGCTCCGGCTGATGAGCGTGGTAGCCGCCGCGAAGAGGCCGACGAGGGCCATCGTCGGCTGCACCGCGCGGCTGAAGAACGATGTGTTCTCGAAGAAGATCGTCAGGCTCGCCAGCACCACCAGGAACGGCACGATGGCCAGGCGCATCGTGAGGCGCGCCAGCTCGCTGGTTTGCCAGCAGGATAAGGCCCAGAGGACGGTCGCGCCCGTGACCGGGTCGAAGAGGTAGCTCAGCCACAGGTTGTGGACGCCGCGCCGCGCGAGCAGCAGCTGAATCGCGCTCTCGAGCACGAGCAGCGCACACCAGACCAGCACCCACATGCGCGCTCCGCGCTCCCGCCGCCGCACGAGGACCGCCGCCACGAGCGGTGCGCCCTCGGCAAGAGCCGACAAGTGGAGCACGAGAGGGATGCGCACCGCTCGCTATGAGTTCAACGGGTTCGCCGAACCGCAGAACGGTGGGCAGGGATACTGGGCCTCGAGCAGCGTGCCGGTGGTCAGGTCGTTGTCGGCCTTGTCGATCCCGGCGAGCACGAAGGTCGGTGTTCCCTCCTTGTCACGTCCGTGGTAGATCCTCAGCCCGACGCACCCGGGCTGGTTCAGGAGCTCGAGCACCTGGTCCTTGTGGAACGCGCCGGCCTTGATCGCGTGGATCTTCGAGTCGCGGTGGCGCTTGGTGTGGGCGGCGGCCTCTTCGAGGCTGATCCGGTGATTCCGGGCTGGCAATGCCATGAGCGTCTCCGTGGATTGGGGGATCCGATAGTGTGCGCCATACGGGCATCACCCGAAAGACTATGACAACCCATAGTCCCGGAAACAGCGCCCCGGGTCCCCCGAGGTCGCACTATAACATGTCATAGACTATTGCCTGCCGCCCGTCCCCCTCATACTGGCTCCATGGTTCGACTCGGCCCCCCCCGTGTCCGCCGCGCTTGCTCGGAAGGCCGCCCGGTGGTGCGCTGGTGACGCGCGAGTTGCGCACGGGCTGGGGTGCACGGGTGGTGGTGCTGGGGGGCGGCCGGCTGGACTCGATCGGCAACTGGATCGCGGAGCTGGATCGGGCGATCCCGACGGGCGGGGTCGCGGTGGGCGGGTTGTTGATGGACTTCCGCGCTCATGCCTTCGCGCCAAGCGCGGAGGAGGCGGGCGCGTTGCTGGACCGGCTGCGGGCGCATTTCCAGGTGGGCGTTCCTCCGTTGGCCGTGGTGGCGCGGGCGGGTGGGCAGTTCGGCGGCACGCGCGTGCTGTGCACGCTGGCCGAGATGCATGGATGCCGGGCCTCGGCGTTCCTCACGGAGGCGGAGGCGTGGCTGTGGCTGCGGGCGCAGCTCCAGGGCGTCGCGCCGGCCGCGCCGACGCAGGACGGCGGAATTGGCGAGGCAGAGCAACCTCGATCGTGAATCGGTGCCCAGGGGGTGGCGTGTGGTCTGGTCGCAGGAGCTGATCGCGGAAGTCTGGGCGAGGGCGAAGAAGGTCTACGGCGAGAATCCGAACCGGTTCCGCAAGGACGAGTGCGGGGCGTGGATCGCCGGCGCCCACTACGGCAACCGCTCCTCCGAGTTCGGCTGGGTGATCGAGCGCCGGGATCCGAACGCCGGCGACGAGCTGGACAATCTCGTCGCCCTGCAGTGGCAGAACTACGTGGATCGCGACGACGGCCAGCTCACGCCGGTGGTGACCGCGGTCCGGGCGCACAACGTGGCCAGGGGGCTGACCGCGATCGGCACCTGACCCGTCCGCCGCCGTCGCTTGTGGTCCGGTGCCCCCGGGCCTGATCGGCGGATTCTCCGCTAATCCAATGTCAGACGATCGAAAATCACCCCGCGCGGGTTGGTCCTTGCGCGGGCGGCGCCGCAACTTACCGTGGCAGGTGGGGTAAGGAGTCACGGGAGGGTTCGGCAATGAAGCACTCAGCGCCTCTTTGGCGCGTGGTACGCGGTGGCGGCCTGGCCTTGGCCGCCTCGCTGCTCCTGGCGCCCGGCATGCGGGCGCAGGGCACCGGGGACGGATTCCTGTTCCAGCGGCCCGGCGGCAGCTTCCGCATCTGGACCGGCTACGACCGCGCGTTGGCCGACAGCCCCATCTTCAAGTTCGTCACCGACACGTTCACGCTCTCCAAGAGCAACTTCGGCGCGTTCGCGATCGGCGGCGACCTCGCGCTGCGCGTCGCCCCGCGGATGGAGCTGATGTTCAGCGCGGGGTGGGCGGGCTCCCGCGCCGGTTCCGTGTACCGGACCGACCAGTCGGTGTCGCAGACCACCAGCCTCGAACGGGTCCCGCTGACCGCGAGCCTGAAGTTGTACCTGGCCGAGCCCGGCGAGAGGATCGGGCATTTCGCCTGGGTCCCGAGCCGGATCGCGCCGTTCGTCGGCGTGGGCGGCGGGGTGATGTGGTACCGTTTCCAGCAGTACGGCGACTTCGTGGACTATGCCAACAACAGCGTCCAGAACGACGCGTTCTCCTCCGATCGCTGGACGGGCACGCTGCACGCCTTCGCGGGGCTGGATGTCGCGCTCGGGCCGCGCTACATCCTGACGGGGCGGGCGCAGTACACGTGGGCGCAGTCCACGCTGGGCAGTGATTTCGTGGGGGCGAATTCGGTGGACCTGTCCGGGCTCTCCGTCTTGGCGGGCCTCGGCGTCAGGTTCTGAGAGGGAGTCATATGAAACCGTCGCAGCGTTGCTGGGTCGCAGGTCTACAGGGGAAGGCCGGCGCGACGTTGGCCGCCGTCCTCCTCGTCGCGTGGGCGCCCCTTCGGGCGCAGCAGGCCCCGGCGTCCTCGTCGCAGACCGACCCGCGCTGGGAGGCGTGGCTCGGATGCTGGGAGCCCGTCTCGGGACCGGTGCGCGCCGTGGGCGACACCGCCAGCGTGCCGCTGGTCTGCGTCGTTCCCGCTCCCGGTAGCGTGGGCGTGGACGTGGCGATGGTCACGGCCGGCAAGATCGTGACGCGCGAGCGCATCGAGGCGACGGGCGAACAGCGCTCGGTCACGCGGGAAGGCTGCGCGGGATGGGAAAGCGCCCGCTTCTCCGACGGTGCGCAGCGCGTCTTCCTCACGGCCGAGTACACCTGCCCCGGTGACATCAAGCGCACGACGAACGAGCTGATGGCCATCACGCCGAATGGCGAGTGGCTGGACGTGCGCGGCGCCGCGGTGCGCAACCTCCCGCAGGGCGTGCGGGTCGTGCGCTACCGGGCGGCGAGCGGCTCGGCCGCGGTGCCGAGCGATCTGGCGTGGGCGCTGCAGGGAAGCGCGATGGCGATGAGCACGGCGCGCGACGCGGCGGGAGCGCCGCCCGAGCCCGAGGACGTGGTCGAAGCGTCGCACGCGATGCAGCCGGCCGTGGTCGAGGCGTGGCTGGTCGAGGAGGGCGAGCCGTTCGCCCTCGACGGGCGGCGCCTCGTGCAGCTCAAGGACGCCGGCGTGTCGGCCCGCGTGATCGACGTGATGGTCGCGCTGTCGTATCCCCGGGAATTCGCGATCGATCTCGCGTCGCGCCGCGCCGAGCGCCGTCCTCCGCCCGACCTGGGCGACTACGAGCGGCATCCGCCGGTGTACGGGATGGGCTACGGCTCGCCATGGGGCTGCTACTCGCCGTACTCGTGGGATTGCAACTCGCCCTTCGGCTGGGGCTACTACTCGCCCTACGCATACTCTCCGTACGGCTACTACTCGCCCTACGGGTACTGGTCGGGCTACGGCTACTACCCGTCCGGCGGCGTGGTGGTGGTGTCCGGCGGGGGCGGGCAGGCGGCGCGGCACGGGCGCATGGTGATCGGCCGCGGTTACACGCAGGGTGTGGTGGGGCCGGCCGGCGCGCGTTCCGGGGCGAGAGGCAGCGCGCGCGGATCGCCTCCCTCGGCGCGCTCGACGGGCGGGCAGCGGCCATCGAGCCGCTCCTCCGGCGGCAGTCCCAGCTCGGGCTCCGGTTCGGGAGGCCGCAGGACGGTGAAGCCGTAGCGCGGCGGGCACCGGCGCGGCCCTCGCGGTAGCTTGCGGGGTGACGCGCGCCTGGCTGCTGGAGCTGCTCCGCACCCTGCTTCCCTGGGCGGTGGGCGCGCTGATCGCGGCCACCGCCTATCGCTTGGTGCCCAGACTTGCGCCATGGCTGCGGTTCCTGCCGGGCCACCCGCGGGTGCGGTTCCGGCGCGAGCCGATTCCCGTCGCGTGGCGCGACATCGTCGCGCGGAACGTCCCGCTCGCCGGCCGCCTGCCGCCGGAGGACCGGGAGCGGCTGCTCCGCCTGGCCCAGGTGTTCCTGCACGACAAGCCGATGGAGGGCGTCGGCCTCGAGTTGACCGACGAGATTCGCGTCACGGTCGCCGCGCAGGCGTGCCTGCTGTTGCTGCACCTCGACTATCCCTGCTATCCGACCTTGCGCCGCGTGCTCGTCTACCCGGGCGCGTTCCATCCACGGCGCATCGACGCGCCCCGCTTCGGGGAAGTCCACCAGGAGCCTCGACCCACGCTGGGCGAGGCGTGGACCAGCGGCATCGTCGTCCTGTCGTGGGACAGCAGCCTGGTGGGCTCCTTGAATCCCGGGGACGGGCACAACGTCGTGCTGCACGAGTTCGCCCACGTCCTGGACGGCGAGAACGGCGCGATGGACGGCCAGCCGCTGCTCGAGCACCCGTCGGCCTATCGGACCTGGGGCTACGTGTTCCGCTCGCTGTACGAGCGGCAGGTCGAGGCCGCGCTGGAAGGCGGCGAGACGCCGCTCGATCCCTACGGCGCCACGAACCGCGCCGAGTTCTTCGCGGTCGCCACGGAGGCGTTCTTCCAGCAGCCGGCCGATCTGCGGCAACGCCTGCCGGAGCTGTACGAGGAGCTGCGGAAGTTCTACCGCCAGGACCCGGCCTCACCGGCCGGCGCCGAATCCGGGCCCGCCGCCTAGACCGCCAGCACCACCTTGCCGAGGTTGCGGCGCTCGTGGAGGTAGCGGTGCGCCTCCACGGCGCCATCCCGGTCCAGCGGGAACGTGCGGTCGATGATCGGACGCAGCTCGCCGGCCACCACCCCGCCGTAGATCTCCTTGAGGGCCCGCGCCAGCAGCTCTTGCCGGTCCCACAAGTGCAGCAGCTGCACGCCGAAGACGCCGATGTTCCGGTCGAACAGCGCGAGCGGGTGAAAGCGCGGCGTGCGCAGGTAGGCCCATGACGCCTTGACCCAGTTCCGCCGCCCGCCGGGCATCGCCTCGCTGAGGCCGTAGCATACCAGGCGGCCGAGGGAAGCCAGGAGCCGCCGGCACGACGCCGTCGCGCGACCGCCGACGGGGTCGAGCGCGACGTCCACGCCGTCCGGACGGCGCCGGTGGACCTCGATCTCCCACTCGCCGCGCGAATCGAAGCAGGCCTCGGCCCCGAGGTCGGCCATCACGAACTCGCGCTTCTGGTGGGTGCCGGCCGTGCCGATGACCTTGAGGCCGTGCTGCACCGCGAGCTGCACGGCCGCGGTGCCCACGCCGCCGCCGGCGCCCAGGATCAGCACCGTCTCGCCGGCGCGCGCGCGCGCCGCCTCGAACAGGCATACCCAGCCGGTGAGGAAGACGACCGGCACCGCGGCGGCCTGCACCGGCGTCAGCGAGTCGGGATAGCGGAAGGCCTGGCGGGTCGTCACCACCACGTCGCGCGCGTAGCCGCCGTAGCGCAGCAGGGCGATGGCCCGATCGCCGACGCGCCAGCCGGTCACCGCGGAGCCGACGCGCACCACCTCGCCCGCGACCTCGAAGCCCGGGCTGTACGGCCGCGGCGGCACCGTTCCATAGAGCCCGGCGCGCTGTAGCAGGTCGGCGAAGTTGACGCCGGCGGCGTGCACCTCCAGCTGCAGGCAGTCGGGTCCAAGCGGCTTGAGGGGCACCTCGCGCTCGACCAGCGCCTCGGGCGGTCCGAGGCGCTCGATCAAGACGGCGCGCGTGGTCTCTTCCGGCATGCGATGGCTCCCCATGAGCGCGTGACGGCGACCGGCCCCCCGGGGGGTGGGATGTGGGCCGCGGGGTGTGTACAATATGTCCAACCCGTCAAAACGGAGAGTCTGAGATGACACGCCGCTCGCTCGACCCGGCGGCGCCGGCGATCCGCCTGGCGCTGCTCGGCACCCTGGCGCTCGCCGGAGCGTCCGTCGTCGCCGCCTCGCCGCGCCATCCCGCGCCCGCGAGAAAGAAGATCACCGTCACGTGGCTCGGCCACGCGTCGTTCCTCGTGACCTCGCCGGGCGGCACGCAGCTGCTGCTGGATCCGTTCCTTCGCCAGAATCCGTCCACGCCCGACTCGCTCAAGGACACGACGCGCTACCACCCGGCCGCCATCCTCGTCACGCATTCGCACTTCGATCACTCCGCCGACGCGAAGGCCATCGCCCAGGCGAGCGGCGCCAAGGTGGTCGCCTCGTTCGATTGGGCGCAGACCCTGGGCCTGCCCGACTCGCAGGTGGTCGGGGTGAACGTCGGCGGCACGGTGAAGATCGGAGACGTCACCATTCACGCCGTTCCGGCCGTGCACGGCAGCGTGCCCGACGGACGGCCGCTGGGCTTCGTGCTCGAGTTCGCCGACGGCCGGACGCTCTACGACACGGGCGATACCTGGATCTTCGGCGACATGTCACTGATCCAGCAGCTGTATCACCCGAACGTCATCCTGCTCTGCGTGGGGGGCGGCCCGTATACGGAGAACCCGCGCGTCGCGGCGCTGGCGGTGCGGAAGTACTTCCATCCGGCCGTCATCGTGCCGATGCACTACGCCACGTTCCCGGCCCTCGCCACCGCGGCCGACGTGCGCAAGGCGTTTCGCGGCGACCGGCGGCTGCAAGGTCATGACCCCCGGCGAGACCAGGCAGTTCTAGAATGCGGTAGCGATTCGGTCGGGTTTGCCCGTGGCGGGGGACCGAGCGGCGGCACACATTCTGCGCGGTCGTCATCGGTCCCCTTCACGAGGATGGGCACGTGCTCCGCAAGCTCACGCTGATCGTCGCCGGGGCGGCCGTCGCCGCCACGGCCGCCTGCAGCCGGGGAAGCAGCGAGTTCCCGAGGCTGGCCGACGACTTCGTCTACACCTCGCTCAGCTTCTCGCCCTCGGGCGCCACGCAGGTGGGGCTCCACGTGTTCGTGGATCCGGCCACCCACGACACGCTGCGCCTGGACGCGATGCTGGACGACTTCTCGCCCGCCGCGCTCGATCACCAGCGCGCGTACTTCCGCGATTTCGCGGCGAAGCTCGCGGCCATCAAGCGCGACCGGCTCGATCCGCAGACGCAGGCCGACTACGACCTGCTCTCCAACGCGCTGAAGTTCGCGACCTTCAGCCTCGACAGCGAGCGGTTCTACCAGCGGCGGCCGCAGCTCTACCCGGAGATCCTGGGCAGCGCGCTGTTCGCCAACATCAGCCTCGAGTACGCCGACACCGCGACGCGGGCCCGCGACCTGACCACGCGCGTGGAGAAGATCCCGGCGTGGATCGCGGTGGCCGTGGCGAACCTCTCGGCCTCGAACGACGTGTACCGCCGGGTGGCGCTGGACGAGACTGGCCGGCGACGCGGACCTGATCAAGGGCATGGGGGCGGCCTTCGTGAAGGGCACGCCGTCGGAGGCGCGCTACCAGGCGGCGCAGGGACCGGCGCTGGCCGCCATCGCGCACTACGTGACGTTCGTCCGCGACACGCTCTCCAAGCGCGCCACGTTCGACTGGCGGATGGGGCGCTCGATGTTCGAGCAGAAGTGGCGCTACTACCTCCAGGCGTCGGTGACGCCGGAGGAGATGCTGAAGTCGGCCGAAGACAGCATGCGGACCATCCGGCACGAGATGCTGCAGCTGGCCGATCCGCTCTACTCGTCGTGGTTCCCGGGCAAGCGGCCCACGGGCGACAGCGCCGCCGTGCTGAACCAGATCGTGGGGAGCGTGCTCGCCAGGATCGGCGAGGAGCACGCCAACCGCGACTCGCTGGTCGAGACCGGCCAGCGGACGGTGGCGGACCTCGAGAAGTTCGTGGTGGATCACCACGTGCTGTCGCAGACCGACTTCTCCAACCTCAAGGTGATTCCGACGCCGGTGTTCGAGCGGGGGAGCTACGGCGTGGGCGGCGCGGTGTTCGCGCCGGCGCTGCAGCCCAACCTCAGCGCGTTCTACTGGGTGACGCCGGTGCCGAAGGAGTGGACGCGGGCCGACGCGGAGGCCAAGCTCCGCGAGTACAACCGCTACAAGATGTTGTCGCTCACCATCCACGAGGCGATGCCCGGCCACATCGTGCAGGGCGACTACGCCAACCGGGTGACGCCCGAGTGGCGGCGGCTGTTGCGTGCCGTGTACGGCACCAACACCTACATCGAGGGCTGGGCGGTGTACATGGAGCAGGCGATGGAGGCGCTCGGCGCGAACGGGGGCGACGCGGTGAAGGCGCACCTCGTGGCGCTGAAGGCGGACCTGCGGATGTACGCCAACGTGATCATCGACGTGCGGCTGCACACCATGAACATGAACGGCGACAGCGCGGTGGCGCTGATGGTGCGCGACGCCTTCCAGGAGCGGCCCGAGGCCGTGGCCAAGCTGCAGCGGGCGCAGCTCGAGTACGTGCAGCTCAACACCTATCCGGTGGGCGTGCGCGAGTGGTGGGCGTTCCGGCGCGCCGCCGAGCAGCAGGAGGGGGCGGCGTTCAACCTGTGCCGCTGGCACGACGCCGTGCTGTCGTACGGCCCGATCCCGGTGCCGGCGGTGCGGAGCCTCTACTTCGCGAAGGTCGCGCCGACGGCGACGATGCCGCCCTCGCGCTGCGAGGCGACGGGATCCTGACCGCCGGCATCTGACCGCCGGCCGTACGCCCGGCGGCGCGAGCGCGAACGCCTCACGTGGCCCGGTCGGGGCCGGGTGAGGCGTTCGGCTGTCCGGCGTCGCCTCCGGTCTCGGCCCGCTCTACTGCGCCGGGATCTCGCCGCAGGCCACGGGCTTGCCGTTGGGCAGGTGCGACTGCTCGAGCAGCGAGCCGTACTTGGTGCGCGCGGAATCGAGCACGCTGGTGGCGAGCACCGTGGTGCTCGTGCCGGACTTGTCGGCGCCGACTTTCACGCTGGCGAGCGGCGCGACCACCTCGCCCGGTTTGGCGCAGGTGCCGGCGTGAATGTGGCTGGGGTAGGTCGTGCCCGACCGGCCGCCGTCGAGCGTCAACGCCACGGACGTGGAGTCGCCCTGCTTGGTGAGCACGGCGGTGCCCGTGATCTTGCTGTTGTTCTTCGCCGTCAGCGTGACGCTGACCGGCGCGGGCGGCGGCGGCGGCGCCGGCGCCTGCATCGCGGGTGCGGCGGCGGCGTTCGCGTCCGCCTCCTTCTTGGCGCAGGCCAGCAGGCCGAACATCGGGACGAGCCAGAGCAAGCGTGGCATCGGGCGTGCGGTGTGCATGAGTCCCCCTCGTGAGAGAATCGGGCGAGCCGTCTCCGGGAGCCCGTCCGCAGGATGAGACTTGAGCGCGTGCGATCGAGTAACGCTCGCCGGGTGACGGGCCGGGTACGGGAGATCGCGTATACGAGGGTCGTAGCTACACCGCAACGCGGCGGGTGGTCCCGGCGCAGGGACCAGTGCCATGGTACTACGTGAGAACGGAACGGCCGCCGAAGCTCAACTCTTGCGCGCGAGCAGGAAGCGCGCGCCGCCGCCCTTCCCGGCGGCGAACAGCGGCAGGTGCGCCTCGGGCACGCCCGCCTCGCGCGCGAAGGCCTGCAGGTCGCGCCGCACCACCCGCACGTCCTCGAAGCCCGCCTCGCGCCCGAGGGCTTCGAGCTGCTGCGCTGTCGTAGAAGCGGAGCCGCGAGGCCATCGGCTCCGGTGCGGCGGGCGTGCCCTTGAGCTCGGGGTCGGTGCCCAGGCAGACGAATCGCCCGCCGCTCCTCAGGGCGCGGCGGATCTCGGCGAACACGGCCACGGGGTCGGGGAGGAAGCCGAGGACGCCCGTCATGGCGGCGCAGGTGAACGTGCCGTCGGCGAAGGGCAGTGAGGCGGCGTCGCCTTCGCGCACCTCCAGGCGCCCCTCGGCCGCCGCCTCGTGGTTCGCCTCGCGCGCCACTCTCACCATGTCGGCGCTGTGGTCCACGCCAGCCGCGCGGCAGCCGCTGTGGAGCGCGGCGGAGAGGAACGCGCCACCGCCGCACCCCACGTCGAGCAGGTGGTCGTCGCGCGTCAGGGCCAGCTCGGCGAGGATGACCCGGAAGTTCGGCAGGTGGTAGAGCGGGTGCAGGTAGGTCGCGCGCGCCGCGGGTCCCGAGGGCCGCCGCGCCCGCCGGTCGGTGAACCAGTCGCCGAAGGCGCCGGGGCTGCTCGCGCTCAAGAGCGGCGCGAGGACCTGGCCCGCGAACCAGCCCGCCAACTCGACCGGATCCCCGATCGCGGCGTCCCAGCCGCGGTGCTCCAGCGTGGCCCGCGTGGCGCCCCCGGGGACCGGCTCCAGGCGCAGGCGCATCTCCGTGACGACACCGGGACTCCAGCTGGCGTGCCGCCACGCGAGGCCCAGGCCGAGCCCGGGCTTCCACTCGACCACTTTGCCCACCTCGAACGCGCCCTCGGCGACGCGCCCGCCGGGACCCGGCTCGAACCGGATGCCCAGCCGCACGAGGGCATTGGCCAGCTCCTCGACCAGCGCGTCGAACGCGGCGTCGGGGGAAAGGGCGAGGTCGATGCTGGCGCGAACGTCGGCCATGGGTCCTCCTCAGCGCCTCGCCGCCTGCACCACGTCGAGGATCTCCTGCTCGGTCAGCAGCCGCTCGGAGCGCTTGGCCACCGCCATCACCGCGTCCACGACCGCCTGGTCGGTCGGGAGCCCGCGGGTGCGGAGGTAGTGGAGCACGTTGGAGCCGCCGGACATGTGGCCGATCTCGATCTCCTGCGTGCGGCCCACCCAGCTCGCGGGCACGCCCGAGTACACGCGGTCCGCGAGCCACTCGGCGCCCTTCTTCTGCGCCTTGATCACCGCGGCCGCGTGGACGCCGGTCGCGGTGCGGAACGCGTCGCGCCCGACGACCGGCCAGTTGGCCGGAATGGGCACGCCGACCGCGCGCGAGACGGCGGCCGAGTACGCGGGCAGGCTGGTGAGGTCGTCGCTCCGCCAGCCGAGCAGCTTCAGGTTCACGAGCAGCAGCTCGATCGGCGTATTGCCCACGCGCTCGCCCACGCCGAGCGCGGTGCCGTGCGCGCGCGTGGCGCCGGCCTCGAGCGCGGCGAGGGTGTTCGCCACGTCGAGACCGCGATCCCGGTGGCCGTGCCAGTCGATGCCCACGCGATCCGCGACGCCCAGCTCGGCCAGGAGCTGCGCGGCCCAGGCGACCAGGTTGCGCACGCCGGCCGGCACGCCGGCGCCGACCGTGTCGCACAGGCAGATCCGCTTGGCCCCGGCGCGGACCGCGGCGCTCAGCAGCTGCCGCAGGTCGTCGGGATGGGCGCGGATCGTGTCCTCGGTCACGTACATGACCTCGAGCCCCTCGGCCACCGCGAAGCGGACCGCCTCTTCCGTGTGGCGGAGGATGCGGTCGATGCCCCATTCCTCGGCGAACTGGCGGATCGGGCTGCTGCCGATGAACACGCACGCTTCGATGGGCACGCCGGTCTTCTGGACAGTGTCGGCGATGGGCTGGATGTCGGCGATCACGGTGCGCGCCGCGCAGTTGGGCCGGATGCGGAGCTTCTGGTCCCGGATCTCGACGCACAGCCGCTCGACGGCCTCGCGCTGCCGCGGCCCGGCGCCGGGAAGGCCCACGTCGGCGGTCTCGATGCCGAGGCCGTTCATCAAGTGGAGGATCTCGAGCTTGGCCTCGACCGCCGGGTCGGTAACCGACGGGCTCTGCAGGCCGTCGCGCAGCGTCTCGTCGTCCAGCATCGCCGTGCGCGAGGGCGGCGGGGCGCCGCCCGCCAGCGCCCAGTCGTAGATGAGCCGGTCTTCGCCGGGTGCGGTCACCGCCGCTCAGCCCTTGCGGCCCTGATCGCGCGCCTGCGCGAGCAGGCCTGCGGCGCCCTTCGCGTCGCCGCGGGCGCTCTGAATCTCCGCTAGATGAAAGAGGCTGCTCGCCCCGCCGATGGCCTCGGTGAGGTAGCTGCGGAACTCGCGCTCGGCGGCGTCCAGGTCGCCCTTCCGCTGGTGGATGAGCCCCACGTGGTAGCGGGCGCGCAGGTACTCCGGCGTCAGCGCCGTGCACTTCTCGAAGTGCTCGCGCGCCGCGTCGAGGTCGCCGGCGTGGAACAGCGCGACGCCCAGGCGGTAGTGCGCCGCGTTGTAGTGCGGGTCGATCTCGAGGCAGCGGCGGTAGGCGGCGATGGAGGCCGGCATGTTGCCCCGGTGGTAGTACGCCACCCCGAGGTCGTACCAGCAGAGCAGGAAGCGCGGCGCCAGGTCGAGCGACTTGCGGTAACAGTCGATGGCCCGGTTCAGCGTGCCCTGGTGCATCTGCACCGTGCCCAGGCAGTGCCAGGCCAGCGCGCTCGGCTGCTGCTCCACCAGGCGCTCCAGCTCGCGGCGCGCGTCCTGGTGCTTGCCCTCGCTCTCGAGCAGCATCGGGGCCAGCAACCGCTGCTCGGCCCAGGCGTCGCGCAGGAACATCCCGCACTCGGCGCAGAACTTGTCGGACTCGGCGGCCTCGCGGCCGCAGCGGGCGCAGCGCATGGTGGCGGTCTCCCCGTGAAGCTCGCGGAATCGTGTCTCGGCGTCAGGAAAGTGCCACGGATCGGGTGTGGAGGCTAGGGTATCGTGGGGCTGACGTTGGTAGGTTGTAGGTTGTGGGTTGTAGTGAAGGCCTCGACTACCACCTGCCACCTACAACTCACCCCCCCTACCAGCCGCTACAGCGCCTTCGACACCTCCACGGCCGAGTCCTCGCCCCTGGTGACGTCGAAGCCGCGCCGCTCGAACACCGCGATCATGGGGTGGTTGTCGGTGGTGGTCTGCGCCACGATGCGCTTCAGGTTCCAGCCGCGGGCGATCTCGATGCAGTAGTCGGTCAGCAGGCCGCCCAACTCCTTGCGCTGCCACGCGTCCACGACCAGCACCGCGTACTCGCCGTTCTCGTGACCGGGGTCGGCCACGAGCCGCCCCACGCCGATGAGCTTGCGCTGCTCGCCGGTCCCGATCTCCGCCACGATCGCGATCTCCCGGGCGTAGTCGATGTAGCAGTAGCGGGTGGCCACCTCGTGCGTGGACCAGTCGAACAGGTAGCGGAACCGCGAGTAGATCGTCTCCTTGGTGCAGTTGCCCAGCATCGCGAGCCACAGCGGCTCGTCCTCGGGCCGGATGGGGCGCAGGGTCACGTCGGTGCCGCCGTTCAGGACGACGCGCTTGACGTACTTCTCGGGGTAGGGACGCAGCGCGAGGTGCGCGTAGGGCTCGGCCTCCACGCCCACCAGCGCGCGATCCACGACGACCCGCGCGTCGAGCGCCACGACCTCGGCCGGCGTGCAGAGCAGCGGGTTGATGTCCAGCTCGGTGATCTCGGGCCAGTCGGCCGCGAGGTACGAGAGCCGGATCAGCACCTGGACCAGCGCCTCGACGTCGATCGGCTTGCGGCCGCGATAGCCGGTCAAGAGCGGCCACATCCGGAGCGACTCCAGCATCCGCATGGCCAGCCGCTCGTTCAAGGGCGGGAAGCCGAGGCTCCGGTCGGCGAGCAGCTCGGCTCCGACGCCGCCCATGCCCGCCATGACGACCGTGCCGAACACCGGATCCTTCTTGATGCCGAGGATCAGCTCCAGCGAGTCCGCGGCCTCGATCATCTTCTGGACGGTCACGCCCTCGATGCGCGCGTCCGGCCGCCGCTCCCGCGCGTTGCGCACGATGTTGTGGAACGCGGCGGTGACCATCTCGGCACCGGCGAGGTCGAGCGCCACGCCGCCCACGTCGGTCTTGTGCGTGATGCCGGGCGAACGGACCTTGAGCACCACCGGGTAGCCGACCCTTTCGGCGATCGCCACCGCTTCCTCGGCGGTAGCCGCCGCGTGCGGCTGCGTCACCGGGATGCCGTACGAGGCGAGCAATTCCTTGGACACGTCCTCGGCAAGCACGTCGCCGCCGTCGAGGCGCGTGGCCACGAACCGTCGCTTGGCTTCGGCGCGGTCGTACGGGAACTGGACGGCCACGTCCTTCGGCGTCTCGTACAGGGTCTCCAGGTTGCGCGCGTATGCGACCAGCGTCATGAAGGCGCGCACCGCCTGCTCCGGCGTGGGGTAGGCCGCGATGCCCGCCTCGGCCAGGATGGGCAGGCCGTCGCGCATCGCGCGCCCGCCCAGCCACCCGGCCAGGAGCGGCTTGTGGCTCTCCAGCGCCAGCTTGCCGAGGACGCGCGCGGTGGCGGTGGGATTGGTCATGGCCTGCGGCGTCACGATGGTCAGCACGGCGTCCACGTTCTTGTCGGCGAGCACGCTGCGGACGGCCTTCTCGATGCGCTTGGAGTTGGCGTCGCCGAGGACGTCCACCGGATTGCCGTGCGACCACGCCGGCGGCAGGTCCGCGTCGAGCCGCGCCATCGTCTCCGGCGAGAGCGTGGCGAGCACGCCGGCCTGCGCGATCAGCGCGTCGGTGGCGATGACGCCCGGCCCGCCGGCGTTGGTCACCAGGGCGAGGCGCGGCCCGCCGGGGATCTTGCCGCGGCCGAGCAGGGCGGCGCAGTCGAACACGTCGGCCAGCTCGGAGACCCGCGCGACGCCGGTGCGCTGGAACGCGGCGTCGTAGACGGCGTCCTCCGAGGCCATCGCGCCGGTGTGCGACGCGGCCGCCTCGGCCGAAGCCGGGAAGCGCCCGGCCTTGAAGGCGATGATCCGCTTCTGGCGGGCGCAGGCGCGGGCCGCGGTCATGAACGCGCGGGCGTCGGTGACGGACTCGATGTAGAGGATGATGGACCGGGTGTGCTCGTCCTCGCCGAAGTAGTCGATCAGGTCGCCGAAGTCCACGTCGAGGCTGTTCCCGATCGAGACGAAGTGCGAGAAGCCGATGCGGTTCTCCAGCGCCCAGTCGAGCACGGAGGCGCACAGGGCGCCCGACTGCGAAATGAAGGCGATGTCGCCGTCCCTGGGGCCCGCCGGCGCGAAACTGGCGTTCAGGTTGAGTCGCGGGACGATGATGCCGAGGCAGTTGGGCCCGACGATGCGCATGCCGGGGAAGCGCGCCTGCTCGGCGCGGATCCGCTGCTCGAGCTGCCGCCCTTCCTCGCCCGTCTCCTTGAACCCCGCCGACACGACGATCAGGCCGCGCACGCCGGCCACGCCGCACGCCGCCACGTGCCGCGGCACCTCTGCCGCCGGCGAGCAGATGATGGCGAGATCGGGCGTCCGGGGCAGGTGCGCCACGTCGGGGTAGCAGGGGACGCCGAGCACGGCTTCCACCTCGGCGTTCACCGGATACACCACGCCCCGGAACCCGCCGCCCACCAGGTTGGCGAGCACCTTGCCGCCCACGCTGTTGGGGTTCTGGGTGACGCCGATGAGGGCGATGCGCGCGGGGTTGAAGATGCGGGCCGAGGTTGTGGACGTCCATGACCTGACTCTGGCGTGCGACGGGGGCCGGCGGTGCGCTCCGATTCCACCGCCCGTCAGCGCATATCGCGGGCCAGCACCGTGCCCACGCGGGTTCCGGGCGGGCCGGAACCTGGACCCGGCACTCCGGGTAGTGCACCACGGCTCCGTCCCACCTTCCGCAATCCGACCACAGGCAGGCGACGATGAAGGAACCGGTCAGCTTCACCGTGAACGGCAAGGCGGTCACGCTCGACACCGATCCGTCGCGCACCCTGCTGTGGGTGCTGCGCACCGATCTCGAGCTGACCGGCACGAAGTACGGCTGCGGGATCGGGCAGTGCGGCGCGTGCACCGTCGTCGTGGACGGCCAGGCGCAGCGCTCGTGCCTCACCGACCTGGCGTCGGTGCGCGGCAAGCAGGTGACCACGATCGAGGGGCTCGCGGCACGGCGACCGGCTCGACCCGCTGCAGGAGGCGTTCGCCGAGCACGGCGGCTTCCAGTGCGGCTACTGCACGTCGGGGATGATCATGAACGCCTACGGGTTGCTGCACGCGAACCCGCACCCGACCAAGGAACAGATCGTCGAGGGGATGGAGGGCAACCTGTGCCGCTGCGGCGCGCACCGGCGGATCCTCGCCGCCATCGGGGCGGCGGCCGGCGCGGGGAGGCAGCCATGACCGACCTCGTCCGCGACACCCGCATGGACCGCCGCGACTTCGTCAAGGCGCTGGGCGGCGGCGTGCTCGTGCTGGTCAGCCTGCCGGCGTCGTTCGCGACCGCCGAGGCGCAGGGCCGGCCCGGCTATCCCACCGACATCAACGCCTATCTGCACATCGCCGAGGACGGGAAGGTCACGCTGTTCTCGGGCAAGATCGAGATGGGGCAGGGCATCACGACCTCCCTCGCCCAGATGGCGGCCGAGGAGCTGGGCGCGCCGCTGGCGAGCTTCAGCGTCGTCGCGGGCGACACCGCCTCGTGCCCGTGGGATGCGGGCACCTGGGGCTCGCTGTCCACGCGCTTCTTCGGCCCGGCGGTGCGCGCCGCGGCGGCGCAGGCCCGCCTCGAGATCGTGGCGCTCGCCTCGCAGCGGCTCGGCGTGCCGCGCACCGGCCTCACGGTGGAAGACGGCGTGGTGTACGTGACCGCCGACCGGAGCCGGCGCGCCACGTTCGGCGAGCTGGTGAAGGGGCAGCAGATCACCAACACCGTGGGCGAGAAGGCCGTGCTCCGCGCGGTGCGCGACTTCAAGGTGATGGGCACGTCGCCGCGGCGGCTCGACGCGGCGGAGAAGGTGACGGGCGCGGCGAAGTACGCGGGCGACATCCGGCGGCCCGGCATGCTCTACGCGCGCATCGTCCGTCCGCCGGCGCACGGCGCGACGCCGAAGAGCCTCGACACCTCCGCCGCCGCGGCGATGCCGGGCGTCACGGTGGTGAACCACGACGGGCTCGTCGCGGTGCTCGCCGCGGACCCCGAGACGGCGGGCGCGGGCGCTGGACGCGGTGCGCGCCGAGTGGGACACGCCCGCGGCGACGCGTGGACACCGACACGATCTACGAGCACCTCGTGAGCGCGGCGCCTACGGGCCACACGGAGGATGCGGCGGGCGACCTCGGCGCGGGGCGCGCCGCATCGGCCAAGACGTTCGACCTGACCTACTACAACGCCTACGTGGCGCATGCGCCGATGGAGCCGCACACCGCCGTCGCGGAAGTCGAAGGACGGCAAGGCGACGGTCTGGGCTTCGACCCAATCGCCGTTCGGCCACCAGCAGCAGGTCGCGCGCGCGCTCGGCTTCCGTCCCGAGGACGTGCGCATCATCACGCCCTTCGTGGGCGGCGGTTTCGGCGGCAAGGGATCGGGCGCGCAGGTCGCGGAGGCCGCGCGGCTCTCGCAGCTCGCCGGCAAGCCGGTGATGGTCGCGTATACGCGCGCCGAGGAGTTCTTCTACGACACGTACCGTCCCGCCGCGGTCGTGAAGGTGTCGTCCGGCATGGATGCCGCGGGCAAGATCACGCTGTGGGACTACGCGGTGTACGCCGCCGGCTCGCGCGGCGCCAACGTGTCGTACGACGTCGCCAACCGGCGCGTGCGGATCTTCGGCGAGCAGAGCGACACGCGCTCCACCGAGAGCTACCATCCGTTCGCGACCGGGCCGTGGCGCGCGCCGGGCGCGAACACCAACCGGTTCGCCGCCGAGCAGCAGATCGACGTCATGGCGGCGGCGGCGCGGATGGACCCGATCGAGTTCCGGCTCAAGAACGCCACGGACCCGCGGCTCGTGGCGGTGCTGCGGGAGGCGGCGCGGGCGTACGGCTGGCGTTCGGGCGTCGCGCCACACCGGACGGGCCGCGGCCGCGGGGTGGCGTGCGGCTCGGACGCGGGCACCTACGTGGCGCACATCGCCGACGTCACGGTGGACCGCACGACCGGGGCGGTGAAGGTGGAGCGCGTGGTCTGCGCGCAGGACATGGGGATCGTCGTGAACCCCGAGGGTGCGAAGATGCAGACCGAAGGGGCCATCGTGATGGGCCTGGGCTACGCCCTCAGCGAGGGGCTCCGGTTCCAGGGGGGCAAGATCACCGACGCCAACTTCGACACGTACGGCATTCCGCGGTTCTCGTGGGTGCCGGAGATGGAGGTCGTGCTCGTGCCGAATGACCGCCTCGATCCGCAGGGCGGGGGCGAGCCCGGGATCATCACCATGGGCGCGGTGATCGCCAACGCCATCTTCGACGCAACGGGCGCGCGGCTCACCTACCTGCCGATGACGCCGGAGCGCGTGCTGGCCGCGATTCGGCAGGCGTAGCGGCAACGCATGTGTTTGCGCCGCGCCGCGCTCGTTGCGCGCCGCGCGGTGCCGAGCGTACCGTTAGCGTGGCACCCGACAGGAGGAACGTCGGATGCCGGTTACCGCCAAGCTGTCCAGGAAGTTCTACGAGAAACTGGGCGACGACGTCGCGAACGAACTCGTGAACTGGCTGAATGCCGTTGATCTGAGCTACCGGCAGGAGTTCCGCGACCTGTTCGAGACGAACTTCGGCAGGTTCGAGGCGCGGCTCGCCCAGCAGACGGCCGAGCTGCGCTCGGACATGAGCCGGATGGAGACGAGGCTCGTTCGCTGGATGTTTGGATTCTGGGTCGGAGCCTGGCTGGCGATCGTGGGCACGGCGGTGGCCCTGCGGCACGTTCTCTGACCGATCCAATCGGAGATTCTCCGATCACGAGGGGGCTCGCGCGGGCCCCCTCGCGCGTTAGGTTATCCCCATGACCGCGGGCGTCAGCGCCGAGTTCCTGGCTCTCCAGCAGATCCTCGCCGGCCGCTACTCCATCGAGCGCGAGCTGGGCCGGGGCGGCATGGGCGTCGTGCTCCTGGCGCGCGACGTGGCGCTGGATCGCCTGGTCGCGATCAAGCTGCTGCCGCCGCACCTCGCCGCGAGCGTGGAAGCCCGCGATCGCTTCCTGCGCGAGGCGCGCACCGCGGCAGGCCTCTCCCATCCCAACATCGTCCCCATCCACTCGGTCGAGCAGGCCGGCGACCTGGTGTTCTTCGTCATGGGCTACGTGGACGGCGAGACGCTGCGGGAGCGGGTCGAGCGCTCGGGACCGCTCGCGCCGCGCCTGGCGATGAAGGTGATGCAGGAGGTGGCCTGGGCCTTGGGCTACGCGCACCAGCGCGGCGTAATCCACCGAGACGTCAAGCCCGACAACATCATGATCGAGCGCGCGACGGACCGGGCGCTCGTGACCGACTTCGGCATCGCGGTGCGCGGCCGCGCGGGCGAGGGCGGGGCCGGCGAGGTCATGGGCACCGCGCGCTACATGAGCCCGGAGCAGGCCCTGGGCGAGACCGTGGACGCGCGGAGCGACCTCTACTCGCTCGCCGCGACGATGTTCTACGCGCTGACCGGCCGGCCGCCGTTCGAGGGTTCCAACCTGCCCGCGATCATCACCAAGCAGGTCTCGACCCCGGCGCCGCACGTGATGACGCTCCGACCCGAGGTGCCGGCCCGGCTCGCCGAGCTGATAGACAAGTGCCTGGAGAAGGACCCGGCGGCGCGCGTCCAGACCGGCGACGACGTGGCGCGCATCGCCGGCGAGGCCCGCGGCCGCGACCTCCGGGCGCCGCCGCTGGTGCGCTCGTTCCTCAGGAACGCGCAGATCTCGACGATGGTGGTGCTGGCATCGGGCATCGGGGGCACGACGGTGAGCACCGGTCCCAACGGGAGTTCGTTCTCCTTCGGTGGCGTCATCGGCACGGTCCTCCTGATCCAGCTGGTGATCGTCGCCCGGCGGTTGTTGCGGGAAGGCTACGCGTTCGAGGACATCCGCACCGCCTTGCTGGCCGAGGCGCAGGTGCAGCACGAGGAAGCCGACGAGATGCGGAGCGGGAAGTGGATCCGGCGCCTCAACAACCTGTGGCACCGCATTTGGGCGGGCCGGTTCGGCGGGCTGTTCTTCCGGGTCGCGGGTTATCGGCTCAAGGTGCCAGAGCGGCGCGCCATCGCCTCGGTCGACGCGACCGAGCTGGTGCTCGGGCGCTCGGTGCTCGCGGTGTTCGCGGCGCTGCCCGACGCCGAGCGCAAGCAGGTGCCCGACGTGCCGCAGGTGGTCGAGCAATTGGAGAAGGAGGCGGAGGCGCTGCGGGCCGCCAACATGACGGGCGAGCGCCTCGCCGAGACCGTGGCGGCGCTGGAGAACCTGCGGCTCTCGCTGTTGAAGCTCCGGGCCGGCACGGGGTCGGTGGGCGATCTCACGCTGTGGCTCGAGCGGGCGAAGGAGATCGGCGAGGCGGTGGACCGGCGGATCGAGGCGGAAGGGGAGGTGGAGGACGCGCTGGGACGGTGAGCGCCCGGCGATGGGCGTTCAGTGGTGGGCGCGCGAGCTGTCCACGGTGCTCCAGTCGATGTCGTGCCGCACGCCGCGCCAGACTTCCAGGTGGTCCACGAGCATCTGGGTGCGCACGGACTGACCGTCGATGACGATGTGGCGGGGAGCATCGATGGGCAGTCTCAACGCCGAGACGCGCAGGGCCTTGCCGTTGACGGCCACGCCGCACCGCCCGTCGGGCATCAGCTGCAACGTCAGTTCCCAGGGGCGCCCGTGGGCGATCGCCGTGTCCACCGGGACGTAGGACGCGACCCGGTCGGCCGACAGCGCCACGAATCGCCTGCCCCAGAGGGCCTCGCCGGTGGGATAGTTGGCCTCGCAGTCCCGGGCGAGGTCGCTGCCACTCAGCGGCATGTTCGCCGTTCGGTGGTCCCAGCGTGCGATGGTCGCCGGAGTCGGAGAAGGGAACGAGGCCCACGCGCAGCATCTGCCACTTGCCGTGGGGAACCGGCGTGCGGAGTGTCACCCGGATGCCGAGCCCGCCGGCAGCCGCGAACGCGTCATCGCGAATACACGCCGCTGTAGTAGTCGCTGTCGCCCGCGACGAAGAGCGACGGCCCGGCCGGTCCTGCGACGACGCGCGGTGCGGGCTCGCCGTACGACGCGCCACCGGGTGGGCCACGATGTCGGTCCACGCTTCGGAGAGCGCGGCGACCTCGTGGTGCGCGACGACCGTGACCGCGACGGAATCTCGCCGCCAACCTCCTGCCGACGCCGATACCCAGGTTCTTCCCGGCCGCCGGCCGGTCAGGATGCCCTCCGGGCTGATCGAAGCGATCGAGCGGTCCGAGACCTCCCAGTGCATGACGGGCACCTCGACGGCACTGCCGTCGGGGGCGAGGCCGCCCGCGACGTAGTCGAACGGCACGCCTGGGGCTACCGTGCCGTCGGGGGGGCCGGCCAGGATCAGCGCGGTCCAGGTATCGCGGCGACGCCGGTTCGCGCCTGGGCAGTGGCGAGCACCGGCACGCGCGAGAGCGCCGCAGTCCCGGTCAGCCGAATCGCCTGTCCCGGAATGTCGATCCTCCGCAGCTCCCACTCGTCCGAGGGGCCGCCCGACGCTCCGCAGCGGCACAGAATCCACGGGGTGTCGCCGACGCCCACCGCGACGGAGGCCTCGAACAGGCGACTGCTTGTGCGAGCGTCGATGTTGACGGCATACAGGGACGTGCGGCCGGTCGAGTCGATGCCGAGCGCGGCGAACTCGTGCGCGGATACCCATCCGCCCACGATCGACGTGGCACTCCATCGCTCGGGCGCGAAGCACGAGCGTCCCTTCCCATCGAATGTCACCCAGCACAGCTCGTCGGGCTGCAGATCGTAGTGGTGCCGAACGAATGCCACGCGCGTGCCATCGGGTGACCAGGGCCCCGGCATGTCGCGGGTGGGTCCCGAGGTGAGTTGCCGGAGGGAGCCTCGCACCAGGTCGTAAATGCCGACGTCGCCCGCGTTGTCGGGGGACCAGCGATCGGTGTAGACGGCGAGGTAGCGACCGTCGGGCGACTCGCTGCCGATGGCGTCGTCACCCGGCGCCGGCGGTAAACGAACTTCCCGGTGCCGAGTGAAGATCGCGGCCTCCTCGCCATTGGGGGCCCCGTCTCCTTCACCCAGGCCCACGTGTCGTGGCCGAGATAGGACAGCCCGATCAGACTGTCGAGGCGTTTGGGGAGATCGGGAACGGCACTGCCGGCGCTCAGGTCGAACGTGCGCTGAGCCCGCAGGTCCTGCTCCGTGATCCGGATCTGCACCGGCCGCAGGCCGTCGCCGTCCGTCACGAGCCCAATGACCCGCACCGCCGTGTCGTCGCGCGCCAGCACCTTGGAGGCGATGCCGATCGCGGCGACGACCAGCAGCACGGCGGCCACCGCGATGCGGGCCGGCGTGACGAACCCCAGGCCGTAACGGAGCGGCAGCGACGCGGACCAGGGCGTCGACGTCGCCAGTTGGCGGCGCGACCCAGCAGCTCCTCGGGCGAGCGGCCTGAGCCCGCGCCGGTCGCCGCGCGCGCGGGCGACGCGAAGCCAGCGCTCTGAAGATGCCGGCGAGAGCTTCGCGTGTCGCCCGCCTCGGCGAAGTGCTGGGCGGCGCGCGGCCAGCAGCGTCCGGTCCGCCCGCTCGCTCCGCCACGACCCGGCCTAAGGTTCGGTGCGCCTCCTGCACGGCCTCCGCCGGAGCCAGCTCGATCACCAACTCCGCGATGGCGTCGTGCGCCGGTTGCCAGCCTCCTCGCTCGCGCGACGCCAGCGCGCGCGCCTCCAGGAGCGTGAGGTCGGCCTGGAGAGCGTCGTCCGGGCGCAACGTGATGGCGCGGATCTCGTCGAGGCCGATAGGGGTCCCGTGCACGGCGAAGACCAGCAGGAGCCATCGCTGCTCGGCCGTGATCCGCTCCAGTCGTTGCCGCAGGGCGGCGCCGCTCGCCAGCAGGCTCTCGAGGTCGTCGGGCGCCGGGCAGTGCCAGCCCGCGGGGTCGAGATCGAGGACCCCACGCTCGAGCGCCAGTTCGAGCGTTTCGAGGACGATCAGCGGCGTGCCCTTGGTGGCGGCCCGGAGCTTGGGCGCGAGCGTGCGGGCCCACGGCTCGTCGGGCAGGGCGGCGAACGACGCCACCAGGGCGCCGACCTGCGGCACGGTGAGCGGCTCGAGGACCAGGTGCTCGGTCGCGGGGGTGTCGATCGCGCCATCGACGCCGGGCCGCGTGGCCGTGACCACGAGCACGGCGTTGCGGCCGAGCCGCCCCAGCAGCGCGGCGGCGAGCTGGCGCGACTGCGGATCCATCCAGTGCACGTCGTCGAGCAGGAGCGCGAGCGGCGCTTCGTCGGCGACCGCCGCAAGCAGCTCGGCCAGCGCGAGCACACGGCGGCGCATCAGCTCGTCGCCGGAGGAGCGGTCGGGCTCGGCGGCCGGGTAATGCGACGCGAGGGCCGGCGCGAGTCCCACCAGCGTGCCGGCGGTCGCCGGCGATATGGCGGCGGCGCCCCGCTGCGCGGCGCGAGCGCCGCGACGAGGTCCGCCGCGACGGCGTAGGACAACGCCCGCTCGCCCGGCGCGGCGCGCACCAGCACGGTGCGGGTGCCGGACGCCTTGAGCCTGGTCTGCGCGTCTGCCAGGAGCCGGGACTTGCCGAGCCCCGCCCCGCCGGTGATGTGCACGTGCCGCGGCTCGCCTCGGCGCACGGCCTCCCAGGCGGCGACGATGGCGCCGAACTCGCGCTCCCTGCCGACCAGCTCGGCCACCAGTCCTCGCTGGGCGGGGGCCTCGACCGCTTCCGCCGACTCCCGCCGGGCGAGGCGCAGCGCCGTTCGGGTGGCCGGCTCCGGATCGCGGCCGTCCTCGCGGAGCATCTCCTCGAGCTGATCGGCTTCGACGGACACCGCCGACCGGGTCGCCCGCCGCGGCCAGCGCCTCGAGCAGCAGGCGCCACCCCGCTTCAGCCGCGCGATCCGTGTCGCGCACGCGGCGGGCGAGTGCTACCGCCTCGCGCGCGCGGCCCGTGGCGAGGTGGCGCCGCGCGAGCGTGTCGCCGGCGCGCACGAACAGGCTGCGCAGGCGCCACCGCTCGAGGTCGGCCCATCGCTCGAACTCGGCGCCGCCGGGCGCGGCGAAGCCGGGGAGGAAGTCGCCCGTGTAGCGGCTCACGGCGCGATCCCAGTCCTGGCTATGCACGGCCGCCAGGAACAGATCGCGATCGGCCTCGAGGGGCGCGACGAGCGTGAGCTGGCTGCCGCCCGCCTTGAGTGACGCTTCGCCCAGGCGCTGGCGGATGTACCACACCGTCTGGCGATAGGCGTGGTTGGCGGCGACGGGCTCGAGGTCGGCCCAGAGCAGGTCGAGCAGGTGCTCCCGCGCGGCGGTGCGGCCCGGCGAGAGCGCGAGGTAGACGAGCAGGGCCAGCGGCTTGGAGGGACCGAACAGGGGCGTCGGCGATCGCCGTCGTGGGACGCGAGCAACTCCCACCCGCCGAGCGTGACGAGCGTCAAAGAGGCGTCAGATGGTTGTCTAAGCGCTTGTGAGGGAAACATCTGACGCGGTCGAAGGTATGGCCTCGACACGCGGGTCTGCAAGGTGACGGACACGCGAGGGGCCCCGACCGGGGCCCCTCCGTGCCTATGTCAGCGCGACTGGAAGCGTGCCTACACGTCCAGGTTCTTCACGAACTTCGCGTGCTCCTCGATGAACTTGCCGCCGCGGCTCGACCTCGTCGCCCATCAGGATCTCGAACAGCTGGCTCGCCTCGAACGCGTCCTCCATCTTCACCTTGAGGATCGTGCGCGTCGCCGGATCCATCGTCGTCTTCCACAGCTGGTCGGGGTTCATCTCGCCCAGGCCCTTGTAGCGCTGGATCACGACGTTGCGGTGGCGCCCCGGCCGCGCCTCGCCGCCCGTCTCCTCCTCCGCCGCCTCGGCCTCCGCGCCGGCCGAGATCGTGGCCGCGCCCGAGCCGTTCGACAGGCGCTTGATGTACTCCTCGCGCTCCGCCTCGTCGAACGCGTAGTACTCCTCCTTGCCCGCGCCACCCGGAACAGCGGCGGCTGCGCGATGTAGATGAACCCCGCGTCGATGAGCTGCTTCATCTCCTTGTAGAAGAACGTCAGCAGGAGCGTCCGGATGTGCGCGCCGTCCACGTCGGCGTCGGTCATGATGATGATCTTGTGGTAGCGCGCTTCCTCGAGCTGGAAGTCCTCCGCCGACGCCCGTGCCGATCGCCGTGATGATGGTGCGGATCTCCTCGTTCGAGAGCGTCTTGTCGATCCGCGCCTTCTGCACGTTGAGGATCTTGCCCCGCAGCGGCAGGATGGCCTGGAACGCGCGGTCGCGCCCCTGCTTGGCCGAGCCGCCCGCGCTGTCGCCCTCGACGAGGTAGATCTCGCACAGCGCCGGATCGGTGAGCGAGCAGTCGGCCAGCTTGCCGGGCAGGATGCCGCCCTCGAGCGCCGCTCTTCTTCCGGACCAGGTCGCGCGCCTTGCGCGCCGCCTCGCGCGCCCGCGCCGCGCTGAGCCGCCTTCTCGATGATGGCCCGCGCCACGCGCGGATGCTCGTCGAGGAAGTTGCCGAGCAGGTCGTTCACCACGCTCTTGACGATGCCCTCGACCTCGCTGTTGCCCAGCTTGGTCTTGGTCTGCCCCTCGAACTGCGGCTCGCGCACCTTGACCGAGAGCACCGCCGTGAGCCCCTCGCGCACGTCGTCGCCCGAGAGCGTGAAGTCGGCCTTCTTCAGCGCGCCGCTCTTCTTGGCGTACTCGTTGATCGTGCGCGTCAGCGCGCTCTTGAAGCCCGTCAGGTGCGTGCCGCCCTCGTGGGTGTTGATGTTGTTCACGAAGGTGAGCGTGTTCTCGTTGTAGCCGTCGTCGTACTGCAGCGCGAGCTGGACGTCCACGTCGTCGCGCACCGTCTCGATCAGGATGGGCTTGGGGTGCAGCGGCTTCTTGTTCGTGTTGAGCCACTGCACGAACTCGAGCAGGCCGCCCTTGTAGAAGAACGTCTCCTGCCGCTGCTGGCCCTCGCGCTCGTCCTGGAACGTGATGGTCAGGCCCTTGTTGAGGAACGCCAGCTCCCGGAGCCGGCTGGCGAGGATGTCGTAGTCGAACCGCGTCTCGGTGAAGATCGTGGCGTCGGGCTTGAAGCGGACGATCGTGCCCGTGCCCTTCACCTTCTCGCGCAGGTTGAGCTTCTTCACCGTCTCGCCGCGCGCGAACGCCATGTGGTGGCGCTGGCCGCTGCGGTCCACGCAGACCTCGAGCCGCTCGCTCAGCGCGTTCACCACCGAGAGGCCCACGCCGTGGAGGCCGCCCGACACCTTGTAGGTGTTGCGGTCGAACTTGCCGCCCGCGTGCAGCACCGTGAGGGCCAGCTCGACGCCGGGGATCTTCTCGGTGGGATGCATGTCCACCGGGATGCCGCGGCCGTTGTCCTTGACCGTGATCGCTGTCGTCCGGATGGATGATGACGTCGATCCGGTCGCAGTAGCCGGCCAGCGCCTCGTCCACCGAGTTGTCCACGATCTCGTAGACCAGGTGGTGCAGGCCGCGCGAGCTGGTCGAGCCGATGTACATCGCCGGACGGCGGCGCACCGCCTCGAGGCCCTTGAGGACCTGGATCTGCTCGGCGTCGTAGGCTTTGGCGGCTTGGTCTTTGGTCATATACCTGAGAAGGCGGTTGGTGGGTTGTGGGTGGTGGGTCGTGGGAACACCACCGCGCGATTCCGATGTCATCGAACGATCCGGAGCGAAGCGACGGTCCGTTGCGGCGCGGCGAGCCGCAGCTGAATGGGCGCGGCCTCGAGGTTCACGAACCGTGGCGCCTCGAGCGCCACGACCGGCCCGGCCGGCTCGGTGCGCGCCAGCCACTCCCGCCTGAGCCGCAGGAAGCGCCGCAGCAGCTTGCGCCCGGGACGCGGCCAGCCGCTCGGGGAGCACCCGCCAGGCTCCCGCGAACAACTCGGCCTCCACCGGGGTGGCCGAGGCGTGACGGCCGGCGAACCACTCGATCAGCACGTCGAGATCGTGGATCTGGCCCAGTCCGTCCTGCAGCAGCCGGGTGAGCCGGCGCTCCTCGTCGAAGGCGATGCCGCACGTCTCGGCGTGGAAGTCCAGCACGTAGCGCAGCCGCTTGAACGCGATCCTCAGATCGTGCAGGTCGGCCGCCTCCGGCGCGCGCTCCGCCATCGCGCGGTGCGCCGACACCCGGCGCGCCAGGCGGTGGATCACGTCGGTCAGGTAGCGGGCCGCCATCGTCTCCTCGGCGCCGCGCCCCACGAACCGCGGATGCCGGGCGAAGTCGCGCAGCGCGCCCTTGAGCTTCGCGTAGCGCCGGCGGGCCAGGCCCGCCGCGAGCTTCTTGTGCGCGCGCCAGCGCCGCTCCTTCAGGGCCGCCAGCAGGTCCTCGAGGCGCGCCGCCTCGACGCCGTCCAGGTGGGCGAGGTGCCCGTCCTCGAGCAGCGCGATGATGACGTCGAGGTCGCGCACCCGGCCCAGCGCGCGCGACAGCCAGCGCAGCCGGGTGCGTCCGGCGCGCCGGAGGGGCCGCACCACCGAGGAGAACAACGCCAGCGCCGCCCGGAGCCGCCGCGTCTGCACCCGCATCTGGTGCACGGCCTCGGGGTCGTCGCCGCGGCGCGCCGGCTTCTCCCAGCGCAGCAGCTCGCGCACCTGCCGGGCCACGATCCGGCTCGCCGCCTGCCGCGCCGTGAGGGCCGGCGCCGCCGACAGGGCCGGGCTCACGTCCGCGCCCTTCCACGGGCGCCGTAGCGGCCCACCGGCTCCCGGCTCTCGCCGCCCAGCAGCCAGCGGATGCGCTTGATGCGTCCGGCCGAACGGTCGGCATTGAGGAGCGAGAGGACCTCGGGCGTCATCAGCGACAGCTCCTGGCGCCACGCGCTGGACTTGACCCGCACGAACAGCGTCCCGTCGGCCGCGACCGCCTCCGGCACGGCCGCGCCCGCGATGCGCTCGCCCACGAGATCGGACCACGCGGCCACCACGGCCGCCTGGCCGACGCGGTCGGCCACCCCCGCCGACTTCAGCACCCCGGCGAGGATGTCCGCCACCTTCGTGGGCTTCGACTTGCGCGGCTCGCTCACCCGTCCCGATCCCTCACGTGGTTGCGATCGTCCCGTCCTGAATGCGCCACCTGGGCAGACTGCGCACGGCCTCCGGCATCTCGCCGTCGCGCGGCACGGTCGCGAGCACCTGGCTGCCCCGCGCCGCGAGCCGCTCGACCAGACCGCCCAGCCGCGCGCTGCGGTCGGCGTCCAACTCCGCGAACGCATCGTCGAGGCAGATCACCGGCGGCCCGTCGCGCTCGGCCAGCGTCTCAGCCTCGATCAGCCGCAGCGCCAGCGCCGCCGTCCGCCACTGGCCCGCCGATCCGTACACGCCCAGGTCGCGCTCACCCAGCAGGAGCCGCAGGTCGTCGCGGTGCGGCCCCACCGACGTCGCGCCCCGCACCAGGTCCCGCTCGCGCGAGCGCTCGAGCGCCTCGGCCAGCTCCGCCTCGCTGCCGGTCGCGCGCGAGGCATAGCACAGGCCGGCGGCCTGGATCTCGCCGATCTCCGCGCACAACCCGCCGTAGCGCGGCGCCGAGCGCTCCACCCAGGCGCGGCGCGCCTCCGCCACCCTCGCGCCGGACCGCGCCAGCAGCGCCTCCCAGTCGGCCACGTCGCGCGTGGCGCGGCAGCGGTGCCGCAACGCCCGCCGGTACTCGCCGAGGGCCTCGACGTACCCGGCCACGGTGAGCGAGAGCAGCACGTCCGATGAAGCCGCGCCGCACCCGGGCCCCGCCGGTCGCGAGCTCCGAGTCGGAGGGGCTCAGGACCACGCCCCGCACCGCTCCGATCGCGTCGGCGAGCCGCGTGGCCTGCAGGCCGTCCGCGACCACCCGCTTTTCTCTGGTCCGCGCGTCGTACCCGGCGGCGATGACCCGCCGCTCTGCCTGCCGCCGTCCGTCTCCACTTCGACGCGAAACCCGTCCTCGCCGAACCGCACCAGCTCCCGATCGCGCGCCCCCCGGAACGACCGGAACACCTCGAGATACAGGAGCGCCTCGAGCAGGCTGGTCTTGCCGTGCCCGTTCGGTCCCACCAGCACCACGCCGGCGGCCGGCAACTCGAAATCGGCGTCCGCCAGGGCGCGGAAGGCGCGCACCCCGAGCCGCGCGACCCGCGCTATTGCAACCTCACCGCGACGCTGTCCGTCACCGTGTCCCGCCCGAACACGTCGCCCGCCGCCACGCGGAAGCTGAACGGCCGGTGCCGCAGCGCGCCCAGGGAGACCGTGTACACGGCGTCGAACAGCGTGTCGTTCACCGTGTCCGCCGGGAAGGCGATGGAGGCGCCCGACATCTCCAGCGTGACCGTGAAAATTCGATTCTGATCACGGACGATGACCTCGATCGGCATCACGCCGACGGAGTCCACCGTCGTGTCCCGACCCGGAAACGTCGTGACCACCGGCGGCGCGTTGCTCGTGCCGGGAGGCGGCGGACCCGTCGGCGTCGGGGCCGCCAGACAGCCCCACGCCACCGAGCTCAGGACCGCCACGACGGGCCACCACCGGACGGCAAGAAAATGCCCGTCGCGACCCGCGTGATGGGCCCCGGAAGCCGACTGATTTTGGGGCCGGAACACGCCTTGTAAGATAGCCACGAAACCTAGGTAAATCAAGGGGTTAAGCCTACTGCGGCGGGTCCTACTGGATGGTCACGATCGAGCTGTCCGTGGCCACAAAACCGACCAGGTTCCACACCTTTGCGGCGACGGTGATTTTCGTGCCCAATGGGATACCCGACGGGACGGCCCAGACCACGTCGGTCGTGGCCTCGGTGGTGTCGGGATAGAGGAAGAGCGAATCGGCGTTCAGCGGCGCGGCCGAGCTCCGCTCCGTGACGTCCACGCTGTCGAAGCCCTGAAAGTCGTAGGTGTAAACCGACGTGGGAATGGTGCCCGGGCTGTGCACCTGGAGGATGGGCGAGACGGTGATCCGTATCGTGGGCGGTGCGACACGCGCGCGCGGATCCGTACACGAAAGCCAGAGGGCACAGAGGCACAGCGGCAGAAACCGGCGGGCTGTCACTTTCCCTCGAACTTCGCCGGCCGCTTCTCCAGGAACGCGGTCAGCCCTTCCTTCATGTCGTCGGTGGCGGCCACGAGGCCGAACGCGTCGGCCTCGAGCGCGAGCCCCTCGCCCAAGGTCATATCGAGCCCGCGATCCACCGCTTCCATCGTGAGCTTGAGCGCGAGCGGGCCGTTGGCGATGATGGTGCGTGCCAGCTTGTCGGCCTCGGCGGCCAGCTGATCGGCGGGCACCACCTTGCTCACCAGGCCGATGCGGAGCGCCTCCTGCGCCGTGATCTGCTCGCCCGTCAGGAGGAGGTGGAGGGCGTTGCCCCGGCCGACGATCCGCGGGAGCCGCTGGGTGCCGCCGTAGCCGGGCGTGATGCCGAGCTTGACCTCGGGCTGGCCGAACTTCGCGTTCTCGCTCGCGATGCGCACGTGGCAGGCCATCGCCAGCTCGCAGCCGCCGCCGAGGCAATAGCCGTTGACGGCCGCGATGACCGGCTTGCCCATCGCCTCGAAGGCGCGGAGCATGGACTGGCCGCTGAGCGAGCGCTCGCGTCCCTGGAGCACGCCCTGCTTGGCGAGGTCGGCGATGTCGGCGCCGGCGATGAACGCCTTGGGGCCCGCGCCGGTCAGGATCACGGCGCGCACGGCCGGGTCGTCCTTGAGGGCCCGGGCGGCCTCGTGGAGCTGGCTCACCACGTGGTCGTTCAGGGCGTTGAGCTTGTCGGGACGGTTCACCGTGAGGGTGGCGACGCCGTCCTTCACCGCGAGGAGGAGGTGCTCGAGGTTCATGGCAAAAAAGCTAGCGGGGGCGTAGGTTGCCCGCCATGCACCTGCATCCGCTCGGGTGGACCGCCGCGCGCGGGCTGACGATCCTCGACCAGACGCTCCTGCCGGCCGAGGAGCGCTGGCTGGAGCTCGACACGGTCGAGGGCGTGGTGGAAGCGATCGCGATGCTGCGGGTCCGGGGCGCCCCCGCCATCGGGATCGCCGCCGCGATGGGCCTGGTGGCCGCGCTGCGCCGCCGCACGGTGGGGCCGCGCGAAGCGTTCCTCGGGCTGGTGGAGCGGGACGCCGCGACGATCCGCGCCGCCCGGCCCACCGCCGTGAACCTGGGCTGGGCGATGGACCGGATGGTGCGGCGCGCGACCGCGACGGCGGGTGACGGCCGGGCCGTGCTGGCCGCGCTCGAGGACGAGGCGCAGGCCATCTGGGACGAGGACCAGGACGCGTGCCGGCGGATGGCCGAGCACGGCCAGCAGGTGCTCACCGTCCGCACCCGCGGGCGCGCCGGCGTCGCGGTCAACGTCCTCACGCACTGCAACACGGGCTTCCTCGCCACCGGCGGCATCGGCACGGCGCTCGGCCTGGTGTACCTCGCGGCGGAGAACGGCACGCGGCTCCACGTGTGGGTGGACGAGACGCGGCCGCTGCTGCAGGGGAGCCGGCTCACCGCGTGGGAGCTGTCCAAGGCCGGCATCCCGCACACGGTCATCACCGACGGTGCGGCCGCGGGCCTGATGGCGGCCGGGCGGGTGGACCTGGTGGTGGTGGGCGCCGACCGCATCGCGAAGAACGGCGACACGGCCAACAAGGTGGGCACGTTCCCGCTCGCGGTGGTGGCGCGGCATCACGGCGTCCCGTTCTACGTCGTGGCGCCGACTTCGACGTTCGATCTCGCCTGCCCGTCGGGCGCCGCCATCCCGATCGAGCAGCGCGCCGCGTCCGAAGTGACGAAGCCGCTGGGCCGGCAGGCGGCGCCCGAGCAGAGCGCCGCGTACAATCCGGCGTTCGACGTCACGAGCGCCGAGCTGATCAGCGGGTGGGTGACGGAGCGGGGGATATTGCAGCCGCCGTTCTGACGAGGTTGGCACCGACTGGGAGTCATCATGCGCGCCGTCCGGTATCACGGTCCCAAGCAGCCGCTCCAGCTCGAGAGCGTCCCCAAGCCCACGCCCAGGGTCGGCGAGGTCCTGGTGAAGGTCTCGGCCGCGGGCATCTGCCACACCGAGCTGCACTTCCTGAGCGGCCTCCTCAACCTCGGCGTGCAGCCGCTCACGCTCGGGCACGAGGTGGTGGGCGTGGTGGAGGAGGTAGGCGTCGGCGTCGAGAGCCCCAAGGCCGGCGACCGCGTCATCCTCTACTACTACGTGGGCTGCGGGCGCTGCGCGCACTGCCTGGCGGGCGACGAGAACCTGTGCGACGCGCTCAAGGCCGAGTACGGATTCGTCACCGACGGAGGATTCGCCGAGTACGTGGTGGTGCCGGCGCGGAACGCGGTGCCGCTCCCGGCCGGCATCAGCGACGAGGCGGCCGCGCCCATCGGCTGCGGCGTGACCACCGCGGTGCACGCTGCCGCGCTGGCGCGCCTCGCCGCCGGCGACGTGGTGCTGGTCTACGGCGTGGGCGCGGTGAGCTTCGGCCTCATCCAGCTCGCCAGCCTGGCGGGCGCCGAAGTCATCGCGGTCTCGCGCACGGCGGCCAAGCTGGACAAGGCCAAGGGTCTGGGCGCGGCGCACGTGCTGAGCGCCACCGAGGGCAAGGTGGCCGAGCGGGTGCGCGAGATCACGCACGGGCACGGCGCCGACGTGGTCTTCGAGCTGGTGGCGACGAAGGAGACCATGGCCGCCTCGACGGCGGCGCTCGCCAAGCGCGGGCGGTTGGTGTTCATCGGCTACTCGGAAGACAGTTACACCGTGCATCCCATCCAGCTGGTCATCACCGAGGCCAGCGTCACCGGCGCGGTGGGGAACACGCTGGGCGAGCTGGTGCGCGCCGTGGACCTGGTGGCGCGCGGCAAGATCCGCACGGTGGTGGATCGCACGATGCCGCTGGGGGAGTTCCAGGCGGGGATCGATGCGCTGGCGAAGGGGAAGCTGATAGGCAGAGCGGTTCTGAAGCCCTGACGGGCGGTTAGTGGGTTGTAGGTTGTTACGAACGCTTCTTCGCGTGCCGCGTCCTCAGACCCCCTCGACGATCACGATCTTCGATCTGGCCGCCTTGTGCCGGATGTCCCGCAGCGGGCGATACTCGGGCGACTCGATCCAGGCCTTGGCCTGGGCGACGCTGTCGAACCTGAGAATGGTGAGCCGCTTGGGCGCCCAGTCGCCCTCGAGCGGCTCGATCGCTCCGCCGCGCGCCAGGTAGGTGCCACCGTGCGCCGCGATGACGGCGGGGCCCCCCTTCGCGTACTCCGCAAACGCCACGGGATCCGTGACCTCAACATCGGCAATGACGTAGGCAGACATGGCGGGTGCTCCTCCCATTCGCTTCAGAACTTCAGTTGCCGGTCGAGGGCGGCGTAGCGCGGATCGGCGCGCAGCGTAGCCAGTTCGGGGTCCTGGCGCACCCAGATCACCATGGCGGTCCGCTCCTCGAACGCGCGGCCGAGCCACTCGAGGCCGCGGTCCACGTCGCCCAGCGCCGCGTAGGCCCTCGCCAGCGCCACCGGGTTGTAGTAGCCGGGCGTGCGCGCCGACACCATCGAATCCACCGTGGCGCGCGCGGCGGCCGTGTCGCCCAGCGCGAGCAGCGCCCGCACGTACATCCCGGCGTCGTAGCAGCCGCCGTAGTAGCGCCAGTCCAGCAGCCGGGCGGCGCCGCGCCAGTCGCCCCGGGCACCGAGCACCATGCCCTCGAGCGGATCGGCGTCGGTGGGCGGCAGGATGGCCCGGATCCGCGGGATCATGGCGGCGGCGGTGTCGAGGTGGCCCGTGCCGACCAGGAGGGTGATGTACCACACGCTCATGATGGCGAACAGCGAGTCGCCCTGCCACGCGCGCCGCGCTTCGGCGATGGCGGAATCGGTCTTGCCCTGCGCCCACAGCGCACCGGAGAGGAAGAGGCGTGACCATCCGCCGTGCGGGTCCAGGGCGATCCCGCGCAGCGCCAGCCGCTCGCCCTCGTGCGAGTCCAGATCCAGCACGGTCGCGTTCGACAGCATGGCCCAGGCCAGCGCCTGCGAGGAGTCGCGCGCCAGCGCCTGGCCGGCGGCCGCGCGCGTCTGCCCGTAGCCCTCGCGCGGCGTCACGTAGCCGTCTGCGAGCATGCTCCAGGCCACCGCCTTGCCCGCAAAGGCGCTGGCGAAGCCGGAATCGCGCGCGATGGCGCGGTCGAAATACGCCACCGCGCTCCTCAAGGCGGCCTCGTCGCCGAAGTTGTGCGCGGCCTGGAGTCCGCGCAGGTACTGCTCGTACGCCACCGGATCGGACGTCACCGGCCGGGAGAGGCGCGAGCGCTCGGCGGGCAGCAGCTGGCCCGTGATGGCGGTCGCCACCACCTCGGCGATGTCGGATTCGAGCGTCAGCAGGTCACCGCTCGAGCGATCGATCAGGTCGCCGGCCACCCGCGCGCGCGTGGCGGCGCGGATCACCTCGTAGCGCAGCCGGACCCGGTCGCCAGCACGCTGCACGCTCCCCGTCACGAGGTACGCGGCGCGAAGCGCCCGGCCGACGACCGCCGGGTCCTGGGCCGCCTGGCCGCGGAATCGCTGCACCTCGTAGCGCGACTTCACGTCGAGCCGTGGCACCTGGCCGAGGCGGATGATGATCTCCTCGGTGAGGCCGTCGGCGAGGAACGCGTCGGCGGTGTCGCGCGAGAGATTGTCGAGATAGAGCACCGCCACGGAGTTGGGCGGCGGCGCCGGCGCGTGATACGGCCGCACCGCGCACGGCGGCGGCGTGCCGTCGGGGCACTGGCTCTTCAAGCTGCCGCTCGCGCAGACGGCCAGGATGACGAAGATCCCCCCGGACGTGAGCCCGGCCTGCGCCGAGCGGACGGTCGGGAGCGCAGGGGCAAGGGGGACGCGTTTCACGGCGCCGGTGCCGCGGCGGGACACCCAGCCGCGAGTTGATCGTACCGCGCCTGGCCGCGGAGCGCGGCGACTGCCGGGATGCGCAACAGCCAGTAGCATCGCGTCGCGTGCGACGTCAACGCGCTCGATCCGATCCAGCGTTTCGTCGGCCCGGCCGATCACGATCGGCCACTCGAGCCCGAAGTAGCCCGTGAGATCCGACGAGGGCGCCTCGCGACGGGCGGCGGCCGTGTCGCCGCGGAAGGCGAGGATCAGGACGCGAAGGGCGTGGGCGTCCTGCGCGTCGCCGCCGTGTCCGATGGCGAGAGCGCGGGCCGCGTCCTGCTCCGCCCCCGCTGCGTCGCCGAGGAGCAGCCGGGCCCGGCCGCGCACGAGGTACCCTCGGACGTGCTGCGGATCGGCCGCGAGGGCGCTGTCGCTCCAGGCGATCGCTTCCCCGTAGCGGCCTTCGATCAGACGCAGAAACCCGATCTCCTGGTACGTCACCGCGCGGCCGGGCTCCAGCGCAAGCGCCCGCTGGTACTCGGCGAACGCCGCCGAATCGCGGTCCTCGAACTCGAGGCCCTGGGCGTACTGGTGGTGAGCTTCGGCGCTCGACGGATCCAGCTCGGCCGCCCGGCCGAGAGCCTGAACCGCGGCCTCGAGCGAGTCCGCGTTCCGCAGGGCGGTCAGCGCGAAACGCCGGAACCCGACGGCCATCCACGTGTCGGCGACGCCGGGCGCCGCGCGCAGCGCGCGGGCCGCCGCCAGGCCGCCCCGCGCCCAGACCGTGTCGGCCGGAAGGTCACCGAAGCCGTAGATGACGCCCAGCGCGTAGGCGTAGGCGACCCGACCCGGCGCGATCGCGAGACCGGGATCGCGCGCGTACGCCGCCTCGTATTCGTCCACGGCCCGGGTGAGGCCCGCCGGCGTCCGCTGCGCCAGATAGACGTTGCCGCGCACGTAGTGCTCGTAGGCGCCCGGGTCGGCGGTCGGACGGCGCGCGAGGCTGGCGGCCTCGGCGGGGAGCAACTCGCCCGCCACGCCGGTCGCCACGCCGCGCGCCACTTCTTCGATGATGTCCAGGACGCTCGCACTGGTCTTGTCGAATCGCTGGCTCCAGACGCCGACGCCGCGATCGGCGCGGGTCAACTCGACGCGCACGACCAGGCGCTCGCCCTCGCGCTGGATCGTTCCGTCCACGAGGTAACGCGCCCCGAGTTCTCGGCCCAGCACCGCGGGCGCGGCGTCCGGCCGCCCGCGCACGCGCCGCGACTCGAATCGCGACCTCACCTCGAGGCGACGGACCTGCTGGAGGCGGACGATGATCTCCTCCGTCAGTCCCTCGGCGAGGTACGCGTCGCTGGTGTCGCGCGAGAGGTTGTCGAGATAGAGGACCGCGACGCTGTTGGGCGCGGGCGCCGCGGCGAGGTGCGCGGGGCGGCCGCCGCACGGCGGCGGCGAGCCGTCGGGGCACTGGGCAGCCGCCAGACGCACAGACGCACCGACGCAGCCGACGCACAGGAAGAGCACCCGAGCCGCGAACCCCGCGCGTCCGTGCGTCAGTGCCACTGTGCGTCTCCTCACCGGTCCGCACCCGGCGGCCGCGTCTGGGCCACCAGCGCTCGGAAGCGCGGAGTGTCGCGGACCGGATCGAAGCCGGGGTCGCGCATGGTGAACCAGAGGTTGATGCCGCGCGGCCGGACGCTCTCGAGCACCGACAGCGCGCGTTCGGGGTCACCGATGCGGAGATAGCCGAGCCCGATCCACTGCCCGGCGGTGTAGTCCGGATGCCCGGGATCCGGCAGCCCGGCGATCACGCGCGCGAGGCGAGCGCGGGCGCTCGCCGTGTCGCCCGAGAGGCCCTCGAGCGTGGCGACCAGGGGCTCGCTCGAGACGATGTAGTCCGCCGGACGGGTGCGCACCGCAGCCGCGACGTCGGCGCGGGCGCCGGCCACGTCGCCCTGGGTGAGGCGCAGGTCGGCGCGGTCCACGTACGCGTAGTAGGCCAGCGGGTCCGCGGCGATGCTGCTGTCCAGGAGCACCCGCGCCTCGTCCATGCGGTGCTCGAGGTACCGCATGGCGCCGAAATTGTCCAAGCTGATGGCGCGCAGCGGATCGAGCGACAGGGCCCGCCGGTATTCCTCTGCCGCGAGGCTGTCGCGACCCATGGACATCAGGATGCTGGCGTACTGGTGATGGGCCTCGGCGTTCTTGGGATCGAGCGCGATCGCCCGTGCGAACGCCGGCAGCGACCCCTCGAAGGTGGTCGGGTGGAGGTACACGTCCATGTAGGCCCGCGCCATCCAGCCGTCGGTGGACTGGGAGTCGAGCTGCAGCGCCCGGTCGGCCACCGCGGCTCCCAGGAGGGTCAGGCTGTCCTCGGAGACCCCGGGGTACGGCCAGCCCCAGTCGATGAACAGCGCGTAACACAGGCCCATGCGCCCGTACGCGAGTGCGAACGTCGAGTCGAGGGCGGCCGCCATCTGGTACTCGGCCAACGCGCGGCGGGCGGCCGCCGGCGTGCGCTGGGCAATGTAGAAGTTGCCGCGCAGCAGATGGTCGTAGGCCTCAGGGTTGTGCGTCGGCCGGACCGCCAGGGTAGCCTGCTCGCCCGGCAGCAGCCGGCCCGCGATGGCGGTGGCCACCGCCCGCGCCACGTCCTCCTCGATCCCGAGCAAGTCGGCGTCGGTCTGGTCGTAGGCGTCAGCCCAGAGTTGCACGCCGTCCCGCGCGCGCAGCAGCTCGACGTTGACCCGGATCCGGTGGCCGGCGCGGCGGATGCTGCCGCTCACCAACTGCGCCACGCGCAGCGTCCGGCCGAGGGCGGTCGGCTCGAGCGCAGCAGGGCCACGGTAGCGCCGCATCGTGGTGTTCGAGGTCACGGCGAGCCGGCCGATCTGGCCGAGCTTGGTGGTGATCTCCTCGGTGAGCCCGTCGGCCAGATACGCGTCGCTGGTGTCGCGCGACTCGTTGTCGAGGTACATCACCGCCACGCTGTTGGTCGGCGGCGCCGGCGCGTGGTACGGCCGCACCGCGCACGGCGGCGGCGTGCCGTCGGGGCACTGAGCGGCAAGTAGACGCACAGACGCAACAGACGCACCGACGCACAGGAAAAGCGCGCGAGCCACCTGCGCCGTGCCTCCGTGCGCCTGCGCCTCTGTGCCCGCTGTCACTGCGGCTCCGCCGGCGGCGCCGTCTCGGCGAACAGCCGCACGAAGCGCGGGTTGGCCCGCAACGGGTCGAAGCCGCTGGTCCGGAGCAGCAGATGGATCTGGATGCCGCGTGGCTCGAGCCGCTCGAGCAGGTCGAGCGCGCGATCCGTCTCGCCCGCCTCCGCCAGCGCCAGGGCAGCCGGCATGCCGAGCCACAGCCGGCGCGGGTCGCCGCCGTACGCCTGGACGGCGCGCTCGGCGTGGCCGCGCGCGGCGGCGGAGTCGCCGCGCCAGGCGTCGAACTGGGCGAGCGCCGCCATGGCCGCCACGACGCCGTCGGCCGCGCTGCCGGCGTCGAGCCGCGCAGCGGTAGCCCGGGCCGCGGCAGTATCTCTCCGCGCAATGACGATGCGCATCCGGTCCGCCAGTCCGTAGACGTAGCCGGGATTGATCGCGAGCGCGCTGTCGCACCAGCGCTGGGCTTCGTCCAGACGCCCGGCCAGCTCCGCGCTCGTGCCGAGGTTGCTGAGGCTGACGACCCGGTCGGGCTCCAACGCGATCGCGCGCCGTAGCGCGGAATCGGACGCCCCGGAGCGCCCCAGGTACTGGAGCTGCGTGCCGAGCGAGTGCCACGCCTCTACGTTGCGCGGATCGAGCCGGACGGCGCGCTCGAGGGACGGGATCACGCCCCGGTAAGTCAGCGGCTCCGCTCTCGTCAGCAGGAGGCCGCGGGCCATCCACGCATCGGACGACGTCGAGTCGAGCCGCACCGCCCGCTCGGCGTCCGCCACGCCACGCGCGAGCACGGTGTCCCTGGTGAGGCCGAAGTCCCAGTCGTACGCCAACACCAGGCCGTAGGCGTAGGCCACCCGCGCCAGTGGGTCGGCGTAGGAGGAGTCGAGCCGTGCAGCGGCTTCGTACTCCTCGATGGCCCGCCGAACGCTGGTGGGCGTGCGTTGCGTCAGGTAGAAGTTGCCGCGGAGGACGAGGTCGTAGGCCGCCGGGTTGCGCGTCGGCCGCGCGGCGAGGGCGCGCGTCTCGGGCGGCAGCAGCGCCCCCGCGATGCGCGTCGCCACCTCGCGCGCGATGTCTTCCTGCACGCCGAGCAGGTCGGCGTTGGGTCTGAGGTACGCGTCGCCCCACCGCTCGGTGCCGCTCGGCAGCGCCACCAGCCGCACCGCGACGCGGACCCGGTCTCCGCCGCGCTGAAACTCGCCTTCGACGATGTAGCGCACGTCGAGCCGGCGGCCGAGGGCCGCTTCGTCCTGCACGCCCGATTGGCTGACGCGCCGCACGAAGCTCGGGCTCCTCACCGCGAGGCGCGGCACCTGGGCGAGGCTCGTCGCGATGGAAGACGCCAGCCCGTCGGACAGGTAGTCGTAGGCCGTGTCGCGGCGGGTGTTCTCGAATGGCAGCACCGCGACGCTGTTGGCGTCGGGGACGCGGGCGGCCGCGAGCACGCGCGGCGCGGCCGCACACGGCGGCGGCGAGCCGTCGGGGCACTGCGCGGGCAGGTTGCCGGCGGCGCCGATGGCCAGGAGCGCGGCGCCGGCGAGCGCCGGCAAGCGTCCACTCACCGGGCGGCCAGACAACGGCTCGCCCGTATCACGTGCGGTCTTGCGATCGTGCGTCGCGGCGTCCAGGTGGGGGGCGCTCAAAAATAGAGCCGTGCCCCTCCGTGCGGCAGGTGGAGGTTGGAGCCCGGGCACTCTCGCGGACGGCGCGCCGGCGGGGTACGATAGAGCCGTCCCGCAGGGAGGCCCTATGCCCGAGCTCGAAGTCGGCGTCGTCACGCACTATTTCGACCGACCGCACGTCGCCATCGTGAAGATGACCGCGGACCAAATCAAGATCGGCGACCAGATTCACATCAAGGGCGCGCACACCGACATCACCGAGACCGTGACCTCGATGGAGGTCGAGCACCAGAAGCTCGAGGTCGCGAGCCCCCCGGTGGACGTCGGCCTGCTGGTCGCCGAGCGCGCGCGAACCGGCGACAAGGTGTTCAAGGTCAGCTAGGCGGCGCCGGCCAGATCCCGCACCGCCGCCTCGACCGCCGCCGTGGCGCGGGTGAGGAACTGGTAGTCGAGCGTGTCGGGCGTGTCGCTCGTCCGGTGGTAATGCGGGTTCCGGAAGTCGGCGGTGTCGGTCACCATCAGCGCCGGATAGCCCGCGTCCCAGAACCGGCAGTTGTCGGAGCGCCGGGTGTCGGGCAGCAGCCAGCCGCGGAGCGGCACCGTGAGCACCGAGACGGGCACGTGCGGCCGCGCGGCCCGCTCGAAGGCCGCGAGCAGCGCGCGCGACTGCCGGTCGCCCACCGCCGACAGGAAATCGCCGGTGCGGGGCACGTCCGCGAACAGCCGGGCGCCCGGCGGCGCCCCCTGCCTGGGCTGGGTGAAGCCGAGCATCTCCAGCACCAGCGCCCCGGCCAGGCGCTGTCCGCGCTCGCGCAGCCAGCGGGCGTAGGCGCGGCTCCCCAGGGCGTAATGCACGGGCCTGCGCTGCAGCTCCTCGAGGTTGAAGCCCACCAGCTGGACGGTGGCCGGCAGCCTCGCGCCGCGCAGCATCCGGGCGACCTCGAGCATCGCGGCCACGCCGCTGGCGTTGTCGTCGGCGCCCGGGGTCTCGGCCCGCGTGTCGAAGTGCGCGCCCACGACGACCATCGGCCGGTCGGGTTCGCTGCCCTCCGCGGTCGCCACCACGTTGTGGAATTCCGTCCGATTCCACTCGAACAGCTGCCGTTCCACCCTCAGGCCGGCCGAGCCGAGTTCCAGCGCCACGTAGTCCTCGGCGGCCGCGAGGGCGTCGGGCGCGGCGACCGGGTGGCGGACCACCGAGAGCGCGCGCACGTCGGCCTCGAGACGGACGGGGTCTGGCACGGAACGCGGTTGCCCGTTCATTATTGATCTCCCACTCCGGAGGATGTCATGAACGCGCGGGCGCTCACGGTGGCGGCGGTCGTCCTCGTCGCCTGCAACCAGGCCAAGCCAGCCGGGCAGGCGGCGGCCGGCGACACCACGTCGGCGGGCGCGGGCGGCCTGACGATGGCACAGCAGCGCCTGCTTCAGGCGGCCGAGATCGCGCTGCCGCCCGGCACGACGGCCGAGAGCCTGCCGGAGCCCGCGTCGCCCGGTGCGAAGATTCTCGCACAGTATTGCACCCAATGCCACGCCCTTCCGTCACCGGCGATGCACGGCCCGGTGGACTGGCCCGGCGTGGTGCGGCGGATGTGGGTCCGCATCGACATGATGGCCGGCGCCCTCGGCGTCCAGATTCCCAGCACCGCCGAACGCTCGCAGCTGCTGGCGTACCTGCAGGCCCACGCGCTCAAGGTCGCCGAGAACCTGCCGGCGGGAGCGGGGCGCGACCAGTTCGAGGCCACCTGCTCGCGGTGCCACGCGCTCGCCGACCCGAAAGTCCATTCGCCGCCGGACTGGCCCGTGGTCGTGATGCGGATGGAGAAGAACATGGAGAAGATGAAGGTGAGCGGCGTGACGCACGACCAGGCGATGGCGATCGTCGCCTACCTGCAGAAGGCGTCCGAGCGCTCGCGCGCGCGCTGACCGCAGCCGCGTAGCCCGCCGGTTTCGAGCCCGCCCTCGTCCGCGAGGGCGGGCTGTCGTTTGGGGGGCCAGCGCCCGGGTAACCCGCTCCGTCCGCCCGAGCCATATTTGAGCCAGGCACCGCATCCATGAGCCCACGTCAGATCATCCTCGCCCTCGACCAGGGCACCACCGGGAGCACCGCGCTCGCCGTGGACGCCGGCGGCCGCGTGCTCGGCCGCGGCTACCGCGAGATCGCGCAGCACTACCCGGAGCCGGGCTGGGTCGAGCACGATCCGGAAGAGCTGTGGAGCGCCACGCTCGCCGCCGGCCGGGACGCGCTCGCCGCAGCCCGCCTCGGCGGGCGGGACCTCGCGGCCATCGGCATCACGAACCAGCGCGAGACGACGCTGCTGTGGGACCGCCGGAACGGCGCGCCGCTCCATCGGGCCATCGTCTGGCAGGACCGCCGCACGGCGGAGCGCTGCCGCCGCCTCGACGCCGCCCGCATCGCGGAGGCGACGGGCCTGGTGCCGGATCCGTACTTCTCCGGCACCAAGCTCGAGTGGCTGCTCGAGAAGCTGCGCCCGCGCGCCGCCGGACACCGCGTTCGGCACCGTGGACACGTGGCTGGTGTGGCGGCTCACCAGGGGCCGCGCCCACGTCACCGATCCGACCAACGCCTCGCGCACGATGCTCTACGACATCGGCGCACACCGCTGGAGCGACGAGCTGCTCGCGCTGTTCGGCGTGCCGCGGGAGATCCTGCCGGAGGTGCGCCCGTCGTCGGGCGAGTTCGGAACGGCCGACGCCGAGTGGTTCGGCGCCGAGGTCCCCATCGCCGGCATCGCGGGCGACCAGCAGGCCGCGCTGTTCGGCCAGGGCTGCTTCGGCGCCGGCAGCGCCAAGAACACCTACGGTACGGGCGCCTTCCTGCTGATGAACACCGGCGCCGAGCGGGTACGCTCCACCCGCGGCCTCCTCACGACGGTGGCGTGCGACGCGCGCGGGCGGCCCGCTTACGCGCTCGAGGGCTCGGTGTTCATCGCCGGCGCGGCGGTGCAATGGCTGCGCGACGGCCTCGGGCTCATCGCCGACGCGCGCGAAACGGAGGCGCTGGCGGCCGGCGTGGCCGACACCGGCGGCGCGGTGTTCGTGCCCGCGTTCGTCGGGCTCGGCGCGCCGCACTGGGAATCGGGAGCGCGGGGAGCCATCTTTGGGCTCACGCGGGGTACAACGAAGGCGCAGCTGGTGCGCGCCGCGCTCGAGGCGATGGCCTACTCGACGCGCGAGGTGCTGGACGCGATGGTCGCGGATTCCGGCTTGAGCCTTCCTGATCTCAGGGTGGACGGCGGCGCCGCGGCCAACGACTGGCTGATGCAGTTCCAGGCCGACGTGCTCGGCCTGCGCGTTACACGGCCCGGAATCGTCGAGTCCACCGCTATGGGCGCGGCGGGCTTGGCGGGGCTCCAGGCCGGGGTCTGGAAGGGCGCCGAGGACTTTCTCTCGGCACGGCAGGTCACGGTCTTCGAGCCCCGCCGCCAAGTTCTGGCGGGGTGGGACGAGTGGAAACGGGCGGTGGCCGCCACCGTGAACTGGGCAGCTCTCGGCCGCGCCAAGTGACTGGCATGCCGTCATTTGGGGCATTTTGCCCCGTAAATCTGGCAAACACGCAAGTTGAGAACGGGTATTAGATTTGCGGAGTAGAACACTCGGATATCCCGAGCACTCCAAAATCAGGTCATGGCTATGAGAGCCCGCACCAAGTTCATCATCGGTGGTTCCCTGGTCCTCGTCACGGTCGGCTATCTGATGGCGTCCGGGATCAAGGCAACCGGCGTGTACTACCTGACGCCCACCGAGCTGGCGGCGAGGATCAACGCCGACCACTCCTTCTATAACGTCGGCATCAAGATGGGCGCGCGGGTGGTGAAGGGCTCGATCACGCGGGACGTGGCGAGCCAGACCATCACCTTCCGGGCGACCGACGGGACGCAGACCTATCCGGTGGTCTATCGCGGCCTCGCCCCCGACACCTTCACCGACGAGGTGGACGTGGTGGTCGAGGGCCGGCTCCAGCCCGACGGGACGTTCCGCGCCACCACGCTGCTGGCCAAGTGCGGCTCGCGCTACGAGCAGGTGCCGGGCCAGGCGCCCGCCGGCATGCCGCAGACGCGCACATGACCGACATCGGCAACATCGCGCTGTGGATCACGCTGTTCGTCGCGTTGTGGGCGAGCGTCGTCGGGTTCATCGCGGGCCGCACCCACCGGCCCGAGCTGGCGCGGTCGGCCGAGCGCTCGATCTTCGTGATGTGGGGCCTGCTGGTGATCGCGGCGGTGGCGCTGATGCGCGCGCTGCTGACGCACGACTTCAACGTCGAGTACGTCGCGGCGTACACCAGCCGCAACCTGCCGGTCTTCTACACCTGGTCGTCGTTCTACGCGGGGCAGAAGGGCTCGCTGCTGCTGTGGGCGCTGGTGGTCTCGACCTTCGGCTCGGTGGCGCTGCTGGTGAACCGGGGCAAGTACAAGGATCTGACGCCGTACGTCGCGGCGACGCTGGCGGTCGTGGTCGTGTTCTTCGTGGCGACCATGGTGTTCGCGTCGAACCCGTTCGAGCGCCTGGGCTTCACGCCGCCCGACGGCCGCGGCCTCAACCCGCAGCTGCAGAACCCGGGGATGGTCTTCCATCCGCCGATGCTCTACCTCGGCTACACCAGCATCAGCGTGCCGTTCGCCTTCGCGGTGGCGGCGCTGCTCTCCGGCCGGCTCGACACCGGCTGGCTGCACGCCATCCGCCGCTGGACGCTGGTCTCGTGGCTGTTCCTCTCCTGCGGCATCGTGCTGGGCATGTGGTGGGCGTACGTCGAGCTGGGCTGGGGCGGCTACTGGGCGTGGGACCCGGTCGAGAACGCCTCGTTCCTGCCGTGGCTCACCATGACCGCGTTCCTCCATTCGGTGATGATCCAGGAGAAGCGCGGGATGCTGAAGAAGTGGAACATCGGGCTGGTGGTGGGGAGCTTCCTGCTCTCGATCTTCGGCACGTTCCTCACGCGCAGCGGCGTCATCTCCAGCGTGCACAGCTTCTCCCAGTCCAACGTGGGCTGGTTCTTCCTGGTCTTCCTGGTGCTCGCGGCGGTGCTGGGCTTCGGGCTGCTGGCGTGGCGCTGGCCGATGCTCGAGGCCGAGGTGAAGCTCGAGTCGGTGGTGAGCCGCGAGGGCGCGTTCCTGTTCAACAACCTGATCCTGATCGTGATCGCGTTCGCGGTCTTCTGGCTGACGCTGTTCCCGGTGATCTCCGAGGCGCTGCGCGGGACCAAGGTCACGGTCGGGCCGCCGGCCTTCAACCTGGTGAACATCCCGCTGGGCCTCATGCTGCTGCTGCTGACGGGGATCGGGCCGCTGATCGCATGGCGGCGCGCGAGCCCTGAGAACCTGAAACGCCAGTTCCTGTGGCCGGTGACGGCGATGCGTGGTCACGGCCGTCAGCCTGGCGGCGATCCGGATGTCGGACTGGTACTCGCTGGTCGCCTACGCCCTGGGCGCGTTCGTCGTGGGCACGGTGGTGCAGGAGTTCGTCCGCGGCACGCTGGCGCGGCACCACCTGCACGGCGAGTTCTACCCGCTGGCGCTCGTCCGGCTGGTGGGCCGGAACCGGCGCCGCTACGGCGGCTACGTGGTGCACCTGGGCATGGTGATGCTGTTCGCGGCGTTCGCCGGGCTGGCCTTCAAGCGCGAGACGGAAGTCACGCTGAAGCCCGGGCCAGTCGGTGGACGTGAAGTCGCCGTACGGGTGGACCTACCACATCACGCACCAGGGCGTGTCGCAGTACGACCAGCTCAACCGCTACGTCACGGCGGCCACCGTGGACGTGCTCCGCAACGGCAAGTACATCGGCACGATGCGGAGCGAGAAGCGGCAGCACCTCGACTCGCTCGGCCGGCCCACGTTCGAGCCCTCGACGGCGGTGGCGATCCACAGCGACGCGCGTGAGGACCTGTACATCGTCTTCGCCGGCGCGGTGCAGGGCACCGAAGAGGCCGTGTACCGCATCACCATCAACCCGCTGGTGTGGTGGGTGTGGTACGGCGGCCTGGTGCTGGCGGCCGGCGGGCTGATCACGCTGTGGCCGGGAGCGCAGGGACCGACGGCGGCGAGCCGCCGCAGAGCGGAGCCCGCGGGCTATGTCGCGCAAGTCGGCGCTTAGTCTCGTCCTGGTCCTCGCGCTCGGCGCCGCGGCGAGCCTCGCCGCGCAGCAGCCGGACGACTCGGCGGCCATTTCGAACGCGATCCGGACGACGCCGGGCGACTCGGTGGGCCGGCTGGCGGCGCCGGAGGCGGCGGGCCGTCCGGCCGACGTCGTCACCGCCCGCGACAACGAAGAGCTGGTCAAGGCCATCGAGCACAAGATCCACTGCACCTGCGGGTGCAACCTCGACGTGTTCACCTGCCGCACCACGGACTTCACCTGCAGCACGTCGCCGGCCATGCACCGGATGGTGCTGGCGCGGCTCGACGCGGGGATGACCGAAGCGCAGGTGCTCGCCTCGTTTCAGCAGCAGTACGGAGAGATGATCTTCATGGCGCCGCCCAAGCACGGCTTCAACTGGGCGGCGTACCTGATGCCCTACGCGGCCCTCGCCGTCGGGCTGGGCCTGGTGGGGGCGGTGGCCCGGCGCTGGTTCCGCGCCACGCCCAAGGCCGGCCCTGCCGCGGAGCCTGGCGCCGAGGGCGGCGCGTCGCCGGAGGAGCTGGAGCGCTTGAAGCGCGAACTCGAGAAGTTCGAGGCCTGACGTGTCCATCGTGATCGGGCTGCTGGTCGCCGTGGCGGCGGTGCTGCTGGTGCTGGACCCCATCTTGCGCCCGCACGCGGTCCGGCCCGCGGAGCTGGGCATCCTGGACGAGCCGGAAGACGATCCGCGCGAGCACCGCAAGGAGCTGGCCCTCGCGGCCCTCAAGGAAATCGAGTTCGACCGCGAAACGGGCAAGCTCTCCGACGCCGACTACCAGTCCATGCTGACCCGCTACACCAAGGAAGCGGTCGAGGCCCTGCGCGAGGCGGAGCCGGCCGTGGCCGGCGACGGCCAGGCCGCCGCCGAGCCGGCGGGCGCCGCGGGCGACGATCCCATCGAGCGCCTGATCGCCCAGACGCGGGCGGCGAACCAGGGCCGCCGGTTCTGCATCGCCTGTGGCGCCGCGCTCGAGGGCAGCGGGCGCTTCTGCGTGGAGTGCGGGACGCCGGCGTAGGACAGCGTCTCCTCCAGATGACGTGGCGGGCTCCCCCTGGCGGAGCCCGCCTTTTTGTTTCAACTTGGCCGGCCCCTGCTGCGTAGCTCTAGGATTCCGCCGCGTGGCATCCCCTCACCCCTCATCAGCGAGAAGGCGTCCATGCCGAACCGCAGCCTCACCGCCATCGCGTTCCTGGCGCTCGTTGGTCTCGCCGCGCCCAGCCTGAGTGCCCAGCGGCCCGGGGGGCCGCCCAATCCGGGCCAGAATCCGGCCCAGGGTCCCGGCCAGGGGCCGGGGAACGGCGCGCGGGCCCAGCAGCACGAGGGACCGAAGCCGTACCTGGAGGTCGTGACCGACAAGGCGGTCTCCGACACGGGCGTCTTCATCGTCCACCGGATAGGCGACCAACTGCTGTTCGAGATCCCGCGCGCGCAGCTCGGCAAGCAGTTCCTGCTGGTGGCCGACCTCGCGGGCGCGCAGGACGGGACGGGCTACGCGGGCGTGGTCTCGATGTCGCGCGTGGTGCGCTGGGAGCGGATGGGCAACCGGATCCTGTTCCGGAACGTGGGCTACGACGTGGTGGCCGACAGCGGCACGGTGAGCCGCGCGGTGCGGGCCAACACCGTCGAGCCGATCATCATGTCCTTGGACGTGGCGGCCTGGAGCCCCGGCGACAGCAACGCCGTGGTGGACGTGACCAAGCTGTTCACCACCGACGTGCCGGAGCTGCAGGTCTCGCGCGGGGGCCGGCAGGACCGCTCCCGCCACTTCGACCCCTCGCGCTCCCTGATCGAGCGGGCGCGGGTGTTCCCGACCAACCTCGACGTGCGCGCCATCCAGACCTGGTCCTCCGACAGCGTGCCCAACGATCGCAGCCTCGGCACGATCACGGAGGTGGTCCAGTACTCGATGGTGCAGCTCCCCGAGCAGCTGGCGTCGCGGCGGTTGTGCGACAACCGGGTGGGGTTCTTCTCGACCGAGCAGACCGACTACGGCACCAGCGAGCACCGGGCGGCGCACCGCTGCTACATCGACCGGTGGCGGCTGGAGCCCAAGGACCCGACGGCCGCGGTGTCGGACCCCATCAAGCCGATCGTGTTCTACATCGACCCGGGCACGCCGGCCCAGTGGGTGCCGTGGCTCATCAAGGGCGTGGAGGATTGGCAGCCCGCCTTCCGGTACGCCGGCTTCAGCAACGCGATCATCGCCAAGCCGGCGCCGACGCACGCCGAAGACCCCAACTTCTCGATGGACGACGCGCGGTATTCCTACGTGCGCTGGCTCCCCTCGACGGTCGAGAACGCCTTCGGCCCGCACATCTCGGACCCGAGGACCGGCGAGATCCTCCAGTCGAGCATCGGCTACTACCACAACGTGATGAACCTGCTCCGCGACTGGTACTTCGTGCAGGTCGCGCCGGACGATCCGCGCGCGGCGGTGCTCCCGCTGCCCGACTCGCTGATGGGCCGGCTGCTGGAGTACGTGGTGGCGCACGAGATCGGCCACACGCTGGGCTTCCCGCACAATTTCCGCGCGTCGGCCTCGATGCCGGTGGATTCGCTCCGCAGCCCGAGCTACACCGCGCGCTGGGGCGATACGCCGTCCATCATGGACTACGCGCGCTTCAACTACGTGGCGCAGCCGGGTGACGGCGCGGCGCTGATCCCCACCATCAGCGTGTACGACTCGTTCGCGGTGAACTGGGGCTACCGGCGCGCGCCGGGCGCCACGACGCCGGAAGCCGAGCGGCCGTTCCTCGACTCGCTGGCGCGGCAGCAGGACGCGAACCCGATGCTGCGGTTCGGCGACCTGGACGGGATCGATCCCAACTCGCAGCGCGAGGCCGTCGGCGACGACCCGGTGAAGGCCAGCACCTTCGGGATGATGAACCTGAAGCGCGTCATGGGCATGGTGATGAAGGCGACCACCGCCAACCGGCTCGACGACTACAGCGACCTGTCGGAGATGTACGACCGGGTGATCGGGCAGTGGCAGTTCGAGATGAGCGACGTGCTGACGATGGTGGGCGGCGTGTACCGCCACGAGAAGTACCCCGACCAGGCGGGCGTCATCCACACGCCGGTCTCGCGGGCCGAGCAGGCGGGCGCGGTGCGCTTCCTGGCCGACAACGTCCTCAAGACGCCGCTGTGGATGTACGATCCGGAGATCCTGCGGCGCGTCGAGCCGACGGGATTCGAGGACCGGATCCGGACGATTCAGACGACCTTCCTGCGGAACCTGTTCGACGACACCCGGCTCGACCGGCTGGCCGACCAGATGGCGACGGCCACCCCGGCCGCTCCGGCCTACACGATCGGCGACCTGCTGGGTGACGTGCGGAAGGCGTCCTTCAGCGAGCTGTCGGCGCCGCGGGTGGCCGTGGACGCGTACCGCCGCAACCTGCAGCGCGCGTTCGTGGACCTGATGAACGACAAGCTGAATCCGCCGCCGGCGCCGCCGCGCACGGGCCCGATGTTCCCGGGCTTCCGCCCGCCGCCGCCGCTGCCCGGTGATGGGCGGTCGCTGATCCGCGCCGAGCTCGTGGACCTGGACACGGCGCTGCGACTGGCCCTGCCGAAGGCGGCCAACCGCGAAACGCGGGCGCACATCGAGGACCTGCGGTTCCGCATCGACCGCGCCCTCAATCCGAAAGCGTAACCATCCGGAATCAGCGGCCGGCCGAGACGATTCGGCCGGCCGCTCCGCATGAGGGGTGTCGCATGAGGCCAACGTCGGGAGTGGCGGCGATCGCGCTGGGGCTCGGGCTGGCGGCGTGTGCCGGCAAGCAGAACGGCGCGGGCGCCGCGGAGGGGATCCGCAACGCGGACCTCGCGTTCGCCAAGGCGACGGCGGAGCGCGGGGTCGAGGGCTGGACCAGTTGGTTCGCCGACAGCGGCGTGATGGTGATTCCGGGCCGCACCGTCGTGGGGCGCGCGGCCATTCGCGAGCTGATGGCGCCGGAGCTGGGCGACACCACGGTGGCGCTCACCTGGAAGCCCGTGTCGGTCGAGGTTTCGCCGGGCGGCAACATGGGCTACAGCATCGGCCGCTGGGACCGGACGCCGCGGGCGGGCGCGCCCGCGGGCGCCGCGGCCCGACACGGCAGCTACGTCACCATCTGGCGCAAGCAGGGCGACGGGACGTGGAAGGCCGTGCTCGACATCGGGAACGCGGACCCGGCGAAGTAGGCGCGGAGGCGCGCGGCGCTCAGCGCGCCGGCGTCGCCGCGGCCGAAGGAAAGCGTACCCGGTACAGCACGTGGGGCAGGTCCGCGTGCAGCCAGTCGCGGTCGTAGGTCATCCCCACCTTCTCCAGCACCCGGCGCGACCGCGCATTGTGGGGCTGCGTCACGGCCACGACGGTCGTGAGCCCCAGGTCGTCGCGGGCGTGCGCCAGGCACGCGGCCGCGATTTCGGTCGCCAGGCCCCGGCCCCAGGACGCCGGATCCAGCGAGTAGCCCACCTCCACCTCGTCCGCGCCGTCCACGTCGAGATGGCGCAGGATGGCGCGGCCGACGATCCGCCCGCCGGCGGCGTCGCGCAGCATCCACGCGCCGAAGCGGTGCGCGTCCCAGTGCGCGAGGTTCTTCTCGAGATACGCGGTCGTCTGCGCCTCGTCGCGCACGCCGCCCAGCATTTCCATCTGCACCGGATCGGCGTGCATGCGCAGCAGGTCGGCGTAGTGCTCCGGCCTCAGCCGCACGGCCAGGAGCCGCGCGGTGGCGAACTCGTCGGGGAAGGACATGACCGTCGCGGGTCGGTCAGGCGGCCGTCGCGGCGACGCCGGCGAAGAGGACAGACGCCAGCCGATCGCGACCGTTGCCCCCGCAGCGACGAGCGCCGCGAGCACGAAGCCGGTGGGGAAGCCGACCCTGGCCGCGAGCGCGCCGAAGCCGGCGGCGCCGGCGCCGAGACCCGCGTCGTAGAACGCGTTCCACAGCGCGCTCACCGCGTCGGCCGCCGACCCGGGCGCGCGGCGCATCATCACGGTGATGCTGTCGCTCTGCGCCACGCCGAAGCCGGCGCCCACCAGGCCGGCACCCGCCACGACCATGATCGGGCTCGACGCGGCGACGAGGGCGACGAGGCCCGCCGCGCAGGCGAGGGAAGCGGGGACGAGGATGCGGCCGGCGCCCCGGCGATCGCCGTAGATGCCGCCCCACCAGCGACCGCCGGTCGTCGCGGCTCCGTGGGCGAGCAGCGCCAGGGAGACCGCCGGCACGGCGGCCCCGCGCGCGACGAGCGGCAGGAAGCTGACGACCACGCCCGCCGTCATAGCGGTCAGGAGGAAGACGAGCGCGGGCCGGAGCACGGCCGGCATCCGCAGCGTGGACCGCAGCGAGTGCGGCGGCGCCACGGCGCGCGTGTGCGGCGCCAGGGCGGGCAGGGCCACGAGCCCGAGCAGCGGCGCGGCCGCGCCCGCGAAGAAGACGGCCCGATACCCGACGTGCGCCGTCATCCAGGCCCCGAAGGGCAGCGCCAGCACGGCGGGCACGGTGGCGATCACGCCGTAGAGCCCCATGCCCTCGCCAAGGCGCTCGGCCGGCACGAGGTCCGCGACCAGGGCCGTGCCGACCACCACCATGATCGCCAGACCGGCTCCGCGCACCAGGCAGATGGCGAGGATGCCGCCGAGGTGGTGGGTGGCCGGGAGCAGCAGCGCCGGGAGCCCGAGGAGCAACAGGCCGGCCAGCAGCGCGACCCGATAGCCGAACGCGGCGAGCAGGCGCGGCGTGGCGAGCTCGCACGCGACCGTCATGAGCATCAGCGCGCCCGTCGCGAGCCCCGCGCCCATCGCCCCCCGCTCCCACCGACGCGGCGTACTGCGGCACGGTCGAGAGCAGCAGGTAGAATCCGGTCATCGCGCCGAACTCGGCGAGGAAGACCAGGGCGAGGCGCGGCGTGAGGACCGAGCGGCGGCGGGTCATGGGGTCGCGCAGTATCCCGGGCGCGGGGCCGCGGCGCAAGAGCCGCCGCGTTCCGGCACGGCGTCGTCGCGCGCCTCGCGGCGGCGCCGGCGGCCGGGTAGACTCCACCGCCATGCGCCCGACCATCGCTCTCCTCGCCGCCCTCGCACTCGCCCCGTGCCGTCTCGCCGCCCAGGCGCCGCCGCCCGCGCCCCCCGACATGGTCGATCCCGCCATGGACGACAGCGGCGGGCCGTTCAGCTACTACAGCCGGCCCACCGACGCCATCGGCGTGATGGACGGACGCGGCACCGAGGTGACGCCGGAGGGCTACCTCTACACCGGTTATGGCGAGCTGATGTTCCTGGCGGGGCCGACGCTGACGCCGGCCGTGCAGCGCGTCCGCACGCTGCGCGACGGATGGCTGCCGGTCGTCGAGTACGAAGTGCGGCGCGGCGACGTCGCGTACCGCTTCACGACGTTCGCCGCCACGCTCGACGGCAATCCGCAGAGCCCGGTCGTGGACTTCGTGCGCGTGGTGATGACCAATACCGGCACCGCCGCCGCCCGCGCGCGCTTCGCCTTCGCCGCGCGCTACACCGGCCCGTCCAACTCGGGCTACGGCACCGCCGACAACCGCTTCCCGCGCCCGGTGACCGCCCAGCGCCTCGGCCAGTACGACCAGCCGGGCGCGGTGTTCGACTCGACCTGGACCTACGGCTTCGCCGACGGCGCGTTCATCCGGGGCGGGAAGGTGTTCTACCTCTTCCCCGCCGCGCCCGCGCCGGAGCTGCGCCTCGCGGTGGGTGCCGATGGCTCGCGGGGGCCGAGCGTGAACGCGGTCCGCCTCCGCGTGCAGCCCACGACGCCCGTCGGCGTCGCGATCTTCGACTCGGTGCTCGCGCCGGGCGCGTCGGAGACGCTGGTCGCCAAGCTGCCCTACGCGCCGGTGGCGCCGGACGACCCGTGGCTCGCGCAGGCGCGCGCCGCCGGGTTCGACGACTACCTCGCGAAGACGGAATCGTTCTGGCGCGGCGTGGCCGGCCGCGGGATGCGCGTCGAGCTGCCCGAGCGGAAGGTGGCCGACGCGTTCCGCGCGAGCCTGGTCTTCGACCTGATGGCGCGCAACCGGCAGGGCAGCGACGTCGTCCAGACCGTCAACGAGTTCCAGTACCACGCGTTCTGGCTGCGCGACGCGTCGTTCATCGTGCGCTCGTACGACGTGACCGGATATCCGGACCTCGCCGCGGCCGTGCTCGCCTTCTTCGCCCGCTGGCAGCAGCCGGACGGCAACTTCGTGAGCCAGGGCGGACAGTTCGACGGCTGGGGCCAGGCGCTGTGGGCGTACGGCCAGCACTATCGCCTGACCCGCGACCGCGCGTTCGCCGAGCGGGTGTTTCCCGCCGTGCAGCGCGCGGTGGGCTGGCTGGACAGCGTCCGCGCCGGCGACTCCCTGCACCTGGTGCCCGCCACCACGCCCGGCGACAACGAAGACATCACCGGCCACGTCACGGGCCACGACTTCTGGGCGCTGGCGGGCCTGCACGGCGCCATCTCCCTCGCCGACGGGCTCGGCCGCAAGGCGGACGCGACGGCGTTCCGCCGTGACTACGCGTCGCTCGAGGCGGCGCTGGTGGCGAAGCTGCGGCGGCTGACGGCGGGGACCGGCGGCTACATCACCCCCGGCCTCGACGTCCGCGGCGGCCAGGACTGGGGCAACATGATGGCGGTCTATCCCGAGCGGGTCCTCGATCCGCGCGATCCGATGGTCACCGCCACGCTGGACAGCACCCGCGCCAAGTACGCCGAAGGCGTCATGACGTACGGCGACGGCTGGTGGCTGCACGACTACCTGACGATGAAGAACACCGAGACCGAGGTGATCCGCGGCGACCAGCGGCTCGCGCTGGAGGAGCTCTACGGCGAGCTGCTCCACACCAGCTCCACGCACGGCGGCTTCGAGACCGACGTGCGTCCCTGGGGCGCGCGCGACTTCCACGGCAACCTGGCGCCGCACGGCTGGTTCGCCGCCGCGTATCGCACGCTGCTGCGCGACATGCTGGTGCGCGAGGCGGGCGACACGCTGCACCTCTTGTCCGTGCTCTCGCCGGCCTGGCTCGGTGCGGGCGACAGCGTGGTGGTGCGCGGTGCGCCCACGGATTTCGGGCCGGTCGATCTCCGCCTCGACGTCGTGGGCGATTCGGCCGCGACGGCTCACCATCGACGTCGCGCTTCACCCAGCCGCCGGCGGCGCTGGTCGTGCACGTGCCGTGGTTCATGGACGTGCGGCGCGCCGTGGCCGACGGCCGGGTCGTGCCGGTCCGAGGCGGCGAGCTGCGGCTCGGCCCGGCGACGCGCATGGTGGATCTGACCTGGACGCGTCGCCCGGACGCCCCGGCGCTGAGCTACGACGCGACGGTGCAGGCGTACCGCCAGGAATACCGGCGGCGCTGGGAGGCCTGGCTGCGCGGTGGCAAGTGACGGGCCGGCGGGGCCGGCCTGAGGATGACAACCCAGCCTTTCTGAAGGGATGACCGGCATGACCGACGCGGACGACGGCCAGCATCGTGCGATCCTGAGGAGCATCGCCCATCGCGTGATGCTGGAGCGGGGACTGGCACCGGACTTCCCGCCCCAGGCGCTCGCCCAGCTCGACGCCATTCACGCGCCCGCGACGCCGGCCGCCGCGGCGGCGCGCGATCTTCGCGGCCTGCTCTGGTGCTCGATCGACAACGACGACTCGCGCGACCTGGACCAGCTCACCGTCGCCGAAGCGCTGCCCGGCGGCGGCACGAAGGTCCTGGTGGCGATCGCCGACGTGGACGCGCTCGTGGCCCGGGGATCGGCCCTCGACGACCACGCGCAGGAGAACACGACCTCGGTCTACACCGTGGCCGAGACGTTTCCGATGCTGCCCGAGAAGCTCTCCACGGACCTGACGTCCCTCAATCAGGACGGAGATCGGCAGGCGATGGTCGTCGAGATGGTACTCGCGCGCGGACGGATCGCTGGCGAGCTCGGACGTGTACGGCGCCGTGGTGCGCAATCGCGCCAAGCTCGCCTACAACGGCGTGGCGGCCTGGCTGGAGGGCGGGTCTCCGCCGCCGGCGCTGGCCGCGGTCGGCGGCCTCGACGCGAACCTCCGGCTGCAGGATCGCGTGGCGCAGATGCTGAAGGCGCTCCGGCACCAGCACGGCGCGCTCGACCTCGAGACCGTCGAAGCGCGTCCGGTGTTCGAGGGCGACGAGCTGAAGGACCTGGAAGCCGACACCAAGAACCGGGCCAAGGACATCATCGAGGACTTCATGATCGCCGCCAACGGCGTGGGGGCCCGCTACCTCGCGGCCAAGCGCGTGCCGTCGCTGCGACGCGTGGTCCGGGTGCCCAAGAAGTGGGACCGGATCGTCGCGCTCGCGGCGGAGCACGGCGCGACGCTGCCCAAGGCGCCCGACGCCAAGGCGCTGGATCGCTTCCTGGTCGCGGCCCGTGCCGCCGATCCGGTGCGCTTCCCCGATCTCTCGCTCAGCGTGATCAAGCTGCTGGGCGCCGGCGAATACGTCGTCGAGCTGCCGGGCAGCGACGTCGCCGGGCACTTCGGCCTCGCGGTCAAGGACTACACGCACTCCACGGCCCCGAACCGCCGCTACCCCGACCTGATCACCCAGCGCTTGCTCAAGGCGGCCGTGGCGGGGCGGGCACAGCCTTACGACGGCGCCGCGCTCGAGGCGCTCGCCAGGCACTGCACCGAGGCCGAGGACGCGGCGAAGAAGGTCGAGCGGCAGGTCGTCAAGTCCGCCGCGGCGATTCTGCTGGAGCACCGGATCGGCGAGCAGTTCGACGCCATCGTCACGGGCGCGGCCGACAAGGGGACGTGGGTCCGCCTGCTCAAGCCGCCCGTGGAAGGAAGACTCACCGGCGGCTTCGAGGGCGCCGAGGTGGGCCGCCGGCTCCGCGTGCAGCTGGTGAGCACCGACGTGCAGCGCGGCTACATCGACTTCAAGGGTGTCGCGCTCGGCGCGGCGAAGCCGCCTATTCGGTCCTGAGCGCCTGCATCGGGTCCACGCGCGCCGCGCGCCGGGCGGGCACGACGCTCGCCAGCACCGCGACCGCGAGCAGCACCACGGCGACCACGGCGAACACGAGCGGATCGCGCGGGGAGACCTGGAAGAGCAGCGGCTTCACGAAGCGGCTCACCACCAGCGCCACGGCGGCCCCGAGCACCACGCCCACCACCGCCAGCCTCATACCGTCACGAAGGACGAGTCGCACGACGTCGCGGGCCTGGGCGCCGAGCGCGATGCGCACGCCCATCTCCTGGGTGCGCTGCGCCACGTTGTAGGCGATGACGCTGTAGAGGCCGATGGCGGCCAGGGCGAGCGCCAGCGCGCCGAAGACGGTGAACATCGTCGCCCCGAGCCGCCAGGACTGCATCTCGTTGCCGACGACGTCCGAGAACGGCGTCACCGTGACGTAGGAGACGCCGGGCATGAGCGCCTGCAGGCGCCGGCGCACGGTCTCCTGCGCGGCGGTCGCGGGGCCCGTGGTGCGCACGAACAGGCCGCCGCCGTCGGGATTGAACTGCGCGCTCGACAGGTAGTAGAAGTAGGACCGGGCCGGGCCTTCGTTCCCGAGGTCATAGGCCTTGACGTCCTGGGCGATCCCCACGACGGTGCTGCAGGGCATCGTGTCGCTGCCCACGCGGATGCACTGCCCGAGCGCCTGCTGACCCGGCCAGAGCACCTTCGCCATGGATTGGCCGACCACGATCACGCGCGGCGCGCCGGCGACGTCGCTCGCGCTGATGCCGCGGCCGGCCAGGAGCCGCGTCTCCATCGTCGCGAAGTAGCCCGGCGACACCGCGTTGAGGTCGAACTCGCCGAGCTGCATCACGGAGTCGATGCCGGTCACGTGCAGGTCCGTGTTCCACATGCTCCAGAACGGCACCGTGACCTGCCGCGACGCCTGGACGACGCCCGGAATGTTCCGCGCTTCCTCGAGCAGCCGCTCGCGCAGCGCTACGCGGGCCGCGCTATCCAGCTCCACACCGCGCATCTCGAGATCCACGATCAGGATGGGATCCACGTCGTAGCCGAGCGGCACCGCCCGGACGTTGTGGAGCGAGCGCACGAACAGCCCGGCGCCGACGAGCAGGACGACGGACAGCGTGCCCTGGAGCACGAGCAGCACCACCCGCGTGCGGGAGCGGACGACGCCGCCCTCTCGCGCGCCGGCCTTGAGATCGCTGGTGAGGTCGGCGCGCCGCACCTGCAGCACGGGCGCCAGCCCCGTCAGGAAGCCCGCGGCGAGGGCCGCGACGCCGGCGAAGAGCAGCGTGCGCGGGTCGGCAGAACACCGTGGCGTCGGCGGTCTTGGGCAGCAGCTCGGCGCGCAGCACGCGGCCGCCGAACTGCGCCACCAGCACTCCGGCGCCGCCGCCCAGAGCCGCGAGCAGCAGGCTCTCGGTGAACAACTGGGAGAGCAGCCGCGCGCGGCCCACGCCCAGCGCGATCCGCACCGCGATCTCCCGGCGGCGCTGGAGCGCCCGCGCCAGCAGCAGGTTCGCGACGTTCGCGCAGGCGATGAGCAGGACGACCAGCGCCACGCCTCCGATCCACGTCGCGACCTTGGCCTCGCTCGACTCGTCGGGGCCGCGCTCCGAGAGGATGGACGCGACGAATCCGTGCGGCTTGGCGAGCGCCACGGGCGTCATCCCGTGGTCCAGGTCTCCCTGGGCGTTGTAGCTCCGGAGATAGGCGGACGTGAGGTCGGCGTTCGCCGCCGCCAGGCTGACGCCGGGCTTCCGCTCGGCGATCATCGAGGCCCAGGTCCAGTGGTACGTGCCGTACCAGGTCTCGCCGCTGATGCCGTTGGCGGCCCACATCTCGGCGCCGTAGGCGGTGATCGGCACGAACACGGCCGGCGGCTGGTCGGGCCAGAGGCCGACGAATCCCCTCGGGGCGACGCCGATGATGGTGTACAGCGTGGCGCCGACCTGGAGCGACTTGCCGAGCACGTCGCGGCGGCCGCCGTAGGCCGTCCGCCAGTAACCGTAGCTCAGCACCGCGACCGGCGTGCCCGTCGGGGTGGTGTCCTCCGCGGTGGTGAAGGTGCGGCCGAGGGCCGGGGGCGCGTCGAAGAACCCGAAGAAGCTCGCGCTCACCACGCCCACCTGCATTTCCCGGGACTCGGCACCGACGCCGATGGCGAGCTTCCGGTCCGTGAACTCCGCCGTGCGGGCGAACGAGTGCGTCCAGTTGGTGATGTCGCGGTAGCGCGCGTACTGCACGCCGCTGTTGGTGTACTCCTTGCCGCGGTGGGTGCTCGCGAAGTACACGCGGTGGACGAAGGACGGGTTCCTGAGGAAGGGCGGCGGCCGGAACAGCAGCCGGTCCACGACCGAGAACATCGCGGCGTTGGCGCCGATGCCGAGCGCGAGCGTCAGGACCACGGCCAGCGTGAAGCCTGGCCGGCTCTTGAGGCCGCGGACGGCGTAGCGCACGTCCTGCGTGAACGCATCCCAGGCCGGCGCGCGCGAGTGCCCGGGCGCTGCATCGAAGGACGGCGGCGTCATCGGCATCACTCCGCATGGGGAGGCGTGGCGGATGATCCTACCCGCTTCCTCTCTGACGCGGCAAGGTGCCGGATGGTTGCACGGGGCCCGGAGACGGCGGGTGGGGGCAGCCGCGGCGGCGGCGTCAGCTCATTCGAACGGCTGGCAGAACGTGATGCGGTTGCCCTCGAGATCGAGCACCCGGAAATCGCGCAGGCCCCAAGGCCGGCTCACCGGCTCGCCCAGCACGTTGGCGCCGCGGGCCGACCAGCTCCGCGTAGAGCGCATCGGCGTCCCGAACGTAGGCCCCGCACGAGCCGATGCCCGTCCGGTCACCGCGCTGGATCAGCAGCAGGGTCATGTCGTCGCGGTCCATCACGCCGAGATCTTCCTGCTGGTAGTTGATGTGGAAGCCGAGGACCTTCTGGTAGTACGCCACGCCGGCCGCGACGCCGGTGAGCGGCAACTCGGGCAGCATCTGGCGCAGCTGCCGCGCAGGGTCCTTCGGCTCGTCCGGCTCCTGGAACGACTGCCCGAACCACAACGTGTGTCCATCCGGGTCACGGACCTGGAACACGCGCATCTTGATCCCGTTGAACTTCTCCAGGTCGCTCGGCTGGCCGCCTCGCGCCGTGGGCCGCCGCGTGCATCCCGACGACGTCGTCGGTCTCGAAGAAGACGACGGCGGCTCCCCGTGGCCGGCGCTGACCCGTGCTGTCGTGCGCAGAGTCCGCGGCGAACAGCTGGAGACGAGCCGGCCCCCGCACGGCTTCGGCCGCCGCCTCGCCGGCCTGCTGCGGTATCGCACGTGCATCGAAGCCCAGCACGTCGCGGTAGAACGCCGTGCTCCGCGCGATGTCCGCCACGGCGAGAAGCCGGCTCACGGGGGAGAGGATCGCGGGCTCCGTCCGGTCACGAGCCATGGTTCACCCTCTTCGACCGCTTCGCCGTCACCTGGTCGCCGCGCCCGGGACGGGCGGCGTGAGCGGCGGCATCGTCCGCGCCGGGCCGATGCGGTGCGCCTCGATGGTCTGGAAGTTCGGGGTCCACGTGCGTCCATCGTCGGTCGAGCGGTCGGCGCTCCACGAGAAATGGTCCGGACCGATGTCGTAGTACCGGATGCGCCACAGCGACGGGCTCGGGCCGCCGACGCCGAACCGCTGCTCGATGTGCATCTCGCCGCCGACCAGTTGGCCGGTCCCCGCGTCCACGAGGCCGCTGCCCTCGTCCATCGAGACCAGCTCCCAGCGGTCCAGCGCCGAGTTGTAGACCCGGAGCGTCGTGGTCGCGTAGATCGTGCTGCCGCTGTCACCCAGGATGCGGTACTCGTCGTAGACGTGACCACCCACGGCCAGGCGCACCGCGCTCCAGCGCCCCCCGAAGGTCCCGTACTGCTTGCTGACCGCCGTGAACTCCCAGTCGCCCAGCAGATAGTCGAAGTCACCCTGGTGCTGCTGATAGAGGGCGCGGCGCTCGTCGGGCGTGCGCGGCGCGGCGGTCTGGGCCCGGAGCGGCGAGACCAGCGCCAGCAGGGAGCCGGCCACAAGCAGGTGAAGACGCATCTCGACCTCGCGTTTGGGGGAGCCGCGAAGCTGGGGCTTGGGGAAGGCGCCGTCCAATCGGATGCGGCGAGCGGCGCAGCAGGTGCGGTGAGCGGTGCCGGCTACGCGCGGGGCGCGGGCGAACGGAGGCGCGAGCGCACCTGGGCGAGTCGCCGGCGGCTCACGGGCAGGCGGGTGCCGTCCTTCAACACCACGGCCGAGCCGCTACGCCGGTCGCCGGCTTCGAGGTCGCGCACCTGGTCGAGGCGCACCAGCGCGCGCCGGTGGACCCGGGCGAAGCGCTCGTCGAGGCGGGACTCGAGCGCGGTGAGCGTCCCCCGCACCCGGTAGCGCGCGGAACCGGCGTGGATCACCGCGTGGTCGTCCTGGGCCTCGATCCAATCGATCTCGCCCGCCTCCAGCAGCCGCTCGCCCTTCGCGGTGGGCACCGCCACGAGCCGGGTGGCGCGCGACTGCCGGATGCGCTCGCGGACGCGCTTGATGGTGGCGCGGAAACGCGACTCGTTCAGCGGCTTCACGAGGTAATCGAGCGCCTGGGCCTCGAAGGCCCGGACGGCGTACTCGTCGTGCGCGGTGACGAAGACGGTGGCTGGCATGTGCTCGGCGCCGTGGATCCGGATCACGTCGAGCGCGCCGAGACCTGGCATCTGGACGTCGAGGAAGACGAGGTCGGGCGCGAGGGTGGCCAGGGCGCGCAGGGCTTCTTTCCCGTCGCGGCATTCGCCCACCACCACGATGTCGCGGTGCGGCGCCAGCAACTGGCGCACCCCGCGGCGCGCCAGCGGCTCGTCGTCCACGATCAGCGCGCGGATCTCAGCCACGGGCCGGCTCGGAGCCGCGCGGGGCCTCGCGGTAGGGCAGGCGGATGGTCGCGGCGGTGCCGCCGGTCGCCGTGGGGGCGATCGTGAGTTGCGCGCGGTCGCCGTACAGCGTCGCGAGCCGCTCGCGCGTGTTGGCGAGACCGACGCCCGTGCCTGTGTCGGCCGGGCCCTCCGGCGCCTCGCCCTCGTCGGTGACGGCGAGTACGAGGTCGTCTCCCTCGCGGCGCGCCGCGATCGTGAGCTGGGTCGCGCCCGTGCGCCGCGCGAGTCCGTGGCGCAGGGCGTTCTCGACCAGCGGCTGGAGGACGAACTCAGGCACAACGGCGCCGAGCAGCGCGGCTTCCACGGCGATGACCGGGCGCAACCGGTCCGCGAAGCGGATCTCCTCGATGGCCAGGATCTGGTGCACGAAATCCAGCTCCTCGGCCAGGGGCGCCTCGGGCGGCCGGTCGGTGCGCACCACCCGGCGGAGGATCTCGCCCAGGTGCTCGAGCATCCGGGTGGCCGTCGCCGTGTCGCGGTCGCGGACGATCACGGTGACGGCGTTCAGGCTGTTGAGGAGGAAGTGCGGCTGCAGCTGCATGCGCAGGGCGCCGAGCCGCGCGTCGGCGAGCTGCGCCGAGAGGCGCGCGGCCTGCGTCTCGCGGCGCCGGGCCTCGGCGAAGTAGAACGTCGCGTGCTCGACGCCGAGCACGGCGAAGTAGACCGCGACGCCGAACGGCAGGGACGTCAGGAACCAACCCGCCAGGTTCGCGCCGTACGGCGTGGCGTGGAGCAGGAGCAGGCTGAGCGCGATGCCGGCGGACGACCAGGCGGCGCAGAGGAGGACGGCGGCGGCGAGGTGCAGGCCAACGCGCCGCGCGCTCAGGCGGAGCGGGTAGCGGCGCGCCAGCCAGAACACCGCCGGCGTCAGCAGGGCGTAGATGAGCCAGTCGGCGCCTTGCCACGCGATCTGGGGCCACGAAGGCGGCTCGTTCGCCAACCGCGCCTGTACGTACGCCTGGAAGCCCGCGAGGATCGCCGGGCCGATCCAGGCGGCCGAGACCAGGGGCCAGATGCGTGGCGGCTGCCGGTTTCCGGCGGGCATGGCGGACAAGATAGCGAGCCTACGTAAGGATGGCGGTAACTACGGCGTCGGCGGGTCCTTCAGTGCGGCGTCCACCGCGCGGCGCGCCGCGAGCAGGCCGTCCACGTCCTTCGCGGCCTCGAAGGCGAGGCCGAGGTCCGTCGTGACGCTCTCCACGGTGCCGGAGCCGGCGTGCAGACGGAGCAGGCTCAAGCGGATGGTCTCGAGCGCGGCCACGGTGCGCGCCAGCCGAGCGCGCACGGCATCCCGCTCGCTCTGCACCGCGTCCAGGGCCTCGTCGTGCCGGCCGGCGATCAACGCGGTGCTGGTCGTCTCGCCGTCGCCCGTCTCACCCCCGCCGCTTCCGGCGCCGGCCGCGGCCTCCGCGAGCGCCTCGTGCCGCTTCCGCAGCCGCTGGGCGTCGGCCTCCAGCCGGTGGATGACGTCCGGGAGGTCGCCGAGATGCTGCCGCGCCTCCTTGGGCAGGTCTTCGAAGAGCTGCTCCGCGGCCATCCCGACCGAGATTTCCGTGGGGCGATGGGTCACGGACGCGGCGAGCATCCGCTGCCGCGTCACGAGACGCGCCGCGCGGAACAGCAGGCTTCCGAGCGGGCCGGTCCACAGGCGCGCATAGAATTCGGCGTCCACGTCCCGGCGCTGCTGGAGGAGGATGAGGTTGCCGAGCACGCCGCCGAACCCGGCGATCGCGCCGAAGCGACATCATGGCGAGCGCCGTGGGTGAGAACTGCCATGCCTCGTTGATGCCGAACGCCAGGCCCACCGCGAAGGTGAACCAGCCGACGACGGAACCCGCGCGCAGCACGCGCTCGCCGAGCGACGGGCCGACGCCGGCGTCCAGCGCGCGCTCCTCGCGCCCGCGTTCGATCTCCGCCTTGAACGCGGGCTCGAGGTCCGCGTGCCCGAACCCGAGCTTCAGGAGCCGGCGCGCGCGATTCACCAGCACGCCGAGCGGCACGACCGTCATCCCGCCGAAGAAGGCGCCGAGGGCGGCGGCCGAGGAGTGCAGCACGGAGGCGAGAAGCGTGGCGCCCCCGCCAAGCACCAGCGGATAGACGAGCACCCCGGGCCCGTCGAGGCGGGCGCTGCGCTTGACGAAGGCCCGCAACGCGACGGGCAGCTCGCGCCGCTGCTCCAGCGCCGCCCCGAACTCCTCGGCGACGGCCTCGGCGCTCTTGGGCCGGTGTGACGGCCGCTTCGCCATGCAGCGCTCCACCGTCTGCGCCAGCTTCCTCGGCAGGGCCCCGGCGGCGGTGGCGAGCGGCGTGGCGAGCGCGTTGACCTGCTTGGCCAGCACCTCGGTCGCGGTGCGCCCGTGGAAGGGGAGCTTCCCGGAAATCGCGTAGTACGCCGTCACGCCGAAGGCGTAGAGGTCGCTGCGCGCGTCCACCGGCTTGCCCAGCGCCTGTTCCGGACTCATGAACTCGGGGGTGCCCGAGATCTCGCCGGCGTTGCTCTCCTCGGCGGCCGCGATGCCGAAGTCCGCGACCAGGGCCCGCCCCGAACCGTGCTCCAGGAGGATGTTGTCGGGCTTCACGTCCCGGTGCACCACCCCGTGCGCGTGCGCGTGCGCGAGCGCCCACGCCACCTCGCGAAGGACGCGCGCCGCTTCCGACGGCGGCAGCGGCCCGCGAGTCCGAACCCGCTCGGACAAGGTCTCGCCGTCCACGTACGCCATCGCGAAGAAGACGAAGTCTCCGACTTCGTCCACCGCGTGGATCGGGATGATGTTGGGGTGCGACAACTTCGCGGAGGTGCGCGCCTCCTGGAGGAAGCGCGCCTTCAGCCGTTGGTTGGCCGCGCGCTCGGGCGGGAGCAGCTTGATGGCGACCGGCCGGTCGAGGTCCACCTCGTTGGCGAGATAGACGACGCCCATCCCGCCGCGCCCCAACTCCCGGTCGAGGGAGTAGCGGCCGGCGACGGCGGACTGGAAGGCCAGGAAGAGGGGATCGGGAGCCGCGGGCACGGACGCCGCCTTCTTTCGCTCCGCCGAGGTGGACGGCTGCGGGGCGCCTTCCAGTATGCAGCCTGGCCGCTCCCCGAGCAACGCGGCGGCCGGCCCGGAACCGCCGCGCGGCCGGGGTCGGTCTCTCCCAGTTGAGTTCGACCACGTGTTAGACTGCACGCATTCGCCACACCAAGTACGGCCGTGAGGGGGACCATGGATCGCGAGCAACTGCGCGCAGTGCAGTCGCCGTTGAAGGAGAAATACCGGAGCGACCCGGCGGCGGCCGTGGTCACCCTGCGGGCCACCGGCAACCTCGGCGAAGACGTCTCCTGCAACGTCGAGACAGGGCGCGCGCTCGTCAGGGCGGGCCTTCATCAGGCGACGGGAGGCACCGGCCTCGCGGCGTGCTCGGGGGACATGCTGCTGCAGGCGCTGGTGGCGTGCGCCGGCGTCACGCTCGGCGCGGTCGCCACGTCCATGGGGCTGGTCGTCCGCGGCGGGACCCTCACGGCCGAGGGCGACCTGGATTTCCGCGGCACGCTGGGCGTTGCCAAGGAGGCTCCGGTAGGATTCCGCGACATCCGCCTGAACATCACGCTCGATACCGACGCCGCCGAGCCGGAGAAGCGCAAGCTGCTGGAGCTGACGGAGCGCTATTGCGTGGTGTACCAGACGCTCGTCGGTCACCCGACGGTTCGCATGGCGTACGCGGCCGAAGGCGGCGCCTGACCGGGGCCTGCATCGCGCCGCCGGCCGGGTCGAGGGCCCGCCGGTTCAGTTCAGCTGTTCTTCGATGCCGGCCGTGCGCAGCAGGCGCGCATATCTCGGGTCGCGGGCCAGCCCGTGGTGGTCGTAGGGCAGGTCGTTCAACACGCGGCGGAGCCGGCCGGGCCGGTGATGGTACGCGCGCTCCACCCAATCCATGGCCTGGGTCCACTCACCCAGCTCCGCCAGCACGATGATGATCTTGTCCCCTGCCAGGCGCGTGCTGCTGGTCTCGGCGAATGGGCCATCCCGCTCGGCCTGAAGCTCCAGCGCGGCCAGCTCGCGCCGCAGGTCCCGTTCGCGCGCGACGAGCCAGCCGTGCTGCGCGGCGTCCTCCGCGACGGCGGCGATCCGGTCGGTTTCGCGGCGGATGCCGAGCAGCTGGCGGCGGGCGTCGAGGGCCTCGTCGTGGCGGCCCGCGCGGTGGCAGCTCATCTCCAGCCGCTCGAGTGCCGCGTCGTAGCGCGCGTGCAGGCGCAGCGCCTGGCGCAGTGGCGCGATCGCCTCGTCGTAGCGGCCCAGGGCCATCAGCACGTCGGCGAGGCCGACGTACATGAACGCGGCTTTCGGCGCGAGCTGCACGGCCGAGCGCATGTGGTCCAGCGCTTCGAGCGGGCGCCCCGCGATCCGCAGCCACGCTCCGTACATCCGATGCGCGTCGGGGTCGTCCGGATCCAGCTCGACGCTGAGGGACAGCTCCGAGCCGGCCATTTCGAAGTCGTCTTCCCAGTATAGGAAGTTCGTGCCGAGGGCCATGTGCACCGCGCCCAGGGTATCGTCGATGGCGAGCGCGCGCAGGCGCAGCTCCCGCGCCTTGGGCACGACCTCGTCCCGGTCGGCGAAGCCGCGCACCCCCAGGACCAGGCACAGGTTCGCCAGCGCGGTGAGCGCCGGGGCGCTGCCCGGCGCCTTGGCCACGGCCTTCTCGGCGTACACGCGGCCCATGAGCAGCTTCTCCTGTGCGCCTTCGCCCCCCTGCGTCGAGTGGGTGTACAGCTCTCGCGCCTTGGCCACGAGACCCTGGATTTCGGGCGGGTCGGCGGTCACGTCGTGCTGTCCGGACTTGCGCGTCGCGGAGACGTGTTTGGGGCCAGCGGCGGACTCGAGCGGCCGGAGCGCGTTGAGCACGGCGGCCGCGTCGGCCGGGCGCTGGTCGCGGTCCTTGGCCAGGAGCCGCTCGACGAGGGCCGCGAGCGCGGGATCGACGTCGGGCCGGCAGTCGCACACGGGCTCGACGGGGTCGGCGAAGTGGGCGGCGAGCGTCGCGACGGCGGAAGGCCGCACGAAGGGCGGCCGGCCGGCGAGCAACTCGTAGGCGACGCACCCCAGGCTGTAGAGGTCGGCCCGCCCGTCGAGATCGCGCTGGCTCGAGGCCTGCTCGGGACTCATGTAGGCGACGGTGCCGATGATCATGCCGGTCGCCGTCAGCGAGGCTCCGCCGGGCGCCGCCTGCTCGCCGGCGGCGATGCCGAAATCCGCCAGCAACGCCCGCCCGCCGTACCAGAAGATGTTCTCGGGCTTCACGTCGCGGTGCACGATGCCCATGGCGTGCGCGTAGGCCAGCGCCTCCGCCGTGTCCGCGACGATCCGCATGACGTCCTTGGTCGCGACCGGCCGGCCGCCGTCCAGGTGGGCGCGCAGCGTCGCGCCGTCGATGAACGGCATCACGTAATACAGCCAGCCGTCGGATTCCCCGGAGTCGAACAGCGGGACGATGTTGGGATGCACCAGCTGGGCCGTCAGCCGGACCTCCCGCGCGAAGCGCTCGGCCCCGAGGGCGCGCGACAGCTCCGGCGTCAGCACCTTGATCGCGACGGCGCGGCCCAGGATCCCGTCCCGGGCGAGGTACACCGTGCCCATCCCGCCGCGCCCCAGCTCGCGCTCCAGGGTGAAGCGGGCCGGCAGCGACGGTCCGATCGCTCCGGCGCCGGTCATGTGCGGCGGCAGCGGCGCGGCACTAGCGGCGCAGCGCCGCCCGGATCTTCGCGAGGTGGTGGAACGAGTGACGCAAGGGGTGGTGCTCGATGAAGAACTGCGCCGTCAGGGGAGCGTCGGCCTCGAGCGACAGCGGGGCCGCGCGGTCCAGCTCCTGGTCGGTGAACGACCGGACCGCTTCCGCCGCCGCGCGGGCGTTGCGGCGCAGCAGCTCCACGGTCTCCCGCTTGCCGACGGCGGCGTGATCGTGCGCGTGCCCGGCGTTCAGCTTGGCCACGTCCGTCCAGCCGAGGCCGGTGACGGCCTTGCCCCTTCGCGAGCGTCCGGGCCAGGTCCAGCTCGATGGGGTACATGCTGGCGACGTGATGGATCATCACGCCCGCCTGCCGGCCGTCGGGTGGGACCGCCGCGCGCCACTCCCCGTCGGACAGGCCTTCGGCGAAGCTGGCGAGCGCGGTCGCTCCTTGTTCGATGCGGTCCGCGAGTGCGTCGGCGCGGGCGCCCATAGGTCCCTCATTGTCTTGTGGTGAGCAGCTAATGTAACCGCGGCGGCGCCAGCGCGCTCGGCAAGCCACCCGCTTCGAGCGTGGGGTCGGTCGCCTCAGAACTCGAACTGCTCGATCCGCTTGAGCGCCACCCGGAGCGGCACCACCGTTGCCGTGACGCACACCGCGATCACGAGCAGGAACGCCAGCACCATCACCGGCGAGACCTTGAGCGGCTCCTGGTCGAAGGCGGTGCGCAGGTAGCGGTACACCGGCACCGACTCGATCACGATCACCAGGGCCAGCAGCGCCACCGTCGCCATCATGAACACCAGGCCGCCGAAGCTGGTGGGGATCTGCGCCGCGTTCTCGGTCTCGAACTGCGGATACACCGCCCCGAACGCCAGCGCCATGCGCGCTGATCGCCAGCGTCAGCAGGATGATCGTCCCGACGCCCACCGCCATCATGAACGGCGTCGCCTTGAGGATGACGTTGGTGAGGATCGTGATGGCCAGCGCCAGCACCAGCAGCGGGATCGTCCCCACCCAGTACTTCGACCACAGCAGCGCCCGGAGCTCCAGCGGGCTCGAGCGCAGCAGCCACATCTGCCGCCCCTCGAGGCTCACCGCCGGGAAGATGAACCGCGCCGCGATGGACGCGAGCACGAAGCCCGCCAGGCCGAGGTTCAGGAACGACACGATCGAGACGAGGTAGAACGGCACCTGCTCGCCCCGGAACAGCGGCAGCGCCCGGATGTTGATCACGTAGACCAGCAGCAGCGCCGCCAGCAGGATGAGCTGGCTCCACTGCGTGGTGTCGCGGAAGAAGAGCCGCAGGTCCTTGAGCACGAACTCGCGCCGCGCCGCGCCGAGCGGCTTGAGCATGCCTCCCCAGCGCCCGGCCCCACACGCCGCCGCGCACGAACCGCTCCGCCCCCTCCTGCGCCCGCGTGAAGCCGGTGTGATAGAGCCGGCCGTGCAGCCACGCGCCGAGCACCACCGCCGCGCCCGCCGTGGACCACAGCAGGTAGAGCGGCAGCCAGTCCATCCGCCCGCCGAGATAGCCCATCACCGCCTTGGTGACCCAGTCGCTCGGCAGGAGCGGGCTCGTGGGCGCGCGCAGCACGGTGATGAAGTCGAGCAGGTTCCTGAAGCCCTCGGGCCGCGCCAGCTGCTCGGGCCGGATCATGCGGAACAGCAGGATGACGCCCGCCGCCGCGGCCAGCGCGATGATCGAGAGCAGGTCGCGCGTGCGCCGCGCCGGGAAGACGTTGACCAGGATCAGCGTCGCGGCCGAGCCCAGCACCGCCGGCAGCACCAGGAAGGGCAGGAAGGCGCCCGCCGCCACGAACGGGAACAGCAGCCCGCCCCGGTACACGATGCCGTAGGCCGTGAAGATCGGCACCGCCATCAGCGCGACCATCCACGAGGAGTGCAGCAGCGTCTCGCCGAGCTTGGCGAGGTAGAGCCGCAGCCTGGTCCACCGGCGAGCTGACCAGCAGGTCGAGGTCCTTGGCGAGGAAGAACGACGACAGCGCCGTGATGACGTTGGAAAGCAGCAGCACCGAAACGAACGAGAGCAGCGTCAGCGACAGCAGCTTGCCGGCCAGCAGGGTGCCGATCTCCTGCACGTCGCGGAAGTAGCGCAGCACCCGGAACAGCACGCCGAACACCGCCAGCCAGAACGCCAGGCCCACCACCGCCAGCACGACGAACTTGCCGGTGCCGCCGCTGGCGCGGTCCTGCCGCGCCCGCGTGAGTGCCGTGCGCCACTTGGGCTGGAGCACGTGCACCAGCGTGGGCTGCTTCAGGGACGGTCCTCCAGCACCGCCGCCAGCTCCTTGGCCGCGGCCCCGCCCGTCAGGCGCAGGAACAGGTCCTCGAGCCCGATGTTGCCCGACGCCGTCTGCGCCCGCAGCTCGGCCATCGTCCCCGCGGCGACGATCTTGCCGCCCTGGATGATGGCGATGCGGTCGCACAGCGCCTCGGCGATCTCGAGCGTGTGGGTGCTCATCAGCACCGTGCCGCCGCGCTGCACGAACCCGCGGAACAGGTCCTTGAGGAGCCGCGCGGCCCGCGGGTCGAGCCCCACCATCGGCTCGTCCACCACGATCACCTCGGGCCGGTGGATCAGCGCCGAGGAGATGATCAGCTTCTGGCGCATGCCGTGCGAGTACGACTCGACCAGCTCGTTCTTCCAGGCCGACAGCTCGAAGATCTCCAGCAGCTCGTCCACCCGCCGCTCCACCAGCTGCCCGTCCTGGCCGTAGAGGCCCGCCACGAAGCGCAGGAACTCGGCGCCGGTGAGCTTCTCGTAGACGAACGGCCGGTCGGGGATGAAGCCGAGCCGCGCCTTCGCGGCCAGCGGCTTCTTGATCACGTCGTCGTCGCCGATCAGCACCGCGGCCCGTGGTGGGCCGCAGGATGCCGGCGATCATCCGCAGCGTGGTGGTCTTGCCCGCGCCGTTGGGGCCGAGGAAGCCGTACAGCGCGCCCTTCGGCACGTGGAGCGTGACGTGGTCCACGGCGCGGAACGAGCCGTAGTCCTTGGTGAGGTCCTCGAGGCGGATCACTTGGGCTGGCCCTGGCTCCCGATCACGGTGACCGTGACGCGCCCGATCAGGCGCAGCAGCTCGACCTGGCGCGCCAGGCCGCCGATGACGAACCGCAGGTGTGAGGCGTCGGCTGGAAACTGTCCCAACGTCGGGTCCACCGCCACCCACTGGCCGAGCCACACCTCCGGCCAGGCGTGGTAGTAGAAGCGCCCGCGCAGGTACACCAGGCCGGCGGCGGTGCGGGCCGGCAGGCCCACGGCCCGCGCCAGCGCCACGTACAGCACCGTGTGCTCGTTGCAGTCGCCGCGCTGATCCTCGAGGACCCGCACCGCGCTCGGCACGCCGGTCGCGACCTCCGGCTTGACGCGCTCGTGCACCCACTGCTCGAGCAGCTGCGCCACCGGGCCCGCCCGCCGCTCCCGGCCGATGATCTGCCGCGCCTGGGCCTGGATGCGCGGGTCGCCGGATGGCATCAGCGGCGCGGGCTGGAGGTCGGGCGCGAGGGCGGCGTCGAGCACCGGCAGCTTGCTCGCGTAGAGCGGCGGCCGGGGTCCCAGCGAGTCGCCGACGCCGGTCTCCCGCCGGACCTCGAGCGTGTCGCCGCTGAGCGACTGGCGCCCGCCCGACAACGCGGCGCCGGTCGCCGGCAGGTTGCCGAGCGCGACCCGCAACTCGCTCAACGGCTCGGGCGCGAGCGGCACGCCGGCCGCGAGGGCCGTGGTGGCGACCACGTTGCCGCCGGCGCCCTCGCCCGCCGCCACGCGCGTCGCGGCGCCGCGACGCCAGTTCTCCACGGCCATCTCGAACGCCTGGCGCTCCAGGCGGAAGCCGGCCGGCAGGAGCTGGCTCACCACGCGGCCCTGCCGGTCGATCCACGACTCGGTGGCCGCTTCGTTCGACACCTCGGTCACCTTGAAGGCCCGCAGCGTATCCTCGTGCGCCACCACCCAGCGGCTCGCGGCCGTGTCGAACCTCGCGCTGTCGGGCACGACCAGCGTGCTCTCGGCGAGGACGCGCACCGCCACGTCGCGCTCCTCCATCCACCGCGGGTCGAGCACCCGGACCGTGTACGCGTTGCCCGGCGCGAGGCGGTGCGCGAAGGCGAGCTGCAGCGGCAGCACCGATTGGAGGACGACGGCCTGACTGAAGCCGATGCGCATCGTCTGCGCGGGGCCCGGGCCGCCCTCGACCGAGAGGTTCAGCGCCGTGTCGCCGTCCACGAGGCCCCGGACCCGGTAGGCCCCGCCGGGCGCGTCGATGGTGGTGACGAAGTCCCTCAGCTGGAGGTCGCGCGTGAGGTGCGTCGCGGTCGTGATTTCGGTGCGCTGCACCTTCCCCTCGGCCCCGACGTCCACGACCATCAGGTTGCGTACGCGCAGGCCCTCCGGGGTCGTGTCCACCGCGCTGGAGGCGTAGCCGATGGGGCCGGCGCCCATGGTGATGGCGTAGAACGACGCCCCGGGCCCGACGGTCAGCGCGGCCTCCTCGAGCCTCACGGCGCTGGGCTTGAAGTACTCGCGGTGCACGAGGAGCCCGAGCCCCAGGACCCACGCGACGATGATCGCCGCGGCCAGCAGTTTGCGGTTCAGGAAGGACCACCCCCCGCGAGCGCGGACTCGAAGATCTCGCGCTCCGCGTCGGTTTCGACCACGACGACGACGGTGGACGGGTGTTCGGCCACGCGGCCGTGCTCCCACACCGCGTCGAGCACGGCGGCCGCCGCGTCTTCGGTGGCGAGCTGCCCGGCGCCGGTGCCGAGCGGCGGCAGGGCCAGCGTCGCGATGTGCCACTGCGCGGCCTGTCGCAGGGCGGCCTCGGCGGCGCGTCGCACGCCGGCCCTGGTCACCGGCTCCAGGCGCGTCATGATCACGGCGTGCACGACCAGCTCGACCGCGAGGTCGCCGGCCGTGGTCACCACCGCGGCGCCGACGCCGAGCTCGCGCTCCGCGTGGCAGAACCGGCGAAAACTCGGCCCTGCTGCCAGCTCGAGGCGGCGCAGGGCCGGAGTGATCGTTTCGAGGTTGCCGTTCGCGGGGCGAACCACCGCGTCCGCCGCGACGGACGCCAGGTCGCCCACCACCACGCGGATTACCGTCGGCCGGCCTCCCGAGCGCGGCGGTACATGTGCGCGGCGTCGTCGGGCCGGGCGAGCCGGTCGTAGATGATGCCCAGGCCGTAGAGGGCGCGAGGGTTGCCGGGCTGCAGCTCGGCCGCCCGCTGGTAACTGGCCAGCGCCCCGCCCAGGTCGTCCACGTGATTCAAGGCCTCGCCGAGCCAGTAGAAGGCGGCGCCCCGCTCCGGCTCCAACTCCACGGCCCGGCGCAGGTTCGGGATGGCCTCGCCCCACAGTCCCTTCTTGGTCATCACGACGCCGAGGTGGAAGAGCGCCTCGGCATTGGCCGGCTCGACCCGCAGCACCTTCTTGAGGTCGCGCTCGGCGGCGGCGTAGCGCCCCATCGCGCCCAGCAGGGCGCCGCGATTGACGAGCAGCGCGCCGTTCTCGGGGTCCACGCCGAGGGCGCGGTCGAACTCGACCAGCGCGCCCTGGTGGTTGCCCTCCGCATCCAGCAGCAGCGCGAGGTTGTTGCGGGCCCGCACGTGCGCAGCCTGGGACGTCAGGATCTGCCGGTAGAGCCGCTTCGCCTCGTCGCAGTGCCCGGCTTCCGCCGCGGCGCGCGCCTCGCCGTACAGGATCTCGATGGGATCCGGCGCGGGCGGGGGCGGGGGCTCGGGCTCGGCCGCCACCGGCTCGGCCGCGACCAGCCCGGCCGCGGGCGCGTCGGCCAAGGCGGCGCTCGCGCCGTCCGCCGCCACGGCCACCTCCGCGAGGCCCTCCGCCGCCGGCTCCGCCGAGGGGCCGTCCGCGCGGCGTCGGCCGCCTCGGCGTTCTCGGCCGGCTCCAGCACGAGCTGGGCGGGATCATCGCACGTGGCCACGGCGCCGTCCGTCTGCTCGTCGTCGTCGAGCGCGAGCGCGGGGCCGCGAATCTCGGTCCAGGGATCCAGGCCTTCCAGCTCGAGCACCGGCGCCTCCACCGGGGGCCGTTCGCTCACCACTGGGACGTACACCGGCGAGAGCGTCTCGATGAGCCTCGCCAGCTCGGCCGAATGACCATTGCCGTTCCCCCCGAATCGCAGGCGCCGCCTCGAGCGACCCATGTCCTCACTCCTTACGCTTGCGCTTCCCGGACCGCGCCTGGCGGCGCGCCTTCGCCTTGCCTGCTCCCGCTGCCGTCTCCGCGCGCAACCAGTCGAGGTAGGGCCGGTAGCCGCCCACGATCGGGAGGGCGACGAGCTCCGGTACCTCGTACGGATGCAGTGCCGGCAGCGCCGCGGCCAGCGCCGCCCATCGGGCCGTCGTCGTCTTGAGCACGACGACCACTTCTTCCTCCTCCGTCACCGCGCCGTGCCACCAGTAGGTGGAGCTCGCCCCCGGCAATACCGTCCCGCAAGCAACGAGCCGCCGCTCGACCAGCGTCCGGACCAGACGCTTCGCCGTCTCCGCCGACGGCGCCGTCGTGAGCGCCGCCAGAAACGGAGTAGGCAATTCATCGCGTTTCATCGTGTCACGGCTTTCGGCGCGGACAGCCAAAATGTGGGTTGGCCCCTCGGCCCGCAAGACCCACGGGGGTGAGAGGTTAGGGTTGGGGGGCTAAAGCGGCTTCGCAAGCCCTCCCGAAGGCCTTGCCCTATTCCAAACAGACAGTGTCGTCTATCTTGTCGCCCGGACTCCCCACGAATCACGCAATTGGTGTCACCACAGGCTGCCCGCTTCGTGCGAGCCGAGGGGCCTCGTGGGCTATCGCTCAACAGGAGAACGGACCGATGATCGGAATCATCCGACTGGCCTGCGCCGGCGCCGTCTTGTCCCTTGCCACCGGGCCCGGCCACCGGGACGCGGGCAGCCCGCCGCCCCCTCGTGCCCGTACCTACTACGTCGCGGCCGATACCGTCGTGTGGGACTACGCGCCCGGCCCGGAAATCAACCTGATCACGGGCCAGCCCTACGACAGCGTCGCACGCATGCTCGTCGGCAACGACTCGGTCAACGTCGGGCACCGGTACCTGAAGGCGATCTACCGCGAATACACCGATTCCACGTTCACGACGCTCAAGCCGCGCGCCGCCGCCTGGGAGCACCTCGGCATTTTGGGCCCGCTGCTCCGCGCGGTGGTGGGCGACACGATCCGCGTCGTATTCCGGAACAACACGCCGCATCCGGCGAGCATGCACCCGCACGGCGTGTTCTATCTGAAGTCGTCCGAGGGATCGCCCTACGCCGACTCGACGTCCGGCGCCGACAAGGCCGACGACGCGGTGCCGCCCGGCGGTACGCACACGTACGTCTGGCCCGTGCCGGAGCGCGCGGGCCCGGGCCCGGGCGACGGCAGCTCGATCATGTGGATGTACCACTCGCACAGCAACGACGAGCGCGACGTGGACGCCGGCCTCGTGGGGCCGATCATCGTCACCGCGCGGAACATGGCGCGCGCCGACGGCACGCCGAAGGACGTGGACCGGGAGTTCGTCGTCGCGTTCGCCGAGTTCGACGAGAGCCAGAGCTGGTACCTGGGCGAGAACATCCGCCGCTACGCGCCGCAGGAGAAGATCGTGAAGAGTCCCTTCGGTGAGGACGCGGGCATTCCGCACCCCGAGGGCAATTTCAAGGAGTCCATGAACGGGTACCTCTACGGCCACCTCCCGGGCCTGACGATGAAGGTGGGCGATCGGGTGCGCTGGTACCTGATGGCGACCACGGGCTTCGAGATCCACTCGCCGCACTGGCACGGCAACACGGTGCTCGTCAACCGCATGCGCACCGACGTGACGGCGCTGCTGCCGATGGGGATGGTGACGGCGGACATGGTGCCCGATAATCCCGGCACCTGGCTGTTCCACTGCCACAATGGGCCGCACCTGCTCATGGGGATGCAGTCGCTGTACCGGGTCCTGCCGCGGTGAGGGGCGAGGCCGAGGGGCGGGAGCGGGCCGGCGGTCGACGATGGGCGACGCTCGTGGGCGCCGTCCTCCTCGGGCTCGCGGCGCGCGGTGCCGCGGCGCAGACGGCTCCCTCGCCGGCGGAGCAGATCGCCCCGCTGCTCGACAGCCAGGTGGTGGCGGCGAACGCCCACGACGCCGACCGCTTCCTGAAGACGTTCGTGCACGATTCGACGCTGGTGCAGGTCTTCAACGGCGAAGTGACCCTCGGCTACCCGGCGGTGCGCGCGCTCCAACTCCAGTGGTGGCAGAACGGCCGGAGCGACGTGGTCTACCGCCGCGCGGCGCCCCCGGCCTTCCTGGTGCTCGACTCCGGGGCTGTGGTCGTCACGCAGCCGCTGACGGCGGAGCGCGCCGGCGCCGACGGCCGGGTGACGAGCCGCACGATCGCGGTGACGATGGTCTGGCAGAAGCGACCCGAGGGATGGCGCGTCGCCTACCAGCACGAGTCGAGCGCGCGCTGAGCGCCGTGGCAAGGTTGGACGAAGGTCACCGCGGCGTGCCTTGACTGTCGGGCGCGCCGCCGTATGTTGCGCGCTCCTCCAACGCGATCCCCATGCGACTGCTGCCCTGGTTGATGCCAGGCCTGCTCGGCCTGGCCGGTCCTCGTGTACCGTCCGCTCCCTCGGGGCCGGTCATCCACTTCAACGACAACCGCGTGGCTGCGGGGCGACTCGCGCACGGCGTCCTCACCGTCGCCCTCGAGGCCCGGCGGGGAGAGTGGCGCCCGTTCGGCGCCGACAGCGCCGGCGTGCCGATCTACGCCTTCGGTGAAGTCGGAAAGCCGCTCCAGGATCCGGGGCCGCTGCTCCGGGTGCGCGAGGGCACCGAGATCGTCGCGCGCGTCACGAACCGCACTGACTCGACGCTCGTCGTGCACGGCCTCGCGGCGCACCGGGTGGCCGTCATGGACACGCTGGTAGTCCCGCCCGGGGCGACGCGCGAGACCCGCTTCAGGGTCGACGCGGCCGGCACCTACTACTACTGGGCGAGCCTGCACGGCGAGGGCTTCGAGAACCGGGCGTACGACGACGCGCACCTCGACGGCGCGCTGATCGTGGACCCAGCCGGCGCGGCGCCGAAGCCGGACCGAGTATTCGTGATCGAGCGGTGGATTCCCGTCGGGGACACCTCCGACGACGCGATCACCGCATACGAGATCTTCACCTTCAACGGCCGCCCCTGGCCCTACACCGAGCGCCTGACGTACGACCTCGGCGACTCGGTGCGCTGGCGGATCATCAACGCCAGCAACGACGTCCACCCACTCCACCTCCACGGATTCTTCTATCGCGTGGACGCGCGCGGCGATCTCCAGCAGGACACCATCTACTGGCCCGCGCAGCACCGGATGGACGTGACCGAGCCGATGTGGGACGGCACCACGATGGACATGGCGTGGAGTCCGGACCGCCCCGGCGGGTGGATCTTCCACTGCCACCTCAACTGGCACGTGCTGCCCAACCTCGAGCTTCCCCGGGACGCGGAGCGGCTGGATGAGCGACTGGGCCACGTCCTCAACGGCTACCCGCATGTGCCGATGGCTGACCATGCGCGCTTCGGGATGGGCGGACTCGTCCTCGGCATTTACGTCCGGCCGCCGCGGGGCTGGAAGCCCTATGCCGGCTCGCGTCGGACGCTGCGGCTCCTGGTGCGCTCCGATTCCGCGCCCGGCGATTCGACGCGCCGCTTCGGCTACGCGCTCGAGGAGGGCGGCGACCCCGCGCCCGACGCGCTCGTCGTGCCGGGCCCGGCGATCGTGCTGCACAAGGGCGAGCCGACGGCGATCTGGATCGTCAATCGGACGGCGGAGATGACGCAGGTTCACTGGCACGGGCTCGAGATCGAGAGCGGCGTGGACGGCGTCGCGGGCGTGAGCGGTACACCGGGCGCGATGGAGCCGCCGATCATGCCGGGAGACTCCCTCGCGGTGCTGGTCACGCCGCCCAGGGCAGGCAGCTTCATGTACCACACCCACATCAACGACATCCGGCAGCAGAGCCACGGGCTCTACGGGCCGCTGATCGTCCTCGATTCCGGCCAGACGTGGAATCCGGGCCGGGACTTGGTCTTCATCACGGGCGACGGGCCGGACTACGGACCGGAGCTGAACGGCACCCGCTCGCCGGCCCCGCTCACGCTGAAGGCCGGGACGCGGTATCGCTTCCGACTGATGAACATCACGATGGGCGGCCCGGGCCTGACGTTCTGGCTGCGGCGGGGCGGCACGCCGGCGCGGTGGACGCCGCTGGCGAAGGACGGCTACGATCTCCCGCCGTGGCAGGCGGCGCCGAGCCGTGCCGAACAACTGGTCAGCATCGGGGAGACGTATGACTTCGGGGTGACGGCGGCTGATACCGGTGCGGCGACGCTCGAGCTGCGGACCCGGGGCGGCCGGCCGGTGGTGTCGCAGCCGATTCGGTTCGTGCAGTAGGGGCTAGGGGTTGGGTCGCGCGAGCACGGCGATCCGGCCGTCGGCCTGGGCCACCAGCAACTGTGCACCGCGCGCGGCGAGGCCGACCGGATGCGAGAGACCGGGGACCGCGTAGGCGGCGGTCACCACTCCACTCCGCAGGTCCATCACCAGCAGCGTCGAGTACGCGGCGCTAACCGCGTAGAGTTTTCCGCCGGCTACCGCGGCGCCGGTCACCAGGTAGTCGGCGAGGCTCCGGTCCGTGCCACGCAGCAGGAGCCCGGCGCTCAGCCGCGGCTCCGCCTCCGACGACAGCGTCATGTCGCCCCGCGCGAACCGCGACACCACGAGCTGATGGTGCCGCGCGTTGGGCACGCTCACCGTGATCAACTCCTGCGCCGCGGGGTCGAACGCGAGTGTGAGGACGTACATCTGATGGGCGCGCACGGTCTGGAAGCGGCCGATCCCCACCTCGCCCACGTGCCCGTCGGTAAAGAGGAAGTGACGCCATTCGGAGTCGGACGCCGCCGGCACGGACGGCAGCAGCAACGCCCAGCTCTTGTTGTTCGAGAGCACGGCCAGGGTATCGCCGAGGAACGCCGCGCCCGCGAGCGGCGTCAGGTCCACGCTGAATCCGGGATCCATCACCACGTGGTGCCGGACGCGCGCGAGATTGCTGTCGAGCAGATAGACGCCGTAGTGGTCGGTCACTACCAGGCACCGGCCAGTCGCCGAGTCGCGCGCGAAACCGTTCACGGACCCGTTCAGCGGCGAGGCGATGCGCTCCCAGCCTGCGACGGCGAGCGTCGGTAGCCCGGCAAGCGGCCCGTGTGCAGGATCGGCATCCACGGCCGACGCGTCGGGCCGCGGAATCGTCCACGAGCCGCGGAGCGAGATGGAGTAGGGCTCCAGCTCCTCGAACGACCACACCCAGTGCTTCGGGTTGAGGGACAGTCGCACCGGGTCGCCCTGGCCGAACCACGGCGGCGGGCCGGTCGAGGCGAACGCCTGGAGCGCGTTGGCGGCGACCACGACGAGGAACAGGCCGGTGGCGAAGCGGCCGACCTTACCCGGCTCGCGCGCGCCCTCGGCGGGCGAGATCTCGTGGACGAACAGCAGCAGCACGCCGATCACCGTCAGCGCGATCACGTAGATCACCAGCGCCCAGACGTAGGTGTGCACGCCGAGGATCGGTGCGCTGAAGCCCTGGCCGACGTCGCGGGCCATGTGCAGCCCGGAGTGGCGCAGCGACATGTAGACGCCCCACACGGCGAGCAGGATGGCCGTGCCGAGGTAGCGGGGGCGGGGCCCGTAGCGGACGACGAACAACCCCGTCAGGGCGATGAGGATCATGCCCGTGCGCTCGGCCCAGCACAGGATGCAGGGCGAATCGCCGTGGAGCACCCCGAGGAGCACGGCGCCCAGCACGGGTCCACCGATCAGCACGATGACGACCCAGGCCAGCACCGTCCGCAGCCGATCCTCCGTGAGCGGCCTCACAGGTTCACGCCGGGGACGAGGGAGCCGTGGCTGCCGATGAAGAAGCACAGCGCCATCAGGAAGCAGCCGATCACGAGGAGCGTGAACGCCAGCCGCTCGCGCTCGGGCCGGCGCCAGAGGAGCCAGGCGGCGCAGACGATGATGAAGAAGTTCAGGAATTCCATGGCCCCGGAATTGACCGCCCGGCGCGTCCCGGTCGCAAGAGGGGTGTCCGGGCGCGGCCTCCGCCCTTGCTTGCGCGCCGCGGGCCGCTACAATCCTGTCGTTCCCATACACAATGGTCTGACGCGGTAATGGCGCTCCCGGTACTTCCGTCGGCTGACGGGGCCGTCCGGAGCCCCTGAGGGCCACCATGCACGGAGAGATCCGGCTCGAATGACCGGGGTCGTGGACAAACTGGCCTCGGCTCTCGCCGACCGCTACCGCATCGAGCGCGAGCTGGGCGCGGGCGGCATGGCCACGGTCTACCTCGCCCACGACGTCAAGCACGACCGCCACGTCGCGCTCAAGGTCCTGCGCCCCGAGCTGGCCGCCGTGCTCGGCGCGGACCGCTTCGTGGTCGAGATCAAGACCACCGCCGCCCTCCAGCACCCACACATCCTGCCGCTGTTCGACTCGGGCACCGCCGACGGGTTCCTCTACTACGTCATGCCGTACGTCGAGGGCGAGACGCTCCGCGACAAGCTGAATCGCGAGACGCAGCTCGGCATCGAGGAGGCGGTGCGCATCGCCACCGAGGTGGCCGACGCCCTGGACTACGCGCACCGGCACGGCGTGATCCACCGCGACATCAAGCCGGAGAACATCCTGCTGCACGACGGCCGGCCGATGGTGGCCGACTTCGGCATCGCGCTGGCGCTGTCGCGCGGCGGCGGGCGGGCGGATGACCGAGACGGGGATGAGCCTGGGGACGCCGCACTACATGAGTCCGGAGCAGGCGACGGCCGAGAAGGAGATCACGGGCCGGAGCGACATCTACTCGCTGGCGAGTGTGCTGTACGAGATGCTGACGGGGCAGCCGCCACACGTGGGCGGCTCGGCGCAACAGATCATCATGAAGATCATCGCCGAGGAGGCGCAGCCGGTCGCGAGCCTCCGGAAGTCGGTGCCGGCCAACGTGGCGGCGGCAGTGGGGAAGGCGCTCGAGCGGCTGCCGGCGGACCGCTTCGCCTCCGCGGCGGAATTCGCCGGGGCGCTGAAGGACCCGCATTTCACCGTCGCGGGTGCGCGGGCGGCCGCACCCTCGGGCGCGGCTGGCGCCGCGCGAGCGTGGTGGCGCGATTGGAGGCCGTGGGCCGCGGCCGGCGCGCTCGCCGTGGCCGGCGTCGCGCTCGGGCGGCTCCTCCCCAAGGCGAAGGCGCCGCCCGCCGCGGTCGAGCGGTTCGAGGTGGCGGTGCCCGCGGCGCAGGGCTTCACCGGCGCGCCGCTCAACGCCCTCGCCCTCTCGCCCGACGGCGGCATGCTCATCTATGTCGGCCGGGCGAGCGGCGGCGCCGGCATCCAGCTTTACGCGCGGCGCCTGGGGCAGCTCGAGCCGTTCCAGCCGATCCCCGGCAGCGAGAGCGGATCGTATCCGGCCTTCTCGCCCGACGGCTCGCAGCTGGCGTACATGACACCCGAGGGAGCGCGCGTGGTCCCGGTTCCCTTCGCCGGCGCCACCACCGCTTCGATGTCCGCCCCGGTGCAGGCGCTCGGCGGCCTCGTGTGGCTGGGCAACGCCGCGCTGGCGATGACCGACACGGGCGGCAGCCTGGTCCGCGTCGCCCTCGACGGGCGGGTGACGACGCTCGCACGGCCGAACGCCGCGGGTGAGCACAACCTGTACCCGCAGGCCACGCTGCCCGACGGGCGCACGGTACTGGCCATCGCGGCGCGGGGGAGCACGACGTTCGGGCCCGTGGTCGCCGTGGACGCCGTCAGCGGCCGGCGGACCGCGGTCCTCGCGACCGGGGTGACCGCCGCCTGGTACGCCGCGGGGAACCTGCTATGGACCCTCCCGGACGGCGTGCTCCAGGCGGCGCCGTTCGAAGCCGGCCGTCTCCGAATCACCGGCTCGGCGGTGACCCTCGCCCAGGGCGTGCGACAGGTGGTCGGCGGCGGCGGCCAGGTCGCGGTATCCGAGGCGGGGTCCCTGGTGTACCTGCCGGAGCAGCCGTTCAACCTCGTCCTGATCGACCTTGCCGGGCATCGGGAGGTCGTAGCTCAGGGCCGCCGGTTCCATAGTCCGCGCTTCTCGCCCGACGGGTCGCGGCTGCTCATCGATTTCCTCCAGCAGGGCTCCCGCGACGTGTGGACGCTCGACCTGCGCCAGCGCACCCTGTCCCGCCTGACATTCGAGAACGACGGGCACGATCCCGCGTGGTCGCGCGACGGGCGCTGGGTCTATTACGTGCACGACGCGGGCATCTGGCGGCGGCGCACGGACGGCGGCGGCGCCGCGGACTCGGTGTATACCGGGAACGACACCCAGGCGCTCGAGCTGACCAGGGACGGCGCGATCCTCGGCGCGTCCGGGAGCGGCCCATTCGACCTCGTGTCCCTGTCCGCCGCGACGCCGCGCACGGTCACGCCGCTCGTGGCCACACCGTTCGACGAGGAGGCCGGGACGCTCTCGCCGGACGGCCGGTGGCTCGCGTATGCCAGCGACGAGACCGGCCGGCCGGAGATCTACGTGCGGTCGTTCGCCGGGGGCGGTGGCAAGGTCCTGGTGTCGGAGGGGGGCGGATCCGAGCCCCGCTGGAGTCGCGACGGGCGGACCCTCTACTACCGGGGCGTCAGGGACGGCGCCCAGTATCTGATCGCCGCCCACGTCGCCGCGGGCGCCGACTTCAGCGTGACGGGTCGCACGCCGCTGTTCGACGTCACCGACTTCGACACGGCGGAGCCCCACGCCAACTGGGACGTCTCCCCGGATGGCAGGCGTTTCGCGATGGTGGACGTGGGGGCGATGACCAGCATGGTCTTCGTCCTCAACTGGCCGCTCGAGGTTCGGCGCGGCGCGGGCGGAGGTGCGCGATGAGCGTGAACGCCGCCGACCGCCTCGCGGCCGCCTTGGCCGACCGCTACCGCATCGAGCGCGAGCTGGGCGCCGGCGGCATGGCCACCGTCTACCTCGCCCACGACGTGCGGCACGACCGCAAGGTCGCGCTCAAGGTGCTGCGGCCCGGAGCTCTCCGCCATCCTGGGCGGCGAGCGGTTCCTGGCCGAGATCAAGACCACCGCCAACCTGCAGCACCCGCACATCCTCTCGCTGTTCGACTCGGGCGAGGCTGACGGCCTCGTCTACTACGTGATGCCGTACGTGGAGGGCGAGATCGCTCCGCGACCGGCTGACGCACGCCAAGCAGCTCCCCGTCGAGGAAGCCCTTCGGATTGCGCGCGAAGTCGCCGAGGCCCTCGAGTACGCGCACGCCCACGGCGTCATTCATCGCGACATCAAGCCCGAGAACATCCTGCTGCACGGCGGGCACGCGCTGGTGGCGGACTTCGGGATCGCGCTGGCCGTCAGCCGCAGCGACGGCGGCTCGCGGATGACGGAAACGGGGATGTCGCTCGGCACGCCGCACTACATGAGTCCCGAGCAGGCGATGGGCGAGAAGGTCATCGCGCCGTCCGCCGACGTCTATGCGCTCGGCTGCGTGCTGTACGAGATGCTGACGGGCGAGCCGCCGTTCACGGGGCCGACGGCGCAGGCCATCGTCGCCAAGGTGCTCACGTCGGAGCCCGAGCCGGTCACGACGCTGCGCAAGACGGTGCCGCCGCACGTCGAGGCGGCGGTGATGACGGCGCTCGAGAAGCTGCCGGCCGACCGGTTCGCGAGCGCGCGCGAGTTCGCGGAGGCGCTGGCAGAGACCGGAGCGCACGCGGGGCACGGCGGCACGGCGGCACGGTCGTCGTCGGCCGCCGGCGCGGCGGCCGTGGCGGCGCCGCTTCCAGTTGGCCGCGGCCGTGGGGGTCGTGGCGCTGGCCGTCGCCGCCTGGGGCTGGCTGCGCCCGCGCCCCGCGAGCGTCGTGAGCCGCCAGCGAGTCGTGTTATGGCAGCATGCGCTGGGACGGCTGCTCGACCCGGGCATGTCGCTCGAGGCGACTCAGGCGGCCATCGCCCCCGACGGATCCAGCATCGTCTACATCGACTCGACCGGCGGCGCGTTCCACCTGATGCGCAAGCTCCGCGAACGCCGCCGAGGCTACGCTGCTGCCGGGCACGGAGGGAGCGCTGTCGCCGTTCTTTTCGCCCGACGGACGCTGGATCGGCTTCTCCACGGAAGACGGCTCGCTCAAGAAGGTCCCCGTGGAGGGTGGCGGCGCCGTCACCCTGGCGCGCCGCGCCGACCCGACCTACAGCACGGCCGCCTGGCTGGACGACGGCACGATCGTGTTCGGCGGCAAGGCCGGCCTGAACAGCGGTCAGCGCCGAGGGAGGCGGCAGCCGCATGCTGTTGCCCGACACCGCGCAGGAGCGGACGAGCGCGCTCACGATCTGGCCGCTGCCCGGGAGCCGGGGCATCCTGTACACCAGGTGTCCCGACAACTGCGCGCTCCAGTCCGAGATCCACGTGATCGACCTCAGGACCGGCGACGACCGGATGCTGGTGGCTAACGCGGCCGGAGCCTGGTACTCGCCCACCGGGCACCTGCTGTACGCGGACCGGAACGGCGGGCTGTACGCCGAAGGCTTCGACCTCGGCCGTCTCCGAACGACGACGGGACCGATGCCGGTGATTGACGACGTGGTGCCCGGCAGCTTCACGATCTCGGCGTCGGGCTCGGTCCTCTACGAGACCACGGGGGCCGGCGCGGCGTCCGCGCAGCTGGTCTGGGTGTCGCGCGACGGAAGCGCCGTGCCGCTCGACTCGACGTGGCTCGGCGACTTCCACTACCCCGCGCTCTCCCCCGACGGGAAGTCGCTCGCGGTGAGCCTGCGGGACCAGACGACACAGCTGTGGATCCGGCGGTCCGACGGCACGCGCCAGAAGCTGACCGAAGAGGGCACGACCAACTGGCGGCCGGCGTGGACGCGCGGACGGCCGGTCGGTCGTCTTCTCTTCGAACCGCCACGGCGGCGGTACGGAGGACGCGTTCGATCTGTATCAGACGACGACCGACGGCAGCTCGCCGGCCAGGTTGCTGCTCCATCACACCTTCGGCGTATGGGAGGGCGAGGTCTCGTCCGACGGAAGGTGGCTCGTGATGCGCTCCGACGAGCGCGGCAACATCGGCCACATCCGCGCCCGCCGGCTCACGGGTGACACCGCCCTCGTGCCCGTGGTCGTGGATTCCACGCTGTCCATGCAGCTCGATCTCTCGCCCGACGGGCGGTGGCTCGCCTGGACCGGGTACTCCACCGGTCACCCCGAGGTCTACATCGCGCCGTTCCCTGGCGCCTCGTCCGTCCGGCAGGTCTCGCACGACGGCGGCACCGAGCCCCGCTGGGCGAAGAACGGCCGCGAACTGTTTTTCCGCAGCGGGCAGCCGGTTCATGGACGCGGCGGTCACGCCCGGGCCGGCGCTCACGCTCGGCACCCCGCACGAGCTGTTCTCCGCGGCGGCATACCGGTCGGCCCGCAATCGCCAGGAGTACGACGTCGCGCCCGACGGCCGGCGCTTCCTGATGATCCGCGATCTGTCGGGTGGCACCCGCGCCCTGGTGTACGCGGAGAACTGGTTCACCGAGCTGAAGGCCAAGGTGAAGCGGTGACCGCCATTCCCGACCGGCTCGCCGCCGCCGTCGCCGACCGCTACGCGATCGAGCGCGAGCTGGGCGCGGGCGGGATGGCCACGGTCTACCTCGCGCACGACGTGCGGCACGACCGGCCGGTCGCGCTCAAGGTGCTGCGGCCCGAGCTGAGCGCGATCCTGGGCGGCGAGCGGTTCCTGGCCGAGATCAAGACCACGGCGAATCTGCAGCATCCGCACATCCTCTCGCTGTTCGACTCGGGCGAGGCGGACGGGCTCGTCTTCTACGTCATGCCGTACGTCGAGGGCGAAGTCCTGCGCGACCGGCTGACGCGCGAGAAGCAGCTGCCGGTCGAGGAGGCGGTCGCCATCGCGCGCGAGGTGGCCGACGCCCTCAGCTACGCGCACGCGCCACGGCGTGGTGCACCGGGACATCAAGCCCGAGAACATCATGCTGGCGGGCGGCCACGCGCTGGTGGCGGACTTCGGGATCGCGCTTGCGGCGAGCCGCAGCGACGGCAGCACGCGGATGACCGAGACGGGCATGTCGCTTCGGCACGCCGCACTACATGGCGCCCGAGCAGGCGATGGGCGAGCGGGAGATCACGCCCAAGGCGGACATCTACGCGCTGGGCTGCGTGACCTACGAGATGCTGTCGGGGGAGCCGCCGTTCACGGGGCCGACGGCGCAGGCCATCATCGCGCGGGTGATGACGGAGGAGCCGCGCTCGCTCGACGCTGCAGCGGAAGACGATTCCGCCGCACGTCGAGGCGGCGGTGGAGTGCGCGCTGCAGAAGCTGCCGGCCGACCGGTTCGCCACCGCCGCCTTGTTCGCGGAAGCGCTGGCCGGTCACGGGGCCACGCTGGCGACGACGCGTGCGGCCCAGGTCGCGTCGGGTGCCGGCGCGCCGTGGCGGCGCCGTTTCCAGCTGGCAGCCGCGGTGGCCTTGGTGGGGCTCGCGCTGGCCGTGTGGGGCTGGGCACGAGGACGCGGATCCTCGGCGGCCGCGGCGGACTGGGAGTTCATCTCCTTGGGCGACACCTTGACGCTCAACACGACAGCCCCAATGCTGGCGCTCTCGCCCGACGGGTCCAGTTTCGTCTTCAAGGACAACCGCCAGAACGGACTGCTCTGGATCAAGCGGCGGGCCGAGTTGAGCCCGATCCCGATCGCCGGAACCGAGCGGGGCACCAATCCGGTGTTCTCGCCCGACGGCGCGTGGATCGTCTTCGTCGCCGACGGACAACTCAAGAAGGTGCGTGCGGGGGGCGGTGCGCCCATCACCATCGCGGACTCGGTCGCGAACGGGGGCTTCGGTGGGGCGGCCTGGCTCGACGACGGCACGCTCGTGTACGTGCTGCCGTCGCTGATCGAGCTGCGGCGCGTGAGCGCCACCGGCGGCCACAGCACGGTGGCCCTGTACGACAGCACCTTCGGCGGCGGCATCGGCATGCCGGTCGCACTCCCCGGTTCCCGGGGCGTCCTGTTCCAGTACTGCTCGTCCGGCTGCGTGACCATGAGCCTCCACGTCCTGGACCTCCAGACGGGCCGGCAGAAGTCCCTGCTCAGCGACGTCGCGGAGGGATGGTACCTGCCGTCGGGCCACCTGCTCTACGTGCGGCGCGACGGAACCGCGTTCGTGGCGCGCTTCGACCTCAAGCGCCTGGAGGTCGTGGGCGAGGCCGTGCCGGTGCTGGAGGACCTGCTCGTCAATGCGGGTTTCGCCCAGCTGTCCTGGTCGCCTTCGGGTACGCTGGTGTACGTGCGCGGATCGGGCAGCACCGCCGAGAACACGCTCATGCGGGTGAGCCGCGACGGGATCGCAACGCCGGTGGACTCGGCCTGGCACGGCCCGCTCGCGTCGCTGGCGCTTTCGCCCGACGGCCGCCGGGTGGCCGTGAGCTCCGGCGCCGCGACCGGCGCACTCAACATCTGGGTCAAGCAGCTCGATCGCGGGCCGTTCACGCGCCTGACGTTCGGCGGGCAGGATCGCCGGCCGACCTGGTCTCCGGACGGCAAGCTGGTCGCGTTCGTCCGCGATACGGCGGGCAACAGCATCGTCGTCGCGCATCCCGCCGACGGCAGCGGCCCGGACCGCCGGCTGGCGCGTCTCGATCGCCGGGTCCAGGAGATCGAGTGGTCGCGGGACGGGAAGTGGCTGGTCCTCCGGACCGACAACGGCCAGGCCGGGGCCGGCGATATCGTGGGGGTCCGCACCAGCGGCGACACCACGCCGGTGCCGCTGGTCTCGAGCCCCTATACGGAGCTGCAGCCCGCGCTCTCGCGTGACGGGCGCTGGCTGGCCTACACCTCCAACGAGTCGGGAACGAACGAGGTGTACGTGCGGCCATTCCCCAACACCGGCGGTGCCCGCTGGCAGGTCTCCAACGGTGGCGGTGACGAGCCGCAGTGGTCGGCCGACGGACGCGAGATCTTCTTCCTGGATCCGAGAAGCCGCCTCATCGCCGCGGACGTGCGGGCCGGCCCGGCCTTCGCCGTCGCCGGGCAGCGACCGCTGTTCTCCGCTCTCGCCTTCTTCCACGAGGGTTTCCACCAGTCGTACGACGTCTCGGCGGACGGCCGCTTCTTTTACTTCATGCGCCCGCTGCAGACGAGCGCAGGCGCGCAGGTGCCCCAGATCGTCCGCGTGGACGACTGGTTCGGCGACCTCAAGGCCAAGCTCGCGCGGTGATGGCTGCCCTGAGGGGTACGAGTCTGCACGCGCAGCCGGAGGGGCACGATGACCAACGCTGATGCAGGCCGGCTCCAGGATCCTCGCAAGCCGCGCGACGACGAGATCGACGTGTACGGCGTGACGCACGTGGGCAAGGTCCGGAAGAACAACCAGGACCATTTCCTCCTGGCCTCGATCCACAAGCGCATCCAGCTGCTGCAGACCAGCCTGTCGGACCAGCAGCGGCTGCCCTTCGGCGACGAGCGCGTGGGGTTCATCGCGATGGTGGCCGACGGCGTCGGCGGCGGCGAAGGCGGCGAGAAGGCCAGCGCCACCACGCTCGAAATCGCGACCCAGTACCTGGTGGGCAGCGCGGACTGCTTCTACAGCGCGGATGCGGGCGAGGAGAAGTTCTCCCAGGCGCTGCAGGATGCGGCGCTCCGCTCCCACGCCGCCGTGACGGCACGGGCGAAGGCGGAGCCCGGCACCCGCAGCATGGCCACCACGCTCACCCTGTGGATGGGCGTGTGGCCGTGGTACTACGTCCTCCAGGTGGGCGACTCGCGCTACTACCTCTACCGGGACGGCCAGCTCACACAGGTGAGCCGCGACCAGACCATCGCCCAGGACCTGGTGGACCAGGGCGTGTTCAGCCGCGCGGTCGGGCTGCGGTCGCGGTTCGCCAACGTGCTCTCGAGCGCCATCGGCGGCCAGCAGACCGCGCCGGTGGTGACCCGCCTGCGGGCGGACTGGAACAACGTCCACCTGATGTGCAGCGACGGCCTCACCAAGCACGTGCCCGACGAGCGGATCGCCGAGCGGCTGGCGGCGATGACCTCGTCGCGGCAGGTGTGCGAGCAGCTGCTGGCGGATGCGCTCGAGGGCGGCGGCTCGGACAACGTGACGGTCGTGGTGGGACGGGCCGTGCCCAAGGGCCAAGCCACGTGAGAGGCGAAGTCTGCCGCACGGCGGTCTTGGCGTGCATCACCGCGTGCGGCCGCGGCGCCGCGCCCGCTCCCGGTGCCGGTCGCACTCGCGGCCGCCGACCAGGCGAGCGGCACGACGCAGCTGTTGATCGGCATCAGCGCCGTGAACGAGCGGGTGGTGTGGGTGAGCGGGACCGGCGGCACCTTCCTGCGCACCACCGACGGCGGCGCGACGTGGCAGGGGGGCCGAGTGCCCGGCGCCGACAGCCTCCAGTTCCGGGACGTGTACGCCGTGGACTCGAGCACGGCCTGGCTCCTCTCGATCGGCAACGGTGCGCTCTCGCGCATCTACGTCACGCGCGACGCGGGCCGGACCTGGACGCTCCAAATCATGAACGACGAGCCCAAGGGGTTCTACGACTGCCTCGACTTCTGGTCGCCGACCCGCGGCCTCGCGGTCGGCGACGGGGTGGACGGTCGCATGGTGGTGCTCGAGACGCGTGACGGTGGAGCGCGATGGACGCGAGTGCCACCGGAGCGGCTCCCGGCGGCGCCGCCCGGAGAGGGGAGCTTCGCGGCGAGCGGGACGTGCGTCATCGCGCGGCCAAGTGGCGAAGCCTGGATCGCCGTCGGCACGCCCAGCTCGGCGCTGCTGCACACGCGCGACTACGGCGCCACCTGGACGACGGACTCGGTCCCGATCACGGGCATCACCTCGGTGAGCTTCCGCGACCGCGCCGACGGCATCGTCGTCGGGTTCGATTCCACGGCGGCTGCCGCGGCGACGCACGACGGCGGACGCACCTGGACCCGCGGCGGGCCGCCGCCGTTTCCGGCGGGCGTATACGGTGCCGTCCATGTTCCGGGCGCCCGCACGCCGACGGTGGTGGCGGTGGGCCCCGGCGGCGCGGCATACTCGCGCGACGACGGCGCGACGTGGACGGTGATCAACGGCAACGCCTACTGGTCGGTTGCGTTCGCGTCAGCGCAGGTGGGCTGGATGGTGGGCCCGCATGGGCGCATCACGAAGCTCGGGGGCTTCTGAGATGACGGAGCCGGTGACCGGCGCGCTGCCGGTCTGAGCGCTGCCCTCGTGGGCCGCTACCGGATCGAGCGGGAGATGGGCAGGGCGGCATGGCCACGGTCTATCTCGCCGACGACCTGCAAGCACGACCGCGAGGTCGCGGTCAAAGTCTGCGCCCCGAGCTCGCCGCCGCGCTCGGCGCCGAGCGGTTTCTGCGCGAGATCGAGATCTCGCCGCGCTGCAGCATCCGCACATCCTGCCGCTGTACGACTCGGGCGAGGCCGACGGCTTCCTGTACTACGTGATGCCGTACGTCGAGGGCGAATCGCTGCGCGCCCAGCTCGACCGCGAGAGGCGCTGCGGCGTCGACGACGCGGTGCGCGATCGCGACCGAGGTCGCGGCCGCGCTCGACTACGCACACCGCCACGGCGTGATCCACCGCGACATCAAGCCCGAGAACATCCTGCTGCACGACGGCCACGCGCTGGTCGCCGACTTCGGGATCGCGCTGGCGGTGCAGCGCCGCGGCGGCGCGCGGATGACGCAGACCGGAATCACGCTCGGCACGCCGCAGTACATGAGCCCCGAGCAGGCGATGGGCGAGAGGAGATCTCGCGCGCGGTCGCGACGTCTACGCGCTGGGCTGCGTGCTGTACGAGATGCTGACGGGGCAGCCGCCGCACGTCGGAGGCTCGGCGAGCAGATCATCATGAAGATCATCGCGGAGCAGGCGGCGCCGGTCACGAGCCTCCGGAAGAGCGTGCCGGTGAACGTGGCCGCGGCGGTGGGGAAGGCGCTGGAGAAGCTGCCAGCCGATCGGTTCGAGAGCGCCCGGGCGTTCGCGGGGGCCCTGCACGATCCCGCGTTCCGGCACGGCGACGGTGCGGGGGAGAGCGTGCCAACGGCCGCCGCCAGGGCGCGGGCGCGAGACCCGGTCTTCCTGGCCGTGGCCGCGGTGGCGATGCTGGGCGTCGGTGCCGCGCTGTGGGGCTGGCGCCGCGCCGGCCAGGCGGCGGCCGACGCGCCGCGGGTCTACGACGTCGCCCGCCCGACAGCGCCGCCATGGACTTCGCCGGCTTCACGCCGAGTACGCCGTACGGTTCTCCGCTCGGCGGCCTCGCGCTGTCGCCCGACGGAGCCCTGGCGGTGTACGTGGTGAAGCAGGGCAGCTCGACCAGGCTGTGGCGGCGCAGTCTCCTCGACACGGCCGCGGCGCCCATCCAGGGCACCGAAGGCGCCAGCGCCCCGCGCATTTCACCCGACGGTTCCCAGCTGGCCTTCGTCTCGCAGGCGAGCCTGATGACGGCGCCGAGGGCGGGCGGCAGATGCGCGCCCTGTCCGACCTCGCCGGCGACCCGTGACGCGATGGAATGGATCTCGCCCACACGCTGATGGTGGTGGACCAGTCGGGGCTCCGGCTACGTCGGGTCGATCTGGACGCGGGGACGATCGACAGCCGGCCGGTCGGCTGGTCCTTCGACGGCGGCTCGAATGACGGTGGGGACGGGGTCCTCTGCGACGTGCGCGGGGTGGCGCGGGTCGTCGACGCCGGCCACCGGAAGGACCTGGCCGCTGCAGGCGCGGGCCGTCGGAGGGGGGCCCTCGAGTCCGCTGGCGGGCTTCGCGTTCCGCCTCGTCGACGGCCGGTACCTGGTCTACGAATCGCCGCAGGGCGAGTTGCGCGCCGCGCCGTACGACCGGTCCACCCACACCGTCGGGCGATCCCGTCTCCCTGCTCGCGAGCGTCCGGGTGGCGGGCGTCGGCGCGGCGGACTTCGACCTCTCCCCCACGGGCACGCTGCTGTTCGCGACGGGTGGCACCGGGCACGTCGGCAGGCTGGTGGACCTGCCGGCCGGCGGGGTCCCCCAGCCGCTGCCGGTGAGGGCCGATGCGTACGAGCGCTGGGACGTGAGCCGCGATGGGCGCTGGCTCGCCGCGGTGGTCGGCGGACCGGGCTACTACGAGTTGCGTCTCATCAACCTGCGCAGCGGCCAGTCGTTCACCTGGCTGCGGGCGCCGTACATCGATCAGCCGCTGTGGGGGGCGGGCGAGGACGACTCGACGCTGATCGTGCAGGTTCAGGACTCCACCGGCGCCGCCATCCTGCGCGGGCCACCCTCGTCCGCCGCGGCCCCGGACACCGTCTTCGCATCCCGCGACCCCGGCGCCGTGCCGCTGTTGCTGGACTGGCCCGCCCCGCATCAGGCGCTGGGGGGGAGCGGCACCCCCCGCCGGATCGTGCGCTTCGATCCCCTCGCTCGGGCCGTGCGCTTCGACACCATCGCGAACGACCGGATCTACACCATGCGGTCCCCCGATGGGCGCCACCTCGTGTTCAGCCAGTCCGCGGGGAGCCGCATCCTGCTCACGGCCAACCCTCCCGGCTCGTGGGAGCGCCAGGCCGCCACCAGCGGCGTGGAGCCGCTCTGGCTCTCCGGCTCGGAGGTCCTCTACCGGTCCGGGTTCACGTGGCACATGGTGCGCGTCGACGCGGCCACCGGGGAGCCGGCGGCGACGGCGTCCGTGTGGGGCTCCGACCCCCGCTTCTCCGACACCATCGGGTGGTCCAACCGGCCGGACTGGCGTGGCGGCAACATCTATCTCCAGGGCCCCGAGGAGATCCGCGCGACCTCCTGCGCGTCATTCCCCGCTGGGTCCGGCAGATGGAGCGCGCCGTGGACGAGGCGAACCGATGACGGTCCCGCGGACCGCCTCGCCGCCGCGCTCGCCGACCGCTACCGCATCGAGCGCGAGCTGGGGCAGGGCGGCATGGCGACGGTGTATCTGGCGCAGGACCTGAAGCACGACCGCCAGGTCGCGCTCAAGGTGCTGCGCCCCGAGCTGGCGGCCGTCCTCGGCGCCGAGCGGTTTCTGGCCGAGATCAAGACCACCGCGAACCTGCAGCACCCGCACATCCTGCCGCTGTTCGATTCGGGCGAGGCGGACGGCTTCGCTCTACTACGTCATGCCGTACGTCGAGGGCGAGATCGCTGCGCGACCGGCTGGAGCGCGAGAAGCAGCTGCCGCGTGGCGACGCCGTGCGGATCGCGACGGAGGTGGCCGACGCGCTCGACTACGCGCACCGGCACGGGGTGATCCACCGCGACATCAAGCCGGAGAACATCCTGCTGCACGAGGGGCAGGCGCTGGTGGCGGACTTCGGGATCGCGCTGGCGGTCGACGCAGCGACGGCGGCACGCGGATGACCGAGACCGGGCATGTCGCTCGGCACGCCGCACGTACATGAGCCCCGAGCAGGCGACGGGCGAGCGGGAGATCACGCCGACGCGCGGACGTCTACGCGCTGGGCGCGTGCTGTACGAGATGCTGCTGGGCGAGCCGCCGTTCACGGGGCCCACGGCGCAGGCGATCGTGGCCAAGGTGATGACGGAGGAGCCGGGGCCGATCATGGCGCGGCGGAAGACCGATGCCGGCGACGTCGAGGACGCGGTGCTACGGCGCTGGAGAAGCTGCCGGCCGACCGGTTCGCGACGGCGGCAGAGTTCGGTGCGGCGCTGGCGAACGCAGGGGCCCAGCGCACGGGCGCCGGACGCACCGGGGGCGCAGGCCGGCGGCGGCAGCGGCGCCGGCCATGGCTCGGGGACTGGCGCTCGTGGGCGGCGATCGGGGCTGGCGGCGGCGGCCGGATCGTCGTGAGCGCCGTACTGGTGAGCCGCGGTGAGCGCGGGCGTGATGCGCTGGCTGGCGTGGCGTTTGCGCAGCAGACCTTCGCGCCGCAGGCGATCTTCAACGCCCGGTTCGCGCCCGATGGGAAGACGATCGTCTACAGCGCCGCGCTCGAAGGCAATACGCCGCACCTGTACGTCATCCGGCCCGACTACCCGGAGCCCAGCCCGATCGGGCGCCCGACACGCACCTGCTCGCCATCTCGTCGCCAGGGGACCTGGCGGTGCTGGTCGGGGCACGGTTCATCCGCCACCGGCTGTTCGCGGGGACGCTCGCCGAGGATGCCGCTCGGGGGCGGCGCGCCGCGCGAGATCGCACGCGGGCGTGCGGGAGGCGGATTGGTCTCCGCGACGGCTCGGCGCTGGCCATCATCCACGAAGTCGGCGGGAAGGACCGCCTCGAGTACCCGATTGGCCACGTGCTCTACGAGTCGTCGGGGTTATCTGTCGGAACCCCGCGTGTCGCCCCGCGGGGACGAGCGTCGCCTTTTCGAGCACCCGACCGGTGGGACGATCGCGGCGGCCGTCATCGTCGTGGATCGCCAGGGCCGCCGCACCGTCCTGTCCGAGGCACGACGGCCTGGAGGGCCTCGCCTGGTCGCCTGAGGGACGCACCGTGCTATTTACGCGGCAGCCTCAGCGGCTTCGCGCTCGAGGTGCGCGCGGCCGACCCTGGGCGGCGCATGCGCACCGTGTTGCCGAGCCGAGGGCGCCTCTCACGATGCAGGACGTATCGCGCGGCGGGCGGTGGCTGGTCACCCACGACGACCAGCAGGACCGCATCTTCGTGCCGCCCTCCCGGCGCCGCGGCGGACCGTAACTTCGTGGCTCGACGCCTCGCAGCAGCCGATCCTGTCGGCCGACGGGCGCCTCGTCGCCTTCACGGACGGGGGGCTCGATGCCGGCAACAACTACGCCGCCATGTTCCGCCAGACCGACGCCTCGCCGGTGGTTCGCCTGGGCGAGGGTTACCCGTCCGACCTCTCGGCCGACGGGCGCTAGGTGCTCGCCTTCGTCCAGTCCACGCCCGCAGCAGGCTGATGCTCTACCCCACGGGCGCCGGGCAATCGCGCCGGCTCGATCACGGCGAATTCCAGTCGTTCAGGCAGAAGCGTTCTTCCCCGGGGCGGAAACGCCTGCTCATCTGCGGCAACGAGCCGGGCCACGCGCCCGCGGTGCTCGTGCGGACACTCGGCGAAGGCCCGCTTGCGCCCGTGACGCCGGAGGGGACCGACGGCGGCCTCGTCTCGCCCGACCGCCGGGCCGTCGTCGCGCACCTGGTGAGTGGCGGTTACCAGATGTTCTCGTGGCGGGCGGGGCGCTGCACGGAGGTCACCGGGCTGAGGCGAAGGAGCAGGTCGTTCGCTGGACCGAGGACGGCCGCGCGCTCGGCGTCTGCAACCCGAATCAGATCCCGACGCGGGTGTACCGGGTGGACCTCGTCACGGGGCCGACGTGCCGGCCATCGAGACGATCGCGCGGAGGAACGAGCCGGGCTGCTGTCGTCATCTGGCTGTCGCTGGCGCGCGATCCCCGCGTGTACGCCTACCAGACCGCAAGAATTGGTCTCGACGCTGTTCACGGTGCAGGGAGTGCGCTGAGCACGTCGCGGCACGCGGAGGAAACGGCAAGTGAGCGCTAGGGCCTCGGCGGCCATCCAGGATTTCTATCCCGATGATTCCGCCCACTGCTACGGCTGCGGCGGGGCTGAACCCGCACGGGCTGCAGCTCAAGACGCGCTGGGACGGGGAGGAAACGGTGGCGCGGTACACGCCGCGCGCCGAGCACGTCGCCGATCCCGGGCTTCGTATACGGCGGCTTGATCGCCTCGCTCGTGGACTGCCACGCGATGGGCACCGCGGCGGCGCGGTCGAGCGCCGGCGGGTCGCGAGATCGCGGTGGGCCCGGCCCCGCGCTTCGTGACCGCCTCGCTCAAGGTGGAGTATTTGAAGCCGACGCCGCCGGACCCGGAACTCGAGGTCCGTGCGCGGGCCGTCGAGGTGGGCGAGCGGAAGGTGGTGGTGCACGCGACCGTCTCGGCCGACGGTGCGGTCACCGCGACGGGCGAGGTGGTCGCGGTGCGGATGCCGACGATGGTGCCCACGGCAACGCGGGGACGAGCGCGATGAACCGCACGGCGCCGCCTGGCTGGCCGGCTGCGCGCTCCTCGCGGGGCTCGCCGCGCCCGCGCACGCCCAGCGGGACTCGGCCGTCACGGTCCCGGCCCTCGGCACGTTCGACTTCCCCACATCGGCGGGCGTGCCGGCGGCGGAGCAGGCCTTCATCCGCGGCGTGCTGCTGCTCCACGTCTTCGAGTATCCCACGGCGGCGGCGGCGTTCCGCGATGCCGAGCGGCTCGAGCCAGGCTTCGCCCTCGCGACCGGGGCGAGGCGATGACCTGCACGCACCCGGTCTGGGACGAGCGGACACGATCGCCGGCCGCGCCGCGCTGGCCAAGCTCGCCGCCACCCCCGCGGCCCGGGCCGCGCAGGCCGACGGTACGGGAACGGCGGTACCTGGGCGCCGTGGAGATCCTGTACGGCGACGGCCCGAAAGCGCGCCGGGATACGCTGTACTCGGCGGCGATGGGCGGCTCGCGGCCGCGTATCCTTCGCGATGACGAGGCGAAGCTCTTCTACGCGCTCTCGCTCCTCGGGCTCAGTCAGGGCGTGCGCAGCGTGCCGACGTACCTGCGGGCGGCGGCGATCGCTGAAAGCATGTTCGCGCGGAACCCGCGCCATCCCGGTGCCGCCCACTACTGGATCCGCGGCATGGACGATCCCGAGCACGCCGCCGCCGCGCTCCCGGCGGCGCGGGCGCTGGCACGGCATCGCCCCCGACGCGGGCCACGCGCAGCACATGACGTCGCACATCTACGTCGCGCTCGGCATGTGGGACGACGTAGTGGCGGCGAACGAGAACGCCACGCGGGTCGTCGACGCCGCGCAGCACGCGGGGCCAGGGCCCCGCCTTCTGCGGCCACTACAACCTGTTTCTCGATTACGGACTTCTCCAGCAGGGCCGCGTCGCGGACGCGAGCGCGCCTCCTCAGGAGCCTGCCGCGACCCAGGCTGCGGGCCAGCGGCCGGGCGCGCGCGATTTCGATCCGGATGCCTACTCGTTCATCACGATGTGGTCGCGATACGTGCTCGACGCGAGGCGCTGGACGGGCGACGTCGCTCGGTGGCCGGTGGTCTCGGCCCCGCGCCGGCTCCGCGGTTGAGCGTCTGGTTCACGCGGGGATTCGCGGCGTCCCGGCGGGGTGACCTCGACGCCGCCCGGCACGCGCTCGCCGCGTACCAGGAGGCGGCGCGGGACGTCAGGGCGGTGATGGACAGCGCCGCCGGAGGCGCGTCGCCCGATGACCGCGAGTACCTCGCGCGCACGGAGGTGCTGCGACTCGAGCTCGCGGGCCTCGTCGCCGGTCTCGCCGGCGATGGCGCCGCCGCGCTCGACACGCTGCGCCGGGCCACGGCGGTCGAGGACGGCATGGCGTACGCCTTCGGCCCCCCGTTCGTCAACGAGCCGTCGCACGAGCTGCTGGGTGAGGAGCTGCTGGCCGCGGGCCAGCCGGCGGCGGCGCGCGCGGAGTTCGAAGCGGCGCTCGCGCGAACCCCGGGCCGCACCTCGGTCCTCTTCGGCCTCGCCCGCGCAGCAAGCGCCGCCGGCGACACCGCGGCGGGGGCGCAGAGCCTTCGGCAAGCTCGCTTCGATCTGGCATGACGCGGACGCGGATCTGCCCGGCCTCACCGAGGCTCGACACCCCGCACCCTAGACCCTACACGCCGAGACGGTCGCGAGACGCCGAGTTGCGAGCCCCCGAGCCCGAGTGCCTCACCGGTGGCGTCTAACCCCTAGCCCCTAATCCCAGCCGGCTCCGGTCGTTATCTTGCGCTCCACCCCATGACCGAACTCGAGCGCCTGACCGCGTCCCTCGCGCAGACCTACCGCCTCGAGCGTGAGCTCGGCAAAGGCGGCATGGCGACCGTCTACCTCGGCGAGGACCTGCGGCACCAGCGCCGGGTCGCGGTCAAGGTGCTGCGCCCCGACCTCTCGGCCATCGTGGGCGCCGACCGGTTCCTCAACGAGATCCGCGTCACCGCCAACCTCCAGCATCCGCACATCCTCCCGCTGTACGACTCGGGGAGCGCCGACGGGCTCCTGTTCTACGTCATGCCGTACGTGCAGGGAGAATCGCTGCGGGACCGGCTGAACCGCGAGAAGCAGCTCCCCATCGACGAGGCCGTGCGCCTCGCCAAGGAGGTCGCGAGCGCGCTCGACTACGCGCACCGCCAGGGCGTGATCCACCGGGACATCAAGCCCGAGAACATCATGCTGCAGGACGGCACCGCGCTCGTGACCGACTTCGGCATCGCGCTCGCGGTGAGCCAGGCCGGCGGCACGCGCATGACCGAGACGGGCCTGTCGCTCGGGACGCCCTACTACATGAGCCCGGAGCAGGCGACCGGCGACCGCCAGATCGACGCCCGCAGCGACATCTACGCCCTGGGCGCCGTGCTGTACGAGATGCTGAGCGGCGACCCCCCGCACACCGGCTCCACCGCGCAGGCGATCATCGCGGCGGTGGTGACGGAGGAGCCGCGGGACATCGCGACGCGGCGGCCGCGGCTGGCGCCGCACGTCGCCGAGGCGGTGCACCGCGCGCTCGAGAAGCTGCCGGCCGACCGGTTCGCCAGCGCCGGCGAGTTCGCCAAGGCGCTCGAGGGGCCGACCGCGACGACCGGCCGATTCGCCTCGGCGCCGTCGGCGCGGCGCGCGGGGCGGTGGCGCTGGGCGCCAGCGCCGCTGCTGCTGGCGGGCACTCGTGCGTCGGGCTGGTGGCGGGCCGGCTGTTGTTCCACAGCGCCGGCGCTGCGCGAGACGCGCACGCGCCTGACCTTCACGGGCGACGCCAGCGGACCGGCCGTCACGCCCGACGGGCACTGGCTGGCGTACATCCGCGGCGCCTGCCGGGTGGTGGGCAGCAGCCTGTCGTGCAACGGCGACGTGGTGGTCCAGGAGCTGCCGCGTGGCGTGCCGAGCGTCATCGTGGATTCCGCCATCGGGATCAAGCTCGCCGACCTGGAGTCCGGACGGCGCGAACCTGCTCATCACGATGCGTCCCGCGGGCGGCGCGACGGGCCTCTACGTGGTCCCACGCGCCGGCGGGGTCGCGCGCAAGGTGGCGGACGCCGGCGAGATCTACGACTTCGCCGACGACCGGACGGTCGCGGTCGAGCAGCGCGGCGAGTCCGTGCTGCAACTGGTGGACATCGCGTCGGGCCAGGTCCGCGACAGCATCGTGCTCGGCAACGGACGCTGGGTCGTGAACAGCCTCAGCTTCAACCCCGTGGACGGCCGCATCGCCTTCGGCGGCTTCCTGGGGAGCGCCTACTACCAGGCGATCGCCGACCGGCACGGGCGCATCCTGGACTCGCTCAGCGAGACGCCGGGTGGCGGAGGCTGGGACCCGGACGGCCGCCACCTCATCGTCTACGAGATCGGCGCCCGGTCGGTCGGGCACATGGTGCGCATCGCCGTGAGCCGCTCGGGGCATTTCAGCGGCCGCCCCGTCGAGTACGTCGCGGGTTTGCGCCCTGACCAGATCACGGGAGTCGCGTTCCTGCCGGGGGGCTACGTCATCGGGGAGGCGGGGCAGACGGCGGACGTGTGGGCGTTCACGATCGGCGGCGCGTCGCGGCGTCTCACCCACAGTTCGTCGTGGTACACCGATCCCTCAATGGCTCCCGGCGGCAGGCGCGGTGGCCTACGCGAAGCAGGACGCCTGGGGGACCAACGTCTACACGACGCCCTTCGGGGGCGGCCCCGAGCGGCAGGTGACCGCCGACTCCGGAACCCGGCAGCTGGTGCTGTGGCAGGCGGACGGACAGCGCATCTCGGACGTGGAGCTGGAGGGGGCGCCGCCAACGCCATCGTGCAGGAAGTGACGGCGCTGCAGACCGGACTGCGGCGCACGCGTCACCACGGCGCCCGGAACGGTCATCGTCCGGTGGCGGGCCGACGGCACGGCGCTGGCCGAGGAGATCGGCGGGAGCCGACTCGAGCTGGTGGACTCCACGGGGCGGACGATGCGGCGCTTCCCGCTCCCGGATTCGATGGGCGCGCTGACCGGGGTCGCGATCTCGCCCGACGGCGGCGAGGTGGCCGTCGCCACGAGCGTGCCCGGCGTCGCCCGCCTGTTCGCCGTGCGGCTCGCCGACGGCGCGCTGCGTGGCATCGCCGACCTGCCCGTCGCCGCGGGCGTCCACCTCGTGCTGCAACGGTGGGCCACGGACGGGAATCTCTACTTCACCCGCGTGGTCGGCCTGGCGCCGCCCGAGCTGTGGCGCCTGCCCGCCCGCGGCGGTCCGCTGGCGCGGGCCGCGGCGCTCCCGGTCCCGTGCAGCCAGGGGACGATCTCGCTCTCGAGCGACGCCCGGTCGGGCGCCTGCATCGTGTTCGACGACCGGCCGGACTTGTGGCTGATCGAGAGGCGTTAGCGGGTGGTGGGTTGTAGGTTGTCGTGAAGACCGAACCCACCGCCGTCTCCCACAACCCACCACCTACCACCCACCACCGGTTGAGCCCCATGCGAATTGCTCCGATCGCGCTCGCGCTGCTCCTGGTACCCCGCGGCCGGCATCGCTCAGAAAGCCCACATGCACGCCCTCAGCGACTGGATCGCCACCAGCCGCGCGCTCGCGGGAGGCCCGGCCCGCAGAACGTGAACTGGATCGAGGGCGGGCGGCGCTTCTCCTTCATCGCCCGCACCGATTCCGGGAGCGAGATCCGCGCGTCGGACCCCGCGACCGGCAAGGACACGCTGCTGTTCGCGGCGCGCGGCCTCACGTTCCCCGGCACGAGCGAGCCGTTCGCCTACACGTCGTTCCAGTTCGCGCGCGACAACCGGCACCTGGTGTTCCAGACGCGCTTCAAGCCGATCTACCGCCGCTCGGGCACGGCCGACTGGTACGTCTACGACATGGCCGACCACTCGATGCAGCTCGCCGCCAGCGGCGCGCGGACGGCGGAGCTCTCGCCCGACGGCACCACCCTCGGCTACGAGCGCGACGGCGACCTGTTCGTGTACGACCTGGCGCAGCACAAGGAGACGCGCCTCACCAGCGGCGCGACCGACCTGGTCTACAACGGCCACTTCGACTGGATGTACGAGGAGGAGTTCGGCATCAACCAGGGCTGGAACTGGTCGCCCGACAGCCGGTACATGGCGTACTGGCAGGTGGACGAGAGCGCCGAGCCGGTGATCCAGCTCTCCGACTACTCGGGCGCGCACCCCACGTGGGAGAAGATCCGCATCCCGCAGCCGGGCGATTCCATCACCAGGGTGCGCATCGGCGTGGTCGCGGTGGGCACCGGCCAGAAGGTGTGGCTCGACACCGGGCTGAGCGGCGACTTCTACGTGCCGCGCATGTACTGGACCAGCCAGCCCGACACGCTGGCCGTCATCACGCTGAACCGCGCGCAGAACGAGATGAAGCTGTTCTTCTTCGACGTGCGCACGGGCGGGCGGCGCCTGGTGTACGCGGAGACGTCGCGGACCTGGATCGACGTCTACGACTTCTACGCCGGCATCCCGGACATGATGTCGTTCCCCGAGGGGCTCAAGGAGTTCTTCTGGATCTCCGACCGCGACGGCTGGCAGCACGTCTACCGCTACGACTACTCCGGCCGGCTGCTGAACCAGGTGACGCACGGGGCGTGGAGCGTGACGCGCATCGAGGGCATCGACCCGCGGGCGCGCACCATCTACTACAGCTCGACGCAGGTGTCGCCGCTGCAGCGCCAGCTCTACGCGGTCAAGTTCGACGGCACCGGCCAGCGGCAGCTGACCTCGGCCGAGGGCACGCACAACATCGACATGTCGCCGGACACGCGGTACTACATCGACCGCTGGTCGAGTCTGCGGCAGCCGCGCCAGATCGAGCTGTGGGCCACCGGCGGCAAGATGCTGCGCAAGATGGAGGACAACGCCGCCGTGACCGCGTGGCTGGGCACGCACGCGTACTCGCAGCCGGAGATCTTCAGCTTCACCACCTCCGACGGCCAGCGGCTCGACGGCTCCATCGTCAAGCCCGTGGACTTCGACTCGACCCGGCGGTATCCGGTGATCTTCTCGATCTACGGTGGCCCCGGCTCGCAGCAGGTGTACGACTCCTGGAGCGCGAGCGGGCTCGACCAGTGGTACGCGGAGGAGGGGTACATCGTCGTCGGCCTCAACAACCGCGGCTCCAACAACTACGGCAGCGCGTTCGAGAAGGTCGGTTTCCACCACCTCGGCCGCTGGGAGGCCCACGACTTCGCCGAGGCGGCGCGCTACCTGGCCACGCTGCCGTGGGTGGACGGGAAGCACATCGCGATCATCGGCACGAGCTACGGCGGCTACAGCACGCTGTACTCGATGGCGATGTACCCCGGCGTCTTCTCCGTCGGCATCGCGAACTCGCCCGGCACCTCGTGGCGCCTGTACGACGCGATCTACACCGAGCGGTACATGGGATTGCTGGACGACAACGTGGGCGGCTACGACAGCAGCGCGGTGATGCCGTTCGCCGACAGTCTCAAGAACCACCACCTGCTGCTGATCCACTCGATGATGGACGACAACGTCCATCCGCAGAACACCATGCAGCTCCTGACGGCGCTGACCAACGCGGGCGTGGACGCGGACCTCAGGATCTACCCGCCGGGCCGTCACGGGGCCGCGTACAACCTGCAGAGCTTCATGCTGATCCAGCAGGTGATGGACGAGTACTTGAAGCGCTGGCTCCATTAGAAGGAGAGGTTGGTAGGTTGTGGGTTGTAGGTGGTGGTAGAAGCACGCTGCGGCCAGCGTCGGTGAGGCCTCTCCCACAACCTACAACCCACAACCCACCAACTCCTGCAAATGGCACACCGAACATTCTCTGATTCGACAGGCAACCGCTGGGAGATCATCCCCACCGGCCGCTCCGAGTGGACCTTCGATCCCATCGAGGGCAACCCGGGGCCTGCGCGCAGCGGCACGCCCCCGGGCTACGAGACCGATCCGTACGAGTTGAGCGTCGAGGAGCTGGAGCGGCTGCTGGAGGCCGCGGTGCCGAGGCGCAAGCCGAAGGGGAAGTCGCCGTTTCTGGACTAGCCGGAACTCGGGTGGGGCATGCCGTTGGTGGCTTGTAGGTGGTAGGTGGTGGTAGAAGCACGCTGCGGCCAGCGGCGGTGAGGCGTCTCCCACCACCCACAACCCACCACCTACCAACCGTCGGTAGGGGTTTCCGGCCGCGCTGCCGGCGCTTATCTTGGCCGGACTAATCTCCATGCCAGACACCACCCGCCTCACGGCCGCCCTGAGCGACCGCTATGCCATCGAGCGCGAGATCGGCGCCGGGGGCATGGCCACGGTCTACCTCGCGCGCGACCTCAAGCACGATCGGGAGGTGGCGCTCAAGGTGCTGCGGGCGGACCTCTCCGCCCTGCTCGGCGCCGGCCGGTTCCTCAAGGAAATCAGCATCACCGCGAAGCTCGACCATCCGCACATCCTCACGCTGATCGATTCGGGCGAGGCCGACGGCATCCTCTACTACGTGCTGCCGCTGGTGCGCGGCGAGTCGCTGCGCGCCAAGCTGGAGCGCGAGAAGCAGCTGCCGATCGAGGAAGCGCTGGCCATCACGCGCCAGGTGGCGAGCGCGCTGGAGTACGCGCACAAGCAGGGCGTGGTGCACCGGGACATCAAGCCGGAGAACATCCTGCTGCACGAGGGCGAGGCGGTGGTGGCCGACTTCGGCATCGCGCTCGCGCTCCGGGAGGCGGGCGGCTCGCGGCTCACCGAGACCGGCCTCAGCCTGGGCACGCCGCAGTACATGAGCCCGGAGCAGGCGACCGGCGACCGCACGCTCGACGCGCGCAGCGACATCTACTCCTTGGGCGCGGTGCTGTACGAGATGCTGGCGGGCGAGCCGCCGGTGACGGGACCGACGGTGCAGGCGGTGATCGCCAAGCTCCTGACCGAGCGGCCGACGCGCCTTCGGACGGTGCGGGACACGATCCCCGATCCGATAGACGCGGCGGTGGCCAAGGCGCTGGCCAAGGTGCCGGCGGATCGGTTCGCGAGCGCGGCGGAGTTCGCCGCGGCGCTCCAGACGCGGCGCTCGGCGTCGGCGCTGCCGGCACCGCGGCGTCTTCCACCGGTCGCGTGGGCGGCCATCGCGGCCGCGCTCGTTCTGCTGGGCCTCGGTGCCTGGGTAGCCAGGGCCAAGCTCGGCAGTGCCCGGGGCCCGGCGGTCACGCTTAACGGGCGTACTCAGCTGACCTTCACCGGGAACGTGCAGGCCCCGGCGCTCTCGCCCGACGGCAAGCAGCTGGCCTTCTTCTCCCGCGCCTGCGTGGAGGGCCGCTGCACCTACGGCGTGGACGTGCAAGACGTCGGCGGCACGGCCACGCACCGCATCCTCGACGGTGCGACGGCGGCGTACAGCCTGTGGTGGAGCCCGGATCGCCGCAACCTGCTGGTGCTCGCCACCATTGGCGGCCGCTGGGGCGTGTACCTGCTCTCGGCGCTCGGCGGGACACCGCGCTACCTCACGACGGGCGCCGCGGCATTCTACGCGGGCGGCGATTCGCTGCTCGTCGGCCCGCAGTTCCGCGCCGACTCCGTCTTCTGGATCAAGGTGACCTCCCTCGAGGGCGCGGTGGCTGACAGCATCCGCATCGCCGGTGCGGGAATCGGCCTCTCGGCAGTGCTGGTCGTGCCCGGATCGCGGTGGATCGCCACGCTGATCGCTCAGGCCAGCACCGGCTTGTGGCAGGTGATCGATCGCCGCGGCCGGGTCGCGGACCGGGTGGTCAACTCGTGCAACTGCGGGGGCCAGGCCAGCGTTGACGCGCTGTGGCTCGGCCGCCAGGGCGCGGCGGGCGACCACTCCGTTATCCGCATCGCGCTCGACGTGGGGAGCGGGCGCCTGGCCCGCCGGCAGGACACGGTGCTGACGGGCACCATCACCAACTTCAGTGTGTCGTCCGACGGCTCGACGCTGGCCTACGACCAGGGAACCTACGACTACGGCTCGTGGGCGGTGGACCTGGCCGACGCGCTGAGGGGAGGGTTCCCGGACTCGCGCCGTCTGGTGCAGGCCTCCACGCCGGTGAGCACCCAGGTGTCACCGGACGGCGCGCGGCTGCTGGTAACCCGCACCCTGCCTTCGGCGAGCGGCGCGCTCGAGCGGCACCTGTCCATCATGCCCTTTGCGGGTGGCGCCGAGGTGCCGCTGCAGACGTCCGGGCCGCCTGTCGCAGCAGTCTGGAGGGATTCCGTCTCCGTCCTCGTCGGGACGGGCTCGCGCGGGCAGCACGCGGCCCTGATCGACGTCCGGACCGGAGCGGTGGAGCGCACGCTGGAGCTTCCCGACACCAACGTCGTCGACATGACGAGCCTTCCCGACGGCTGGGCCTGGATCCCCGGGAGCGATGACCGGATCGTGATCCAGCGGGGGGGCCGGACCACCGAAATCAGGAAACTGGCCTGGTTCGGCGTGCTGTTCGAGGTGAGCGCCGATCCGACCGGCCGGCGCATCGGCATGTCCGGCTGGAACGCCAGCACGTTCGACACGCTCGGCGTGGCTGTAGTCTCCTCCGACGGCGGCAGCCCCGTGATGTGGACGACGCACTTCGCCGAGCTGGGGGGAATGGCGTTCCTCTCCGACGGCAGCGTCGGCTTCGAGGTGTGGCCGTCCCAGGAAACGGCGACGGTGTATCGGGTGCCGGCGCCGGGCCGCATGCAGCTGGTGGGGACCGTGCCGCGCCCCATCGCGGACATGACGGTTTCCGCGGACCTCAAGCGCGTGTCGGTGGACACCAAGGACTACCACGGCGACGCGTGGATGAGCAGGGTGGATAAGAGATGAGACGGTTGTGGGTGGTAGGTGGTAGGTGGTGGTGAAAGCGCTGCAACGCCAGCCCCAGCGCGGCCATTCCTACAACCCACAACCTACCACCCACTAACTCTTCTTCAGCTTCTCGAAATACACCTTCCTCAACTTCGACACCTTCGGCGCGATGACGATCTTGCAGTAGCCCTGCCCCGGATTCCGCCGGTAGTAGTCGCGGTGGTACTCCTCCGCCGGATAGAACATCTCGTACGCCACCAGCTGCGTCACGATCTTCGCGTCCCACACGCGCTGGGTCTCGAGTTCGGCCATGACCGCCACGGCCGTCGCCTTCTGCTCCGCCGTGTGGTAGAAGATGGCCGAGCGATACTGCGTCCCCACGTCGGCGCCCTGGCGGTTCAGCGTCGTCGGGTCGTGGATCGTGAAGAAGATCTCCAGCAGGTCGCGATACGACAGCACCGACGGGTCGAACGTGACCTGGACGACCTCGGCGTGCCCGGTATCGCCCGAGCACACCTGCTCGTAAGTCGGGGACGGCTGGTCGCCGCCGGCATAGCCCGACTCGACCTTCTCGACGCCCTTGAGCTCGAGGAACACGGCCTCGAGGCACCAGAAGCAGCCCCCGGCGAGGGTGGCGGTCTGTAGATGTTCGGCTGGCATGGGTGAATGAGTAAGCGGTTGTAGGTCGTAGGTGGTAGGTGGTGGCAAACAGGTTGTAGGTCGTGGGTTGTAGGTTGTGGGGCGCGCCATGCGGCGTCCGGTGTCTTTTACCATCACCTACAACCCACAACCCACCAACTGTTGCCAGTTGAACCTCGGCCGGTAACCGCGGTATCCTCAATGGCTATGCCCGACGACCTCCTGATCGTCCGCGGTGCCCGCGAGCACAACCTCAAGAACATCGACGTCGCGATTCCGCGCGGCAGCCTGACGGTCATCACCGGGCTCGTCGGCTCGGGCAAGTCCTCGCTCGCCTTCGACACCATCTACGCCGAGGGCCAGCGGCGCTACGTCGAGTCGCTCTCCGCCTACGCCCGCCAGTTCCTCGGCCTGATGGAGAAGCCGGACGTGGACGTGATCGAGGGCCTCTCGCCCGCGATCGCGATCGAGCAGAAGAGCGCCGGCCAGAACCCGCGCTCCACCGTGGGCACCGTCACCGAGATCTACGACTACCTGCGCCTGCTGTTCGCGCGCTCGGGCACGCCGCACTGCCCCAACGACGGGTCGCCCATCGCGCGGCAGTCCGCCAGCCAGATCACCGACACGGTGCTCGCCTGGCCGGCCGGCACGAAGATCGAGGTGCTCGCCCCGCTGGTGCGCGGCCGGAAGGGCGAGTTCCGCGACCTGTTCGAGTAGGCGCGCCGCGCCGGGCTTCGTGCGCGCCCGGGTGGACGGCGCCGTGCACGAGCTGGAGGCGGTGCCCAAGCTCAACCGCCGGCAGAACCACGACATCGCGGTCGTCGTGGACCGCCTCTCGGTCAAGGCGGACGACCGGCAGCGCCTGGCCGACAGCGTGGAGACCGCCCTCAAGGCGGCCGACGGCGTGGTGGAGGTGGTGCGCCACGGCCGCTCGTCGGCCGAGAGCGTGACCTTCTCCGAGCGCTACTCGCTGCCCGGTGTGCGGCCTCTCGCTGCCGGAGCTGGAGCCGCGCCAGTTCTCGTTCAACTCGCCGTTCGGCGCCTGCCCCGACTGCGGCGGCCTCGGGACGCGGCGCGAGGTGAGCGAGCAGCTCGCGCTGGGCGGCGACCGAACATCTCGATCCTCGAGGGCGTGGTGCTGCCGTGGGGCGAGCCGAGCGGCTACCTGCGCAAGGTGATCCTGCCCACGCTGAGCCGCGAGTTGAAGTTCGACCTCAACGCGCCGTGGCAGGAGCTGCCGCCCGCGACGCGGCAGGCGCTGCTCTACGGCATCGAGGGCAAGAAGGTCAAGTTCCGCTACGAGAGCGAGAAGTTCCGCGGCGAGTACGAGTCGGGCTGGGAAGGCATCCTGCGCAACATCGAGCGCCGCTACCGCGACACGACGTCGGACGCGGTGCGCGAGCAGCTCGAGGCGTACATGATCGAGCGGCCGTGCTCGACCTGCGACGGGCGGCGCCTCAAGCCGGAGAGCCTGTCGGTGCTGCTCGGCGGCCGCAACATCGGCGAGGTGGTCGAGATGTCGGTCGCCGCCGCGCTCGACATACGTCGAGGGCTTGCCGCTCCGCAGCGGCGGCAAGCCCGGCCTCGATCCCGAGGTGGCCGGCCCCATCGTCAAGGAAGTCCGCGACCGGCTGCGCTTCCTGGTCAACGTCGGTCTCGAGTACCTCACGCTCGGCCGCTCGGCCGGCTCGCTCTCGGGCGGCGAGGCGCAGCGCATCCGGCTGGCGACGCAGATCGGCTCGCGGCTGGTGGGCGTGCTCTACATCCTCGACGAGCCCTCGATCGGCCTGCACGCGCGCGACAACGCGCGCCTGCTCGCCACGCTCGCGCGAGCTGCGGGACCTGGGCAACACGGTCCTGGTGGTGGAGCACGACGAGGAGACGATCCGCGCGGCCGACCACATCGTGGACCTCGGGCCGCGGCGCCGGCCGGCACGGCGGCGAGGTGGTGGTCGAGGGCACGCTCGATCAGGTGCTCGCCCACCAGGCGTCGCTCACCGGCCGCTATCTCCGGCGGGAGCTGCGCATCCCGACGCCGGCGGCGCGCCGCACGCCCGAGAAGGGCAAGGCGTTGCGCCTCGTCGGCGCGCGCGAGCACAACCTCAAGAACCTCACCGTGGACTTCCCGCTCGGGCTGTTCATCGCCGTGACCGGCGTGTCGGGCTCGGGCAAGTCGAGCCTCGTGACCGACATCCTCTACCAGGCGCTGGCCCGGCATTTCTACGGCGCGAAGGTGATTCCCGGCGCGCACGACCGCATCGAGGGGCTCGAGCCTGGTGGACAAGGTCATCGACATCGACCAGAGCCCCATCGGCCGCACGCCGCGCTCGAACCCGGCCACCTACACGGGCCTGTTCGGCCCCATCCGCGAGATCTTCACCGAGCTGCCCGAGGCCAAGATGCGCGGCTACGGGCCGGGCCGCTTCTCCTTCAACGTGAAGGGCGGCCGCTGCGAGGCGTGCCAGGGCGACGGCCTGGTGAAGATCGAGATGCACTTCCTGCCCGACGTGTACGTGCCGTGCGACGTGTGCCGAGGGCGGCGCTACAACCGCGAGACGCTCGAGGTGCGCTTCAAGGGCAAGAACATCGCCGACGTGCTCGACCTCACCGTGGCGGAGGGCCTCGAGTACTTCTCCAACCAGCCGCGGGTGCACGCCAAGCTCGAGACGCTGAACGACGTGGGCCTCGGCTACATCCACCTCGGCCAGAGCGCCACCACGCTCTCGGGCGGCGAGGCGCAGCGCGTCAAGCTCGCCACCGAGCTGTCGAAGCGCGACACGGGGCGCACGCTCTACATCCTCGACGAGCCGACGACCGGGCTGCACTTCGAGGACGTGCGGCTGCTGCTCGAGGTGCTGCACCGCCTGGTCGAGAAGGGCAACACCGTCGTGGTGATCGAGCACAACCTCGACGTCGTGAAGACGGCCGACTGGGTGATCGATCTGGGGCCGGAGGGCGGCGACGCCGGGGGCCGCGTGGTGGCCGCCGGGTCGCCCGAAGAGGTGGTCCGCCAGGCCGCTTCCCACACGGGCCGGGCGCTCGCCCCGTTGCTGGCGGCGGCTCGCAAGTCGGCCTAGATTGGCCGGTTAGCGAAACTTCGCGCGTTCGTCGTCCGTCGGATGTGGCAGGACCCCGGGCAGGAGGCGCCGCCGTCGTCAATCCCAGTGATTTCGCCGGATACGTCTTCACCGTCGTCCTCGCGATCGGGGGGACGGCCATCGCCGTCGCGGTTGCCCGGCGCATCACGACCACGGGCCACCGTCGCCAGACGCTCGGCGCCGGCGACACCGATCCCGGCCGCGACGCCGCGCTCCGGCAGCTCGGCTCCGAGCTCGACGCGTTGCGCGACGAGGTCGCGGGTCTGCGGCGGGAGCTGGACGACAACCAGAACCGCCTCGATTTCACCGAGCGGCTGCTGGCCCAGGCCAAGGAGCGCGGGCTGTTGAGCGCGCCGAAAGAGCGGGGGCCGAGTTGACCGGGCAGGAGAGCATCGTCGCGGTGGTGTTCTTCGGTGGCGTCGCCGCCGTGGTGGTGCCGCTGGCCCGCGCATTCGCCAAGCGCATCGCCGGCGGCTCATCCGGCTCGAAGGAGGTCGAGGCGCTGCGCGACGAGATCGCGCAGCTCGGCGCCGAGGTGGACGAGCTGCGCGGCCGCGTCGCGCCGATGGACGAGATCCAGAACCGGCTCGACTTCGCCGAGCGGCTGCTGGCGCAGGTCAAGGAGCGCGGGCTCTTGAACGCGCCGAAGGAGCGCTGAGCGGCCATGGGGCACGAGATCGTCCCGATCGTGGTGTTCAGTGTGCTGGGGCTCGTCGGGATGTCGTTCAGCCCGATGGCTCGAGCCCTCGCGCGGCGGATCGCCGGCGAGGGCGGGGCGCCGCGCGACGCCGGCGAGGTGGATGCGCTGGCCGGCGACGTCGCGGAGCTCCGGCGCGAGCTGGACGAGGTGCACAACCGCCTGGATTTCGCCGAGCGGCTGCTGGGGCAGGTGAAGGAGCGCGGGCTGCTGAACGCGCCGAAGGAGCATTGATGGGCGATCCCGGACCGGTCATCGCGAGCGTGGCCTTCTTCATCACGGTGCTCGGCAGCATCCTGCTCATCGGGCCGATCGGGCGCGCCTTCGCCGACCGGCTGCGCGGCAAGGGCAAGGAGCGCGGGCTGGACAGCGGGGAGGTCGAGGCGCTGAAGGACGAACTCTACAATCTGCGGCAGCAGGTGTCCGAGCTGGCGGAGCGGCAGGACTTCTCGGAGCGGCTGCTGGCCCAGGCCCGAGAGAAGGGCCTCCTGAGCGCTCCGAAAGAGCCATAGGGGCGGCGCATGGACTGGACGGGTCTGGTCGCGGTCGTGATGCTCTTCGGCACCGGCATGCTCGGCGTCGTCGCCTTCAGCCCCATCGGCCGCGCCATCTCGAACGCCATTCAGAAGAAGAGCGGCGTGGGGATGTCGCAGGACACGCGCGATGCGCTGGACGACCTCGCCGACCGCTTCGAGGCCCTGGGGCGCCAGGTGGGCGAGCTGGCCGAGCGGCAGGACTTCTCCGAACGGCTCCTGGCCCAGGCGCGTGAGAAGGGGATGCTCCCCGCGCCGAAGGAGCCGTAGGCGATGGAAGACATCCTCGCGATCGTGATGGTGTTTGGCACCGGGATGATCGGCATCATCGCCTTCAGCCCCATCGGCCGGGCCATCGCCAACGCGATCAACCGCAAGAGCGGCGCCGGAGCGGCGCCGGAGCTGGCGGCCGCGGTGGACGATCTGGCCGAGCGGGTCGCGGGCCTGCAGCAGCAGGTGGCCGAGCTGGCCGAGCGGCAGGATTTCGCCGAGCGGCTGCTGGCCAAGGCGCGCGAAAAGGGACTGCCGGCGGCTGGAGGTGCGGCATGATGCAGGGCCCGTCACCGGGCGAGATGGCCCCGATCGTCATCCCGATCTTCGGGATGATCACGGGCATCGTCATCACCGGCTTCGTGGTGATCGGCCCGGTGGGACGGGCCATCGGCAAGGTGATCATGCACCTGTTCGGCGTGGAGCGGTCGGCGGGCCTCGCGGCGGGCGACGTGGCGGATGTGCGGGCGCTGCTCGAGGAGCAGTCCGGCCGGCTCGAGTCGCAGCAGCGGCAGCTCGAGGAGGTGGCGGAGCGGCTGGACTTCACCGAGCGGCTGCTCGCCAAGGCGCGGGAGAAGGGCCTGCCGCCGGGTGGCGCGCCTAGTGCAGACGCCGCCGTATTTGCCGCCGGCGTCTACGTGAACGCGATCATGCCGCTGGTGGGCTGGCGTCCATGCTGCTGGTCACGGGTTCGTGGTCCTGGGCCCCGTGGGGCGGGCGATCGGCCGGGTCATCATGCACCGCTTGGGCGGGGAGAAGGACCAGGCGCTGCCCGCCGGGGACCTGCAGGACGTGAAGGGCTTGCTCGAGGACCAGGGCGGGCGGCTGGACGCGTTGCAACGGCAGGTATCGGATCTGGCGGAGCGGCAGGATTTCTCCGAGCGGCTGCTGGCGCAGGTGCGCAACCAGCCGCGGCTCCCTGGCGCCAGGGACGTCGCCGGGTGAAACATTGATGGTGGCCGCGGGCGGCCGCCGTCCCTAAGGAGTGGCCATGGTCAGTCGGGAGGACATCGAGGGCTTCATCGCGCGGCTGGAGGCCGAAGGGGTCCACGCGCGCGAAATCGAAGCCGGCCTCTGGGTCTTGAGCGCCAACGGCGACGGGCCGGAGGTGGCGGTGCACTACGCGCCGCCGGTCGTGGTGCTGCGCGTCAAGGTGATGACGCTGCCCAAGAAGCTGAAGAAGCCGGACCTGTACCTGCACCTGCTGGAGCTCAACGCCAAGGACCTGGTGCACGGCTCCTACGGGGTGGACGGCAGCGACATCGTCCTCTCCGACACGCTCGAGCTGGAGAACCTCGACTTCAACGAGTTCCAGGCGAGCTTCGAGTCCATGACGCTGGCGCTGGCCTCGCACCTGGCGACGCTGGCTCCCTACCGGGAAGCGTGAGGCGATATGGGAATCTTTGACCGTCTGTCCACGCTCGTCCGGTCGAACCTGAACGACCTGATCTCCAGCGCGGAGAATCCGGAGAAGATGCTGAACCAGCTGATCCTCGACATGAGGAGCCAGCTGGCGAAGGCGAAGCAGCAGGTGGCGGCGGCGATCGCGGACGAGAAGAAGCTCCAGGCGCAGGCCGAGCAGGAGAAGAAGCAGGCCGAGGACTGGGAGAAGCGCGCGATGCTGGCCGTGCAGGAGGGCCGGGACGACCTCGCCAAGCAGGCGCTGCTGCGGCACTCGGAGCACGCGGAGGCCGCCGTCCAGCTGGACGACACGTGGCGCAAGCACGCCGGCGAGACCGAGGCGCTCAAGAACTCGCTGCGCGCGCTGAACGACAAGATCGAGGAAGCCAAGCGCAAGAAGAACATCCTGGTCGCGCGGCAGCGGCGCGCCGAGGCGCAGAAGCGCATCCACGAGACGATGGGCTCGATCAGCGACAAGAGCGCGTTCGAGACCTTCGAGCGGATGGCCGAGCGGATCGAGAACAACGAGCGCAAGGCGCTGGCGGCGGCGGAGCTGTCGGAGGAGCTGTCGGGCGATTCGCTCGCCAAGCAGTTCGAGCAGCTGGAGTACAAGGCCGACGCCGACACGCAGCTGCTCGCGCTGAAGCAGAAGATGGGCCTGCTCGGTTCCGGCAAGACGGAGCAGCCCAAGCAGCTCGGGACGGGCAAGGCCTCCGACGTGCACGACGCCGAGCTGGTCGAAGAAGGGGAAGACGAAGAGCCTCCGCGCAAGAAAGGCTGAGCCGCGTTGAACGACGCCGTCCCGGTGGCGCGGCGGGCGGCGCCGCTGGTGTTCGTGCTGCTGGTGGCCGCGATCCTGCTGTTCGTCTACCGGATCGCGGACCTGCTGTTGCTGGTCTTCATCTCCATCCTGGTCGCGGTGTACCTCTCGGCCGTCACGGCGCTGGCCGTGCGCTGGCTGCGGCTGCCGCGGCCGCTCGCGCTGGTGCTGGCGATCGTCGCGACGCTGGCGGTGCTCGCGGCGGTCGCCGCGCTGGTCGCGGTCCCGGTGATCCAGCAGACCCAGGACCTGATCGCGGCGGTGCCGGGGTACCTCACCCAGCTCGACGCGACCATCGCCGGCTGGACCCGGCGCATCCCCATCCTGCGCCGCGCCGGCCTGTCGTCGGGCGAGACGGGGCTGGTCTCGACGGCGCTCAAGGAGGCCGTGGTGTTCGCGCGCCGCGGGATCCTGCCCACGGCCGCGGCGACGGGGCTCCTGGTCATCGAGGCGATCGCGGCGCTGGTGATGGCGGTGTACATGGCCGTCCATCCCTCCGGTCTACCAGGAGGGCCTGCTCGCGCTGGTGCCGCCGCGCCACCGCAGCTTCGCGCGCGCCATCGTGCTCGACATGGCCGCGACGCTGCGCGCCTGGGTGGGAGCCCAGCTGCTGTCCATGGTGCTGCTCGCCGTGCTGACCGGCATCGGCCTGTGGCTGCTGGACGTGCCCTACTGGCTCGCCTTCGCGGTCTTCACCGGCGTCGTGGTGCTGATCCCCTTCTTCGGCTCGCTGTTCTCCACCGTGCTCCCCGCGCTGCTCGTGCTGCCGGGCCGCGGCGTCGTGGCCGCCCTCGGCGTGGCGTCGGTCGGCGTGGTGGTCCACCTCGTCGAGGCCAACCTGGTGAGCCCGCTGGTGATGCACCGGCGCGTGGCGCTGCCGCCGGTGCTCACCATCCTGAGCGTGCTGGTCGCGGCCGAGCTGTCGGGGCTGCCCGGCATGCTCGTGGCCGTGCCGGCCCTCGCGGTCGGCGTCGTGCTGGTCCGCCACCTCCTGATCGACCGCGCCTACGGCGAGAGCGGGACCGAAGCGGTGGTCCTCCCACCGGCGGTGCTCGTGACCACGCGCGAGATGCCGGTGCCGGCCGGGGCCGGACCGCCGCTCGTCTAGCCGGCCGCAGATGGCGCAGCCCCGCTTCCTCATCATCGCCGACGGCGCCTTCGGGCCCGAAACCTCCAAGACCGCCAACTGCGCCATCCGCTACGTCCCCGAACGGGTCGCGGCCGTGCTGGACGCCTCCGCCGCCGGGCGCACGGCCCAGGAGGTGCTCGGCTTCGGCGGCGCCATCCCGGTCGTGGCCACGCTGGAGGAAGGGCTGGCCCGGCGGCCCCCCCCACGGCGCTGCTGATCGGGATCGCCCCGCGCGGCGGCCGCCTCCCCGAGACGTGGCGCGGTTGGATCGTCGCGGCCATCGAGCACGGCCTCGACGTGTGGAGCGGCCTGCACACGCTGCTCGGCGACGACCCGGAGCTGGCGGCGCGCGCCGCGGCGAAGGGTGTGCGGCTGTTCGACCTGAGGCGGCCCCCCGCGGACCTTCCGGTGTCGAACGGGCGCGCGCGCCTCGTGGACGCGCTGGTGGTGCTCACCGTCGGCACCGACTGCAACACGGGGAAGATGACGGCGCAGCTCGAGCTGCTGCGCGGGCTCGACGCGCGCGGCATCCGGACCCGGTTCGTGCCCACGGGCCAGACCGGCATCCTCATCGCCGGCTGGGGCATCGCGGTGGACGCGGTCGTGGCGGACTTCATCGGCGGCGCGGCGGAGCGGATGGTGCTCGAGGCGGCGCCGGGCGCCGAGGTGGTCCTGGTCGAGGGGCAGGGCAGCCTGCTCCATCCGGGCTACTCCGGGGTGACGCTGGGCCTGCTCCACGGCGCGTGCCCCTCCGCCATGATCCTGTGCCACAAGGCGTCGCGGCGGCTCATCGGCGAGTATCACCCGGGCGAGGCGTGGGTCGCGATCCCGCCTCTGGCCGAGGTGGTGCGCGTGTACGAAGCTGCCGCGTCGTGGGTCAGCCCGGCCCGCGTCGTCGGCGTGGCGCTCAATACCTACGATCTGCCCGAGCGGGCGGCGGCCGCGGCGGTCGAGCGCGCGGCCCGCGAGACGGGCCTGCCGGCGACCGACCCGGTGCGCTTCGGCTCCGGCCCGCTGGTCGAGGCCATCGCGCAGGAAGCGGCCCGCCGTCGTGCCGCTGGATCGACACCTCCCGCGTAGAAACGCGCCGTCCTCGGGCGCTTCCGGTACCCGTTCCGCCCCCTCGCGCTGTTAGCTTCGCGCCGCCTCGAAAGACGAGGCGGTGCGGCGCGGGCGCTGGCCCCTCCGTTCATCCTCTTCACAAGGAGCGAGCCAATGAAGCGAACGATCTTCGCGCTGGTGGCGGGACTGGCCCTGGTCGGCCAGCCGGCGCCGGCCCGAGCCACGAACGTGATCAGGTGCATGCTCGAGGCGGTGTCGGAGTGCGACGCGCAGTTCCCGAACAGCGAGTACCACCTCGTCGCGATCCGCGGGTGGTGCTACATGATCGCCACCGGGATCTGCGCGGCGAGCTGAGCGAAACGGACTGCCGGGACCGGGAGATCTGCGAGTGACATTCATGGGGCACGCGGCACGCCGCATCAGCCGCCGGGGCCCGGCCTGCGCCGCCGCCCTGGCGGCACTCGCGGCCGGGTGCGCACCCGGCGGGCGGCAGCCGCGGGCGAGCGGCGCCGCGCTGCGCCGGGTCGCGGCTGCGGTGCGGGTGGACATCTACCGCCGGCCGGTGGACCTCGCGCCGCTGCTCGCCGGGCGCGCCGTCCTCTACTTCTTCCGCAGCGACTGCCCGCACTGCGCCGCCGAGGTGGCGGCCGCACCCGCGCTGGCGGCGCGCCGCGGCGCCCCCGCCCTGGTGCTCATCTCGCGCGAGGGACCGGGCCGGCTGCGCACGGCCCTGGGCTCGGTGCCGCGCCCCGGCCTCCTGGTGGTATCCGACAGCGAGGGCGCGGTCATGGACGCCGCCCTGCCGACGCGGTTCGTGCCGCGGATGGTCGTGGTCGAGCGGTTCGCCGTGCGGCGCGACGTCACCGGGGCCGATCCCGGCACGCTCGCCGGCGCGATGGCGGCCGCCGGAGGCGTGGCCCCGTGACGCCGGTCCTGGTCGAGGCCACCGTCGCGCTGCGGCGCCTGGCGCGCCGCCGGGTCCTGCCCGTGACCGGCGCGCTCGTCGCGCTGTTCCTCGCCTACGCCGCCGTGCTCGATCCGGTGGCCTCGGCGCGCGCGGCGCTGTCGGCGGGGACGGCCGTGGCCACGCTGGTGCTGCTCATCGTCTCGGCCGGTATCGTCGCCGACGACCGGGAGCGCGGGCGCCTCGCCATCGCGGCCACCCATCCGGCTCCGGCCGCGATCTGGGTGATCGGGCGGTGGCTCGCCGTCACCGCGGTCGCGGCGCTCGCCCTGGCGGCGGCGTCCGCGGTCCTGCTGCCGGTCGCGGGTGGGCCGCTCCGCGCGGGCGCCGTCGCGCTCGCGGAGCTGGCGGCGCTCGTTCACCTCGCGGCGCTGGGGGCGCTGGCGGTCGCGCTGTCGTGCGCGGCCGGCCCCACGGCGCAGGTGCTGCTGCTGCTCGCCTGCTGCGCGCTGGGCGCGATGCCGCCGGAGCTCGTCGCGCAGCCGGTGGGCGGTGCGTGGGCCGCGGGCGCGGTGCGCGTGCTGTGGACCGCGTTGCCCACCTCGTGGGCGCTGGGCCGCCTGCACGACTGGTCGCTCGCGGCCGGCGCGCCGGCACCCGCGCTCGCGCTGGTGCTCGTCCTCCAACCCGCGCTCTGGCTCGGCGCCGGCGCGCGGCGCCTGGCGCGGGCGGAGCTCGCCGTGCGGGGGAGCTGATGCGCGCGACCCTCCTGGCTCGGGCGCTGCGCCGCAGCTTCGCGGCCGGAGGCCGGCGTCCGCGGGTGACCGCGCTGGACGGCGCGGATCTGGTGGCGCTCGCCGGCGAGTGCGTGGGATTGGTGGGGCCCAACGGCGCCGGCAAGTCCACGCTGCTGGCCGTCGCGGCCGGGCTGCTCGCGCCCGACGCGGGCGACGTCTGGGTGTGCGGCCGGTGGCCGCGCGCGGCCCGGGCCCACCGGGTGGTAGGGTACGCGCCCGAAGAGCCCGCGTTCTATCCGGAGCTGACCGTGCGCGAGGTGCTGGCGGCCTTCGCCGCCGCGCACGCCGCGGGAGCCTCGGCGCGCCGGCGGATGGTGGACGACGCGCTCGACCTCGGCGGGCTCGCGGACTGGGCCGACCGTCGCTGCGCCACCCTCTCCCGCGGCATCACCGGCCGCCTCGCGTTCGCCCAGGCGGCCCTGGGCCGGCGGGAGCTGGTGCTGCTGGACGAGACGCTCTCGGGGCTCGATCCGCTGGCGCAACGCGACGCCCGCGGGCGGCTGCGCGGCCTGGTCGAGCGCGGCGTCACCGTGGTGATCTCCTCGCACGATCTCGCGGCCGTGGAGCGGCTCGCCGACCGCGTCGCCGTCCTCCAGGCCGGCCGCACCGTGCGGGTACTCGATGCCGCCGACCTCGCCCGCGAGCTCTCGCTCGTGCTGGTCGTGGACGGGTCGCCGCGTGCCGCCGCCGACGTCCTGGCGCGCCGCTACCCGCACGTGCGGTGCGAGGCGGCCGGCGCCCGCGTGGCCATCGGCCCGCGCGAGACGCCCGAGGACGTCCTCGCCTACTGCCGCGAGCACCGCATCGGCGTGCGCGCCTCGCGGGTCGTGTCGCGTTCGCTCGAAGAGGCCACCGTCGCCACCCTGATGGAGGAAGCCGCGGGATGAACCCCACCGTCCGCTCGATGCTCCTGCCGCTCGGCGCGCTCGGCGAGCCGGGCGCCGCGATGGACGTGGCGGGGGCCCGGTACCCGGCGCGCGCCGCCGCCAGCCTGCTCTGCCTCACGGGCGCCCTCGGGGCCGCCTCGCTGCCCCGGATCCTCGCGCTGCTGGCCGCGTCCCTCGTGCCGGCCGGCTCGCCGCTGGCGGCGGCGCACGCCGCGGCGCTGCACGAGGGACTGGTGCGCTACGTGGTCGCGGACCGGCTGCTGCCGCCGCCGCCGCTGGTGGTGGCGGCGTTGCTCGTCGCCCTGGTCGCGACCCCGGTGCTCGCCGGGCGCCGCGTGGCCTGGACGGCGGTGTGCGGCGTGCTCGCCGTGGGCGCGGCGCCGCTGGTGGTACAGCGCCTGGGGGAGTTGATCGTCGTCTGGACCACTCCCGCCGACGGGCTCGTCTCGGGCGACGTCGCCAGCCTGGCGGCGCGCTTCAACGTCGGCCTCGCCGGCATCCTCGCCGCGGCGGGCCAGGCGCCCGGCGGCGCGTGGGGCGTCGTCGCCGACGCGACCAACGCGATCGGCCTGTGGGTGGTGGTGTTGTGGGGATGGGGCCTGGCACGGCTCGACCGCGACATGACGCTCGGCCGCGGCCGGCCCGTCCTCTGGCCGTTCGTGCTCTCGGCCGCCGCGTACGCCGCGGGCTACGCCGTCTACGCCGCGCTGCTGCCCTCCTGGCTCATGCTGGTCATGGGCGTTCCGTAGGCCCGGCGGGGTGGGCGCGGTTGAACGCGGCGCCGCGCCTCGCTAGCTTCGCAACGCCGTGAACGCCGTGCTCGTGCCCCCGATCCCTTCCGCCGCGCTGGCCCTCGGCGGGGTGGCGCTCCGCTTCCCGAAGTGGGAGCTGGACCTCGACCTCGTCCTCCGGGGCGCGGTCAAGGCCGTCGTCATCCTGGCGCTGGCGTACGTCGCGCGCTGGGCCTTGAAGCGCCTGGCGCGGCGCATCGTGGCGCGCGTCGCGGCGGGCGACCCCGCCACGGCCGGCGCGCGGGTCCAGCGGGCCGCCACGCTGGCGCAGATCCTGACCCACGTCGGGATGGTCGTGATCTTCATCGCCGCCGGGCTGCTCTTCCTGGACATCTTCATCAACATCGGGCCGCTCCTGGCGGGCGCGGGCGTCCTGGGCCTGGCCCTGTCGCTGGGCGGGCAGGCCGTGATGAAGGACATCGTCACCGGCTTCCTCATCGTGCTCGAAGACCAGTACGCGGTCGGCGAGCGCGTCCGGATCGGCGACGTGGAGGGTACCGTGCACCAGCTCACGCTTCGCGTCACCGTCCTGCGGGCCGATGACGGGACGCTGCACTACGTCGCCAACGGCTCGATCAGCGCCATCGCCAATCGGTCGCGCGGCCAGGGCGCGCCGCCGGCCGGGGCGATGCGCGCTCCGGCACGGTCCGCATGACGCTCCGCCTGTTCAACACGCTGACCCGCGCGGCGGAGCCCTTCGCGCCGCTCGCGCCGCCGCGCGTCACGCTCTACACCTGCGGGCCCACGGTCTGGAACTACGCGCACATCGGGAACTTCCGGACCTTCGTGTTCGAGGACGTGCTGCGCCGCTGGCTCGAGTTCTCCGGGTACCAGGTGACCCACGTCATGAACATCACCGACGTGGACGACCGCACGATCAACGCCGCCAACGGCGCCGGCGTGCGGCTGCCGGAGCACACGGCGCCCTTCGTCGAGGCGTTCTACGCCGACCGCGACTACCTGCGCCTCGAGGCGGCCACGCACTACCCCAAGGCGACCGGGCACATCCCGCAGATGGTGGCCCTGATCCAGCGCCTGCTCGCGCGCGGCGTCGCTTACCGGGGCGACGACGGCTCCGTGTACTTCGCCATCGAGCGGTTCCCCGGCTACGGGCGGCTGAGCCGAGTGGAGCGCCGGGACCTCAAGGCCGGCGCGCGCGTCTCGAGCGACGAGTACGCCAAGGAGGACGCGCGCGACTTCGTGCTGTGGAAGGCGGCGAAGCCCGAGGACGAGACCGCCGGCGCCGCGTGGGACGCGCCGTTCGGCCGCGGCCGGCCGGGCTGGCACCTCGAGTGCTCGGCGATGTCGCAGCAGTACCTCGGCGAGACCATCGACCTGCACGCCGGCGGCGTGGACCTGATCTTCCCGCACCACGAGGACGAGATCGCGCAGTCGGAGGCCGCGACGGGCAAGCCGTTCGTCCGCACCTGGCTGCACGGCGAGTTCCTGCTGGTCGAGGGGACCAAGATGTCGAAGCGGTACGGGAACTTCCTCACCCTGCGCGACCTGCGCGAGGACGGGAAGGACCCGGCGGCGCTGCGCTTCCTGTTCGCCGGCACCCAGTACCGCAAGCAGCTCAACTTCACCGACGCGGCGCTGGAGGCGGCCCACGTGGGCACCGGCCGCCTGGCCGAGCTGCGCGCGCGCCTCGCCAAGGCCGGGAGCGCGGGGGCCGGCGCGCCGTTGGCGCCGCTGGGCGAGCGGCTGCTGGCGGAGTTCACCGCGGCGATGGACGACGACCTGGACACGCCGCGCGCGCTGGCGGCGTTGATGGACTATTCCCGCGCGGCCAACGCGGCGCTCGACGCCGGCGGCGAGAGCGCGGAGGACCGTCAGGGCGCGCTGGTCGTCTTCGATCGCGTGGCCGCCGTGCTGCAGGTCGTGGGGTCGTCGAGGACGGTCGTCGGCCAAGGTGGCCTTGGCGTGGGAGCGCCGTCCATGGGCGGCAGCGGGGTCGTCTCGCCGGCTCCACTTGGCCCTCCCGCCGCCGGCGAGGACCTCGACGCCTGGGCCGGCCGCGTGGCCGAGGCGCGCCGGGCCGCCCGGATGGCCAAGGACTGGCCGCGGGCCGACTTGGCCCGCCAGCTCCTGGCGGATCAAGGCTACGAAGTGCGGGACGCCAAGGATGGCTCTCCCGTGCTGCTCCGAAAGCGGCCTCCCACCTCGGCTTGACCCTCCGCTGGGCTCCGATTAAGCTTCAAGGCTGGCGCAAACTCGACTGTTGGGCGTGCTGACGTAGCTCAACCGGTAGAGCAGCTGATTTGTAATCAGCAGGTTAAGGGTTCGAGTCCCTTCGTCAGCTCCAGTGATGGTTTTTTTGATGACGAGGAGTTTCCGGCTATGTCTCCACATTCCACCCCGCGAAACAGCACGCGGGGTGGTCTGTTCAGCGGGTATAGGGGGCCCGGAGCGGTCTAGGGGTGGGGTGCCCGAGTGGCTAAAGGGAGCAGACTGTAAATCTGCCGGCTTATGCCTACGAAGGTTCGAATCCTTCCCCCACCACTGCGGGCGTAGCTCAGTTGGTAGAGCGTCAGCCTTCCAAGCTGAGGGTCGCGGGTTCGAGCCCCGTCGCCCGCTTTTGCTCGCGTAGCTCAGTCGGTAGAGCGCATCCTTGGTAAGGATGAGGTCACCGGTTCAATCCCGGTCGCGAGCTTGAGAGCAGACGGTTGGTGGGTGGTAGGTGGTGGGTGGTGCGTGATGGCGGGCCCCGGGCCCCGATGACTACGGCGATCGACGAAAGACCGATAGACACATGGCGCGCGACAAGATCATCCTGGCCTGCGGCGATTGTAAGGAGCGGAACTACTTCACCACGAAGAACCGCCGCAAGCATCCCGAGCGGGTCGAGTGGCGGAAGTACTGCCCGCGGTGCAACAAGCACACGCTGCACAAGGAAACGAAGTGAGCCCCCTGGGCATCGCGGGCATCGTCTTCGTCGTCGCCGTGATGGCGGCGCTCGTGGTGTGGCGCGGGCAGGTGAAGGCCATGGCGCGCGCGACCTCGGGGTTCATGGGCGAGGTGAACGGCGAGATCCGGAAGGTCACCTGGCCCGACCGGCAGCAGCTCAAGAACGCCACCGGGGTCATCATCCTGTTCGTCGTCATCGTGGCGATCCTGATCGGCCTGATGGACGTGATCCTGCAGCTGATCTTCACGACCTGGCTGCCCAGTTGGTTCCGATGACCCAGGGCACGGCGATGGATCACCGCTGGTACGCGATTCAGACCACGGCCGGCCACGAGAACAAGGTCCGGTCGCTGATCGATCGGCGCATCCAGGACGATCCGCGCGCGACGGAGGAGAAGCCGATCCGCCAGGCGCTGGTGCCGACGCAGGAGATCGTCGAGATCAAGAACGGCAAGAAGGTCAACGTCGAGCGGAAGCTGTACCCTGGCTACGTGCTGGTGGAGATGGTCGCCAACCAGGAGACCCTCCACGTCATCAACAACATCCAGGGCGTGATCAAGTTCGTCGGGACCGGGCGCGACCCGATGCCGCTCCGGCAGGAGGAGGTCAACCGCCTCCTCGGCGTGGCGGAGGCGGTGCCGGAGTCGGAGCCCAAGGAAGAGATCCCGTTCATGACGGGTCAGGTGGTGGAGATCATCGAGGGGCCGTTCTCCGACTTCAGCGGCACGGTCGAAGAAGTGCTCCCGGACAAGGGCAAGGTGCGCGTGAGCGTGAGCCTGTTCGGGAGGCCCACGAGCGTGGAGTTGGATTATCTCCAGCTCCGGGCGCACTAGCTGAGCGGTGGTAGGTCGTCGGTGGTAGGTGGTGGAAAGGCGCTGCAGAGCGCGCCACAACCTACAACCCACCACCCACCACCTACACAACCCGCGACCGCGCGGGCCATCGCGGCAGCTGGCGGCCGGCTGAGGGCCGCGGCGAACGATGTGAGGGACGCATGCCACCGAAGAGAGTCCAAGCCGTCGTCAAGCTCCAGGTGTCGGCCGGAGCGGCGACCCCGGCGCCGCCGGTCGGTTCGGCGCTGGGCCCGCACGGCATCAACATCATGGACGTTCTGCAAGCAGTTCAACAGCCGGACGGCAGAACCAGCCGGGGATGATCATCCCCGGTCGTGGTGACGATCTTCCACGACCGCTCGTTCACGTTCATCACCAAGACGCCGCCGGCGGCGATCCTGCTGCTGCGAAGGAGCTGGGCATCGAGAAGGGCTCGCCGACGCCCAACCGGGACAAGGTCGGCAAGGTCACGAAGGCGCAGGTCAAGAAGATCGCCGAGCTGAAGATGCCCGACCTCAACGCCAACACCGTCGAGCAGGCCATGGCGATGGTGGCCGGCACGGCGCGGTCCATGGGCATCGAGGTGGTGGACTGATGGCCACCCAGGGCAAGAAGTACCGCACCGCCGTCGAGCGGTTCGATCCCGCGGCCCGCTTCCAGCCGCGCGAGGCCATCGAGCACGTCAAGAAGTCGGCCTACGCGAAGTTCGACGAGACGGTGGACGTCGCGCGTGCGCCTGGGCGTGGACCCGCGGCACGCCGACCAGATCGTCCGCGGCACCGTGGTGCTCCCGCACGGCACCGGCAAGTAGGTGCGCGTGCTCGTCATCACGCAGGGTGACAAGGTGAAGGAAGCCGAGGCGGCGGGCGCCGACTTCGTCGGCATCGAGTACATCGCCAAGATCAAGGAGGGATGGCTCGACGTGGACGCCATCGTCGCGACGCCCGACGTGATGGGCCAGCTCGGCGCGCTCGGCCGGATCCTCGGCCCGCGCGGCCTGATGCCGAACCCCAAGGCCGGCACGGTCACGCATGGACGTGGCCAAGGCGGTCAAGGACATCAAGGCCGGCAAGATCGAGTTCCGCGTGGACAAGACCGGCAACATCCACGCGCCGATCGGCAAGATCGCGTTTCCGCTCGGAGCAGCTCGAGGCGAACTTCACGGCCTTCATGGACACCATCGTGCGCTCCAGGCCGTCGGCCGCGAAGGGCGCGTACATCCGGACGGTCGCCCTGTCGAGCACGATGGGGCCCGGGCGTCCGCGTCGATCACGGGGTTGTACCGATGAACCGCACCGAGAAGCAGACCGAGCTCGACGCGCTGGCCGAGAAGCTGTCGGCGGCGCCGACTCGATCTACTTGACCGACTTCGCGGGGCTCAACGTCGCACAACGTGACGGAGCTGCGCCGGCGCCTGCCGCGGCGCGCCGGCGTCGAGTACGTCGTGGTCAAGAACACGCTGGCCCTGCGCGCGCTCGCGACCGCGAGCATCGGCGGGCTCGACGGCGCACTTCGCCGGGCCCACGGCGCTGGTCCTGACGGCCACCGACGCGGCGGCCGCCGCGAAGGTCCTCACCGACTTCGCCAAGGAGTTCCAGAAGCCCGCGGTCAAGGCGCGGTGGTGGACGGCCGGGCAGTCACGCCGGAGCAGGTGAAGCGGCTGGCGCAGCTGCCGCCGCGCGAGGTGTTGCTGGCGCAGCTGGCCGGCGCGCTGCAGGCGCCGCTGGCCGGATTCGTCGGGGCCCTGTCCGGCGCTCCTGTCCACATTCGTCGGCGCCGTGCGAGGCGCTTCGAATACGCAGCGCGACCACGCTGCCTGAACCTGAGGAGACGCACAGCCAATGACAACGCGACCCTGTCGAAGGACGAGATTCTCGAGGCGATCGGCCACATGTCGGTGGTCGAGCTGGCCGACCTGATCGAGGCGTTCAAGACGAAGTTCAACGTCACGATCGCCGCCGCCGCGCCCGCCGCGGCGCCGGCGGCGGCCGCCGCGCGGCCGAAGTCGAGGAGCAGACCGAGTTCGCCGTCGTGCTCAAGGAAGCCGGCGCGAAGAAGATCCAGGTCATCAAGGTGGTGCGCGAAGTCACCGGCCTCGGCCTCAAGGAAGCGAAGGACCTGGTGGACGGCGCGCCGAGACCGTGAAGGACGGCGTCAGCAAGGCCGAGGCCCAGACCATCAAGGCGAAGCTGGAAGAGCAGGGCGCCACGGTCGAGTTGAAGTAGGCGTCGACCGCGATCACGGTCCTGACGTTCCGCTGATCGCATTGGCTGACTCGCCCCTGCCGCACCCGGTGAGCCTTTGGCGCTGCGCGATTCGCGCGCGAAGGGTGATGCAATGGCTGAGCACGCATTGCCGCAGATCTCGTTCGCGAAGCTCGGAGGAGGGGATGGCCGATGCCCCATCTCCTCGACATCCAGACGCGGGCGTTCGAAGCCCTGCTGCAGCCCGGACGCGGCCGCGCACGAGCGCGAGGACGTCGGCCTGGAGCGGGTCTTCAAGCGACCTGTTCCCGATCACCGACGTCAACGAGAACTACTCGCTGGAGTTCGTGAAGTACGCCATCGGCGAGCCGAAGTACTCCGTCGAGGAGTGCATCGAGCGCGACATGACGTACTCGGCGCCGCTCAAGGCGACGCTGCAGCCTCGTGATCATGGAAGAGGTCGGCGGCGTGCGCCAAGCGGCCCAAGAACATCATCGAGAAGGAAGTCTACCTCGGCGAGCTGCCGCTGCTGACGCCGCTGGGCACGTTCGTCATCAACGGCGCCGAGCGCGTGATCGTCTCGCAGCTGCACCGCTCGCCGGGCGTGGTGTTCGAGGAGACCATCCACCCCAACGGGCAGCGGCTGTTCTCGGCGCGCATCATCCCGTTCCGCGGCTCGTGGGTCGAGTTCACCCTCGACATCCACGACGTGGTCTACGTCCACATCGACAAGAAGAAGAAGTTCCCGGCCACCGCGCTGCTGCGCGCGTTCGGGTACTGCGAGCAACTCCGACATCCTGCGGCTGTTCTTCGCCAAGAAGGAGCTCGACATCACCGGCGGAACCTCCGAGGCGCGCAGCCCAGCGCCGCGGAGATCCTCGGCACCCTGCTGGCCGGCCGACGTGGCCGAACCCGGAGGAGCCGAAGGGCGAGCCGCTGGCCAAGGAAGGCGACGAGCTCACGCTCGAGACGCTGCAACCGTGCTGCGGCGCGCGGGAGGTGGCACGCGTCAGCGTGTTCGCCGGCTACACCGCGGTCGACCTGCGCGACGAGGACGAGCTGCCGCAGACCACGCGGCGAGCGCGAGCAGACGCACGTGCTCGCCGTTCGACGTCGCCGACCCGGGGACCGGCGAGGTGCTGGCCGAGGCGCGGCAAGGAGCTGAGCGAGACGCTGCATCAAGCGGCTGCGCAAGGCCGGCGTGCTACAAGCGTGGACGTGTTCCTGCCCAGCGGGCCGCGGCGAGTCGCCGCTGATCAAGAACACGCTCGCCAAGGACCCGACCGCACACCGAGGCGGAGGCGCTGGAGCAGATCTATTCGCTGCTGCGGCCCGGCGAGGCGCCCAACGTCGAGACGGCGCGCGCAGGCGCTCGAGCGGCTGTTCTTCTCGCCCAAGCGCTACGATCTCGGCCGCGTGGGCCGCTACAAGATCAACCAGCGGCTCGGGCGTCAACCTGCCGCGCCAGCCACACGGTGCTCACGCAGGAGGACTTCATCGCCATCATCCGCTACCTCATCGAGCTGCACGAGGGCCGCGGCCACACCGACGACATCGACCACCTCGGCAACCGCCGCGTCCGCTCGGTGGGCGAGCTGATCGCCAACCAGCTCTCGGTCGGCCTGTCGCGCATGGCGCGGCTGATCAAGGAGCGGATGAGCATCAACAACGACCCGGAGAAGATCACGCTCGACGACCTGGTCAACGCGCGCACCGTCAGCGCGGTCATCCAGGCGTTCTTCGGCAGCGTCGCAGCTGTCGCAGTTCATGGACCAGACCAATCCGCTGGCCGAGCTGACGCACAAGCGGCGGCTCTCGGCGCCCTCGGCCCGGGCGGCCTCACGCGCGAGCGCGCCGGCTTCGAGGTGCGCGACGTGCACTACTCGCAGTACGGCCGGATGTGCCCGATCGAGACGCCGGAAGGTCCGAACATCGGCCTCATCACCAGCCTCTCGACCTATCGCGCGCGTCAACGACCTCGGCTTCATCGAGACGCCGCTAGCGGGTGGTGCAAGGAGGGCAAGGTCACCAGCGAGATCCGCTGGCTCGTCGGCGTCCGAGGAAGAGGACTTCGCCGTCGCGCAGGCGAACACGCGCCTCGAATCCCGACGGCACCTTCGCGCGACGCGCTGGTGCTGTGCCGCAAGCGGGACGACTACCCGCTCGCTGCCGCCGGAGCGCATCGACTACATGGACGTGGCGCCGGAGCAGCTCGTGTCCATCGCCGCCGCCCTGATTCCGTTCCTCGAGCACGACGACGCGAACCGCGCGCTGATGGGCTCGAACATGCAGCGCCAGTCGGTGCCGCTGCTCAACCCCGCAGGCGCCGCTGGTCGGCACCGGGCTCGAGGAGAAGGTGGCCGCCGACTCCGGCGCCGTGGTGATCGCGCGGCGGGCCGGCGTCGGTCACGCGCGTCACGGCCGACGAGATCATCGTCGACGCCGGCGCCGGCGAGACGGGCAGGCCGCGATCGAGCCATCCGCTGGCGCGGCTCACGCAGCACGACCGCTACCGGCTGAAGAAGTTCTGGCGCACCAACCAGGACACCGCCATCAACCAGCGGCCCGTCGTCCAGCAGGGCCAGAAGGTGAAGGCGGGCGACGTCCTCGCCGACGGCGCCGGCACCGAGAACGGCGAGCTGGCGCTCGGCGCCAACGTCGCTCGTCGCGTTCATGCCGTGGTACGGGCACAACTTCGAGGACGCCATCGTGCTCTCCGAGCGCCTGGTGAAGGACGACGTCTACTCGTCGATCCACATCCAGGAGCTCGAGCTGCACGTCCGCGACACCAAGCGCGGCCAGGAGGAGATCACGCGCGAGATCCCGAACGTCGCCGAGGAGTCGCTGGTCGACCTCGACGAGCGCGGCATCGTCCGCATCGGCGCCCACGTGAAGCCGGGCGACATCCTGGTCGGCAAGATCACGCCCAAGGGCGAGACCGAGCTCGTCGCCGGAAGAGAAGCTGCTCACGGCGATCTTCGGCGAGAAGGCGAAGGACGTGAAGGACTCCTCGCTCAAGGTGCCGCCGGGCATGGAAGGCGTGGTCATCGACGTGCAAGATCTTCTCGCGCATCGAGGACCAGGTGGTGGAGAAGGACCGCGGCGAGCGCATCGGCGAGGTGCGCCGGCTCGAGGCGGAGGAGAAGGCTGCGCGTGAACGACGGTGCGCGACGGCGAGCTGAACGAGATGCTCGACGGCCAGGACGGTGGCGCTGTGCCTCAAGGCCGGCACGGTCGAGGAGGCAATTGCCCGCCGGCACGAAGCTCACCGGCGCCGGTGCTGCGACGAGCATCAAGCTCGCCGACGCTGGACCTCAAGACGTTCCGGGTCGAGCACAAGACGGTCAACGAGCGCGTCCGCGCAGATCATCGACGCGGCCAGCGACGAGAAGGCGAAGATCGAGGAGAAGGCCGAGGAGCGCATCGACCGCATCCTGCAGCCCGACGAGCTGCCGCCCGGCGTGATCCAGCTGGTGAAGGTCTACCTCGCCGAGAAGCGCAAGATCTCGGTGGGCGACAAGATGGCCGGCCGCCACGGGAACAAGGGCATCGTCGCGCGCATCGTGCCGGAGGAGGACATGCCGTTCCTCCCCGACGGCCGGCCGGTGGACATCGTCCTGAATCCGCTCGGCGTGCCGAGCCGCATGAACGTGGGGCAGATCCTGGAGACCCACCTCGGCTGGGCGCGCGCAGCATCCTGGGCTTCTACGCCAAGACGCCGGTGTTCCAGGGCGCCAACGAGACGCGAGATCGGCCTGCTGCTGCAGGCTGGCCGGCGCTCACGTGGGCCGCGCAGGCGCTGACGCTGCACGGCCCGGCCGCTCGAGATCTCGGACGCCGAGGCGATCCGACGCTGCTCGCGGACCTCAAGCGCCGGCCGCACGCACGGCGAGGCGCGACTTCGACCTGCGTGCAGGATGCGACGGCTGAACGACCTCGGCAGCGCGCGATGTCGCAGGAGACGCGCGACGTGTTCCACCGGCGTGCGCGACTTCCTCGCCGCCGCGGCGGCCGGAGCTGGCCGAGCGCGAGCACGACCGCGATCGAAGCGAGTCGAGTTCACGAGCGCCTCGGAGCGACGAAGACGATGACCGAGGCGCAGCAGGCCGACCTCAAGAACGGCGCTCAAGGCGGCTCGAGGCGCGAGACGCGGCAAGCAGCTGGACGCGCGGACGCTGCTCATCGAGCAGGAGCTGCCCGGCGCTGGCCGCGCATGCTCGGGCAAGAAGTCCGACGCCGACGTCGACGCGGCGGCGCGCGAGCTGCTGCGGCTGGCCGGGCTCACGCCGGCCGGCAAGGTGCGGCTGCGCGACGGCCGCAGCGGCGAGCCGTTCGCGAGCGCCGGTGACGGTGGGCGAGATCTACATGCTGAAGCTGTCGCACCTGGTGGACGACAAGATCCACGCCCGCGCAGCATCGGCCCGTACTCGCTGGTCACGCAGCAGCCGCTCGCCGGCAAGGCGCAGTTCGGCGGCCAGCGGTTCGGCGAAATGGAAGTGTGGGCGCTCGAGGCGTACGGCGCCGCGCACACGCTGCAGGAGATCCTGACGGTCAAGTCCGACGACGTGAACGGCCGCAGCCGGGTGTACGAGGCGATCGTGAAGGGGCAGAACCTGCCCGAGCCCGGCATCCCGGAGTCGTTCAACGTGCTCGTGAAGGAACTGCAGGCGCTCGGCATCAGGGTCACGATGGGACAGGCTGGACGGCCGACACGGGACCGGCAACGACGGTGAGGAGTAAGCCGATGATTGACTTCCGCAGCGCGCGCGAGACGCACGCGCGTCGAGCTTCGATTTCATCCAGGTCCGGATCGCCTCCCCGGAGGAGATCCGCGGCCCCAAGGACCCCAAGGAGCGCGAGCGCCTGGAGATGCAGGGCCTGCGCACCTGGTGGTCGTGGGGCGAGGTGACCAAGCCCGAGACCATCAACTACCGCTCCTTCAAGCCGGAGAAGGACGGGCTGTTCTGCGAGCGCATCTTCGGTCCGGTGAAGGACTGGGAGTGCCACTGCGGCAAGTACAAGCGGATCCGCTACCGCGGCGTGATCTGCGACCGCTGCGGCGTCGAGGTCACGCTGTAGCAAGGTGCGGCGCGAGCGCATGGGGCACATCGAGCTGGCCGTGCCGGTGGCGCACATCTGGTTCTTCAAGACGCTGCCGAGCCCGATGGGCAACCTGCTCGACATCACGCTGCGCGACCTCGAGAAGGTCATCTACTACACCAACTACGTCGTCATCGACCCCGGCGAGCAGGAGGTGCGAGGAGAAGCAGCTGCTGGACGAGGACGAGTACCTCGCGCTGCGGCAGAAGGCGCAAGGAGGCGAGGCGACGCCGCGTTCCGCGCCGACATCGGCGCGCCGGCGGTGCGCGAACTGCTGCGAGCGCCTCGACGTGGACAAGCTGGCCGAGCGGCTGCGCGCGCGAGGTCGGCGTCGAGACCAGCCAGCACCGCAAGAAGCAGCTGCTCAAGCGGCTCAAGATCGTGGACGCGTTCCGCAACTCCGGCGAGGCCGGCGACGTCCGCAACAAGCCGGAGTGGATGATCCTCGACGTGATGCCGGTGATCCCGCCCGACCTGCGGCCGCTGGTGCCGCTCGACGGCGGGCGCTTCGCCACGTCGCGACCTCAACGACCTGTACCGCCGCGTCATCAACCGCAACAACCGCCTGCAGAAGCTGATGCAGCACCGCGCGCCGGAAGTCATCCTGCGCAACGAGAAGCGGATGCTGCAGGAAGCGGTGGACGCGCTGTTCGACAACGGCCGCCGCAGTCCAAGGCGATCCGGGGCCGCGGCAAGCGGCCGCTCAAGTCGCTGTCCGACATGCTGAAGGGCAAGCAGGGCCGGTTCCGCCAGAACCTGCTCGGCAAGCGCGTGGACTACTCGGGCCGCTCGGTCATCGTGGTGGGCCCGGAGCTCAGGCTGCACCAGTGCGGGCTGCCCAAGGCGATGGCGCTCGAGCTGTTCAAGCCGTTCATCATCCACAAGCTGGTCGAGAAGGGCATCGCCGAGACGGTCAAGCGCGCCAAGAAGATCGTGGAGCGCGAGAGCCCCGAGGTGTACGAGATCCTCGAGGAGATCATCCAGCGACCACCCGGTGCTGCTCGAACCGCGCGCCGACGCTGCACCGCCTGGGCATCCAGGCGTTCGAGCCGGTGCTGGTGGAGGGCAAGGCCATCCGCATCCACCCGCTGGTCTGCGCGGCGTTCAACGCCGACTTCGACGGCGACCAGATGGCGGTGCACGTGCCGCTGTCGTTCGAGGCGCAGCTGGAGAGCCGGCTGCTGATGATCTCGAGCAACAACATCCTCAAGCCGTCCGACGGCCGGCCGGTGGCGGAGCCGAGCCAGGACATGGTGCTCGGCTGCTACTTCCTCACCAAGGAGCCGGCCGAGTTCGCCGAGGCGTTCAAGGCCGGCGCGCCGCGCGTACGGCGACATGGCCGAGGTGGAGATGGCGCTGCTGCACCAGCGGGTGAAGCACCACACGCCGATCCGCTTCTGGTGGCTGGACGTGGCGGGCGCGCGGGCACTGGGTGAAGACGACCGTGGGCCGCGTGCTGTTCAACGCGATCCTGCCGCAAGGAGCTGCAGTTCAAGAACGAGACGATGCGGAAGAAGAACCTCTCCGAGCTCGTCTTCCAGTCGTACCGGCGAGCTGGGCCTGGCGCCGACGGTCGAGTTCCTCGACCGGCTCAAGGACGTCGGGGTTCGGCTTCGCGACGCTGGGCGGCATCTCGATCGGCATCGAGGACCTGCAGATCCCGGAGGCCAAGGCGAAGCTGCTGACGGCCGCCGAGGAGCGCATCGAGCGCTTCCAGAAGGCGTACCAGAGCGGCTACGATCACCAACGGCGAGCGCTACAACCGGGTGATCGACGCGTGGACCCACGCCAACAACGACATCGCCGACGAGATGGTGCGCGGCATGGGCGGGGCGAAGGGCGGGTTCAACCCGGTGTTCATGATGTTCGACTCCGGCTCGCGCGGCTCGCGCGACCAGATCCGCCAGCTGGCGGGCATGCGCGGCCTGATGGCCAAGCCGCAGAAGAAGCTCACCGGCGGCATCGGCGAGATCATCGAGAGCCCGATCAGCTCGAACTTCCGCGAGGGGCTGTCGGTGCTCGAGTACTTCATCTCGACGCACGGCGCGCGGAAGGGTCTGGCCGACACCGCGCTCAAGACGGCCGACGCCGGCTACCTCACGCGGCGCCTGGTGGACGTGGCGCAGGACGTGACGATCAGCGAGGAGGACTGCGGCACGGTCCTGGGGCTCGACGTCCAGGCGCTGAAGGAGGGCGAGGACATCGTCGAGCCGCTGTCGGAGCGCATCGTGGGCTGCGTGGCGGCCGACGACATCTTCGATCCGCACGAGATGGACGAGCACGGCGATCCGCAAGGTGCTGGTGGCCGCCGGGCGGGCTGATCGACGAGGCCACGGCGCAGGCGATCGACGACGCCGGGCATCGAGGACGTGCGCATCCGCTCGGTGCTGACCTGCGAGTCCAAGCGCGGGCTGTGCCGGATGTGCTACGGCCGCAACCTCGCCACGATGGACATGGTGGACATCGGCGAGGCGGTCGGCATCCTGGCCGCGCAGTCCATCGGCGAGCCGGGCACGCAGCTCACGCTGCGGACGTTCCACATCGGCGGCACGGCGGCGCGCATCGCCGAGGTGACCGTGCGCAAGAGCAAGCTGGAGGGCACGGTGTCGAGTACGGCGACCGGCTGCAGTTCGTCGAGGGCGCCGACAAGACAGCGCATCGTCACCAAGCACGACGGCGAGCTGATCCTGAGTCGACGACGACGGCCGGGTGCGCTCGCGCTTCCAGGTGCCGCTCGGCGCCACGCTGGCGGTCTCGGACGGCGACGAGGTGAAGCGCGACGCGCATGCTGTTCACGCTGGGACCCGTACACGACGCCGATCATCAGCGACCTGCAGGGCACGATCCGGTTCCGCGACATCGTCGAGGACGAGACGATCCGCGAGGAGTTCGACGAGCTCACCGGCCTGCGCCAGCGGGTCATCATCGAGGACCGCGAGAAGAAGCTGCACCCGCACATCGAGATCGTGCAGACGAAGGGCGGCAAGGAGAAGAAGGTCCGCGACTTCGTGGTGCCCGAGGGGCGCGCAGCTGACTGGTGGACGACGGCGAGGAGGTCGAGCGCCGGCCAGACCCTGGCCAAGATCAGCCGCGAGGCGTACAAGACGCGCGACATCACGGGCGGCCTGCCGCGGGTGGCGGAGCTGTTCGAGGCGCGGCGGCCCAAGGACCCGGCCACCATCTCCGAGATCGACGGCGTGGTGCGGTTCGGCGAGATCAAGCGCGGCAAGCGCGAGATCCTCGTGCATCACATCCGGACCCTCAAGGACGGCTCGGTGGTCAGCGACGAATCGGCCGGAGCCGCTGCTGTACGAGGTGCCGGCCGGCAAGCACTTGCGCGTCCACGAGGGCGACCGGGTGCGGGCGGGCGACCGCCTCACCGAGGGCCCGGTGAACCCGCACGACATCCTGCGGATCAAGGGTCCGCGCGCGGTGCAGGAGTACCTCCTCAACGAAGTGCAGGAGGTCTACCGGCTCCAGGGCGTGAAGATCAACGACAAGCACATCGGCGTGATCGTCAAGCAGATGCTGCAGAAGGTGCGCATCCAGGACCCGGGCGACACCGAGTTCCTGGAAGGCGAGCACGTGGACAAGGTGGTCTTCCGCGAAGAGAACACGCGCGTGACGCGCAAGAAGCGGCAAGCCCGCCTCGGCGGAGCCGCTGCTGCTCGGGATCACCAAGGCGAGCCTGACGACCCAGTCGTTCATCTCGGCCGCGAGCTTCCAGGAGACGACCCGCGTGCTGACCGACGCGGCGATCCGCGGGGCGCGCGACGACCTGCTGGGCCTCAAGGAGAACATCATCATCGGCCACCTGATCCCGGCGGGCACCGGCATCTACCGGTACCACGAGATCGACGTCGAGCCGCCGGCGGGCTTCGAGCCGCCGCCGCCGCCGGTCGAGGCGGTGGGATTGCCGCCCGCGCCGGAGTTGGCGGCGCTGACGACCGAGGAGTAAGGGCAGGGTAGTGAAGGCGCGCCCGGGGAGCGATCCCCGGGCGCGCCGCGTTTCGTCCGGTGGAAGGCACGGGAGGGCGCGGATGACGGACGCGGGATCCCGCGCGGCGGCCGGCACGCGGTCGAGCACGCCGTCGTCGCAGCCGCCCTCGCCGTCGGGGCGGCGGTTCTGGCGCGAGCGGGCGGTGCGCCGTGGCCGTGGCCGTCCCGCTGGCCGCCGGCGCCGCGGCGTTCGCGGCCTGGCGCACCGTGGCGGGCGTGTGCGGCGGCTTCCTGCTGATGCTGCTCGCGGCGCTCGCCGCCCTGGGCGCGGGTCGCCACTCGCTGGGCGGGCTGGGCGCCGTGCTGCCGGCGCTGGCGATCCTGGAGCTGCTCGGACCGGCCACGGTTCGTGGCGGTGGCGATGGTCCGGCGTCCGCGCCGGGTCAGCCGCCGCCTGCTCGGCGCGTGGCTGGCGTCCTCGGGGCTGGTGGCGGTCGGCCTGGCGCTGGCGACCGGAGCGATCGCCCGCGGAACCGGCGGAGCGCTGCTCGCCGGCGCGCTGGCCTATCGCCTCGGCGTGGTCCCGGCGTACGCGTGGGCGCCGATGCTGCTCCGGCACCCGTCGCGCGGGATCAGTCGCCGCCGGCGTTGTCGCGGCTGCGGTCAGCGCGGGCGCCCTCGCCCTCACCTTGGCGCGCCTGCACGGACCCGGCCGTGGCGCGTTTCGCGCTGCTGGCGCTGTCGGGGTCGGCGCTGCCGTGGGCGGCGTGGCAGGCCCTGCGGCAGTGGCGCCGGGATCCCGCGTGCGCGAGGACCTACGTCGTCGTCGGCCTCATGTCGGTCGCCGTGCTGCTGACGTACGGGCGGACCTGAGCTTCGGCGGCCGGCGACGCTCACGGCGTCCGCGGCGCCGGCATGTTCCGCCCCGCCTGATGCAGCACCAGCGACGCGACCTTCCCGGTGGCATCCCGCACGAAGCTGATCTGCGCGTCCACGACCTTCAGGAAGAACTCGTCCCTCGCCGAGGGATAGATCGGGTTGGCGCCCTGGCCCGTGGCCTGCGCGGTGAGGACGCCGCCGTCCCGCCGGATGCTGAGGACGAAGGTGGGGGCGAGCCGGTAGTCGCCCACGTAGGCATCGAGCGAGTCGGCGGGCAACGCGATGGTCGCGCGCACGGTCATGAGCGGTCGCGGCATCGAGGACGTGGAGGCCGATGTCGTCGATGCCGAGGGCGGAGTTCGAGAGCACGACCACGCCGATCTTCCGCCGCGGGTCGAACCCGATGAACGATCGGTAGCCCCCGGTGCCGCCGTTGTGCCAGAACACGGCGGAGCTGTCGGGGCCGATGACGTGCCATCCCAGGCCGATCCGCATGGCGGGCCCGGCGTCGAACTCGATGCGCTCGGTCAGCCGGAAGGCGGAGTCGAGAGGGGTCCGCGCGAGCCCACAGGCCGCGGCCACGAACGTCGCCATGTCCTGCGCCGTCGAGCGGATGGCGCCGGCGCCGGCGAGGGCGTCGAGATCCCAGTTGCCCACCGCCTTCTCGCCGTCGTAGCCGTGGGCGAGCCGCGCCCGGAGATCGCTCGTCAGCGTGATCCGCGTGTCGGCCATGTGCAGCGGCCCGATGACGCGCCGGAGGACCATGGTCTCGTAGCTGGTGCCGGCGTGGCGCGCGAGCGCGAAGCCCAGCAGCCCCACGCCCAGATTCGAGTACTCGTAACTCGCGCCCGGATCGCGGGGAAGCTGGTAGCCGTCGAGGAAGGCGTACAGCCGGGCGGCGCCGTAGTCGGCAAAGGGGTTGTCGGGGTTCGCGGGCGCGAAGTTGTTGGGCATGCGCGGCAGGCCGGAGCGCTGCGCCGAGAGGAGGCGGAGCGTGATGACGTGCCCCGACCGGCTGGGCACGTGCACCGAGTCGGGGAGATAGCGTTGCACCGGGTCGTCGAGCCCGACCTCGCCGTGCACCACCATGTCGGCCAGGACCGTCGCCGTGAAGACCTTCGTGATCGAGCCGATCTCGTAGACGGTGAGCTCGTTCACGGGCTGCCCGCCGGTCTTCATCGTGTTGCCGTAGCTGAAGTACCGCGTGCCCGCGCTATCCACGACGCCGACCACGATGCCGACGCTCCACCCGTTGTCCACCCGGGCCCGCACGTTGGCTTTGACGTCGTCGGGGACCTGGATCTCTTGGGCCCGGGCTGCCGGGAGCGATACGCCCACCAGCAGCGCCGCGATCGCGATCGTTCGCCGAGAGGTCTTCACAGCTCGCTTGCCGCCTTCCTCAATGCACCGATGAGTTCCTCGAGGTGCTCCCACCGCGTCAGGTAGCTGATCACCATCACGCGGATGGCGCGCTTCCCCACGGTGGTGGTGGGCGAGATCCACCAGCGCCGCTTGGCCAGCACCCGGCGCACGATCTCGTCCTGCAGCTCCGTCCAATCTCGGAACCACTCAGCAACTCGGCGTCTCGCAACTTCCCTGTGTACCGAACCGCCGCTATCGCCGTGTCTACCGGCGTCACGGCCTCCCACTCGCCGTCGCGCGTCAGTCTCGGCGACGAACCGCTCGGTCAGCCGCACCTGCTCCTCGGCCATGCGCCCGTAGGCCCGCCGCCCCACCAACTTCATCGCCATCCACAGCTTCAGCGCGCTGAAGGGGCGCGAGCCGGCGAGGCCGTGGTCCCGGAACTCGATGGCGTCGTCCGTCTGCGGGATGTAGACCGCCTCCGACCAGAACGCGCGGCGGCCCGCCTCGCCGTCGCGGGTGAGGATGGCGCCGCACGGATAGGGCATGAACCACCACTTGTGCGGGTCCATCGTGATCGAGTCGGCCCGCTCGATGCCCCGGAACCGCGGGCGCAGCGCGTCGCTCATCAGCCCGCCGGCGGCGTAGGCGGCGTCCACGTGGATACCACAGGTCGAGGTCGCGCGCCGCATCGGCGATCGCGTCGAGCGGATCGATCACGCCGTTGCTGGTGACGCCGGCGATGCCGACCACGCAGAACGGGTCGAGGCCCGCCGCGCGGTCCTCCGCCACCATCGCTCCGGAGCGCGGCGACGTCCAGCCGCGAGTTGCCGGTCCACCGGCACCTTCCTGAGGCCGTCCGCGCCGCCGAGGCCGAGGATGTTCGCGCTCTTCGCGATCGAGAAGTGCGCTTCGGCGGAGGCGTAGCACACCGGGCGCCGGGCGAGTCCCCACAGGCCGTGCGCCGTGCTCTCGGGCACCTTGGCCGCGAGCGCCACCTTGAGGCCGGTGGTGTTGGCGAGCGAGCCGCCCGGCGTCAGGCTGCCGAACGCGCCGGCCGGGTAGCCGGCCAGCTCGCACAGCCAGCGGATGACGATCCGCTCCACCCCGGTCGCGGCGGGGCTGTGGTGCCACGCCCCGACGTTCTGGTTCAGCGCCGCCGCCATCGCCTCGGCGAACACCGCGATCGGCAGCGGCGTCGGGTTCATCAGGCCGAAGTAGCGCGGGCTGGGCAGGTGGAAGCTGTTGGGCACGACCTCGCGCTCGAAGCGCTCGAGCAACGCCGGCCACGGCGTCGCGTCTTCCGGCAGCGGCTCGGCGAACAGCGCGAGGCTCTGCGCCGGCGTGAGGTCGGGGATCACCGGCAGGTCGCCGAGCGCCGCGAAGTGTCGCGCGATCCAGTCGGTGGCCGCGCGGCCGATGGCGCGCACGTCGTCGGCGGCGGGATCGAACGGTGAAGGCGGGCGCGGCGTGGCGGCGAGGCGTCATGGGATGGGCAAGCTAGCGGCCGGCCCGGCGCCGTTGCAGGGGGTCGTCGCCGGCCCGCGCCGGCGCGCCGCTAGGGCAGAGCGGCTGACGACCATGAAGTTCAGCGGAATCTGCACCTTCGCGGAGATGCGGCAGCGGCCGATGTGCGCCGGACGGAATCGCGACAGGCGCACCACTTCCGCCCGACATCCACGAATTCGCCGTAGGCGGACAGTCTCGTCCGGCCAGAAGCGAGCGAAGCTCGCGCGGCTGGACATCGTGAATGCTCGACGGTACGGGCGCGCCCCGCGGTGTCGATCGTCGCCTCGAGGACGATGTGACCTTCCACGCCGGACTCCTTGAGATCGACCGGGTAGGTCACCGGCGGGTGCGACACCAGCTCCGGCCTGCGACTCCCGAGGCTCGCGCAGCCGGAACACGGGAAACCCCGGCCCGAGCGGCGTGGGGTAGCTCGGCTCGGCCGTGCGGCCCAGCACCAGCCGCAGCGCCACGGAGTCGCGCGAGGACTCGTTGGTCCACGACACCGACTCGCCGTGGTCCATGACCGCGGCGAGCGCGGGGCCAGCAGGCTCGTGGGAAGCGTATCGGGGATCGGCATCGCCTGCAGCTCCTGCCAGGTCGCGCGGCCGTCGCGGTGGGCCATGACCGCCAGGTTGCCGCCGAGGATGCTGCGCCAGGTGAGCAGCGGCTCTCCGTGCGGGACCGAGTCGGAACCGCCCCCCAGCATCAGGCGCATCCGATAGGCCACACGCTGGGCCAGCAGGTCGGCCTGCGGGAGCAGGGCCCTGGCGCCGGTGTCCAGCAGGAATGCATGGAGATACACCACGTCGGAGTCGGCCATCAGGTAGTCGGGGATGGACTCTTCGCATGGCCGCGACGCCACCGCGGAACGGGTCGCCGCCGAAGGCGATAGCGGCGGGAGGGGCGCCCCGCACGCGGCGAGCACCAGGCACGCCAGAACGCCGGGAACGCGACGCCGCGCCCGTCGCGGCTTCGGGACGCCGGCGGATGGGGAGCGCAAGCGCGCCCAGGTCACGTCGGTGATCGTGCCTCGGAGATCGTCGCTCATGCCCGACAAAGTATGACCGAGGCGTTAGGCGGGCGTTAGGCGGGCGTCGGACGGCGGGATGCGCAGGCTGGACCGAGCGAGGAATTGGACCGCGCGTGACGGTGGCCTAAGTCGACCGCAGCCACAGCCACGCGGCGGCGATGGCCAGCGTGAGGACGGTGACCGGAACGCCGATCCGCGCGTGCTCGCGCCAGCCGATCTTCACGCCCAGGCGCGCCGCCTGGTCCACCACGATGATGTTGGCGATGCTCCCGACGATGAGCAGGTTGCCGGCGAGCGTGCTGGCCAGCGCGAGGATCGGGCCTCCCTGCGCCTGGGCGCGGGCCAGCGGCAGGAGGAGCATCACCGCCGGCACGTTCGAGACGAGGTTGGAGAGCACCACGGTGACGCCGAACAGCCACGGCGCGCCGGCGGGCTCGACGCCCGTCGCCCGCAGCCCCGCGACCGCGCGCTCCGTCATCCCCGAGGCGAGCAACGCGTGATTCACGACGAACAGGCCGATGAACAGCACCAGCAGGTGCCAGTCCACCTGGCCGAGGATGTCGCGCGAGGCGGTGCGCCGGCTGAGGAGCAGCAGGCCCGCGGCCGTCAGGGCCGCCGCCTCGCGCGGCACGGGGGCGAACAGGAAGGCGGCGATGAGCGCGGCGAGGATGGCGATGCCCTTGGCCGTCTGCCAGCGGTCGAAGGCCAGGTCGCGCTGCTCGGTCCGGGTGAGCGTGACGGCGCGCTCCCAGCGGCCCGAGAACCGCCAGGCGATCACCGCCCAGGTCGCGCCCAGTCCGAGCAGTGCCGGCACGAGGGCGTCGGCCAGGTAGCCGTGAAAGGACAGGCCGAGCGTTTGACCGATCAGCATGTTCTGGGGGTTGCCGATCAGGGTGGCCGCCGAGCCGACGTTGGCGGCCGCCGCCAGCGCGAGCAGGAACGGGACGGGGTCGAGCCGGCGCCGGACGCAGCCGGCCGCCAGGATGGGCGCCATGGCGAGGCACACGATGTCGTTCGCCAGCAGGGCCGAGAGCAGGCCGGCCACGGCGACCAGCAGGGCGAGCAGCCGCGCCGGAGAGCCGCGGTAGTCCGCCAGGCGCGCGCCCACCCGGGTGTAGAAGCCGCCGAGGCGGAACTGCGCCGAGACGACCATGAGGCCCAGCAGCAGCGCGAGGGTCGGCACGTCCACCGCGTTCCAGGCCTGGCCGACCGTCACCCGCCCGGTCGCCACCAGCGCGATCGCGCCCAGCAGCGCCACGCCGGCGCGGTCGAGGGCGAGGCCGGGGAGCCCGCCGAGCAGCATCCCGGCGTATACGGCGGCGAACACGAGCAGCACGGTCTTGTCCACGGGCTTCCAAGATAGTGCCCGGCGGCCCGGCGGCCCTGTCTGGCGCCGGACGCCCCCGCTCGGTATTCGTTAGTGCACTCCTATTGTATGTAAGGCGTCGGCCGGAAGCCGTCTCTCGCTCGGGGAGCACTGATGCGCGACCGAATCGTGAAGGGTGGGCTGGTCCTGGCGTTGTGCCTGCCGGCGCTCGCCGTGGCACAGCAGCCGCCGGCGGCGTCGCCGGCCGGGCCGCATCTCGAGGGAAGCTGGGAGCTGAGCGTGGGCGCCGGAGGCACCTACCTGGATCACCAGGTCCAGCTGCTGATCGGCGCCGGCGGCGTGTCGAGCCCGGGTCGCTTCGTGCCCGGCGGCGTCGTGCGCCTGGGCTACAACCTGAGCAGCATGTGGAACCTGAGCGTGGGCGCGGGCGCCGGATACGGCTCGTCGGCCACGGTCATCCAGCCGTTCGCCGCCGTCACCTGGACGCCGAACCTCGACGCGAAGCTGAACCCGTTCATCACGCTCGGCGGCGGCGGGACGATGGTCCGCTGGAAGGGCTTCAGCGCCAACAGCCAGTACGGCGGCCATCTCGGCGCCGGGCTTCGCTACATGCTGGGCGAGCGGATGGCCCTCCGCGTGGAGGTGCGCGAGCAGTACGAGAAGTTCTCCACCAAGGCGTTCACGAACGCCGCGTTCGAGGGCATCGGCACCGTCGGCTTCTCCTGGTTCCTCGGCGGCGGGCCGCTGAAGGACAGCGACGGCGACGGCGTACCGGACAAGTACGACCGCTGCCCGAACACGCCGGCCGGCGCGATCGTGGACGCCCGAGGCTGCCCGCTCGACAGCGACCACGACGGCGTGCCCGACGGCATCGACAAGTGTCCCAACACGCCCTCCGGCGTCGCCGTGGACGCGGTGGGCTGCCCGGTGGACAGCGATGGCGACGGCGTGCCGGATAATCTCGACAAGTGCCCGAACACGCCCGCGGGCGTCCAGGTTTACAAGGACGGCGCGAACGCCGGCTGCCCGGTGGACAGCGACGGCGACGGCGTGCCGGACAATCTCGACAAGTGCCCGAACACGCCCGCCGGCGTGACGGTCTACAAGGACGGCGCGACCGCCGGCTGCCCGGTGGACAGCGACCACGACGGCGTCCCCGACTACCTCGACCGGTGTCCGAACACGCCCGCCAACGCGCGGCCCGTGGATGCCAACGGCTGCCCGGTGGACAGCGACCACGACGGCGTGCCGGATTATCTCGACCATTGCCCGGGCACGCCGCCCGGAACGCAGGTGGACGCGTCCGGCTGTCCGGTCGTGGCGGCCAGGCCGCAGCCCGTCCCGGCGCCGACGCGGCCGGCACCGTCAGGGGCGGCGCCGTTGCCGACCGTGAACGCCACCCTGGTGCTGCACAACGTGATCTTCCGGCCGAACAGCTGGCGCCTGCCGCCGGAGGCCGGGCCCGAGCTCGACCAGGTGGCTGCCGCCATCAAGGGGCTGCCGAATGCCCGGTGGGAGATCGGCGGCTACACCAGCAGCATGGGTGACGCCGCGAAGAACCTGCACCTGTCCAGACTGCGGGCCCTGGCCGTGAGGAACTACCTGGTGCGGCACGGGGTGCCGGCCCGCAGCTTGTCCGCGGTGGGACGCGGCCCGGAAAATCCGATCGCCAGCAACAGCACGGTCGCGGGCCGCCGGCAGAACATGCGGGTGGAGATCAAGCGCCTGAGGTAGGGCGCCGCAGGATCGGTGGTATCCCGGGCCCCATCCCGCTCCGGCGGGGTGGGGCTCGCGGCCGCTTGGGAGGCCGGCGGACGGCCGCGGACCTCCAATGCCGGGGACCCGCTCCCTTGACCCACTTTGGCGCCCCGGGTAAGTTCCTACGTCTGCGGCCGAAGTGGGCCGCCCGTTTATTCTTGTGCGTGTGCCGGGGGTTATGCCGACGATCAATCAGCTGGTCCGTGCGGGCCGGCGTTCCGTTGAGGCGAAGGAGAAGGCGCCCGCGCTGCGAGGCAACCCGCAGAAGCGCGGCGTGTGCACCCGCGTGTACACCACCACGCCCAAGAAGCCGAACTCGGCGCTGCGGAAGGTCGCCCGGGTGCGGCTCACCAACGGCTTCGAAGTGACGGCGTACATCCCGGGCGAAGGGCACAACCTCCAGGAGCACTCGATCGTCCTGATCCGGGGCGGCCGCGTGAAGGACCTGCCGGGCGTGCGCTACCACATCATCCGCGGGACGCTGGACGCGGCGGGCGTGGTCGAGCGCAAGAAGAGCCGGTCGAAGTACGGGGCCAAGGCGCCCAAGGCTGCCAAGTGAGCCGGCGGCCGCGGAACGTGCGCCGCGCGGTGCCCGCCGACCCGCGCTACGACAGCCAGACGGTATCGAAGTTCATCTGCAATCTCATGCGGCAGGGCAAGAAGTCGGTGGCCGAGGGCATCTTCTACTCGGCGATGGATCTGATCGAGCAGCGCACCGGCCAGCCCGGCGTGAACGTGTTCAAGCAGGCGCTGAGCAACGCCAAGCCGGTGGTCGAAGTGAAGAGCCGGCGGGTGGGCGGCGCGACCTACCAGGTCCCGGTCGAGGTGCGGCCGGAGCGGCGCACCGCGCTGGCGATGCGCTGGCTGATCGACTACAGCCGCGGACGCGGCGAGAAGACCATGTCCGACCGGCTCGCCAACGAGCTGGTGTCGGCGTCGAAGGGCGAAGGCAACACGATCAAGAAGAAGGAAGACACCCACCGGATGGCCGAAGCGAACAAGGCGTTCGCCCATTACCGGTGGTAAACCCTTAGCGCGAACAAGATAGGGCCGCTGTTCAAGCGGCCCCCGTCCGGAACGTTCGGACGACGGCGGAGCGAGACCTGCGCGGCACGCGCGAACGGTCGCCCCGCGTTTTTCTTGACCAGACTTGGGAGCGTATGGCCCGGAACACATCACTCGACCGCGTGCGGAACATCGGCATCATGGCGCACATCGATGCCGGGAAGACGACCACGACCGAGCGCATCCTGTACTACACGGGCCGCACCTACAAGCTGGGTGAGGTGGACGACGGCACGGCCACGATGGACTGGATGGAGCAGGAGCAGGAGCGGGGCATCACCATCACGTCGGCCGCGACGACCACCGAGTGGAAGCGGAACGACGTCCTCTATCAGGTCAACATCATCGACACGCCCGGCCACGTGGACTTCACCATCGAGGTCGAGCGCTCGCTGCGGGTGCTGGACGGCGCCATCGCGGTGTTCTGCGCGGTGGGCGGCGTGGAGCCGCAGTCCGAGACCGTCTGGCGCCAGGCCGACAAGTACGCCGTGCCGCGGATCGCGTTCGTCAACAAGATGGACCGCACCGGCGCGGACTTCGACAACGTGGTCGCGGAGATCCGCCAGAAGCTCGGCGCCCGCGCCTTCCCGGTGCAGATCCCCCTCGGCTCGGGCGACCTGTTCACCGGCGTGGTGGACGTGGTGCGGCGGGTCGAGATCGTGTACGACGAGAAGTCCCTCGGCCAGCAGTACGTCGAGGGGCCGGTGCCGGCCTCGATGAAGGAGAAGGTGGAGCAGCTCCGCCACGAGTTGATCGAGGCGGCGGTCGAGTCGGACGACGAGCTGCTGGAGAAGTACCTCGGCACGCACGACCTGTCGGACGCGGACGTGCGGCGCGCCATCCGCAAGGCGACCATCGGGCACGGCCTGGTGCCGATCTTCTGCGGCGCGGCCGCCAAGAACAAGGGCGTGCAGCCGCTGCTGGACGGGATGGTGGACTACCTCCCGAGCCCCGAGGACATCAAGCCGGTCGAGGGGCACCTCCAGCAGCACACCGAGACCAAGGCCTGCCGCGCCGCCAAGGACGACACGCCGTTCGCCTCGCTGGCGTTCAAGATCATGACCGACCCGTTCGTCGGGAAGCTGACGTTCATCCGCGTGTACTCGGGGGTGCTGGAGTCCGGATCGTACGTCTACAACCCGGTGCGCGACCGCAAGGAGCGGGTGGGCCGGCTGCTGCAGATGCACGCCAACAAGCGCGAGGAGATCGAGGAAGTGCGCGCCGGCGACATCGCGGCGGTGATCGGCCTGCGGGACACCAAGACCGGCGACACGCTGTGCGACGAGGACGACGCCATCATCCTCGAGGCGATGAAGTTCCCCGAGCCGGTGATCGACGTCGCGATCGAGCCCAAGACCAAGGCCGACCAGGACAAGCTGGGCACGGCGCTGCAGAAGCTGGCCGAGGAGGACCCGTCCTTCCGGGTGCACGTCGACCACGACACGGGGCAGACGATCATCTCGGGCATGGGCGAGCTGCACCTCGAGATCATCGTGGACCGGATGAAGCGGGAGTTCAAGGTGGACGCCAACGTGGGCCGGCCGCAGGTGGCCTACCGCGAGACGATCCGCAACCGCGTCACCGACATCGAGGGCCGGTTCGTCCGCCAGACCGGCGGCCACGGCCAGTACGGGCACGTGGTCATCAACCTCGAGCCGTCCGAGAAGGGCGCGGGCTTCGTGTTCGAGGACAAGATCGTGGGCGGCGTCATCCCGCGGGAGTTCATCCGTCCCGTGGAGCAGGGCATCGCCGAGGCGCTCGAGAACGGCGTGCTGGCGGGCTACCCGGTGGTGGACGTGAAGGTCGAGCTGATCGACGGCTCGTACCACGACGTGGATTCGAGCGAGATGGCGTTCAAGATCGCGGGCTCGATGGCCTTCAAGGAGGCCGCGCGCGCCGCCAAGCCGGTGCTGCTCGAGCCGGTGATGGACGTGGAGGTCGTGGTGCCCGGGGAGTACCTGGGCGACGTGATGGGCGACCTCAGCAGCCGCCGCGGGCGGATCGGGGGGATGACGCAGCGCGCCGACGCGCACGTCATCGGGGCCTCGGTGCCGCTGGCGGAGATGTTCGGGTACTCGACCACCCTGCGCTCGATGAGCCAGGGCCGGGCGGTGTACTCGATGCAGTTCTCGCACTACGAGGAAGTCCCGAAGTCGAAGGCGGACGAAATCATCACCAAGATGAAGGGTTAACGACCATGGCCAAGGCGAAGTTCGAGCGGACCAAGCCGCACGTGAACGTGGGCACGATCGGACACGTGGACCACGGGAAGACCACTCTCACCGCGGCCATCACCAAGGTGGCCGAGATGCAGGGGCTGGCCAAGTACGTCCCCTACGACGAGGTCGCCAAGGCGTCCGAGTCGCAGGGGCGGCGCGACGCCACCAAGATCCTGACCATCGCCACCAGCCACGTGGAGTACAGCACGGCGCACCGGCACTACGCGCACGTGGACTGCCCGGGGCACGCCGACTACGTGAAGAACATGATCACGGGCGCGGCGCAGATGGACGGGGCGATCCTGGTCGTGAGCGCGGTGGACGGCCCGATGCCGCAGACCCGCGAGCACATCCTGCTGGCCCGCCAGGTGAACGTGCCGGCCATCGTGGTCTTCCTGAACAAGGTGGACCTGGTGGACGACCCGGAGCTGCTGGACCTGGTGGAGCTCGAGGTGCGCGAGCTGCTGAGCAAGTACGAGTTCCCGGGCGACACCCTGCCGGTGATCCGGGGCAGCGCGCTGAAGGCGTTGTCGGCGAAGGACGCCAACGACCCCGAGGCGAAGCACATCATCGAGCTGATGGACGCGATCGACGCCTCCATCCCCGAGCCCAAGCGCCAGATCGACAAGCCGTTCCTGATGCCGGTCGAAGACGTGTTCAGCATCACCGGCCGCGGCACGGTGGCGACCGGCCGCGTGGACCGCGGCAAGGTCAAGGTCGGCGAGGAACTCGAGATGGTCGGCCTCGGCGCCGCCAAGAAGACCATCGTCACGGGCGTCGAGATGTTCCGCAAGCTGCTCGACGAGGGCCAGGCGGGCGACAACCTCGGCCTGCTGCTGCGGGGCGTGGAGAAGACCGAGATCGAGCGCGGCATGGTGCTCGCCAAGCCCGGCTCGATCACCCCGCACACCAAGTACAACGCCGAAGTCTACGTGCTGACCAAGGAAGAGGGCGGGCGTCATACGCCGTTCTTCAAGGGCTACCGGCCGCAGTTCTACTTCCGGACGACCGACGTGACCGGGTCGGTCGAATTGCCGCAGGGCGTCGAGATGGTGATGCCGGGCGACAACGTGCAGATGCTGATTCAGCTGATCACGCCGATCGCCATGGAGGAGCAGCTGCGCTTCGCGATTCGCGAGGGCGGCCGCACCGTCGGCGCGGGCGTCGTGACCAAGATCCTGGAGTAGACACGGTGAAAGGCCGCATCCGTATCCGCCTCAAGGCCTTCGATCACGCGGTGATCGACCAGGCCTCGGCGGACATCGTCCGCACCGCGGAGAAGACGGGGGCCCAGGTGTCCGGGCCGATCCCGTTGCCGACCAAGACGCAGCGCTGGACCGTGCTGCGCAGCCCGCACGTGGACAAGAAGAGCCGCGAGCAGTTCGAGTTGAAGACCCACAAGCGGCTGATCGACATCCTCGACTCACGGCCGCAGACGGTGGACGCCCTCACCAAGCTCGATCTGCCGGCCGGCGTGGACGTCGAGATCAAGGTGGAGTAGCAATGGACGCGATCATCGGCCGCAAACTGGGGATGACACAGCTGTTCGCCGAGGACGGGACCGCCACGCCGGTGACGGTGATCGAGGCGGGCCCGTGCCCGGTCGTGCAGGTCCGGCCGGGCGGCGAAGGCCGGCCCGTGCGCGTGCAGCTGGGCTTCGGCGTCGCCAAGGCGAAGCGCTCGAGCAAGGCCGAGCGCGGCCACGCCGCCAAGGCGGGGCTCGAGGCGGCGCCGCAGGTGCTGCGCGAATTCGCCGCCCGCGGCGAGGCGCCGCAGCCGGGCGCCGTGGTGACCGTGGCGGACTTCGCCGCCGGCGAGCGGGTCAAGGTGACCGGCATCTCCAAGGGACGCGGCTTCCAGGGCGTGGTGCACCGCCACCACTTCGGCGGCGGGCCGGCCACCCACGGCAACACGCGCTTCCGCAAGCCCGGCTCCGTGGGCCCGGGCACGGATCCCTCGCGCGTCATCAAGGGCAAGCGGATGCCGGGGCACATGGGGGCCGAGCGGAGCACGGTGATCAACCTGCTGGTGGCCAAGGTGGACGGCGACAAGAACCTGCTGTACGTGCGGGGCGCGGTGCCGGGCCCGATGCGCGGCCTGGTGACCGTGTCGAAGGAGGGCGCGTGAGCGAAGCCCTCGAAGTCCTCGCGTACGCGGCCGACGGCTCGCGGCGGCCCCGTGCGGTGCAGCTCCCGGCCGATCCGTTCGACGGGGAAGTGAACGAGGGCGTGCTGCACCAGGCGGTCACGACCTTCCTCGCCAACCAGCGGCAGGGCACGGCGAAGACCAAGACCCGCAGCTTCGTCATCGGCGGCAACCAGAAGCCGTGGCGGCAGAAGGGCACCGGCCGCGCGCGGCAGGGCAGCATCCGCTCGCCGCTGTGGCCCGGCGGCGGCACGGTCTTCGGGCCGCTGCCGCGCGACTACCGCCGCGGCATCCCGCGCAAGGTGCGCCAGCTGGCGCGCCGCTCGGCCCTGAACGCCCGGGCCCGCGAGCGGGCCATCAGCGTGATCGCGCCCCTCACGTTCGAGGAGCCGAAGACGCGCCGGGTCGCGGAGTTGCTGGGGAGGCTGGGCATCGAGGACCGCAAGGTGCTGGTGCTGACGGAGGCGCTGAACCCGAACCTGCTGCTCTCCGCCCGCAACATCCAGAACGTGTCGGTGATGCGCTATCAGGACGCTTCGGCCTACGACATCCTGCGAGCCGACGCGCTGGTGATCGAGGAGCCGGCCCTGGGCACCCTGGAGCAGGGCGTCGAGGCGTCGAGCATCGCGCCGGAGCCGGCGCCGCGCCGCGAGCGTCCCCGGAAGGAAGCCGCGCCGAAGGCCGAGGCGAAGGGCGAGCGGAAGGCCGCCCCGGCGAAGAAGCCGGCGGCCGAGAAGAAGCCACCGGCCCGGGCGGCGGCGAAGCCGCACAAGGCCGAGCCCGCGAAGAAGCCGGCGGCGAAGAAGCCGGCGCCCAAGGCCAAGGAAGCGGCGCCCAAGTCGTCGAAGAGCAAGTCCGGCAAGAAGCCGGGGAAGAAGGAGTAGGCGATGCCGGCATTGTATCGCGCAATCGTCAAGCCGCTGGTGACGGAGAAGTCGTCGGCGCAGTACGAGAACCGGAAGATCTACACCTTCCGGGTGGACACGGCCGCCACCAAGCCCGAGATCCGCGACGCGATCGAGCATCTGTTCGCCGTGACGGTGAAGGACGTGCGCACCATGCAGATGCGCGCCAAGGAACGGCGCGCCGGGGGCCTGGGCCGCGGCCGGCAGGGCCGCCGGGCGAAGTGGAAGAAGGCGATCGTCGTCCTCAAAGAGGGCGACGTCATCCCGATCTTCGAGGGCTAGCGCATGGGCATCCGTCAATTCAAGCCCGTCACGCCGGGCACGCGCTTCCGGATCATCTCGGACTTCGCGGAGATCACCAAGAAGGCGCCCGAGGAGTCGCTGCTGGAGCCGTTGCGCTCGCAGGGCGGGCGCAACAACCAGGGCCACGTCACCACGCGCTATCGCGGCGGCGGGCACAAGCGGATGTACCGGCGGGTGGATTTCCGCCGCGACAAGTTCGGCATTCCGGGCAAGGTCGCGGCCATCGAGTACGATCCGAACCGGTCGGCGCGGCTGGCGCTGATCCAGTACGGCGACGGCGAGAAGCGCTACATCCTGCACCCGCGGGGGCTGGTGGTGGGCGACGCCGTCAACTCGGGTCCCGGCGCCGACATCCGGCTGGGCAACGCGGTGCCGCTGGCCGAAGTGCCGCTGGGCACCACCGTGCACAACGTGGAGCTCAAGCCGGGCCGCGGGGGCCAGATGGCCCGCTCCGCCGGCGCCGGCGTCCAGGTGGTGGCGAAAGAGGGTGAGATGGTGACCCTCAAGATGATGAGCGGCGAGGTGCGGCTGGTGCGGGGCGTGTGCCTGGCCACCATCGGCCAGGTGGGCAACGTCGAGCACGAGCTCGAGAGCCTCGGCAAGGCCGGCACGAAGATCTGGCGGGGCCGGCGCTCGCGGGTCCGCGGCGTGGCGAAGAACCCGGTGGACCACCCGCTCGGCGGCGGCGAGGGCAAGTCCAGCGGCGGCCGGCCGCCGGTCAGCCCGTGGGGCAAGCCGGAGGGCGTGAAGACCCGGCACAAGAAGAAGGCGAGCAACAAACTCATCATCCGCGGCCACAAGCGCGGGAAGGCGACGCGATAAATGTCCCGGAGCGTCAAGAAGGGCCCGTTCGTGGACGCGCGGCTGCTGGCGCGGATCCACGACCTGAACACCAAGAACGAGAAGCGCGTGCTCAAGACCTGGTCGCGGTCGTCCACGGTGACGCCGGACTTCGTGGGGCACACGCTGGCCGTGCACAACGGCAACAAGTTCGTGCCGGTCTACGTGAGCGAGAACATGGTCGGCCACAAGCTCGGTGAGTTCGCGCCGACCCGGCTGTTCCGCGGCCACAGCGGCAAGATGTCGGCCGACAAGAAGGCCAAGCTCGAGGCGGAGGGCGGCGCCGCGCCGGCGCCGGCACCGGCTCCGTCCGCGAAGCCATGACCGAAGCGCGGGCGATCCAGCGGACGCTGCGCCAGTCGGCGCGCAAGGTGCGCCTGGTCGTGGACATGATCCGCGGCCGGCCGGTGGGCGAGGCGTTCTCGATCCTGAAGTTCAGCAAGAAGGGCGCGGCGGTGCCGGTCCGGAAGGTGCTGCTGTCGGCCGTGTCGAACGCGCGGATCAAGGCGGAGCGCGCCTCCGAGCGCCTCGACGAGGACCATCTGTTCGTGAAGACGGCGACCGTGGACGAGGGCCCGACCCTCAAGCGGTTCCAGCCGGCGGCGATGGGACGGGCGACGCCGATGAAGAAGCGCACCAGCCACATCACCATTCTCGTGGCGACCAAGGAGCACTAGCGGTGGGACAGAAAGTACATCCCCATGGGTTCCGGCTCGGCATCGTCAAGCCGTGGCGGTCCCGCTGGTTCGCGAACCGGGAATTCCCGGCGCTGCTCAAGGAAGACGAGCTGATCCGCACCTACCTGAAGACGCGGCTGCAGCACGCCGCGATCAGCGACGTGCACATCGAGCGGAAGCCGGGCAAGGTGCTGGTGACGGTGCACACCGGGCGGCCGGGCGTGGTGATCGGCAAGCGCGGGGCCGAGGTGGACAAGCTGCGCGACGAGCTGGCGCAGCTGACCAGCAAAGAGGTGGGGATCAACGTCGAGGAGATCAAGCGTCCCGAGCTGGACGCGCAGCTGGTGGCCGACAACGTCGCGCACCAGCTGGCGCAGCGCATCAGCTTCCGCCGCGCGATGAAGCGGGCGGTGCAGTCGGCGATGCGGATGGGGGCGCAGGGCATCAAGATCAAGTGCGGGGGGCGGCTGGGCGGGGCGGAGATCGCGCGGGTCGAGGGCTACCACGAGGGCCGCGTGCCGCTGCACACGCTGCGCGCCGACGTGGACTACGCCACGGCCACGGCGAAGACGACGTTCGGCACCATCGGGGTGAAGACCTGGATCTTCAAGGGTGAGGTCGTGGAAGACGCGCGCGGCCGCACCTACAGCACCGGAGCCTGAGCATGCTGGCGCCCAAGCGGGTCAAGTTCCGCAAGCAGATGAAGGGTCGGATGCGCGGCGTCGCGACCCGCGGCCAGACCGTGGCGTTCGGCCACTTCGGCCTCCAGGCGCTGGAGGCGGGGTGGGTCACGAACCGGCAGATCGAGGCGTCGCGCGTGGCCATGACGCGCAGCATGAAGCGCGGCGGCAAGCTGTGGATCCGGCTGTTTCCCGACAAGCCGATCACCAAGAAGCCGGCCGAGACGCGGATGGGGAAGGGCAAGGGCAACCCGGAGGGCTGGGTGTGCCCGGTGAAGATCGGCCGGATGATGTTCGAGATCGAAGGCATCGAGGAGACGCTCGCCAAGAAGGCGCTGGCGCTGGCGTCGGCCAAGCTGCCGATCAAGACCCGGTTCGTGAAGCGGGAGGAGTAGGCGGTGGCGCTGACCAAGCTGACGACGGTGCAGATCCGCGAGCTGACCGACGCGGAGCTGCGGGCGAAGCTCGAGGAGTACGAGAAGGAGTCGTTCGGCCTGCGGTTCAAGGCCGCGACGGAGGTGCTCGGAAATCCCATGGACGTGAAGACCGCCCGCCGCACGGTGGCCCGTCTCAAGACGGTGATCGCCGAGCGCGCGGCCAAGGCGAAGGCCCCATGAGCGACGCACAGCAGGCGCCGGCCGCGCGGCGGCAGCGCAAGACCCGCACGGGCACGGTGGTGAGCGACAAGATGCACAAGTCCATCGTGGTGGCCATCGGCCGCCGCGTCACCCACGGGCTGTACGGGAAGCAGGCGACCCGGACCAGCCGGGTGGTGGCGCACGACGAGCGCGACGAAGCGCACGTCGGCGACGTGGTTCGCATCGTGGAGACCCGGCCGCTGTCGAAGACCAAGCGGTGGCGGGTCGTCGCGATCGTCGAGCGGGCGAAGTAGGGAGGCGGCCGTGGTCCAGCAGGAAACGATCGTCAGGATCGCCGACAACTCGGGCGCCAAGCGGGCGCTGGTCATCCGCGTCCTCGGCGGGTCGAAGCGCCGGTACGCCGGCCTGGGCGACGTGGTCATCGTCGCCATCAAGGACGCGCTGCCGACCGGCACGGTGAAGAAGGGCGAGGTGGCGCGCGCCGTGGTGGTGCGCACCGCCAAGGAGACGCGGCGCCGCGACGGCAGCTACATCCGCTTCGACGAGAACGCCGCGGTCATCATCGACGAAGCCGGCGAGCCCCGGGCGACCCGCATCTTCGGGCCCGTGGGCCGCGAGCTCAGGGAGAAGCGGTTCATGAAGATCGTGAGCCTCGCGCCGGAGGTCCTCTAGCATGCGGCGGCTGGTCTATCGCAAGCGCGAGCGCGCCAAGCGCCACCCGGCCCCGCCGGTGCGGGTCCGGATGCACATCACCAAGGGCGACCTGGTGGTGGTGATCTCGGGCGAGGAGAAGGGCAAGCGCGGCAAGGTGCTGCGCGCCCTGCCGCAGAAGAACCGGGTGGTGGTGGAGGGCGTGAACATCGTCAAGCGCCACCGCCGCGCGCGGCAGCAGGGCGAGGAGAGCCAGATCGTGGAGTTCGCGGCCCCGATCGCGGCCTCCAAGGTGATGCTGATTGATCCCAAGGACGATCGCCCGACCCGCGTGCGGCGCCGGGTGGACACGGACGGGACGGTGGAGCGCGTGTCGGTGCGCTCCGGCGAGCCCATCCCGCGGAATCGGTAAGGACCATGGCGGACGAGACGAAGGACGAGACGCAGGAAGCCAAGGCGGCCACGCCGCCCAAGCCCCCCCGGGAGCCGAAGGGCGACAAGGGCGGCAAAGGCGACAAGGGCGGCAAAGGCGGCAAGGGCGGCAAGGGCAGGGACGCGGCGCAGCCGGCCGAGCCGGCCGGTCCGCCGATCGTCTACGAGCCGGCGCCCCCGGCGCGACTCGGCGTCATCTACGTCGAGAAGGTGCGGCCGGCGCTGGTCCGCACGTTCGGCTTCAAGAACCCGCACCAGATTCCGCGGGTCCTGAAGGTGGTGCTGAACGTCGGCCTGGGTTCGGCGCCCAAGGCGCCCAAGGCGCTCGAGGCCATCGTGGCGGAGCTGAGCGCCATCACCGGCCAGAAGGCGATGATGACCCGCGCCAAGAAGGCGATCTCGAACTTCGCCCTCCGGGCCGGGATGCCCATCGGCGCCAGCGTGACGCTGCGCGGCGCGCGGATGTGGGAGTTCCTCGACCGGTTCATCAACATCGCGGTGCCGCGGATCCGCGACTTCCGCGGGTTGCCGACCAAGAGCTTCGACGGCCGCGGCAATTACACGTTCGGCATCAAGGAGCAGATGATTTTCCCGGAGATCGACTTCGACAAGGTCGAGCGCATTCACGGGATGGACATCACGATCGTCACCGACGCCGGCCGAGACGACGTGGCCATGGCACTGCTCAGGGAGCTGGGCGTGCCGTTCCACGGCGAGCAGCCGGTGGACGTGGGCTGACCAGGGCGGGGGAGCTGATGGCCAAGAAGTGCTGGATCGAGAAGGTCAAGCGGACGCCGAAGTTCAAGACGCGCGCGTACCACCGTTGCCAGCGCTGCGGTCGCTCGCGGGCGACGCTGCGCAAGTTCGGCCTGTGCCGCATCTGCTTCCGGGACCTGGCCCTGCGCGGCGAGATCCCGGGCGTCAGAAAGAGCAGCTGGTGAGCGTGGATCGGACCGTCTGGCTGAAGAGGAGTCGAGCGAACCTATGAGCATGACCGATCCCGTCGCAGACATGCTGACTCGCATCCGCAACGCGTGCCTGGCGCGGCACCGGCGGGTCGACGTCCCGGTCTCCAAGCTGAAAGTGGAGATCGCGCGACTGCTGCGCGACAACCACTACATCCAGGACTTCAACCTCCTGGACGACGGCCGGCACGGCGTGCTGCGGCTGTACCTCAAGTACCATGACGGCGACGAGCCGGTGATCCGCGAGCTCAAGCGCGTGTCGGCGCCGGGGCTCCGGCGCTACGTCGGCGTGCGGCAGATCCCGCGGGTGAGGAACGGCCTGGGCATGGCGATCCTCTCGACCCCGCAGGGGTTGATGAGCGACCGCGACGCGCGGACGGCCCACGTGGGCGGCGAGCTGCTCGCCGTGATCTGGTAGGAGGCCGCCGTGTCGCGCATCGGCAGGAGACCGATTCCGCTGCCCAAGGGCGTGACCGCCACCATCACCGGCAACACGGTCGTGGTGAAGGGCCCCAGGGGCGAGCTGACGCACACCATCCCCGCCGAGCTGGGGGTGAAGCTGGAGGACGGGCAGGTGGTCGTCACCCGGCCCTCCGACGAAACCAAGCACCGCTCGCTGCACGGGCTCTCGCGCACCCTGGTGGCCAACATGGTCGAAGGGGTGACCAAGGGATACGAGAAGTCGCTGGAGATCGTCGGGGTGGGCTACCGCGCGGAGACCAAGCCGTACGGCGTGAACCTGATCGTCGGGTACTCGCACAACGTGGAGTTCAAGGCGCCGGCCGGCATCACGATCAAGGCCGACCAGCCCACGCTGGTGAAGGTCTCGGGGAGCGACAAGGAGATGGTGGGCCGTGTGGCGGCGGAGATCCGCGCCGTGCGGCCGCCGGAGCCCTACAAGGGCAAGGGGATCCGGTACACCGGCGAGCACGTCCGGCGCAAGGCCGGCAAGACGGGGGCGGGGGCAACCAAGTAGCATGAGACCGGTCCGGAAGCCCAAGTCGGCGGACGAGCACCGCCGCCGCCGGCACCTTCGGGTGCGGCGCAAGGTCCGCGGCACGGGCGTTCGGCCGCGGCTGGTGGTGTACCGCTCGCTGAAGCACATCTACGCGCACCTGGTGGACGACGATCTTGGCGTGGTGCTGCTGGGCGTCGCCGACAGTTCGGAAAAGGTGGAGCCCGCGGCCAAGGGCAAGGTGGCCAAGGGCTTCGCGGTGGGGCTCGCCCTCGCCGGGCGGGCGAAGGAACGCGGCATCACGAAGATCGTGTTCGATCGGGCGGGCTACGCCTATCACGGGCGCGTCAAGGCGGTTGCCGAAGGCGCGCGCAAAGGCGGACTGGAGTTCTAGAGCATGGCGGAGCGGGGACAGGGGCAGCAGCGCGACGCGCCGCGGCGCGACCGGCGCGACCGGGAACGCGATCGCGAGAGCGAGCTGATCGAGAACGTGATCAGCATCAACCGCGTCGCCAAGGTGGTGAAGGGCGGGCGCCGCTTCAGCTTCAACGCGCTGGTCGCGGTGGGTGACGGGGCCGGGCACGTGGGCGTGGCGACGGGGAAGGCGAACGAGGTCAGCGAGGCGGTGCGCAAGGCGGTCGAAGCCGCGCGCCGCGCGCTGGTGGGCGTGCCGCGCGTCGGCGCGACCATTCCGCACGAGGTCATCGGCCGCCACGGCGCCGGGCGCGTGCTGCTGAAGCCGGCGACCTCCGGGACCGGCGTCATCGCCGGCGGGCCGGTGCGCGCCGTGCTCGAGTGCGCCGGGGTGCAGGACATCCTGACCAAGAGCCTGGGCAGCAACAACCCGCACAACATGGTGCGCGCCACGCTCGACGGCCTCAGCCAGCTCACCACCGTGCAGAAGGTCGCCAAGGAACGCGGCGTGGAAGTGGCCTCGCTCGGGTACCGGGCGCGGCAGGGGGAGCCGGGCCGTGCCAGCTAAGGCCAAGAAGGCGAAGCCGGCGGCGGGCGGCGCCCGCCTGCGGGTCAAGCAGGTCATGAGCGGCATCGGCCATCCGGCCGGTCATCGCGAGACCCTGCGCTCCATCGGATTGAAGCATCACCAGGACGTCGTGGTCGTGACCGACACGCCGTCCATGCGGGGCATGCTGAATCGGGTGCGGCACCTCATCGAGGTGACGCCGGCCGGGGAGGGCTGATGGCCGACAAGGAACATGGCCGGGTCGGTCTCGACACGCTGAAGCCGCCCGCGGGGTCCAACCACCCGCCCAAGCGGCGCGGCCGCGGTCCGGGCTCGGGCCACGGCAAGACGTCGGGACACGGCCACAAGGGCCAGAAGGCGCGCAGCGGCGGGCACGTCCGCCCCGGATTCGAGGGCGGGCAGATGCCCCTCATCCGGCGCGTGCCGAAGCGCGGCTTCACCAATCCGTTCAAGGCCCGCGCGCAGACCGTCAACCTCAAGTCGCTCGGCGCGTTCGCCGGCCGCGAGGTCACGGCCGCCGCGCTGGCCGAAGCCGGGCTCGTCGGTCACGCCGACCGGCCCGTCAAGCTGCTCGGCGACGGCGAGGCGCCGGCCGGCCTGGTCGTCAAGGGGCTCGCCGTCTCCGCTGCGGCGCGCACCAAGGTCGAGGCTGCAGGCGGGAGAATCGAGGCCTAGCCGGTGACCGGCCCACGGATCCCGAACTTCTTCAAGATCCCGGAGCTCAAAGAGAAGATCTTCTTCACGCTCCTGTGCCTGCTGCTCTACCGGGTGGGCGCGCACATCACCGTGCCGGGCGTGGACGTCACCGCTCTCACCCAGTACTTCAAGAGCAACCAGGGCGGCGGGCTGCTCGGCATGTACGACATGTTCGTCGGCGGCGGCCTGTCGCGGGCGACCGTGTTCGCCCTCGGCATCATGCCGTACATCTCGGCGAGCATCTTCTGGCAGCTGATGGGCGCCGTCTTCCCCTACGTCGAGAAGCTCCAGCGCGACGAGGACGGGCGGAAGAAGATCACGCAGTGGACCCGCTACCTGACCGTCGGCCTCGCGGCCGGGCAGGCGTGGGGCATCGCGATCTTCATCGAGGGCGTGGTCCAGGGCGCCGTGGCCGCGCCGGGCTGGGGCTTCCGGATCACCACGGCCTTCGTGCTCACCGTCGGCGGCATCTTCGTGATGTGGCTGGGCGAGCAGATCACCGAGCGCGGCCTCGGCAACGGGATGAGCCTCCTGATCTTCTTCTCGATCGTGCAGGGCGGCTGGCCCGCGATCGGCAAGACGATGGAGTACCTGAGGACCGGCGCGGTCAACTGGCCGAAGCTGATCGTCCTCGCCATCATCATGCTGGCGGTGGTGTGGGTCACGGTCGCCATCACCGTGGCGGCGCGCCGCATCCCCATCCAGATCCCGCGCAAGGTGATGGGACGGGGACGCATCCGGGAAGGACAGAAATCGTTCATCCCCCTGCGGATCAACTCCGCCGGCGTGATGCCCATCGTGTTCGCCCAGTCCATCATCATCGTCCCGGGCACCCTGGCGCAGTTCTCCAACGTCGGGGCGCTGAAGGACCTGGCCGCGTACTTCCAGCCCGGCTCGTGGGTGTACTACGTCCTGTACGCCGTGCTGATCATCTTCTTCACCTACTTCTACACCGCCATCATCTTCAACCCGGTGGACCTGGCGGAGAACCTCAAGAAGCAAGGCGGCTTCATCCCCGGCGTGAAGCCGGGCTCGCGGACGGCCGAGTACATCGACCACGTGTTGTCGCGGGTGACGCTGCCGGGCGCGATCTTCCTGACCGCGATCGCCGTGATGCCGATCCTGATCTTCGACTACTTCAACGTGCCCTTCCGGTTCGGCGGCACGGCCCTGCTGATCGTGGTGGGCGTCGCGCTCGACACGGTGCAGCAGATGCAGCAGCACATGATCCTGCGGCAATACGACGGGTTCATGAAGGAAGGCCGGGTCAGGTTCCGGGGACGGCAGAGATACATGTGATGCAAGGTGAGAAGTGAGGCGTGAGGTGTGAGCGGTATCAGTGAGAGGTGAGGGGTGGGAAGGCGTGAGAAGGCTCCCCCCCGCACCTCTCACGCATTTCGACCCCTCACCTCTCACTTGACCTTCTCACCTCTCACCTGTCACTTCTCACTCCTCTCGCATTCCGGGTTTCCACATGCACCTCATGATCCTCGGAGCCCCCGGCTCCGGCAAAGGGACACAGGGCAAGCTGCTGGCCGAGCATCTGGGCATCCCGCAGATCTCGACCGGCGAGCTGCTCCGCGCGGCCGTGAAGCAGGGCACGCCGCTGGGGCGCCAGGCCAAGGGGTACATGGACCAGGGCCTGCTGGTGCCCGACGAGATCGTGCTGGGGCTGATCCGCGAGATCCTGGAATCGGACGCGGGCGCGCACGGCGTGCTGATGGACGGCTTTCCCCGCAACGTGCCGCAGGCCGTGGCGGTGGACAAGCTGCTGGCCGAGCGGAACGAGCGCGTGGACCTGGTGCTGCTCCTCGACGTGGCGGAGGCGGAGCTGGTCCAGCGCCTCCTGGCCCGCGCGGCCAAGGAAGGGCGCAGCGACGACAACCCGGAGTCCATCAAACGGCGGCTCAAGGTGTATCATGAGCAGACGGCGCCGCTGGTGGCGTACTACGAGAAACAGGGGGTCGTGAGGCGCGTGCCCGGTTCGGGGAGCGTGAACGACATTCAGGGCGGCGTGCGCCAGGCCCTGGGGGCCATGGCGTGATCACCATCAAGTCGCCGCGCGAGATCGCCCTGATGGCGCGCGCCGGCCACATCGTGGCCGACGTGCTCGCCCTCGTGCGCTCGCGCGCGGTGCCCGGTGTCTCCACCTGGCAGCTGGACCTCGTCGCCGAGGAGTTCATCCGCTCGCACGAGGGCGCCACGCCCTCGTTCAAGGGGCTGTACGGCTATCCGGCCACGCTGTGCACTTCGATCAACGGCGAGGTGGTGCACGGGATCCCGTCCAAGAAGCGGGTCCTGGCCGCCGGCGACATCGTGAGCGTGGACGTGGGGGCGTGCGTGGGCGGGCTGCACGCCGACGGCGCGCTCACCGCCATGGTGGGCGACGTGACGCCCGCGGCGCGGAAGCTCCTCGAGACCACCGAGCGGGCGCTGGCGGCCGGCATCGCGGCGGCGCGGGCCGAAGGGCACGTAGGCGACATCGGCAACGCTGTGCAGCTGGTGGCGGAGGCTGAGGGGTACGGCGTGGTGCGCGAGCTGGTGGGGCACGGCATCGGCACGCAGTTCCACGAGGAGCCGCAAATCCCGAACTACGGCGCGCCGCACCGCGGCCCGCGGCTGCTGGCCGGCATGACCGTCGCCATCGAGCCGATGATCAACCTCGGCCGGCCCGAGGTGCGCACCCTGCCCGACAAGTGGACGGTGGTGACCGTGGACGGATCGCTCTCGGCGCATTTCGAGAACACGGTGCTCATCACCGAGGACGGCGCGCAGATCCTCACCGTGCCGACGCCGGCACCTGCCGCGCAACCGACCACGGCCTAGCAGCCGCTCGTCCTCCCTCACACTTCGGGCCGGCACCAGAGGGCCACCAGATCGGTGGCCTTTGTCGTAGCCTGTGCCCGGAGCGGTGAGCTGGTACCATCTCCGCGTCGAATCTGGAGCTTTTCGTAGTACCAGGCCTGGCCTAGGATGAGCGTTCCTGGATCCGTCGCCCCGATGATATGGAAAGGAGGACGCGGTGATGAGCGCTCCCCGACCTGTCCGGCCCCTGCTGCTGGCCTTGGGGCTGATCGTTGCCGTGCGGCCCCAGGGGTTGGCCGCACAACAGCAGGCGGACACAGCGAGGCAGGGGGCGGACGCGCCGGCGGCTCCGCCATCCGGCGTCGCCCGCCAGTCCCTGGACGACGCCTGGTGGACCGGCCCGATCCTGACGAACGGCGCCGGGACGTTGCCGGCCGGCCATTTCCTGGTCGAGCCCTATTTCTACGACGTGACGGCGTCCGGCTCGAACGGGTACGGGTCGCGCGCCTACGTGCTCTACGGCATCGCGGACCGGCTGACGGCCGGCGTGATCCCGATCGTGGGCTACACCCGGCCGAGCAACGGGCCGAGCAGCTCCGGCGTCCGCTTCGGCGACTTCACCGTCGCGGCCCAGTACCGGCTTACCCTATTTCGCGCCGGCCGATGGACGCCGACGTCCTCCTTCGAGGTGCAGGAGACGTTTCCAACCGGAGCGTACGATCGGCTCGGGAACCGCCCGAGCAACGGCATCGGGAGCGGGGCCTACACCACCACGCTGTCGCTCAACACGCAGACGTTCTTCTGGATGCCGGACGGCAGGATTCTGCGGATGCGCTTCAACGTGTTCCAGGCGTTCTCGAGCGAGGCCGACGTGGAGGACGTGAGCGTCTACGGAACGCCTGCGGGGTTCCGCGGGCGTGCGCGGCCGGGGAGTTCCTCCTACGTCTACGCGTCGGGGGAATACAGCGTGACGCGGCGCTGGGTGCTGGCGCTGGACGCCACCTACACGCACACGGCCAACACCAGCGTGACCGGCTACAACCTGGTCGATTCCACCGGTGTTTCGGGTCCGCCGGGCATCCGGCTGGACTCGGGCTCCAGCGACGCGCTCAGCTTCGCACCGGCGGTGGAGTACAACTGGAGCTCGAACTTGGGCGTCATTGTCGGCGCGCGGCTGGTTCCGGCGGGCCACAACACGACGGCTTCCGTCACGCCGGTGGTGGCGATCAACATGGTGTACTGAGCAGCGGAGACGACTCGAGACCTCCTCGCGGCGCAGAGACGGGTGCGCGCCGGGGCGCCGGCTCCTGGACCGTCACCCGCCGATGGCGGCCTCCACGGCTGCGGTCGCGCGCGTGACGGCTGCATCGGTCTCCGCGATCAGCCGCTTGGCTTCGGCAGCCAGGTCCGCCGCCTCCTCCGGACGCGGCATTCCCGACACGTTGATCCGCACGTTGTAAGCGGCGCCCTTCGCGGCCGCGCCCGCCAGCAGCGCCCCCACGCCCGCATCGCTCACCGCGTTCTTGTTGCCCGCCTCCGCCGCCCGCGCCGCCAGCGCCGCCACCTCGCGCGCCGCGCGCAGCGTCTCGAGCGGCACCTTGGCCGCCCCGATCAGCGCCCGCTGGATGGCGTCCTTGCGCGGCGCGTCCGGCTCCTTGGGCAGCGCGTAGGCGGCGCTCACGGCGTTGAAGGCCGCCGCGTCTTCGTCGCCCAGGCGCATCAGCCGCACCCGCAGCGCCTCCGCCTGCTCGACCAGCTGGCGGAACTCGCCGTCCACCGCGACGTACTTCTTCCGGCCCACCGTGAGGCGGCCCACCATCGCCGCGAGCGCCGCGGCCATCGCGCCCGCCACCGCCGACACGGTCCCGCCGCCCGGCGCGGGACTCACCGACGCCACCGAGTCCATCCAGTCGCCCAGCGTCGGGCCAGCCGTCGAGCGCACCTTGTTCTCGAGCACGTGGGCGGCCAGCGGCTCGCGCAGCTTGAGGTGTGTCTCGGCCGCGCCGTGCACGCAGCGCTCGGGCATCATGCCGACGATCTCGCTCCACGTCGCCTCGGTGCCCAGCTCGCGCGCCGCCGCCGCGACGGCGGCGAAAGCCACGTGCGGCGGCGTGACGTCGATGTCCACGAGGTTCATCGAGACCTGCGCCTCGCCGCCCACCAGCATCCCCAGCGCCTTCACCGCCGGCAGTCCGCCGGTCGCCGTGCGCACCTTCTTCGCGATGGCCTTCGCGACCGCCTGATCGCCCGTGCCGAGATAGACGTTGTACGCCACCAGGAACGGCCGCGCGCCCACCGCCACGGCGCCGGCCGTCGGGTGGATCTTCGCGGGGCCGAAATCGGGCGCGTGGCCCGGATCGGTGCCGATCAGGTCGCGCAGTCCCTCGAACTCGCCCTTCCGCACGTCGGCCAGGTTCGCCCGCTCGGGGCGCGTCGCGGCCCGCTCGTAGAGGAAGACCGGAATGCCCAGCTCGGCGCCGACCCGCTCGCCGAGCCGCTTCGCGAGCGCCACGCAGTCGTCCATCGTCGCGCCCTCGAGCGGGATGAAGGGCACTACGTCGGCGGCGCCCATGCGCGGGTGCTCGCCGCGGTGCGTGCGCAGGTCGATGCGCTCCGCGGCGAGCTTGATCGCGCGGAACGCCGCCTCGAGCGCCGCATCGGGCGGAGCCACCAGGGTGAATACCGAGCGGTTGTGGCTCGGATCGGCCTGGGCATCCAGCAGCCGCACGCCGGGCACCGAGGTGAGGGCGGCGCGGATCGCGTCGAGCGTCTCCGCGTTGCGGCCTTCAGAGAAGTTGGGAACACACTCGACGAGGGGCATATCAGCCGTTGGTGGGTTGTGGGTTGTAGGTTGTAGGGGCTACACGCCCGGCGCGGCCTTCAGCAACTCCATCAGCCACGCGTGGATGACGGGATTGCCCGCAACGATCGAGCCGTGGCGGATGACGTCGCGCGTGCCGTCGAGGCCCGTCACCAGCCCCCCGGCTTCGCGCACGATCAGCGTGCCGGCGGCCACGTCCCACGGCGCCAGCACCAGCTCCCAGAAGCCGTCGAACCGACCCGCCGCCACGTCGCACAGGTCGAGCGCGGCGGAACCCGGACGGCGAAGGCCCGCCGCGCCCGCCACGACGGCCGCGAACTGCGCCTGATACTGCGGCAGCTGGTCCATGAACTTGAACGGGAAGCCCGTCCCGATCAGGGCGTGCCGCGGCTCGCGGATCGTCGAGACCTGGAGCCGCGTCTCGTCCTGCCAGGCGCCGCCGCCCTTGGTGGCGTGGTAGCGGATGCCCGGCCGCACGTGCTGCACCACCGCGGCGATCGGCTCGCCGTCGAGCAACGCGCCGATGGACACGGCGTAGAAGGGGAACCGGTGCAGGAAGTTGGTCGTGCCGTCCAGCGGGTCCACGACCCAGACCAGGCCGGACGGGAGGTGCGACGCGCCGCCGCCTGCCGCCGCCGGCGACAGCTCCTCGCCGACCACGGACGAGTCGGGAAAGGCCCCGCGCAGGGTCTCGGCGATCAAGCCGCTCCGACTCCCGGTCCACTTCGGTGACGAAGTCGGCGCGACCCTTTTCCGACCAGGCCTCGGGCGCCAGCCGGCCTTCCTCGCGGCGCAGGAACGCCGCCGCTCGATCGGCCGCAAGTTGCGCCACCGACAGCAGTTGGCGCGCGTCCGGATTCACTTGCCACGCCCCCACAGCATCCTTACCTTGACCGGATGCATCGGGTCTTCAGCGGCATCCAGCCCTCGGGCGAGCTGCACGTCGGCAACTACCTCGGGGCCGTCAGGAACTGGGTGGCCCTCCAGTCGGATCACGAGTGCATCTTCAGCATCGTGGACCTCCACGCCATCACGCAGCCGTACGACGCCGGCGCGCTGGCCGGCCGCACGCTGCGAGATGGCCGTCGGGCTCCTCGCCGCCGGCATCGATCCGGAAAAGGCGACGCTGTTCGTCCAGTCGCACGTTCCTCAGCACACCGAGCTGGCCTGGGCCCTGGGCTCCGTCACGCCCCTGGGCGAGCTGGAGCGGATGACCCAGTTCAAGGACAAGTCCGCGCGCGAGGAGACCATCCCCGCGGGCCTGCTCAACTATCCCGTGCTCCAAGCGGCCGACATCCTCCTCTACCGCGCCGACCGGGTGCCCGTCGGCGAAGATCAGCTCCAGCACCTCGAGCTGGCCCGCGAGATCGCGCGGCGCTGGAACACGCGGTTCGGGACCGACTACTTCCCGGAGCCTCAGCCGATCCTCTCCCAGGCCAAGCGCATCGTCGGCCTCGACGGCAAGGCGAAGATGTCCAAGAGCCTGGGCAACACCATCGGCGTCCTGGACAGCCCGGAGGTGATCTGGGAGAAGCTGCGCCCGGCGATGACCGATCCGGCGCGCAAGACGAAGCGTGACCCGGGCACTCCGGAGATCTGCAACATCTACGCCCTGCACCAGCACTTGTCCACGCCGGCCGAGATCGAGCGCGTCGCGGTCCAGTGCCGGACGGCGGCCTGGGGCTGCCTGGACTGCAAGCGCCTCCTGGCGGACAATATGATAGCGGCGCTGGCGCCCATCCGGGAGCGCGCGCTGGAGCTGAAGGCGAATCCGGGCCGGGTGCGCGAGGTCCTGGCGCACGGGGCCGCGCGGTGCCGCATGCTGGCGGAGGATACGCTGTCCAGGGTGCGGGACACGATGGGCTTCGTGCCGCGCTTCGCCTCCGGAGCCTGATGGCCGCGCGCCGCCTGGTGGTGGACCTGTCGTCGCAGCGGCCGCTGTGGCGGCCGACGGAAGCGTTCATGCGCGCGCTGGGGGAGGCGGCCGGCACGGCGTGGCGGGTGGACCAGGTGAGCGCGCCCAACGACAGCGACGGCGACGGTGGCGGGGTTTCCGCGGAAGCGGTGGCTGTGGCCGCCGGGGCGGAAGTGTACATTGGGTGGGGCATCCCCGAGGCGGTGATCGAGGCGGGGCGCGGCACGTTGCGCTGGGTGCACACCGCGGCCGCGGGGGTGAGCGGGAGCCTGACGCCGGCGCTGCGCGCGTCGGGGATCGTGCTGACGAACTCGGCGGGCGTGCACGCGGAGCCCATCGCCGAGTGGGTGGTCGGCGCGCTGCTGCACTTCTTCCGCGCGATGGACGTGGCGCAGCGCGCGCAGCTCGAGCGGCGCTGGGCCAAGGCCGACTTCACCGGTTTGCCGTGCACGCTGCGGGAAATCGCCGGCAGCCGCGTGGCGGTGTACGGGCTGGGCGGCATCGGGCGCGCGGTGGCTACCAAGCTGGCGGCGCTGGGCGCGGAGGTGCGGGCGGTGCGCCGGCGTTCGGCGCTCGGCGGCCCTGCCGGGGTGGCGGTGGTCGGCCCGGACCGGGCGGCGTGGGCGCTCGAAGGCGCGGCGGCGCTGGTGGTGGCGGCGCCGCTCACGGGCGGTACCCGGGCCGCCATCGGCGCCGAGCAGCTGGCGGGCCTGGCCGACGGGGCGGTGGTGGTCAACGTCTCGCGTGGCGCCATCGTGGACGAAGCGGCGCTGCTGGCCGGGCTGGACTCAGGGAAGCTGCGGGGCGCGGCGCTCGACGTGTTCGGGGTGGAGCCGCTGCCGCCGGAGCATCCGTTCTGGGGCCACCCGCGCGTGCTGGTGCATCCGCACGTGGCGGCCGTGACGCCCGTCTACTGGGCGCGGGAGTTGGCGCTGGTGCTGGACAACTGGGCGCGCTACCGCGAGGGGCGGGAGCTGGTGAACGTGGTCGACCTGGGCGCGGGGTACTGAGATGCCGATGGAGAAGATCATCAAGGCCGCGGTGGATCGCGGGGCGTCCGACCTGCACATCAAGGCCGGCGACGTGTTCCGCGCGCGCATCGACGGCAAGCTGGTCCCGCTCACCAAGCAGCGCCTGACGCCCGAGCAGACCAAGGCCATCGCGCTCGAGTTCGTCCCCAACGTCGAGGACCGCGCCCGGATCGACAAGATCCAGGACTACGACTGCTCGTGGGGCGCGCCGGGCATCGGCCGCTTCCGCGTCAACATCCTGCGGCAGCGCTCCTCGTTCATGGTGGTGATGCGGGTCATCCCCTTCGAGGTGCCGACCTTCGAATCGCTCGGGTTGCCCACGGTCCTCAACGCGGTGGCCGGCGCCGAGCGCGGCATGATCCTGGTGACCGGCGTGACGGGGAGCGGCAAGAGCTCCACCATGGCGGCCCTGATCGACTGCATCAACCGGACCCAGCAGAAGCACATCGTCACGCTCGAGAACCCGATCGAGTTCCTGCACCGCGACATCAACTGCAGCCTCACGCAGCGGGAGGTCGGCACCGACACCGAGAGCTTCCGCACCGGGCTCCGCGCGGCGCTGCGCCAGGACCCGGACGTGATCCTGATCGGCGAGATGCGGGACCCGGAGACGATCGACACGGCGATGAAGGCCGCGGAGACGGGGCACCTCCTCGTGTCCACGCTGCACACGCCCGACGCGACGACCACCATCAGCCGCATCATCGCGATGTTCCCGGCGGAGGAGCAGGACATCGTGCGCGTACGGCTCGCCGATTCCCTCCACGCCGTGATCTCGCAGCGGCTGCTCCGGCGCAAGGACGGGCACGGGCGGGTGGCGGCGCTCGAGGTCATGATCGTGACCGCGACCATCAAGGACCTCATCCTCGACCAGAACCGCACGTCGGAGATCCGCGAGTTCATCGCCGACGGCCGGGAGCAGTACGGGATGCAGACCTTCGACCAGCACCTGATGGAGCTGGTCCAGGAGGAGGTGGTGGACTACGACAGCGCGCTGGCGCACGCGTCGAACCCATCCGACTTCGAGCTGCAGATGAAGACGTTCCGGCGGCGCTCGCGGATGTCCACCAAGGCGAAGGCGCAACCCGAGCCGCCGGCGCCCAAGGCCGCGCCGCCCGCGCCCGACCGCCCGGAAGGCTTCACCGACGACCTGTCGAGCATGCTGCCGTCGTGAGGCCGGACGAGCTGCACGGCGTTCTCGCCCCGATCACCACGCCGTTCGACGCGGAGACGGGCGACGTCGCGCCGGTGGCGCTGCGCTCGCTGGTGCGCGAGCTGCTGGGGCGCGGCGTGCACGGCATCGTGGTGGCGGGCAGCACGGGCGAGGCGCCGCTGCTCGACGCCGATGAGCAGGCCCGGCTGGTGGAATGGCTCCGGGAGGTGGTGCCGGACGACCGGTGGCTGGTGGCCGGCACCGGGGCGGAGTCCACCCGCGCCACGGTGCGCGCCACGGAGCGCGCCGCCGCGGCGGGCGCCGACGCGGTCCTGGTGCGCCCCCCGGCGTACTTCGGTCAGGGCCTTTCGCCGGCCGCGCTGGCGGATCACTACCTGCGGGTCGCCGACGCGAGCCCGGTGCCCGTGCGTGGTCTACAACATCCCCAAGTACACGCACGTGATGCTGCACGACAGCGTGCTCCGCGCGCTGGCCGACCACGAGCGCGTGATCGGCTTCAAGGATTCCTCCGGCGACCTCAAGGTGCTGTCCAACTACCGCGCCGCGGCGCCGCGGCTGCGGGCGCTGGTGGGCTCGGGCGCGCAGTTCTATCCGGCGCTGGAGCTGGGCGCCGACGGCGGCGTGCTGGCCATCGCCTGCTTCGCGGCCGACCGCTGCGTCGAGCTGTACCGCGCGTTCCGCGCCGACGACCGCCGGGGGGCGGGCGCCGTTCAGGAGCGTCTGACGCCGCTCGCCCGCGAGATCGTCGGCGCGCTCGGCGTGCCCGGCGTCAAGGCGGCGATGGACCTGGTGGGGTTGGCCGGCGGCCCGGTGCGTCCGCCCCTGGCGCCGCTCGATGCGAAGCAGCGCGCGCGCGTGGCGGACCTGCTGGCCTCCGCCGGCCTCAAGGCAGCGGCGTAGGCCCGGCTGCTCGACCCACAACCCACAACCCACCACCACCAGCCCACCGCCCCGATGTTCTCATCTGAGATTCACTGCATCGTCGTCGTCGGCGCCCAGTGGGGCGACGAAGGGAAGGGCAAGGTCGTGGACGCCCTCGCCGAGCGCGCGCAGTTGGTGGTGCGCTACCAGGGCGGCGCGAACGCGGGCCACACGGTGGACGCGCCGGGCGGCGAGTTCGTGCTGCACCAGATCCCCGCGGGGATCCTGCACGTGGGCACGCGCTGCGTCATCGGCAACGGCGTGGTGCTCGACGCCGAAACGCTGTTCCACGAAATCGACGCGCTGGTGGAGCGCGGCGTCCCGGTCGAGGGCCGCCTCACCATCAGCGACCGCGCGCACTTCGTCCTGCCCTACCACAAGCTGCTCGACGCGGAGAGCGCGCGGAGCAAGAAGATCGGCACCACCAGCCGCGGCATCGGGCCGGCGTACGAGGACAAGGTCGGCCGCCGCGGCGTGCGGGTGGGCGACCTGCGGCATCCGGAGATCGTCGCCAAGCTGGTGAAGGCCGGCTGCGAGCGCGCCAACCAGCTGCTGGCGCTGGCGGGCTCCGAGAAGCGCTGCGCGGCCGGGGAAGTGGAGCGCGCGCTGCTGGGGCTGGCGCCGCGCCTGCTGCCCTTCGTGGGCGACTCCGGCAAGCTGGTCTGGGACACGCTGCGCGGCGGCGGCCACGTCCTGCTGGAGGGCGCGCAGGGCGCCCTGCTCGACGTGGACCACGGCACCTACCCCTTCGTGACGTCGTCCCACACCACGGCGGGCGGCGCGGCGGTGGGCGCCGGCATCGGGCCGACGGCCATCGACGCGGTGCTCGGCATCGTCAAGGCGTACACCACGCGGGTGGGGAACGGGCCGCTGCCGACGGAGGCGAAGCCGGAGGAGAGCGAGCGGCTGCGCTCCATCGGCGACGAGTTCGGGGCCACGACCGGCCGGCCGCGCCGTTGCGGCTGGTTCGACGCGGTGGTCGTGCGCTACGCGGTGCGGGTGAACGGGCTGACGGGACTGGCGGTCACCAAGCTGGACGTGCTGGACAGCTTCGAGACGATCCCCGTGTGCACGCACTACCGGCTGGACGGCGCGCGGATCGACGACCTGCCCGACAACGTCGCGGCCCTGGATTGCGTGCAGCCGGTCTACGAGCTGATGCCGGGATGGCGCCGGAGCACCGCCGCGGCGCGGCGCCTCGAGGACCTGCCCGACGGCGCGCGCCGCTACCTCGACCGGCTGCAGGAGCTGGCGGGGGCGCCGGTCAAGTACGTGGGCGTGGGGACGAAAAGGGAGCAGCTGATACAGGTCTGAAGGGAAAGAAAACAGACGCACGGGCGCACAGTTGATACCGCTGTGCCTCCGTGCGTCTTGTCGTTTCTCCCAGCTCGCCCTGCTAGACCCCCAGCTTGTCCCTCAGCGCCGCCATCCGCCCCTGTTTCGCCGTCGTATGGCCGTAGTCGTAGTAGTGGTAATAGCGGTCGCGTTGCTTCTCGATGCCGTTGAGGACGATGCCGGCCAGGCGGGCCTGCACGCGGCGGAACAGCTCCACCGTGCGCTGGGCCGCGGTCTCCTCCGTCTCACCGGCGCGGAGCACCAGGATGACGGCGTCGGCGGTCGCGCCGAGGACGGTGGCGTCGGTGACGGCCAGGGCGGGCGGCGTGTCGAAGATGATGTAGTCGAACTGGGTCCGCAGCTCCGTCACCAGCCGGTGCATCGCCTCCGAGCCCAGCAGCTCCGACGGGTTGGGCGGCAGCGCGCCGCCCGGCAGCACGTCGAGACCGGAGACGACGTTGGGCCGCACCGCCTCGCGCAGCGTCGCCGATCCCACCAGGATGTCGGTGAGTCCCGGCTCCTGCACCAGGTTGAACGCCCGGTGCACCAGGGGCCGCCGCAGGTCCGCGTCCACCAGCAGGGTGTGCGCGCCCTGCTGCGCGAGCGTGATGGCCAGGTTGGCGGCCGTGGTGCTCTTGCCCTCGCCCGGGCCGGGACTGGTCACGCAGATGACCTTGAGGCTGCGCTGCTCCGCGCTCACGAACGTCACGTTGGTGCGCAGCGCCCGGTACGCCTCGCTCGTCGGATCGTCGGGGGCCGCCCGGGAAATCAGGGGAATCGCGCCGCGGCGGCGCCCGTTGCGCCGGCCCTCCTGCGCGCCGTGCGGATCGATGGGGATCAGGCCGAGCACCGGGATCTCCAGCGTCCGCTCCACGTCGGCCGACGACTTGATCGTCTGGTCCAGGTACTCGAGGAAGAACGCGCTCACCACGCCGAGGAACAGGCCGATCAACAGGCCGATGGTCACCTTCTGCCGGGTGCTGATCCCGACGCGCCCGGCCACCGTGGACGTCTCGACGATATCCACGTACGGCGCGATGGTCGCCGAGGAGATCTGCGCGGCCTGCAGCTGGGTGAGCAGGTAGCGGTACGTGTCGTTGTACAGCGAGGCGTCGAGCTCCAGCTGCCCGATCCGCGACTCCTTGCCGGGATAGGCGGCCAGCTGCGAGCGGAGGTCGGCGATCCGCCCGTCCAGCGCGGTGATGTCGGCCTGCATGCCCTGGACCGTCGCCTGCGCGGCCTGGCGGAGCGCCCGGCCCGCCTGCTGGATGCGCTGGTCCAGCGCCTGGACGGTCGGATTGTCCTCGCGCAGCCCGAGCGTGCCGGCCGTGAGGCTGCGCCGGTCGTCGTACAGCTTCAGCAGGTTCTGCATCTGGAAGGCGATCGCCGTGTTCTTCTCGATGTCGGGCATCGCCGCCAGCCGGTTGAGCGTCTCCAGCGTGACGTTGGCCTCGGTCGAGGAGCCGAGGATGCCCTGCATCAGCGCCAGGTCCTCGCGCCGCTCCTCCCGGTCGCGGTCGAGCAGCTGGAGCGAATTGAGCAGGGCCTGCTCCTCGGCGCTCAGGTCCGTCGTGTGCTGCGTCTCCTTGTACTGCTGCAGGGCCGCCGCCGCTCCCCGGTACTGGCCCTCGGCCTCCGCCAGCGAGGTCTTGAGGAAGTCCTCGCGCTGCGCCGCCGTCTCCTGGAGCCGCGCCACGCCGTTCCAGCGCAGGATCTGCAGGGCCTCGTTGAGCACGTCGGGCGCGAGGGAGGGATCGGCGCCTTCGTACCACGCGCCCACCACCGTGGTGCCCGACTCGACGTCGAAGCCCATGCCGGCGCGCACGTCGTTGGCGGCCTCCACGCGCGAGGTGATCACGAACCGCACGCGGCGGTTCTCGTCCGACGGCTTGACCGTGAAGGTGAAGCCGCGCGCCGTGTCGCGCACCGGCACCGCGTAACTCCCCGCGTCCACCACCCGGTCGCGCGTGTCGCGGATCTCGTAACCCGCGGGCCCCCGGAGGATCAGCGCGAACGTGTCGTTCGGAGCGGAGGGCGCCACGCGGACGTTGTCGAACACGTTCCCGCGTCCGACCCGCTGGTCCTCCAGCCGCAGCTGCAGGCCGAGGGAATCGGCGACGGAGAGCGCCAGGTTCTGGGTCTTGAGGAACAGCGCCTCGGAGAGCACGGGGTCGGTCTTGATGTCCAGCTCGTTGACCTGCGGCTCGTCGAGCCGCGTGGCGCCGTACTTCTTGGACCCCACCTGGAACGAGGCGTCGGAGCGGAAGCGCGGCTGCGCGCGCTTCGCGGAGGTGTACGCGGCGAAGACCACCAGGGCGCAGATGAGCGCGACGATCTTCCAATGCAGGAACAGGACCTGGACGATGTCGCGCAGATGGATCTGGTGTTCACCGCCGAGGCCGTTGGGCCGGCCGGGGGACGACGGATTCAGAAAGGCCTCCGCTGGTCGGAACGCAGCCGGTCGTACAGGCCGCCCCGCGACGCGCGAATCGAGTCACGCGGCACGCCGTACGGACGCGCGGGACTGTACAGGCTCCGGTTGAACGGCGACGCCTGGAAGGGCGACGAGAACGGATTCTGGTCGAGGTCGAGGAGCGGGTTGCTCGGCGCCAGCCGGGTGCTCGGCGCGGCGGTCAGGCCCTGCGGCTGCGCCCCCGGCGCGCGCGCGCCGTTGGAGCAGTAGGGGGCGCCGAGGCACGGCTCGCACTGGCAGTTGAGGATCTGGTTCATCGTGCAGGCCCGGCACTTGCCGCTCACCTTCTTGGTGCACGGCGGACACGAGGCCGCGGCCGCGGTGCGCGCGGCGAGCGCGATGGTGAGGACCGTCGGCACGCTCCAGCGGGCCAGCGAGCCCACGCAGCTCGCGCCGGCTCACGGTGCCCAGGAGCACGCCGAGCGGACGTTCGCTCACGCCGCCACCGCGCGCTCGAGCGCTTCGGCCACCGCCGCCGGATCGTCCCCGGCCGCGCGGTACGCCGCCACGTCCACCAACCCGTCGAGTATCTGCACCGTCGCGTCCTTCCGGGTGGCGGCGCCACCGGGCGCGCCACCCAAGACCTTCTGCGTAACGTACACCGCCGCCTCGCCCTCGCTCGACCGCTCGACCCGGCCCGGACCGCGCCGTCGTCCCGCATCGAGCAGCAGGACGGCCGACGGCTTCCCGGGCGCCGCCTGCCAGCTCCGGCGAATCGCCGCAGGGCTCACGTAGTAGCTACCGGCGGCAAGAAGCGTTCCGACCACCCCCATCGCGCACTTGCCGGCGATCAACGGCAAGCGCGCCAACGTGTTGGGGTCGAGTTTCACCGAGCGGCCCACCGCCGAGAATGTTCGGTCGGCTGTTGCAAACCGCACCACATCGTCGCCGAGCAGGCGGTGACCGCGCACCATCAGGTGCGCCACGAGCGTGGACTTCCCGGCGCCCGAGTCACCCACGATGAGCACCAGGTGCGCGCCCAGCTCCGCGCCCGCCGCATGCAGGAAGACCGCGTTCCCGGCGTCGCCGTTCAGCAGGTCCTCCGTCGCGCGCCACTCCAGGAAGGCCAGCGCGTCGCCCAGGGCCGCCGGTCCGAACGGCGCCCGCGACGGGCTCGTGGCGACGAAGCCGCCGGCGGCGCTCGCGAGGCGGTAGCGCAGCGTGGGCGGCTCCCGGGTGGCCGGGGCCGCGTGGTACAGCGCGCCCAGCGCCCGCGCGGCGATGGGGTCGTCGCTGGCGAATTCCAGGACCTGCGGCGCCACGGCGACCCGCCGCACGGGCGCTATCGCAGCAGGCCCTCGTCGGCGAACCGGCGGAGTACGTCGTCGATGTCGTCCTTGATGCGAGTCGGTTCGACGCCGGGCACCTCGCGGGCGATGGCATCCGCGATGGCGGATCGCTCGAAGGTCCCGTCGCAATAGGTCCAGATGACCGCGGCAGTCTGATTGAGGACGTGGGCTTTTTCGAGCGCCGCGTCGTAGAGCACCCATTCGGAGCCCACCCGCCTCAAGATCAGGTCGGGTCGGGCCGCTGGGCGTTGCGCGGTGCCCGTGACGGTCATGAACGGCGAAGATAGGAAACTGTTGCGGATTGCACAAGTCTCTGGCTGACTTTCGGTTACGCTCGCGTGCACGGTCCGGCCGCCGGGCGGGGCGCTCGGGGCCCCGGAAGCGTCGGGCAGGCACCCGACTGCTTGCTCGACTCCTCCCGACCGGGCTAATTTCCGGCGCCTTCTCAACTTCCAACCCCCTACAGCAGGGCTCATGGCAGAGACCGAACGCATGGAGAAGCTGGTGTCGCTGGCGAAGCGACGCGGCTTCGTCTTTCAGTCCTCGGAGATCTACGGCGGCCTCGGCTCGGTGTGGGACTACGGCCCGCTCGGCGTGGAGCTCAAGCGCAACATCAAGGACCGCTGGTGGAAGGCGATGGTCCACGCCCGCGACGACATCGAGGGACTCGACGCCGGCATCCTGATGTCGCCCCGGGTGTGGGAGGCGTCGGGCCACGTGGCGGGGTTCACCGATCCGCTGGTGGACTGCAAGCAGTGCAAGCAGCGCTTCCGGGCCGACGACCCGCGCATCAAGGGCACGCCGGGCCAGCCGGACGCGCAGTGCCCGGTCTGCGGCACGCGCGGTTCGCTCACCGAGCCGCGGATGTTCAACCTGATGTTCAAGACGTTCATGGGGCCGGTGGAGGAGGACGCGGCGGTGGTCTTCCTGCGCCCCGAGACCGCGCAGGGCATCTACGTCAACTACCTCAACGTGCTGCAGGGCTCGCGGCAGAAGGTGCCGTTCGGCATCGCGCAGATCGGCAAGGCGTTCCGCAACGAGATCACGCCGGGGAACTTCATCTTCCGCACCCGCGAGTTCGAGCAGATGGAGATGCAGTTCTTCGTGCGGCCCGGGCGAGGACGAGAAGTGGTTCGAGTATTGGCGCGAGCAGCGGATGGCCTGGCACGGCGGCGCTGGTGCGTGACGGCGCCGAAGCTGCGCTGGCACCAGCACGGGCCGGGCGAGCTGGCGCACTACGCCAAGGCGGCCTACGACATCGAGTACGAGTTCCCGTTCGGGTGGAAGGAGTTCGAGGGGATCCACAACCGCACCGACTTCGACCTCTCGCGCCACCAGCAGGCGTCGGGCAAGAAGCTCGAGTACTTCGACCAGGAGCGGAACGAGCGCTACCTCCCGTACGTGATCGAGACCTCGCTGGGCGCCGACCGCCTGGCGCTGGTCGTGCTGTGCGACGCGTACGACGAGGACACCATCGAGGGCGAGGCGCGGGTGGTGCTGCGGTTCCGGCCGGAGATCGCCCCCATCAAGGCCGCGATCCTCCCGCTGGTGAAGAAGGAAGGCATGCCGGAGATACGCCCACCGGATCCACGACGACCTGCGCGGCCGGTTCACGACGTACTTCGACGACGGCGGCTCCATCGGCCGCCGCTACCGCCGCCAGGACGAGGCGGGCACGCCGTTCGCCATCACGGTGGACGGGCAGACGATCCAGGACGGCACGGTGACGGTCCGGCACCGCGACACCCTGGCGCAGGACCGCGTCGCGGCCGACGCGCTGGCGGGCTACCTGAGCGAGCGTCTCGCGTCGTGAACGTCGAGGAGCTGCGGCGCCGCGGCGAAGGCATGTGCGCGGAGCTGGGCCTGGAGAGCTACCGCACCGGCGCCGGGCTCGCGGCCGAGTCGCACTACGCCGAGATCTTCGCCCGCTACGCGGACCTCGCCGACGAGCAGGCCGTGGCGTCGGCCCGCGGCCATCGCGAGCTGTTCGAGTGGGTGGTGGACAACCGGGTGGGCCGCGCGGTGGCGGCGCTCGACGACCGGCTCCACGCCTGGGAGGCGCACGCCGTGATCGCGCCGGCGGGCGGGGAGGCGGTGCCCTACCAGCGGGCGGCCATCGAGATCGCCAACGAGCCGCGGCGCGCGCGCCGGATGGCCGTCGAAACCGCGCGCCGTGCCGTGCTGGGGGAGCCGGCCGCCATTCGCCGGCAGCGGCTGACGCTCGAGCGGGAGCTGCTCGCCGCGCTCGGCATGGGCGACCAGGTCGCCACGCGCACGGCGCTGTCGGGCGTGGACCTCGCCGGCCTCGGCGAGGCGTGCGCGGGCTTCCTCGCGGCGACCGCGGATCTCTACCGTGACGCGCTGCGCGAGGCGCTGCGCACGGAGCTCGCGCTGGCGCCGGGCGAAGCCGATCGCGCCGACGCCGCCTTCCTGTTCCGGGGCGCCGGCTACGACGAGTACTTCCCGGGCTCCGAGCTGGTGGGCACCGCTCGCGCGCAGCTCGCCGAGATGGGGCTCGACGCGGAGGCCGGGGGGCGGATCCGCTACGACGCCGACGATCGCGAGCGGAAGCGGTCGCGGGCCTTCTGCTCGCCGGTGAACGTCCCGGACGAGGTGTACCTCGTGATCCGGCCCTTCGGCGGCCAGACGGACTATCGCGCCTTCTGGCACGAGCTGGGTCACGCGCAGCACTTCGCGAACATCTCCCGGGCGCTGCCCTTCGAGCACCGCTGGCTCGGCGACAACTCCGTGACCGAGGGCTTCGCGATGCTGTTCGAGCACATGGTGGGCGAGCCGTCGTGGCTGCGCCGGTACACCGGGCTCGCCGGCGAGCGGCAGCGCGCGTTCCGGCGCGCGCAGGCGTTCGCCCTGCTGGCGATCCTGCGGCGCTACGCCGCCAAGCTCCGCTACGAGCTGGCGCTGCATCGCGCGCCGAGCCTCGAGGCGGGCGCCGCCGCCTACGAGCCCCTGCTCACCGAGGCGACCGGTTTCCGCTACGCGCCGGAAGACGCGCTGCTGGACCTGGACGACGGATTCTACGCGGCCCGCTACCTCCGGGCGTGGCAGCTGGAGGCGCTGCTCGCCGGGTCGCTGCGGGATCGCTTCGACGAGGACTGGTTCCTCAACCCGCGCAGCGGCCGGTGGCTGCTCGACCTGTTCTCCCGCGGCCAGCAGGACGAGGCGGCGACGCCTGGCCCGCACCGTGCTGGGGCGCGACCTCGACTTCGGGCCGCTGGTCGCGCGGGCCGAGGCGGCGCTGGCCTGACCGCCGGTCGCGACCGATGCGGCGGCGTGATTTCGAGGCGATGGTGCGCGGGATGGCCGGCGAGTTGCCGCCCGATTTCCGCGCCGGCATCGTCGCGATCGAAGTGACGGCGAAGACGGTGCCCCACCCGGTGCGCTCCGGCATCTACACGATGGGTGAATGCGTCCCCCACGCCTTCGGCGCGGGCGAGGAGAGCGCGCAGCTCCGCTCCACCGTCTACCTGCACTACGGCTCCTTCGCCGCGCTGGCGAAGGACGATCCGTCCTTCGACTGGCGGCACGAGGCGTGGGAGACGCTGACCCACGAGGTGCGGCATCACCTCGAGTGGCGCGCCAACGCGCCCGCGCTCGAGGCCCTCGACGACGCGGCCGAGGCGAACTACGCGCGCCAGGACGGCGAGGCCTTCGAGCCGCTGTTCTACCAGGACGGCGAGGCCGTCGCGCCCGGCGTGACGAAGGTGGAAGACGACGTGTTCGTGGACGTGCCGCTGGGCGGCGGGGAGTGGCGGCGCGCCGCCGGCGGCGCGGCGCCGTTCGTCTGGCACGGCCGCGACTACCGCGTACAGTTGCCCGCCGAGCTGCCCGATCTGCTGTTCGTCACGGTCACCGGCGTCGAGCCCGAGCCGGCGGGCGACCTGATCGTAGTGGTGCGGCGGAAGCCCGGATGGCGGGATCTGTTCCGCAGGCCGCAGGTGGGGCAGGTGGAGCTGAAGGCAATGGTTGGTGGGTAGTGGGTTGTGGGTGGTAGGTTGTGGGGACGATAACCGGAGCGTGCGATGACGTACGAGACGACGACGACCCTGCCGCCGGAGGAGGTGCTCCGGCGGGCCAAGGAGTTCTTCGCGAACCGGGTGCCGGCCACCGGCGCGTTCGTGGAGCGCGAGAGCGCCGGCCACGTGGCGCTGCGCGGGCAGGGCGGGGAGGAGATCGTCATCGCGGCGGCGCCGGCTCCCTTCGGCTCGGCGGTGCGCGGCTCCACGCTCCTGTTCGACCAGCAGGTGCGGCGGTTCTTCTCGACCCTCGACGCGGCGGGTGCGGCGTGACGACCACCGTGCCGGTGACGCTGACCCTGCGCGTCACGGTGCTCGACGGCTGGAAGCCGTGCACGCTCGAGGCGCGGGCCAACGAGAAGATCGCGACGGTGAAGACGCGGGCCCTGGCCGCCGCGGGCATCGCGCCGGGTCGGGCCGCGGAGTACGTGGTCAAGCTCGGCGGCGCCCTGGTGGAGAACGAGGCGCGCACGCTCTCGGAGCTGGCGGTGCCGAACGGCGCCGCCCTGGTGGTGCTGTCGGCGCGCCGGCGCGCCGTGCGGTGAGCGTGGGCCCGGGCGCCGCGCGCGCCGCGGCCCCCGCGGAGCGCGCGTGACGGTCGCGCTCGTCACCCATGCGGCGTGCCTCGAGCATTCCAACGGGCCGGGGCACCTGGAGTCTCCCGGCCGGCTCGAGGCGGTGCGCGCGGCCCTCGCCGGAGGACCGGTGAAGCGCGGCGCCGCGACCTGGGTGGAGGCGCCGCGGGCCGAGCGCGAGGACGTGCTGCGCGTCCACACGGCGGCCCACGTCGCGCGGCTGGCCGCCCTCGATCGCGCCGGCGGCGGCGCGCTCGACCCCGACACGTCGCTGGGGCCGGGATCGCTCGAGGCGGCGTATGCGCGCGGCCGGCGCGGCGGTGCACGCGGCGGAGCTGGCGCTGGCCGGCTCCGGGCCGGCCTTCTGCCCCGTGCGCCCGCCGGGGCACCACGCCACGCCGGCGCGCGCGATGGGCTTCTGCCTGCTCAACAACGCCGCCATCGCCGCGCGCACCGCGCTGGAACGCCTCGGCGCCGAGCGCGTGCTGATCGTGGACTGGGACGTGCACCACGGCAACGGCACCGCCGACGCGTTCCGCGCGGAGCCCCGGGTGCGCTACGTCTCGCTCCACCAGTGGCCGTGGTATCCGGGCACGGGGCTGGCGGACGACGTCGGCGCCGGGAACCTGTTCCACGTGCCGCGCGGCCCCGGCCTGCCGCGCGAGCAGTACGTCGCCGACCTGCTGGCGGCGGTGGACCGCGCGGTCACGGGCTTCGCGCCGTCGCTGATCGTGTTTTCCGCCGGCTTCGACGCGCTCGCCGGCGATCCGCTCGGCGGGTTCACGCTCGAGCCGGACGATTTCCATCGGCTGACCGGCGCCATCCGCGCCCGCGCGCCGGCCGCCGCGGTGGTCTCGGTGCTCGAGGGCGGCTACGACCCGCCGCGGCTCGCGGAGGCGGCGTGCCGGCACGTGGAGGCGCTGGCCTCGTGAGGGAGCCCGGATGAGTAGCGGCGCGACGTGGCGAGGAGCGGTGTGAGCGTGGCGCTCAAGCTGTCGTTCGAAGTCTTCGAAGTCCGCACCAGGCATCCCTTCACCATCGCGCGCGGCACGTCCGACGCGTACCGGCGGGTCTGGGTCCGCCTCACCGACGCCGACGGCGTCGAGGGGTGGGGCGAAGCCGATCCGTCGTCGTACTACGGCGAGACGGCGGACACCGTCGTGGCGGCGCTGGCGCGGCTCGCGCCGCTGCTGCCGGCGGAGCCCTTCGACCTGGAGAACGCCGAGGCGGCGATGCTGCGCGCCCTGTCGGGCGACGCGTCGGCGCGCATGGCCGTGTCGGCGGCGCTGCACGACCTGGCGGGCAAGCGCCTGGGCGCGCCGCTGTGGAAGCTGTGGGGCCTCGATCCCGCCCAGGCGCCGCCGTCGTCGTTCACCATCGGGCTCGACCGTCCGGAGGTCGTGCGCGCGAAGGTGCGGGAGGCGGCGGCGTACCCCATCCTCAAGATCAAGGTGGGCACGCCCGACGACGAGGCGATGCTCCGCGCCGTGCGCGAGACGACCGACAAGCCGCTGCGCGCCGACGCGAACGGGGGCTGGTCGGCCCAGCAGGCCGTGGCGCGCCTGCCGCTCCTGGAGGAGATGGGCGTCGAGCTGCTCGAGCAGCCGGTCGCGGCCGGCGACCTCGCCGGGCTCGCCGCGGTGCACCGCGCGTCGCGCATTCCCATCGTCGCCGACGAGTCCTGCCGGGTGGCGGCCGACATCCCCGCGCTGGCGGGCGCGGTGGACGGGATCAGCATCAAGCTGGCCAAGTGCGGCTCGCTGCGCGAAGCGCTGCGCATGATCGCGGTCGCCCGCGCGCACCACCTCTCCGTGATGGTCGGCTGCATGATCGAGTCCTCGCTCGGCATCACCGCCGCGGCGCACTTCACCCCGCTGCTGGACGTGGTGGACCTGGACGGCGCGGCCCTGCTGGAGCACGACCCGTTCGCGGGCGCCTCGATCGAGGGAGGACGGCTCACGCTCCCCACCGCTCCGGGGCTCGGCGTCACGCGGCGATGACACCGCGACGGTCGAGGCGAATCCCGCTGGCGGCGCGATGACCGACGCGTTCGTCGACGTCGCGCTGCCGCTCGCCCTGCCAACCGCCCTGACGTACGCCGTGCCCGCCGACCTGGCCGGGCGCGTCAAGCCCGGCTGCCGGGTGGTCGTGCCGGTGCTGCGCCGCGAGGTGGTGGGCATCGTCACCGCGACGGGCCGGCCGGCGCCCGCGGCGGCGGCGCGGGCCGTCATCGCGGCGCCGGACGCGGAGCCGGTGCTCGACGCCGGGCTGGTGGCGCTGGCCCGGCACATCGGCCGCTGGTACGCGGCCCCGCCGGGGCTGGTGCTCCGCGCCATGCTGCCCGCGGCGCTGTTCTCGGTGGGCCGGCCGATGGTGCACCTCGAGGCCGGCGCCCTGGACGGCGCCGCGGGGGACGCGCTGCGGCGCGCGGGCGACGTGCAAGCGCAGGCCGTGGCCCGGCTGTTCCGCGCTCCCGGCCGGGCCGTGCCCCTCGCGGCCGTGCGGCGCGCGGCCGGCGGCGCGGGGCTCAAATTGGTGCAGCGGCTCGTGGCCGAGGGCGCGGCGCAGGTCGTGACGCTGCCGCCGCGGACGGCGGCGCCGGAGCGGACGGAGCGGATGGTGGAGCTGGTGCGGCGCTACGAGCACTTGCTCGATCTCGACGCCCGCTTCGCGCGCTCCCCGAAGCAGCGCGACGCGTACGAGACGCTGGCGGCGCTGGGCGGCCGGGCGAGCGCGCCGGCCCTGGAGCGCCGCGGCATCTCGCGCTCGGCCCTCGCGGCGCTCGTGACCCGCGGCGACGCGCGCAGCGTCGTGGAATCGCGGATGCGCGATCCCTTCGCGGCCCTGGCTACGAGCCCGCCGCCGGCCGAGCCCACGGCGGCGCAGCGCGCGGCGGTGGCCGCCCTCGGCGAGCTGCCGCCCGGCGGCGTCGCGCTGCTGTTCGGCGTCACCGGCAGCGGCAAGACGCTGGTCTACCTCGAGCACGTGCGGGCGGTCGTGGCGTCGGGCCGGGGCGCGATCGTGCTGGTGCCGGAGATCGCCCTCACGCCGCAGACCGTGGCGCGCCTGAGGGGCGTGTTCCACGACGACGTCGCGGTGCTGCACAGCGGCCTCTCGGACGGCGAGCGCTACGACGCGTGGCGCTCGCTGCGCGAGGGCCGGCGGCGCGTGGCCATCGGCGCGCGGTCGGCGGTGTTCGCGCCCATTCCTCGGCTCGGCGCCATCGTGCTCGACGAGGAGCACGACCCGTCCTACAAGCAGGGCGAGGCGCCGCGCTATCAGACCCGCGAGATCGCGATCCGCCGCGCGGCGCTGGCCGGCGCCACCGTGATCCTGGGCAGCGCCACGCCCTCGCTCGAGAGCTGGGCCGCGGCCCAGTCCGGCGCGTACCGGCTGATCGAGCTGCCCGAGCGCGTCGGCTCGCGGCCGCTGCCGCCGGTCCAGGTCGTGGACCTGCGGGCGGCGCCCCGGGTGGCGGAGTCGCGCGCCGTGCCCTGGAGCGAGGCGCTCGATGCGGCCGTCCGGGGCGCGCTCGAGCGCGGCGAGCAGGCGATGGTCCTGCTCAACCGGCGCGGCTTCAGCCGGTTCGTGCAGTGCCCCTCGTGCGGGCGGTTCTGGGAATGCCCCAACTGCAGCATCACGCTGACCTACCATCGCTCCCCGGGCGCGCTGCGCTGCCATCACTGCGGGCACCGCGAGCGGCCGCCGCAGACGTGCCCGGATTGCGGGGCCGAAGTGCAGGTCTACCACGGCGCGGGGACGCAGCAGGTGGAGGAGTTCCTGGCGGGGCGGTTCCCGGCCGCCCGCGTGGCGCGGATGGACCTCGACAGCACGGGCGAGCGGTGGGCGCACCACCGCATCCTGGAGCGGGTCGAGGCGGGCACCGTGGACGTGCTGGTCGGGACCCAGATGATCGCCAAGGGGCTGGACTTCCCGCGGGTCACGGTGGTCGGCGTGGTGGATGCGGATGTCGCACTGAGCCTGCCGGATTTCCGCGCGGCCGAGCGGACCTTCGACCTGCTGACCCAGGTGGCGGGCCGGGCGGGGCGCGGGCCGCTGGGGGGCCGCGTGATCGTGCAGACCCGGGCCCCGGGCCACCACGCCATCGTCCACGCGGCCGCGCACGACGTGCGGGGTTTCATGGCGGCGGAGCTGGTCGAGCGGCGCGATCCGCCCTACCCCCCGCACCTGCGGCTCGCCAACGTCGTGGTGAGCGGCAAGGACGAGCAGGCGGTGGCGCGCGGGGCCGAGCGGGTGGCGTCCTGGCTGCGCGCGCTGCTGGCCGCGCGCCCCGAGGTGCACGCCACGGTGGTCGGGCCGGCCCCGTGCCCGATCGAGCGCGTGCGGGACCGGTGGCGCTGGCACAGCCTGCTGAAGGCGGCCGACGACGGCGAGCTGACGCGCCTGGCGGGTTACCTGGCGGCCCGGGCGCCGGTGCCCGGCGGGGTGCGCCTGGTCGTGGATCGCGACCCGGCGTCGCTCCTCTAGGCGCGCTATTGAACTCGCCTCCGGCCGTTCGTATTATACGCGCCGCTCATGGCCCGTCAGCGCACTTCGTGTCCCGTTCCCGCGGCGGGCCCTCCTCGATGAAGGCGCGTCGGGGCGTGGCGTGGCGGGTGCCGGCCGATGGGGAATTCCCCGGCGGCCGGCTTCTTCTTGGGCGCCCGTGACGGTCGCCGTGAGCGAGGCGGTGTCGCGGCTGCTCGCGGTCCTGGCCGAGCGGATGCCGCGGGACGAGGTGGAGGCGGTGTACGCGTTCCCGCCGGTGCGCCACGACGGGCGCGAGCACGGGGTCGCCGTCGTGAGCCGGGTGGTGAACGGCGACCGGCGCCTCGTCTACCGCGCGCGCTACGTGGTGGGGCTGAAGGGGCCGGAACGGGGCAAGGTCATGGTGACCGTCGAGGAGACGGCCGAGGCGCCGGCCGAGCTGCTGCCCGAGGTGCTCGAGGGCGTGCGGCGGCGGGCCGACGAGGCGGGCGAGGCCGAGCTCGTGGATCTCACGGCGTGGAAGGCGGAGCCGGGTGAGCGATCCCCAGTCGAGTGACGGGGCGCAGCTGCTGGAGGAGTTCCGCCGCTACCTGCGCGAGCATGGTCTGCCGGTGACCGCGCAGCGCGAGCAGGTGGCCGAGGCGGTGCTCGCCTCGCGCGGGCACCTGTCGGTCGAGGAAATCGAGCAGCAGCTGCGCGAGCGGGGGCTCCACATCGGCAAGGCGACCGTCTACCGCACGCTCGACATCCTGTCCAAGAGCGGGATGATCACCGAGCGCGACTTCGGGGAGGGGTTCCGGCGCTACGAGCGGGTGCCCGGCCATCCCCACCACGAGCACCTCATCTGCACCCGCTGCGGCAAGGTCATCGAGTTCACCAACGACCGCCTGGAGCGCTTGAAGGCCCTGGTGGCCGAGGAGTACGGGTTCCAGCATCACCACCACCGGCTCGACATCTACGGTCTGTGCCGGGAGTGCCAGCTCCAGGAGGGCAAAGCGCCCTCCTCCCCATCCTCTTCCCAGTCCGACTAGAGGTAGCGAAGTGTTCGATCCCATGCATTTCGTGCCGACCAAGGGATTCCTGACCCACGGTGTGGGGCGTCACAAGGAGAAGCTCACCAGCTTCGAGATGGCGCTGCGCGACGCGGGCATCGAGAAGTGCAACCTGGTGCGCGTCAGCTCGATCTTCCCGCCGCACTGCAAGCTGGTGACGCGGCAGGAAGGCGTGCAGCTGCTGCGGCCTGGCCAGGTGGTCTTCGCGGTGCTGGCGGAGATCTCCACCAACGAGCCGAGCCGGATGGTGGCCGCCTCGATCGGGCTCGCGATCCCCGCCGACCCCAACCACTACGGCTACATCTCCGAGCACCACACCTACGGGCAGAAAGAAGAGATCGCCGGCGACTACGCCGAGGACCTGGCGGCCTCGATGCTCGCCACGACGCTGGGCGTGCCGTTCGATCCCAACCAGGCGTGGGACGAGCGGCGCGCGGTCTACCTGATGTCGGGCGACATCGTGAAGACGCGCAACGTCACCCAGACGGCGGAGTGCGGGCCCGACGGGATCTGGACGACGGTGGTCGCCTCGTGCGTGTACGTCGAGTTCAACCAGCCGGGCGACACGCCGGCCACGCCGCCCCCGCGGCCCGGGTCGTGAGGCAGGGCCCGCCTCCGGCCGCTCCGGGTCCGTCGCCGGAGGATTCCGTCGAATCCTCCGGCGTCTCGTTTCCCGGCGCCCGCGCGTGACCGTCGCGTTCCTCGCGGGCCTGCTGTCGTTCCTGTCGCCGTGCGTGCTGCCGCTGGTGCCGAGCTACCTGTCGTTCATCACCGGGGTCAGCGGGATCACCGAGCTGGAATCGCGCCGCCACCTCGCGCTGCTGCACGCGGCGCTGTTCGTCATCGGCTTCTCGATCATCTTCATGGCGCTCGGCGCCACGGCCACGGAGCTGGGCCTGCTGCTCAAGGCGTATCAGCGCTGGCTGGAGCGGGTGGGCGGGCTCGTCATCATCGCGTTCGGGCTGTACACGCTCGGCGTGCTGCGCATCGGCGTGCTCTCGCGCGAGGCCCGCGTCCAGCTGTCGGACAAGCCGCTGGGCTTCCTGGGCTCGGTCCTGGTCGGCATCGCCTTCGGCGCGGGCTGGACGCCGTGCATCGGCCCGATCCTGGGTTCGATCCTCCTGTACACGTCGAGCCGGGCCGACCTGGGCCAGGGCCTGCGGCTGCTCGCGGCCTACTCGCTCGGGCTCGCGATCCCGTTCCTCGTGGCGGCGTGGGCCCTGGAGGGGTTCCTCCGCTGGTTCCAGCGCTTCCGCCGCTACATCGGCTGGGTGGAGCGCGTCGCGGGCGTGCTGCTGATCGTGGTGGGACTGCTGCTGCTCACCGGGAGCTTCACGATGCTGTCGGCGTGGTTCCAGCGGTGGACGCCGGGATTCCTGCGCAGCCGGCTCTAATAACCACCGACGTCGGTGGTCCGTGGTCCGAATTCAGATCAGTTGCCAGACGCCAAGTTGTCAGTGGTTGCAAGAGGCAAGACGTGAGGGGCCAGACCAGTTGTCGGTACTGACGACTGGACTGGCCCCCGACGACTTGTAACTGGTAACCACTGGCAACTTGGCGTCTGGCAACTGTCCGGTCCACCGATCTCCTTCTAGCCTGCCTTCTCCAGCGACTCCTCGAGCTGCTGTCTGCGCAGCAGCTGCCAATACCGTCCCCGCCGCTCGAACAGGTCCTCGTGCCGGCCCGTCTCGACGATCCGGCCGCGCTCGAGGACGACGATGAGATCGGCGTCGCGGATGGCGGTGATGCGGTGCGAGACGACGAGCGTGGTGACGCCGGTGAGCGTCCGCTTCAGCTCCCGGAGGATGGCGGCCTCCGTGTCGGTATCCACCGCCGAGAGCGCGTCGTCGAGCACCACGACCTGCGGCCGGCGGGCCAGGGCCCGCGCCAGCGCGGCGCGCTGCTTCTGCCCGCCCGACAGGTTGATCCCGCGCTCGCCGAGCATGGTGCCGTAGCCGCCGGGAAACGCTTCGACCGTCTCGTGCAGCTGCGCCACGCGCGCCGCCGCCACCGCCGCCGCGTGGTCCAGCTCGCCCAGCGCGATGTTCTCCTCGATGGTCTGCGAGAACAGGAAGGTCTCCTGCGGCACGAACCCGACGGCCCGCCGCAGCGCGACGAGCGACAGCTCGCGCAGCGGGACGCCGTCGAGCAGGATCTCGCCGCGGTCGGGGTCGGCCAGGCGGGGCACCAGCTCGACCAGCGTGCTCTTGCCCGCGCCGGTCGCGCCGACGATCGCGACCCACGAGCCGGAAGGCACGGCGAAGCTGACGTCCTCCAGCGCCCAGCCGCGGTCGCCGTGGGCCGCGTCGGCGGGACGGGGCACCGGGTAGCGGAACGACACGCCCCGGAACTCCAGGCCGCGCCCGCCGCGGGCGGCCGGCAGCTCGCGCGGCGCGTCGGGGCTGGCGATGGACGGTCGCTCGTTCATCAGCTGCTGGATCCGGTCCATCGAGGCCGCGCCGCGCTGGAAGATGTTGACGACCCAGCCGAAGGCGATCATCGGCCAGACCAGCAGCACCAGGTAGGTGGTGAAGGCGATGTACTCGCCCAGGGTGACCGTGCCGCGCACCACGAGCAGCGAGCCGAACCACAGGGTGAGGACCCCGCCCGCGCCGCCGCAGAAGGTGATCAGCGGGAACAGCGCGCCGAAGGTCTGGGCCAGGCGCATGTTGCGCCGCAGGTACTCGAGGTTGAGCCCCGCGAACCGCCGCGTCTCCGTCGCCTCCTGGCGGTAGGCGCGCACCACGCGCACGCCGCTCAGGTTCTCGTGCGCCTGGGTGGTGAGCGTGGCGAAGTGCTCCTGCACGGCTTCGAAGCGGCGGTGGATCGTGCGCCCGAGGAAGATCATCACGGTGGGCATGCCGAGCAGCGGAAACAGGCCCAGCGCGGTGAGCCGCCAGTCGATGCGCACCATCAGCGGGATGGCCATCACCGCCCGGCTCACGGTGTCGGTGAGGTACATGACGGCCGGTCCCGCGGCCATCCGCACGGCGGACAGGTCGTTGGTGGCACGCGCCATGATGTCGCCGGTCGGCGTGCGGTGGTAGAACGACGGCTGCAGCGTGGCGAGGTGCCGGAACAGCGCGTTCCTGAGGTCGTACTCCATCCAGCGGCTCACCGCGTTGAGCAGCTGCCGCATCCCGTAGCGCGCGGCGCCCGAGACGAGCGCCACGCCCACCACGGCGGCGGACATGACCAGCAGCACGTGCGACGCGCCCGGATGGCCGAGCGCGTCCACCCCGCGGCGCAGGAACCCGGGGGCGGCGAGCGTGAAGACGTTGGCCAGCACCACCAGCGACAGGCCGGCGGCCATCCGGCCGAGGTACGGGCGGAAATACGGGAGCAGCGCGCGCAGGCTCTTCATCTACTGGCGCGCGGGCGCCTCCGGGTGCAGGTAGCGCGCCAGCCAGTCGTGCACGGTCGTCCACCACACCACCTGGTCCTGGAGCTGCAGCACCCAGTGCCCCTCGTCGGGGAAGTAGAGGAAGCGTGACGGCACGTCCTGGCGCTGCAGGGCCGTGAACGCCTGCATGCCCTCGCCCTCCGGAATGCGGAAGTCGAGCCCGCCCTGGATCACCAGCTCGGGGGTGTGCATGTCCTGCGCGAAGTGGTCGGGCGACCAGCGCTCGTAGTCGGTGCGGTCCTTCCACGGCGGGCCGCCGAGGTCGTGCTCGGGGAACCACAGCTCCTCGGTGGCGCCGTAGAACGACGAGAGGTTGAAGTCCCCGTCGTGCGCGACCAGCGCCTTGAATCGCGACGTGTGGCCGTTGATCCAGTTGATCATATGGCCGCCGAACGAGCCGCCCGCGGCGCCCATCCGCGTGGAATCCACGTAGGGCAGCGCCGCCGCCACGTCCACGCCCTTCATGATGTCCTCGTAGACCTTGCCGCCCCAGTCGCGCGCGATCTGGTCGATGAACCGCTGGCCGAAGCCGGTGGAGCCGCGCGGATTGGGCATGAACACCACGTAGCCGGGCGCCGCGAACATCTCGGGGTTCCAGCGCGAGTGGAACTCGTCGAGCCACGCGCCCTGCGGCCCGCCGTGCACCAGCACCAGCAGCGGGTAGCGCCGCGTGGAATCGAACGCCGGCGGCTTGAGGAGCCAGCCGTACACGCTGTCGCCGCCGGCGCCGAGCCAGCCGATCTCCTCGGCCGGCGGGAGGTCGAGCGAGGCCAGGAGCGCGGCGTTGAGGTGCGTCACCTGCAGCGGCCGCGCGGGATGCTCGTGGTCGATGCGCCACACGAAGACCTGCGGCGGCTGGTTGGTCGCGTCGCTCACGTAGGCGATCACGTCGTGCCCGTCGCGGCTGCCGATCGAGAGCTGCGACGCGTCGCCGCCCGGATGGATGTGGTGGACGTCGCCGCCGATGGTGATGTGGAAGATCCGGTTCGCCTGGTGGTCCTCCGCGATGGCGACGAGGCCGGTCGAGTTCGGCTCCCAGCCGTATTCGCCGATCCAGCGGTCGAAGTCCTTGGGCAGCTCCCGCACGGCGCCGGTGCCGCGGTCCTTCAGCATCAGGCGGATGCGGTCCGACTCGTAGCCGGCCTGCGCCTGCGAGAGGAACGCGAGGTAGTGCCCGTCGGGCGAGTAGGCGGGCCCCGACTCGGCGCCCGGCATGTCGGCCGTCACGTTCACCGGCTCGCCGCCCGTCACCGGCACCGTGTAGATGTCGGTGTTGGTGGTCCACGCCTGGTCACGCCCCACCTTGGTGGTGAAGGCCAGCTCCTGGCCGTCCGGGCTCCACGCGTAGTCGGACGAGCCGCCGAAGGGCGGCACCGGCGTGTCGTAGTCCTTCCCGGCCAGGAGGTCGCGCGGCGTGCCGCCGGCGGACGCCACCACGAACAGGTGGCTCCGGGTGCCGTCGTCCCACGTCGTCCAGTGGCGGTAGAGCAGGTGGTCGTAGATGCGCGCGTCGCTCGGCTGGTTCTTTGCCTCGGCGGCGCGCCGCCGGTTGCACGCGTCGTCGCCGCAATCGGGGTACACGGACGAGACGAACGCGATCATGCCGCCCGCGGGCGCCCACACCGGACCGTCGGCGCCGGTCGAGAGGCGGGTGAGCTGGCGCCGCGTGCCCTTGGCGGGCTCGAAGATCCAGACCTGCGGCGTCCCTCCGCGCGTCGTGACGTAGGCCAGCGCCTTCCCGTCGGGCGACCACCGCGCGCTGCGGCCGCCGAGGGTCTCGGTCGAGACGCGCCGGGCCGCGCCGCCGGCGGCCGACACGAGCCACAGGTCGGTCCGCTTGTGGTGCGTCGCCAGGTCGGGCGTGGTGACGTCGTACGCCACCCAGCGGCCGTCGGGGGAAATGGCGGGCTCGCCGGGACGCACCACGGAGAGGAAATCGCGGATGGTCATGGCCCGGGTCTGCTGGGCGCGGGCCGAGTGGGCCGCGACGACCAGCGTGGCGCAGGCGAAGGCGAGGGCGATGCGGCGCTTCATGGGTGCCTCGAGGTGTGTGACGCGGGTTACCAGCCGGCCGCGCCGCCGCCGCGGCGTGGGTCCGCCATGCCTTCCAGCCCCTGCGGCGTGACCAGCACGGCGTTCACGTCGCCGATCTTGAGCGGCCGGCTGCGGAACACGTAGCCCATCCGCTCCAGCGTACGGCGCTCGTCGGGCGGCAGGCTGCCCGCCTCGAAGAACACCGAGTCGGGGAGCCCCTGGTGATGGATGCGCGGCGCGCTCACGGCCTGCGCCAGGGACATGCCGTGATCGATCACGTTGGACAGCACCTGCGCCACCGCGGTGATGATCCGGGGCCCGCCGGGCGAGCCCGCGACCAGGGCCAGGCGCCCCACCGGGTCCACCACGATCGTCGGCGCCATGGCGGACAGCATCCGCTTGCCCGGCTGAATCGCGTTGACCTCGCCCTGCACGAGGCCGTAGAGGTTCGGGAAGCCGGGCCTCGAGGCGAAGTCGTCCATCTCGTCGTTCAGCAGGAAGCCCGCGCTGTCCACGGTGAGCGCCGAGCCGAAGTCGTCGTTGAGCGTGGTCGTGATCGCGACCGCGTTGCCTTCCTGGTCCACGATCGAGTAGTGCGTGGTATTGGTGCCCTCGGTGACGGCCGGCATCTCGCGCGACGGCGTCGCGCGGTTGCGCGCGATGCCGCGGCGCAGCTCGGCGGCGTACGACTTGCTCGTGAGCCGGGCGATCGGCATGGCGACGAAGTCGGGATCGCCGAGGTAGCGGTTGCGGTCGGTGAAGGCCCGGCGCATCGCCTCGATCCACAGGTGCAGCAGCGGCGCGGTCCCGAACGCCGGGAGCGGGCGGTAGCCCTCGAGGATGTTGAGGATCTCGGCCACCGTGACGCCGCCGCTCGAAGGCGGCGGCATCCCGATGACCTCCCAGCCGCGATAGGTGGTCTCGAGCGGGTCGCGCCACTTCGCCTGGTAGCCGGCGAGGTCCTCCCGCGTGATGATGCCGCCGCTCCGCCGCATCTGGCTCACGATCCGGTCGGCGATGGCGCCGCGATAGAACGCCGTCGGCGCCGGAGTCGGCGATCAGCTCGAGGGTGCGGGCGAGGTCCGGCTGGCGCAGCGTGTCGCCGGCCTCGGGCGGGGTTCCGCCGGCGAAGTACGCCGCCACGCTGGAGGGGAAGCGGCGCAGGCGCTTGAGCGAGACCGTGTCGGCGAACGACGCGGCCCGCGGCCCGTCCACCACGAACCCGTCCCGGGCGAGGCGGATGGCGGGCTCGATCAGCTCGCGCCACGGGAGCCGCCCGAACCGCCGGTGCATCTCCGCCATGCCCGCGACCGAGCCGGGTACGCCCACCGCGAGCGCGCCCGTGATGCTGCGGTCGGTCATCCGGCCGTCGGCGTCGAGATACATGTCGCGCGTCGCGGCGGCGGGAGCGGTCTCGCGGTAGTCCAGCGCGAAGGCCTGGCCGTCGGCCGAACGGTAGACCAGGAAGCCGCCGCCGCCGATGTTGCCGGCCTGCGGGTGCACCACGGCGAGGGCGAAGCCCACGGCGACCGCCGCGTCGATGGCGTTGCCGCCGCGGCGCAGCACCTCCACCCCGACCTCGCTGGCGAGCGGGTGGTCGGAGACCACCATCGTGTACCGGCCGGTGGCCGGCGCGGGCGGCGTGGCGAACCGCCAGCCGTCGGGGAACGCGCCCGTCCAGGTGGTCCTGAGCCCGCCTCCGGGGGCGCCGCACCCCGCGGCGAGCAGGGCCAGCAGCAGCACTCGGCGTGTTCGCATGGACCGTACGCTAGCCGTGGCGCCATGACGGCGCCAGCTTTAGCGGGCTGCCGGCGCCGCGCGCCGGAACCGGAGCTTCCCCATGACGCGTTTCGCCACGCTCGTCCGCCGGCTCGCGCCGTTCCTCGGCGTCGGAGCCGTCACGCTCGCCGCCGCGGCCTCCGCCCAGGCGCCGCCGCTGTCGTACGTCTGCTACCGCGCGAGCGGCGCGCCGCGCCTCGACGGCTCGCTGGACGACGCCGCGTGGCGGGCGGCGCCGTGGTCGGCGGTGTTCGTGGACATCGAAGGCAGCGCCAGGCCGGCGCCGCGCTTCGAGACGCGGATGAAGATGCTGTGGGACGACCGCTACCTGTACGTGGGCGCGCGGCTCCAGGAGCCCGACGTGTGGGGCACCCTCACCCAGCGCGACGCCGTCATCTTCCACGACAACGACTTCGAGATGTTCATCGATCCCGACGGCGACGCCCTGAACTACGTCGAGCTCGAGATCAACGCCCTCAACGACGTGTGGGACCTGTTTCTCGCCAAGCCGTACCGCGACGGCGGCCACGCCGACGACAGCTTCGACATCGCGGGGCTCCGGACCGGCGTCCGCGTCGAGGGCACCCTGAACCACGCGGGCGACACGGACTCGGCGTGGACCGTGACCATCGCCATCCCCTGGCGCTCGCTGGAGCGCGCCAGCGGCACCACCGCGGCGCCGCATCCCGGGCAGCGCTGGCGCATCAACTACTCGCGGGTGGAATGGCACACCACGGTCGTGGACGGCGCGTACCAGAAGGTGCCCGGACTCAGGGAAGACAACTGGGTGTGGTCGCCGCAGGGCATGGTGGACATGCACCAGCCCGAGCACTGGGGGTACGTCGAGTTCTCGCCGGTGCGGGCGGACCGCCGCCCGGCCGCACCCGAGCCCGCGCCCGCGCCGCCCGCGCGGCAGCCGGAGCCGGTGCTGAGCGGGTACCTGGCCGACGTGTCGGGCGCGACGATCGCCTACCACTCGCCGCACCCCGAAGCGCAGACGGCGCTGCTGGCGCGCGCGCGCCGCGACGTCCAGTCCATCGCCTGGCTGACGGACACGGTCCCCGCCTCGCTCACGGCCGATACGGTCAGCTTCGTGTGGATCGCCGGCCTGGCGGGCAGCAAGGGCGTCCACCCCTTCGACTTCGCCATCGGCGGACGGCACGCGTTCACCTTCACCAGCATCCGGGACTCGGCGTCGCGCGCCTGGAGCGTGGCTGGCGCGGGCGGCAGCCTCAGCTTCAACCCGACGCTGGTGGATCAGTTCGCCGACGTGTTCGGCTACCTGACGCTGCGGCTGCCGCGCGCGTCGCTGACGCCGGGACGGCCGCTGCAGCTGTCGGTCACGGGCGCCGACGCGGAGAGCAACGACTGGTTCATGACCTTCCGGCACCGGCTGGCCGCGCGCCCGCGGGTGGCGCAGGACCCGGTGCTGGTGCGGCTCGGCGATACGGTCGCGGCCCAGGTGCGGGTCATCCTCGACAACCTGGCCGGCTACCGGCAGGCGACCGTCACGGTGGCGGGGCGCCCGGCGCTCGTCGCGCCGCTGTCGTTCGGCGGGAACGTGCTGCGCGCCGTGGCCGGCCCGGTGCCGCCGGCGGGCGGCGGCGCGCGCGTCGTGGTGCTGCTCGACGGCACGCTCGCGCTCGATACGATGCTCGTGCTGCGGCCGGTGCCGCAGCGCGACGTGTACCTGCTCCCCTACTCGCACAACGACATCGGCTACTCGGACCTGCAGGACCGCGTGCGCGCCAAGCAGTGGCGGAACATCGAGGACGCGCTGCGGCTGATCGACCGCACGCGCGACTATCCACCCGAGGCGCGGTTCCGCTGGAACGCCGAGGGCCTCTGGCCGGTGATGAGTTGGCTGGCGCAGGCGGGCGAGGGCGACCGGACCCGGTTCGTGGCCGCCGTCCGCGACGGCAGCTTCGGGCTCAACGGCTTCGAGGCGAACATGCTGTCGGGTCTCGCGACCGCGCCGGAGATGACGCACTTCTTCGACGACGCCCGGCGGCTCCGCGACTCGCTCGGCCTGCCCATCACCACCGCGCTGATCTCGGACATCCCCGGGCAGTCGTGGGGCATCGTCACCGCCCTGGCGCAGAGCGGGCTGCGGTACCTCGCCATCGCGCCGAACAACGGCGACCGGATCGGCTACGTGCTGCAGGATTGGGGCGACCGGCCGTTCGAGTGGGTGTCCCAGTCGCGGCAGGACACCGTCCTGACCTGGGTGGCGGGGGCGAGCTACTCCCTGTTCCACGAGGCGCGGATCCGCGTGTCCGGCGAGCAGCGCCTGTTCGCCTTGATGCGCCGGCTGGACGACGCCGGCTATCCGTACGTGCCGGTGCAGCTGCCCTACACGGTGGACGGCGACAACGGCCCCACCGACCCGGATCTGCCCGACTACGTGCGCGAGTGGAACGCGCGCTACGTCTCGCCCCGCCTGGTGATCGCGACCCACGCGCAGCTGTTCCGCGCGCTGGCGCCCTACGCCGGGCGGTTGCCCGTCGTCGCGGGCGACTTCACGGGCTACTGGGAGGACGGCGCCGCGTCCACGGCCCGCGAGACCGCCCTGGCGCGCGCGGCGTCGAGCCGCCTGGTGCAGGCCGAGGCGCTGTGCGCGATGCGCGGAGGCGGAGCGTGCCAGCCGGCGGAAGACCTCGCGGCGTGGCGGGACGTGGTGATGTGGGACGAGCACACGTGGGGCGCGGCGGCGAGCATCGACACGCCCGACGCGCCGGACGTGGTGGCGCAGTGGCGCTACAAGCAGGCGTTCGCGCTCGGGGCCGACAGCCTGTCGCGCGACCTGCTGGCGCACGGCCTGGCGATGCGGGGCGAGGTGGAGGTGGACGCGTTCGACGTGTACAACACGTCCTCGTGGCCGCGCACCGACCTGGTGCTGGTGCCGGCATCGGCGAGCCGCGGCGGCGATCGCGTGCTGGGGCCGGACGGCCGCGCGGTGCCCTCGCAGCGGCTGTCGACCGGCGAGCTCGCGGTGCTGGTTCGCGACCTGCCGCCGTTCGCGGCGCGACGCTACCGCGTGCGGCCGGGCCGGGCGCCGGCGTCGGGCGGCGCGTCGGTCTCGGGGCCGACCGTCCGCAACGCGCTGCTCGCCGCCGCGCTGGACTCGGCGGGCGGCGGCGTGGCGGGCCTGCTGTGGAACCCGGGCGACGTGGATCTCGTGGATCCCTCGCACGGCCTGAAGCTCGCCGACTACCGGTACGTCGCGGGCCGCGATTCGGCCGCCGCCGCCGGCCCGACCGCCGTCACGCTGCGCGTCGGCGAACGCGGCCCGCTGGTGGCGTCGCTGGTGTCCGTCGCCGCGGCGCCGGGCGCGCGCTCGCTCACCCGCGAGGTGCGGGTCGTGAGCGGGCTCGACCGCGTGGACGTGCGCGTCACCGTGGACAAGACCGCGGTCCGAACGCCGGAGGGCGTGCACCTCGCCTTCCCGCTGCGGGTCCGCGGCGGGCAGATCCGGTTCGACGTGGCGTCGAGCGTGGTGCGTCCCGACAGTGACCAGCTCAGCGGTTCGGCGAAGAACTTCGTCGAGGCGCAGAGCTGGGTGGACGTGTCGAACGACAGCCTCGGCGTCACCGTCGCGACGCCCGACGCCCCGCTGGTGGAGATCGGGGGCATCAACGCGGAGTCGCCGTGGATGCGCGCCCTGCCGGCGACCCAGACGTTCTACTCGTACGTGATGAACAACTACTGGCACACCAACTACAAGGCCGACCAGGAAGGCCCGGTCACGTTCCGGTACGCGGTGCAGCCGCACGGGGCCTTCCGCCCCGACGCCGCGGCGCGGTTCGGCGCCGAGGCGCGCGAGCCGCTGCTCGTGGCCGCGGCGGCCGGACGCGCGCCCTCGCCGGTCCCGCTGCTCGTCGTGGCGCCCGCGGCGGTGCTGGTGACGGCGCTGCGTCCCGGTCCCGACCCGGGGTCGTGGACGGTCGCGCTGCTGAATCCCGGCCCCGTGGCCCAGCGCGTGACCCTGCGCTGGCGGAGCGGCGCGCGCGCGGCGTGGAGCCTGAGCGACGCCGCGGGGCACCGGGGAGCGGCGCTGGCCGGGACGCTGCCGCTCGCGGCTCGCGGCACGGCGGTCGTGCGGGTGGACGTCCGGTGAACGGCGCGGTGCGGAGCGGGTCGGACCATTCCCGCGCCGCGCGTACTCTGGCGTGGCCGGCCGGGCATGCGTAACCTTTCGGCTCTTCGACCAGCGAGCCCGTTCCCGGCGATGGATTCTCTCCCGTAGTGCCGACGCGAAAAAAAGACCCGCCCAAGCGCCCGTCCCGCCGGCCGAAGCCGGACGCCGGACCGGGTGAGGCTCTGGAGGCCCTGCGCCAGGCCCCGGAGTTGTGGCAGTCCCTGTTCGAGAACTCCCCCGATACCGTGATGATCGTGGATCGCGACCGGCGCATCTCCTACATCAACCGCGTCTCGCCGGATGCGAAGCGCGCCGAGGTGGTCGGCACCAGCGTCCTCGACCGCCTGCCGCCCAACCGGCGGGCCGCGGCGGCGCAGCTCCTCGACCGCGTGTTCGACACGGCGATGCCGGCGGGCCGGGAGTTCCTGGCGTCCGGACTGGGGAACCGGCCGTCGCTGTTCGACGTGCGCGTGCTGCCGATCGTCCGGAAGGGCCGCGTGAGCGCGGCGCTCGTCACGGCGGTGGACGTCACGGAGCGGCGCTGGGCGGAAACGCTGCAGAAGGCGACCCAGCGGATCTCGGAGGCGGCCCTCACCACCCGCGACCTGCAGGAGCTGTTCGGCGCCATCCACGGCATCGTGGGCGAGCTGATGCCGGCGGGCAACTTCTACATCGCGCTGTACGACGCCGAGCACGACGTCGTCACCTTTCCTTATTACGTGGACGAGGCGGACCCCCAGGTGCCGCAGCCCAAGCGGCCGGGGAAGGGGCTGACCGAATACGTGCTGCGGACGGGGCGCGGCCTGCTGGTGACGCCCGCCGTGCAGGAGGACCTCGAACGCCGGGGCGAGGTGGAGCTGATCGGGCCGCCGTCCCTGGACTGGCTGGGCGTGCCCCTCCAGACCGGCGGCAAGACCATCGGCGTGCTGGTGGTGCAGACCTACACCGAGGGGCTCCGCTACGGCGAGGTGGAGCTCAACGTCCTGCGGTTCGTGTCCACCCAGGTCGCGATGGCCATCGAGCGCAAGCGCGTGATCGACGCCCTGCGGGACAGCGAGTCGCGCCTCCGGGCGCTGGAGGGCGCGACCACCGAGGCGATCGTGCTGCACGAGAACGGGCGCATCGTCGAGGTGAACGACGCGTTCCTGCGCACCTTCGGCTACGACGAGCCGTCGGAAGTGATCGGGCGTTCGGTGCTCGACTTCGGGACGACCGACGGCCGCCGCCAGGTGATGGAGGCGATCCGCGAGGGCCGGGTGACGGCGTACGAGGCGGAAGGCCTGCGCAAGGACGGCACGACGTTCATCGCCGACCTGTCGGCGCGCATGGCCCAGTACCGCGGGCGCCCGATCCGCATGGTCGCCATCCGCGACATCACGCTGCGCCGGCGGGCCGAGGAGGCGCTCAAGAGCAGCGAGCGGATCTTCCGCGCCGTGATCACCAGCGTGCCGATCGTGCTGTTCGCCTGGGATGCGCAGGGCCGGTTCGTGCTGTCGGAGGGCAAGGGGCTCGAGACGCTCGGCCTCAAGCCGGGCGAAGTCGTGGGGCGGTCGGTGTTCGACGTGTACGGCGACCATCCCGCGACCCTGGCGGACGCGCGCCGCGCGCTGAGCGGCGAGGCGTTCAGCTCCGTGACCGAGCTCGGGCTCGGCGCGGTTCGACGTGTGGTACTCGCCGGTGCGCGACGAGAGCGGCGCCGTCACGACCGTGATCGGCGTGGCGGCCGACGTGACGGACAAGTCGGCGCTCGAGGCGCAGCTGCGGCAGGCGCAGAAGATGGAGGCGGTCGGCCGGCTCGCCGGCGGCATCGCGCACGACTTCAACAACCTCCTCACGGCGATCCTGAGCTACGTGGACTTTCTGCTGGTCTCGCTCGGCGCGGAGCATCCCGCGCGCGGCGACGCCGAGGAGGTCCGGAGCGCCGCCCTCAAGGCCGCGGACCTGACCCGGCAGCTCCTCGCCTTCAGCCGCCGCCAGGTGCTCCAGCCCAGGCTGCTCGACCTGAACACCATCGTCGCCGAGATGGAGAAGCTGCTGCGCCGCCTGATCGGCGAGGACGTGGTGCTGATCACCACGCTCGCGCCGAACCTCGGCGGCGTGCGGGCCGACCCGAGCCAGCTGGAGCAGGTCATCGTGAACCTCGCCGTGAACGCGCGCGACGCGATGCCGAACGGCGGGACGCTCACGCTCGAGACGGCGAACGCCGACGCGGACGAGGTGCGCGGACACGGGCACGCTGCCGTCGAGCCGGGGCGCTACGTGATGCTCCGCATCCGGGACACGGGCATGGGGATGGACGCCGACACGCGCGCCCGCCTGTTCGAGCCCTTCTTCACCACCAAGGAGCAGGGACGGGGCACCGGGCTCGGCCTGGCCACCGTGTACGGCATCGTCAAGCAGAGCGGCGGCTACATCTGGGTCGAGAGCGAGCCGGGCCTTGGCACGACGTTCACCGTGCACCTGCCGCGGGCCGAAGCGCGGGACGTGCCGCCGGCGCCGAGCGCGTGAGCGGCCGCCGGCCGTCGCGTTGACCGGCCTCCGGCCGCGCGTAGATTCTCCGCCGTCCCCATGCCCTCCACACCGCACGACTCCCGGCTCACCGAGCAACGGAATCCCGAGACCGTTGACATCGACCTCGCCGACGCCGCGCGCATCGTCGAGCTGCTGAACCGCCAGGATCGCCTCGTGCCCGAGGCGGTCTGGGCCGTGCGCGAGCCCATCGCGCGCGCGATCGAACGGGTGGAGCGCGCGTTCCGGGCCGGCGGCCGGCTCATCTACGTCGGCGCGGGCACCAGCGGGCGCCTCGGCGTGCTCGACGCCGCCGAGTGCCCGCCCACCTTCGGCTCGCCGCCCGAGATGGTGCAGGGCGTCATCGCGGGCGGCGCGGCCGCGCTGCTCCGCGGCGCCGAGGGCGCGGAAGACGACTTCGACGCCGGCGGCGAAGCGGTGGACGCCAAGGAGGTCCGGGCCGCCGACGTGGTGTTCGGCATCGCGGCCAGCGGCACCACCCCGTACGTGCGCGGGGCCCTCGCCCGCGCCGCCGCGCGCGGCGCCGGCACCGTGCTGCTCTCCTGCACCGACCCGCCGCGCGATCTGCTCGTGAACGTGGACATCGCGATCCTGCCCAAGGTGGGTCCCGAGGCGCTGACCGGCTCGACGCGGATGAAGGCGGGCACGGCCACCAAGCTGGTGCTGAACACCGTCACCACCGGCGCGATGGTGCGGATGGGCCGCGCGTACGGCAACCTCATGGTGGACCTGGTGGCGCTCTCCGACAAGCTGCGCGACCGCGGGGAGCGGATCGTGATGGAGGTATGCGGTGTCGAGCGCGAGGCCGCGCGCCGCGCCCTCACCGACGCCGAGGAGCACGTCAAGACCGCCATCGTGATGCTGAAGCGGCGCGTGGATCGGGCCGGCGCCGTGCGGCTGCTCGAGGAGGCGGGCGGCTCGGTCCGGCGGGCGGTGGGGGAGCCGCCCCCGCCCGTGCGAGGCGAAGGGCATGGCTGAGGCCGCGCGCGCCGTGCTCGCGGTCGGCCTGATGTCGGGGACCTCGCTGGACGGCGTGAGCGCCGCGCTGGTGCGGATCGCCGAGCCGGCGACCGGCGAGTTCGCGCTCGAGCTGCTGGCCTTCCTCACCGTGCCGTTCAGCGACGCCCAGCGGGACCGCGTGGGCAACACCATCACCGGAGGGAGCGCGCGGGAGCTGGCGCTGCTCGACGCCGACCTGGGCGACTGGCTCGCCGAGGCGGCGCTGGCCGTGTTGGCGAAGGGCGGCGTGTCCGCGACCGCGCTGGGCTTCGTCGCGTCGCACGGCCAGACCATCTGGCACGAGCCGCAGCGCGCGAGCCTGCAGCTCGGCGACGCGGCCGTGATCGCCGAACGGCTCGGCGTCCCGGTCGTGTCCGACTTCCGCTCGCGCGACGTGGCCGCGGGCGGCCACGGTGCGCCCCTCGTGCCGCGCGCGGACCGGCTGCTGTTCGCGCGGCCCGACGGCCCGCGCGCCCTGCTCAATCTGGGCGGCATCGCGAACTTCACCGCCGTCCCGCCGCGCGGCTCGGCCGGGCCGCTGCTCGCGCTCGACACGGGCCCGGGCGTGATGGTGATCGACGAGTGCGTGCGCCGCCTGTTTCCCGGCCGCCGCTTCGACGAGGACGGCGCCATCGCCCGCACCGGGCGCGCGGTCGCGGACGTGGTGGAGGCGAGCCTGGCCCACCCGTTCTTCGCCGCGCCGCCGCCGCGCTCGACGGGTCGCGAGGTGTTCGGCGTCGGCTACGCGCACCGCCTCATCACCCAGTGCCGCGAGCACGGCGCCTCGCCCGCCGATACCATCGCCACCGCGGTGGCGGTGACGGCCCGCGCCATCGGCGCCGCCGCGGAGCGCTTCATCCCCGCGTCCCTGCGCCCGCGCGACGTCGTGCGGTCGGGCGGCGGCGCGCGCAACCCGGAGCTGGTGCGCCGGGTCGAGGAAGCCTGGCCGGGTCCCGAGCACCGCGCCTTCGACGACCTGTTCTTCGACGGCGACGCCAAGGAGGCCGCGGTGTTCGCCTTCCTCGGCTACCTCACCCGCACCGGCCGCGCGGGCAACGAGCCGGCGGCCACCGGAGCCCGCGGCCCGCGCGTGCTCGGGCGCATCACGCCGGCATGAAGCCGCTGGCGGCGCTCGTGTTGCCGGCCATCCGCTGGGACGCCGAGGGCGGCTTCGCGCCGTCGCTGCCGGCGGTCGAGGCGGCCCTCGCCCTCGGGGTCGGCGGATTCATCATCTTCGGCGGCGAGCGCGAGGCGGTCGCGCGCCTCACGCGCGACCTGGCGGCCGGCGCGCGCGCACCCGCTGCTCGTCGCGTCCGACTTCGAGCGCGGGGCGGGGCAGCAGGTGGCGGGCCTCACCGGCCTGCCTCCGGCCATGGCCGTCGCCTCGCTGGGCGCGGACGCCGTCGCCGACGCGGCCTCGATCACCGCCGCGGAGGCGCGGGACGTCGGCATCGCGTGGGCGTTCGCCCCGGTGGTGGATCTCGACGTCGAGCCCGCCAACCCCATCGTCCAGACGCGCGCTCTCGGCGACGACCCGGAGGCGGTGGGCCGCGCCGCCGCCGGGTGGGTCACGGCCTGCCAGTCGGCGGGCGTGCTGGCGTGCGCGAAGCACTTCCCCGGCCACGGCCGCACCACGGCCGATTCGCACGCCGAGCTGCCGGTGGTGCACGCGTCGCGCGACGTGCTGGAGGCCGACCTGCTGCCGTTCCGGTGGGCGGTGGGCGCGGGCGTGGCCGGCGTGATGACGGCCCACGTCGCGTTCCCGGCGCTCGACCCGTCGGGCCTCGCGGCGACCCACTCGCGCCGCATCCTCGACGGCGTGCTCCGGCGCGATCTCGCGTTCGACGGGCTGGTGGTCACCGACGCGCTGATCATGGAGGGGGCGCTGCACGGAACGGGGGAGCCGGCGGGGGCCGTGGCGGCCCTGGAGGCCGGCTGCGATCTGCTCCTCTATCCGCACGACGTCGCCGGCGTCGTGGATGCGCTCGAGCGGGCAGCCGCGTCCGGCGCGCTGGACGCGGGACGGCTCGATGCGTCGCTGGCCCGGCGCCTCACCGCCGCCGGGCGGGCGGCGAAGCCCAGCCGGCTGAGCGCCGCCGCGCTCCAGCGCCACCAAGCGCGCGCGGGCGAGCTGGCGCGGGCGGCCGTGCGGCTGCTGCGCGGCGCCGCCGGCGCCGCGCCGCGGTCGGTGGAGCTGGCCATCGTGGACGACGACGCCGGCGGCCCGTATCCGGTGCCTCCGCGGAGCGCGTTCGCCGAGGAGCTGGCGGCGCGCGGCGTGCGCGTCGAGCCGGGCGGCGAGAAGGTGGTGCTCGTCTTCGCGGACGTGAAGGGCTGGAAGCGGCGCGCCACCCTGTCGGCGGCGAGCCGCCGGAGCCTGGCGGCGGCCCTGATCGCGCCGGCCACGGTCGTCCTGTTCGGACATCCGCGCCTCCTGGCGGAGATCCCCGGCCGGGCACCGGTGTGGTGCGCGTGGTCGGGCGACGTGCCGATGCAGCGCGCGGCCGCCGGGCGCCTCCTCACGGGCTAGTGCGCCCCCTCGACTGGATCGTCGTCGCCGCCTACCTGGGCGGCACGCTCGCGCTCGGGCATGGTCCTCGCCCGGCGCGGCTCGAAGAGCTTCGCGGAGTTCTTCGTCGGCGGGCGCGCGATTCCGTGGTGGCTCGCCGGCGCCTCCATGGCGGCCACCACGTTCAACGTGGACACGCCGCTCTACGTGACCGGCGTGGTGGCGCGGCGCGGCATCGCGGGCAACTGGGAGTGGTGGAGCTTCGCGTTCACCCACGTGCTGATGGCGGTCGTGCTGGCGCGGCTGTGGCGCCGGGCCACCATCATGACCGACGCCGAGCTGATCGAGCTGCGCTACGGCGGCAAGCCCGCCGCCATCCTGCGCGGCACCCGCGCCCTGCTGTTCGCGATCCCCATCAACTGCCTCGGCATCGGCTACGGCATGCTGGCCATGCGGAAGGTCCTCGTCGCGCTGGGCGCGATGAGCGCGCTGCCGCTGCCCGGCGATCCGCAGCTGTGGGCCGTGGTGGCCATCGTGCTGGTGGTCCTGGTGTACTCGGCGGCCGCCGGCCTGTGGGGCGTCGTGGCCACCGACTTCCTGCAGCTCGGCCTCGCGCTGCTCGGGGCGATGCTCGTCGCCGGCTACGCGCTCCACGAGGTGGGCGGCCTCGGCGCGCTGCGCGAGCGCCTGGTGCAGCTCGGGCACGCCGATACCCTGCGCCTGCTGCCGCGCCCCGGCGACCTGGCGCTGCCGTTCGGCACCTTCCTCGGTTACATCGGCATCCAGTGGTGGGCGTACCGCGGGGCCGACGGCGGCGGGATGTTCGTGCAGCGGCTCTCGTCGGTGAAGGACGAGCGGGCCGCCGAGCGCGCGGCGGGCCTGTTCAACGTCATCAACTACGTGGTGCGCACGTGGCCGTGGGTGGTGGTGGCGCTGGCGGCCCTGGTCGTGCTGCCGGGCCTCAAGGACCCCGAGACCGCGTACCCGCTGATGATGCTGCACTACCTGCCGGTCGGCGTGCTCGGCCTCGTGGTCGGCCTCGTTGGTCGCCGCCTTCATGTCGGCCGTCTCGACCCAGATCAACTGGGGCGCCTCGTACATCGTGCGCGACGTGTACCAGCGATTCGTGGAGAAGGGCGCCGGGGAGCGGCGACTCGTGCTGGTGGCCCGTGGCGCGACGCTGCTGATCACGCTGCTCTCGGCGGCGGCGAGCTTCGCCATGCACGACGTGGGCAAGATCTTCCGGTTCCTGATCCTGATCGGCAACGGCTCCGGGACGGTGCTGCTGCTGCGCTGGTTCTGGTGGCGGGTGAACGCGTGGGCGGAATGGGCCGCGCTGCTGGTGGCGCCCCTGATCGCGCTGCTCGCCACGTTCGTGCCGGGCCTCGAGCGACCTGGGATTCGGGGCCAAGCTGGCGCTGACGGCGTTCGGCGCGCTGGCCGTGTGGGTGCCGGTGATGCTGCTGACCGCGCCGGAGCCGCCGGCGGTGCTCGAGGCGTTCTACGCCCGCGCCCGGCCGGGCGGGCCCGGCTGGAAGGGCGATTCGCGCCAAGCTCGGCGTGGCGCCGGCCTCGGACCTGGGCCGCGACTTCGCCGAGGCGGGCGCGACGCTCGCCATGGTGCTGGGCGCGATGTTGGCCATCGGTGGCGTGGTGATCGGATCCGACGCCTGGGCGCTCGGAGCGACGGCGGCCCTGGTGGCGGGGTGGGTGGTGCGTCGCCAGGTGAGAGGTGAGAAGTCGAAAGGCGTGAGAAGGTAGATCCCCCTCACGCCTTTCAACGTCTCACCTCTCACTTCGCCTTCTCACCTCTCACGCCTCACTGCTCACCTTGTCGTCACAAATATCAACCCCAACCCGAATCCCACCCGCACGCCCGGCTGCGTGGTTCCGACGATGTCTTGGGCGGACCCGTCGATGTTGATGCCGAGGAACTGCAGGCCAAGCCCGCCGCCGAACGCCGTTGCTCCCGCGAAATCCGACGAAGCGCCGCCGCGGAACGCGAGCACCCCCAGCAGGCGGTATTCGGCTCCGACCGACAGGAGCTGGCTGGGTTGCTGGTCGAGGCCCGCCTTCACCCGGACCTGGAAATCGCCGGCCAGCGTGAGGCCGCCGCGCCGCAGGGCCGCTCCCACCCGCGCGAGGCGGGAGAAGTCGCCGTTCGCCAGCAGGCTGCTCCGCAGCTGCTGCGCCTGCGGGTCCGCCGCGATCGCCGCGGACGTCTTCAGCGTGAGGGAGGAGTCCTGCGTCGTGATCACGCTCCCCGACGCGGTCTGCGAGTCGGCGCGCATCGTACGCCCGTAGTAGAGGCGGTCCTGATCCCACGTCATCTTGCCGAGCGCGTTGACGATGACGGCCGAGAGCGTGATGCCCTTGCCGGCGAGCTGCAGGGTGCCGCCGAGGTCCACACCGTAGCCGGTGCCTGCCCGCCCACCGCACTGCCCGGTCTTGAACGGGTTGAAGCTGCTGCAGTTGGAATCGTAGTTGGTGTAGATCGCCTCACCGGCTTCGGTGGCGGCGAACTGCGGGCTGAAGGAGACCTGGGAGCCGAGGTCGGCGGCCGAGCCCAGGAAGTTCCCGATCACGTACTTGTAGGTCGCCCCGACGGCGAGGTGGCCGAGCGGGGAAGGAATCGGCAGGGCGAAGCTGCCCGCGACCGTGGTGGCCGCCCAGGCGAGTCCGTTCGAGCCCCGGGCGGTGAACAGCGACGACGTGCCCGCCTGCGGGGCGTTGCCGAACAGCGCGAGCTGGACCGCGCTCTTCCCGACGCCGAGACTCATCTGCCCAGTCTCGCTCACCAGGAGGCCGAACGGACCGACGGACAGGCCGAACGGCGCCATCCCGATCAGCGAGCGGAGGGTGAGCGTCGAGTCCTTGATCTTGTCGAGCAGCGTCGTCTTGTCGGCGCCGGTGAGGTAGGTGTTCGCGTACTTCCGGACGTCCGACAATCCATACGCGTTGCTGCCGAACTCGAGGTTCAGGTGCGGCAGGTCGAGGGTGAATCCGGGGCGCCCCACCGCCGCCAGCATCGCGGGGTTCCATGCCACGGCTTCGTAGCCGCGCGCGAGCGAGGTGTAGGCGTCACCCATGCCCAGGGCGCGGGTCGAGGGATCGGCGATCTGGGCCTGGAGCAATGCCGGCACGAGGAGGCCGGCCAGAACGAGCGACATCCGTTTCATGGCTGTCCTCCTACTTGTGGGAGACGGCGATGCGCATCGTCGCCGTCAGGCTGGTGATGCCGATCGAGTCGGCGGCGGTCGCGGTGATCGTGCCGCCGCTCTGGTTGCTGAGCGTGCCGCGCACCTGGATCCACACGGCCGAGCTGCCCGACCCGGCGGCCTGGAGCATGGCGACCGCGGCCGGCGTGAGGTACAGGCTGTCGGTCATGCTCGACTGGGCACCGGTGAGACCGATCGGGAAGACGACCGTGCCTCCGGCGGCTCCCGCCGCGGTGAGGACGTTCGCCGCGTTGCCGATGAACAGGGTGTCCTGCACGGTCAGCGCCAGCGTCTTGCGCAGGGTGACCGTGACGAGGTCACACGAGAGGCTCGCGTCGGACGGGGCCGAGCAGCGGGCCGGGTCCGTCACGAGGTTCTTCATGACGTTGCCCACCACGCCGCTCAGGTCCTGCGACAGCGGGGCCGGGAAGCTGTCCGGGGAGGAAACCCCGTTGGGCACGCTCCCCGGCTGGACGGGGATGGACTGGAAACTCAGCGGCATGTACATGTCCGCGTCCCACCTCGGAGCGAACGGCGGCTCCTTGCAGGCCGTGAACACCGCTGCCGACACGGCGCCCAAGAGCGCCAGTGCTCGACGGTATCGCATGGACTTACTCCCGAGAAGAAGAGGAAGACAGTAGGGGGGCTGCGCGCTTGATGGGGAGGCCGAGCACGATCCGGCCGCCGGACTCGCGGAGGCCGCCGAACTCGATGCCGATGACCTGGCCATGCCGGTTGAGGACGGGGCTCCCGCTCGCGCCGGTGGTGCTGTAGGCGTCGAGCTGGAGCAGGGAATCGGGCAGGATCTTGCCGATGGTGCCCGGCGCGAGCGTCGGCTGGACGATCGGGTGCTCGGCCGTGCCGCCCATCGGCGCGTCGAGGCCGCCGGGGTAGCCCAGCAGCGCGATCGGGTCGCCGACGCTGTCGCTCGAGGCATCGCCCTTGAGGCCGCTCACGACGGGGAAGGACCCGGAGTCGGTGATCTGCACCGTCGCCACGTCGGCGTCGGCGGACGTGCGCTCGAGGATCGCGCGCCACACGTCCTTGCTGCCCGCGAACTGGACCGCGATCCGGACCGGGGTCCGGCCGGAATGGTCGATCACCACGTGCTTGTTGGTGAGCAGCAAGCCGCCCGCGGTCACGCCGAAGCCCGTGCCGGTGAACGTCGAGTCGTCCGGGAACTGCACGTAGATCATCGCGACGGCGCGGGCGTTCGCCCGGTTGATGGACGCCCAGTTCACGCCCTGCGCGACGGTGATGTTCTGGCGCCGCTGCTGCACCGCCGCGTACTGCTGCTGCAGCGAGGCGACGCGCGCCGGGTCGTGCTCGACGGCGAGCTGGGCGCGCAGCGCGCCCGCTTCCGAATCGGAGCGGGCCTGCGCCCCGCGCAGGGCCACCAGCTCCCGGGACATCGAATCGAGCTGGGTGCCGATGCTGGCGACCTGCTGCTTGGCGGTCCGGCCCTGCCACAGCACCACGGCGACGGCGGCGACGACCACCACGGCGAGGACGACCAGCGAGGTGCGGTAGCGCGTCGACTGCTGGCTCACCTGGGCGCGCAGCACCGACGTCGTGGACGGCGTGGCCGGCTTCGCGGGAGCGGGCCGATGGGGGCCGGCGTCCTTGGTGGCTCGCGGCGGGGCCGCGCCGGCGGGCAGGTGCACGGCGGGCACCACCTGCTCGGCGCCGTCGGCCACGACCTGGAACTCCACCTCGGGGCCGTTGGGGCCGAAGCGGATGCGGTCGCCGGGCTTGAGCTCGGTGTCGGCCGTGATCCGCCGGCCGTTCACGAACGTGCCGTTGCGGCTGCCCACGTCGCGCAGCACCCAGTGGTCCTCGCTGCGGACCACGGCCGCGTGACGCGTGGAGGCGTCGATATCCTTGTCGGGGTCGAAATGGAGATCCGACTGCGGGTGCCGGCCCAGCCCGATGTAGGCCTTGTCGAAGACTTCGCGGTGGCCCGCGCGCCCGCCAGACAGGATCCTGAACTCGCATCTCATGACGTGACGCGCGCCTTCTCGCGAGAGTGGGCTAGCCTAGAACTGCCACCATTTCTTCTTGCCGGGATCCGTCTTCCGGGTCGTCTGCTCGGTCTTGCGAGCGGGAGCCTCTTCCGGCTTGTAGACCGGGACCGGCTCCGTGGTGGATTCGGTGTCGAGCAACGGGTACACCTGGTGGCCGAGCGCCTCCGAACCGTCGGGGTCCGGCAAGCCGCCGCCGAACCTGGCGACGATGCAGGTGATGTTGTCCGGGCCGCCGCGGCCGTTCGCCAACTCGATAAGTTCCTTGCAGGCGGTCACGAGGTCGGTGGCCTGGGTCACAGTGGCCAGGATCTCCTCCTTCTTGACCAATCCCGAGAGCCCGTCCGAGCACATCACCAGGAGGTCGCCCTGCCGCAGCTCCTGGCGGGTGAGATCCACTTTCACGTGCGGGTCCGGGCCGAGGGCCTGGAGGATGATGTTCCGCCGCTCGCTGACGGCGGCCTCCTCCTCGGTCAGCTCGCCCGCGTCCACCAGCCGCTGCATCAGCGACTGGTCCTTGGTGATCTGGGCGATGCGGCCCTGGCGGATCAGGTAGCCCCGGCTGTCGCCGATCTGGGTGAGGTAGAGCGCGCCCTCGAAGACGCCGGCGGCGGTGGTCGTGGTGCCCATCCCGCGGACCTCGAGGTGGGCCGCGGCGTAGTCGTGGATCTGCTGGTTCGCGATCTCGACCGCTTCCTTGAGCCGGTAGGCGAAGCGCTGCTCGGTGACTTCCTGGTCGCTTCCCCACTGCGTGGTCATGTGGTTGAAGACCGTCGTGGTCGCCATCTCGCTGGCGACTTCGCCGGCGGCGGCGCCGCCCATGCCGTCCGCGACCATGAACAGCGTGCCGCGCCGGCCGACCTCGTGGGTGCGCACTTCCGGCTGCAGCGACGCGGTGCGCGTGGTGAGGTCCGCGACCACGAAGCTGTCCTCGTTGTGGTCGCGGGCCTTGCCGACGTCGGTCCGGCCGAAGACTTCGACGCGCACGGGGCGGTCGGTCATGGGGACGGCCTCCAGGTACTTGGTATCCAGCCGAGCGGCGTTGGCCGTGCCACGACGCGTAGTTCAGCGGTGTCCTCCTGGCGTGCCGTACGATTGCGCGATCGATCTCAGCGGCTCTTCGCCCGGACGGCATCCGGCAGCGTGGCCATGTCGAAGTAGTGCCGGGCCGTCGCGCGGCCCGTCGCGGGGTTGTCGCCGATGGCTTGGTCCATCGCGGCATCGAGTTCCCGGCCGACCGCGGCCAGGTCCGTTCCTGGGTTCGCTCGCCGTCTGCGTGCCGCGGCGTCGAGCGCGGCGGCTGCTGCTGCGTCCGCGTCCCCGTCGGCGCGCCGCGCGGCGGCGTGACGGCGCCGGTCGGCGTCGTCGTCGCGTTCACGAGCTTCTGCGTGTCGGGCGGCGCCGGCGCCGCCGCCGTTCGACGTGTCGGCGCGCGAAGCCACGGGCGTCGGCTTGTTGCCGCCGCTCATCGCCAGCACGGCCACCACGGCGATGACGGCCACGCCGCCCACGCCGCCCAGCACCGGCACCAGCGGGAACTTCTTCCCGGCGGCCGGCGCCACCGCGGTGGCCGGCGCCTTGGCCCGCGCCGCCTTGAGCGCGAGATCGGCGTCCATCAGCTGGGTGGCCGCCGTCGTCACCTGCTCGGCCACGCGGGTGCCCGGGACCGCCAGGCCCGCGACCGCTTCCTCCGCGTCGCGCCCCAGCTCGCTCGCGTTCGCGTAGCGCTGCGACGGCGAGCGCGCGAGCGCCTTGTCCAGCACCGCCTGCAACTTGGGCGGGAACGCGATGTCGGGGCGCGCGTTCGCCAGCGGCATCGGGTCGTCCGTCAGCCGCTTGATCATCGTCTCCTGCGCGCTGTCGGCCTGGAAGGGCAGCACGCCGGTGAGCATCCGGTAGAAGACCAGGCCCAGCGAGTAGATGTCGCTGCGGCCGTCGAGCTTGTCGCCCGAGAGCTGCTCGGGGCTCATGTACTCCGGCGTGCCCACCACCAGGCCGGTCTTGGTCACCTTCTGGCCGGCCTCGTCGCCCGCCACGGCCTTGGCGATGCCGAAGTCCACCACCTTGGCGATGTCCGAGCCGTCCTTGCCCTGCACGATCATGATGTTGTCGGGCTTGAGGTCGCGGTGCACGATGCCCAGGTCGTGCGCGGCGGCCAGCGCGCCGGCCGACTGCTTGAGGATCCGGACCGCGCGCGTCGGCGACAGCGCGCCTTCCTTCTCGATGATGTCGGTGAGCGCCGCGCCCTCGATGAACTCCATCGCGAGGTAGATGATGCCCTCGGGCGTCTCGCCGAAATCGTAGATCTGGCAGACGTTGGGATGGGAGATGCGGCTCGCGTTCGACGCCTCGCGGTTGAAGCGGCTGATGGCGTCGGGGTCGTTGGCCATCGAGGGGTTCATCACCTTGATGGCGCTCTTGCGGCCCATCTTCACGTGCTCGCCCAGGTACACCGCGCCCATGCCGCCTTCGCCGAGCTTCTTGATGATGGCGTAGCGGTCGGCCACCACCTGGCCCACCAGGTCGGCGGTCGGGTTCTTGGCGCGCAGCGTGGAGCCGTCCACCGGGCAGAACTTGACGGTGTCCGGATATTCCTTGCCGCAGACCGGGCAGGTCTTCACGTCATCTCCACCACGAGCAGCTTGTCCCCCACCAGGATCTTGGAATTCTTCTTGAGCTGGACGTCGCCGCGCGAGGCCACCGCGACGCCGTTGCGGCTGCCGGCGTCGGCCAGCACGAAGTCGGCGTCCTCCGAGCGGATCACCGCGTGCTGCGAGCTCATCGAGGGATCGTACGGGAACGCCCAGTCACCCGCGTCGCGGCCCAGCTTGACGTCGCGGCCCGGCGAGAGATGAAACACGTCGCGCACGCTGCCGTCCACCCTGAGCTGCGACACGGAGGCGATGTCCGCGCTGGGGATCAGCGAGCCCATGCGGCGCGTGGCGTCGGCGTCCGGCGCGTACGGGCCCGGGTAGCCGAGGCGGCGGAACCGCAGCAGCTGCGAGCCGATGAGGATCAGGTCGCCGTCCACCAGCTTGTGCGGCCCCTCGAGGAAGATCCAGGTGCCGTTGCGCGAGCCGAGGTCGCGGATGCTGAGCTTGCCGTCCTTCCAGATGAACAGCGCGTGCATCGGCGAGAGGTAGATGTCGTCGGGGAACGCGACGTCGGCCCCGCCGCGCCCCAAGGTCGTCTCCTCGCCGACCAGCGGGTAGCGCGTGCTCTTGGTGCCGTCCTCCGCCGTGAGCGCCAGCTGGATGGGCGGCTGGGAGGCCCGCTTCGCCGTGAAGACCGCGGTCGGCTCGTGCGGGCCGGAGGTGCGCGGGCCCGCGCCGAGCGGGGTGGCGCAGATCGGGCAGAACTTGTAGTCGCCGCTCGCGATGGGCGCGCCGCAGTTGGGGCATTTGGCCGGCACGGCCGGCGCCGGCTTCTCGGGCGCGAGCTTGGCGCCGCAGTACGCGCAGAACGGGTTGGCGGCGTCCACGGGATGGCCGCACTTGGAGCAGGTCAGGGCCGGCGCCGCCACCGCCCCCGACTTGGCCTCACCCGGAGCGTACACGCGGGTGGCGGGCGCGCCGCCCGGAGCCGTGAGCGCGGGCATCGCCATGGCGGACGCGGAGAGGGGCTTGCCGCAGTCCATGCAGTAGCGCGAGCCCGGATCGTTGGTCCGGCCGCAGTGCGCGCACGTGATCACGTCTCGGGTCGCCTCCGGGGGCGAAGAATCCGGCAGAAGTGTGCGCCAATTTACGGTCGGTTCGGGGGCTGGTCAACTGAGCTAAATTGATTTTGCACCGAGAGTTGGTGTACGTTGCGCCTTCCATGCCGCTCCGTCGGACCCCCCTCGTCCTGGCCGTCATCCTGGCGGGCGCCGGATGCCCCGTCGCCGGCCTCGGTCAGCTGGTGCCCAGCGACCATCCGGCACCGCTCCCGGCCATCCCGCCCGTGGATGGCCCGCTGGCGATCACGGTGGTCTACCCGCCGGCCGACGCCCTCCTCGCCGCCCGCGACAGCGAGTTCCTCTTCGGGGCCACCGGCAGCGGCCAGGCCCGGCTCACGATCGACGGCACGGCGGTCGCCGTGGCTCCGAACGGCGCCTTTCTCGCCTGGCTACCCCTGCCCGAGGACAGCGTCGCCGTCTTCCACCTCGCGGCGGTAAAGGGGACGGAGCGGGCGTCGCTCGACTGGCGCGTGCGCCTGCCGCCGCGGTTCGTCCCGCCGCCGCAGCCGCTGTGGCTGGACCCGCGATCCCTGAGCCCGGCCGGCGACGTCTGGGCGCTGAGCGGCGAGCCGCTCCGGGTGGAGGCCCGCGCGGCGCCGGGCGTCTCGGTCGCCGTGCGGTTGCCGGACGGCCGCGTGTTTCCGCTGGCGCCCGACACGGCGGCGGTCGCGGCGTACGGCCCCTTCGAGCGGCGGCCGGACCGCCTCGCGCCCCAGGCCACGGTGCGCTACCTGGGCACGGTGCCCGCCGTGCCGCTCGGCGCGCCGCTGCCGCCGCTGACCACCGCGGCCGTGCCGCGACGACACGCTCAGCGCGGCCGGCGTGGCCGCGGTCATCGCGTCGCTGGGCGGCGACACGATCGAGACCGCGCTCCCGGTGCGCGTCACGCTGGTGGATCCCGGCAGCGCGCCCGTGGTGATGCTCGACGACGACACCGCGCACACCGGCAAGGCGCGCGGCTACGTGGTCGGCGCGCCGTTCCCGCACGGCACGTTCAACTGGCTGTTCGCGGAGGGCACGCCGGCCGCGCTCGACGGCCGCGTGGACGACCAGCTGCGGGTGCGCCTGTCGCAGGAATCCGTGGCGTGGGTGAGCCTCGCCGACGTGGCCGCGGTGCTGCCGGCGGGCGCGCCGCCGCCCGCGACCCGCGTGCGCCTGGTGCGGCTCGCGCCGCGCGACTCGCTGGTCGAGGCGCGCTTCACCCTCGACGCCCGGGTTCCCTTCCGGGTGGACGAGGACGCGCGCAGCATCACCGTCCGGCTCTACGCCGCGCAGTCGGACCTGGACTTCGTGCAGTACGGCGGCACCGATCCGTTGGTGCGCCAGGTGACCTGGGCGCAGCCCACGGCCGACGAGTGCACGGTGACCTTCGCGCTCGGCGCGCCGGTGTTCGGGTGGCGCACCCGGTGGGACGGCGCCGACCTGGTGCTCGACATCCGCCGCCCCCCGGTCGTGGACGCGGCCCGGCCGCTCGCCGGCCGCACCATCGCGGTGGACCCCGGCCACCCGCCGCTCGGCGGCACGGGGCCCACCGGCCTCCGGGAGGCCGACGCGAACCTCGCGGTGGGCCTGGCGCTCCGGGACCTGCTCGAGCGCGAGGGCGCCCGGGTGGTGATGACGCGGACGTCGGATTCCGCGCTCGACCTGTACGAGCGGACCGCGGCGGCCGAGCGGGCCGGCGCCGAGATCCTGGTCTCGGTCCACAACAACGCGTTTCCCGACGGCGTGAATCCGTTCGTCAACAACGGCACCAGCACCTACTACTTCTTCCCCCGCGCGGCGAGCCTCGCGATGGCCACGCAGCAGGCCCTGGTGGGCGAGCTGGGGCTCGGCAACCTCGGCGCCGCGCGCGGCAACTTCGCTCTGGTGCGGACGAGCTGGATGCCCTCGGTGCTCACCGAGGGCGCGTTCCTGATGGTGCCGGCGCAGGAGAACGCACTGCGGACGCCCGCCTTCCAGCAGGCGTACGCGCGGGGCATCGCGCTCGGCATCCAGGCGTACCTGCGGAGCCTGGCGGAGCCGGGGCCGTGACGTGGCCGCGCCGGGGCGAACCCGCGGGCCGGGCCCGGGGTACCACGCGCTGATGCCCCCGGCGCCGCGTTCGCTGCTCTGCGCGGCCATGCTGGCCGCGGCCGCGGGGCCCTCGCGCCTCGCCGCCCAGGACCCCGCGGGCCGCGCGCGCCTCGACTCCCTCGTCGCGTCGTTCGCCGCCATCCCCGATTCGACCACGCTGCTCGCGACGGAGGCGGCGCGCATCCAGGTCGCCAGGCAGAACCGCGACGACCCGATGATCCACCTCGAGCTGGGCATCCTCGCCTATCGCATCGGCGAGGTCACGGTCGGCACCAAGCACTACGACGACGCCGCGGGCGAGTTCGAGTGGGCCTCCGACCTCGAGCCGAGCTGGCCCGCGACGTGGTACTGGCTGGGCCGCGCCGAGCTGGCGATCGGCGAGTCCCGCTTCATCCTGCTCGAGAACGTGCGCGAAGTGCTCGGGCTCGACGCGCTGTCCAAGGCGGCCCGGGCGTTCGCGCGGGCCGCGGCGGTGGACCCGTCGTACTCGCGCGCGCTGGTGGACCTGGCCACCACCGCGCTGCGCCAGCGCATCGCGCCGCGCCTCGACGTGGCGCAGCGTGCCCTGCGCCTCGCAGCGGCCACGCCCGCCGGCCGCGAGCCCGACGTCCTGCTGGCGCGGGGCCGCGTCGAGCGGGAGCTGGACGCGAACGACTCCGCGCTCGTGGCGTTCCGCGCCTACGTGGCCGCCGGCGGCGACAGCGGGGTCGGCGGGCTCGAGATCGCCCGCACCCTCGGCCTGCTCGAGCGGAAGGACGCCGCGGTGGCGGCGTACTTCGCAGCGCTGCGGGGATCGCTGAGCCCGGCGGCGCGCTCCCTGTGCCGGGAGGACCTGGCGTGGATCGCCACCCCCGAAGAGCTGGCGCAGTTCGACGGGCTCCCGGCCGACGCGGTCGGGCGCTGGCTCAAGCGGTTCTGGAGCGAGCGCGACATCGAGGACGCCCGGCGGCCGGGAGACCGGCTGGTCGAGCAGTTCCGCCGCTACGCCTACGCGCGCGCCCACTTCCGGCTCATGACGCGGCACCGCCACTACGACATCACCGACGTCTATCGCGATTCCGCGCAGCAGGAGTTCGACGACCGCGGCGTGATCTACATGCGGCACGGCGAGCCGGACGGCCGCGCCCGCTACGCCGATCCCAACGTGGAGCCGAACGAGACCTGGGTGTACCGCCGGCCGCCGCCCGACTCCGACCTGGTGTTCCACTTCGTGGCGTCGGGCCACGTGCAGGACTACAAGCTCGTCGAGAGCCTGCTCGACGCCTACGGGTTCAGCACGGCGGTGATCATCCAGTCCCGCCAGGACGCGCCGACCGGGCTGGTGGGCGGGCTGCTCAACTCCCGCGCCACCATCTCCGACATCTACCAGCGCCTCGCGGTGCAGGGGAGCGCCGGACGGGGCGCCCTGCTGGCCGAGGAGCGGCGCCGCGGCCGCGAGGCCATCGCCATCGGGACCACCACCGACTCCTACGAGCTGCGCTTCGCCCACGACCTCCACCCGGTCATCTCCTCGTTCGTGCTGGGCGACAGCGCGCGGCGCCCGGTGCTCCACGTGGTGTTCGCGCTGCCGGCGACGGCGCTGCGGTCGTTCCCCGCACCGCAGGGCGTCGGGTTCCCGTTCGAGTTCCGCCTCATCGTCTACGACTCGACCTACCGGCGCGTCGCCGGCCTCGACACGCTGCGCGTCTTCGAGAGCCCCACGGACCTGCCGCTGGGGAGCTTCCTCACCGAACAACTGGCGGTGCCGGTCCCGCCCGGCGACTTCCACTACCACTTCGTGGTGGAGGAGCTGCAGGCCGACGCGGGCGCCCTGGTCAGCGCCGAGCCGATCGCGGTGCCGCGCACCGACAGCGGGTTCTCCGCCAGCGACCTGGTGCTCGGGCTCGAGGGCAGCGGCCTGGCGCTGAAGCGGCCGGGCGGCGACCTGCCCCTCAACCCGCTCGGCCGCTACCCGCGCGACGGCACGGTCGAGCTGTACTACGAGCTGTACGGCCTTCCGCAGGGCGCCACCGTCTCCACCCGCGTGAGCGTGCAGCCGGAGAAGGGCCGCACCTTCTTCCAGCGGCTGTTCGGCGGCGGGCGCGGCGCCAATCTCGAGTACAGCACCGTGACCGACGCGTCGGGCCGCTCCCGCGTCCGGCAGCGCATCGGGCTCGCGGGCCTGGCGCCGGGCCGCTACGTGCTGACCGTCGAGCTCGAGGACCAGGCCACGCGCACGCGCGTCACGCGACGCGACACATTCGAGATCTCAGGGTCGCGCGCGTCTTGACACCCCCTCCGGGCGTGGCCTAAGTTCTCTGCGCTCAGAGCCTTACCCTTCCACGTCGCGAGCGCGCATGTTCTGTTCCCGGTGCGGCCAGCAAGTCGAGACCTCGGTCAAGTACTGCCCGAACTGCGGTCTCGACCTGACGGGCGTGACCCAGGGCGCCGCGGCCGCCACGGGCGCGCAGCCCGCGGCCGACGACTCGGCCGCGGTGCGCGAGGCGCTGAAGGACGAGTACGAGCTGGAGAAGGAGCTGGGCCGCGGCGGGATGGCGATCGTGTACAAGGCGCGCGACAAGTCGCTCGAGCGCGAGGTCGCCATCAAGGTGCTGCCGTTCTCGCTCTCGTTCGACGCCGAATTCGTCGAGCGCTTCCAGCGCGAGGCGCGCACCTCCGCCAAGCTCGAGCACCCGAACATCATCCCCATCTACCGGGTCGGCAAATCCGGCCGCGTGATCTACTTCGTGATGAAGTTCATCCGCGGCAAGCCGCTCTCCACCGTGATCGAGGCGCGCGGCGCCCTGCCGGTGCCGGAAATCAAGCGGGTGCTGATCGAGGCCGCGCGGGCGCTGGGCTACGCGCACAAGCACGGCATCGTGCACCGCGACATCAAGCCCGACAACATCATGTTCGACGAGCTGGGCCAGGCCATCGTCACCGACTTCGGCATCGCCAAGGCGCAGTCGGGCGCCCGGCTCACCGGCACGGGCATGTCCATCGGCACGCCCCACTACATGAGCCCCGAGCAGGCGCGCGCGCAGACCCTCGACGGGCGCAGCGACGTGTACTCGCTCGGCGTGGTGGGCTACCAGTGCCTCACCGGTCACGTGCCCTTCGACGGCGAGGACAGCTTCTCCATCGGCTACAAGCACATCATGGAGGAGCTGCCGACCCCGCCGCTCGAGACGGCGGAGCAGCGGGACCTGTTCGCCATCGTGCAGCGGATGATGGCGAAGAAGCCCGAGGATCGGTTCCAGAGCGCGGAGGAGCTGGTCGCCTCGCTCGAGGGCTCGGGCGGCGTCGCGGCGGCGATGACGGCCGACGTGGCCACCCGGCCCACCCAGGCGCTCAACGCGCCGTCGATGGCCACGATGGCGTCCCAGGCCACCACGCCGCTGCCCCGGGCGTCGGCGTCCATGGGCAAGCCCGCCGCCGTCGCCGCGGCCGAAGCGGCCGGCGCCAAGCCGCGGCCGCCGCGCGGGCCCAGGCCGACGCCGAAGAAGAGCAAGGCGCCGCTCGTCACGGCCCTGGTGCTCGTGGTCGTGATCGCGGCGCTCGCGGGCTACTACTTCCTGGTGATGCAGAAGCCTGCCGCGCCCGCCGCGGCCGCGCCCACCGCCGACACGACCCGCCAGGCCCTGGCCGCTGCGCCCGGCGACACGTCCAAGGGCGCGGCGACGCGCCCGGAGAGCACGGCCGCCACGCCGCCGGCCACGCCCCCGGCGGCGACGCCGGCCCCGGCGCCCGCTACCCGTCCCCAGCCGGAAGCGCCGGCCGCTCTCGCGGCGCGAGCGCCTGGCGGCGGCCCGGCGGGAAGCCAACCGGGGCAAGACGCCCCCGGCGCGGACCGCGCCGGCGGCCGCGCCCAACTGCGCGGCGGCGAACATCAGCATGCTCAATCCCGGGCACGCCTGCTACGACACGAAGCCCGAGCTGAAGGTGCCGCCGGTGGTCGTGGTCTCCCCTGCCACCTGTGCGACGCTGCCCGAGCCGATCCCGGTGAACGTGCTGGTCCTCTCGACCGGCGACGTTCAGAGGGCCGTCCCGATGGCTCGCCCGCCGTGCTCCGCGTTCCAGCCCCTGGTCGTCGCCCAGGCCGAGGGCCTGACCTTCGTGCCCGCGAAGAGGGGTGACCAGGCAGTGGACGCATGGGTCCAGATCGTCATCCGGCCGCGCCGGTAGTCCACCCCACCGCCTACATCGCGCCCGGCGCCGACGTCATGGGCGACGTGCGTCTCGCGGCCGAAGCGAGCGTCTGGTACCAGTGCGTGCTGCGCGGCGACATCGCCGCCATCACGGTCGGCGAGCGGAGCAACATCCAGGACCTCACCATGGTGCACGTGGACGAGGGCGTGCCGTGCACCATCGGCGCCGGGGTCGGCGTCGGCCATCGTTGCATACTCCACGGCTGCACCATCGAGGACGACTGCCTGATCGGCATGGGCAGCGTCCTGCTGAACGGCGTGCGCGTCGGGACCGGCTCGGTCATCGGCGCGGGCGCGGTCGTGCCCGAGGGCATGGACATCCCGCGCGGTTCACTCGTGATGGGCGTCCCGGCCAAGATCCGCCGGCCCGTCGACGACGAGCTGCGGGCCCGGATTCGCCTCACGGTGGAGCATTATGTCTCGCTCGCGCGGCTCCACGCCGAGGGGAAATTCGCGCGCGCGCAGCGGTGACGCGGCGGGGCGACGGGCGTTTGCCAGATTTGTGATGTGAATAGCAGGGAGTCGGCATGGCGAGACGATTTATTCGGGGTGTTGGCGGGAACTGATGACGCTTCTAGATTGCTCCCCCGCAAGTCTTTCCTGCGGTAACGGTTAACTCTCAGACCGCACACTGACATCGGCCGGGTCGCTCTCCCGGTCCTCAAGTCGCTGGTGGAGTTTCGCGCATGGCTTTGGGATCGTCCGCAGGACACAGCGAGCTGCAGTTGAGCGCCAACGCCCTCACGGTGCTGGAGCGGCGCTACCTGGTCAAGAACGACGCGGGCCATCCGGCCGAGGCACCCGAGGAGCTGTTCTGGCGGGTGGCGCGCACCATCGCGGCGCCCGACCACTCGTACGGTGCGTCGGAGGGGGCCGTCGAGGCCCTGGCGGAGGAGTTCTTCCGCGTGATGGGCGAGCGGAAGTGGATGCCGAACAGCCCCACGCTGATGAACGCGGGGCGGCCGCTCGGGCAGCTGTCGGCCTGCTTCGTGCTGCCGGTGGACGACGCGCTCAGCAACGGCGCCAGCGGGATCTACGACACGCTGCGGGCCATGGCGCTGGTGCACCAGTCGGGCGGCGGCACCGGCTTCGGCTTCTCGCGGCTGCGGCCCAAGAACGACGTGGTGCGCTCGACGATGGGCGTCGCCTCGGGGCCGGTGTCGTTCATGCGCCTCTACGACGCCTCCACCGACGTGGTCAAGCAGGGCGGGACCCGGCGCGGCGCGAACATGGGGATCCTCCGGGTGGACCATCCGGACGTCCTCGACTTCGTCGGCTGCAAGGACGACACCAGCCAGATCACCAACTTCAACATCTCGGTCGCGGTCACCGACGAGTTCATGCGCGCGGTGGCCGCCGGCACCACCTACGAGCTGCGCCATCCGCGCTCGGGCCGGGTGACCGGCAAGCTCGACGCCCGCGAGGTGTTCGCCAAGATCGTCGCCGGGGCGTGGAAGACGGGCGAGCCGGGCGTGTTCTTCATCGACCGCGCCAACGCGTTCAACCCGGTGCCGCAGCTCGGCGCGTACGAAGCCACCAACCCGTGCGGCGAGCAGCCGCTGCTGGCGTACGACGTCTGCAACCTCGGCTCCATCAACCTCGGCCTGTTCGTGCAGGACGGCGAGGTACGGTGGAACGACCTGCGGCAGACGGTGCACCTGTGCACCCACTTCCTCGACAACGTCATCGACGCCAACCGGTACCCGCTGCCGGAGATCGACGACCTGGCCAAGCGGATCCGCCGCGTGGGGCTCGGGGTGATGGGGTGGGCGGACATGCTGGTGCGCCTGGGCGTGCCGTACAACTCCGAGGCGGCCGTCGAGCTGGGCCGGCAGGTGATGCGCTTCGTGGACGAGGAGTCCAAGGTCGAGTCCGAGCGGCTGGCCGAGCAGCGCGGCACGTTCCCGGAGTGGGAGCGGAGCATCTGGGGGCCGGACGCGACCTGCGCGCGCGACGCCGCGGGCAACCGCATCCGCCCGGTGCGCCGGCTCAGGAACTGCAACCTCACCACCGTCGCGCCCACCGGCACGATCTCGATCATCGCGGGCTGCGCGAGCGGCATCGAGCCGCTGTTCGCGGTGGCGTTCCTCCGCAACCAGGCGGGCACGCTGATGCCCGAGGTGAACGAGGACTTCGTCGCCTACGCGAAGGCCGGCGGCTGGTACTCCGAGGCGCTGATGCACCGCATCGCCGAGGAAGGGCACATCCACTTCCCGGAGGTGCCGGAGCTGCTGCAGCGGGTGTTCGTCACGGCGCACGACGTGACCCCGGAGTGGCACATCCGGATGCAGGCGGCGTTCCAGGAGTTCACGGATTCCGCCATCAGCAAGACGTGCAACTTCAACGAGGCGGCCACGCAGGAAGACGTCCGCAAGATCTACGAGCTGGCGTACTCGCTCGGCTGCAAGGGCGTGACGGTGTATCGCGACAACAGCCGGCCGATGCAGGTGCTCTCCACGGGCAAGACGGCGAAGGAAGTGGCCGGCGCGGAAGCGGCGTCGGCCGCGCACGGGAACCCGCCGCTCTCGCCGCCGGTGAATCCGAACCCGGTGCCGGTGGCCGAGCGCGAGCTGGCCGAGACGCGCGGGCAGCTGGCCGAGCTGGAGGCGGAGCTGGACCGGGTGCGGCGGCAGCTGCACGAGTCGGAGGCGGAGAACGCGCAGCGGCGGCTCAAGCGCTCGCGGCCCGACCTGCTGCGCGGCATGACGCGGCGCATCGAGACGCCGCTCGGCACCGCGTACGTGACCATCACGGAAGACGAGCGCGGCCAGCCGTTCGAGGTGTTCATCTCGCTGGGCAAGGCGGGCGCGCCCCTGATGGCCGACGTCGAGGCGATCGGCCGCCTGATCTCGCTCTCCCTCCGGTCGGGGATTCCGATGGCGGAGATCCACCGCCAGCTGCGGGGCATCAGCAGCGACCGGGTCATCGGCCTGGGGCCGAACAAGGTGATGAGCGTGCCGGACGCGATCGGCATCGCGATCGAGAAGTGGATGCAGGAGAAGCACGACGGCGTCCAGCAGGACCTGCTGATGCCGTCGCCGGCCCCTGCCGTGCGGCCCGCGTCGGCCGGCCCGGACTCGGGCGGCACCCAGGGCCTGCGCAGCGAGTCGCACGCGCCCAACCTGCTCGGCGCCTGCCCCGACTGCGGGTCGCAGCTCGAGTTCGCCGAGGGGTGCGTGAAGTGCCACGTGTGCGGCTACAGCGAGTGCGGCTGAGGCGACGTCGGACGCGGACGCACAGACGCACGGAGCCGGCCCCCACCCAGGGGCCGGTTTCATTTCGGGCTAGCCGAGCCGCATCTCGTTGGTGGCGACGAAGCCGAGCCGCTCGTAGAGGATGCGGCCCTCGTCGGAGGCGTGCAGGGTGACCACCCGGAGGCGCCGCTCCTTCGCGTAGCTCACGACCTGGTCCATCAGCAGGGTCGCGACGCCGCGACGGCGCCAGGCGCGCTCGACGAAGACGTTGAGCACGTACGCCTCGGGGCCCGAGACGATCCCGGGCCGGGCGGGATCGGGCCGCGGCAGCATGGGCCGCAGCTGGATGCCCGCCCCGCCGACCACCAGACCCTGCCGCGTGAGCGGCTCCGCCAGCCAGCCGACGTAGGTGCCGGCGGCGACCCACTCGCCGATCATGGACTCGGCCGCCGCGCGCAGCTCCGTCGCGGTGGCCTCGTCGGGGATGCGGCCCATGTCGCGGAACATCTCGATGCGGTGCTTGGCGAGCATCGGCGCGTCGTTCGGCGTGGCGGGGCGGAGGCGGAAGGCGGGGCGCTCGGGCATGAAGCAAGATAAGGGGGATCAAAGTGAGAGGTGAGAGGTGAGGGGTGAGAAGGATGGGTGAGAAGTGAGGGGTCGAAAGGCGTGAGAAGGTGGGCTGCATCCTCTCACGCATTTCCACCTCTCACTTCTCACTTATCCCTCTCACCTCACTCACTTCTCACTCCTCACCTTGCTCTAAACCGGCCTTGCGTCCTGCAGGTGTCCCCCCGACATTGAGCGCCTTCCCATGCCCAAACTGATCATCCTGTTCATCACCGCGTTCGTGGACATGGTGGGGTTCGTCATCGTCCTGCCCCTCCTGCCCTATTACGCCCAGGCGTTCGGCGCGAACGCGCTGCTGGTGGGCGTCCTCATCTCGTCGTTCTCGGTGGCCCAGCTGGCCGTCGCGCCGTTGTGGGGCCGGGCCTCGGACCGCTACGGCCGCCGCCCGATGATCATCGCGGGCCTGACGCTGTCGGCGGCCGCGTACCTGGTGTTCGCGTTCGCCGGGTCGGTGTGGCTGCTGCTGGTCTCGCGGGTGGTGCAGGGCATGGGCGGCGGGACCATCGGCGTGGTGCAGGCGTACGTGGCCGACGCGACGCCGCCCGACCAGCGCACCAAGAGCCTGGGCTGGCTGTCGGCCGTGACGAGCCTGGGGGCGGTGGTGGGTCCGGCGTTCGGCTCGTTCCTGGACCAGGCGGGCGGCCGGAGCGCGCCCGGTCTCGCGGCGGCCGCGCTGGCGACGCTCATCGCCATCTTCGCCTGGCGCTACCTGCGCGAGTCGAAGGAGCCGCACGCGGCCGGCGCGCTCCACGCCGCGCCGCCGGCCACGCCGGGGCGGGTGGCGCTGCGGCGCGTGGTCTCGCACCCGAGCGAGCCGGCGTCGCGGTTGATCTGGATCTACGCCATCGCCATCGGCGCCTTCTACGGCACGGGACCCACGATGCCGCTGCTGCTGTCGGCGCGGCTCGGCGTCACCGAGCACACGGTCGGCTACTTCTTCATGTACTTCGGCGCGATGGGCGTCGTCGCGCGGGCCGGCCTGCTGGGCTGGGCCCTCGCCCGCCTCGGCGAGGCGCGCCTTTCGCGCCTGGGCATCGTGCTGCTCGCCTCGGGGCTGTTCCTGCTGTCGCTGGCGCGCGGCTATCCGGTGCTGCTGACGTCGATGACGCTGATGCCGCTGGGGACCGCGTTCCTGTTTCCGTGCGTGACGGGACTGCTCTCGCAGGTGGTGCCCGGAGCCGACCGCGGACTCTACATGGGCGTGCAGCAGACGTTCGGCGGCGTCTCGCGCGTGGTCTTTCCCGTCGCGGCCGGCTTCGTCATGGACCGGTTCGGTTACGGGACGCCGTTCCTGATCGCCGCGCTCATGGTGCTCGTGACCCTGCCGCTGACGGGCGCGATGGCGGGGTATGTTGGCGGTGAAATGTGAGACGTGAGGGGTGAGAGGTGAGAAGGACAAGTGAGACGTGAGAGGTCGAAAGGCGTGAGAGGGTGGGCCGCGGCTTCTCACGCCGTCACCCCTCTCACTTCTCACTCATCCTTCTCACGTCTCACCTCTCACCCTCACCCGTCACTCAGGTATTTTCGACCCATGGACCCTTCCTACCTGGGCGATCTCCCGGCGGACGAATTCCGCCGCTCCATGCACCGCGTGGCCGACATCGTGGCCGACTATCTCGAGCACGTGGGCGAATACCCCGTGCTGCCCCGGGTCCATCCCGGCGACGTGCGCGCGTCGCTCGCCGCCGTCCCGCCGCGCGATCCGGAGCCGCTCGACGCGGTGCTCGACGACTACCGGCGGCTGATCGAGCCCAACGTCACGCACTGGAACCACCCCGGCTTCATGGCCTACTTCGGCATCACGGGCTCGGGGCCCGGGCATCCTGGGCGAGGCGCTCGCGGCGGGCCTCAACGTGAACGCGATGCTGTGGCGCACCGGGCCGGCGGCCACCGAGCTCGAGGAGGTCGTCACCGACTGGCTGCGGCAGATGCTCGCCCTGCCGGCGGCGTTCCGCGGCCACATCAACGACACCGCCTCGGTCTCGACCTTCGTGGCGCTGGCGGTCGCCCGCGACCGCGCGCCGGGGCTGGAGATCCGCGAGAAGGGCCTCGCCGGCCGGGCCGACGTGCCGCCGCTGGTGATCTACGCCAGCGAGCAGGCGCACTCGTCGGTGGACAAGGCCGCCATCGCCCTGGGCCTCGGGCTCGCCAACCTGCGCAAGGTGCCCGCCGACGCGGCGTTCCGCATGGACCCCGTCGCGCTCGAGGCGATGATCGCGGAGGACCGCGGCCACGGCCGGCTGCCCATCGCCGTGGTCGCCACCGCGGGCACCACGTCCACCACCAGCGTGGATCCGCTCGCGGCCGTCGCCGCGATCTGCCGCCGCGAGGCCGTGTGGCTGCACGTGGACGCCGCGTACGGCGGGGCGGCCGCCATCTGTCCCGAGTTCCGGCCGCTGTTCGACGGGATCGAGCAGGCGGACTCCGTCGTCGTGAATCCCCACAAGTGGCTGTTCACGCCGGTGGATTGCTCGGTGCTGTTCGTGCGCGACGCCGCGGCGCTGCAGGAACGCCTTCTCGCTGGTGCCCGAATACCTGCGCACCGACGAGGCGGGCGTCACCAACCTGATGGACTTGGGCTCCAGCTCGGGCGGCGCTTCCGGGCCCTCAAGCTGTGGATGGTCATCCGCGCGTTCGGCGTGAGCGGGCTCCGGGACCGCATCCGTTTCCACTGCGCCCTGGCGGCCGATCTGGCGGCGTGGATCCGCGCCGAGCCGGGCTTCGAGGTGGCGGCGCCGGTGCCGTTCAGCGTGGTGTGCTTCCGCGCGACGCGCGGCGCCTCGGGCGAGGAGCAGGACCGGCTCAACGAGCGGATCCTCGCCGAGGTCAACGCCGCGGGGCCGGTCTTCCTGTCGCACACCAGGCTCGCGGGTCGGCTGGTGCTGCGCGTCGCCATCGGCAACCTGCGGACCGAGCGGCGGCACGTCGAGGCAGCCTGGGATCTGATCCGGAGGGCCGCCAGGGCCTGAGCCCGGGGCGGGCCCGTGCGCGGGCGCCGAACGGCCCGCGGCGGCCGGCCAAGCGGGACCCGCGGGACCAGGCTACATTGCAGGGTCCCACCGGGTCGGGCATGCCGTACTCCTTTCTCTCAGCCCGGCCTACCAAGGCCCCATGAGTGGCTACAAGACAGAGCAGCACCGTGTCGTTCGCCTCGGACGCTCCTTTCATTTCGTGTCGTACGAGGCGCAACCGGCCGACGTGAAGCACCTGCTACCCGAGCTGCCGGCGAGCTGGTACGTCATGCTGGCGGGGAAGCGATGCCTGGTGGGTCCGCAGACCGGCGAGATGGCGCCGGCGGACCTCACCCGCCAGTTCGAGACGTGGATCGATACGCACGTCTTCGCCGACTCCGCGGCCGTGCAGAGCTGCCAGCCTCCGACCCTCGGCGCCGCGACCCTGGCCGGCCCGGCGGAAGCCGAGCGCACGGCCATTCCCGTCGCAGCCCGGTGACGGCCTCCGCGTGGGGCGGGTGCCGCGCGCGGGGCGGCGCCGGCCGGTTCCGCCCCCGGAGCGGGGAGGCCCTCGCATGGACCTGAAGCGACGCGCCCTGCGGGTGAGGTGCAAGCACTGCCAGGTGACGTTCCTGGTGCCCGGAGCACATCGAGATGGGCAGCGACCCGCGGGTGCAGGTGCAGTGCCCGCGCAAGCAGTGCGGCGAATGGAGCTGGTACGAGCGCCACGAGATCGGGATGGGCAACGGCGAGGCGCTGGCCCAGGAGCCGTAGGCCCGCTCACCCCGCCCGGGAGGTCCGCCGCTCCGGCCGCGGTCCCACCTGGCGGATTAGACCGGTGGTCTATACTGTTGGTCCAATGCCCCGCCCGCGGTTCTATCACCTCGCCCCGCCCGCCCGCTCGCGCCTGCTGCGCACCGCCACCAGGCACTTCGCCCGGCGCGGATTCGAGGGCGCGTCGCTCAACGAGATCCTGGCCGAAGCGGGGATCAGCAAGGGCGCCTACTACTACTATTTCGACGACAAGGACGACTTGTTCGCGACCGTGCTGGACGACGCGGTCAGCACCATGGTCGCGCGACTCGAGCCGCCGGCCTTCGAGCGGCTGACCGCCGACCGGTTCTGGCCGACGGTGCAGCGCCTGGTCGAGACGCTGGGCGGCGGTCACGGATTTGCCGAGCGACCTCCTCAAGGTGGCGGCCCAGTTCACGCCCGAGCGGCGCGCCGACGCGCGGTTCGCGCCGATCCTCGCCAAGGCGGGCGCGATGTACCGCACGCTCATCGAGCCGGGCCAGCGCCTCCACTGCGTGCGCCGCGACCTGCCGGTGGACGAGCTGGTCCGCCTGCTCGAAGCCAACGACGCGGCGCTCGACCGCATGTTCCTCTCGCTCCACACCAGGGTCACGCGCGCGAGCCTCGAGCGGCACACCCGGCTGGTGTTCGACACCTTCAAGCGCCTGCTCGTCCCCGGCGCGCCCGCGGCGCGGAGGCTGCGCCGCGCTCCGCGGCGCCGGTGAGCTCGCGCGCCTCGGCGATGCTGTGGGTAGCGCTGTGCCTGGCCGCGCGACCGGCCGGGGCCCAGCAGGCCACCGTGAGCGGCCAGGCCTCCGCCTGGCTGACGTCGAAGCCCGATACGTCCGTGATCTCGCAGGCCGGACTCCGCTACATCCCGGAGCTCGCCGTGCAGGACTCGCTCGGCGCCGGCCTCGCGGCCGCGCTGGACCTGTCGGCCGACGGGTTCGTGACCGGGAGCTACGGCCGCGGCGCCGCCCCCGGCTACGACGCCACGCTCAAGCCCTATCGCGCCTGGCTGCGCCTCGCCACGCACACCTTCGAGATCCGCCTCGGGCTGCAGAAGATCAACTTCGGCTCGGCCATGCTGTTCCGGCCGCTGATGTGGTTCGACCGGGTGGACCCGCGCGATCCGCTGCAGCTCACCGACGGCGTCACCGGCGCTGCTCGCCCGCTACACCTTCGCCAACAACACGAACGTCTGGGGCTGGGCGCTGCTCGGCAACACGGCGCCCAAGGGTTGGGAATTGGCGCCGACCGAGCGGGGGACCGTCGAATACGGCGGGAGGGTACAGACACCGGTCCCGGCGGGAGAGGTGGGCGTCACGTACCATCACCGCGAGGCGGACCTGCGGAGCTTCCTGACCGGCGCCGTGGTCCCCGAGGACCGGCTCGGCCTCGACGGCAGGTGGAACCTGGGTGTCGGGCTGTGGGGCGAGGCGGCGCTCGTGCACCAGGCCACCGATTCCGTGGCGACCCGCTACCAGCGGTTCTGGACCGTGGGGGCGGATTACACCGTCGGCGTCGGGAACGGGCTCTACGTGCTGGCGGAGCTCTCGCGCTTCGACGCGCCGCGCACGCCCCTGGGGGGCGGCGCCGGCGCCGCCTTCTCGGGACTCGAGCTCAACTACCCGGTGGGGATCGTGGACCGCGTCACGGCCATCGTCTACCGCAACTGGCAGGCGAACCAGTGGTTCCGGATCGTGACCTGGCAACGGACCTACGACGCCTGGACGCTGTACCTGCTCGGCTTCTGGAATCCGGATCAGCCGCAGGGACTCGAGACGGCGCTGGGGAGCACGGCCTTCGCCGGGCGCGGCCTGCAGCTCGATGGTGGCCTTCAACCACTGATGGGACGCTCATGACGGACGCGATCTGCGTCGAGGCGAAGGGCCTGGAGAAGCACTACAGGCTCGGCTCCAGCACCCTGAAGGCGCTGGACCAGGTCTCGCTGGCCATCGCGAAGGGCGAGTTCGCGGGCGTGGTGGGGCCGAGCGGGTCGGGCAAGACGACGCTGCTCAACATCATCGGCACGCTGGACGCCCCGTCGGGCGGCCGCATCGCGGTGCTGGGCGCGGACGTCGCGTCGCTCACGCACCGGGAGGCGGCGCAGCTCCGGAACGGGCACATCGGCTTCGTGTTCCAGACGTTCAACCTGCTGCCCGTGTACACGGTCTACGAGAACGTGGAGTTCCCGCTGCTGCTGCAGAAGGTGGACGCCGCCCGCCGCCGGAAGATGGTGATGGAGACGCTGGAGTGGGTCGGCCTCGCCGACCGCGCCGCCTCCCGGCCCTCGCAGCTCTCGGGCGGGCAGAGCCAGCGCGTCGCCATCGCCCGCGCCGTCGTGAAGCAGCCGGAGATCGTGCTGGCCGACGAGCCCACGGCCAACCTGGACGCCGAGAACTCGCACCACATCATGCGGACCATGGTGGAGCTGAACCGGACGCTCAACGCCACGTTCGTGTTCGCCACCCACGACGAGAAGGTGATCCGCTACCTCCGCCGCAAGATCACGCTGCTGGACGGCCGGGTCGCCGGCGACGAGCGGGTCGGATGATGCTGCTCCTCAAGCTCGCGCTGCGGAACCTCCTCGGGGCGGGCCTGCGCACCTGGCTCAACGTGATCGCGCTGTCGTTCTCGTTCGTCGCGATCGTGCTCCTGCAGGGGATGTACGACGGCATGAACGAGCAGGCTTCGCAGGCGTCGGTGGGCGCGATGTACGGCGGCGGGCAGTACTGGCAGGCGCGCTACGATCCCTACGATCCGCTGACGCTGCCCGACGCGCACGCGAGCGTGCCGCCGGCGCTGGACTCGCTGGTCGCGCGCGGGCTCGCGACGCCGATCCTGGTGCGGCAGGCGAGCATCTACCCGGGCGGCAGGTTCCGCGCCGTCCTGCTCAAGGGCATCGCGCCCGGGCAGCGCGTCCTGACGATCCCGTCCGCCGCGCTGGCGGGGGGCGGCGGCACGATCCCGGCCTTGATCGGCGCGCGCATGGCCAGGAGCACGGGGCTCAAGGCCGGCGACCCGATCACCGTGCAGTGGCGCGACGCGCACGGCACGTTCGACGCGGCCGACCTCAAGGTCGCGGCGGTGATGCGCACCACGGTGCAGGAGATCGACGTGGACCAGATCTGGGTCCCGCTCGAGACGCTGCGCCGCCTCACCGCGATGCCGGGCGAGGCCTCGCTCGTGGTGCTGCGGCAGGGAGCCGCGGCGCCGGGCGCCCCGGCGGGGTGGAGCTGGAAGGACCAGGACTGGCTGCTGCGCGACATTCACGCGCTCAAGCGGCTCAAGTCCATCGACGCCGGCATCCTCTACACGTTCCTGATGTTCCTCGCCATGCTCGCGATCTTCGACACGCAGGTGCTGTCCATCTTCCGGCGCCGGCGCGAGATCGGCACGCTGATGGCGCTCGGGATGACGCGCACCCGCGTGATCGGCCTGTTCACCGTCGAGGGCGCGCTGCACGGCGCGCTCGCCGCCGTCCTCGCCGCCGCGTACGGCCTGCCGCTGCTGACGTACCTGGCGATCAAGGGCTACGGCATGCCGCAGGGCACGGACAGCTTCGGCCTCGCGGTCGGCGAGCGGCTCTACCCGATCTATCCGGCGGCGCTGGTGGTGGGGACCGCGGTGCTGGTGCTCCTCGTGACCACGGTCGTGAGCTACCTGCCGGCGCGACGCATCGCGAAGCTGAAGCCCACCGACGCGCTGCGCGGCAGGATGGCGTGATCCGGTTCCTGCTCAAGGGCCTGCTGCGCGACCGGTCGCGCTCGCTGTTCCCGCTGCTCACGGTGACGGCCGGCGTGACGCTCACCGTGTTCGTGTTCGCGTGGCTGCGCGGGGTGGAGGCGTCGCTGCTCCAATCCACCGCCCACTTCGTCTCGGGCTACGTGCGCGTCACCACGGCCGCCTACGCGACCGACGCCGATCAGATGCCGAACGACCTGGCGCTGCTCGGCGCCGACACGATCCTCGCCGGCCTGCGCGCGCGCTACCCGGGCCTCAGCTGGACGCCGCGCATCACCTTCGGCGGGCTGCTCGACGTGCCCGACGCGCGCGGGGAGACCCGCGCCCAGGCGCCGGTGGCCGGCCTGGGCGCGGACCTGCTCTCCCCCGGGAGCCCCGAGCCGGGCCTGCTGCGCCTCGGGGCGGCGCTGGTCCGCGGGCGCCTGCCGGCGCGGCGCGGCGAGGCGCTGATCTCCGACGAGCTGGCGACCCGGCTCGGGATCCGGCCCGGGCAGGCGGCGACGCTCATCGGCTCGACCATGAACGGCGCGATGGCGCTCGCGAACTTCACGGTCGTGGGCACCGTCCGGTTCGGGATCGGGCCGATGGACCACGGCGCGCTGGTCGCCGACCTGGCCGACGTGCGCGCGGCGCTCGACATGGCGGACGGCGCGTCGGCCATCCTCGGTTTCTTCCGCGACGACCTGTACCACGAGCGCCTGGCCGACTCGGTGGCGGCGAGCTTCAACGCGGCGGCCCGCTCGACGGACCGCTACCGGCCCGTCATGGAGACGCTGCGGCGGGCGAGCGGCCTCTCGGACCTGCTCGACTACATGTCGGTGATCCTGGACGTCGTCATCGCCTTCTTCGTGTTCGCGATGTCCATCGTGCTGTGGAACGCGGGACTGATGGGCAGCCTCCGGCGCTACGGCGAGATCGGCGTGCGCCTCGCCATCGGCGAGGACAAGGGCCACGTCTACCGGGCGATGCTCGTCGAGTCGCTGGCGATCGGGCTCGTCGGCTCCATCGCCGGATGCGCCGTCGGACTCGCCGCGTCGTACGCCATGCAGGTCCACGGCATCAACGTGCATGCGCTCCTCAAGGACAACACGATGATGATGGACGACGTCCTCCGCGCCCGCGTGACGCCGGGGGCCGCGCTCGTCGGGTTCGTCCCCGGGCTGCTGGCGACGGTGCTGGGCGCCGGCATCGCGGGCCTCGGCATCTACCGGCGCCAGACCTCCCAGCTGTTCAAGGAGCTCGAGGCATGAAGAGCGCGTGGTGGCTGGCCCTGGCGCTGCGCGGGGCCGCGGCGGCGGCGCAGACCCCCGCGGGCGACGAGATCGTGCGGCGCGTGGACGCGAACATGTTCGCCGAGAGCCGGATCATGACGTCGCAGATGATCGTGCACGGCGAGCGCGAGACGCGCACCATCGAGTCGAAGAGCTGGCAGCGCGGCACGTCCGACGCCTACACCGAGTACCTCGCGCCCGCGCGGGAGCGGGGCACGAAGATGCTCAAGCTCGGCGACGAGCTGTGGACCTACGACCCGGGCACCGACCGCACGATCATGATCTCGGGCAGCATGCTCCGGCAGTCGGTGATGGGCTCCGATCTCTCGTACGAGGACATGATGGAGGACCCGCGGCTCGAGCGCTCGTACGCGGCGGCGGTCGTGGGCACGGAGGACGTGGATGGCCGGCGCTGCTGGGTCGTGCAGCTCACGGCGAAGGTCGAGGGCCTGGCCTACCAGACCCGGCGGGCGTGGGTGGACGCCGAGCGCTGGGTGCCCCTGCGGGAGGAGCTGTACGCCAAGAGCGGGCGGCTTCTCAAGACCATGCTGCTCGGCGACGTGCGGCAGTTCGAGGGGCGCTGGGTCCCGATGCACGCGACGTACCGCGACGTGATGAAGACGGGCGGGGGCACGGAGTTCGTCATCCGCACCATCGCGTTCGACGCGCCGCTCCCGGGCTATCTCTTCTCCAAGGCGGCGTTGAGAAAGTAGGCGCCCTACGCGGCGGGCGGGCCTAGTCCCGGCCAGCGTCACGGTGCGGACGTCGCGCGAGCGCTCCCGGGCCCACGCCTGCCCGGCGGCCAGCTTGGCCAGGTAGGTCTCCCGCCAGGCCTCGGGCAGGTTGGCGCGCAGGTATCCCGGCGTCATCAGCTCCTTCCCCGGTCCCCGGCCCAGGTCCACGGCCTCGCCCAGGAAGACCGTCGAGCTGCCCGTGTCCATCACGTTGATCACCCGGCATTCGAACCAGGCCCAGCAATCCTCGAGGATGGGACATCCGAGCGCGTCGCCGAGCCGGTGCGGCACGTCGGCCAGCTTGTCGCGGTCGCGCCCGCTCTCGAAGCCCAGCCGCTCGATCAGGTCGAATTGCGCGCGGTGCAGGGCGTGCAGGGCGAAGCGGCCCGTCTCGAAGATCATGTCGTGACTGTAGTTGAACTTGTGCACCAGGATGATCAGCCGCGGCACGTCCGGGACGATGGACGCGCGCACGGCCACGTCGGAGATCATGCCGTTGCGCTTGGCGCCCCGCGCGGCGGTGATGGCCACGACCGGCGTGGTGAAGCTGCGGAGCAGCTCGTAGCTCAAGGTGGGGTCCATGGCCGGAAACGTGCCTCGCCGGGCGGGGCCGGGGCAATGGCCGCCCGGCCGCCAACGCGCGCGGCCGTCTCGGCCGTAGGTCAGAGGCTGGCCGCGAGACGCGCGGCGTGCCATTCTATCCGTCACACCTCCACAACCAGGGTCGCTCCATGCGAAGCGCACTATTGGCGTCCTCGCTCCTCGTGCTCGTGCCGCTGCTGCCCGCCCGCGCCCAGGGCGCGCATCCCGACACCACCATCCTCCCCGCGTTCACCTGGCGGTCCATCGGGCCCGCCAACATGAGCGGGCGGGTGAGCGCGGTCGCCGGCAACCCGCACAACCCGAACGAGATGTTCGTCGGCTTCGCGACGGGCGGCCTGTGGCGGACGGTGAACGCGGGCACCACCTGGACGCCGGTGTTCGACCACGAGAAGGTCTCGACCGTGAGCGCGCTTGCCGTGGCGCCGGGCGATACCGCCGTCGTGTGGGCGGGCACCGGCGAGGCGGACTCCCGCAACTCCATCTCCCCCGGTGGCGGCGTGTACAAGTCCACCGACGCGGGCAAGACCTGGGCGTTCATGGGGCTCGCCGAGACGCGGCAGATCGGCCGCATCGCCATCGATCCCACCGACGCGAACGTCGTGTACGTCGCGGCGCTCGGCCACGCCTGGGCGCCGAACAAGGAGCGCGGCCTCTACAAGACCACCGACGGCGGCCGCACCTGGACCAACGTGAAGTTCATCAGCGACCGCGCCGGATTCGTGGACGTCGCGATGGACCCGTCGAACCACGACGTGCTGTGGGCCGCGTCGTGGGAGCGCCAGCGCACGCCCTATTCGCTCCAGAGCGGCGGGCCGGGCTCGGGCCTGTGGAAGACGACCGACGCGGGCGCCACGTGGACGCGCGTCTCGGGCGGGGGCTTTCCCAGCACCGCCCTCGGCCGCATCGGGCTCGCCGTGGCGCGCAGCAACCCGCAAGGTCGTGTACGCGATGGTCGAGGCCGACAGCAATCCGAACCCGGAGTCGCTGCGCAAGGGCTTCGTGGCCGACACGTCCAAGCGGCAGCACCTCCAGTCCGGCCTCTACCGGACGACCGACGGCGGCGCGACCTGGACCAAGATGAACCCGGACGACGACCGGCCGTTCTACTTCTCGCAGGTGGGGGTGGACCCCAGGAACCCCGACCGCGTGTACTGGATGGGCACCCAGCTCTACTTCTCGAACGACGGGGGCCGCACGCCGCGGCGCGTGGGGCAGAGCATCCACGTGGACAATCACGCGTTCTGGGTGGACCCCGAAGATCCGGACCACTACCTGGTGGGCGAGGACGGCGGCCTGGCGGATCACCTAGGACCGCGGCCGCACCTACGACGCGATCATGCAGATGCCGGTGGGCCAGTTCTACGCCATCGCGCTCGACATGCAGGAGCCGTTCTGGATCTGCGGCGGGCTGCAGGACAACGGCTCCTGGTGCGGGCCGAGCCGCACCAACCGCCGGGCCGGCATCCTGAACCAGGACTGGTTCAACGTGGACGGCGGCGACGGCTTCTACGCCGGCGTGGACCCCACCGACCCGAACATCGGTGTACGCCGAGTCGCAGGGCGGCAGCATCTCGCGGCTCGACCTCAGGACCTGGGCGCGCAAGCAGATCCGGGCGGGCGGCCCGCCGCTGTCGCGGCTGCTGGAGGATTCGGTCCTCATCGCCCGCGGCGACACGACGACCCCCATCACGCCGGACGAGCAGCGCGCGGTGAACGCCTACAAGGCGCGCATCGTCGCCGACTCGCGTGAACCGCCCGCGCTTCAACTGGTCCACGCCCTTCTTCCTCTCGCCGCACAACCCGCGCACGCTCTACCTGGGCGGCAACCGGCTCTACAAGTCGGTGGATCAGGGCGACCACTGGGCGCCGATCAGCGAGGACCTCTCGACCCGCGACTCGCTGCGGATCAAGGCCAGCACCCGGACCACCGGCGGCATCACGCGCGACGTCACCGGCGCCGAAACGCACGGCACCATCACCACCGCGGCCGAGTCGCCGGTGCGGGCGGGGATCCTGTGGGTGGGCACCGACGACGGCAACGTGTGGCTCACCACCGACGACGGCGCCGCGTGGACCAACCTCACCGGCCGCTTCCCCGGCGTGCCGCCCAAGACCTGGGTGACGCGCGTCGAGCCGTCCCACTTCGACAGCGCCACCTGCTACGTGACGTTCGACGGCCACCGCGACGACAACGACCGTCCCTACGTGTTCGTCACCACCGACTTCGGGCGCACCTTCCGGAGCCTCGCCGCGACGCTGCCCCCCGACGAGTTCGTGCACGTGATCCGCGAGGACCCGCGCCGCCGCAGCCTGCTGTTCCTCGGCACCGAGGTCGCGCCGTTCGTCTCGTTCGACACCGGCGCCACCTGGCACCGGCTGGACTGGGGCATGCCCACGGTCCCGGTGCACGACCTGGCCATCCATCCGCGCGACCGCGTGCTGGTGGCCGCGACCCACGGCCGCAGCATCTACACGATGGACATCGGGCCCCTCGAGGAGCTGACCGACTCGATCCTCGCCGCGCCGTTCCACCTGTTCACGGCCGATCCCGCGCTGCTCTACAACGAGCGCACCGGGCAGTTCTGGTCGGGCAACAAGGACTTCGAGGCCGCCAATCCGCCCTTCGGCGCCCGCATCGCGTACCGGCTGCCCGGCTCGAGCGCCCCGGCGGCCGACACCGGGGCCGCGCGCGATTCGGCGGGAGCGGAGCAGGGGGACCCGGGCGAGCAGGACGACGCGCGGCCGTACGTGCCCGAGGAGGGCCCCGACCAGCGCCGCGCCCGCGCCGACACGCTCGAGTTCGTGATCACCGGCCCGCTGGGCGACACGGTGCGGACGCTGCGCGCCAACGGCGGCCCGGGCTTCCACTGGCTGACGTGGGACCTCCGGAAGAACCGCAATCCGCTCGGGCCGACCGCCCGCCGCGACAGCCTGCTCGCCGTCCAGCGCTCCAAGGTCGTCCGTGACAGCCTGGCGGCCGCGTGGAAGGGCGATACCACCGAGTTCGGGCGCCGGCAGGCGCTGGGGCGCGATCCGGAGCCCACGGAGCCCGGCGTCTACGAGCCGCCCGCGGGCCTCAGGCCGGGCCGCTTCGGCGGGGGCGGGTTCGGCGGTTTCGGCGGCGCCGCGATGGTGGATCCGGGCGACTACGTAGTCTCGGTGAGCGTGAACGGCGTCACCTATCGGCGCGTGATCCACGTCCAGCGGCCGGAAGGGCCGCAGTCGGCCGTGGCCGGCGACTGGCAATGACGACGTAAGTCGTCGAACATTCGTTCGAACCCCGGGATGCGGCCGGTTCCGCGCTTCCCCACCCGAGCACAGAAATTGCGGATGGGGTAGGTGTGAACGCGCATCTTCGTCGCCATGGGGGAGAGAACATGCCTGCCGTCGCAGCGCCGCCCGCGAACGCGCACGCTCGCACCAGCTGGTCCGAGTTCTATCGGTCGCTGATCTGCACGGCCGAGGAAGCGGTGAAGGCCGTCCGCAGCGGCGACCGGGTGTACATCCATCCCGGCTGCGCGGTTCCCGAGCCGCTGGTGGACGCGCTGTCGGCGCGCGCGCCGATGCTCAAGGACGTCGAGGTGGTGCACCTGCTGACGATGGGGCGCGCCTCGCACATGTCGCCGGAGATGGAAGGCCACTTCCGGCACAACGCCATGTTCATCGGCGCCAACGCCCGCAAGGCGGTGAACGAGGGCCGCGCCGACTATACGCCGATCTTCCTGGGCGAGGTCGCCCGGCTGTTCAGCGACGGCACGCTGCCGCTCGACGTCGCGCTGATCCAGGTCTCGCCGCCCGACGCGCACGGCTTCTGCTCCCTCGGCGTGGGCGTGGACCACACGCTCGACGCCGCCCGCCACGCGCGGCACGTCATCGCCGAGGTCAACGAGCAGATGCCGCGGGTGCACGGCGACGCCTTCCTGCACGTGCGCCAGTTCAACGCGGTCGTCGAGACCTCGCGCCCCCTGATGGAGCTGCACGTCGAGCCCGGCGACGAGATCACCGACGGCATCGCCCACAACGTCTCCGAGCTGATCGACGACGGCGACACGCTGCAGATGGGCATCGGCGGCATTCCGGACGCCGTGCTGCGCGACCTCACCGACCGGCGGGCGCTCGGCGTCCACACCGAGATGTTCGCCGACGGGATCGTGGACCTGATCGAGGCGGGCGTCATCACCGGCGAGCGGAAGACGCTGCACCGCGGCAAGGTGATCTCGGGCTTCCTGCTCGGCACCAAGCGGCTGTTCGACTTCGTGCACGACAACCCGGTGGTCGAGCTGCACCCCAACTCGTACACCAACGATCCCTTCGTCATCGCGCAGAACGACAACATGGTCGCCATCAACTCGGCCATCGAGATCGACATCACGGGCCAGGTGTCGTCCGACTCCATCGGCCAGATGTTCTACAGCGGGTTCGGCGGCCAGACCGATTTCATCCGCGGGGCCTCGCGCTCCCGCGGCGGCAAGCCGATCATCGCGCTGCCCTCGACCGCCAAGGGCGGCCAGCTGTCGCGCATCGTGCCCTGCCTCTCGCCGTGCGCGGGCGTCGTCACTACCCGGGCCGACGTGCGGTGGGTGGTGACCGAGTACGGCTCCACGTACCTGTTCGGCAAGACGGTGCGGCAGCGCGCCCGCGCCCTGATCGACATCGCCCACCCGAAGTTCCGCGAGGAGCTCGAGCGGGTCGCGCACGAACGGAAGCTCCTCTAAAGGCTGGGCGGCCCATGATCACGCAGATCGGCAACGTCACCGTCGTCGTCGAGGACCTCGCCAAGGCCCTCCGGTTCTACCGCGACAAGCTCGGCCTCAGGCTGTGCTTCTTCGACCGCAAGCACGATTGGGTGTGCTTCGACTGCGGGGCGGGGCGGACCACGCTCTCGCTCACCACGCCGTGGAACAAGCAGGCCAAGAAGCTGGTGGGCATCAAGACCGGCGTGAGCTTCCTGGTGGACGACATCGAGAAGACCTACAAGGGCCTGCTCAAGAAGAAGGTCAAGTTCACGCTGAAGCCGCGCAAGGAACGGTGGGGCGGCATCCTCGCGAACTTCGAGGACCTCGACGGGAACAAGTTCTTCCTGCTCCAGATGCCGAGCGGGTTCGCCAAGTAAGGCATTGAGGTTTCCGCGGCGCGGCACCAGTTTCGACTGATGCCGCGCCGTTCGCGTGTCGGCGACCTGCCGACGCCCGCCCTCCTGCTGGACCTCGACGTGCTCGAGCGCAACCTCGACCGGATGGCCGAGCGCACGCGCAGCCTCGGCGTGGCGCTCCGCCCGCACGCCAAGACCCACAAGTGCCTCGAGGTCGGCCGGATGCAGCTGGCGCGCGGCGCCCGCGGCATCACGGTGGCCACGCTGCCGGAGGCCCAGGCGTTCGCCGACGGGGGCTTCACCGACGTCACGTGGGCCTTCCCGCTGGTGGTGGGGCGGCTGGACGAGGTCGTGGCGCTCGCGCGCCGCATCGCCTTCCGGGTCACCCTCGACTCGGCCGAGGCGCTGGCCGCGCTCGGCGCGGCGGGGCGCGCCGCCGGCATCGCGCTGCACGCCTGGCTGGAAGTGGATTCCGGGCATCACCGCTCGGGCGTGGACCCCGGCTCGGCGGCGAGCGTCGCGCTGGCGCGCCGCCTGGCGGGCGAGCGCGGCGTGGCGTTCGACGGCCTCCTGACCCACGCGGGGCACAGCTACCACGCCCACTCCAACCTCGAGCGGGCCGCGGTCGCGGAGCGGGAGCGCGCGGCGATGGTCGGCTTCGCCGCCCTGCTCGAGGGCGAGGGGGTGCGCGTGCCGGGCGTCAGCGTCGGCTCGACGCCGGCCATGTCGGCGGTGGAGCGGCTCGAGGGCGTGAGCGAGGTGCGGCCCGGCAACTACGCCTTCTACGACTTCATGCAGGCGGCCGCCGGCGTGTGCGCCGCGGAAGACTGCGCCGTCACCGTGCTGGCCAGCGTGGTGTCGCACCAGGCCGGCGCGGGCCACGTGGTGGTGGACGCCGGCGCCCTGGCGCTCTCCAAGGACCCGGGCCCGCACGATCCGGCGCTGGCGCGGGGCTTCGGCCCGGTCGTCGAGGGGCTCGCCGGCCAGCGGCTCGATCCCCGGCTCAGCGTGCGGGGGATGTCGCAGGAGCACGGGATGGTCGGCGGCGACGCGCCGGCCGACGTGGAAGGGCGCTTCACGGTGGGAGAGAAGGTCCGCATCCTGCCGAACCATTCGTGCCTGACGGCGGCCATGTTCGACGCCTACCAGGTGGTCCGCGGCGAGGACGTCGTGGACAGCTGGGCGATCTGGCGGCGCCGCTAGCTCAGGGGATAGGTTGCTCCACATGACTACCGTCTACCTCAACGGGCAGTACCTGCCGCAGGACAAGGCGCTCATCAGCCCGCTGGATCGGGGCTTCACGTACGGCGACGGCGTGTACGAGATCATCCGCGCCTACCACGGGAAGATCTTCCTCCTCTCCGAGCACTTCGCGCGCCTGGCCTCGAGCTGCGCCAAGGCGCGCATCGGCGCGCACATCACGCCCCTCGAGGAAGTGCCGGCGCGCCTCCTGAAGGAGAACGGCCTGACGGGCGACGCGCTGATCTACCTCCAGATCACGCGGGGCACCGCGCCGCGCTCGCACGTCTTCCCGCCGGCCGACACCCATCCCACCGTGTTCGGGATGGCCTGGGCGTTCACCAAGAACCCGGCGTTCGACGGACCCGGGGCCATCGCGATCCTCGAGCCCGACGTGCGCTGGTCGCGCTGCGACATCAAGGTGACGAGCCTGGTGCCCAACTCCATGGCGGCGCAGCGCGCCAAGGAGCTCGGCGCGCACGAGGGGCTGTTCGTGCGCGACGGCGTGGTGCAGGAGGGGTCGCTGAGCAACTTCTTCGCCGTGTTCGACGGCGAGGTGCGCACCGCGCCGCTCTCCAACTACATCCTGCCCGGCATCACCCGCGCCGTGGTGCTCGACCTGTGCCGGGAGCACGGCATCCCGTGCCGCGAGACGCCCGTCTTCGCCACCGAGCTGGGCGACGCGGACGAGCTGTTCCTGACCAGCACGCCGTACGACGTGGTCGGGATCGACTGCCTCGACGGGAAGAAGCTGCCCGCCGAGCGGCCGGTCACGCGGCGGCTGTCGGAGCTGTTCCGCGCGGTGGTCGAGCGGGAGTGCGCGTAGCGTGGCGTCGGCCGACGCGCTGATCGCGCGTCACGAGCGCCTCTGTTTTGTCCGCGCCTTCCCGCGCACCGCGGCGGAGCTGCGGCGCGCCGAGCGGGAGCTGGCCGGCTTCGAGCGGCTGGTGGGGCCGCGGCGCGAGGAGCTGCGCAACACCGGCATCGCCGGCACCACCTACCACTATCCCTTCAACTACGCGATGACCCGCTGGCTCCGCGCGCGCTACGGCCGCGCCGTGGACGTGGACTGGCCCGCCTACCGGCGGCGGGCCTGGGACGACGTGGCGGCCCTGCTCTCGCTGGTGGTGGCCTGGGCGGAGAACGAGGGCCTCGACGACGACGACGTGCCCTCCTGGGAGTGGATCCGCGCGGCCAAGGGGCCGGACCGGCGCACCGACCTGGGGTGGCTGCTCGACGTCCTGGCCGCGCAGCGGCTCGCGCCCAAGCTCGAGGCGCACCTGTTCGAGTCGCTGAACCTGCCGCTCCGCTGGGACCTGGCGGGGTGCCGGGACTCGGTCACGCACGCGCGGCTGCCGGCGCGCGCCGTACTTCCACCGCCGCCTGCTCTCGGAGCGCCCGGCCGACTTCGCGCGGGAAGTGCTGCGGCCGCCCGGCGCGCTGCGCCTGCTCTCGCCGGAGCGGGCCGACCGGGTGATCGACGCGGCGCGCGCCGCCCTGTCGCAGCGCGAGCGCGAGTTCCACGTGATCGTGCACGCGCACCGCCGCGAGGTGTACCGGGTGGACGCGGGCCGCGGGCTCGAGATCTACGTCATCGGCCTGGTGCCCGAGCTGCGGCTCACCCTGGAGAGCGACTACGGCGCGCTGCTCGTCAAGAACGGCGTGCCCATCGGCTACGGCTACGCGGTCCTGCTGTTCGGCCGCGCCGACATCGGGATCAACATCTTCCCCACCTACCGCGGCGGCGAGTCGCCGTACGTGTTCCACCGCTTCTGCGCCGTGTTCCACCACCACTTCGGCGCCCGCCGCTTCGTGATGCGGCGCTACCAGCTCGGCCACCAGAATCCCGAGGGCATCGAGGCCGGCTCGTTCTGGTTCTACTACAAGCTCGGCTTCCGGTCCCTGGCGCGGCCGGTGCGGGCGCTGGCCGACGCCGAGGCCGCGCGGCTCGCGCGGCGCGCCGGGGCGCGGAGCAGCCCGGAGCTGCTGCGCCGGCTGGCCCGGAGCGACATGCTGCTCGCGACCGACGGCACGCGGCCCGAGGACTTCGCCGACGTGGACGTGCGGCGGGTGGGGCTCGCCGTCACGCGGGCCATCCGCCTGCGCCACGGCGGCGACCGCGCCCGGGCCGTGGCCGCCGCGGCGCGGCGCGTCGCGCGCGCCCTCGGCGCCGGCGCGGTGCCCGAGCGCCTGGCGCCGGTGGCCGACCTGGTGCCCGACCTCGAGCGCTGGGAGCCCGCCGAGCGCAGCGCCCTCCTCGCCCTGCTGCGCGCCAAGGAGCTGCCGCGCGAGCGTCCCTACGTGCTGGCCATGCAGCGCCACGAGCGCTGGCGCCGCTGGGTGCTGGGCGCCTTCCCGACCCATGGCACCTAGGACGGCGTGCCGCGCGTCGTCTCGCTGATCGCGTCGAGCACCGAGATCGTGTGCGCGCTGGGCCAGGAGGCGGCGCTGGTCGGGCGCTCGCACGAGTGCGACTGGCCGCCGAGCGTGCGCAGCCTGCCGGCGGTGAGCCGGCCGGCGTTCGTCACCTCGGGCAGCAGCCGCGCGGTGGACCTGGCCCTCAAGGACCGCCTGCGGCGCGCGCTGTCCGTCTACGAGGTGGACGCCGAGCTGCTGAAGCGGCTCCAGCCCGACCTCATCATCACCCAGACGCAGTGCGAGGTGTGCGCGGTGAGCCCGGCCGACGTGGAGCGCGCCGTGTGCGAGCTCACCGATCGCCCGGCGCGGATCCTCGCGCTCGAGCCCAACGGCCTCGCCGACGTGTGGGTGGACATCCGGCGGGTCGCGGAGGCGCTGGGCGTATCTGCGGCCGGTGACGCGCTGGTGGCGCGGCTCGGCGAGCGGGTGGCGGCGGTCGAGCGCCGGGCCGCCGCCCTGCCGGACCGCCCGCGCGTGGCCGTGGTCGAGTGGATCGAGCCCCTGATGGCCGCCGGGAACTGGATGCCGGAGCTGGTCGCCCTCGCCGGCGGCGTCAACCTGTTCGGCGAGGCGCGCCGCCATTCGCCGTGGATGACCTGGGAGGCGCTGCGCGCCTCGGACCCCGACGTCGTTCTCGTCTCGCCGTGCGGATTCGACCTCGTGCGGACGGCCGAGGAGATGGGTCCGCTCACGTCGGCCCCGGGCTGGCGCGACCTTCGCGCCGTGCGGGACGGGCGGGTATATCTTGCCGACGGCAACGCCTACTTCCACCGCCCGGGACCGCGGCTGGTGGAATCGCTGGAGATCCTCGCCGAGACGCTGCATCCGGGGGCGTTCGTGTTCGGACACGAGGGCAAGGGCTGGGTGACGTTCCCGGGCGAGCGGCGGTGAGCCGGCCGGTCGCGGTGCCGCTCGCGCTGGCCGCGCTCCTGGGGCTGGCGGCGTGCGATCACGCGCAGCCGTTCGCGGGGTACGCCGAGCCCAACGCGCCGTTCGACTCCGCCAGTCCGAGCCGCATCACCTTCAACCCGAGCGGTGACGTCGAGCCCGCCTGGCTCCCCGGCGACTCGGGCATCATCTACTCCCTCTCGTCCGGCCAGCCCAACCTGGACCAGTGCCTGGGCGTGCTGCCGCCGGACGGCGGCCACCTCGTTCGGGTCGTGTGCCACGATCTCTCCGACCCCGACTCCACCTCGCTGCTGCGCGAGCCGGCGGCCGGCGGCGGTGGGCGCCTCGCGTACCTGCGTGAAAGCTCGCCCGTCATCGCGGCGGCGCCCGTCATCGAGCTGGTGGTGGCGACGATGGCGGCGCCCGATCCGGGCCGCGTCGTGCGGCGCTTCCCGTACACGGACGCGGGCGGCGTGCTGCACGGGAGCGCCGGGAGCCTGCGGTGGCTTCCCGACGGCGCGCTGGTCTACATCGCCGAGCAGCTGACCTTCACGGTGGCGCCGCTGCCGGTGGACACGATCGCCACGCCGCTGTGGATCGAGCGCCTGGACTTCGTGGGCGATTCGGCGGTGGCCACCGTCATCCCCGGCACCGCCGGCGCCACCTCGCTGGCGGTGGACTCCGCCGGCGCGCTGTACTTCACGCTGCCGGGCGACAGCGTGGTGTACCGCCTCGCGACGGGCGGAGGCGGAGGGACGCCGAGCCCGTGGTACGACTTCGGCGGCGCGGGCGCGGCGAGCGGGGTCCAGGTCCGCGGCAACCTCCTGGTCGCCTTCGGCGGCACCGACCTGTACCGGGTGGACGTCGCCGCGAACACGCGTACGCTGATCGTGCCGCCAGGCGCGGAGCAGCTGAGCCAGCCGGCGCTGTCCCCTTCCGGTACGCGGCTCGTGGTCCAGGCCGCCGGTCCCGGCGTCTTCCCCGACCTGTGGCTCTACCGGCTGCCGTGAGAGCCCCGGCGCTGCTCGGCGTTGTGGCGGCCCTGGCGGCAGGCCTCGCCCAGGCGCGACCGGCCCGAGCCCAGTCCACCGGCACGCTCGCGGGACACGTGCGCGACCAGGCGTCGCAGTCCGGCCTCCACAGCGCGCAGGTGCTCGTGGACGGGCGGCTCGCGGCGCTCACCGACTCGGCGGGCGCCTACCAGGTGCGCGGCGTGCAGAGCGGCTTCCACCGCGTCACGGTGCGGCTGATCGGCTTCGCCACCGCGATCCGCGACAGCGTCCCGGTGCGCTCGGGCGAGGAGACCAGGCTCGATTTCCCCCTCGCCTCGCAGGCGGTGCAGCTCGGCGCCGTCGCGGTCGAGGTCGCGCCCGACGCCGTGCTGGACCCGCTGGCCACGGCCACCGTGCAGCACATCACGTCCGACGACCTGCGCCACCTGCCGGTGAGCACGCTGGAGGAGGCCGTCGCGCTCTCGGCCGGCGCCGTGGGCGACAGCTACCGCGGCGGGAGGCTGGGCGAGCAGGCGTTCATCATCGACGGGCTGGGGCTCAAGAACCAGCTCGACGCCTCGACCGGGACCCTCGGCCTCAACATCCCGCCCGACATCCTGACCGAGGCGTCGCTGGTCACCAACGGCTTCTCGGCGCGGTACGGGCAGGCGCTGTCGGGGCTCATCAACGTGGTGACCAAGGACGGCGGCGACCGGTGGTCGGGCAGGGCGGCCTACGAGACCGACCGCGGCCTCGGCGCGTCGCTCGATCACGGGCTCGACCGCGCGGTGCTCGAGGCCGACGGGCCGCTGGTGGGCGGGGCGAAGCTGATGGCCGCCGTGGACGCGACCGGCCGCCTCGACGCGGACCCGGTGAACGCTCCGGCGCCCACCGACCCGCGCGACCCGCGCACCTCGCAGCCGTACATGCTGCCGCACAACGCCGGCCAGGAGGTGGACGCCGCCGCCAAGCTCACCGTGCCGTTCGCGGGCCGGCAGGCTCTGCGGCTGTTCGTGCTGCACTCCGACGGCCAGCAACTGCTCTACGACCAGGCCTTCAAGTACGACCAGTCGTTCGCGCCCGCCCAGCGGCTGACGGGCAACCTGGTATCGGGGCACCTGCAGCTCGTGTCGCCGCCGTCCATGTCCACGCCGATCCTGGCGGACCTGCGGGCGGGGTATTTCACGCGGGAATACATGCGTGGCACGCTCGACGAGCCGGTGTCGTACCGGTTCGGCGCGTTCGCCGATCGCGGGTTCTCGTTCCTGGGTGAGTCGCTGGCGCGCGCGCGGGACACCGTCACGGCCCGCGGCGCCGTGCCCGGTTTCTCCCAGCCCGACTTCAGCTCCAACACGCCGTGGGGCGTGCCCGCCTTCTTCCTGGGCGGCGCCTCGCGCGGCGACATCGACTGGAACCGGTTCACCGAGCTCCGCTCCCAGCTCGACGTGGACCTGGGGCTCTCGCACGACGCCGACCTGTACGTGGGCGGCGAGCTGGTGCGCCAGCGGGTCGAGACGTTCCAGCGCACGCTCGCCTTTCTGCCGGTGGGCGACACCGTGCCGCCCGCGACGGCGTCCGACTTCTCGCCCACCAGCGCGGCCGCCTACGCCGAGACGCAGGTCCGCAACCAGGACCTGGCGCTGACCTTCGGTCTCCGCTACGACACCTTCGATCCGCACGCCACGCTGGCGGGCGGCCAGATCACGGCGCGCTCCAGCCTCAATCCGCGCTTCGCCGTCTCGGCGGTGCTGCACGGCGCCACCTTCGTGGCGAGCTGGGGCCGGTTCAGCCAGGCGCCCGACTACCAGTACATGGTGGACGCGGCGTTCGAGGACACGACGCGCACCGGCCGGTTCCGGGTCGGCAATCCCAACCTCGGCTTCGAGCAGAGCACCCAGTACGAGTTCAGCGTGCGGGCCCGGCCCGCGGCCGAATACGTCGCTGCGCGTCAACGCCTACGTGAAGCAGCTCACGGGCCTGGTGGCCAGCGTGCCCTACGGGTTGAACCCCGACTCCACCATCTTCGGCAACGCCGATTACGGCTGCGTGAAGGGCGTCGAGCTGCTGTGGGAGCGCGAGCTCAAGGACTGGTGGGGGGTGCGCGTCGCGTACACCCTGCAGTGGGCGACGGCCTCGGCGAGCACCGCGTTCCAGCGTCCGGTGGTGGACACGCTGGGCGGCGACACGATCTACCCCGGCAGGTCCGAGGTCCCGCTCGACTACGACCAGCGCCACGGCCTGACGGTGGTCGGGCAGGCCCGCTCGCCGGAGGGCGCCGGGCCGCGCGTGCTGGGCGTGCGGCCGTTCGGCGCGTGGGAGGGCGCGGCGATCATCCATTTCGCCAGCGGGCTGCCGTACACCAGGACCAACGCCGCGGGCGACACGCTCTTCGGGCCGATCAACGGCGAGCGCCTCCCGTCGCAGTACACGCTGGACGCGCTGCTGCGGCGCCCGATCAGCATCGCCGGCGCGCGCGGCAGCCTGTACCTCGACGTGCGGAACCTGCTCAACACGCGGAACATCATCGCCGTGCGGCGCGACGTGGGCACGCCGAGCGCGGGCGAGGCGGAGATCCAGGCGGCGGCGCTCGCCGCCTACCGGGCCAATCCGCAGGCCATCCCGTACGAGTCGCCGCGCTACCGCGGCTGGGCCGACACCAACCACGACGGCTACATCGCGGGCCAGAGCGAGCTGCTGCCGCTCTACGTCGCGGCGGCGCGCGACTTCTACCAGCCGCTGTTCTACTACGGTCCGCCGAGGCTGGTGAGGTTGGGGGTGGAGTTTATCTTCTGAGCCTCACCCGGCCTTTCAAGGAGCGCTCCTGAACATCCGCCGCACCAAGATCGTCGCCACGCTCGGCCCCGCCACGGCATCGCCGGAGCAGGTCGGCGCGCTGGTGGCCGCCGGGCTCGACGTGGCGCGGATCAACGCGTGCCACGGGAGCCCCGAGCAGCACGCGTCCTTGATCGAGGCCACGCGCGCGGCGGCGGCCGCCGCCCGCAAGCCGGTCGCGGTGCTGCTCGACCTCCAGGGTCCGCGCATCCGGGTGGGCGATCTGGCCGCGCCGCTGGACCTCGTGCCGGGGCAGAGCGTCGGTGCTCGCGCCGGAGGGAACGGCGGGCGCCGGCGAGATCCCCACCACCTACGACCTGGCGGCGGACGTGACGCCGGGCGCGAGGATCCTGGTGGCCGACGGCCTCATCGCGCTCGACGTGGTGGCGGTGCGGCGGCCCCGCGTCGAGGCGAAGGTGCGCTTCGGCGGGCAGATCACCAGCCGCAAGGGCATCAACCTGCCGGGCGTCGCGGTGTCGGCGCCCGCGCTGACGGACAAGGACCGCGCCGACGCGGCGTTCGCCGTCGAGCACGCGGTCGAGTACGTCGGGTTGTCGTTCGTGCGCCGCGCGGAGGACGTCACGGCGCTGCGGGCGCTGCTGCCTTCGGGCGTGCGGATCGTGGCGAAGATCGAGAAGGACACGGCGCTGGACGACCTGGAGCGCATCGCCGACGCGAGCGACGCGGTGATGGTGGCGCGCGGCGACCTGGGCGTGGAGCTGCCCTTCGAGCTGGTGCCGCTGGCGCAGAAGCGGGTGATCCGGGTCGCGGTGACCCACCGGCGCCCGGTCATCACCGCCACGCAGATGCTGGAGTCCATGGTGCGGAGCCCGCGGCCCACGCGGGCCGAGGCGTCCGACGTGGCCAACGCCATCCTCGACGGGACGGACGCGGTGATGCTCTCGGAGGAGACGGCGATCGGCGCCTACCCGCGCGAGGCGGTCGAGGCGATGGACCGGATCATCCGGGCCGTCGAGGGCGACCCCGGCTGGCGGGCCGCGCCGGAGTGGCTCGACCTCGCGCCCGAGGCGCCGGCCCGGAGCGAGCACGCCGTCGCGGCGGCGGCGGTGGCCGCGGCGCGGATGCTCGGCGCCGCGCTCATCGTGACGTTCACCAAGAGCGGGTTCAGCGCGCGGATGGTGGCGGCCAACCGGCCGCCGGTGCCGGTCCTCGGCGTCACCGACACGGAGGGCACCTGCCGGCAGCTGGCGCTGGTGTGGGGCGTGATGCCGATGCGGTGCGACGGCGCGCCGCGCTACGAGGCGATGCTCGACGCGGCCCGCGGGCTGATCCTGGAGCGGGGGCTCGCCAAGCGCGGCGACCGCGTGGTGGTGACGGCGGGCGTGCCGTTCGACGTGCCGGGCACGACCAACCTCGTGAAGGTCGAGGAGGTGTAGCGCGTGCGGCTCACCTTCCTCGGCACGGGCACGTCGTTCGGCGTTCCGCAGATCGGGTGCACCTGCGCCGTGTGCGCCTCGACCGATCCCAGGGACAAGCGCAACCGCAGCTGCGCCGTGCTCCAGGCGGACGGCGCGACGCATGCTGATAGACACGCCGCCCGAGCTCAGGATCTCGATGCTGGCGGCCGGCATCCGGGCGGTGGACGCGGTGCTCTACACCCACGACCACGCCGACCACGTGCACGGCATCGACGACCTGCGGGCGCTCTCCGGGCACGGCCGAGGCCAGCTGCCGCTCTACGGTCCGGCCGACGCGCTGGAGCGGATGCGGCAGCACTTCGACTACATCTTCGATCCGCACGCGCGGCCCATTCCCGGCTCGTCGCGGCCCGACGTGGTGGCGACGGCGCTCGAGCCCGGCGTCGAGACCGTGGTGGCGGGGGTCCGGGTGTTGCCGCTCCAGTTCTCGCACGGGCCGAGCACGGTGCTGGGCTTCCGGTTCGGGCGGCTGGCGTATCTGACCGACGTGAAGGTCGTGCCGGCGGCGGAGCGCGCGGCGCTGGCGGGGCTCGAGGTGCTGGTGGTGAACGCGCTGTTCCACCGGCCGCATCCCACGCACCTCTCGATTCCGGAGGCGGTGGAGACGGCGCGGGCCGTCGGGGCGAAGCGCACCTACCTGACGCACCTCACGCACGAGACGGGTCACGCGGCGCTGCTGGCGGAGCTGCCGCCGGGCATCGAGCCGGCGTACGACGGGCTGGTGGTGGAGGTGTAGAGGCGAGCCCTCAGTCGTTCTGCGCGGCCTCGACGCCGACTGGAGCCGGCTCGTAGAGCGGCAGCACCTGGAGCACGTCCATCGTCGACGGTTCGGCCACCTCGTAGCGCACCCAACGATGAGTGCACGTACGCGGCGACGATCGACGCGGCGCACCAGACGAGCGAAGATCACGAAGGTCGTTGCCATCGGCGCTGAAGCTAGGCGCCGCGCGGGGCGGGGAACATCGGTCATCGCGTCGCGTCGCGTGTGAGACTGCGCCGCCGCGGCGTAGGGCAAACCTCACGCGGCCCACCGGCGAGACGGCGAGCGGTTCGGCGTCGGCCTCAGCCGGTCGCGGGCGCCTGAGGCGGCGTCACCTCGGGCAGCTCGGGCCGCACCTTGAACACGGTCTCCTTGCGGATCTGCACGGTGCCGGGCTTGGCGCCGTGCGGCTTGGTCACGTACTTGGCGCGGGTGCAACTCACCGCGACCACGCCGCCGCTCCGCGCCTTGCTGTGATAGGCCGCGATGGCGGCGACGCGCTCCAGCGTCGCGCGGTCGGGCTCGACCTTCTCGGCGGCGCGCAGGATCACGTGGCTGCCCGGCATCCCGCGCACGTGGAACCACCAGTCGTCCTGGTGCGCGAGCTTGATGCTGAGGCGGTCGTTGTCGGCGTCCGAGAGGCCGACCAGCACGGTCCACTCGCCCCACTCGCCGGGCAGCCGGTACTCCAGCACCCGCGCCGGTGCGCTCCCGGAGCGCGGCAGGCTCAGCTCCCCGTCGGGACGATCGTCGCCCGCTCCACCATCAGCATCACCGTCCGCTCCGGCGCCCGGGTGCGATGCTCCACGCCGCGCGGCACCACCATGCCCTGGCCGGGCCGCAATTCCACCGTGCGCTCCTCCAGGTCCACCAGCAGCCGCCCGCTGACCACGTAGAAGAACTCGTCCTCCACGTCGTGGTGGTGCCAGTGGTACTCGCCCTGCACCACGCCGAGCCGCACCACGGCGTCGTTCACCTGGCACAGGGTCTGGTTGTACCACCGATGCCGGCACGCGGCCACGAGGGCGGGAACGTCCACGGTCTCGAGCGCCCCGTGCAGGACGTCGAGGTGGGTGTCGTACGGGAATGCGGCGTCGGTCATGCGCGACTCGGCCGTGGAAGTGGCGTCGGTACCGCGAGCGAAGAGGCAATCTCGACGGGAGCGTGCGCGGCCCGCAACCCGCGGCCGCAATTGCTTTTGACGCCCCCGGGAGGCCGCCCTACATTCCCTGTTTCGGAGTCGGTCCAACCTCGATGGCGGGAGTCGTCATGCAGGATATCGCACGCAAGCTGCTGGAGCCCTACGCGGGCGCCGTGACCGTGGACGATGCCGGCAAGGTCGCGGTGCCGCGCCCGAACGTCGTGGCCGGTCCGGCCACCGACAAGCTGGTCTGGGGCGCGGTGTTCGGCGACACGGCGACGCGCGAGACGGCGCGCTGGCTGCTGTGGGAGATCGGCCAGGTGGTCGGCGTCCGCGCGGCGTCCATTCACGAGCTGTACATGGCCCGCGGCCGGGGCGCGGTGCACGGCTTCACCGTGCCGGCGATCAACCTCCGCGGCCTCGTCTACGACTCGGCGCGGGCCCTGTTCCGCGCGGCGCGGGCGCTCGAGGCCGGCGCGTTCATCTGCGAGATCGCGCGCTCCGAGATGGCGTACACCGACCAGCGGCCGGCCGAGTACGTGTCGGTGCTGCTGGCCGCGGCGCTGCGCGAGGGCTTCCGCGGCCCGCTGTTCGTGCAGGGCGACCACTTCCAGGTCAACGCCAAGAAGTACGCGACGGATCCGGAGGGCGAGGTCGGCGCGATCAAGGTCCTGGTCAAGGAAGCGGTCGCGGCGGGCTTCTACAACATCGACGTGGACACCTCGACGCTGGTGGACCTCAAGCAGCCCACGCTCGACACCCAGCAGCGCGTGAACTACGAGCGCGCGGCCGAGCTGACGGAGGCGATCCGCCGCGAGGAGCCGAAGGGCGTCACCATATCGATCGGCGCCGAGATCGGCGAGGTCGGCGGCAAGAACAGCACCATCGAGGAGCAGCACGCCTTCATGGACGGGTACCAGAAGACCCTGAAGGCGCGGGGCGCTTCGCTGGTGGGCACGTCCAAGATCAGCGTGCAGACCGGCACCAGCCACGGCGGCGTGGTGCTGCCCGACGGCTCGATCGCCGACGTGAGCATCGACTTCGAGACGCTGCGGCGGCTCTCGCGCGACGCGCGGGAGAAGTACGCGATGGCCGGCGCGGTGCAGCACGGCGCCTCGACGCTCCCGAACAGCGCCTTCGGCAAGTTCCCGGAGATGGAGACGGCGGAGATCCACCTCGCCACCGCGTTCCAGAGCCTGCTGTTCGACCACCCGGCGACGCCGGCGGCGTTCAAGGCCAAGCTGTACGACTGGCTGCGCACCAACGCGGCCGGCGAGCGCAAGGCGGGCGAGACCGACGAGCAGTTCTTCTACAAGACGCGCAAGAAGGCCATCGGCCCCTTCAAGAAGGAATGGTGGGGGCTGCCCGAGGTGGTGCGGGCCGGCCTCGGCGCGGCGCTCGAGGAGCAGTTCGCGTTCCTGCTCAAGACGCTGAAGGTCAACGGCAGCGCGGAGATGGTCGCCCGGCACGTGAAGCCGGCACCGATCCGGCGCGGCGAGCCCGCGGCCGCGGTGACCGCGGCGCCGGACGACGCCGAAGCCGGCGAATAGGGAGCAACCATGGCGCGGCACCACGACGACGATGACGACGACGAAGTGACGGAGCGGCGCGGCTCGGTGGTGGTCCCCTTCCTGTGGGGCCTGGCCGCCGGCGCGGCCCTCGGGCTGCTGTTCGCGCCCATGAGCGGCGTGGAGCTGCGCGCCGACCTCGCCTCGCGCTCGCGCAAGCTCAAGGACCTCGCGTCCCAGAAGGTGGACGAGATCGAGGACCTCGTGGCGGGCGGCTACGAGGAGGCGCGCGCGAAGGTGGAGGAGCGGCTCGAGAGCGCCAAGCGCACGGTGAAGGAAGGGCGCCAGGCGGCCCGGGACGTGGTGGACGCCGGCCGCGAGACGGCACAGAGCGCCCGCGAGGAGCTGGAGCGCCGCCTGGCCGACGCGCGCGAGGCGCGGCGGGCCGCGCGCCGCGCGCCGGACGAGGAGCCGGGCGCGTAGCCGCGGCCTCTGCGGTGGACCGGCGCCGCTGGCTCTTCCTCTGGCATGACGTCCGCAACTTCGTCCGTCGCGTCTACGAAGGCGCGATGGAGGCGAACGTCCCGTTCCTCGCCAGCGGCCTGGCGTTCGACGTGCTGCTGGCCGCCATCCCGTTCGTGCTGGTGGTGCTCGCCCTGGCCGCGTACGTCCTCAACGCACGGGCCACCGCCTCGCAGCTCGAGGTGACCGAGTACCTCCGCCGCCTGCTGCCGAGTTACGGACCGCAGGCCGGCCCCGACCCGTTCGGGCCCATCCTCCGCCTGACCGAGACCGTGGTGCGCTCGCGCGGCAAGCTCACGCTGGTCGGCTTCCCCCTGTTCCTGTTCTTCGCCACGCGACTGTTCGGCTCGCTCCGGGCCACGCTGTGCGAGGTGTTCGACACCCGCGAGACGCGCTCGTTCCTGCGCGGCAAGGTGTACGACGCCGGCCTGGTGTGCGCCACGGGACTGCTGTTCGCGGCCTACACGCTGCTGAGCGAGGGCCTGCTCGACGCCGAGGGGCACATCGGCTTCGTCGGTTTCTTCGCCGCCCAGATCGTGGCCTTCGCGTTCCTGATCGCGCTGTTCATGATGGTGTTCAAGTACGCCCCGTCGCACCGCGTGCGCTGGGACACGGCGCTGGTGGCCGCGGTGGCCTGCGCGGTGGGATTCGAGCTCGCCCAGGAAGCGCTCGGCGTCTACTTCCGGAACTTCGTGCGGCCCGACCAGCTGGTGAGCGACCGGACCGTGGGCGCGATCATCCTGTTCGTCGGCTGGGTGTACTACATGACGTTCGTCTTCCTGATCGGCGGCCAGATCGCGCAGGTCTACGAACTGCGGCGCCGCCAGGCCGCCCAGCGCGCGGTCCTCCACTAAGAGCCTCATGCCGGTGCCGTACGTCTGTGCGTCCCTGCGTTCGTGCGTCCTTCGCCGAGAGTGCCCATGCCCGCTTCGATAGACCTCCGCTCCGACACCGTGACCCGCCCCAGCGCCGCGATGCGCCGCGCCATGGCCGAGGCCGAGGTCGGCGACGACGTCCTCGACCACGACCCCACCACGCTGAAGCTCGAGCGGCGCGTGGCGGCGCTGCTGGGCAAGGAAGCGGCGCTGTTCTTCCCGAGCGGCACGCAGGCCAACCAGAGCGGCATCCGGCTGCTGACCCGTCCGGGCACCGAGCTGCTGCTCGAGGCCAACGCGCACATCCTGACCTACGAGATCGCCGGCGTGGCGGAGAACTCGGGCGTGCAGGTGCGGCCGGTGCAGACGCCGGACGGCGTGCTGACGGCCGAGCTGCTGCGCGCGGCGCTGCGGCCCGCGTCGCCGCACTATCCGCGCGTCTCCGCGATGGCCATCGAGAACACGCACAACGCGGCGGGCGGGAAGGTGATGCCGGTCGCGGTGGCCGAGGGCATCGGGAAGCTGGCGCGCGAGGTGAAGCTGCCGCTGCACCTGGACGGCGCGCGGCTGTGGAACGCCGCCGCGGCGCTGGGCGTCGAGCCCGCGCGCCTCGCCGCGCCGGCCGACACGGTGATGGTGAGCCTCTCGAAGGGACTCGGCTGCCCCATCGGCTCGTGCCTCGCGTTCCCCGAGGCCGCGCGCGCCGACGTGTGGGAGATCCGCAAGCGCTTCGGCGGCGGCATGCGGCAGTCGGGCATCCTCACGGCGGCCGGCCTCTGGGCGCTCGAGCACAACCTGGGCCGCCTCGGCGAGGACCACGCCAACGCCAAGCGGCTGGCCGCCGGGCTCGCCGGGCATCCGGCGGTGCGCCCGCTGGCGCCCGAGAGCAACATCCTGATGCTGGACCTGACGCGCGAAGGAGTCATGGCCGACGCGGTGATCCCGAAGCTCGCCGAGCGCGGCGTGCTGGTGACGGCGTTCGGGCCCCGGCGACTGCGCGCGATCACGCACCTCGACGTGAGCGCGGCCGACATCGAGCGAGCCATCGAGATCATAGGAGAAGTGCTCAGATAGGCAGCGGGCTCGCAACTGGTCTCCCAGATGCCGACAGGCTACCTTGAGGTGCCCCAGGTCCGACGGGCGAGGGCGCACGAACCGCGTCAGGGCCCCGAAGGCAGCAGCGCTAAGTGATGTCTCGCGTCGCGGCGGGTAGCCTGGGGCACTCAAACCCGCGCTGGCAGCCGGTCTGTCTTCTCGCGACTGCCAACTGGTAACCACTGGCAACTTGGCGTCTGGCAACTGTCCTGTTACCTGCCAACCCGCGGTCTGACAACTCTGATATGTATTTGGCCCTCGCCCGCAAATACCGCCCCCGCCTCTTCTCCGAGCTGATCGCCCAGGAGCACGTCGCGCGTGCGCTGCGCGGCGCGGTGGAGCAGGGCAAGGCGGCGCACGGCTACCTGTTCGCCGGCCCGCGCGGCGTGGGCAAGACGACGGCGGCCCGCATCCTCGCGATGGCCCTGAACTGCGAGGCGCGGCACGCCGGCCGGCCCACCGCGGCGCCCGGCGAGCCGTGCGGCGAGTGCACGTCGTGCGAGCGCATCTGGGCCGGCTCGGCCAGCCTCGACGTCGTCGAGATCGACGCCGCCAGCAACCGCGGCGTGGACGACGCGCGCGACCTCCGGGAGCGCGCGATGTACGCCGCGTCGCAGGAGGGCCGCCACAAGGTCTACATCGTGGACGAGGCCCACATGCTGACGCGCGACGCCTGGAACGCGCTCCTCAAGATCCTCGAGGAGCCGCCGGGCGGCGTCCACTTCGTCTTCGCCACCACCGAGCCGCAGAAGATCATGAACGCCGCCGCGCCGGTGATGAGCCGGCTGCAGCGGTTCGACTTCCGGCGGGTCGGCCCGCAGGCCATCGCGGACCGCGTGCGCGCCGTCCTCGCGCAGGAAGGTCTGCAGCGCGGACGACGACGCGGTGGAGATCATCGCGCGGGTGGCCGACGGCGGCCTGCGCGACGCGCTCTCGGTCCTCGACCAGGCCACGGCCTTCGGCGAGGGCGCGCTCACCGCGGCGCGGGTGCGCGAAGTCCTGGGGCTCGTGGGCGACGAGCTGTTCGCCGAGCTGCTCGCGATCGTGTCGGAGCACCGGGCCGCCGACGTCTTCCCGTTCGTGGCCAAGCTGGTCGAGGCCGGCCTCGACCTCACCGCCTTCATCGACGGCGCGGGCGACCTGCTGCGCGCGCTGCTGGCCACGCGGCTCGGCGGGAAGCCCGAGGGCGTCTCGTCGTCGCTCGGCGCGCACGTCGCCACGGTCGCGTCCGGCTTCGAGCCGGGCGACGTCCTGCGCATGCTCCGCGCCCTCCAGGAGACGGAGGAGCCGATCCGCCGCGGCCAGAACCCGCGGCTCGCGGTGGAGACGCTGCTGGTGCGATGGACGGTCATGGATCGCACCGTGGAGATAGCGGAACTGCTGAGTGGGCAGAGTTCGGGGAAGTTGCCAGACGCCAAGGGGGGCAGTGGTTCCCAGTCGGGAGAGACGAGAAGGCAGACGGCTCCCGTCGTACGGGACGCTGCTCCCGTCGTCCGCGAGCCCGCGGCGGCGCCTGCCGCCAGGCTCCGATCGCCGCGCCCTCGCCGCCCCCGGTCGCCGGCGCGCCGGTCACGCTGGAGGCGGTGCGCGCCGCCTGGCCCGACGTGCTCGCGGCGGCACGGGCCGAGAAGCCGATGATGGCGAGCGCCCTCGCGGATGCCGAGCCGGTCGCGTGCGACGGCGCCGCCGTCCGGCTGCGCCCGCTCGGCGGCAACCCGATGACCGGCGAGGGGCTCACCCGGGGCCGCGCCGCCATCGAGGGTCTCATCGGCCGCGTGCTCGGGACCGCGGTCCGGGTCACCGTCGCGGACGGCCCTCCGGCGCCCCGCCCGGACGCGCCTCCACCGGGGCCCGGCGCGGCGGTCAGGGAGGCGGCCGCCCCCCCGGCGCCACCCCAGCGGGTCAGCGTGACCGGCGCCAAGGCCGAGCGCCTCAAGGCCTTGCGGCAGAAGGACCCGACGCTCGGTAGCGCTATGGATAGCTTGGACTTGGAGCTTCTCGATTAGCCTTGCGACGGACCCCCGCCCGGCCTAGGTTTCCTCCAATGACTGATCTTCGTGCGCTGCTGCAATACGGGCAGCAGATGCAGGGGCGGCTGGCGGCCATCCAGAGCGAATTGGCGCAGCGCACCGTGACGGGATCCGCCGGCGGCGGGATGGTCACGGTGACGGCCGACGGCCGGGGGCAGGTGCGGGAGGTCCACATCGATCCCAGCCTGCTCGGCGGCGACGTCGAGATGCTCGAGGACCTCGTCGTGGCCGCGGTGGCGGAGGTGCAGAAGCGGGCGGCGGACCTGGCCCAGGAGGAAGTCAAGAAGGTCCAGAGCGTCCTGCCGTTTCCACTGCCCTTCTCGTTGTAGCCGTGTCCGCCATCGAGGAGCTGGTCGCGGAGTTCGCGAAGCTCCCCGGCATCGGCAGGAAGACGGCGCAGCGCCTGACGTACTTTCTGCTCAAGCAGCCCCGTGAGGAGTCGGCGCGCCTGGCCCGCGCCGTGACCGCGCTGGGCGAGCGGGTCCGGGCCTGCTCGAGCTGCGGCGACCTGACGGAAGCGGACCCGTGCGCCATCTGCGCCGACGTCCGGCGCGACGCGAGCCTGCTGTGCGTGGTGGAGGAGGCGTCGGACGTGGCGGCCATCGAGCGGGCGGGCGAATACCGCGGCCGCTACCACGTGCTCGGCGGCCGGCTCTCGCCCCTGGACGGGGTCGGGCCCGACCGGCTGAACATCCCGACCCTGCTGGAGCGGCTGGCCAACGGGTCCGAGGTGCGCGAGGTGATCGTCGCGACCAATCCGTCGGTGGAGGGCGAGGCGACGGCGCACTACGTGGAGCGGACCCTGCGCGAGCGCACGCCCGACCTGGTGGTGAGCCGGCTGGCGCGGGGGCTGCCGGTGGGCGGCGAGCTGGAGTACGCCGACGGCGAGACCATCGCCCAGGCCCTGAGCGCGCGGCGCCGGTTCCCGGGGCCGTGAAGCACCGGGGGCTGTACGTCGGGGCGGCCGTCGCGGTGGGCTTCCTGGCGGGCGCCGTGCTGGCCCAGCGCTCGATGGGGAAGTGGCGGTCGGCGCTGTTCAGCGCCCGCCCCTTGCGCCGCCTGGCGGCGTTGGGGTATTTGAGCGGGCACCCGGGGGTCGAGGCGGTGCAGGTGCTGCGCGACTACCTCGCCTGGGAGGAGCACCCCGCCCTGCGGCGCCGGGCGGAGGCCATCGTTCGCCGCATGGAAGCGCAACTCTCGTAGCCGCGGAGCACGGATGCCGGGTGCCACGAGCTGGTCGTTCCGCGAAGAAGACTACAAGACCATCATTGAGCACATGAGCGGTCTGCTGCGGGAGACCAACGTCAAGAGCCTGATGCTGGTGGACCGCAACGGCCAGGTGGTCGCGAACGTGGGGGAGCCGCCCCAGTTCGACCCGCAGGCCTTCGCCTCGCTCACCGCCGCGGACTTCAGCGCCAACGATCAGCTCGCCAAGATGATCGGCGAGCACGAGTTCAGCTCGCTGTTCCACCAGGGCGAGAAGGAATCCATGTACCTCGCCGACGTGGCGCGGCGCGTGATCCTGGTGGCGCTGTTCGACAGCCGTACCACGCTCGGCTTGGTGCGGCTCAAGATGAAGAGCACGGTCGAGATCCTCACCCAGGTGTTCGAGGACATGTTCAACCGGTCCGGCACCCAGAGCACCAAGGTCGAGGGCTTCGGCACCAAAGAGGCGGAAGATGAGATCGACAAGCTGTTCGGGGACTGACGGGAGACTCGCGCCATGTCGATGATCAACTACGCGTCGCGCGAGATCAACTGCAAGCTCGTGTACTACGGCCCGGGGCTGGGCGGCAAGACCACCAACCTCGAGCACGTGTACGGCAAGGTGCAGCCCAACACGCGCGGCAAGCTCATCTCGCTCGCCACCGAGACGGAGCGCACGCTGTTCTTCGACTTCCTGCCCGTGGACCTCGGCACCATCCGCGGCTTCAAGACCCGGTTCCACCTCTACACGGTGCCGGGCCAGGTGTACTACAACGCCAGCCGCAAGCTGATCCTGAAGGGCGTGGACGGGATCGTGTTCGTCGCCGACAGCCAGGTCGAGCGGATGGAGGCGAACATCGAGTCCATGCAGAACCTGTACGACAACATGGCCGAGTACGGCTACGACCTGACCAAGCTGCCGTTCGTCATCCAGTACAACAAGCGCGATCTCCCCAACGCGTCGCCGGTCAAGGACCTGCAGGCCTCGCTCAACCCGGGCTGGCCGCTCTCGAACCCGGACCGCCAGCGCGTGACGGCCGACCCCAACTGGTCGGGCGAGTTCCTCGTGTGGCAGCTGCCCACGGGCGAGTGGGTGGAGCGGGCGCCGACCTACGAAGCGGTGGCCATCACCGGCGACGGAGTGTTCGAAACGCTCAAGGCCGTCAGCAAGCTGGTTCTCAAGTCGCTGGGCTGACCGGGCATGTGGACCCTGCCCAACGTCCTCACCCTCGCGCGCATCGGGCTCGCCCCGGTCATCGCGCTCCTGCCGTTCATCGAAGGCTACTGGCCTAAGGTCATCGCGTTCGTCATCTTCGTCGCGGCCGCGGTGAGCGACGTGATCGACGGCTATCTCGCGCGGCGCAGCAAGCAGGTCACCGACCTCGGCAAGCTCCTCGATCCCGCCGCCGACAAGGCGCTGCTGATCGCCACGCTGGTGCCCATCTACTGGATCACCCGGCATCCCACCGTGCTCTACGGCATCCCCTGGTGGGGGAGCCTGCCGCTGTGGGTGGCGGTGATGCTGGTGGGCCGCGAGCTGCTGATGACGGCGTTCCGCTGGGAGGCGCAGAAGCGCGGGATCGTCATTCCCGCCGGCCGGGAAGGGAAGCTCAAGGCCATCCTGCAGTACCTCTTCATCGGCGCCACCATCGCCTGGTTCGCCTGGAAGGACTACCTGGTGACGACCGGCCTCACCGGGCGGATGCGCGACGCCTGGGACGAGTTCCACGGCACCTTCGTGGCCGTGACGCTCGCCCTGGCGGTCGTGCTCACCATCTACTCGTTCGCCGTCTACCTGTACAAGTACCGCGCGCTGTTCCGCGCCCCGACGCGCTAGGCCATGGACTGCGAGCTGTTGACCGTGGGGACCGAGCTGCTGCTCGGCTTCACGGTGGACACGAACGCGGCGGAGGCGGGCCGCGCCCTGGCGGCCGCGGGGATCCGCGTCACGCGCCGCTCCACCGTGGGCGACGCGGCCGACGCCGTGCGCGACGCCGTGACCGGCGCGCTCGAGCGCACCGGCCTGGTCGTGGTGACCGGCGGCCTCGGCCCGACCCTGGACGACATCACCCGCGACGCGGTGGCCGGCGTGTTCGGCCGCGCGCTGGTGCGCGATCCGGCCATCATGGCCGCGCTCGAGGAGCGCTTCGCGCGCCTGGGGCGCGGGGCCATGCCGGACGCGAACCGCCGCCAGGCCGACGTGCCGCACGGGGCCACGGTGCTGCCGAACCGCTGGGGCACGGCGCCGGGCCTGTGGCTGGAGGACGAGCGCGGGCGCGTGGCCATCCTGCTGCCCGGCGTGCCCGGCGAGATGCGCGGCCTGCTCGAGCACGAGGTGATCCCGAGGCTGGTGGCACGGGGGGACGGGCGCACAGGCGCACAGACGCACGGACGCACGGAGGTCATCCGCTCGCGCACGTTGCGGACGACCGGCATCTCGGAGTCCGCGCTCGCGGACAAGGTGGGCGACCCCGCCCGGCTCCTGGGCGAGCACCTCACGCTGGCGTGGCTGCCGAGCCCGGAAGGCACCGACCTGCGGCTCACGGCTTGGGGTCTCGCGGCCGAGGCGGCCGAGGCGGCGCTGGCGAAGGCGGCGGCGGCGCTGCGGCCGCTGATCGGGACCACCTGCTACGGCGAGGGCGACGTGGACCTCGCCGCGCCGATCCTCGCCGAGGTGGAGCGGCGCAAGGAGCACCTGGCGGTGGCGGAGTCGTGCACCGGCGGCCTCTTGGGCGCGCGCGTGACGGCGATTCCCGGCAGCTCGCGCGTGTTCCTGGGCGGCGTGGTGGCGTACGCGGACGAGGTGAAGCTCGGGTGGCTCGGCGTCTCGGCCGACACGCTGGCCGCCCACGGCGCGGTGAGCGAGGCGGTGGTGCGGCAGATGGCGTCCGGCGTCGCGCGGGCCTTCGGCGCCGAAGTGTCGATGGCGGTGAGCGGCATCGCCGGGCCCGACGGCGGCACCGTGGAGAAGCCGGTGGGCACCGTGTGGATCGCGGCGCTGGCGGCCGGACAGGTCCGGGCGTTCCACTTCGTCTTCCCCGGCGATCGCGAGGTGATCCGGCGCCGCGCGGCCCAGGCCGCGCTCGACGCGCTGCGCCGCGTGCTGGCGGAAGGGAGCTGACCCTGGCCGGGTTCGGCGACGCGGAGGTCTGGACCGCGGCCGACGGCGCGCGACTCGCGCTGCGGCGCGCCAGGGCCGAGGGCCGCGCGCGGGGCGCGCTGATCCTGCTGCACGGCTTCGGCGACCACAGCGGGCGCTACGCGGAGCCGGCCGCCTGGTTCGCCGCGCGCGGGCTGGCGGTGTACGCGCTCGATCAGCGGGGGCACGGGCGCTCGCCCGGCAAGCGCGGCCACGTGTCGCGGTTCGCCCAGTTCCTCTCCGACGTCGCCGCGCTGCGCAAGCTGGTCGCCGGCGAGCAGGACGGGCCCCAGCTGGTGGCCGGCCACTCCTTCGGCGGCCTGGTCACGCTGCGCTACCTGGAGACCGAGCCGGAGGGTCTGGCCGGCGCCATCGTCTCGAGTCCGTTCCTCGCGGTCGCGATGCCGGTGCCGCGCTGGAAGCGGGCCATGGCGCGCCTGCTGGTCGAGGTGCTGCCGTCGCTGCCGATCGCCACCGGGCTCGACCTCGCCCACCTCTCGACCGACCCGGCCGTGGGCCAGGCGGCGCGGAGCGATCCGCTCTATCACCGGGTGATGAGCCCGCGGGCCTACCGCGAGATCCTGGCCGCGCAGGCGGCGACCCTGGCCGAGGGACGGCACATCCGCGTGCCGCTGCTGCTCCTGCTGGCCGGCGACGACCGCATCGTGTCGCGGCCGGTGAGCGAGGCCTTCGGCCGCTCGCTCGCGGGCGACGTGACCGTGCGGGTGTACGACGGTTTCTATCACGAGATCTTCAACGAGCCGCATCGCGCACGGGTGTTCCGTGACGTCGAGCCGTGGCTCGACCGCGTGTTGGGCGCCGCGGCGCCGGCCAGCGCCGGCCCGGCCGCCACCTGAGCCCATGGAACCCTTCAAGATCAAGGTCGTCGAGCCGATCGCCTTCACCACCCGCGAACAGCGGGCCGAGGCGTTGGCCACCGCCGGATACAACCTGTTCAACGTCCCCGCGTCGCTGATCACGATCGACCTGCTCACCGACTCCGGCACCTCGGCGATGAGCGACCGGCAGTGGGCCGGCATCATGATGGGCGACGAGTCGTACGCGGGGAGCCGCAACTACTTCAACCTCGAGCGGGTGGTGCGGCGCATCACCGGCTACCGGCACGTCATCCCGACGCACCAGGGCCGGGTGGCCGAGAACCTGCTGTTCACCACCGCCGTCAAGCCGGGCGACCGGGTGCCGAACAACATCCACTTCGACACCACGCGCGCCAACGTCGAGCACAACCTCGGCGTCCCGGTGGACTGCGTGATCGACGCGGCCTACGACGTCACGGCCGAGCACCCGTTCAAGGGCAACATGGACGTGGCGAAGCTCGACCGCCTGTTCGCCGACGTGGGGAAGGACCGCATCCCGCTGGTGATGCTCACCGTGACCAACAACTCGGGGGGCGGCCAGCCCGTCTCGCTCGGCAACGCGCGAGCGACCAGCGAGTGGTGCCGCCGGCACAAGATCCCGCTGTTCTTCGACGCGTGCCGCTTCGCCGAGAACGCCTTCTTCTGCAAGCGGCGCGACCCCGAGTGCGCCGGCAAGTCCATCGAGGAGATCGCGCACGCGTTCTTCGAGCTGGGCGACGGCTGCACGATGTCGGCCAAGAAGGACGGCCTGGTCAACATCGGCGGCTTCATCGCCACCAACGACGACGCGCTCTCGACCCGGCTCTCGAACATGCTGATCCTGATCGAGGGCTTCACGACCTACGGCGGGCTCGCGGGCCGCGACCTCGAGGCGATCGCCATCGGCCTCGAGGAAGTGCTGGACGAGCGGTACCTCGAGCACCGGGTGGGCCAGGTGGGCCGGTTCGGCGAGAAACTGCGCGCGGCCGGCGTGCCCATCGTGCTGCCGGTGGGCGGCCACGGCGTGTACCTCGACGCGCGGCGGTTCCTGCCGCACATCCCGCAGCCCGAGTTCCCGGCGCAGGCCCTGACCTGCGCGCTGTACCTCGAGGGCGGGATCCGCGGGGTCGAGATCGGCGGGCTGATGATGGGCGTGCTCGACGAATTCACCGGGCGGTGGACCTGGCCGGAGCTGGAGCTGGTCCGGCTCGCGGTGCCGCGCCGGGTCTACACCGACGCGCACCTCGACCACGTGGCGGACGTCTGCATCGCGCTGCTGGCCCGGCGGGACACGATCCGGGGGCTCAAGATCGTGTCGCGGTCGCCGGTGCTGCCGCACTTCACGGCGCGGCTGGCGCCGCTCGGCAAGGGCGTGGCGTAACCGCGGCCGCAGCCGGCCGCACGACATCAGGAAAGGACGTGGCCATGCCGCGCGCAATCCCCAGGTCGCTCGCCATCGGCGCCGTGGTCACCGTCGTCGGCGTCGCCGCGCTGTTCGTGTTCACCCGGCTGCCCGGCGGAGCGGACACGGCCACCCTGCAGTCCGCGGGCTCGCGGCTCCAGGCCGGGCCGGTCGCCTACACCGGCGGCGACAAGTGCGCGACCTGCCACCAGCGCGTGTCTCCCGACATCGTGCACCAGTACGCGGCCGGCGCGATGGCGCGCTCCGGCGTCACCTGCGAGGACTGCCACGTCGTGCCGGCGGGCGACCCGATGGGGCACGCGCACGAGGGGTTCTTCGTCACCAGCACGCCCACGCCGCAGCGGTGCGCGCGCTGCCACATCCGCGAGACCGCCGAGTACGCCCACAGCCGCCACGCCGGCCCGGCGTGGATGGCGCTGACGGGGTGGACCGACTTCAGCCCCGCGCAGCGGGCGCAGACCGAGCAGATCGCGGAGCTGACCCGCGGACCCAACGGCCTCCCGACGGCGACGCGGAACGCGATCTTCGACCTCGAGGGCCCGAACGTCACGCCCGCCGCGTGCCAGAGCTGCCACGAGATCGGCAAGCCGCATCCGGACGGGAGCATCGGCGACTGCACCAAGTGCCACCTGCGCCACGAGTTCTCGCTCGCCCAGGTGCGCAAGCCCGAGGTCTGCGGCCAGTGCCACCTCGGCCCCGACCACCCGCAGGACGAGATCTACCGGGAGTCGGCCCACGGCGTGATGTACGCCACCGAGGGCGCCCAGTGGAACTGGACGCAGCCGGCCGGGCGGCTGACCACGCTCGACATGCCCGCGCCGACCTGCGCCACCTGCCACATGAGCGGCTTCGGCGGGCAGGGCACGACCCACGAGGTCGGCACCCGCCTGTCGAAATTCCTGTTCGCGGCGGTCGCCACCGACCGGCCCGACGGCGCGCAGCACCGGCTGGCGATGCAGGCCGTCTGCGCCAACTGCCATTCGCAGCCGTTCGTCGCGTCGGTGTACACACGGGCCGACAGCGTCACCGCCTTCGTCAACGCGCGGGTGCAGGAAGCGTCCGACATCCTCACCGGCCTCGTCCGCGACCGGGTGATCACCAGCCAGCCCTTCGCGACCGGGATCAGCTACGACGCGTTCGACCTGTGGCACTACTACGGCCGGACGGCGAAGTTCGCCGCCTACATGCAGGGGCCCGACTACGTGCAGTGGCACGGCGTCTACCCGATGCTCGAGCAGCTCACCCGGGTGAAGGAGGACGCGGCCGCGCTGCGCGCCCGCCGAGGAGGCGCGCGGCGGTGACCGAGATCGCGGTGTTCCACCTGGCGCGCGTGAAGCTGCCGATCGAGAAGAACCGGCTGCTGCTCCTGCTGGTGGGCGTGAACTTCCTGTTCACCGGCGTGGACGTCGCCCTGGCGCACGCGGTGAACGGCTTCCACCCCGGCTACGAGCTGATCCCCATCCTGTTCGCGCCGCTCGGGGCGGCGTCGAGCTTCGTCGCCGCGCTGCGGCCGAAGCCCGGGCGGGCCGTGGCCCTGACGCACGTCGCGCTCATGCTGCTGGGCGTCGGCGTGGGGGTGATCGGCACCGCCTTCCACGCCAACGAGGCCCTCAATCCGCTCGGGCGGCTGACCTGGATCTGGCTGACGTTCGCGTCGCCGATCCTCGCGCCCCTGGCCTTCGGCGGCATCTCCCTGGTCGGGTTGGTCGCCGTCGTCGGCGAAGTCGAGGGCCGGCCCGGCCTGCTGGAAGTGCCGGGCCTCGGGACGTTCCAGGCGCCGATGTCCCGGGACCGGCACTTCCTGTGGCTGGTGGGGCTCGGCTTCGCCGCGAGCGCGTTGACGTCGATCATCGACCACGGCCAGTACGGCTACAGCGTCTACAAGCTGATCCCCATCGCCTACGGGCTGTTCGCCACCACCGTCGTGCTCACGCTCGCGGTCAGCCGGACCTGGTCGCGCGGCGACGAGGTCACCTACGTGTGGACGATGGCCGCCGCGTTCGTCGTCGGGACGCTGGGCTTCGCCTTCCACCTCTCGGGCGACCTGGCGGAGACGGGCCGGCTCAGTCTCGAGCGGATCCTCGTCTTCGCCCCGGTGCTCGCCCCGCTGCTCTTCTGCGACCTCGGGTTGCTGGGGCTCATCGTGGTCGCGACCGAAACGCCCTAGTCCCTCGGCGGGCGGGCCACGGGCGCCGCGGCGGGTCGCGGCGTGGCGCGCGGCCGCAGGGCCAGGCGCACGCTGAGGTCGCCCGAGGTCACCACCACTTCGCTGTCCGACACCTCCGTCGCCGTCACTTCGCCGGGACCGCGCGCCTCGATGACGACGTCGCCGAGGCGGCCGGTGTAGCGCAGCGGCCCGAAGCGGCGATGGTCGCGGTAGCTCATCGGCGGCATCGGTGCGAGGGCCGGCGCCGGCATGGCCGGCATGGCCGGCGTGGCCGGCATGGCGGCGGGAGCCGGTTCGTCGGGCTGGGCGGGCTCGGCAGGCGCGGCCGGCGTCGGCGGCATCGCCGCGACGGGCGCGGGCTCGGGCCACTCGCGTGACTCCAGCGTCGCGCGCTCGTCCAGCGTCCGGGCGAGCACGCGCTGCTGGTCCTCGAGCACGCGCTGCAGGCGCTGGATCTGGTCCACGCTCGTGGAATCATGCTCGCTCTGCGCCTGCCTGAGCTGGGGCTCGATTTGAGCTCGCGTTTCCTCGAGCTGGCGCGAGAGCGCTCCAGCTGCTCGCGCGACGTCGCGAGGTGTGCTCCTGCGCCTCCTGCGCGCGTCGCATGGCCCGCATCGCCGCCCCGACCTGGTAGCTGACGGGATGCGACTGCGCCACGAGACCCACCTGCCGCTGGTCGCCGTCCCGGCGGTAGGTCAGCCTCACCGTCTGCCCCGGGCGGATGTTGGCGAAGGCGGTGCCGCCCTCGCGCGATGTGAGCGGTACGCCGTCGATCGCGACGAGGGTGTCGCCCGTCTTGAGGCCCGACGCGGTCGGCCGGGCCGTCCTGGTCCACGGTGAAGACGGTCGGGGGCTCCGAGAACTTCCACTGGCGCGCCTCCCCGTCGTCGGACGACGTGAGGCTGCACTGGCTGCACGCCACCCCGATGCCCAACCAGCCCTCCTGCGACGTGATGCTGTAGCTGTAGCTGCGAGCGCCGGCTCCGCGCCCGACGCCGCGGCCTGCGCGGCTCGAGTCCACCTGGGCCGCGGCCGGGGCCGTGACGGCCGCCAGCGCGCCCAACGCGATGATGTAACGCAACATGCTCCATCCTCCCTGGTTCAGAACCACACCACGGACCGGGTGGACGGCGCCGGCCGCTGCTCATCTTCCCGCTCGGTCATGCCCCTCAGCACCGCAGCCGCGAGCGGATCGTTGGGTGCCAGGTGCGCCACTTCCGTCGCCGCCGCGCCGAGGGCGGTGAGCGCGGCCTGGCGCGCCTTGGCCCGGGTCGGCGCGTCGGCCGAGTCGTTGATCTGGTTCAGGGCGACCAGCGCCGCGACGTACAGGGCGCCGGCCCGCTCCACGTGCGCCGCGACCTGGGTCGCGGAGCCCGCCGCCTGCGCGCCCGAGATCGCGGCGGCCGCGCCGCTCCGGGCGCCGAAGTACTGCCCGGCCGCGAACCCGCCGGCGAACAGCGCCAGCGACGCGGCGACCGCGCCCACGAGCCACGGCATCAGGTGCCGGCGACCGTGGCGCAGCGCGAGCGGGATGGGCAGCAGGCCGCGCTGGCGGAGCGCGCCGACGACGCGGTCCTCCAGCTCGGAACGCGGCGCGCGTTCCCGCGCGAGGGCCTCGAGCGCGCGCTGCTCGACCGGGGTCAGATCGTCGTCTTCGTTCATGGGGCACGTCCTTCGTGATCGGTCGCGAGGCGGGCGCGCACCGCGCGCCGGGCCCGGAAGAGCTGCGACTTGGTGGTGCCGGGCGTCACGCCGAGCTCGGCCGCGATCGCCTCGTGCGTGTGACCTTCGACGTCGTGGAGCACCAGCACCGTGCGGTAGCCGGCGGGGAGCGCGGCGATGGCCCGCTCCAGGTCCATCGGCTCCAGGTGCTCGGGCGGCGGCGCCGCCGCGGGCTCGTCGTTCTCCGGCCACTCCACTTCGCGGCGGTTGCCGCGGCGGCGGAGCGCCTCGCGCGACACGTTCAGGGCGATGGCGTGCAGCCAGGTGCCCAGCTCCGACTCCCAGCGGAAGCGCTCGAGCTTGTCCACCGCCTTGATCCACGTGTCCTGCACGACGTCCTCCGCTTCCGCCTCGTCGCCCGCCAGCAGCCGGAGCGCGAGCTGGTAGAGCCGCGGCGTATGCCGCCGGTAGAGGCCGCGGAACGCCGACTCGTCGCCCGCCAAGCACGCGCTCGGCGAGCTGGCGGTCCGGCTCCTCGCGAAGCTCGGCTGTGCCCGGATTCACCGGGAATTCCTGGCGGCGGACGGACGGCGTCTCATGGCCTTGTCTTAGTGGCGACCCACGGGGGAATGGTTGTCACCGGAAAGCTGGCGGCAATCCGGCGATGGCGGCAGGCCGCTGGCCGACGCGAGGCGGCACCCGTCGTAACCGGCTCCGGCCTGCCAACTTGGCGGCTGAGGCTTGGCCTCTTCCTTGCAACTGTGTTTCTCGCAACCGCTCGCAACTCTGGCGTCTCGCAACTGTTCTGCGTACTCGCGTCTCGCAACTCGCAACTGATTGACGCGTATAGTATTGTTAGAGGCCAACCTACGCATGTTCGACCCTCGAGGCGAGATGAGCCGGAAACACCGCCAACACCAGGCCCCGACCCACCAGGAGTCGCCGGAGCAGGCGCCGCGGCTGGGCGAGGAGTCGGCCGACCTGGACGAGTTGGAGGCCGCCGCGGCGGCGGAGATCGAGCTGGACGACGCGGCCCGCCGCACCGGAGGCGTCCGACGAGGCGCGGCGCCGGCTCGAGCAGGAGGCCGGCGAGTGGAAGGATCGCTGCCTCCGGGCCGCGGCCGAGTTCGAGAACTACAAGAAGCGCGCGCTGCGCGAGCGGACGGAGACCTGGGGCCGCGCGCAGGCCGACCTCATCGTGCGGGCCTTGGACGCGCTGGACGATTTGGGTCGCATCGCCGCGCTCGATCCGGCGCAGACCACGTCGCAGGCGCTGCACGAGGGCGCGGGCCTGGTGGAGCGGAAGCTGCAGAAGGCGCTGGAGGGCGTCGGCCTCGAGCGCGTGGACCCGGCGGGCCAGCCCTTCGATCCCAACCTCCACGAGGCCGTGATGACGATGCCGGCGGCATCGCCTCAAGCCGACCACACGGTGGGATCGGTGTTCCAGCCCGGCTACCGGTTGAACGGCGCGCTCTTGAGGCCCGCGCGGGTCGCGGTGCTCACCTGGACCGAGCCGGCCGGGGAGGCAGCCTAGCCGATGGCGCCCGAGCAGGACTACTACGGCGTCCTCGGCGTGACGTCGAACGCCACGGCGGACCAGATCAAGCGCGCCTACCGCAAGCTGGCGAAGAAGTGGCATCCCGACGCGAATCCGAACGACAAGACCGCGGGCGAGCGCTTCAAGGGCATCACGGAGGCGTACTCCGTGCTCTCGGACGCCAAGAAGCGCAAGCAGTACGACGACCTGCGCCGGTACGGGGCGTTCTCGCGTCCCGGACCCCGGTCCCCGGGACCGGGGCGGCGGCCGGGCGCGACGGGAACGGCGGGCGGGCAGCGGTTCGAGGAGATGGACTTCGGCGACCTCTCGGGCGGGCTCGGCGGCCTGGGCGACCTGTTCTCGTCCATCTTCGGCGGCGGAGCGGACAAGAAGAAGAGCGGCACCGAGCGGGGCGAGAGCGTCGAGACCGTCGTGTCCATCCCGTTCCGCGTGGCGGCCCTGGGGGGCAAGGTGCCCATCGCCGTGCCGGTCACGGAGGCGTGCGGCACGTGCGGCGGGTCGGGGGCCGCGCCGGGCGCCACGCTCACCACCTGCCCCGAGTGCAAGGGCAGCGGCACGATTTCCTTCGGCTACGGCGGCTTCGCCGTGAAGCGCCCCTGCCCGCAGTGCCGCGGCCGCGGCAAGATCGCGGCGCAGGCCTGCCCGACGTGCCAGGGCTCGGGCGAGGTGCGGGTCGAGCGGCGGCTGATGATCAACGTGCCGCCCGGCACCGACACCGGCACCAAGATCCGCCTCAAGGGCCACGGGCCGCGCGGCACCGGCGGCGCGGCGGCGGGCGACCTCATGGTGGCGTTCCAGGTGGAGCCCGACCGCTTCTTCCAGCGCGAGGGGCTCGACGTGCATTGCACGGTGCCGATCAACATCGCGCAGGCGATGCTCGGCACGAAGCTCAAGGTGCGCACGCTCGACGGCAAGCACGTCGTGCTGCGCGTTCCGGCCGGCACCCAGGCGGGCCGGAAGTTCCGCATCAAGGGGCAGGGCGTCGAGAAGGGCGGCGAGCGCGGCGACCAGATCGTGGAGGTCCAGGTCGAGGTGCCCGCCAAGCTGTCGCCGGAGCAGGAAGCGATGGTGAAGAGCTTCGCCGACGCCGCGGGGCTGAAGTACTGAGCGGGATCGCGGCCTGACGCGGGCGGCTGCGGGTCGGTCGGTTCGTCTCACCTCTCACCCCTCACCTCTCACGGGGCGGGGTGGCGAGGACGTGCCATGCGCGTACTGATCGTCGAAGACGACGCCGGCCTCGCCGCCATCCTGCGCGAGGGTCTCGCCGAGCACCACCTGGAAGCCACGCTCGCGTCCACGTTCGACGAGGCCAGAGGAGCGCGCGGTGCTCGGGACCTGGGACGTGATCGTGCTCGACGTGATGCTGCCCGGCGGGAACGGATTCGACCTGTGCACCCAGCTGCGCCGCCGCGGCCTCCGGACGCCCATCCTGATGCTCACCGCGCGCGACACGGTGGACGACCGCGTCCTCGGCCTCGACGCCGGAGCCGACGACTACCTCACCAAGCCCTTCGCCTTCCGCGAGCTGCTGGCCCGCATCCGCGCGCTCGCCCGCCGCGGGCCGGCGCTGGTGCCCGAGACGGTGGCGGTCGCCGACCTCGCGGTGGATCTCGGCTCGCGCCAGGTGAGCCGCGGCGGCCGGCCCATCCAGCTCACGGCGAAGGAGTTCGCGCTGCTCGAGTTCTTCGTGCGGCACGCCGGGCAGGTGGTGGACCGCGCCGCGATCACGGCGCACGTGTGGGACGAGAACCACGATCCCTTCACCAACGTGCTCGAGGTGCTGGTGCGCCGGCTCCGGCGCAAGATCGACGACCCCTACGACCCGAAGCTGATCCACACGCTGCGGGGCGCCGGCTACCGGTTCGGCGTGTGAGAGCCGCGTGATCCGGCCCCTCGCCCGGCTCCGGCTCCGGCTCACCGCGTGGTACGCGGCCACCTTCGGGCTCATCCTGCTGCTGCTGGGTGGCGGCCTGTTCCTCACGGTCCGCTCCCAGATGTCGCGCAACCTCGACCGCTCGCTGCGCCAGGCGACGAGCGCGCTGATGCGCGCGGCGCGCATCCGCGAGGAGGAGGCGCGCACCACCTCGGGCGCCGTGGTGGACGCGGTGGACGAGCTGCACATCCCCGGCCGCGCGCTCTACCTGCTCGGCACCGACGGCACGCCCGTCAAGCCGCCGGCCGCCGCTCCGTGGATCGTGGACGCCGCGCGCCGCGCGTCGCGCGAGGGGCCCGTGGACCTGGAGGTCGAGGCCGGCGGCCGCCGGCTGCGGCTCTACGCCGAGCGGTTCGCCGTTCCGGGGCGGGCGTACGTGGGCGCCGCGGTGGCGGACGTGGTCGAGCTGGAGGATCAGTACGCGTCGCTGATCGGCGCGTTCGGCGCCGCGGCGCTGGCGGGGCTGGTGCTGGTGGCCGCCGGCGGCTGGCTGCTGGTGCGCAAGTCCACCGCGCCGGTCGAACGGTCGATGGAGACGATGCGGCGCTTCATGGCCGACGCCGCGCACGAGCTGCGCACGCCGATCACCGTGCTGCGGAGCCAGGCGGAGGTGGCGCTGCAGCGCGAGCGGGACGCCGAGGGCTACGCGGCGGCGCTGCGGCGCGTGGAGAGCGAAGCGGCGCGGCTGGGGGCGACGGTCGAGGACCTGTTGACGCTCGCGCGGGCCGACGCGGGCGAGCGTCCGCTGGAGCGCAGGCAGGTGTTCCTCGACGACCTCGCCCTCGACGCCGCCGCGGGCGCGCGGGCGCTCGCCACGAAGCGCGGCGTGGCGCTCGAGGTGGGCACGTTCGAGGAGGCGGTGGTCACGGGCGATCCCGCCCTGATGCGCCAGCTGCTGATGATCGTCCTCGACAACGCGGTGAAGTTCACGCCGGCGGGCGGGCGGGTGCGCCTCAGCGCGGCGGCGCCCGGCGGCCAGGCGGAGGTGGTGGTCGAGGACACCGGCATCGGCATCGGCCCGGAGCAGCTGCCGCACATCTTCGAGCGGTTCTACCGCGGCGACCCCGCGCGGCCGCGCGGCGACGGCGCGGCGGAGGGGGCGGGCCTCGGGCTCGCGATCGCGCGGTGGATCGCCGACGCCCACGGGGCGCGGATCGAGGTTACGAGCGAGGTGGGGAAGGGCACGCAGGGTGGCCGATCCGGTTCCCGGCGGTGGTGGCGGCTGGATGAGGCGGGGTGGCGTGAGAGCTGAGGAGTGAGAGGTGAGAAGGATAGGTGAGAAGTGAGAGGTGGAAATGCGTGAGAGGGCGGCGTCGCGGCTTCTCACGCCTTCACACTTCTCACCTCTCACCTATCCTTCTCACCCCTCACTTCTCACCTCTCACTCTTGTCTTCGCTTCCCGCCGCCACAAACCCCCGATACAGCAGCAGATCGTACACGATCTTCAGCGCTCCGGCGAGGAGAAACGGCAGGCTGATGAGCGCGGGCCGCGCGAACATCCATCCCGCGCACAGCGGCGCGATCGCCGCCCCGGTGGTCCGCGCCACGCCCGTGATCCCGGCGGCGGCCGAGCGTTCCTCCGGATCCACCACCGCCATCACGTACGACTGACGGGTCGGAACGTCCATCTGGCTGATGCTGAAGCGCGCGAACAGGACCAGCACCGCGAGGTGCAGGTTGGGCATCAGCGGCACCAGCATCAGCAGCACGTTCGACGGCAGGTGGGTGAACACCATGGTCCGCACGAGGCCGAAGCGCGCGGCCAGGCGAGCCGCCAGCAGCGCCGAGACGCCGGCGAGCAGGTTGGCGCCGAAGAAGATCCCGCCCAGGGTCGCGGGTCTCACGCCGAAGCGGAGGAAGAACCAGTAGGCGGCGAAGCTCTGCACCACGAAACCGCCGCCGAACGCGTCGAGGGCGAACAGCGCCGACAGCTCCGTCACCACGTGCCGCGAGCGGTGGATGCCCCAGCGGCTCCGCGGCGCCCTGCGGCGCGGCCGGCTCCAGCTCGACCGCCGGTGAGACGCGCGCGAAGCAGAGCGCCAGCACGACACCGAGCGCCGCGTAGAGGACGACGACGACCCGGTAGCCGGCGCCCGGCGCGTGGGCGGTCCGCTGCAGCGCCTGGGACAGGGTCCCGCCGGCCAGCGACCCGGTGGCGGTCGCGAACGCGCCGGTCAGGGTGTACCAGGCGAACACGGCGGTCCGCTGCCCGCCCGGAACGATCTGGGACAGCGCCGCCTGCTCGATCGACAGGAACGGGCCCACCTCGTTGCCGCTCGGGCTGATGACGCCGACCGTCCCCGCGATGAGCAGGAGCACGAAGCTCGCCGTGCCGGCGAACGCGAGGCCCGCGGCGGCCATCAGGACGGCGCCGACGATCAGCATGCGCCGGCGGCCGACGCGGTCGGCCCGGGTGGAGATCGCCAGGGAGACGAGCGTGTCGCCGGCGAGCGTGAGCGTGAGGAGCAGCCCGGTCTGCCCCGCGCTCAGGCCGAGGCTGGTCAGGTACAGCACCAGCACGACGGACAGGGCGCCGTAGGCGAACAGGCGCACCGTGCGCGTGAGGAAGAGGATGCGCCCGTCACGCGTCAGGACGCGAAGCACCGTGGCCACGCGCATCAGTCTGACGCCGCGCCGTCCTCCCGTCCAGTGCACGCCCGCGGCCGTCCGGCGGGCGACGTCATCCTGGCGACAGGTTGAGCCGACTAGGTTCCGGGCATGGCGATCGTGCCGCGGATGCGGCGTCTCGCGCTGGTGGTGGCCCTCGCGGTACCGGCCGTGGCGGTGCGCGCCCAGCAGCCGCTGACGCGCGAGCAGGTGGTCGCCGCGGCCCTGGCGCGCGGGCCACGCATCGCGCTGGCGGCGTCCGATACCGCCGCGGCCCGCGCCGACGTGATCTCGGCCCGCGCCTTCGAGAACCCCACCGTCAGCGCCAGCTACAGCAAGGACGTGCCGCAGTACCACGCGAGCGTGGACCTGCCGCTCGACCTGCCGTGGCTCCGCAGCGCCCGGATCCGGGTGGCGACCGAGGCACGGACGTCGGCGCGGCTCCGCTTCGCGTTCGAGCGCGCCGCGGCCCGGTTCGACGCCGAACAGGCGTACGACGCGGCGCTGGCCGCGACCGCGCAGGCGCGGCTCTCGCGGCGCACGGCGCTCGACGCCGACAGCCTGCTCCGGATGGCGAGGCTGCGGCGCGACGCGGGCGACGCGAGCGAGCTGGACGTGCAGCTCGCCACGGTGAACGCGGGCCAGCTGGCCAACGACGCGGCGGGCGATTCCACGGACGCCGTGAGCGCCCTGCTCGACGTGCAGCGGGCCATGGGGCTCGCGGCGGACCGCCTCACCGTCGCCCTGGCCGACACGCTGGAGCTGCCGCGCGCCGATACGGGTGCGGCCGCCGGCGCCACGTTACAGGTCGCGGCCGCCGAGGCGTCGGCGCGGTCGGCCGACGCGGCGCTGGCGCTGGCCCGGCGCAGCGCCTTCGCGGCCCCGAGCCTCACGTTCGGCTTCGACAGCCACGATCCCACGGGCGCCGAGCCGGGGGTCCTGCCCACGTTCGGCCTGGCGCTGACGCTGCCGCTGCTGAGCTGGAACGGCGGCGGCATCGCGGCCGCGGCGGCCGCGCAGGACAGGGCCCGGGCGGAGCTGGACCTGTCGCGGCGCGAGAGCGACGCGGCGGTGGCGCAGGCGCGGCGCGACCTCGCCGTCGCCACCCAGAAGGCGACCCGCGACCGGACCCTGGTGGCCAGCGCCGACCGCGTGGCCGCGATGTCGCTGACGGCGTACGCCGAAGGCGCGGTGGCGCTGCCGAGCGTGCTGGAGGCCCAGCGCCAGGCGCGCGAGGCCCTGGGGCATCTCATCGACGATCTGGCCGCCGCCAACACGGCCGCTGCCGCGGTGCGGCTGTTTTCCGCAACGGAGGCTCCGTGATCCGGCTCAGGCGAGGCTGTGGCTCGCGGCTTGGCGTCTCGCAACTGGCCTCGCCCTGGGCGTCTCGCAACTGGTCCTGGTCGCCGGTTGCATCGGCGGCGGCGACAGCGAGTCCGAGACACGCTCCGACGTCCAGGCGGTGGTGGGTGCCCGGACCGCGGCGGCATTGGTGCGACCCTTCGTGCGCAGCGTCTCCGCCCTGGGCACGGTGGCTCCGCGCCCCGGGAGCTACGCCGACCTCGGCGCCCCCGGGCCGACGCGGGTGACGCAGATCTTCGTCGTGGCGGGGCAGGCGGTGCAGGCGGGCGCGCCCCTGGTCGAGTTCGACCGCGGGCCGTTCGACGCCGCGGCCCGGAGCGCGCAGGCGTCGGTCACGGTGGCGCAGAGCGCGCACGACCGCGCGGTGCGGCTGGCCGGCGAAGGCATCGTGCCGCGCAAGGACGTGGACCAGGCGGCCGCCGACCTCGCCCAGGCGCAGGCCGCGCTGATCAACGCGGAGCGGGCCCAGGCGCTGGCGACGCTCCACGCGCCGCGTCGCGGCGTCGTCACCCGCATGATCGGCGGTGCTCGGCTCCAACGTGGACGTGAGCCAGCCCCTGGTGGAGGTCGCGGACCTCGCGGCGCTCGACGTGGTGCTGGACCTCACGCCGGCCGACGCCGGCCGCGTGCGGCCCGGACAGCGCGTCGCCTTCTGGGCGGGCGCGAGCGCGAGCGGCGACTCGCTGGGCGCGGGCGCCGTGTCGGAGGTGGGCGCCGCCGTGGACTCCGCCACGCGCGCCGTGCACGTCCGCGTGCGGGTCGGCCGCAGCGGGCGGCCGCTCAAGATCGGCGAGGCCGTGTTCGGGCGGATCGCCGTGGGCGTGGATCCGCACGCCGTCACCGTCCCGCTCGAGGCGCTGGTGCCGGAGGGCGAGAGTTCAAGGTGTTCGTGGTGGACCGCTCGGGCATCGCCCACTCGCGCGACGGTGACCGTGGGGGGCCGCAGCGAGTCCGCGGCCGAGATCACCTCCGGGCTCACCGGCGGTGAGACGGTCGTGACCTACGGCGCCTACGGCGTGTCCGGACAGCGCGAAGATCGTCCCGGCCAAGCCGTGAAGCTGTTCGACGTCCTCGTGCGCCAGCGCCGCTTCGTTTATCTCGCGGTGGCGCTCCTCTCGGCCGCCGGGATCTATTCGGCCGCTGATCCTCCCGTCGGCGATCTATCCCGAGCTGGTCTTCCCGCGCATCGCCATCGTGGCCGAGGGCTCGCTCGCTCGGCGCGCGGCAGGTGGTCTTCAGCATCACCCGGCCCATCGAGGAGGCGGTGAGCGTGGTGCCGGGCGTGCTGCGCGTGCGGTCGCGGTCCATCCGCGGCGCGAGCGAGATCTCGATGTGGTTCGCGCCCAAGACCGACATGATCTACGCGCTCCAGCTGGTGCAGTCGCGCATCAGCCAGGTGGCGCCGACCTGCCGCCGGGGCTCGACGTCCGGGTCGAGCGCCTGACGCCGTCGCTCTTCCCGGTGCTGTCCTACAACCTCGAGGGCGGCGATCCCGCCACCCTGAACGACATCGCGCTCTACGAGATCAAGCCGGTCGCTCTCGCGCGTGCCGGGCGTTGGGCGCGTGGACGTGCAGGGCACCGACCAGCGGGAGATCGAGGTGGTCGCCGATCCCGCGCGGCTGGCGAGCCTCGGCCTGACGTACGACGACCTCGCCACCGACATCCGGCAGGCCATCACGCCGGAGGCGGTGGGCCGGGTCGCGAAGGACTACCGGCAGTACCTGATCGTCACGGACCAGGAGGCGCGCACCCCCGAGGACGTGGCGGACGTGGCCATCGGCGGCGGCCTGCGGGTCAAGGACGTGGCCAGCGTGAACCTCGGCACCGAGGATCACGTGCAGGTCATCGCCGGCGACGGCACGGCCGGCCGCGCTGCTCAACATCACGCGCCAGGTGGGCGGCAACACGCTCCAGCTGGCCGACAGCGTGGCCAAGGCGATGGCGGCGCTGGCGCCGTCGCTGCCGCCGGGCGTGCACTTCAAGGTGGTGTACGACCAGGCCGAGCTGGTGCGGGACGCGGTGAAGTCGGTGCGCGACGCGATGCTGATCGGCGCGCTGCTGGCCGTGGTGATCCTGCTGGCCTTCCTGCGGCACGGCCGCATCACGGCCGTCAGCGCCACGTCCATTCCGCTGACGCTGATCTGCACCGTGTTCGTGATGGACCTGCTGCACCAGACGTTCAACCTGATGACCCTCGGCGCGATGGCCATCGCCATCGGCCTCGTCATCGACGACGCCGTGGTGATCACCGAGAACATCGCGCGGCACCTGGCCATCGTCCCCGACCGGCGCACGGCCATTCGCGAGGCGGTGCAGGAGCTGATCTGGCCGGTCACCACCTCGACCATCACCACCGTCGTGGTGTTCCTGCCGCTGGGCCTGCTGCAGGGCGTGGTGGGACAGTTCTTCGCCGCGCTGTCGCTCACGCTGACCATCGCGGTCCTGGTCTCGCTGCTGCTCGCGCTCTCCATCATCCCGCTGCTCGCCGACCAGTTCCTCCGGGAGCGCGACGTGCCCGCCGAGGCGGCGGAGGCCGCGGCGGCCGGCTCGGGGCGACTGGCCGCCCTTGCCGCGCTGCTGGGCAGTGCATTCGACGGCCTCGGCGCCTGGTACGTCCGGGCGCTCAGCGTCGCGCTCCGTCATCCGCGCCGGATGCTGGTGGGGGCGGCGGCACTGATCGTGGCGGGGGTGGCGGCGCAGCGGTTCGTCGGCAGCGGCTTCCTGCCCGACATGGACGAGGGCGCGTTCGTGCTGGACTACTGGACGCCAGGCGGCACGGCGCTGACCGAGACCGACCGCGAGATGAAGATCGTCGAGCGCATCCTCGCGCGGACGCCCGAGGTGACCGGCACCTCGCGGCGCACCGGCGCGGAGCTGGGGCTGTTCGCCACGCTCCAGAACACCGGCGACCTGGTGGCGCGCTTGAAGCGCCGCGGCGACCGCAGCCGCAGCATCTTCCAGGTGATGGACACCGTGCGCGACCAGGTGAACGCGGCGGTGCCGACCCTGCACATCGAGTTCGTCCAGATCCTCTCCGACGTGATCAACGACCTGGCGGGGGGCGCCAAGTCCATCGAGATCAAGCTGTTCGGCTCGAACCTCGATTCGCTCGAGGCGTATTCGCACCGGGTCACGCCCGCGCTTTCGAAGATCGAGGGCCTGGAGGATTTCTTCGACGGCATCAGCTTCCCGAGCGCCGAGATGATGATGCGGGTGGACGGCGCCGAGGCGAGCCGCATGGGCCTGACGCCGCAGCAGGTGGGCGGTGACGTGAGCGGCGCGCTGCTCGGCGTCAACGCCGGGCAGGTGCGCACCCAGGACCGGGCGATCAACGTGCGCGTCCGGGCGCCCGATTCGGTGCGCTTCGATCCGCTGAAGCTGGGCGCCATCCCGATCGCCGGAGCCAGCAAGGGCGTGATGGCGCCGCTGGCCGCGCTGGCGACGCTGCGGCCGCTCGAGTCGCGGGCGGAGCTGGACCGCGAGAATCAGCAGCAGATGATCGCGATGACGGCCGACGTCGAGCGGCCGCTCGCTCGGCCAGATCATGAACGACGTCAAGGCGGTGTTCGCGGCCGCGCCGCCGCCCGCCCGGCATCCGCCTCGACTACGGCGGGCAGTACGCCAGCCAGCAGGACGCGTTCAAGGCGATGCTGATGGTGCTCGCCATCGCGGCGGTGAGCGTCATCGCGGTGATGGTGCTGCAGTTCGAGTCGTTCGTCGAGCCGCTGATCATCGCGCTGGCGGCGCCGGTCTCGTTCATCGGCGCGATCGGGATGCTGCTGGTGACCGGCACGGCGCTCAACGTCGCGTCGTTCATGGGGTTGATCCTGCTGGTGGGGCTGATCGTCAAGAACGGCATCATCCTGCTCGACTTCACGCGGCGCCGCGGCCTGCTGAACGGGATGCCGCTGGAGGAAGCGATCATCGACGCGGCGCGCATCCGGCTGCGGCCCATCCTGATGACGACGCTTTGCACGCTGTTCGGGCTGTTCCCGCTCGCGCTCGCGCTCGGAGCGGGCAGCGAGATGCAGCAGCCGCTGGCGCTGGCGGTGATCGGCGGGCTGGCGCTGAGCACGCCGATCACGCTGTTCCTGCGTTCCGACGCTGGTGGTGGCGATTCGGGGGCGGGATTATGTGCCGCGAAAGGCAAATGGGTGAGAGGTGAGGTGTGAGAGGTGAGAAGGATAGGTGAGAGGTGAGAGGACGAAGTGAGAGGGAAAGTGGACCCCTCTCACGCCTCTCGACCCCTCACCTCTCACCTACACGTCTCACGTCTCACCTCTCACTCCTCACGTTCTACGGAGACTTCCAATGACGCACCGAGCCATCCTCTTCGCCCTCGCCCTCGCAGCCATGCCCGCGCTCGCGTTCGGTCAGGGAAATGCTCAGCACTCCCGCCCCGCCTACAAGCGTGAGGTTCCCGCCCGCCTGCTGCACCAGGCGAAGGTCGGCGAAGACTCGTCCCTGAAGGTCGCGTCGGCGCGGATTCCGGGGGGCGAGGCCCAGGCCGTCGAGCTCGAGAACGAGAACGGGAAGCTGATCTGGTCGTGGGAGTTCGTCCTCGCGGGCCGGCCGGGCGTGTACGAGTGCAACGTGAGCGCGCTCGACGGGAGCATCGTCGGGGTCGAGCACGAGATGCCCAAGGCGGACGGCGCCCGCTCGCATCCGTAAAGGCCGAACCCTCAGCTATCGCCGGCCCGCCGCCGCCAGGCGGGGCACCAGGCGTCGTACGCGCCGCCGCCATAATCTGAGGCTGGCGGCCACCACGCCGGTGTCGCGCAACTCCTCCTCCTCGACGCGGTGGAGGAACGCCTCCATCACGCCCGTGCGGCCGAGGTAGCCCACCAGGCGCCGGCGATCCCTGCGACTCACCACCGGCAGTCGTCCGACGCCGCGCCGGGCCATCTTCTGCACCGCGTCCTCCAGCAGCTCGTCGGTATAGGTCACCGCGAGGTCGGTGCCGCCGAAGGCGCTGACGCTCTGGCGGTCGCCGCCGCCGGTCTGGACGGCGCGCAGCAGGTCGCCGCGGGTCAGGATGCCGACCAGGGCTCCCGTCCCGTCCACGAGCGGCCAGGCGTGGTGCCGCACCAGCACCGGGTCTCGCGCGGTCAGCCGCTGCGACACCACGGCCACGCTGGCCTCGGCCGGCAGCGTCGGCGGCTCTCGGTCCATCACCTCGCCCACCGTCAGGCGCTGGAGCGGGCTCACGGCGTATTCCCGGGCCACGTGGTGGCCGTGGCGCGCGACCTTCTCCGTCATGATCGAGCGGCGCAGCAGCAGGACCGTCACCGTGTCGGCGGCGACGCACGCCACCAGCAGGGCGGGGAGGGCCCCCACGTCGAGCGTCAGCTCGAGCACGAAGACGATGGCGGTGAACGGCGCGTTCATCGTCCCGCCCATCACGGCCGCCATCGTGATCATCGCCCACAGGCCGGGGTCGGACGCATGCAGCAGCCGGGCGCCGAGCGCGCCGAGGGAGCCGCCGATGATGAGCAACGGCGCCAGCACGCCGCCCGACGTACCCGAGCTCAGGGCGATGGCCCAGATCAGCGCCTTGGTCACGAGCAGGCCGACCAGCACGGTCCCGATCAGGTGCCCGCGGAGCAGGTCGCCGATGGTGTCGTAGCCCACGCCCAGGGCGCGCGGGGCGACGAGGCCGCCGAGCCCGACGGCCAGGCCGCCGATCGCGGGCCACCACATGAAGTGCCACGGCAGTTTCCGGAACAGGTCCTCGAACCCATACACCATCCACGTCACCAGCACGGCGGCCGCGCCGGCGGCGAGTCCCGCGGCGAGGCTCCAGGCGAGGGTCGCCGCGCCGAGCGCGGCGTGGGGCACCACCGGGAACAGCGGGCCGGGCCCGAGCAGCGGGACGCGCAGCGCGCCGGCCACGACCGCGGAGGCGGCGACCGGGATGAAGCTGCGGGGCTTCCACTCGAACAGCAGCAGCTCGACGGCGATGAGGACCGCCGCGAGCGGGGTGGCGAAGATGGCCGCCATGCCGCCCGCCGCGCCGGCCACCAGCAGCGTCTTGCGCTCGGCGCTCGACAGGTGGAACGCCTGCGCGAACAGCGAGCCGAACGCGCCGCCGGTGACGATGATCGGGCCCTCGGCGCCGAACGGGCCGCCGGTGCCGATGGCGATGGCGCTCGACAGCGGCTTGAGGACCGCGACGCGCGGCTCCATCCGGCTCTCGCCCACCAGGATAGCTTCCATCGCCTCGGGGATGCCGTGACCGCGGATCTTCTCCGAGCCGTAGCGCGCCATGAGCCCCACCACCAGGCCGCCCACGACCGGGATCGGAAGCGCCCACAGCCCCAGGTGGTGGTTCTCGGGCGAGACCAGGGCCGACGAGAGGCGGTGGTAGTAGACCAGGTTGGTGATGGCGCCGATCAGCCAGGCGAGCGCGAAGGCCACGAAGGCGCTCATCGCCCCGATCAGGACGGCGTATCCCGTCAGGACCAGGAGACGCCGGTCGGCGGTGAAATCCCCCCGCAGGCCGGGCGAGGACGGGCGCCCCGGTCGGGACGTGGAACTGGTTGGGAGCATAACTTAATATAGCGGGAAGGGTGAGGAGTGAGAGGTGAGGGGTGAGAGGGATGGGTGAGAAGTGAGAGGGATGGTAACTTGCAGGCGTGGGACCTCTCTTTCCGGTCACAGGAGCACGCGCATGAATCGCTGGACGCGGAGCATCGGTGTGCCGTCGCTGCGACGGCTGTCGCGGGTCGGGATGGTCGGGGCCGCAGCGGTGGTGATGGCAGCGCTGGCGCCGGGGGCCGCCGCGGCGCAGGCGCCCGGGGCGGCCGGCCAGCCGGCGCCCTTCTATCTCGGCGCCGACATCTCCTTCCTGGACTCTCCCGCGATGCGTCCCGGCATGCCGGCGCGCACGTACCGGGAGAGCGGCCAGCCGAGCGACGAGCTGACCATTCTCGAGCACCACGGCTGGAACGCGTACCGGCTGCGCGTGTTCGTCTCGCCGGTGCGGCAGGCGCCCGACAACTCGCTCGAGAACACCATCCCGCTGGCCCGGCGCATCAAGGCTTCGGGCGCGCTGTTCCTCCTCGACATCCACTACTCCGATACCTGGGCCGACCCGCAGCACCAGGAGATCCCGGTGGCCTGGCGGGGCGTGAGCTTCGATTCACTCGAGAAGCTCGTCGAGAGCTACAGTCGGGACGTCATCAAGGGCCTCAAGGACGCTGGCGCGATGCCCGACTGGGTGCAGGTCGGCAACGAGATCACGCGCGGCACGCTGTGGCCCCTCGGCCAGGTCGAGGAGCCGGGCGATACGGCCTACCTGCCGCCGCAGCCCTACGACTCGACGCTGCAATGGGAGCACCTGACGCGGATACTGAAGGCGGGCGTCCGTGGCGTGATGGAAGGCGCCGGCAACACGCCGCCCAGGATCGCGATCCACATCGACCGGGGCGGCGACTGGGCGAAGACGAAGTGGTTCTTCGACCACCTCGAGGCGGCGCACGTGCCCTACGACATCATCGCCGAGAGCTTCTACCCCGAGTGGGGCCACGGCACGCTCGCGCAGCTGGTGACCAACATGGACAGCTGCGCCGCCCGCTTCCACAAGGATTTCCTGGTCGCCGAAACCGGCTACGGCAACTCGCACGTGCAGAACAACCCGGACATGATGTGGCCGCTGACGGCGGCCGGGCGCATCCAGTTCATGGCGGACCTGATCAATACGATGAAACGGGCGCCGCGCGGCATCGGGGCGATGTACTGGGCGCCCGAGTTCGGGGCCTGGAACCAGGACGGCAGCCCGGGGCCGGTGGTCTTCGTGCTCGACTCGCTGCAGGCGCTGCGGGCGCGGCCCGCGAGCCACGTGCCAGCCGCGAATCCGTAGGCCGGGCCGCCAGCACAGCAACGGGGCGCCGTCACCGGCGCCCCGTTTTCGTATCCAGCGTCTCCGCGGCTTGGCTAGTGGGCCGCCGCCATCGCCGGCGCGAAGCTCATCGCCAGCACTTCGGCGATCTTCGGCAACGCCCACTGCAGGTCGGCCTTCGACACCGTCAACGGCGGCGCGAAGCGCACCACCTGGTCGTGCGTTTCCTTGCACAGGATCCCGCGCTCGGCCAGGGCCTCGCAGTAGGGACGGGCGGCACCGGCCTCGACCTTGATCTCGACGCCGATCAGCAGGCCCTTGCCGCGCACCTCGACCACGCTGGACGTCTCGAGCTTCCGCAGCTCGGACATGAACCACGTGCCCAGCTCCTGCGCGCGGTCGGCCAGCTTCTCGTCCACCAGCACCTTGAGCGCGGCGCGGCCGATGCCCGCACCGAGCGGATTGCCACCGAACGTCGAGCCGTGGTCGCCGGGCGTGTACACGCTCATGACGTTGTCGTCGGCGATGAACGCCGAGACGGGGTACATCCCGCCCGCCACGGCCTTGCCCACGATCAGGGCGTCGGGACGCGCGCCTTCCCACTGCCACGCGAACATCTTGCCCGTGCGGCCGAGGCCCGTCTGGATCTCGTCGTCCACCCACAGCACGTTGTGCTTCTTCGTGATCTCGCGGATCTGCTTGAGCCAGCCGTCCGGCGCGACGATCACGCCCGCCTCGCCCTGCAACGGCTCGGTCAGGAACGCGCAGGTGTTCGGCGTGATGGCCTTTTCGAGCGCGGCCGCGTCGCCGAACGGAATGATCTTGAAGCCCGGCGTGAACGGCCCGAAGCCGTCCTTGTACTGCGGCTCGGTCGAGAAGGAGATGATCGTCGTGGTGCGGCCGTGGAAGTTGCCGGCCGACACGATGATCTCCGCCTTGCCCTCGGGGATCTTCTTGACCTTGTAGCCCCACTTCCGGACCGCCTTGATCGCGGTCTCCACCGCCTCGGCACCCGAGTTCATGGGCAGCGCCTTGGCGAAGCCCGCGATGTCGCACAGCTGGTGCAGGAACGGGCCCATCTGGTCGTTGTGGAACGCCCGCGACGTGAGCGTCAGGCGGGCGACCTGCTCCTGCGCCGCCTTCACGATCGCGGGATGACAATGACCCTGATTGACGGCGGAGTAGGCGCTGAGGCAATCGAGATACTTCTTGCCGTCAACGTCCCACACCCATGCGCCCTCGCCGCGCTCGAGGACCACGGGCAGCGGCTTGTAATTGTTGGCGCCGTACTTGACGACTTCGGTGAGGTACTGCGCGGACCGGCTCATCGGACCTCAGCTTCAGGACGGTGGAAGGATCTTGAACATGCCGGTGCCGCACACGGGGCAGGTGCCCTTCAGCGCGGGCCGGCCGTTGGCCATCTTCACTTGCTTCACGTTCGCCATCTCACGCTTCGCCTTGCACTTCACGCAGTAGCCCTCGTTCGCGGCCATCGGGCTGCCCTTCTTGGCGGCCTTCTTCGCCGCAGGCTTGGCTGCTTTCTTCGGCATGGCTGTGCTCTCCGCAGTGAGGTATGAAAGGTCGAACGCCGTCGCGGAATATAGTCGGCGCCAGGCCATTTTGTAGCACGAATGATGCCCCGGCTACCGCCCGCCGCCGCCACCATTTATAATACGATTACTTCACTCAAGATACGAGTCGCCACCATGTTCGCAGTACGCGCTCTGTTCACGGGTCTGGCCGCCCTGGCCACCACCGCCGCCGTGTCGTCCGCGCCCTCGCACCGGGCGCCGCGGCGGGTGGACGTCACGATCGAAGGCCACTTCGGGCACTTCACGCCGACCGAGATCCGGGCGGCGTACGGCGACACGATCCACGTGACGCTGAAGGCCATGGACAGCGCGCACGGCTTCATGGTCGAGGGCAAGCCGTTCGACATCACGGCATACCCCGGCATGCCCGCGGAGGTCACGTTCGTGGCGGACTGGGTCGGCGGGCGCGAGTGGTACTGCACCTTCGACTGCGGTCCCCAGCATGGGACGATGAGCGGGATGGTCGTGGTGAGCAAAGACTAGGTAGTGGGAGGTAGGTTGTAGGTTGTGGGTGGTAGGAGAAAGCAAAGGCGCCTGATCCGCGGGCGCCTTTGTCTTTGCCACAACCCACTACCTACAACCCACCAACTCTCTTCAAGTACCTCTCTACCGGCCTCAGGAAATACCTCGGCCAGCCGGCCTTGTGATCGCGGTACTCCCAGGTGCTGGGCAGCCCGGAGTGCACGACGCTCACCTTCGTGCCCGACGCGACCGGCGTCAGCTTCCAGCGCACCACCGAGTCTCTCGTGTCGGGAGACCAGCTGTCCTTGCGCCAGGTGTACGCCAGCGTCGTGGGCGCGCGCCGCGCGAGGACGCGGCCCGTATTCCAGCCGTCCCACATCCGGAACGGTCCGCCCTTCGCTCCGACGCGGCCGGGCGCGCCCGACCAGGCGCGGATGTCCCGGGAGTTGGTGAGCGCCTTGAACACGCGTGCCGGCGGCACCGGGATCTCCACCGTGAGCCGGATCGCGGGCACCCGTGCGGCTGCTTTCTTCTTCTTCGCGGCCATCATGCCTCCGACCTCCGGGCTTCCTACAACCCACCACCTACCACCCACAACCCGTCTTGTTCACCCCGCCAGTTTCCTCAGATGCCCCGGCTTGAGGTGGAAGAGCAGCGACCCCTTGCCGGCGTCGGCCGGGCCGTCGAACTCGATGCCCACCACGCCGCTCTTCTTGACCGCGATATTGAGCCGGCCGTCCTTGGTGACGAGGGCGCCCGCGAGATCCGACAGATCGGGCTCGTGCCCCACCAGGGCCACGGTGGCGCTCGGTGGGAACTTGCCCAGCAACTTGACGACGGCGCCGACGCTGTAGCCGTGACCCAGCTCGTCGGCCACCTGCGGGGGCTCGGTCCAGCGGTAGCCCTTCGCCACGATGTCCGTCGTCTCCTTGGCCCTGAGCAGCGGGCTCGTGACGAGGAAATCGAACTTGATGCCCATCTTCTTCATCGAGCGCGTCGCGGCGCGCTGCTCCGCCCGACCCTCGGCCGTCAGCGGCCGCAGGTCGTCATCGGGCCAGCTGTTCGCGTCGCGGCTCTCCGCCTTGGCGTGCCGAATGAGGATGATTTCCATGCTGGATATGTTGCAGCGTGGCCGCCGGTCTGTCGAGGACGGCCGTCAGGCGAGGATGCCGCCCCCCAGGACCCGCTCGCCGTCGTACAGCACCCCGCTCTGGCCGGGCGCCACCGCGCGCGCGGGCTCGAGGAGCGCGAGCCGCAAGGTGCCGGGGCCCGCGGCGCTGACGGTCGCCGGGACGGGTCTGGCCCGGTGGCGCACCTGCAGCTCGCAGCGATCGCCCGGCGCCAGAGGCTCGGCAGCAAGCCAATTCACCTCTTCCAGGGTCACCGAGCGCACGGCGAGGTCCTCCGCCGGCCCCACCACCACTTCGCGCGTCTCAGGCCTGATGGCGGTCACGTAGAGGGGCTCCGCCCCGCCGGACGGGAGGCCGCGCCGCTGGCCGATGGTGTAGCGGGCGAAGCCGGCGTGCTCCCCGAGCCGCTCGCCGGCCGACGTGACGATGGGCCCCGGCTGGAGGGCGGGGGCACCGGCCGGGAGGCGCCGCTCCAGGACGGCCGCGTAGTCCCCATCCGGCACGAAGCAGATCTCCTGGCTGTCGGCCTTCTCCGCCGTCACGAGGCCCAGCCGGCGGGCCACGTCGCGGGTCTCGCGCTTGGTGAGGGCGCCGACGGGCGTGAGCATGCGCGGCACCACGTCGGCCCGGATGCCCCAGAGGAAGTACGACTGGTCCTTGGCGCGGTCGGCGCCGCGGAACAGGCTGCCGCCCTCGGCGCGCGCGTAGTGGCCGGTCGCGAGAGCGTCGCAGCCCAGCGCGTCCGCGTGGGCCAGCAGGTCGGAGAACTTGGTGAACGAGTTGCACCGCACGCAGGGGATCGGCGTGCGCCCGCGGGCGTACTCGCTGACGAAGTTCTCGATCACGTCGTGCCCGAAGCGATCCTCGAGATTGAGGAGGTAGTGCGGAATGCCGAGCCGGTCCGCCACGGCCCGCGCATCCTGGATCGAGTCCAGCGAGCAGCACGGCCGGTCGGGCAGCGGTCCGTCGCCGTAGCAGAACAGCTTCATGGTGGCGCCGACGACGTCGTAGCCGGCCTCGACCAGGAGCGCGGCGGCGACCGAGGAGTCCACGCCGCCCGACATGGCGACGAGCACCCGGGATCCGGGACCCGGCCTCATGCGCGCGCCAGTTCCCGGCGCAGCTGCCGGACCTTGCCGATCACCTCGGCGTACGTGGCGGCCACGCGTGGCACCTGCTCGATGGCGGACAGGGATCCGAAACTGAACCGGACACCCGCGGCCGCCAGGTCCGGCGGCACGCCCATCGCCAGCAGGACGTGCGAGGGCTCGACGGAGCCGGTGGTGCAGGCGGAGCCCGAAGCCGCCGCGATGCCGGCCTGATCGAGGTGCATCAACACCGACTCCGAATCGGTGCCCGGCGCGCTGACGTTGAGGATGTTGGGCCCGCGGGCGGCGCCGGCCGCGTGCACCACGGCGTCGGGCACCTGCTCGAGGATGGCGCGCTGCAGCGCGTCGCGCATGGCCTGCCACGCCGTGGCCTTGCCCGGCCGCTCGGCCGCCGCGAGCTCCGCCGCCCGCCCGAACCCGACGATCCCGGGGACGTTCTCCGTGCCGGGCCGCAATCCCCGCTGCTGCGAGCCACCGCGGATGATGGCGGCGAACGCCGAGGGGTCGCGCACGATCAGCGCGCCCACGCCCTTGGGGCCGCCGATCTTGTGGGCCGAGACGGATACGGCCGCCCACGGGAAGGCCCCGAGATCCACCGGCACCTTGCCGAGGGCCTGCACGGCGTCGGTGTGGAAGGGCACCCCGGCGGCGTCGCAGCGCGTCGCGATGTCGCGGATGGGCTGCAGGGTGCCCACCTCGTTGTTGACCCACATGATCGAGACCAGCGCCGGACGGCCGGCGGAGCCGCGGCCCGCCAGCGCCTGGTCCAGGGCCTCGAGGTCCACGACACCGTTTCGGTCCACGGGGAGCAGCGTCGCGAACGCGCCGCGGTGCTCGGCCTCGTGCACCGCGGCCGACACGGCGTGGTGCTCGGTCGGGCTCGAAACGATGCGCACGACGCCGGCGCCGCGTTCCGGCTTCTCCAGCGCCCGGACCGCCGCGCCGAGCACCGCGAGGTTGTCGGCCTCGGTCCCGCCCGAGGTGAAGAAGACATGACGGGCCTCGGCGCCCACCGCCGCCGCCACCTGCTCGCGGGCGCGCTCGACCGCCGCGCGGGCGCTCCGGCCGAAGGCGTGGGAGGAGGACGGATTGCCGAATACCTCCTCACCCAGGAAGGGCAGCATGGCTTCGCGCACTTCCGGGCGGATGGGGGTGGTGGCGGCGTGGTCCAGGTATATCCGATCGGCCATGTACGAAAAGCTAAGGTGAGAGGTGAGAGGTGAGAAGTGAGGAGGGTAAGTGAGGGGTGAGAGGTTGAAGGGCGTGAGAAGGGGCATCACGGCACTGAATCGGCGATCCGCGGCCCCCCGCCATTCCGAAATTCCGTCCATGGGCGGCGATCTCCACGATCTCGTGGCCTGGCGGCAGGCCGCGGCGCTGGCACGAGAGGCTATCGGTGCTGCCCGCAGGATCCGAGGCGTCGGCGCGGCCACCGCCTCGGACCAGCTTGCGCGTGCGGCCGAGTCCATCCCGGCCAACATCGCCGAAGCGTACGGTCGCGGCCTCGGCAAGGACGGAGCGAGGTTCCTCCGCATCGCACGCGGGTCGGCGACGGAGCTGGAGAGTCACCTGTGGATTGCCGGAGAGACTGGTAGGCTGCCCGTCGCCGTCGCAGCCAAACTGATGCGCGACACCCGCACCGTGCGCGCCCTTCTCAGGGGTTTGATCCTGGCGAGCGCCCGAACCGCGTCCAGAAGCTGAGCCTCGCCATCTCACTTCGTCTTCTCACCTCTCACTTACCCTTCTCACCCCTCACGTCTCACCTCTCACATGGACTGCACCGCCATCTCCACCACGTTGTTCACGGCGATCGTCTCGTGCGTGAAGAACGGCTCGCCGTAGCGCGCCCGGATCAGCGACCCGTAGTGCGCCGACTGGGTCTCGACGAGCTCGTACAGCGGCTGGCCGGTGGGATGGATCTCGCCTGCCCGTTTCGCACCGTCGAACTGCGACTTGAAGCAGTGCAGCGCCTTCATCTTGGCGGCGAAGGTGTCCGAGATGTCCACCACGAAGCTCGGCTTGACCGGGTCTTCGCGATATGCCAGCGCGTACAGGATCTTGCGCGGGCGGTGCGCCTTGCCCGCCGCGTCGTAGCGCTCGAGTCCGGCCAGGTAGCAGGCGTCGCGGCCCAGCTCCGACGCGATGCGGTGGTCCGGATGCCGGCCGACGGGGAAGGGGAGGATGACGGTGCGCGGCCTGAACTTCCGGAGCCACTCGATCACGACTCGGCGAGTTTCGTCGGTGTTGTGGAGGTGCGCGTCGCGGAGGCCGGCGTTCTCGCGCGCGTGGACGCCGAGAGCTTTCGCGGCCCGCGCGGCCTCGCGGGCGCGCAGCGCGGCCGACCCGCTGGTGCCGCTCTCGCCCGCCACCAGGTCCAGGATGCCGACGCGGTGCCCCTGCCGCACCGCCGCGGCGAGGGTGCCGCCGCAGGTCAGTTCGGCGTCGTCGGGATGGGCTGCGATGGCTAGAAGATCGACGTGCATGGGCGGGCCCAGGTGAAGGTGAGGTGTGAGGAGTGAGACGTTAACGTGAGAGGTGAGAAGTCGAAAGGCGTGAGAAGGTGACCCTCTCACGCCTTTGCACCTCTCACTTCTCACCTCTCACCTATCCTTCTCACCTCTCACTCCTCACCCCTCACGCTTCATTCGTAGCGGAGCGCCTCCACAGGATCCATCCGCGCCGCGCGGTTCGCCGGCACGATGCCGAACACGACGCCGGTGATGACCGACGCACCGAGCGCCGCCACGATCGAGAGGGGCGGCACCCGCGCGGGGATCGGCGAGAAATGCGCGACCGCCCACGCCAGGCCGCCGCCCAGGACCATCCCGACCGCGCCGCCGATCAGGGTCAGCGTCGCCGCTTCCACCAGGAACTGCCACAGGATCTCGCCCTGCGTGGCGCCCAGCGCTTTGCGCACGCCGATCTCGCGGGTGCGCTCCGTCACGCTGATCATCATCACCGCGACCACGCCCACGCCGCCCACCATCAGCCCCACGCCCGAGAGCGCGATCATCACGACGAAGAACACGCCGGTCAGCTTGCCCCACAGGTCGAGGAACTTGTCCTGGGTGACCACCGAGAACGTGTTCTCGTAGCCGGGCCGGAGGCCGCGCTCCCGCCGCAGCGCCGAGGTGACGTCGTCCATCGCGTCCTGCACGGTGGCCGAGTCCGTGGGCATCACCGCGAGGTTCGCCCAGCCCCAGTTCACGTTCATGTAGCGGTGGAAGGTGACCCAGGGCATGATCACGATGTAGTCGTTGCCGCCGCCGAACAGGCTGGGCGGCGGCTCGTACACGCCGATGATCTTGAACTCCTGGCCGTAGATCTTCAGGCTGCGGCCGATCGGGTCGAGCTGCGCGAAGAAGCGCACGGCGAGCTTGGTGTTGACGACCACGACCTTGTCGCCCGCCTCGTCTTCGATCTCCGTGTACGAGCGCCCGGACGTGATGTCGCCGCCCGACACCCGCGGCCACGCCGAGCCGCTGCCCTGGATCTGGACGTTGTCCTCGCTCTCGCTGCCCGCCTGGACCGTGGCCTGGCGGCCCTCCGACATGATGACGGCCTTGATGGAGGGCAGGCGCCCGATGAGCTTGGCCTCTTCCAGGTTGATCGGCGGGTAGTGCCGCCACGGCGCGTTGCGGTCGCCGCCGTTCATCTGGATCCCGCCCTGGAAGTAGCGGAACACGAAGAAGGTCTTCGGCCCCAGCTGCGCGATCGCGCTCTCGAAGCTCGTGTTGATGCCCTTCACCGCGGCGGACATCCCCATCACGACCATCACGCCGATCGCGATGCCGACGATGGTCAGGGCCGCGCGGGTCTTGCTGGCCCGCAGCGAATCGAGCGCGATGCCGATGCCCTCGAGCAGCGTGGTGACGACCGAGGTGGTGCGCGAGGCGGTCATTCGGCCCTCAGGGCGGCGACCGGGTCGAGCCGGGCGGCCCGGCTCGCCGGATACACGCCGGAGACCACCCCGACGCCGATGCCGAGGACGATGCCGAGCAGGATGGACATCGGGGAGACACCCATCGGCAGCGGCGAGACGGCCTGGACCAGCCGGGCGAGTCCGAGGCCGCAGAGGATCCCGAGCACCGCGCCGGTGGTCGAGAGCGTCGCGGACTCGACCAGGAACTGCGCCAGGATGTCGCGGCGCCGCGCGCCGAGCGACTTGCGGACCCCGATCTCGCGGGTGCGCTCCGCGACCGCCATCAGCATGATGTTCATGATCACGATGCCGCCCACCACCAGGGAGACGCCCACCAGCAGCGGGCAGGGCCGTGTACAGCACGTTGGCGATCTTGGACCAGAAGCTGAGCACGTCCTCCTGCGTGTCGAGGTGGAAATCGTCGTCCATCCTCGGGCCGCAGGTGGTGCCGGCTGCGCATCACGCCTTCCACCCGGTCCATGGCCGTGTGCATCATCGAGTCAGCTCGTCGCCTTCACGATGATGCCGTCCACCACCTTGTGCGGGTTGACGACCTTCTTGATCTCGGACGTGTAGGGGGCGATGGCGAAGCGGTCGAGCGAGAATCCGAACACGTTCCCCTGCTTCTCCACGACGCCGATGACGGTGTACGGGAAGCCGGCGATGCGGATGGTCTGGCCGACCGGCTCCAGACCCGTGAAGAAGCTGTCGGCGACGTCCTTCCCGATCACCACCACGTTGGCCGAGTGGTTGATCTCCTCCGGCGTGAAGATGCGGCCGTCGGCGATCTTGTAGTCGCGGATCTTGAACAGGTCCTCGGAGACGCCGGAGACCTGGATGTAGGCGGAGTGCTTGGTGCCGACCACGCCCTCCGCCTGGTTCGAGCTCTCGATCGCCACCAGGTAGTCGCTCGGCAGCGCCTCCTTGATGGCGTGGAAGTCGTCCTCGTAGAGCTGCGGCCGTCGCCGCCAGGCTCGGCGGGTCGCCTCGCCGGGGTCGCCGAACTGCACCCCCGGCCGCCGGCTCACCGTGAAGGTGTTGATCCCGAAGATCTTGGCGGCGAAGTCCTCCTGCACGTACTTGTCCATCCCCTTCACGATCGAGACCACGGCGATCAGGAACATCACGCCGATGAAGGCGCCGATCGTGGAGAAGAAGCTCTTCAGCTTCTGGGCGCGGATCATGCCGAACGCGAGGCGGACGGCCTCCAGGAGCGACACGGAGCTAGGCCGCCTTGAGCCTGTCGGAGGAGATCACGCCGTCGTGCAGCGTCACCACCCGCGCGGCGTGGCGCGCGATGTCGGACTCGTGCGTCACCATCACGATGGTCTGGCCGCGGGTGCGGTGGAGCTCCTCGAAGATCTTCATGATCTCCTCGCTGGTCGAGGAGTCCAGGTTGCCCGTCGGCTCGTCGGCCAGGATGATGCTGGGCTCGGTGACCAGCGCGCGCGCGATGGCCACCCGCTGCCGCTGGCCGCCCGACAGCTCGGCCGGCCGGTGCTCCATCCGGTCGCCGAGGCCGACCGACGCCAGGGCCTGCTCGGCCTTCCGGTGCCGCTCCTTCGAGGGCAGCCCGGCGTAGACCAGCGGCAGCTCGACGTTGTGCAGCGCCGAGGCGCGGGGCAGGAGATTGAAGGTCTGGAAGACGAAACCGATCTGCCGGTTCCGGACCCGCGCCAGCTCGTCGTCGGTCATGCGCGAGACCTCGAGGCCCGCCAGCCAGTACTGCCCGGCGGTGGGCGTGTCGAGGCAGCCGATCAGGTTCATCAGCGTGGACTTGCCGGATCCCGAGGGCCCCATGATGGCCACGTACTCGTTGGGCGGGATCTCGAGATCCACGCCCCGCAGGGCGCGGACGGTCTCGGCGCCCATCGGGTAATCGCGCGTCAGGCCGACCGTGCGGATGACGGGCTCGCTCACGAGGTCTTCGCTCCGGCGGCGCCGGCCACCGCGCCCTGGCCCTTCACGTGGCTGCCGTCCTTGAGGTCCTTGATGGCCGCGTAGCTGCCGGCGACGATCGTCTCCCCGCCCTTCAGGCCGCTCACCAGCTCGAAGTACTCCTCGCCGGCGATGCCGACCTTGACCGGCGTGAAGTGCGCGACGTGCGTCGTCGTGTCCACGACGAACACGCCCTCGGTCTCCTTGGAGCGGTGCGCCTGCGAGGTGTCCTGCGACACCTGGTAGCGCGGCGCGTTCTGGGCGACGGACGTTCCGCTCGCCGGCTTGGCGCGCGTCGTGTCCGCCGACGGCTCCCGCACGGTGAGGGCGATGATCGGCACCGACAGCACCTGCCGGCGCGTGTCGGTGATGATGTTCGCCGTGGCCGAGAGGTCGGGCCTCAAGCCCTTGGGCGGGTGATCGAGCGTCACCCGCACCTCGAAGTCCACCGCCTGCGCCGCCGTCGAAAGCCCGCTGGTGGACGCGCTCGCCCCCGCGACCGACGAGTTCGCGATCTTGGTCACGTGCCCGGCGAAGGTCGTGTCGGGGAACGCGTCGATCGAGACCTGCGCCGAGTCGCCGAGCTTGATGCGCACCACGTCGGTCTCGTCCACGTCGACCCAGGCTTCGATGACCGACATGTCGGATACCGTCATCAGGAGGCCGGTCTCGCGCGAGAACGTGCCCGGCACCGCGACCTCGCCGTCCTTGACCGCGAGGCGCGTCACCTGGCCCGTGAGCGGCGAGATGATGGTGGTCTTGCTGAGCTGGTCCTGGGCGTTGCGCAGGCTGGCCAGGGCCTGGTCCACCGACCGCTGCGAGGCGTCGAGGTTGGCGGCCGCCACCTCCTGCGCGGTCTGCGCCTGCTCGAGGGCTTCCTGCGAGAGCAGCTGCGACGTTGGTGGCGCGCACGTCGCGCGCCCGGGTGTAGGCGCGCTGCGCCTGGTCGAGGTTGGCCTGCGCCTGCGCCACGTTGGCCCGGGCGGACGCCACCGCCGCCTGTGCCTGCTCGACCGCGGCCGCGTAGGTCGCCGTGTCGAGCTTGACCAGGATCTGGCCGCGCTGGACCGATGTTGCCTTCCTGGACGGGCAGGTAGACGATGCGGCCCATGATGTCGGAGAGGATGTCCACCGAATTCTCGGGCTCGATCTTCCCGCTCGCCGTGACGATCGCGACGAGGTCGCGCCGCGCGACCTTTTCGAGTTTGACGCCGACCGCCGGCTGGCGCCGCTTCGAGACGCCCAGCGAGACGAAGCCCGCCAGGACGAGGACGCCGCCGATGATGAGAACGACCCTGCCGCGAGTGCTCATGGATTCCTGTCCGATCCCCTAACGAAGAGGCAGCCCGACCGCCTGCTCGAGAGCGGCGATCGACTTGTGATAGTCGTAGACCGCGTTGATGTACGTCACGCCCGCCTGCTCGGAGGCCACCTGCGCGTCGTTCAGCTCGATGATCGAGCCGGAGCCGACCCGGTAGCGCTCCGTGGCCAGCGACAACGCCTCGTCGGCCGCCGTGCGGTTGTTCGCCTGCACGGCGATGGTGCGGTACGCCGTCATCAGCGCCAGATAGGCGGCGCTGACGTTGGCGCGCACCGGCAGCTCCTCCTTGCGGATGGACTGGTTCAGCTCTCCTGCGCCGCGTTCGCCTGCGAGATCTGCGCGTTGCGCGTGAAGCCGTCGTAGATCGGCAGCGAGAGTCCGAGCTGGAAGTACCAGGGGTTCTTCTGGTTGTAGCTCGTCGTGCCCGAGCGTGATCCACGACTTCCCCGTGCCCGCGTTGGCCAGCAGGCTGGGGAGGTACTGGGAGTAGGCGCCGCGCACGTTCCAGCGGGCGGCGCCCTCGCGGGCCCGGATGGCCCGCAGGGTCGGATTCGCCTCGGAGGGCCAGCCCCACCAGCGAGTCCTGGTTGTACGTCGGCTCGACGACCGGCGAAGGTGTCGCGTGGGCTCGACGTGCGGCGGCTCCGGCGCCGGAACGCCCAGCCAGCTGGTAGAGCTTCAGGACCTCGACATCCACGTTCTGCTGCGCCTGGAGCAGCGCCACGTCGGCGTTGCCCTTCGTGACCTGCGCCTGCCGCACGTCGATCATCGTGTTCTGGCCGACGTTGTACCGGGCCTGCGCGAGGTTCAGCAGCTCCTGCGCGCGGTGGACGACCTGTGCTGCGCAGGTCCGCCTGGGCGCGCGCCTCCAGCCAGGTTGATGTACTCCTGCTTCACCGACGTTTCGAGCAGGGTCAGGGCGCCCGCGATGTCCATGTCCGCGGCGTGCAGCTGCGCACTGGCGTATCCGCGGTACGCGATACTGCTGCCCGCGAGCTGGTAGCCGAGGTTGAACGAGAGATTGCTCTGGTGGTAGCTCGGCGTCGCCGGGATCTGGAATCCCTGGATGATCTGCCCGGTGGCGGCCGCCTGGTAGAAGTACCCGCCAGAGATGCTCGCGGTCGGTGTGAAGAGGTGGACCGTGGCGTCCGTCAGGGCCCATGATGCGGGCGCCCGGGCGCTGAGATAGGTCAGGTAGTCCGGATTGTTCTTCCGTGCGATGTCGAGGGCCTCCGCCAGGGAGAGCTTGCGAACCGGCGCCTCCTGCGCGTACCCGATCGCCGCCACCATGGTGAGAACCACCAGCCATCCGAGAATCAGTCGAGCCCGCATGTTCGCCCCTGTCTTTGTCTTATGCGCTGCGTGCCCTACGTCACATGGGCACCGGGAGTTTCATACCCCGAGGAAGCCCCGCACAGCGCCATTACGGCGCAACCTAGACTGATGTTGACCGCGGTCAAGTATCATACCGCGGCATTCCGTGTCGAATTGTCGTGTTACGAGCTAGCGAATCGGCAGGCTGGTGCGGATGGCGAGGATGTTGTGGGACGGCATGGCGACCTTGAGCAGGCTGCCGGAGAGCGAGAACCAGAACTCCCGGGTGTCTCCCCCGGGCAGGGTGAGGCCGTAATGCTGGGCCGGCACGCCGCGCGACCCGACGACGACCGTATCGAGGCCGAGGGTCCGGACCTCGCCGGTCACGACCGTCTTGTCCCGCGGCCGGATGAGGCTCACGGTGCGGGAGGCCTCGGCGGCGGGCCGCGGCACGAAGTAGAACTGGTCGAAGCCGTCGTCGTCGAGCACGACGACGTCGGCGGGGACGGCGAACTCGCGAACGACCTCGCCGGTGGGCGAGACGATGCGCTCGGCGAAACGGCCGCGGGCCAGCTGGCCGCTGAGCCGCTCGGTGAGCCGGCCGCCGACGGTGACGTCGGCCTGGTAGGCGACGGGACGGTGGTCGTCCGTCAGGTCGAGCGCCGCCTGCACCTCGCGCTCGCGGTAGCGGTCCGTGGCCACCGCGCGCACGCCGGGGCGTCCCTGGCGGCCGGGCGTGGCCTGGATCGCGAACTCCTCCCGCCCGATCTCGACGCCGTCCCGCGAGATGAGAAACACGCCCTGGTCCAGGAATTCCTGGGCGGCGGCGCGGCCGGGCGCGAGCATGGCCAGCGCGGCCAGGGCGGCGCGCCCAGAGTCCGGCTCTCATGCCGGGCCCGCGGGTGCCGCGCTCAGGTCCGACCCGAGGACCCGCTCGCAGATCCGTCCCTTGATGAACTCGTAGATGAGGCGTCCGCGCTCCGCGTTGGCGAGGGTCGGCGCGCCCACGGATCCCTGCGAGGCCGCGGGCAGGTGCATCATGGTGCCCCGACGGTAGCGCCGGCGCTCCGTCTCCGGCAAGATACAGTCGCGGGCCAATTCCATCCGCACCAGGTGAGGGGCGATGAACAGCATCAGCGACGTATCCACCTCTCCGCCGTGAATCGGTCCGTCGGCGGTCAGGCCCACGGGCGACGAGGTCCATCGCGAACAGGTCCACCACCCGCACGCGCGCGCGGTCGGTGACGACGGTGGCGAGCGCCTCCTGGTGCGGGGCGTGCCCGTGGGCCGTGAGGACCAGGAACTCCTCGATGCCGCTCCGCTCCCAGTCGGGCAGCAGGTCGTTGAGCCAGCGGCGCAGCGTCTTGCGCCGCACCGACGCGCTGCCCGGGAGCACGTCGGGGGTGGCGGCGTTGACGCCGTACTCGATGGTGGGCGCCCGCACGATCCGGAACTCCGCCGAGAGGTCGTCGGCCAGCCGGTCCACGATGATGGCGTCGCTGCCCATGGGCAGGTGCGGGCCGTGCTGCTCGCAGGTGCCCGCCGGCACGATGAGGCGGGGGTGTGACGCGATGGCCAGCGCCACGTCGCCCGGCGTCATTTCCTTGAGACGGAGGGGCGTGTTCACGTGAGGCGGCCGCGGGCGGTGTGGCTCGCGGCGGTCGCCGCGTCCGCCGCGCTGGGCGCGGAATGGATGCGCTCGCCCGGCTGGATCCTGGCCGCGGGCCTGGCGGTGCTCGGGGTGGTGGCGGCCATCGCCGCGTGGCGCGACGGCCGCGGGACGAGCGGCTGGGCGGTGCGGGTGGCGGGCGCCGCGCTCGCCGTCGCGCTCGCGCTCGCCGCCGGCGGCTTCACCCGGGGGCTGGGGCGGCTGCGCGACGACTGGCCGCAGGTGCGCGAGCGGGAGGTCACGCGCGCGTCGTCGCAGCTCCAGAGCGACCTCGGCGACGCGTTCGGCGACGTGCGCCGCCTGGCCGATCGCGCGGCCTCGCTGATCGGGTGGACGGGCGAGCCCGCGTTCCAGAAGGTCGAGGCGCTGGTGCGGGAGCGCGAGCCCGCGCGGGGCGTGGTGCTGTTCGACGCGGCCGGCCGGCCGACGGCGTGGGCGGGGACGCTGCGCATCGCGCTCAGTCCTGCGGGGCCGGAACTCTCGACGGTCACGACACCATTCTACCTGTGGCTCGTGGCGCGACGCCAGGCGCACGACGGGACGGCGGTGGCGGCCGTGCTGCTCGCGCGGGCCTCGTACGCGCCCGAGGCGGGGGTCGCGCTGACGGACCGCTTCGCCGACCAGGTGGGCGTGGGGCTGCACTTCTACCCGCCGGGCGGCGCGCCGGCGGATTCCGATCGTGTTCGACTACGTGCTCTCGCGCGCGCCGGCGGGCGGCGACACGCTGTTCACCGTGCAGCCGGTTCCGCCGGAGCAGGACGCGGCCATCACCGACCTGACGGCGACGGGGCAGCGCACGGCGTTCTGGATCGTGGTCGCGCTGCTGTTCGCGGGCATCGTCGGGGCGGTACGCGGCGGCCTGCCGGTGGCCGGCGCGGCCGCCACGGCGGCGGCGGCGGCGCTCGGCGTGGCCCGCGCGCCGCTCGGCGACGCCTTCGGCTCCGACAGCCTGTTCTCGTCCGCCACCTACTACCAGACGGTGCTGGGGCCGTTCTCGAGGTCGGCCGGCACCGTGATGCTGACGAGCTTCGTCGTGGCGCTGATCGCCTGCGCGTTGTGGCGGCGCGGCCTCAAGCCCGGCCTGCTGAGCAAGCTGGCGGCGCTGGGCGTGACCGTGCTGGCCCCCTACCTGCTGCAGGACCTGGCGCGGGGCATCACGCCGCCGGCCGCCGGCGTGTCGCTCGCGCTGTGGCTCACGTGGCAGATCGCGCTGGTGGTGTCGGCGTCGGCGCTGGTGCTGGTCGGCCGCCGCGCTGGTGCGCGGGCCGGCGGCTCCCGCCCGCGCGGGCGCGTGGCCGTTCCTCGCCTCGCTCCTGGCCGTCGGGCTCGCGGTGGCCGGCCTGTTCCTGTGGGAGCCGCGCGGCGCCTGGCCGGAATGGTATCCGTACCTGTGGCTGCCGGCGCTGCTGGTCGCCATCCGGCCGATGCCGTTCCGCAGCACCATCGCGACCGTCGCGGTGGTCGCGGGCTCCTCGGCGGCGCTGCTCGAGTGGGGGACCACCACCAGCGGCCGCATCGCCCTCGCCGCCCAGGACATGGAGGGGCTGGGCAACAAGCCCGACGCCCTGAAGGTGGCGCTGTTCGACCGGCTGGTCCGCGGCACGCCGCCGACCGTGGCGCCCGAGACCGCCGGGCGACCTGTACCTGCTGTGGCGGCGCAGCGACTTCGCGGCGCACGACTACCCGGCGGCGCTGTCGCTGTGGACGCCGACGGCGCAGCGCGCGCTGCGAGCTCGACCTCGCGCGGCTCGACCTCCCGGAGGACCTGGTGCAGGGGCAGGTGCGCGAGGCGCTGCGGGGACGGACTGCCCCTGGTGCGCTCGTACCTCCGCCGGGAGGGGGTCTACGGCCTGGCCACCATACCACTCGTGGACGGGCGCGTCGTCGCGGTCGCCGTGGGGCCGCAGTCGAGCCTGGTGGCGCCCACGCGCGTCGCGCGCCTGCTGGCGGGCACGGAGGAGGGCCCGGAGCCCTACCGGCTCACCCTCTCGCCGCTGGAGGCGGGAGGGCCGCCGCCGCAGGCGCGGGCCGACTGGTTCCGGTTCGGCTGGACCATCCGCGGCGAGCGGGTCGTCGAGCTGCCCGGCGGCCACCGGCACGTGCACGCGCAGGTGGATCTGGGCGGACTGTCGGCCCTGCTGCAGCGCGGGCTGCTGCTCCTGGTGGTGGACTTCGGCGTGCTCGCGGCGCTGTGGCTGGTGGTGGACCTGGTGGGCGGGCGCTTCGTCCCCAACCTGCGCCGCTGGCTGCCGCGGATCTACCGCTCGCTGCGGGCGCGGCTCACCTTGAGCCTCGCCGCCTTCTTCGTGCTGCCGACGGTGGTGTTCGCGCTGTGGAGCTACGCGCGCCAGGGCGACGAGTTCCGGCGCTCGCGCGAGCTGCTCATCGCGCGGACCCTGCAGGACGCCGCGGCGGCGCTCGAGGCGGACTCGGTCGGCAGGGCGCCGGCCCTGCCCGACGTGGCCCAGCGGGTGGACGCGGAGCTGGAGTGGAGCCGCGGCGGCACGCTCGAGGGCAGCTCCGCGCCGGTGCTCGCGGACCTGGGCCTGGTGGACTGGCTGGTGCCGCCGGCTCCGTTCACGCGACTCGCCTTCGGCGACTACCTCGAGGTGACCGGCGAGCAGGAAGACACGCCCCAGCCGGTGCTGGTCGGCTACCACCTGCTGCGGCGCGGACCCGACCTGGGCGAGACCGCGATCCTCGCGTCACCGCAGCTGCTGAGCGATCAGGCGATGAGCGTGCGCGAGGAGGACCTCACCGTCGCGGTGCTGGTGGCGGCGGTGCTCGGCATCATGGCGGCCCTGGTGCTGTCCGGCCTCGCCGCCCGCGCGCTCGCGAGGCCGATCCGCCATCTGACCGAGGCGGCGCTGGTGGCCGGCGCGGGCGAGCGTCCCACGCCGCTCGCCGACGCGATGCCGAGCGAGCTGGTGCCGGTGTACCGCGCCATCGAGCAGGCGGCCGCGGACGTGGAGCGCGGCCACGAGGCGCAGCGGGTGCTGGCGTGGGGCGAGATGGCGCGACAGGTCGCGCACGAGATCAAGAATCCGCTCACGCCGATCCGGCTCGGCATCCAGCACCTGATGCGGCTCAGGGCCGAGCGCCCGGCCGAGCTCGGCGCCACGCTCGACGGCACGGGGAAGCGCATCCTGGCGGAGATCGACCGGCTGGACGCCATCGCGCGCGCGTTCAGCCGCTTCGCGCTGCCCACCGCCGAGCGGCCCTCGGTCGAGGTGGTGCGGGCGTGGGACGTGGTGCAGGAGGTGGTCGGGCTCTACCAGCTGGGCGATTCGCACCTGCAGTGGGACGTCGCGGGCGACGACGACCTCGCCGTGATGGCCCGCCGCGACGAGCTGGCGGAGGTGCTGGTCAACCTGTTCGAGAACGCGCGCGACGCCGGCGCCACCCGGATCGCCGTCCGCCACCGCCGCGGCGCCGAGGCGGCGCCGGGCGCCTGGGTCCGGATCGAGGTGCAGGACAACGGCAAGGGCATCGCGGCCGCGACGCTGCCCCGCGTCTTCGAGCCGCGGTTCAGCACGACGACGAGCGGCAGCGGCCTGGGCCTGGCCATCTCGAAGCGCCTGGTGGAAGGCTGGGGAGGCACGATCGGCATCGCCAGCGAGCTGGGCGCGGGAACGACGGTCAGTCTGGTCCTGGCTGGTCCAGGACCTCTCGCACCCGCCTGAGCAGGTCGGTGATCGTCCACGGCTTGGCGAGGAAGGGAAGGCCGGGGTCGAGGGCCGCGGTCTCCTGCACGTCGCGCGCCGTGTAGCCGCTGGTAAAGAGCACCCGCACCTTCTTCCCCTCCTGGCGCAGCTTGCGCATCAGCTGCGGGCCGCCCAGCACGGGCATCACCACGTCCGCCACGATCAGGGCGATCTCGAACTCGTGCCGGTGGAACAGCTCGAGCGCCTCGGCGCCGTTGGCCGCCTCCAACACGCGGTAGCCGTTCTTTTCCAGAACGCGGGTGGCTGCCCGGCGGAGGGAGTCCTCGTCCTCCGCCAGCAGGATCGTCTCCGTGCCGCGCAGCTGGGCCGTGCCGCCGTCCGGCGTGGCGCGCGCCGCCGCCGCTTCGGCGGCCGGGAGCAGGACGCGCACCGTGGTGCCGAGGCCGGGCGTGCTGCGCACGTCGAGGAAGCCGTCGTGCTGCCGCACCAGGCCGTACACCATCGCCAGCCCGAGGCCGGTGCCGCCGTCCACCGGCTTGGTGGTGAAGAAGGGCTCGAACAGGTGGCTCTGGGTCTCCTGGTCCATGCCGATGCCCGTGTCGGCCACGCTGAGCACCGCATAGCGCCCGCTGACGCCCCAGCCCTGGGCCGCGCACGCCGCGGCGTCGAGGTCCTGCCGGCCGGCGCTGATGGTGATCGTGCCGCCCCCGGGCATCGCGTCGCGCGCGTTGGTGGCGAGGTTGATGAGGATCTGCTCCACCGCCACCGGGTCGGCGCGGGCCGCGACGTCCGACTCGTCCACGTCCAGGCGGATCTCGATGTCCGCGGGCAGCAGGCGGCGCAGCACCATCGCGGTCTCCTGCATCAGGGCGTCGAGCACCACGGGCTGGAGGTCGAGCCGCTGGCGCCGGGCGAACGCGAGCAGCTTGCGGATCAGCTCGCTGCCGCGCCGGCTGGCGGCCTTGATGGTCTCGAGATCGCTCTGGATCGAGGAATCGCCGATCAGCTCGCCGCCGATCAGGTCGGTCGTGGTCAGGATCGTGGTGAGCAGGTTGTTGAAGTCGTGCGCCATGCCGCCCGCGAGCTGCCCCACCGCCTCCATCTTCTCCGCCTGGCGGAGCCGCTGCTCGAGCGCGTGCCGTTCACTCAGGTCCTCGACGATGCCCTCGAAAGCCTCGACGACGCCGGCGCCGTCCCGCAGCACGCGACCGCTGAGGCGCACCGGGATGGGCGTGCCGTCCTTCCGCTTCCAGACCGTCTCCACGCCGGAGTAGCGCGTGCTCTTCAGGTGCTGCTGGACGAGTCGCTGGCGCTCCGCCGGGTCGTAATAGACGGCGGTCGCGAGGTCCACGCCGAGCAGCTCGGATGCCGAGGCGTAACCGAGCATCGTGACCAACGTCTGGTTCATCATCAGCGCGCGCCCGTCGGGCGTGCTCCGGTAGATGCCGAAGACGGCGTTGTCGATGAACGACCGCAGGCTGTCCTCGGAGGCCCGGGCCGCGGCATCGGCGTTCGCGGCGGGCTGCCGTTGGGCGGATCTTGCTGGCTTCGAAGGCTTCGGGCTCATCACTCTCCAGGATGATGCATTCGGCCACCAAGGTCGCAAGGGCCATGCGCGGATGGCCGGCAGGCCCTCCGACGCTCGATCCACCGTGCCCCGTCACGCGCTATGTGCCCGTCCTGCTTCACCATGGGCGGATGGCGCCCGGTCGCCTGCCGCCGCGCTCCGGCGGCGCGCGGCGCACCGATAGGCCCCACCCCCGTCGCAGAACGCTGTTGCAAAGGGCCACAGTTCGCGAGCGGCATGGGAGGGCGCGATGAGGCGTGCGGGAGGTGCCCATCGGGCGGTGTACGGGGGCCGGAGGGTGATCGGGTGTAGGGTGGTAGGGCGTAGAAAACCCATGCCTACCTACACCCTACACCCTCACACCCTACACCCTGGTCGTTCAGTATCCCGGCGTCAGGCCGAACTGCCACTGCCAGCCCTTGCCCGGCCGGTCGAACGCCTTCACGTAGTCCACCTCCGCCACCGCGAAGCCGAGCAGGTTGATGCGCATCGCGACGCCGGCGCTGGTGACCATCTTGCGCGTGCCGCCGAAGACCGACGGCGTCTGTCCCTGATGCCAGGCGACGCCGCCGTCGCCGAACAGGGCGGCCTCGACGGGGAAGATGCCGTAGTAGCCGTGGCCGACGCCCAACACGCCGAACAGCGGGAAGCGCAGCTCGAGATTGCCCACCAGCAGGCGCGTGCCGAGCAGCTGGTCGTACACGGGACACGGGTCGGCCGTCGTCGGCACGCACTCCGAGGCGTCGAACGAATTGTAGTCGTAGCCGCGCACCAGGCTCTGGTAGCCCATGAAGAGCGGGTACATCAGGGTGCTGTCTTCCGCGTCGCGGCCATAGCGGCCGTAGTGCATCACCCGGGCGGCGACGGTAAACGGCCGCACCGGCATGAAGTAGCGCCGGTAGTCGGCCAGCAGCGTGTAGAACTGCAGGCCGCCGACGGTCGGATCCACTTCGAGGCGGTAGCGTTGGCCGAGGATGGGGCTGGTGGCGCCGAAGAACGAGTTGTCGTAGACCAGCGCCGCGCTGCCGGTGGCCATGGTGACGCCGGCCGGCGCGCACAGGGACGTGGTCGTGCTCGAGCACGGCGGAATGTTGCTGGTATTGTCGGCGAGCGTGTTCTGGGTCTCGATCTGCGTCTCGATCGTCCCGTTGAACGAGATGTTCCGGAGGCCGGCCGACAGCTCGACCCGCTGCACGTCGCTGAACGGATAGGCGACGAGGAAGTCGGCTTCCCGGTTGACCTCGCTGAAGATCAGCGCCTGCTGGGTGAGCGTGTCGCCGTTCGACGACAGGGTCGGGGGCAGCAAGCCGGCCTGGATGTACGGGATCTGCTCCAGCGCGATGGCCCAGTTGAGGCGGCGCGAGGTGTTCTGGTACGCCACCAGGGCGGCGAGGTTCTTGAAGTTGCCCTCGATCTGGAGCATGGTGGCCAGGCTCCGGTCGCCCAGCATGTCGCTCCAGTACAAGGTGACGCCGCCGCCGACGAAGGTCCCGAAGGCGTCGGCGCCGACGGCGAGGTTGGGCTGCGCCACGTAGTCGAGCCCCAGCCGCGGATGGTAGCTGCTGATGGTTTCCGTGCTGGCGTACTTCTCGCCGATCGTGGAGTCGGCGAGCAGCGTCAGCAGTTCGCTGTGCGGCCGGCTCTGCGGCGGCAGCATGGCGGGGCTGGGGGACGGAACGGCCGCCAGCTGCTCACCCGTGAGCGTGCTGGTCGAGTCCACGGCGTACACCGCGTACTTGCCGCCCTCGTACACGCTGTAGACGACCCGTCCGCTCTCGCGCGCCACGGAGAGCGCCGGGCTCAACGACGTGATCCCGGTGACCCCGGTCAGCAGGTTCGTCACCTGGGTCTGCCGGCCGGTGGCGACGTCGAGCCGGTAGATGTTGGTGACTCCGGTGCGGTCGGACAGGAAGTAGATGCTCTTCCCGTCGGGGGACCACTGCGGGTCGATGTTCTTGGCGTCGGGGAAGCTGGGGACCGGCGTGATCGAATCGGTCGCCACGTCCAGCGAGGCGAGCCGGTAATTGCCCGGCGTCAGCGTGGCGAGGTTGGTCGAGAAGCGGTCCGTGACGAACACGATGGACCGGCCGTCGGGCGCCCACGCGGGCTCGAGGTCGGCGTAGGCGTCGTTCGTGAGCTGCCGCAGGCTGTCGGTCTGGAGGTCGTAGACGTATAGGTCCGTCAGCCCGCCCGAGGAGGCGGCGAAGGCGATGGACCGGCCGTCGGGCGACCACGCGGGATGGAGGATCTCGCCGAGGTTGTCGAACTTGATCTCCCGGTCCACGTGCCCGCGCTGCACGTCCAGCAGGTCCAGGACGGGCCGGCCGCGCGACTGGGCGGAGAACACGAAGCGATTCCCCGTCTGGTCGAAGGAGCCGGCGGAGTTGATGAACTCCAGGCTCTGGAAGTGCGGATCCACGGCGGTCTTGGTCACCCGCTGCAGCACGCGGCCGGTGCGGGCGTCGGCCATGTACATCTCGATGGAGAACAGGTCGCGCGCCGAGTAGAACACGATGCGCGAACCGTCGGGGCTGACGACCGGACCGACGTTCAGGCCGCTCGCCTGATCGTGGCCCGAGATGAGACGCTCGCCATAGTGGGCGGGCGAATCCGTCACCGCCCGGAGCGGCTGATAGGTGGCCCGCAGGTCCGCCTGCCAGGCGGAGTCGAGCTGGTTGCCGCTCAGCCCGGTCTCGCGCTGGAACGCCTGGTCGATGTCGGAGGCCTTGCTCGCGGAGCGGAGCAGTCGGCCCACGACGTCGTCGCCCCAGCGGCCCGCGATGTACGCCCACAGCGCCTGGCCGTAGCGGTACGGGAAGAAGTTGGGATCGTCGAGCTGCCGCCACTTGGGGAGCTTGGCGTTGAGGGCGGCGTCCCGCATCCACATCGCCGTGTGCGGGTCTATCGGCCCCAGCGAGACGTATTCCGCCATGCCCTCGATGAACCACAGCGGCATCTGGGTCGCCGCCGGCAGCTGGCTCCCGCCGCGTCCGTGGCCCGTGATGTCGTACTGGAAGGCGTGCACCAGCTCGTGGCCGATGACGTGATTGGTCTCCGCCAGGGAGCTGCCGAGCGGCAGCACGATGCGGCGCTTGATGGCCTCGGTCACGCCGCCGGTGCCCTCGCCGAGGTCGCCCGGGATCGCGTTGGTCTGCTGGAAGGCGGCCGGGCTGGCGTAGAGGATGATCGTCTGGCGGCCGGTCAGGTCGTGGTCGAAGAACTGCGACTCGCGGGCGTACCACCGCTCCGCGATGCGCGCGGCCTGATCCGCGGCCTCCTGCTCCTCGGGATAGAAGTAGACGTCGAAGTGCTCGGTGCGGAGCACCTGGAAATGGAAGGACTCGTACTGCACCTTGTTGCGGCCGAAGTACTGCGCCTGGCCCACCCGGGGCACCAGGGCGACGGCCACCAGGGACAGCGCCAGCAGGGTACCGGCGCGCACCGTGCTCGGAAACCGAGGGGTCATGGCTTCTCCATTGGGTGATGCATCATGACGTACCCCACAGACGCAGGCAAGTCTCCAAGTTACGCCCGCAGGCTGGGGCTGTTCTCGGGGACGATGGTCGTGATCGGCGGCATCATCGGCGCCGGCATCTTCATCAACTCCGCGATCGTCGCCGAGCGGGTGCGGACGCCGTTCCTGACGCTGCTCGTCTGGGTGCTCGGCGGCCTGATCGCGCTCGGCGGTGCCTTCTGCTTCGGCGAGCTGGGCGCCCGCATCCCGCGGGCGGGCGGCGGCTACGTTTACCTCCGCGACGCGTACGGCCGCCTGCCGGCATTCCTCTATGGTTGGGCGCTGCTCCTGGTGATGGCCACCGGCGCCATCGCCGCGGTGGCGGTCACGTTCGCCCGCTATCTCGCTGTGCTGCTGGCACTTCCGGAGGCCGCCATCCTCCCGGTGGCCATCGCGGCCATCGCCGTTCTTTCGACGGTCAACTACCTGGGCGTTAAGCCCGGCGCCGTCACCCAGAACATCTTCACCCTGCTCAAGCTGGCCGCCCTCGCCCTGCTGATCGGCGCGGGCCTACTCATCAGGATGCCCGTCCCGGCCTCCGCGTCGTTGGCGACGGCGCCACCTCCACATGTGATCGTAGCGGTGGGCGCCGCCCTGGTGCCCGTCATGTTCGCCATCGGGGGCTGGCAGCAGTCGAACTTCATCGCCGAGGAGATGGTCGACGTCGAGCGGAACCTCCCGCGGGCATTGGTGATCGGCGTCACCGTCGTGATCGTCGTCTACCTGCTGGCCAACGTGACCTATCTCAGGGTATTGGGCGCGCCGGGCCTGGCGCGGAGCACGGCGCCTGCGGCCGAGGCGATGCGCGGCGTGCTCGGCGCGCCCGGCGCGGCGGTGATCGCTGCGGGAATCGCCTTCTCCACATTCGGGTTTCTGAACCTGGTCATCCTCGTGTCGCCGCGCGTGTATCGGACGATGGCTGCGGACGGCGCGTTCTTCCCGCAGCTGGCGCGGCTCCACCCGGCCTACCGGACGCCGGCGGCCGCCATCGTATTCCAGGGGGTGTGGGCGATCCTGCTCACGCTGAGCGGGACGTACGGGCAGCTGCTCGACTACGTCGTGTTCGGCGACTGGATCTTCTTCGGCCTGGTGGTGAGCACGCTGTTCGTGTACCGGCGCCGTGAGGCGCGCGCGGCCGCGGTCCCGGGGGCCGCGGCGGCGGGGCCGGGCTACCGCGCGTGGGGCTACCCGTGGACGCCGGCGCTGTTCGTGCTCGCCGCGCTCTACGTGGTGGCCAGCTCGGTGGCGTCCAATCCGCGCAACGCCGCGGTGGGCGCCGGCCTCCTGGCGCTGGGCGTGCCGGTCTTCCTCTTCTGGAAGGCGCACGGCGGGCGAAAGGAGTAGTATCCAGCGTGGACTTGTCGGTGGTGATTCCGGCGCACAACGAAGCGGAGAACGTCGGTCCCCTGCTCGCGGAGATCGGGGCCGCGCTGCGCCCTTCCGGTGTGGCGTACGAGGTGGTGGTGGTGGACGACGGGAGCACGGACGCGACCTCGGCGCGGGCCCGGGAAGCGGCGGGCGCGGTGGCGCGGCTGGTCGTGGTCCGCCATCCGTCGCCGGCGGGGCAGAGCTTCGCGACGGTGACCGGCGTTCGCTCCGCGGGCGGCCGGTGGATCGCGACGCTGGATGGCGACGGCCAGAACGACCCGGCCGACATTCCCCGGCTGCTGGCGGCACGGGAGGCCGCCGCTTCGGGGGGCGCGGTGGCCGGCCCGCTGCTGCTGGCGGGCTACCGGAAGGCGCGGCGTGATTCGTGGCTCAAGCGGGTCTCGTCCCGCGTGGCCAACGGCGTGCGCGGCCGCCTGCTCGGCGACCGCACGCCCGACACGGGCTGCGGCCTGAAGCTGTTCGAGCGCGAGGCGTTCCTCACGCTGCCGCACTTCGACCACATGCACCGCTTTCTCCCGGCGCTGTTCCTGCGGGCGGGCGGGCGCGTGGTGTCGGTCGAGGTGGGCCATCGCCCGCGGGCCCGCGGGCAGTCGCACTACGGGCTCTTCAACCGGCTGGGGGTGGGCATCGTGGACATGTTCGGCGTGATGTGGCTGATGCGGCGGAGGCGGCGCGGGTGAGGTCGGGGTGGCGTGTGCTGGGCGGCCTCGCGCTGGCGGCCGCGGCCGCGGCACCGGCGTGGGGTCAGACGCCGGGCGCCGAGCCCGCACTGTCGCATCCGTTCCGGAACGTGAGCGGGCCCGACACGGCCACGCCGGTGCGCCCGATGCCGCCGACGCCGTGGACGCGCTTCGCGGGGGGCTCGGCGAGCCGGCTCGCGGTGCTGCTCACCGACACGACCTCGGGATGGCTGGGGCTCGCCCACGCGCTCGAAACGATCGGCGTGCCGTTCACGTTCACCCGCGATTGGGCCGAAGCGGTGCGGCACCACGTGGTGCTCGTGTACCCGGCGCTGTCCGGCGGATCGTTGCCGCCGGAGGGCGTGCGGGGGCTGGTGGATTTCGCGCACACGGGCGGGATCCTGGTCGTGGACAACGTGCTCGCCGGCGGCCTGGGCCAGGTGTTCGGGTTCCAGGACGCGGCGGCCGCGCGCTCGCGCTTCGACGTGCGCTTTGCCGTCACCGACCTCACCGCCGGATTCACCGACTCGCTGGAGCGCTCGGTGCGGCTGGGCGACCCCGCGCGGCAGGCCGAATCGCAGTGGACCGTGGGGTACCGCGGCGCCACCCAACCGATCGCCACGTTCGAGGACGGGACGGCCGCGATCACCCGGCGCGCGTTCGACGGCGGCGGCGCGGCGATCGCCCTGGGCGTGGACATCGGGGCGCTGTGCCTGTTGAGCCACGACGGCCGGGACGAGTACATCGCGCGGGAGTACGCCAACGGCTACGAGCCCGTGCTCGACGTGTTCCTGCGCGTGCTCAAGGCCATCTACGCGCACGCGACGGACGCCGTCACCCTCGGCACGGTGCCGGACGGCCGCGCCCTCACGGTGCTGCTGACGCACGACATCGACTATCGCTACTCGCTCGGCAACGCGCTGACGTGGGCGGCTTACGAGCGGCAGCAGGGCCTTCGCGCCACGTATTTCATCCAGACCAAGTACGTGACGGACTGGGAGGACGAGGCGTTCTTCGACAGCGTGGCGGTCACGCAGGTGCGCACGCTCGACTCGCTGGGCATGGAGATCGGCAGCCACTCGGTGGCGCACGCCCGCACCTTCAATACCATGCCGACCGGGACCGGCGACGAGCGGTATCCGACCTACCGCCCGCGGATCGTCGCCGCGACGGTCACCGAGGGCGCGACCGTGCTGGGCGAGCTGCGGGTGAGCGGGTTCCTGCTCGAGCGCGCGCTTGGCAAACCGGTGGTGTCGTTCCGCCCGGGCTACCTGCGCAACCCGTGGGTGCTGCCGGAGGCGCTGGTGGCGACGGGCTACCGGTTCAGCTCGTCCTTCACCGCCGACAACGTGCTGACGCACCTGCCGCTCCACCTCAACTACAGTCGCGCGCCCGAGGCCGAGACGGACGTATTCGATTTCCCGGTGACGATCGAGGACGAGGGGCAGCCGCCGCTCATGGAGCGCCTGCCGGCGGCCCTGGCGCTGGCCGGCCGGCTGGCGCGTTACGGCGGGACGTTCGTGGTCCTGCTCCACCCCAACGTCGTGGAACCCAAGCTCGACTTCGAAAAGACGCTGGTGGACTCGCTGCGTCCGGTGGCCTGGTTCGGCACCGTCGGCGAGTTCGGCCGGTTCTGGGCGGCGCGGGCGGCGGCGCGGCTGGACGTCGCGTACGACGGCGCGCAGTGGGTCGTGAGCCTGGACCTGCCGGAGGCGGTGGCGGGCCTGGTGCTGCAGGTCCCCCGCACCTGGGTGCTGACGGGCGCGCAGCCGGCGAGCGCGCGGGCCACGCAGACGGCGGCCGGCGTGATCCTCACGACGGGCCCCGGTCCCGTGCGGGTGATCTTCAGCGCTCATTGAGCGAAGCGGCGCCGGGCCGGCGCCGCGTCCTACCAGCGGTACACGACTCCGAGCACCAGGCCGCGCCGGTTGGGAATGCCCTGCTGCGCGTTCCACGTCGCGCCGAGCGTCAGGCCGAACCGCGGCGTCACGAACCGCTGCAGATTCGCGGCGAGGAACCGGGTGTGACTCACGGCGACGCTGTCGGCGGCGAGCGTCGCGACCTCGGAGCCCGCGCCGCCGGAGACGTCGACGTAGTCGTCGGCCGTCGCCAGGTAGCGGCGCACCAGGAGCCACGCGCCGCCGCCGAGCTTGCCCGACTGGGGCACGGCGGTGGCGTGCACCACCACGTACCAGTCGCCGGCGTACTTGCCGAGCGACGCGCCCCACAGGTTCACGCCGTTGCCCGCGTAGCCCATCCGCCGGTAGCCGGCGGAGGCTTCCCAGCCGCCGGCGATGCCCTGGTATATCTCCGCCGTCACGTCGGAGCGGGGCAGCACCTGGGCTCCGGGCGCCACGGATACCCTCAGGTTGCCGTAGGCGTGCCGCCACAGGGTGCGATAGCCGTCGAGCGCTGCCGCCTGGTCCCACAGGGAGAAGCGGGTGGCGTCTTCGGCCTCGAAGGCGAGGGAGCCCACCGCCCACCGGCGCTCCACGCGGGCCGTCCAGGTCTGCCAGGTGGCGCGCGCCGCGGTGAAATCCTCGAAGCCGTACTGCAGGCCGGCGCGCCACGACCCGTGGCCGCTGTCGGCCGCGGGCACGGCCCCCGTGTCGGCGGCGCCGACGGCCGCGGCGAGGATGAGCGCGAGGAGCGGCGTCACCGCACCACCTGCGGCACGAAGCCTTTGCGCGTCATGGCCCCCCAGCCTTTCTTGCGGCGCAGCGCCGAGAACATCCCCCGCACCCGCCAATACGTGGACAGCTGGCGATAGCCGAAGTTCTCCGCGACGGCCAGGGCGAACAAGCGCATCACGTCGCTGAGCCGCGGGTAGCGCCGGAACGACAGCTCCTCGAGCCCGACGGCCGCGATCGAGAGCGCGACGCCGAAGCCGAACGCGACCATCAGGAACAGGATGACGAACGGGCCGTTCGCCCGTCCCAGGATCACCAGCGCGGCGAAGGCGAAGTACCCGGCCAACTCCACCGCGGGACCCAGCATCTCGAGAAAGAAGAAGTACGGGTAGGCCAGCAGGCCGATCCGGCCGTAGCGCGGATTGAACAGCAGCCGCGCGTGGCGCGCCAGCGACTCGCTGAGGCCGCGCTGCCAGCGATCGCGCTGGCGGCCGAGCATCCGCAGCGTCTCGGGGCACTCGGTCCACGCCACCGGATCGGGCACGAACGTCACGCTGTAGGGCGTGCCGCGCCCGCGGCAGAGGCGGTGGAGGCGGACCACCAGCTCCATGTCTTCGCCCACCGTGTCGGTGGCGAAGCCGCCGGCCTCGACCACGATCGAGCGGCGGAACAGGCCGAAGGCGCCCGAGATGATCAGGGTGGCGTCGAGCGCGGCCCACCCCATCCGGCCGGAGAGGAACGCCCGCAGGTACTCCAGCACCTGGAACTGCGCCAGCAGGCTCGTGGGCAGGCGCACCCGGGTGACGGCGCCGCGCTCCACCTCGCACCCGTTGATGATCCGGATGATGCCGCCCACGGCCACCGTGTCGCGCCGCTCGAGGAACGGGCGCACGACGCGGATCAGGGCGTCGCGCTCGAGGAGGCCGTCCGCGTCCATGGCGCAGAACAGCGGCGTGCGGCAGTGGTTGAGGCCCACGTTCAGCGCGTCCGACTTGCCGCCGTTCTCCTTGTCGATCACCCAGAGATTCGGATGCACGCGGCTGCGGAACACGGCACGCACGGGCTTGGCCGGAATCCGTGCCATGGTGGCGCGGGCGGCCGGCTGCAGGTCGAACGCCTCGGTGAGGCGGGCCACGGTGGCGTCGCTGGAGCCGTCGCTCACCACCAGGATTTCGTACTCGGGATAGCGCAGCGTGAGGAGCGAGCGGGTGGCCTCGACGCAGGTGGCTTCCTCGTTGAAGGCCGGTGCGATCAGCGTGATGGGCGGCACGCCGCCGCCGGCGATCAGCTCCTCGGTGTCGAGCAGCTTCAGGCGCCGGGAGTAGTGGCGCAGGGCGCGGAAGGCCACCAGGCTGGTGAGCAGGTAGAACACGTTGAGCAGCACGAAGTAGGCGACGACGAGGATGTTGATCGCCCACAGCACGCTCCACCCGAGGCCGGCCATCAGCGCAGCTCCGCCGCGGCCTGGCGGGCGAGTTCGGCGCCGGGCCGGGCGGCCGCGGCCTCGAGCCGCGCGAGCCCGCCCACGGCCTTGAGACTGCGCGCCGCGTGCAGGACGACCCAGGGCGAGGCGTCGTCGAGGAGGGCCGCGAGCGTCTCGGCGTCGTGCGGGTTGCCCAGGGCGCCGAGGGCCGCGCAGGCCTGGGCGCGGACCACGGGGTCGGCGCTGCGAGCGGCCGCCCGCACGGCCGGTGCGTCGGCGGGGCTCCCCACGGCGGTCAGCAGGCGCAGCGCGGCGGCCAGCAGGTCGGGATCGGTCGCGGTGGCGACGGCCTCACGGGCGACGTCGGCGGCCGGCATGTCGTGGATGATGCGGATCGCCTCGGCGGCCACGGCGCGATCGCCCGGCGCGCGGGACGCGTCGGCCAGCAGCGAGCGGAGCGCCGGCGCCCCGCCGGCACCCATCCGCGCCACCATCGAGGCGAGAAATCCGGGGCTGTACTCGCCGAACCGGGGAAGCCGCTCGAGGATGGCGGCCGCGTGCTCGGCCCGGCCGTGCGACGCGAGGGATTGCGCGGCGGTCATCGCCACCAGCGGCGAGGGGTCGTCGAGCGCGGCGCGCACCGTCGCGGCATGGCGATCGCCGCCCAGGGCCCCGAGCAGTTGCACGGCGAGGGCGCGGCGTTCCTCGCCGCCGCGGTGCGCCCGGCGCTCGATGTCGTCCAGGTACGGCTCGGCGACGGCGGCGAGCGTCTCGCGCTCCGGGCCCCGCAGGCGCTGGGCGAAGCGCAGCAGGAAGTCCACGAACAGCGCGCGGTCGCCGGCGGACACCTGCGGGAGCAGCGAGGCGGGCGCGGCGTCGCCGGTCAGCACGGCCAGCAGGTGCGGCGTCCAGTCCGCTTCCAGGCGCGCCCAGCGCCGCGCCCGGCCCTCGTTGAGCGTCCGCAGCGCGAGCGTGACGGCGCCGAACAGGACCGCGACGGCGAACAGCGCGACGACGGCCGCCGCGAGGCCGAGCGCGAGGCGCTCTCCGCTCACCGGCGCAGCATCAGGCGGTGGATGCGGGCGACGAGCTCGACCGGCGAGAACGGCTTGACCACGTAATCGTCGGCGCCCAGCTGGAGGCCGCGCACCACGTCCTGCTCGTTGCCCATCGAGGTGAGCATCATGATGGGCAGGCCGGCGAGCGACGGTTCGGCGCGCAGGCGGCCGAGCAGCTCGAAGCCGTCCATGCCAGGCATCTTCACGTCGAGAATGGCCAGCGCCGGGCGGAGGCGCGGGACGGCCTCGGCCGCGGAAGCGCCGTCGGTGAAGTGTTTGACCGTGATGCCCTCGCGCTCGAGGCGGTGCTTCACCACCGAGGCGATCAGCTCGTCGTCCTCCGCGAGCGCCACCACGCGCGCGGGCGCGGCCGCTCCCGGCCGGGCGGTGGCGACCGCCGTGTTGCCTCCCGCCGAACGCGCGGTGAGCACGTGGCGCTCCGCCTCCGCCACGGTTTCCTCCAGCGTCGCCCCCTCCGTCCACTCCACGACCCCGGCCGAGAAGGTGAACCGTGTGTCGCGCCGGTCGTCGCCCGCGCCCTCGCCGTGCAGGCGCTTGAGGGCCTCCGCGACGCGGGCGGCCGCGTCGCTCTCGCGCGCGCCCACCAGGAGGGCCGCGAAGGTCGCGCCGGCCCAATGCGCCACCATGGTGGCGCGGCCGAGCGCGCGGGCGAGCGACGCAGCGGCGAGCGCCCGGGCGCGGTCGGCGGTGCCCCAGCCGTGGCTCGTGGCGAGCCCGCGGTACTGATCCAGCTCGAGGAGCGCCAGCGAGAGCGGCTGGTGGCGCTCGCCATGCCGGGTGGCGTGGGCGAACGCCTCGCGGAACGCCACGCGGTTGGGGAGCAGGGTCAGCGGGTCGATGCCCGCCTCGCTCCGCACGCGCTCCGCACGCTCGAGCATCGAGGTCACCGTATCGGCGACGACGGTGAAGTCGAACGGCTTCTCCACGTAGGCGTCGGCGCCCAGCGCGAAGCACTCGGCGCGCGCCGGGCCCGAGCGCAGGGCCGACAATACGATGATCGGGATGGTCGAGGTGTCGGGCCGCTCGCGGAGCCTGGTGAGCACCGTCCGGCCGTCGGCGTCGGGCAGCACGAGGTCGAGCACGATCAGGGCGAAGGCGCGCTCCGCCACGGCGGCCTCCGCGGCGGCGGCCGTGCCGGCCACCCGGATCTCGCGGTCCGGCGCGCCCAGCACCCGCTCGAGGAGCTTGGCGATGTCGGGATCGTCGTCCACGACCAGCAGGTCGGTGCGCGCGCCGGACGGTTGCACCAGCGGCTCGCGGATGATGTCGCGCAGCGCGTGAAGCGACTCCTGCAGCGAGGCGGTGAGGCTCGATACCGCGGCCGAGGGGGCGGGCGCCGTGGAGGCCGCCTCCCGTCGCAGGACGGCCAGGAGGTCGTCGAGGCGCTGCGCCAACTCGTCGTCCGGCGCCGACTCGACCAGGCCGGCGGCCGCCGTGATGGCGGGGAAACCGTAGGTGCCGCCGGAGCCCTTCAGCGCGTGCGCGATGTTCCGGACGAGACCGCGGCCCGCCGGATCGGCGCCGAGGTGCGCACGCGCCGCGGCGAGCGCTTCGATGCGTTCGGTCAGCCGCTCGCGGAACTCGCTGATGAGGCGGTCCATGGGTTGGCGTATATAGCGCCCCCGGGGCCCGGGCTGCAACGCGGGGCGCCGCGGCGCGGGCGTTGGCTTGCGCGGCCCGGCGCCGCCGGACCTAGCCTCGCGCCATGCTCGCGCGGATCACCTCCGCCGCCGTCCTGGGCATCGACGCGTACCTGGTGGACGTCGAGACCGACATCGCCAACGGCCTGCCGTCGTTCGTGACCGTCGGCCTGCCGGCCGGCGCGGTGAAGGAAGGCCGCGAGCGGGTCAACGCCGCCATTCACAACGCCGGTCGCACCTTCCCGCTCAAGCGGATCACGGTCAATCTCGCCCCCGGCGGGGTGCCCAAGTGCATGAAGGGGCCAGCTACCGGCAGACGGCGTATCGTGAGGGTGAGTTTGCGGTTGACCTTATCTACCGCCCCCTCGGCGATCCACGGCCGAAGCAGTTCGCGAAGCTCGACACCGCTCGCCCGACGCGCGACGGCCGAGAAGTCGGATGCCAGGGCGACGAGCGTCGCCTGTTCGGTACTCAGGCTGGCGGTGCGCCGCACCTCAAAGCGGAGGCCCTCGAGTTCAGCGGTCGTTGCATCCACCGTTGCCCGCATGGTCGCCAAGTGCGCTCCCGCCTCCAGGTCACTGACCACGCCTCGCGCGATCGCTCCAACCAGCCGGTCCCGTTCGGCGACGAGGCGCTTGCGTTCCTGCTCGAGTGTTCGCCGGCGTTCCGCATGGCTGTCCGATCTGGGCGCCGAGTTGGCGGGCGCACTCCGCAGCGATCAGGCGGTGCAGGGCGGGCTGTGAGACCACGTCGCGACGGCGCCGATCACGCGAGGCTCGACCCACCGCCGTTGCAGCGTCCCAAGCCGACCCGAACAAACCGGCACACGACCCACGCCGCCGGAGTCCTTGTAGAAGCGGTATCGGTCAGGATCATCTGGCGGCCCATGCGGCCCGCCCCCGCCCGTGTAGGGTCTGCCGCATTGTGAGCAGCGGAGCAGCCCCGACAGCGGGTAGCCGCCCACCGTCGCCCGCGTCTGCTTGCGATTGTTGGCGAGGCGGCGTTGGACAGCGTCGAAGAGGGCGCGGTCCACGAGCGCCGGATGGGCGTCGGGCGTGACGATCCATTGACCTTGCGGCCGAATCCATGCCGCGCGCCTTTCGGCCTTGTCATGCGGTCGCCGACACACACCACGTCGCCGACATAGGCACGATTGTGCAGTACCGCCCGAACCGTCTGCTTGGACCAGGCCCGTGCCGGGAAGCGGTGAACGAGTTCGCGAGCGAGACCACCCATCGAAATACCGCCGCTCGCATACCGCTCGAAGATCCACCCGACCAGCGCACGTTCTGCTTCGGGCCCCGGGGCGAGGCGCACCTGCTCGGTCTTGCCCTTGCACTGTCCGGGCCCAAGCGTGCGCTCCTGGCCCGTCGCGGGGTCGCGCGCGCAACGCCGGTAACCGAGCGGCGCCTCATTCTGCCAGAGGCCGCGACGCGCAGCGCCCACCGCGCCACGCTTCGCGTTCGCGCGAATAGTCTCGCGATAGGCTGTGGCTTGAGTGGAGTGCACTGCTCCTTCAGATTCGTGGTTGTTGTT
>CAVQXV010000004.1:0-408648 GCA_963718005.1 uncultured Gemmatimonadales bacterium
TCAACCTCCGGACGGGCGCGGTGAGCGGGCCGGTGAGCAATCCGGCCGAGATCGGGACGCTGATGCTGGAGTTCGGGACGCTGTCGAAGCTGACCGGTGATCCGCGCTACTACGCCGCCGCCAAGCACGCCGTGACCGTCCTGTTCGAGCGCCGCTCCGCCATCGGGCTCGTGGGCGGCCCCGATGGACATTCCGCGCCGGAGCGTGGGTGGACAAGGACAGCCACGTCAGCGGCGGCATAGACTCGTACTACGAGTACCTGCTCAAGGCGTGGCTGCTGTTCCGCGATCCCGACTTTCAGCGGATGTGGGACAGCAGCATCGCGGCGGTGAACCGCTATCTCCCGGACGAGCGGCCGACCGGGTTCTGGTACGGACACGCCGACATGGACACCGGGGCGCGCACGCTGACGCATTTCGGCGCGCTGGACGCGTACTTCGCCGCGGTGCTGGCCAAGAGCGGCGACACGGTGCGGGCGGCGCGGCTGATGCAGTCCATCTACCGGATGTGGACGACCTTCGGCATCGAGCCCGAGGAGCTGGACTACGTCACGATGCAGGTCACCGAGCCGGGATACGTGCTGCGACCGGAAGCGCTGGAGTTCGGCCTACTATCTCTACCGGATCACGGGCGACGAACGCTATCGGGAGATGGCGCGGGTGATGGTGGACAGCCTCGTCCGCTACTGCGGCGCCGAAACGGGCTACGCCGCGCTCAAGAGCGTGGTGTCCAAAGAGCGGCTCGACCAGATGGAGAGCTTCTTCCTGGCCGAGACGCTGAAGTACGCCTACCTGATTTTCGCGCCTCCCGCGGCCTTGGACTTCGACGCCGTCATCTTCAACACCGAGGCGCACCCGATCCGGCGTACCTGGCGCTAGGCGCGCCCGCCGAGCGGGCCGCGCCGCCATGTCGTCACGGCGTGCGCCAGCGGCAGCCGTCCGCGAGCATCAGGGCGTCGGCCGTGGCCGGACCCCACGAGCCCGCCGCGTAGTTGGGGAACTTGGCCGGCGGCCGGCGCCCCACGCCTCGATGATCGGGTCCACCAGCGCCCACGCGGTCTCGACCTGATCGCTCCGCGCGAACAGCGTCCCGTCGCCCACCATGGCATCGAGCAGCAGCGTCTCGTAGGCCGAGTGGTCGTGGCGCCGAACGCGCCGGCGTAAAACCATATCCACCGGAAGACATCCTCACTCCGCGCCCGGCTGCTTGACCTCGAAGCACAGCGCGATGCCCTCGTTGGGCTGGATCCGGATGTCAGCACGTTGGGCGCGAACGACCGGCCGGCTTCCACCGGGAACATGAGGTGCGGCGGGCTCCGGAACTGGATGGCGATCTCGGTCACGCGCCGCGCCATGCGCTTGCCGGTCCGGACGTAGAACGGCACGCCCTGCCAGCGCCAGTTGTCGACCAGGAACCGCACGGCCGCGTAGGTCGGAGTCCCGAGTCGGGCGACACGCGGTCCTCTTCGCGGTATCCCGGGACCGCGCGCCGTCGATCGTGCCGGGGCCGTACTGCCCGCGCACCGCGCTCTCGTGCATCGCCGCCGGCACGATCGGCCGCACGGCGCGCAGCACCTTCACCTTCTCGTCCCGGACTTCGTCGGCGCGGAAGGCGACCGGCGGCTCCATCGCCGTGAGCGCGAGCAGCTGCAGCAGGTGGTTCTGGAACATGTCGCGCACCACGCCGGCCTGTTCGTAGTAGCCGGCGCGGTGCTCGACGCCACGGTCTCCGCCGCGGTGATCTGCACGTGGTGGATGTACTTGCGGTTCCAGATCGGCTCGAAGATGGAGTTGGCGAAGCGCAACACGAGGAGGTTCTGCACCGTCTCTTTGCCGAGGTAGTGATCGATGCGGTACACCTGGTGCTCGGCGAGACCCCGTCGGACGGCCTGGTTCAGCGCGCGCGCCGTCGCGAGGCTGTGCCGAACGGCTTCTCGATGATGACCCGCGCCCAGGGCCGCTTGGCCGGGTCGTCAATGCGAGGCGCCAGGCCGCGTAGACGAGAGGAGACCGACGGCCGTGGCGTACACCGACGGCGGCAACGCGAGGTAAAACAGGCGGCCGCGCGGCGAGCCGCGGCACGCTCGAATTGCGCCGACCCGCTCGCCCACGGCGGAGAAGAACGCCGGGTCGGTCATGTCGCCCTGGACGTAGAAGATCCGCTCGGCGAAGCGATCCCACTTCTCGTCCGGCACGTGGCCGACCTCGGTGGAGGTCGCGACGGCCTGGCGCATGCGGTTGCGAAACTCCGCGTCGCTCAGTTGCTCGCGCGCGGCGCCGACGACCGAGAAATCGTCGTGCAGCAATCCGTCGTGCAGCAGGTGGAAGAGCGCCGGCATCAGCTTGCGCTGCGTGAGATCGCCGCCCGCACCGAGGATCACGGCCGTGCACGGATCTCCGATCTTGAAGGGTTCCGGCGGCGCCTGCATGACCTCCGACAGCCGGAGCGGAACCGCCACCGACGGCCGGGTCACTCGGCCTTCACCGGGTGGCCGCCGAACTCGTGGCGGAGCGCCGCGATCACCTTCGCCGCGTAGGACTCCGCCTGCCGGGAGCGGAGGCGTTCCAGCAGCGAGAGGGTGATGACCGGCGCGGGCACGTCGAGGTCCGTGGCCTCCTGCACCGTCCACCGGCCCTCGCCCGAGTCGGCGACCCACCCCTGATGCCGGCCAGGTCGGCGCCGGGAGCGAACGCGCGCTCGGCCAGCTCGTTGATCCACGAGCGCACCACGCTGCCGCGGTTCCAGACCGCGGCGATCTGATGGAGATCGAGCGAGAACTGCTTCGAGGCGTGGAGGATCTCGTAGCCCTCCGCGTAGGCCTGCAGCAGCCCGTACTCGATGCCGTTGTGCACCATCTTGACGTAGTGCCCGGCGCCCGTGGGCCCGACGTGGGCGTAGCCGTCGGCCGGCGCGAGGGTGCGGAAGATCGGCTCGCACCGCTCGACCGCGGCTTCGGGAGCCCCCGACCATCAGGCAGTAGCCCACCTCCAGGCCCCAGATGCCGCCGCTCGTGCCCGCGTCCACGAACTCGAAGCCGCGGCTCTTGAGCAGCGCCCCGCGCCGCACGCTGTCCTTGTAATGGGAGTTCCCGCCGTCGATCACGACGTCGCCCGCCGCGAGCAGGGGCGAGAGCTGCTCGATGCTCTCGTCCACCGGCGCCCCGGCCGGGACCATGAGCCACACCACCCGCGGCGGCTTGAGCTTCGCGCACAAGTCGCGCAGGTCCGTCGCGGCGGTCGCCACGCCCTCCTTGGCGAGCGCGCGGGCCGCCTCGGGCGCGCGGTCGTACGCCACCACGGCGTGCCCCGCCGGCGCGAGCCGCCGGACCATGTTCCCGCCCATCCGCCCCAGGCCGATCATTCCGAGCTGCATGGTTTCCTCCCCATCACGGTGCCACGCCGAGCGCCGCGAGCTCCCGCCGCAGCGTCGCCGCATCGGTGAAGCGGACGACGTGCATGCCGAGCGCGCGGGCCGGCGCCAGGTTCTGTTCGCGATCGTCGATGAACACCGACTGCGCCGGCTCCGCCTGCGTCATCGCCAGCGCCAGGTCGTAGATGCGGCGCGACGGCTTGGCCGCGCCCAGCCAGCAGGAGCTGAAGAACGCCGTGAAAATGGGCGCCAGGCCGAAGACCTTCAGCCGGTGCGCGTTCAGCTCCGCCGATTCGTTGTTGAGCGTCATCAGGCGGAAGCGGCCGGAGGCCGCGAGCGCGCGCGCCAGCTCGATGGTCTCCGGCATCGGCCGGCTCTGCTCCAGCATGAACGCCGTGAACTCGGCGCGGGAAAACGGGCGCGGCACGTCGAACACGGTGCAGTCGAGGTACTCCTCGAGGCCGACCCGTCCCTCCTCCCAGGCGCCGACGACCTCGCGGTGACGCCGGTCGAAGTCGGCGGCGTCGAGCTCGAAGCGCGCCACCGCCCGCTCGCGCGGCTCGGTCCCCCAGCCGCTGGTGCCGAGCACGCCGCCCACGTCGAAGAACAGGTGCGTGATCACTGCGCGGCCGCCACCGCCGCGCCCAGCAGGCCGACGTCCGGGCTCAGGATGACGTGGACGGGGAAGCGCGCCGCCAGGTCCGAGAGGCGTCCCTTGCGGCAGAACGCCGCCGCGAACTTCCCGTCGGTGAGCTTCGGCACGATGCGCGGCGCGATGCCGCCGGCGATGTACACGCCGCCGGTGGCGAGCAACGTGAGCGCGAGGTTGCCCGCCTGCGAGCCGTACACGGCGACGAAGATGTCCATCGCTCTCACGGCGAGCGCATCGTCGCCCGCCAGGGCGTGGCGGGTCACCACCGCGGCCGGATCCTCACGCTCCATCTCGGCTGCCGCCTCGGGCCGCTCGGGCGCGATTCCGGTGACCGCCAGGTAGCGGTAGATGCGCGCGAGCCCCGCGCCCGAGAGCACGCGCTCGTAGGAGACGTGCCCGAATTCGTCCAGCAGCACGTTGCGAAGTCCCCACTCGACGGCGTCGCGGGCCGCGAAGTTCACGTGGCCGCCTTCCGAGGCGTGCACCCGGTAACGGGCGCCGTCCCACGTCAGGTAACCCTCGCCCAGGCCAGTGCCGGCACCGATCAGCGCGATGGTGCCGTGCTCGACGGGCGTCCCCGGTTGTACCGTGACCAGGTCGCCGGGGGTCAAACGGCCGACGCCGAACCCCGCCGCGTCGAAGTCGTTGATCACCGCGGTGCGCGGGATCCCGCTCTCGGCGGCCAGCGCCCGCGCGTTCACGGTCCACGGCAGGTTCGGCGTGCGGCACTCGCCGTCCACGACGGGACCGGCGATGCCGAAGCAGGCGCGCTCGGGCGTGTCGCCGGCCTCACCGAGGTAGCGGCGCACCAGCGGCGCGAGGCCCGGCGCGCTGGCGCTGGGGTAGCGCCGTTCGTGCACGATCCGGATCGCGGTGTCGGTCACCTCGACCAGCGCGAACCGGGCATTGGTGCCCCCGATGTCGCCCGCCAGCACCTTCACGATGCCTTCCTCCTCACCTGGGCCCCCGCGGCTCGATCGAGGAACCACGCGCCGCCCAGCGCCAGCTGCACGGGCAGGTCGTGCGGCGCCAGCGGACCGTTGATGGCGCGCGCCGCGGTCGCGGCTTTGTCCGCGCCGGCCGCCAGTACCGCGACGCGTCGGGCGGCCGCGATCACCGGCGGCGTGACCGTCATGCGCTCCACGGGATGGGCGGGCGCGGTCACCGGGAGGACGCGCCGGACCCGCTCGTCCAGCGCGGTCGATCCCGGGAAGAGCGACGCCGTGTGCCCGTCGGCCCCCATGCCGAGCAGCAGCAAGTCGAGCCGGTCGGGCAGCAGCCGGTCGTACTCGCGCGCCGCCGCGTCCCGGTCGGCCCGTTCCGCCTCCAGACGATGCACCTGCGCAGCCGGGATCGGCACCCGGCTGAGCAGCGCCGTCGCGGCCATCAGGTAGTTGCTCGCCGGGTCGTCCGGCGGCACCGCGCGTTCGTCGCCGAAGAAGACGTGCAGGTCCGGCCAGCGGATGCGCCGGGCGAGGGGCTCCCCGGCGAGCCGCTCGTAGACGGGCCGCGGCGTGTGCCCGCCCGCGAGGGCCACGGCGCAGCGGCCGTGTTCCCGGATGGCCTCCGCGATGGCGGCGGCCACCCACTCCGCGATCACGCCGGGCAGGGCGTCCGCGTCCTCGATGACCAGCCGCTGCGGGCGGATATCGCTCACGCCGGCGTCCCGGTGGCCGCGACCGCGCGGCCGCCGAGCGGCTGGCCGCAGCTGGGGCAGGCCGAGAGCCGGCGCGCACGGTCGAGATACTCCTCGACCGCCATGACGTAGGCGGCCTGGCTCCAGGTGAGTGGCGATACGGAGAGCGGTTCGCCGGTGTACGGGTCGAGCTGCTCGGCCATCACGCCCGAAGGACGCGCGTGTCGCGCCGCCCACCCGATCAGCTCCAGGCCGCGCGACAGGTCGGCCGGCGACTGCGCGCGCATCAGGTGATAGCGCGCCAGCCACAGGGTGCTGACGAACCAGGGATTCCCCGGCACGCGGGCCGTGTCCCGCTTCTCCACCTGCTGGTAGGCGTCGTTCTCGTAGCGGGCCAGGCCGCCGACGTCGGTCTGCACGCGGAGCCGCTCCTCGACGTTCTGCATCGTGGCCACGACCTGCGGATCGTCGGCCGGCAGCACGTCCAGCTCGACGAGTCCGAACATACTCGAGTCGACGGTGCGATCGAGTTGGTACCCGGACGGCCCCGGCGAGGCCATGCGCACGAACCGTCCGTCGGCCGCACTCCACATCACCGCCCGCATCGCCTGGAGCATGCGCTCGGCTCCCGCCTCGTACCCGGCGGCGCGATCCGCCTCTCCGAAGGCGTGGGCCAGGCGGGCGGCGGCCCGGAGCCCCCCGATCACGGCCGCGACCGTGAACAGGTGCACGCCCCAGCGCTCCTCCCACAGATCGTACGACGGCAGCGGCAGCCCGGTCCGCTGGTCCACATAGCCCAGGAGGAAGTCGCCGGGCCGGGTGACGAGCGGCCGGTAGAACGGGCCGATCGTCTCCACGCGGCGATAGCGGGAGAAGTACTCGCCGAGCGCCCACACGACGAGCGCCGTCTCGTCTTCCTGGATGGGCAGGACCGGCTGCCCGTCGCGCACGTATCCGTGCCACGAGGAGGCCAGCGTGCCGTCCGGGTTGTACTTGTGGCGGACGAAGCCCTCGGGCGAGATGACGCGGGCGCAGAACTCGAGGAAGCGCTCGGCCGCGACGGGCTGGCCGGCCCGGAGCAGGGCCACGCTCACCAGCGCGCCGTCGCGCGGCCAGGCGTAGGAGTAGGTGTCGCGGTTGAAGCGCACGATGTCGGTGTCGTTCGCGGCCAGCACCGCGCCGGCGGAGTCGATCTGCGAACGGATGATGATCAGGCTCTGGTGGTAGCGCTCGACCGCCGCCGGAGAGAGGCCCGCGAAATCGCGCCCCTCGCGCGCCACCCACAGTTGCCAGTAGTTCCGGGTCCGCCGCAGCAGCTCGGCCGGCGACTTGTCCCGGACCACCGCGTCGATGGTCTTCACCTCGTGGAAGTCCCGGCCGGCGGCCATCCAGCAGTAGAACTCGCCGGTCGCGCCGGGGCCCACCGTGAGCACGACGCCGAGGGTGGAATCGACCGAGCCCTGGGCGATCGGGTTGCCGCTCAGCACGCCGTCCTCGGCGTCGCGCCAGGTCCCCTCCGCCCCGCCGATCTCCTTCTGGCCGCACGCGTAGTGCGGGACGCCGACCGTCCCGCCGGCCAGGCAGTTGATCAGGAAGTAGCGGTCGTCCTTGTAGTGGAGCAGGGCGCCCACTTCGGGCGAATAGAGGGCGGTGTCGCCGACGTCGGTTTCCTTGAGGTGGAAGTCGTGGTGGAGGAAGACGCGGATCTCGCGCGCGGCCGCCTCGCGATTGGTGACCCGGATGCGCCGCACCAGCACGTTCTCGTAGAAGTCCACGGCGTCGGTGAACTGGAGGGTCACGCCGAGCGAGGGGCTCGCGGCGGTGACGTCCGTGACCATCGTGGGATCGGCATAGTGGAGGGCCGGCTGCCAGTCGGCGTCCATCCAGCCGAATCGGCCGTCCACCCAGACGCCGACGCGAAACGCGTGGCCGACCGCGTGGTTCTCCATCCCGACGTGCGGGAAGTAGACGTCGCGGATCCGGTACTCGAGGTCGAACGCCACGAGCAGGGTTCCGTTGGAGAGCGGCAGGTCGCGTGGCATGTGGAGGTGCGGCAGCAATATAACCGGGACCGGGGCACGGGTTCCGGGGAGCGGCGCTCAACGGGCCGGGCGCGGCCGGCGTATGAGGGTATCTCCATGCGATTTCAATTCCTACCGTGCGCCGCGCTCCTGGCCGCGCTGCTGCCCGTCACCGGCCGCGCGCAGGACAACTACGAGATCCAGGTGTACGGGTCGAGCCTGGTGCCGGCGCAGCGCACCATGATCGAGCTGCACAGCAACTTCACGGCCGAGGGCCGCACCGGGGTGGTGGACAGCCTGCTCCCGACCGAGCACGCGTTTCACGAGACGCTCGAGATCACGCACGGCTTCACGCCGTGGTTCGAGGTGGGCTTCTACGTCTTCACCAGCGTGCGCGACGGCAACGGCTGGAACTGGGTCGGCGACCACATCCGCCCGCGCATCGCCGTCCCGGAGAGCTGGCACTGGCCGGTGGGCGTCAGCCTGTCCACGGAGTTCGGCTACCAGCGGCGGGCCTTCTCCACGGATACGTGGACCTGGGAGATCCGGCCGATCGTGGATCAGCAGGTCGGCCGCTGGTACTGGGCGATCAACCCGGCGCTGGAGAAGGCGGTGGTGGGAGAGAACGCGGCCCGGGGGTGGGAATTCTCGCCCAACGCGGCCGTGAGCTACGACCTGAGCCGTGAAGTCACGGCGGCCCTCGAGTACTACGGCGCGTTCGGGCCGCTGTCCGGCTTCGATCCGGCGCCCGAGCAGCAGCACCAGCTGTTCGCGGCCGTGGACCTGAACGTGTCGCCCCGATGGGAGATCAACCTCGGCGTGGGACGCGGCTTCACCGCCGCCACCGACCACCTGCTGCTCAAGACCATCTTCGGGTATCGCCTGCCGTTCTGATCGAACGGCCGACTCGACGTTTGGGCGGCTCCGGCATCATCTTCCTCTGCGATGAAGACGTCCGGAACGGAGGCGATGAAGCGCGCGGCGGCCGCCCGCGCGCTCGAGTTCATCAAGAGCGGCACGGTCATCGGCCTCGGCACCGGCTCGACGGTGCGGCCGCTGCTCGGACTACTCGCCGAGCGGCTCGCCGCCGGCGGCCTCCGCGACGTCGTCGCGGTGCCCACGTCGGAAGACACGGCGCGCCGTTGCCGGGAGGGCGGCATCCCCCTGGCCACCCTGGCCGAGCATCCGGTGCTGGCGCTCGCCATCGACGGCGCCGACGAAGTGAGCCCGCGGCTCGACCTGATCAAGGGGCTCGGCGGCGCGCTGCTGCGCGAAAAACTGGTGGCGCAGGCCGCGAAGCGATTCATCGTCGTGGCCGACGAGTCGAAGCTGGTGCGGCGGCTCGGCACACGCGCGCCCGTGCCGGTGGAGGTCGTGCCGTTCGGATGGAGCGTCCTGCTGCCGTTCTTCGAGAAGCTCGGTGCGGAGCCGCGGCTGCGCCTCGACCCTGACGGCTCGCCCGCCCTCACCGACAACGGCAACTACCTCGTGGATTGCCGTTTCGCGCGGGGCATTCCGGATCCCGCCGCGCTCGCGCGAGCGCTGGCGAAGCGTACCGGCGTCGTGGAGGACGGTCTGTTTCTCCGCATGGCCAGGGTGGCGGTGGTGGCGGGCGCGGGCGGCGTGCGTCTCCTCGAGCGATAGCTCGCCGGCATGAGGGCGGGACGAGGGCTGCTGGTCGCCGCCGTGGCGCTGCCGCTGGCGTTGCCGTCGGCGCGACCGGCGCGGCGGGCCGGGGCCGTAGCCGATTCCTGCGTCCCGACGCCGATCCCCAGCCTAGACAGCCTCGTCGCGGCGGGCCGCTACTGGCACGCGTCGCGCGCGCTTCCCGCGCTGCCGCGTGTCCCCCGGCCGCTGCCTGCGCGCGAGGCCGCCCTGCGGATCCGGATCGCGGAAGGACTCGAGCGCTGGCGGGAGGTGGACACGATCCTGGCCCGCGTGCCCGGCGTGGACACCATCCCCGACCTGCTGGACGCGGCGGCGCAGCAGGACGAGCGGCGCGAGCGCTGGGCCGCCGCGGAAGCGCGGTATCGCCGGCTGGCCGCGCTGGCCGAGGCGCGGCCGGCGCTCCGGGCCACGGCGGTGGTGCGACTGGCGGTCGCGTTCGAGCATCTCGGCCTCACGGATTCGGCCGAAGCGGCGTGGCGTCGCGCGGCGCAGGCGCTCCCCGACCTCTCCGACTGGTTCGCCATCCACCGCGCCGCGCTCGAGCCCGACACCACGCTCGCCTTCGCCTCGGTCTCCGTCACGCACTCGCGCGGGGCCGCCGAGAGCGCGGACGACTTCATCGCGCGCCGTCGCCTCGCGGCCGGCAACCTGCGCGGGGCGCTGGCGCTGTTCCTACGCCACGGCAACCTGCTCGACGCTGCCCGGGTCGAGGTCGCGATGGGCCACGCGGAGGTGGCGCGGCAGCGCATCGACGCCCTGCTCACCGCCGACCCCGCGCGGCCGATGGCCCTGCTCGCCGCCAACTTCATCGTCGAGCAGTTCTCCACCCCCACCCTCGTGGAGCTGCTGGGCGTCGGCCGGGCGTACCGGGCCCGCGGCGACCTGCGGTCGGCCGAGCGCTACGTTCGCCGGGCGGTGCAGGAACGAGACACGAGCCTGGCGGGGTGGATCGAGCTCGCGTCCATCGCCGCGGCGCGGCATCGCCTGCCGGAGGCGCGCGACGCGCTCGACCGGGCGCGCACCGTGCTGCGCGCCCGGCCGGCGGTGGCGCCGTCCGTGCTGGCGCGGGTCGAGGCCCAGCTGCTCGGCGCCGCGGGGCGGTGGGACGAGGCCGGTAGCCTGGTTGCACGCCTGCTCCAATCCGGCTCCCTGGACAGCAGCGTCGCCCAGGCGGCGCTCCTCGTCGCCAATCACGAGCGGTCGGAGGGTACCCCCGAAGCGGAACGCGGCTGGTATCTCGTCCTGGCGCAGCGCTTCACGGGGACGCCCGAGGCCGACGTCGCGCGCTACCGGCTCGCGCTGATGGCGTACGCCGCGGGTCACGCCGACTCGGCGGCCGCCGAGCTGGCGACGGTCGTGGCCAGCGATACCGCGCGCCGGCTGGGATCCGGTCCGCGCTACTGGAGCGCGCGACTCGCGCTGGCCCGGCGGGACACGGCCGGCGCCACGAGCCTGCGCGCCATCGCCGCCGAGGATCCGACCGGCTACTACGGCGTGCGCGCGCTCGAGCTGCTGGGCGAACCGCTGCCGGTCGCCCCGGACTCCGCGCTGCCGCCCCCGTCGCGCGGAAGGCTTCTCCCCCACCCGGGCGGTGGACCGCATCCGGCTGCTGGTGGCCGCCGGTCTGGGGGTCGAGGCGCGCGCCGAGGCCCTCGCGTGGATCCGCGATTCGAGCGCGTCGCCGCAGCTCCTGGCCGCCGCGGCGGCCGCCGCCACGGAGGCCGGCTTCGCCCAGGAGGCGATCTTTCTCGGCGTCGCGGCCCGCGGGCGCGCACCGATCACCCGAGGGACGGCGGAAGCGCTGTTCCCGCTTCCCTACCGCTCGGCGATCACGGCGGAGGCGGGCGAGCAGTGCGTGGATCCGATGCTGATGGCGGCCATCGTGCGCCAGGAGTCCCGCTTCCAGTTGAAGGCGCACTCCCGCGCCGGGGCGCGCGGGCTGAGCCAGGTCCTGCCGGTCACGGCCCGGCAGATGAGCCGGCGCTTCGGGCCGTGGGACCCCGACCTGCTGTACGTCCCGGACTTCAACCTCCATTTCGGCGCGCGCTACGTGCACGACCGGCTGATGCGCGACTCGTTGCCGGTGTACGCGCTCATCGCCAGCTACGACGCGGGGCCGCAGCACCTCGCCCGCTGGCGCGAGTGGCCGGAATACCGCGACGTGGACCAGTTCGTCGAGCGCCTGCCCATCACGGAGACGCGCGACTACGTCCGCAGCGTGTACGCGAATTACGCGTGGTACCGGCGTGTATACGCGGCGCCGGGGGACGGCTCCCGCTGAAAGGGACGATGCAATGCCCGTAGAATGGCGGAGTTGGTGGCCCTTCGGACACGCGGTTAGAATTCGGGCCATGAATCTCAGAGCGCTTGCCCTGGTGCCCGGCCTGATCGCCGCGACCGCGATGGCCGCGGCTTCCCAGCAGCCGCCACAATCCGCACCACCCGTGTGGCGCGCGGTCGCGGCCGAATCGGGCGAAGTCCACCTCGCCAACATCCGGCAGCTGACGTTCGGCGGTCAGAACGCCGAGGCGTACTTCTCGACGGACGGACAGAAGATCGTCTTCCAGAGCACCCGGGGCGATCACCCGTGCGACCAGGAGTACGTGATGAACGTGGACGGGTCGGACGTGCACCGCGTGTCCGACGGCCGGGGCCGCACCACGTGCGGCTACTTCTTCGACCACGATCGGAAGGTGCTGTTCTCCTCGACGTCGGCGGTCGGCGGCGACTGCCCGAAGCCTCCCGACTACTCCCACGGCTACGTGTGGGCGCTCGAGGACTTCGACATCTACACCGCGAACGTGGACGGCAGCGATCTGCGCCGGCTCACGCACGCGCCGGGCTACGACGCCGAGGCCGTGGTCTCGCCCGACGGCCGGTCCATCGTCTTCACGTCGGCGCGGCACGGCGACCTCGACATCTACACCATGCGGATCGACGGCACGCACCTGCGCCAGCTCACCCATACCCTGGGCTACGACGGCGGCCCGTGGTGGTCGCACGACGGCACCAAGATCGTCTACCGCGCCTTCCACCCCGATACGCCCGCCGCGAAGGCAGAGTACCGGGCCCTGTTCCGCCGCCATCTCGTCAAGCCGTTGGACATGGAGCTGTGGGTGATGAACGCCGACGGCTCGAACCAGCACCAGATCACGCATCTGGGCGGCGCCAACTTCGCCCCGTACTTCACGCCCGACGACGGGCGGATCATCTTCGCCTCGAACTACAAGGACCCGCGCGGGCGGAACTTCGACCTGTACCTGGTCAACCTCGACGGGACGGGCCTCGAGCAGGTGACGACCCATCCGGATTTCGACAGCTTCCCGATGTTCTCGCCCGACGGCAAGCAGCTCATCTGGGCGTCCAACCGGCACGGCAGCCAGCCGCACGAGACGAACATCTTCATCGCGGACTGGGTACCCTGAAGACCGGTTGCCAGACGCCAAGTTGCCAGTTGCGAGTGGTTACCAGTCGTGAGGGCACGGAGACACAACAGGCATGAGCAAGGAAAAAGCGCCGAAGGGCACGCCGGGCCGGGGTCACGCCGCGTGGGAATGGGCCAAGTCGCTGGCGATCGCCCTGGTCATCTGGCTCGTGCTGCGCACGTTCCTGGTCGAGGCGTTCCGCATTCCCTCGAGCAGCATGGAGCGCACGCTGCTGGTGGGCGACTTCCTGTTCGTGAACAAGGCGCTGTACGGCGCCGAGGTGCCGCTGATCCACACGCGGCTGCCGGCGCTCCGCAATCCGAGGCTGGGCGACGTCGTGGTGTTCGATTCCCAGACCGAGGACGGCGTGAAGGTGGTCAAGCGCCTGATCGGGATGCCGGGAGACACGCTGCAGATGAAGAAGGCGATCCTGTGGCGCAACGGTGTCGCGCAGCGGGAGCCGTACGTGGAGCACGTGGACTCGCTCGAGGACCCGAGCGACCCGATGATGCGGGCGTGGCAGATCAAGCACCTGCTGCCCAGCGTGAGCCGCGATACCTACGAGCCCACGCGCGACAACTGGGGCCCGCTGGTGGTGTCGCCGGACAGCTTCTTCGTGATGGGCGACAACCGCGACAACTCCTACGACTCGCGCTACTGGGGCTTCGTGCCGCGCACCGTGATCCGCGGGCGGCCCATGTTCATCTACTACTCGTTCGACCACGACTCCTGGCGCGCGCTCCCATTCCTCACCGCCATCCGTTGGAGCAGGATCGGGCACCGACCCCGTTAGGCCGCGTGCGGCGCCGCGTGGCGAGGCAGGAACAGCGCCGCGACCATCCCGAGCAACCCCAGCAACGCTCCCGCCCAGAACGGCGCGCTCAGTCCCGACGCGCCGATCAAGAAGCCGGCGACCGTCGGCCCCACGATCCGGCCGAGCGTGGACGCCGTCTGGGTGAGCCCCAGCGCGGCCCCTTGCTGGGACGCCGCCGCCCGCCGGCTCACCACGGCATAGACGCTCGGCGTCGCCAGCGCGGAGCCCGCCGTCAACGTGCCCAGCGCCGCATACAGCGCCCACGAGCTGGTGGCGGCCGGGACCAGGGCGAGACCGAGCGCGAGCAGCAGTCCGCCGGCCGCGGCCACCCGCTTCTCGCCCAGGCGCGGCGCCAGCCTGCCCACCAGGCCTCCCTGGACCGCCGCCGAAATCACCCCCATGTACGCGAACAGCATCCCCATGTGCCGCGTCGTCACGTGCCACACGTCGCGCCCGAACAGCGGCAACGTCACGTGGATGACCGCGAAGGAGGCGGTCACGAGGAAGCTCGCCGCCAGCGGCGCCGCCAGCGCGCCGAGCGGCACCCGCTCCGCGCGCCGGACGACCTTGTGCCTGACCGTCTCGGGCAGCCAGAGGAGGGCGCCCACGGCGTTGGCGGCGCACAGCGCCGCCGCCACCACGCCGGCACTGCTGTAACTGTGCGTCGAGAGCATGCCGCCCAGGGCCGGTCCGAGGATGAATCCCATCGCGAAGGCCGCCCCGAGAATGCCCATGGCGTGCGCCCGGCGCTCCGGCGGCGTGATGTCGGCGATGTACGCCTGCGCCACGCCGATCGTCGCGCCCATCGCCCCGGCCACGATCCGCGAGACGAGGAGCGCCCCGTAGCTTCCGGCGGCCGCGAACAGCACGTACGACGCGGCCGAGCCGACCAGCCCCACGATGAGCACCGGCCGGCGGCCGAAGCGGTCCGAGACGGCGCCCCACACGGGCACCGCGACCAACTGGAGCAGGGAGAAGCTGGTGACCAGGAACCCGATCGCGGCGGGCGTGACGTGGAACGCCGCGGCGTAGGTCGGCAGCAGGGGAAGGACGATCCCGAAACCCAGCAGATCGACGAAGACGACGGTGAAGACGACTCCGAGCTGCTTGTTCACGTGCGGAGGATCAGGCGCGTGGGGCGACCGTCACTTGTAGCGGTAGGTGATGCGGCCGCGCGTGAGGTCGTACGGCGACAACTCGACCGCCACCCGATCGCCGCGCAGGATCCGGATGTAGTTCTTGCGCATCTTCCCCGACACGTACGCGAGGATCTCGTGCCCGTTCTCGAGTTCGACCCGGAACGTGGTATTGGGGAGCACCTCGGTGATGGTGCCCATCATCTGGATGGCGTCGCCTGCCACGTCCGGAAGCCGCTCCTGGCTGAAACGAGGACCTTCGAGGCCCGGGGAATCCCAAGCCACCCCTAACCTAGCGGCGCGTCAGGGGGTCCGCAAAGGGGTTTCCCACAGGGTCTTGCGAAATCCCGATCGTTTGTGAATTCATTCACAACCATCCCAATCGTCACTTCGGAGCGCACGCGGGGTAGGATTCCGCCGTTCGTCGAGGCGTTCCCCAACCGAGGAGTATGGTCGCAATGAACCGTTGGTCGCTGGCAGCTTTGCCGGTCCTGGCGATGGGCGTCCTGGCGTTTGCCAAGCCCGCCACGCACGCCGCGCCCCCTACCACGCACCGGATCAAGATGATGCAGCAGGGCGCGAAGTACATGTTCAATCCGGCCAACTTCACGATCAAGTCGGGTGACGTCGTGGAGTTCGAGAACGTATCCGGCGGCCCGCACAACGTCTCGTTCGACAAGGACCACATTCCCGCGGGCGCGCGCGACGTGCTCAACAAGGCCATGGCCCGGCGGACGGGCGACCTGGCGGGGCCGTACCTGATGAACCTCCACGAGCTCTACACGGTCAGCTTCGCGGGCGCGCCCAAGGGCACGTACAACTACTTCTGCATCCCCCACCGCGCACTGGGGATGGTCGGGGTCATCACGGTCGAGTAACGGCTTCACGCAGCGGCTTGCGGCACCTCCCGTCGCGGGATAACTCTGGCGGCGGGAGGTGCTGTCGTATGGGGACTGACCCTGCCGGTTCCTTCGACCTGGTAGCCGACGTTCCGATCGACGAGGTCCGGGTCACGCCGGAGGGCTTCGTCCTGGAAGGCCGCGGCTCCGACCGCTCGGGGTACCGCCTCGAGATGCACCTCGACTGGCCGGTGGATCAGCGCACCAAGAAGGTCCTGAGCGAAATACTCTCCCAGGCTGAAGTTAGGGTCATGCGGTGGCGGTCTCCGCCGAGGCGGGGCCAGCCCGCATAGCGGGGGCGTGACTCGTGTCACGGCGGATGGGCAGGGGGGCGTGTAGTCTGGCCGGTCGCGGCCCGATCACGAGAGCTTGCAGGCGGTTTTCGTCGCCTGCATACTTGTGCGCTCCTGTCTGCGGTACACTCCATTGGTGAGGTATCGGTCCATGACACCTGCGCTGCGTGGCAACAGGGTCCTTCGCATCGCCCTGGTTGTTGCCTGTGGCGCATGCGCCACCGGTGGGTCGGTGCGGGTGAGCGACGTGACCCCGCAGTCCATTCCCACACTCGAGGCGGAGCGCACCCAGAAGCCGCAGGACACCGGCACGCTCACCCGGCTGGGCGTGGCGTATTTCAAGGCGGGACGCTTCCAGGACGCGCGGCCGGTCCTCGACACGGCGGCGGCCCGCGATCCCTCCAACGGCGTCGCGGCGATCTACCTGGGGATGACGGCCGAGCAGCTGGGCGACTTCGCCGCGGCGCGCTCGGCGTACCGGCATTACCTCGCCATCGCCTCCGATCCGGCCCTCAAGCGCACGGCGCAGCAGCGGCTTGCCCTGGCCGATCGCAACGAGATGGAGTTCCAGGCGCGGCAGGCGCTGGCGAGCGAAGCGACGCTCGCCGCCATGCCGCCCGAGTCCAATACGGTGGCCGTGATGCCCTTCCGGTACACCGGCTCCGACAGCACGCTGGAGCCGCTGGGGCGCGGCATGGCGCAGCTGCTCGTCACCGACCTGGCCAAGTCGCGCCAGATTCGCGTGCTGGAGCGCGAGCGCATGCAGGCCATCGTGGACGAGCTGCATCTCTCCGACTCGGCGCGCGCCGCTCCGGCCACGGCCCTGAGGAGCGGCCACCTGCTGCGCGCCGCCGAGGTGGTTCAGGGATCGGTCGGGTCCCAGCCCGGCAATCAGCTCCAGGTCAACGCGACGGTCGTGGACGTGGGGAGCGCGGGCATCAAGGCCCAGGCCCAGGGCCGGGACGTCCTGAACCGGGTGTTCGACATCGAGAAGCAGGTGGCGCTGGGGCTGTTCGCCAACTGGGGCATTCAGCTTTCGCCGGCGGAGCGCCAGGCGATCAATCAGCGTCCGACCCAGAACCTCCAGGCCTTCCTGCTCTACAGCGAGGGGCTCGAGGCCGAGGACCGCGGCGATTTCGGCGCGGCCCAGGCCGACTTCAACCAGGCCACGGCGCTCGATCCGAACTTCCGAGCCGCCGCCGCGAGCGCGGCGAACGCGGGCAACCTGTCGGCAGCCTCGCAGCAGAGCGTGGGCCAGGTCGAGACGGTGGTGTCGCAGACGACGACCATCGGAGGCCCGCCGGCCGCGTCGACGCAGGACGCCCTCACCCTCGGCACCAACAACACGGTGCCGACGAACGGGGCCGAGACGTCGACCCAGAACGGCGGGGCGACGCAGCCGACCACGATACGGAACACCATTCCGGACGCCACGGGCACCGCGGGAGGACAGCGGGCCACCGGCAGCGTCGTCATCATCATCAAGAGGCCCTCGTGAGGGCGGCGGGTTGGACGGGGCAGGCTGCCGCGCTCGCGGCCGCCGTACTCCTCCCGGCGTCGCTGCTGGCACAGGGGGACGTGACGGGCTACGCGGGCGTGGAAGCGCGCGGCGTGAGCTACCAGACGGGCATCGGCATCAAGAGCGTGTCCGAGGTGGCGATCCCGTTCGCCGTGGTCTGGCCGGCGAGCACGCGGCTCTCGTTCGACCTCGGCGGCCGCTACGCCACCGCCAGCCGCACCAGCACCGGCGACACGACCGTCACCATCTCGGGCCTCACCGACATCCAGGTTCGGGGCACCTACCAGTTGATTCCGGACGTCGCGGCCTTCACCGTGTCGGCCAACCTTCCGACCGGGAAGACGCAGATCACCAGCGATCAACTGCTGACGCTGGGAGCCATCGCGTCGGATTTCCTGCCGTATCCCGTGACCACGTTCGGCTCCGGGTTCAACGTGACGTCGGGCCTCGCGCTCGCCACGCCGGTCGCCGGCTGGGCGCTCGGGGTGGCCGGCAGCTACCGGCTGAACGGGACGTTCACGCCGTTCGCCGACACGTCCCTGGGCTACAAGGCGGGCGGCGAGTTCCGCGTGCGCCTCGGCGCGGACCGCGTCGTCGGCCAGGGCCGGCTCTCGTTCGGCTTCACCTACTCCACGTTCGGTGACGACGAGTACGGCAACTCTCGCGTATTCCAATCCGGCACGCGCTACATCGGCCAGGGCTCGTGGAGCTTCCCGGTCGGGAACGTCGGCCTGCAGCTCTACGCGTGGGACCTCTACCGCTCCCCGGGCTCGCAGCTGCAGCTGACCACCAGCGTGAGCACGCAGAAGCGCAACCTGTTGGCGTTCGGCGCGGCGGGCTCGGTCCAGATGGGACGCAACGTGCTCCGGCCGCAGGTCGAGTACCGCATCTTCACCATGGGTGACTCCACGCTCGCCAGTGCCGGACGCCTCCTGTCCATCGGCGCGCAGTACCAGTTGGCCGTCAGCGAACGCTTCTCGCTGTTGCCGACGCTGCGCTTCGACGCCGGCAGCGAGTACGGGATCGACGCCAACGGCAATCCGACCAGCCAGTCGGCCAGCCTGACCGGCTGGAGCGCCGCCTTGATGCTGAGGGCCACGATGTGAGCCGTCGCTTTCACCTCGTCACCGCGGCGGTGCTGCTGTGCGGCGCCGCGGCGGGTTGCCTCGACGCGATCGCGCCGGGGCACGGGGGCGCCCGAGGCGCCAGCTTCGGGCTGATACCGGTGTTCGAAGGAGCCACGTCCGGAGGCATTCCGGGCGATGTCGATCTGATCCGCGTCACCATACACGACCCCCCTGCTCCCGATACGACGATCGAACGGTCGGTCGCGCCCGGGCAGGATTCGATCACGCTCACGATTCCCATAGCCCTGAACGGGACGCGGGACCTGGTGGTGGTGCAGTTCCAGGCCCTCCGCTCCAGCGACAGCACCGTGCTGTACTCCGGTACGGACACCGTCCCGGTCTCGGCCGGCCAGGCCACCAGCGCGCCGGTCGTGGCCGCGTACGTGGGGCCCGGCAAGAACATCCTGTCCATCTCGATCATGCCTGCGGCGGCGATCCTGCAACCGGGTGATACGCTGAGCTTCCAGTTCCGCGCGCTGGATTCGGCGGGCGACTCCATCGTCGGGATGCCGGGCCTGTTCGCCTCGCGTGCGCCCGCGGTGATGAGCATCGGCGCTTCGGGGCTCGCGCGCGCGGCCGACACGGGCAGCACCTACATCGTCGTCACGTCGGGGGCGCGGAGCTCGATCAAGGACAGCGCGCGGGTCACGGTGACGCGGGGCGCCCAGGGCATCGCGTCGCTGGCGCTGCAGCCGGGGTTCGCGACGGTGCAGGTGGGCAGCAACGTGACGCTGGCGGTGACCGCCAAGGACGCCAACGGCAACACGGTGTCCGCCACGGGCGTCACCTTCGTCTCGCGCACGCCGGGAGTCGCCTCGGTCGGGGCCACGGGCCTGGTGAGCGGCGCGGCGGCCGGAACGGCCGTGATCGTGGCGTCGGCCGGGTCGGCGGCGGACTCGATGCTGGTGGCGGTGGCCGCGAGCGGCGGCGCCGTCGTGTCGGCGCTCGATTCGGGGCGGGCGTTCGCCCAGGCGAAAGTGGGCGACACGGTCACGGTGCTGGTCGTCGCGGACCTGCGAGCCGTGCCGGCGGAGCTGCTGGGCAGTTACAACGCCATGCTGGTCTGGAATCCGGCCACTCTGCGCTACGTGGCGTCGGACACGGTGTCCGGCGGATTCGCGGCGCCGACCATCAACGCGACGCTCGTCGCGAGCGGCGAGCTGCCGTTCGGCTCGGCCGACCCCAACGGCACGGCCGGGCAGGTCGCGTTGCTCCAGATCAAGTTCGTGGCCGCCGCCGTCCGGCAGCTCACCGATCGCGATCGGGCTGAGCGACCTGTCGGCGGCGAAGACGTTCACGCAGTTGTTGCCGGCGGCGACGCTGGTGTCGGGCACGGTCACGGTTCGCTGAGGATCTTCGTGCGGCCTTGGCCGCGCCAGGAGGGTACCATGATGCAGATCATTCGCTGGGCGGCGCTCACCATCGCGCTGGCGGGGTGCCAGGATCAGCCGTCACGCGCGACCGGTCCGGTGGTACCCCCGCCGCCGCAGCAGGGCGTGGCCGCTTACGTCTCGGTGGACCGTCTCGACGCCCCCGTCGGCGCGACGGTGCGGGTCCGCGTCGAGGTCCAGCTCGGCACGCAGCAGGACTTCAAGCTCGGCAGCTACACGGGACGGCTGCACTTCGACCCGGGCCAGCTGCAGTTCCAGCAGGAGAATCCGATCAACGACGGCATGCGGCTCGCCAACCCGGCGAACGCGTCCAAGGGCGAGATCCGCTTCGCGGGCGCCTCGGCCGCCGGGTTCACGAAACTGGTGCTGTACGACGCCGCCTTCACCGTGAAAGCCGCGGGCTACGCCGCGGGCCTGTCGCTGGCGATGGAGGAGATGTCCTCCAGCAAGGGGTTCACGAACCTTCGGCCACAACTCAACGTCAGCCGGGAGATCTTCCTGAGCCGTACGGCTGAGCACTAGGCGACCGACGATGCGGCGGGCGTTCGCACTCCTGTTCGCCGTGGCGGCGCTCCTGGCGCCGCGCGCCACGCGCGCCCAGAGCATCGCCGCGGGCCTCGGCGGCAACACCAGCTCGCCGGTGGGCAAGGCGTTCGACGTGCCCATCGTGGTGGACATGACGGCGCGCCCCGCCGACCGGCTCGGCGCGTACGCGCTGCGGCTCCAGTGGAACCCGGCCGTGCTGCAGTTCGTGGGCGGGCTCGCCGGGAGCTTCGGCACCCTCACGCCGAACACGGACTCCGTGGCGCAGGGCATCGTGAAGCTGACGGCGGCCAATCCGGCCGGCGCGTCCGGGCTCATCACCCTCGCGATCGGCCGCTTCATGCCGCTGGTCGCGGACACGACCACCCTGGTGCTCAGCTTCTCGCAGCTCTACGCGGCGGGCACGTTCGCCAACCTGCTGCCGAGCCTCACGACGACCAGCGGGCAGTTCTGCGCCGCGCAGGGTGAGTACGGCGACATCGACGGCGACGGGCAGATCAACAGCCGCGACGCGCTGATCGCGCTCGAGGCGGCCGTGGGGCTCGACGTCAGCGCCTACGACATCGCCCTGGGCGACGTGGACGGCAACGGCGTGACCGATACGCGCGACGCGCTGATCATGCTGTCGGACGGCGTCGGCATCGACGTGAGCGCCTTCCCGCGGGTCGGGGCGACCCTGGGCGGCGCGTGCGCGCCCGGCGTGCCGGTCACCATGGCGATCACCCCGACCAACGTCACCGGCCTGCTGGTGGGTGAGGATCTGACCTTCGAGGCGCGGGCGGCGGGCCCGACCGGGGCGCTCGTCACGCTGCCGGGCATGACGTTCAAGAGCAGCGACTCGACCATCCTGGCGTTCAACAGCGCGCTCGGTCCCTACACCGGCAACGCGCTCGCCCCGGGCACCGTCACGGTCACGGCGGTGCGGGCGGGCAAGGATTCCGTGCAGACCACCGTGACCGTGGTGGCCCGCCGCGGCACGCACTACGTGGACACGAAGGCCGCCGGGGCCACGAACCAGATCGGCACCCAGGCGCTGCCGTTCGGGACCATCGGCGCGGCCCTGAGCCTCGCGCGCGCCGGCGACACGATCCGGCCGCAGCCCGGGCGCTACGACGAACCGGTCGTGGCCGAGAGCGCCGTGGTGCTGATGGGCGATACGCTGCCCGACGGGACCCGCCCGGTGATCGCGGGCTCCGGGACGGGGATCCTGTTCCTGGGGCCGGGCACGTCGGAGGCGCAGTACCTCGAGGTGGACGGGGCCGCGACGGCCTTCGATCTCGAAGGTCCCTCCCACGTGCTGCTGCGCGGCATCTGGGCCAAGGGCGTCGCCTACGGCGTGATGTCGGACGGCGGGCCGATCGGTCAATTGCGCATCGAGTCGTCCCGGCTGACCGGTACCGGGAGCTCGTACTACAGCGCCTCCGGGCTCGAGATCTACTCCACGCTGGACACCCTCGTCGTCCAGGGGAGCGAGATCAGCGATTTCGCCAGCGACGGCATTTACGTCGACGCGGCGGTCAATGTCACCGTGCACGCCAGCCGGATCCACGACATCGGAGGGTACGGCGTTATCGCCTCGGGCGAGACTCCGGTGGTGTTCGCGATGGACAGCACCACCGTCACGAACACCAACTCGTGGTCGGTGAACCTGGGCGCCATCCAGTCCGCGACGTTCGCGCACAACCACTTCGTCAACACGCCGCTCAACGGCACGTACAGCGGCTACACGACCGGTATCCAGGTGGGTGGGGGCGGCGGTGGGTGGGTGCGGTTCGAGGGCGACAGCATCGATCAGACGAGCAACAGCGATCCCGAGTGGCTCAGCGTCACGGGCGTCGACAGCGTGCGCATCGATTCGGTGTGGGCGCGGATTCCCAACGGGTACGGCTACGTCTACGACGCGCCCCTGGTGCGGATCACGAATTCCGAGTTCGTGAACCTCACCGGAATGGCGCTCGAGGTCTACTTCAGCAGCCTGCCGGGCGGCCGCGTCGCCATCGACAACGTGAGCGCGACGGGCGATGCCACCTGCGATCAATGCGCGACGGCGTTTTCGCTCACCAACGCGGCGACCACCGCCAACAACTTCACGGGCACGAATCTCGGGGAGGGCCTCACGGCGTCGGGGGACTCCAGTCTCACCGTGACCGGCTCGACCTTCAACCACGTGTATTCGCCGGTGGTGTGGACGGTGACCGATTCGGCGCTGGCGGCGCAGCTCACGGTCCGCAACAGCCAATTCCTCGGCTTCGAGGACGCCATCTTCGCGTCGAACGGTGCCGTGCTGGTGGACAGCAACACGTTCCAGAACTCGCAGGGTTACGCCATCGAAGCGAACCAGCCCACGGGAACGGCCCAGGTGGTGGGCAACACGTTCACGGACGTCGCGACCGCCATACAGATCTATGCCGGCGCGCTGCCGGTCAGCGGGACGATCTCGGGCAACATGATCACCGGGGCGAGCCAATACGGCATTGAAGCTTATGGGGGGGCGGACTCGCTCGACGCCAGCTACCAGATCATCAGCAACAATGTGTCCTGCAATGCCGCGGGCACGAACTCGGGGTACGGGATCTACCTGGACTTCGCGCACAGCGTGATCCGGGGCAACCAGGTGGCCGGCTGCTGGACGGGGATCCTGGCGGAAGGGGGCTCGGCGTCACGCGGTGCCGCGGCGCGACAGCATTCTCGGCAACACGGTGACGGTGCCCGGCCCGGCGTACGCCGGCATCTACGTCTGGGGCGCGGTGCAGGCACGGATCACTGGCAACGTCGTGTCGGCCGATACCACCGGGTACATCGGTTTACGGCGACATCTACTCGACGGAGACTCGACCAGCGGCGGCCTAGTCACGGCCCGGGTGGACTCCAACCTCGTGGCCGGCGGATCGTACAACGGCATCTTCGTGCACAACGTGGATTCGGCCGCGGTCCTGATCAATACCGTGCAGGGTGTCTCCCACGCGTGTGCGCCGGAGGTGCAAGGAAGGTGGGATCACGGTGGCGGGACCGGTGCGTGATTCCGGCTCCATCTTCGGCAACCTGGTGCGCCAGTCGGGCACCGGGATCAGCGCCAGCAACAGCGACCCGGTCATGGTGACGGTGGACTCGAATCTCGTGTCGGGCAACACCTATGGCATGTCGCTCGGCGAGTATCCGGGCGTCGGGCCGGTCCACGTCACCCGCAACCGCATCACGGGCTCGTCGGTGCCGCTCGGCGGCGGCTATGGCGTCTACTTCTATTACGCCGACCCGGTCCGCACGCTGGTGGACAGCAACAACATCGCCGGCAACCAGTACGGGGCGTATTCATATCTCGGCTCTGCCTACCAGATGCCCAACAACTGGTGGGGTGACGTGAATGGGCCGACCTGCTTGCCGCAGGACGGACCGTGCTCGAGTTCAGTGGTCGGTGACAGCGTGGGCGCCGGGCTGACCAATTCCTGGGAGCCGGCGCTCACGGCCCCAATGCCGTCGGGTCTGCCGCTCAACGCTCCGCCCGCGAGGTTCGTCAGCCGCTTGAGCGCCGTGATGGCGCGACCGACGGCGTCGGCGGTGCGGGCCGTTCCGGTGACGCGCGGTGCGTCCGTGCGGCGGGTGTTCGTGCCGCGCGTGCCGGTGACGCCGCGCCTCGCCACGCTCGCGGCGCCGCAGGGGCTGAAGGCGACCCAGGCCGAAGCGGTGCGACGAGGGTCGAACACCAGGGCGGCACTGATGGCGGTACAACAGCAACGCCTGGTTGCGGCGTCGGAGGCGGTGGCGAGCCAACTGACGGCGCGCGCCGCCCGGCTCGCGGCACTGAAGCGGGCCATCGCCGAGCGTGATTCGCTTCGCGCGGCGCGGGTCGCCGAGCAGGTCGCGGCGCAACAGGCGCTGCACGCGAGGCGGCCGTGAGGCGCGCGCTGGTAGCGGTCGCGGCGGGCGCCCTGGCGCTGTGCGGGCGCCCGGCGCGCGCGCAGGTGGCGGTGTACGTCCAACCGCTGGGCGACACGGCGGTCGGGGCGGTGCCCGGGGCCACGACGGCGATCGAGATCCGCGCGCGCGACTCCCTGAGCACCACGGTCCAGAGCGCGAACCTGACGTTCCATTTCGACACGACCAAGATCCAGATCCTCGGTGTCCAGGTCGAGACGGGCACGGGGCTGGATTCCATCATGGACACGACCCGGGGCCCCGGCGTGTTCGGGGTCGGCGCCATGGGCGCTGTGCTGGGCTCCGACGCCGCGCTCTACCGGCTGCTCCTGCAGCTCAAGGCCGGGGCGTCCAGCGGGACGTACCTGTGGATCGGGGCGGATTCGGCTCCGTCCACGTCCGGCACGCTGAGGGCCGTGGGCTCGATCGGCCAGGTGTGCCACGCGACGAGCCTGTGGGGCGACGTCAGCGGCGACGGGCAGGTGGACTCGCGCGATGCGCTGATCACCCTGTCCAACGCCGTCGGCCTGCCGGTCACCGGATTCAACCTGGCCCTGGGTGACGTGGACGGAGACGGTCTCGCGAATTCGCGCGACGCGCTCATCATGCTGAGCTACGCCATCGCCCTGCCCACCCCGGGCGCGCGAGTGGCGGCCGGCCTCCCGGACGCCTGCCCCGGCCTCACGGCGCCGGGCGACTCGGTCGTCTTTCTGCGCGACGATCCGCCGGCGGGGCTGTATGCGCTGGGCGCCCTGTCCACGGTGCCGGTGCCCGTTCCGGGCGCGACCGCCACCGCGCCCGATGCCAACGCGCGGCTGGCGCCGGACGGACGGTCCGTGGTCTACGTCTGCCCCGCGAGCAACGGTTACCAGATCTGCCGGGTGGATGCGGATACGGGCGGCGTGGTGCAGCTCACCAGCGATTCGGGGCAGAGCGACAACAGCCCGGACTGGTCGCCGGTCGGCGACAGTATCGTCTATCTCTCGAATGACACGATCATGAAGATGGCCGCGAACGGGTCGGGGCAGGCCGCGGTCATCAGCCAGACGGGACGCATTGGCGCCACCGAAGTGAAATGGGGTCGGGACCCCACGAAGATCGCGTACGCGAACGGATCGCTCTACGTGTTCCAGCCCTCCGTCACGAGCATTCCGACCTTGGTGGCCACGGGCTTCGCGGACATCAACGGGCTGCGCTGGTCACCGGCGGGCGACTCCATCGCGTTCGTCCGCAGCACCGATCCGCGGCTCTGGGTGGTGCCGGTGACGGGAGGCACGCCGAGCATCGTCTATGGTTTCGCCGGCCGCATCACGGGCGGCGACTGGAGCACGGCGGGAATCCTGATCAGTCTCAACGCCGGCTCGGGCGCTCCGAGCATCTGGTTCTCCAAGGGAATCGGGGCGCCCATCTTCCGGATCACCCGACCAGCCACCGGCGACCTCTCTCCCACCTGGCGGAGGAGCCCGTGAAGCCGCTGCGCGCGGTACTCGCGCTGACCTGCGCGGGCCTGCTCTCGCTGACGGTGACCGGGCGCGCCCGGGCCGCCGAAGCGACAGCATCCTGGTGCGGGTCGGCGGCGATCTGGCCGGACGCATGGGCCAGACGATTGACGTGCCCATCACGGTGGACCTGAGCGGGGCGCCCGGCCGGCAGCTCGGGAGCTACCGCAGCCAGCTGACGTGGAATCCGGCGCTGCTCGAGCTGGTCCAGGTCAAGGCCGGCAACTTCGCGGCCCCCAGTCCAACGCCGGCGCCGCGGGCGCCGGGACGGAACAGGTCACGGCGGTGCAGCCGTCCGGTGCGGGCGGCGTGGTGACCGTGTACGTCGCGCAGTTCTACGTCCTGAGCGACACGGCGCCGGGCCCGATCACGGTTGCGTTCGACGAAATGTCCTCCACGGCGACGTCCGACTCCGCCGTTCGAGATGCTGCTTCCGCTCGTCAAGTACGTGCAGGGCACGTTCTGCCGTGCGCTGGGCAAGTGGGGCGACGTCAACGGCGACGGTCAGTCGAACAGCCTCGACGCGCTGGTGGCGCTCTCGGTGGTGGTGGGCATCCCGGTGGATACGACCGTGATGACGCCGGCGCTGGCCGACGTGGACGGCGACGGGCAGGTCACCAGCCGCGACGCGCTGATCATGCTGTCGTACGGCGTCGGCCTGCCGGTGACCGGCTTCCGGGTCCTGCTGACATGCCGCGGGTGCGTCCTGCGGTGCCGGGAGCGGCGCCGCCGCGACCCTGGCGATCGTGCCCGACAGCCTCGAGCTCGAGGTCGGCCAGGGCGTCGCCGTGCTGGCGCAGGCTTCGGACGCCACGGGGCGCGCGGTGCCCGTGGACAGCCTGGCATGGAACTCCAGCAACTCGGCCATCGCCGCCTACGATCCGTCGTCGGGCCAGGTGAAGGGGCGGGCCGCGGGCGTGGCCACGCTGACGGCCCAACTCGGCCCCGGCGTGCAGGGCAGCCTCAAGGTGAGCGTCCTGGCGCGGCGCACCACGTGGTACGTGGACGTGCAGCGCGCGCTGAACGCGCCGGTGCAGACCGGAGCCGCCGGCCTGCCTTATCCAGTTCATCGGCGACGCGGTCAACATCGCGCAGGACGGCGATACCGTGCTCGTCGCCAGCGGTACGTACGAGGAGCAGATCGGGAGGTACGTGTCGGTCGTGCTGATCGGGGACTCGGTGAACCGGCCGGTCATTGATCCGCGCGGGGCGCCGTCCTGGTCGTCCTACAACGATGCCATGTACCTCGGCTCGGCGGCGGCGCCGCTGGTCGTGGCGCATCTGGTGGTGAAGGCGGGCGGCGTGTATCTCGACGCCCACGACGTCACCGCGCGCGACCTGGACATCGAGGGCCAGAGCGGCACCAACACCTACGCCGGGCTCGAGGTGTACACCGAGAATCTCACCCCGGCGCCGCCTGCGCGCGGCGGCCCGATGCGCTCGGGGGCGCCGGTCGCACTCGGCAACGTGCTGGTGGACGGGGTGACGGTGACGGGCGACTCGCTGCCTCAACGGCATCGTCGTGGACCTCGCCGACACGGCGATCATCCGCAACAGCGCCGTCACGCGCGCGATCGCGGGACGGTGCACTGCACCGCGTCGTCGCTTCCTTACGGCGGCATTGTCGTCGTTCAGGCGTCGGTGAGTGTCGTGCAGAACGACGACGTCGTGAACCCCGCGTGCCAGGGCATCGGCGTCTTCGACCAGCCCGCCAGCTACGTCCTGAACGACGTCGGCCGCGCGACCATCTCGCGCAACCGCGTATCGCGGGGGCGCCGGGGATCGGCATCGGCGTCGGCACGCGGCTGGTCGCGCTCGACCACAACGCGGTGCGTAGCACGGTTTCGGGCCAGAACATCTGCTGCTACGCGTTTTCGGGCATCGAGATCACGCGCAGCCCGATGGTGGCGGACTCGGTGACGTCGCTCGGCGACACCGTAGTCACGGTGGGCGGTCCCTACGCTGACTACGGCCTGAGCGTGGATACGGCCGTCGCGGCCGTCGTGGACTCGCTGGTGGTGGACAGCATCGGGTCCGGCTTCTCCCAGGAGGGGTCGGCGGCCAGCGGCTTCTACTTCAGCGGCCGCAGCTGTCGCTGACCAACAGTCGCGTCACCAACTCGACCGGCGACGGCATCGAGGCGTTCGGGGAGTTGGTCTACTCGGGCCGCCACAACCTGGTGCGCGACGTGCAGCGCTTCGGCATCTGGGTCGTCGCGGACCCAGTGCGATTGTTCGACGCAGCCTCCCGATTCGGTGGCGATGGCCCACGATTCGGTCGTGGCGTCGGGCACGGAGGGGTCGAGATTGACGATGCCCGCGTCGCCGTGGTCGACAGCCTGCTGGTGGACAGCGCGAGCAGTGACGGGATCTATCTCAACAGCGTCGCGCGAGGCACGGTCCGGAACTCGGCCCTGCGGGACGGCGGTACCGGCATCTACACGTACTTCACGGACACGCTGAGCCCTGCTGGGCGACACGGCCCAGGCCAACTGCGTATGGCGTGTTCACGCAATACACGACCGATTCGGTGACCATCCGCGGCGGCTTGATGGACGGGAACACCACGGCGGGGATCTACCTCGACTACCAGTCGCTGGCGCGACTCGACAGCGTCGCGCTCACGAACAACGGGGCCGGCCTGTATCTCTACTCCCTGGCAGGCGCGCGGGTGCAGCGCTCGCGCTTCCAGGGCAACGCCATCGGGTTCTAGTCTGTCCACGTCCGCCGGAATGTCGTCGTCGGTGACGAACAGCAATTTCCTCGGGAACACCAGTGCCGGCGTCTGGAACGACGCGTATCTCGCCTCCAGTTTCGCGGATACGCTCTTCGCGGACGTCGAACTACTGGAACGATCCGGCGGGGCCGACCTGCGACTCCCGCGAGCACTGGCTTCACCTGCCCGGGGGCGACCGGTGATGCGATCGGCACGCCGGGCGTGACGTTCGCCGGGTGGCTCCCCGGCGCGGCGCCCACACCCGCGCCACGGCTCCGCCCGGTCTATGCCAGCGCCACCGCGTCGCGGCGCGCCGTCCGCGCCGCCGCTCAGGCCGCCCCGCGGGGTCCCACCGCGCGTGCCAGGCCGAAGGCGGCGTATCGAGCTGCGGCGGTCGTGCCGTCCGCTGCATCGCGCGCGTCGGTCGTGGACCGAGGGCCACACCAGCTCCCGGCAAGTTGGCACAAGGCGATCCGCCCGCAGGGCATCAGGATCAGCCGCAAACGGTAGCCGGTCCCCAACAGTGGACAGTGGGCCAGGCAGCGGTAACTCGTTGCCTGGCCTTTTGTTACCTGATCGACGAGCCGCGATCGAGTGTGCGCCATATCCTTGACGAAGCCCCCTACGCTCGGTAGGTTGGCGCTCGCCATCCGCCGAGCGGGCCGCGGGCGTCACACTCCTGTGGCATCACGTAGCCTAACGCGTTGGAGGGCATGGAGATCGCCGTGGCCACCGAGCTGAGCAGCGGAGCAATCTCCAGCATTCTCGAGTCGGTTCCCGGAATCGCGCACGTGCTGCGGAGTCCCGTCGCTGACGCGATGGTGAATCTATCGCGGGCCGCGGCGGGGGTCGGGACGTTTCGCATCCAGGATGCCCGGGAGTTGATCCGGTACGCCGTCAGGCGGGGACTCATCGGCGGCGATGAAGGCGACCGCGTCTCGGCGGAGATCGAGGGTGCCGCCGCGGTGAAGGCCGAGAAGGCGGCGACGCGCAAGGCGGCGCGCGAGGAGCGCAAGCGGTCGTCGGGACGGCCGGCGGCGGCCCACAAGCACGCCTCCGCGAAGAAGGCCGCGCCACGGCCGGCCGGCCGGGCCAAGCGTCCGGCTCACGCGAAGAGGCCCGCGAAACACGGCAAGGGGCGGCGGTAGGCGCAGGAGGGACGCGCCAACGGCATCGGCGCGCCGGGAAGACGAAGGCCGTTTTCGGGTGACGCGCGGTGGGTACGAACCGCACGCGAGCGATGGCCCGATCTCGGGTGGCATCCGCCGGGCGGGACCCACCGCGCGTCGCGCCCAAGGTAGGCAAGAGGTCCCGCCGGGCGCAGCCCGAGCGTTGCGGCGCGCGCCGTCCCGTTGCCGCCCGATGGCGGTTGGCGCGTGCGACAGTTACTCTCACCGAGACGACGTTCGTCGAGGTGTTGCCATGATGCGTTGCTCGATCGTGCTCGCGGCTCTTGTTGCCGGTGGCGTGCTGTCGCCGCTGCGCGCCCAGAAGACGCCGCCCTCCTACTACTCAGCACCCCCAGGTCCAGCCGGCGTCCGCGCCCACGGGAGGCAAGCTGCCGCCCGGGCAGGCCGCGCCGCGCGAGTCCGGCGCCGACTCCGGCGGTGTCGCCGGCGCCGGCCGCATCGCCCGCCGCGCAACCGCCCGCGTCCGTCCCTGCTCCGACGAACCCGTCGCCCGCGACGGTGACGCCGCAGGCCACCCGCCCGACCGTCGTGAATGCGGGGACCTACACGGCCGGCCTGGCGATGCCGCCGTACTCCGGATCGACCACCGCGGACGCGTACGACTACGCGGCGCGGCTGGGCCGCATGCTGGACTCGACCATCGTCACGCTGGTCGGAACGTTTCAGAACACGTCGGGCCAGCCGATGATCGGCGCGAGCAGCCCGACGACGCTGTCGCGCCGCGAGCAGGACCGCTGGGCCCGCTGCCGCGACTTGTACTGGGATCTGACCACGTACGCGGCGGCCGTGGGCACGCTGCGACAGACGCTGGGCCCCGATCCCGCGCTGCAGCGGAGCGCGGCGGAACTCGACTCCGCGTTCAACCGGAGCGTCGCCACGGCCGAGTGCGACAACGTGGCGAGCATGATCGCGGCGCCGGCGCGGTGGACGCCGTGGCAGGATCAGTACGAGAACGCCGCCCGTCATTTCTATCGGGAATTCTACCCGCAGATTCGCGACGTGCACGAGAAGCTGCGCGCGATGATGATCGAGCTGAACCGGTTCCTGCCTGCCGGCGCGCCGGGGCCCGCCGCCGGCCGGATTGCCCAACAATCCTCCCTACGCGGGAGCCGCTCCCAGTTGACGTAGTGACCAATCGCGGCGGCTGGGAGCCGTACCCGACTCCCGCCGCCGCTTCGGTAGCGCCGGCGATTCCACAAACAATTCCAATCCACATGTCGACATCGTGGGGAAACTCGAGGGAACCCCTTGGCCGCCGCGCGCTTGGCGTCCACATTCCGCGCACAGACCAGCAACGTAACCCGAAGCAAATCCGGCACTTGCACGACGAATTGCAGTAGCCTATATTCGCGCCGTCGTCAGTGGGGAAGGGATCGGGCCCTGCTCGGTCCACGCCTGCTGATGGGCCCGAGCGGCAGCTTGGGGGAGGGCGCCGATGCAAACAAGGGCACAGGCGCCTGTCGATCCCAGGGCACCCGTCGACTCGGGCAGGTGAGGCCAATCGCGCGCCTCACCCACCTCGCCGTGGCGCAGCGGGGTGCTCTTCGAGAGGCCGGTACGCGATCCGGCCGGACTCGAAGCGCTCGGAGCGGTGAACCACCTGGCGCGGCCACGCTGCGTGGGGATCGAAGCCGGAGCTTCCGGCGGCCCTACCGGGACCCTGACAACAGACAACCGGTGGCCGTCAGAAGAAAAACGAGGGAGCGATCCTTCGGCTCCGGGTAACTGCTTCGGCGACGGCCCGTCTGGGGAGACCCAGGCGGGCCGTCGTGTTTTTTACGCCACCGATCGCGGCAACGCCTCTACTCTTCGCGCGAGCTGCCCAACTCGACGTACGCCCAGCCTCGGCTGTTGCGTCCGGCGAGCGTGGTGGGAGGGAAGAGGAAGCCGGCGCTCGTCGTGGCGAACCACGCGGCGTGGAGATGGTCCGCGCCCTCGGGCACGGGTCCCTGGAAGAGGGCGAGCAGCCAGCGCCGCACGTGCTCGAGCTCCGGCGCCCGCGCCGCGAACAGGGCGAGCAGGGCGCCCCGGCCCTGCGACGTCACGAGGAAATGGGCGATCGCGTTCCAGCGCTCGGAGAACTCGTAGCCCAACACGTAGGCCTCGTCCACGACCGGGGTGCCGTCCACCGGCATCTTCTGGGGCGCTTCGATGCGCGGGCCGAGGAAGCGATACACCGGTTTGTCGTCCACGATGCGCTCGATCACCGCCACGCCCGTCTCCGCCGCGAACCAGGCCGCGTGCAGGCGGTCCGCGGGTTGAAACAGGCCGGTCTCGCCCGTCCACTGCAGGGCGGCGAGGGCATGGTAGAGCGGACAGCCCGCGCTGTCGTCGACCGTGATCAGCCGGGGCGCGGGGCCGGCCGCCTTGAGGAAGGCGGCCAGTCCGTCGGAGCGTTCGGCGAATTCCTCGGTGGTGCGCCGATGATCGGTCACGCGGGACCTCGATAGACGCGCCGGCGGTCCAGCGACCAGATCGGCTTGGAGACCGCGTCGCCCTCGCCGAAGTTGCCGGTTTCCTTGAGTGCCGTGGCGAAGTTGGCGGTGGCGGCCGACGCATCGTCGGCGTAGTGCAGGACCTCCGCCTCCAGCGTCATCGGCCGTACCGGGCTGCCGAACTCCAGCGCGCCGTGGTGCGACAACACGAGGTGCTGGAGCAGCAGGCGCTCGCGTTCGCTCACCACCGGCTGCTCCGGTTCGTCGAGCCGGCGATCGAGCATCAGGGACCCGAGCACCACGTGGCCCAGGAGGCTGCCCGCCTCGGTCATCTCGAACAGTCCATCCCAGCGGTACGCCTCGAGCTTGCCGACGTCGTGGAGCAGCACGCCCGCCAGCACCAGGTCCCAGGAGGCGCCGCACACCTTCGCGGTCTGGCGCGCGATGGCACCCACCTCCACGGTGTGCTTGAGCAGGCCGCCGAGCTCGGCGTGATGGTTGGCGAGCGAGGCGGGGCAGCGCTCGTATTGCGCCCGGAAGTCCGGATCGTCGTAGAACAGCGCCAGCGTGCGCCGCCACGGGCCGTCGGTCATGTCCGCCCGCCACTTCTCGATCGTGCTCCACCACGGGGCCACGTCGCCGACCGAGGGCAGCAGCCGCGTCCAGTCCACCAGCTCACGCGACACCGGCCTCAGGCTCGTCACCTTGATCTGGCGATCGGCGCGGTAGAGGCCCAGCTCGCCGATCACGCTCACCACGGCGCCCTTCTGAACCCCCTCGACCTTGTGCATGTCCGACGACCAGAACGGCGCCGTCTTCACGCGGCCGGTGCTGTTGGCGAGGGTGAGAATCACGAACGGACTGCCGTCGCTCTGGGTGCGCTGCTCCACGTCCCACACCAGGAAGCTGTCTTCGATACGGGATCCGACGGCGAGATCGGGGAGGGAGACGGGGGCGGTGGGCATGGATGAATATGGGGGCGGCATGCAGGTGGTTGGTAGGTGGTAGGTTGTGGGTGGTACGTGACGCCTCTCCCACAACCCACAACCTACAACCCACTAACGGCCTCGTCGTCTTCGGCTCGCCCAGCCGATACAACGCCCCGTCCACCTCCGCCGCCGGCGTCATGCGGTGCACGGTCTCCGCCTGCGCGGGCAGCAGGTGCGCGATGGAGTTCGCGTAGTACTCGAGCAGCGGACGTTGCCGCGGCATGACGGCGACCGACGCCCCGGTCGTCAGCACGATGCGCCGCATCCGGAACATGCGCCGCGCGTTCGCCCAGGTGGTCTCGATGGACCGGTCGGCGCGGACGACCTTGGCGTTGACCTCGAGCAGCCGGTCGCGGAACTCGCTCATGCGCTCGAGCAGCTCCGGCAGCGTGACCACGTGTCGCTCGAAGGACAGCAGCGCCGCGGATGCCAGCGCCACGGCGGTCACGGGCACGATCGAGCGGACCCGCTCCATCGTGTCGTCGGCCAGGCGCTGGATGTGCCCCAGCCGCTCCTCCTTCGGCAACGCGAGCACGTCGGTCGCCTGCGCGGCCAGCCAGGTCTTGAGCGAGAGCGGCGTGCCGAAGTTGACCGCGGCGCGGCCGTAGCGCTTCAGGCGCCCCGTCACGAAGCGCGTGGCGTTGAGGCTCACGTAGGCGAGGACGCTCCAGGCCTGGCGCGTCCGTGACAGGCGCAGCTCGGGATCGAGGCACTCCTGGATGAGGACGCGATCCTCCAGGGTGCGGTCGTAGTTGAGGGCCACCGGGACGAACCAGATGTCGCGGTCGAATCCCTCCTCGCGCAGCGTTCCCACGATGTAGTCCAGTAACCCGATCTTGGCCGGCCGCAGCTTCCCGTCGCGCGACAGCCCGCCCTCGGGAAACAGGCCCTGGGTGACCCCGTTGCGGGTGATGAGCTGCACGTAGCGCTCGAGCACCGCGTGGTAGAGCGGCTCGCGGTAGCGCCGGCGGATGAAGTACGACCCGAACGACTTGAAGATCGTCTCGAGCGGCCAGACCCGGGCCCACTCGCCGACCGCGTAGCTCACGGCGACGCCGCGGGCCAGCACGAAGGCGACGACCACGTAGTCGGCGTTGGAGCGGTGGTTCATCAGGTAGACCACCACGTCGCCGCGCGGTATCCGCTCCAGGGCGGCCTCGTCCTGGTAGTCCACGGTCACCTTGTAGAGCACGTTGAGCGTGGCCTTGGCGAGGTTGTAGCCGAGCCGGTAGTAGGAGAGGACGTTGAAGAAGGGCAGGATCTCGTCGATGTACCGTTCCACCCGCACGCGCACTTCGAGCTCGGTGAGGTGCTGCGCGCGCACGTGGTCCCGCATCGCGGCCACGACCACCGGGTCGAGGATCAGCTCGTCGTGGATGGCGCGGCGGGAAACCAGCTTGTAGCGGGCGATGCGCGCCTGGAAGTCGAGCACCGTGCCGCGGGCCCAGCGGCGCATCCGGGCGCGGAACACGGCGGTGGCCTGGCGCGTGAGCCACAGCGTCAGTCCCGCCGCGAGCAGCAGGGCGACGGCGAACAGCAGCCAGTCGAGCGTGGTCATCGGCGGCGCGCCGACGCGGTCAGGTCGTGGGCAGCTGGCCTGCGGCCTTCAGCTGCTGGAACGCCATGCCCTTCAGGCGGGTGATGCGCATCGCCATGGGTGGGTGGGTGGCGAGCAGGTCCGCCAGGCGGCCTTCCTTCAGGTTGACGTCGCGGCCGAGCGGGTCCGCGATGCACAGGTGCGCGGCGCCTTCCTTGATGTGGGTCGTCGGCGCCTCGTGCGTCTCGATCTTCTCCAGCGCCGCCGCCAGCGCCCCCGGATTGCGCGTGAGCTCGGCGCCGGTGGCGTCCGCCAGGTACTCGCGGTCGCGCGAGACGGCCATCGCCATGATGCGGGAGATGAACGGTGCCAGGATCAGGGTGATGATCCACAGCAGGAAGACGACCAGCGCGGCCAGGGCGAGCGGCCCGCTGGCCTTGCCCTTCCCGCCCCGCAGCCAGCTGCCGCCGCGCAGCATCCGCCCCATCCCGTTCGACAGCACGACGATGACGCCCACCAGCGACGCGATCAGGGTCATCAGGCGCACGTCGAGGTTGCGCACGTGCCCCATCTCGTGCGCCACCACGGCCTGCAACTCCTCGCGGTTGACGACCGCCAGGAGGCCCGTCGTGACCGCGATGCACGCCGTGGAGGCGTCGCGGCCCGTGGCGAACGCGTTGGGATCCTGGTCGTCGATCACGTACACCTTGGGCTTCGGCAGGCCCGCCGCGATGGCCATTTCCTCCACCACGTTGACCAGCTGCTTTTCCTCCGTGGTCTGCGGATTCGTCAGCTCGCGCGCCCCGGTGGACCAGAGGACCTGCTGCGGCCCCTTGCGCCACGACACCCAGGCGGTGATCGCGGCGATGGTGGTGACGACGAGGCCGATCCAGGGGAACCGGTAAGCGACCTGGCCCTCGGTGCGCGACGCGGCCGCCAGGTACAGCGCCAGGTCGCCGCCGAAACCGAGCCACGCGAAGAACAGGATGAACAGCGCCAGCCACGCCACGGTGAGGCGGCGGTTCTTCGCCTGCTGCTCGAAGAGGTTCGGCCCGATGGTCACCCCTGGGGCTTCTTCATCGAAAGATCCACCGTCGGCACGTCGCGCTCGGCCTTGTCCTCGATCTCCCACAGCTCGGCGATCTCGGCCTTGGCGAGGCCCGCCACCAGATTGGTGGGGAACTGCTGCTGCTTGGTGTTGTAGCCGGTCGCCACGTCGTTATACAGCTGCCGGGCGAACGCGATCTTGTTCTCGGTGCTCGACAGCTCCTCCTGCAGGTCGCGCACGTTCTGCGACGACTTGAGGTCGGGATAGCGCTCCATGACCACGAACAGCTTGCCGAGCGCGCCGCTGAGCATGCCCTCCGCCGCGGCCGTTTCCTTCACGCCGCCGCTTCCGCTGGCCATCGCCTTGGAGCGGGCGTCGATCACCGCCTGCAGCGTCTCCTTCTCGAAATCCATCGAGCCCTTGACGGTGTTGACCAGGTTCGGGATCAGGTCGTGCCGTCGCTTCAGCTGCACGTCGATCTGCTTCCAGGCGTTCACCGTCTGGTTCTTGAGGGCGATGAGGCCGTTGTAGGCCGTCACGACCCACAGGACGAGGATGACCAGGATGACGAGGAAGAGGATCGGGCCCATGGTGCGTCGGTCTCCGCGGAAGGTGATGCGAATGTGCGCACGGCCGAGCATGCTGGCAAGAGCGTCGTAGGGGAGATACACTCACAGGATATCAGCCCATCGGTGAGCGGCGGGCAGGGAGTTCCCAGACGGCAAGACGGCCAGTGGTTCCCAGATTTCGGCGAGCGGGCATCAGGACCCGCCTGTGCGCGGCCCTGTGCCTCGGTGCCGCCGTGCCCCTGTGCCCGCCGGCGCAGGCCCAGGCGCCTGACATCGCCGTGGTGGCCACCCGGGCCTTCCGGCCGACCGCGGTGCTGCTGCCGCACCTCCAGTTCTGGGTCGCGGTCGACAGCTCGGCCGGTGGCGTCGTACTGCGGGACGTCACGATCAATCCGGTGACCTTCACGGGGTGGGTGCGCGTCGAAGGCTTCCAGCCCGGTGAGCGCGAACCCGAGGTGGCGGCCTTCCCCGACAGCGTGCGCTTCCACGCGGACGGGCGCGTGACCCTGCTGGTGGCGGACTCGGCCATCGGCTCGCCGCTGATGGTCGAGCCACAGGGCGACACTGCGGCGGCGGCGGGGAAACTGGTCATCACCGCCGCCCGCTGGCCGTACGGGCGGCTGATCCTCGTCACGATCGACCCCGCCGATCTCTACGAGCATCGCTGGCGCTCCGTGGGGTTCGGCGTGCGCGACCGCATCCGGGTGGACGACAGCCGGCACGTCGCCTTCCTCCAGGACACCTCGATCGCCCACACGGTGATCGCCGTCGCTCCCGGGCGCGGCACCGACGCCGCGATCCGCACCGAGACCACCTCCATCGTGGTGACCACCAACTTCGGCGGCGCCGTGGGCCGCGAGCGCCGCGAGGTGGGGCGCCTGGTGCTCGCGCTCCAGCCCGCGCGCGACAGCGCCGGCGGGATCCGCGCCGAGGTGGTGTTCGGCCGCGGCACCACGGAGGACGACGCCGTGGGCGCGGTGGCGCAGGCCATCGCCGACGATCCGGCGCCGCACCTGGCCACGGGTCCGCGCGTGGCGACGCCGACGCCGGACGTCGCGACGCTGCTCGCGCACGTTCTGGCGACCGCGCAGCCGATGCTGCGCTACGATCGCATCGCGACGTTCCGCAACATGCCCGCCGGTTCCTACACGTTCCTGGCGGCCTTCGACCGCGACGGGTGGTACGGCGCGACCACGGCCCTGCAACTGCGGGATGCGGAAGTGGTCTGCTCCGAGTACGCGCTGATGAAGCAGTACGCCGATCCCTCGGGCGCGCAGCGACACGAGATCTGGAACCGGCTCGGCGCGCAGGGCCGGTACGTGTGGACCGACGCATGGGGCGGCCACGGTGTGGGGGACAAGGACCCCTACGAGATCCTCAAGGGGTACGCCTGCTACCGGGCGCAGCGGGACACCGCATGGCTCGCCGCCGAGCTGCCGAACCTGCGACGCATCGCGCGCTACATCCTGGCCAGCGACCGCAACGGAAACGGTCTGATCGAAGGGATCAGCGACGCGACCTACTCGGAGATGTCCCCCCTGTCGGCGGACGGGCAGTCGTACCGGTCCGAAGATCCGTACGTCAACGCCCTGGCCGCGTACACCCTCGACCGGCTGGCCGAGCTGGAAGACGAGGCGTCGCGGCGACTCCCCGGCGCGCAACTCGGGGACAGTGCGCCGCTCTGGCGCGCGGCGGCGTCTCGCATTCGCGCGGCCCTTCCGGCACTCTGGCGTCCGGCGATGGGGTGGTTCACCTACCACGCGATGGCCGACAGCGCCCGCAGCTGGGACCACTACCACCTGCAGGCGGTGGACGCCCTGGTATTTGGCGGCGTGAGCGACACGGCGATCCAGGGCGCGATGGTGCGCAACCTGCTGCGTCCGGCGTGGTGGGACGCGCGCAATCGCGGCTTCTTCGCCGTGCCCAGCGACGACCCCTGGTTCAACCGCGAGGGCTATTGGACCGGGTGGGATTGGCACATCCTGGACTTCAAGGCGATGGAGGCAGTCTTCCGCTACGGATCGGCGGCGGACCGGCTCGAGGCGTGGCGGCGCCTGCAAGCGGAGGTCTCGCGAATCATCCGGGTGAATTACGGGAGGCCGGGCGAGCGCGGCGACAACAACGGCCTGTTCATGTTCTCGTCGGGCTCGTATCTCGACCTGCTGATGCGCGGGCTGTTCGGGATGGACGAGCACCTCGGCGCGATCGTGGTGGCGCCGAACCTGGACGGGATCGCCGACGACTTCACCTGGCGCCTCGACGGGTGGCGGACGAGCGGCGACTCGATCGGTATCGCCTACCGACCCGCCGATCGCGCCGCCACCATCCGGCTCGGCGCGTCGCACCTCACGCGACTGGTGCTGCGGTTCCCGTGGCTGGCTCCGGGTGACTGCCTCGAGGTCGCCCGGGGGAACGCGCCCGTCGAGCGGTCGCGGCTGGCCTTGCTGCCGGGTGGCTTGGCTGCGGTGACGGTGCCGGGCGGGGCGGACCCGGCCACCCTCACGGTCTCGGCGCGCGCTTGCGGTAGCTAGCGGCGAGGGCGACGACCCAAATCCAGCCGAGCAACGCCAGGGCATGCCACCGTGAGGCTGCCCGCAGCAGCGTCACGAAGTTGACGGGAACGCTGAACGCGGAGCCCAGCCGCGTCTCCGGCAGCCAGCGCCGCAGTGCCACCACCTGATTCGCCGTCACGCCCCCGGTGCGCAGCCGCGCCAGGATCGCCCGGGTCAAGGCGCTGTCGCCGAGTGCGCGCCATCCCGGCAACTGCACCAGGTTCCACACCGACGCCGCGTTTCCGAACCCGTGCATGTCGGTCGAGCCGAAGACGGGCTTGTGCTCCAGCCTCGACCAGCCGATCACGGTGCGCCGGCCCGCGGGCGGCAGGTCCATCGCCTGCGGCGCACTGGTCCAGATCTCGAAGCCATCCACGCCCCATTCGCTGAGCTGGCCGAACGCCTCGCCCGTGTGGTGCCGCCAGTCCTCGGGGAGGGTCGGGATCAGGAAGATCGAATCGGCGTGGAGCCGGCGGATCAGCGCGCCGGTCGAATCCCAGGAGGCGTCGTAGGGCCGGTAGGGGATGACGTGCGTGGTGCCCAGCGCCAGCACGTGGATGCCGGACAGGGAGATCTCTTCGCCGTCCAGGAGCGTCGCCCCCGGCTCCGCGGCGTCCCGTGCCCCGGTGCCCCCGCGCACCAGCGCCCTCCACACGTTGTGGTCGGTGACGAACGCCGCGTCGAAGCCGGCGCGCGCGTGCCACGCGGAGTTCTGTTCGGCCCCGAAGCTGGGGCGCCCGTCGTGCGAGAGCGACGTGTGCGAGTGGACGTCCAGCACCAGGGCGCCGGGGTCCGTCGCGACCAGCCGCGGGATCGGCCGCTGGAGCCAGTAGCCCCACCCCACGAAGGCGCCGAGCGCGACCAGGAGCGCCGCGGCGTAGAGCGCCTCGCGCACCGCCCGGCCGCGGGCGGGGCCGCGCACGGCCAGCCGGATCAGCACGTACGCGACCGCGAGCCAGGCGGCGAAGCCGATCAGGTCCCGCCGGGAGCCGCCGTTGAGCCAGTCGGCGAGGAGGGTGAACGGTGCGAAGACGACGTGGAAGACCGGATAGACGAGCCGCGCCGTGACGGGCGCGGACCAGGTGACGACGTCGACCAGAGGACTGAGCGGGAACAGCTGAGCGATGACGACGCAGGCGCTCAGGGCCAACGGCAGCCGCCAGCGCAGCCGCATGCGCCGCTACGGTGCCGGCTCGTCCGCCGCGTCGCGGACGGCGCGGCCGACCCGTTCGGCCAGGCGCTGGCGCTGGGCCGCGGTGTGCGCCGCGGGGTGGTCGTGCCGCAGCGAGAGCTCGGCCCCGTCTTCGAGCGGCAGGCGGTACCACGCCCCCGCCGGAGCGGTCGGGAGCGCCGCGGCGTCCCGCGCTTCGCCGGCGGGCGGGTGCCGGCCGACGGCCCGCGCGACCCTGCCCCGCGGCGCGACGATGCTGCGAAAATCGATCTCGTCGGGCATCGGGAGATGGCCGAGCGAGGAGGCCACGCGCTTCTCGAGCACGTCGCCCGGCGAGTCGGCGATGTCGCGGGTGATCGTCGCGAGCGTGGCTCCCTCCATCTGGCGCAGCTTGATGGACAGCAGCTGCAGCAGGTGCCGGTAGCCGTACGTGGCCGCCGTCCCGCGTCCCTCCGGCGGCGTCATCAGCCGGCGCGTCACGTAGAAACGGATGGTCCGGTCCGACGGATGGCTCTGGGCGGCGGCGTTGATCGGCGTGACCCCCGAGGCGTCGAGGATCCCGCCCGAAAGCGCGGCCAGGTCCCGGATGTTCCAGGGGGCGAGCTTGGCGTATTCGCGGAGCGCGAGAAGGGGATCGCTCATGGGGTGCAGATTTCATAGCCCGCCGCCGCGCCCAGCGCAAGGAGGGCCCGGGCCGTCGGGTCTTGACGCCTCGCCGGCCGCCCTCCCGGCGTTCGTGGCGGCACGGCAGGACTTTACCATCCCGGGCCAATTCCGGCGCGCTTCTTGCTGTTTCTAGCTCCCAGTCCCCCTGTGGAGCGGATGGCATGGCTCGGTACAAGATCGCGTGGCTGCCCGGCGACGGGATCGGCAAGGACGTGATGGACGCCGCCCGGATCGTCCTCGACGGCATACGGCTCGATGCCGAGTACGTACCCGGCGATATCGGCTGGGACTTCTGGTGCCGCGAGGGCGACGCGCTGCCGGCGCGCACGGTGGATCTCCTGAAGCACGTGCACGCGGCGATGTTCGGGGCCATCACGTCGAAGCCGGCGCGCGCGGCCGAGGCGGAGCTGGAACCCCCGCTGCGGGGCACGGGTCTCGTGTACCGCTCGCCCATCGTGCGGATGCGGCAGATGTTCGACCTCTACGTCTGCCTGCGCCCGTGCAAGGCCTACGCCGGCAACCCGCTGAACTTCAGGGACGACATCGACCTCGTGATCTTCCGCGAGAACACGGAAGACCTCTATGCCGGCGTCGAGTTCAGCCCGGTGCCCGCCGAGCTGGCGTCGGCGCTGGCCCGCGCGTCGCAGCCGTTCGCCCCGTTCAAGGACCTGGCGCCCGACGCCTACGCCGTATCGTGCAAGGTCAACACGCGAAAGGGGTCCGAGCGGATCGTGCGCGCGGCCTTCGAGTACGCGAAACAGGCGGGGCGCACCAAGGTGACGGTGGTGCACAAGGCGAACGTGGTGCGCGCCACCGACGGGCTGTTCCTCGAGGAGGCCCGGAAGGTCGCGGCGGACTACGCCGGGATCCGGATGGACGAGGCGAACGTGGACGCCATCTGCATGTGGCTGCTCAAGAACCCGACCAGCTACGAGGTCCTGGTGGCGCCCAACCTGTACGGCGACATCATCTCCGACCTCGCCGCCCAGATGGTGGGCGGACTCGGCTTCGGCTGCTCGGGCAACATCGGCGAGAAGCTGGCGGTGTTCGAGCCGTCGCACGGCTCGGCCCCGAAATACGCGGGGCAGCACAAGGTGAACCCCATCGCGACCATCCTCGCCGTCAGGATGATGCTGGACTGGCTGGGCGAGCCGGCGATGGCGGAGCGGCTCGAGCGGGCGGTGGCGGCCGTGATCCGCGCCGGGCGGGCGCGGACCTACGACATGGGCGGTACGAGCACCACGCTGGACGTCGCCGAAGCCGTGGCGCGCGAGCTCCGGGGCTGAGCGCCGTGGCCGCGCGCCCCATCGTGCTGCACGAGGTCGGCCCGCGCGACGGCCTGCAGATGGAACGGCAGACCGTGCCCACCGAGCGGAAGGTGAAGTGGATCGGCGACCTGATCGCCGCGGGGCTGGACGCGGTGCAGGTCGGGTCGTTCGTCCATCCCGACAAGGTGCCGCAGATGGCGGACACCGACCGCGTGTTCGCGGCGCTCGGCAAGCCGGCCGGCGTGACGCTGTCGGCGCTGGTGCTGAACGAGAAGGGACTGGACCGCGGCCTGGCGTGCGGCGTCGAGATGTTCTGCATGGGCGTCTCCGCGAGCGAGACGCACAGCCGCAAGAACACGGGGATGTCCATCGCCGAAGCCACCGACCGCATCCTCGCGATGGCGGGGCGGGCACGGGACGCCAAGGCCGCCGTGCAGGTGTCGGTGCAGTCGGCGTTCGGCTGCGGGTACGAGGGGGTCGTGCCGCGGGAGCGCGTGCTGGACATCGCGCGCCGCTTCCTCGACGCGGGCCTGACGCACCTGAGCCTGGCCGACACGGCGGGCCACGCCGTCCCGGACCAGGTCGAGCGGCTCTACGAGGCGCTGTTCGCCGCCGGCCCCGGCATCGTCGCGGCCTGCCACTTCCACAACACCTACGGCCTGGCGCTCGCCAACTCGTGGGCGGCCCGGCGCGCCGGCGTGACCTGGTTCGAGTCGTCGGTGGCCGGGTTGGGTGGCTGCCCGTTCACGAAGATCGCGGGCGGCAACACCTGCACGGAGGATTTCGTGCACCTGCTGCAGCGCTCGGGGCTCCGGGACGACGTGCGGCTCGACCGACTCATCGCCGTGGCCGGCGACGTCGAGCCGGTTCTTCGGGCGCGACCTGCCGGGCACGGTGTACCGCACCGGCACGGTCGCCGACGCCGTGGCGGGGCGCGCGTGAGCGCCACCAAGCTGCTCGCCGGCGTCCGCGTCCTGGACCTGACGAACGTGCTGAGCGGGCCGTTCGCGACGCTGCACCTCGCGCTGCTCGGCGCCGAAGTGATCAAGATCGAGAATCCGGTGGACGGCGACCTCGCGCGCAAGCTCGGCAACGTGCCCGAGCTCAACGACCGGCTCATGGGCACCAGCTTCCTCGCCCAGAACGCCAACAAGAAGTCGCTGACGCTGAACCTCAAGGAGCCCGAGGCGAAGGCGATCTTCATGCGGCTGGTCGCCACCGCCGACGTCGTGGTCGAGAACTTCCGCCCCGGCGTGATGGAGCGGTTGGGCCTGTCGTACGCCGTGCTGTCCGAAGCCAATCCGAAGCTGGTGTACTGCGCGATCTCGGGGTTCGGTCAGACCGGGCCGGACGCGCTCAAGCCCGCGTACGACCAGATCATCCAGGGCCTGAGCGGGATCATGGCCATCAACGGCGACGAGCGGCTCAATCCGCTGCGCTGCGGCTTCCCGGTCTGCGACACCGTGGGCGGACTCAACGCCGCGTTCGCGATCCTGGGCGCGCTCTACCACCGCGAACGCACGGGCGAGGGTCAGTCCATCGACGTCGCCCTGGTCGATTCGATCATGCCGCTGATGGGCTGGGTGGCGGCCAACCTCCTGATCGGCCACCAGCAGCCGCAGCTGCTGGGCAACGACAACTTCACCGCCGCGCCATCCGGCACGTTCGCCACGCGCGACGGCGCCATCAACATCGCGGCGAACAAGCAGGAGCAGTGGGAGGCGGTCGCCGACGAGCTGGGCGTGCGCGAGCTCACGCAGGACCCGCGTTTCGCACGGCGCGACGCCCGCAAGAAGAACCGCCGCGACCTGACACCCCTGCTCGAGGCCCGACTCCGGGACGACACGACCGCGCACTGGGTCGAACGGCTCAACGCGCGGGGCGTGCCCTCGGGCGCGATCCTGGGCCTGGAGGACGCGCTGCGCCAGGAGCAGGTCGCGCACCGCGGCACGGTGCAGACGGTATGCGCGGACGGGATCGGGGAGCTGAAGCTGCTCGGCCTGACGGCGCGGTTCGAGAAGACACCGGGCGCGATCGAAACGCCGCCCCCCCGCCTCTCGGAGCACACCGAGGAGATTCTGGGCGGGCTGGGGCTCACGCCCGACGACATCGCACGGCTCCGGAAGGCCGGAGTCGTCTGAGGAAATGAGGTTCGTGTGGGGATGACCGTCGTACAGCGGATCCTGGCGCGCGCGTCGGGCCGGAGCGAGGTCGCGGTGGGCGACGTGGTCGAGCCCGCCGTGGACCTGGCCATGAGCCACGAGAACGCGGCGCTGGTGATCAACCAGTTCCGCGAGATCTTCCGCGACACGGGGCTCGAGCCCCGGCTGTGGGACCCCTCGCGCATCGCCATCGTCTTCGATCACCGCGTGCCCGCCGAGTCGCCCAAGACGGCGACCAACCAGAAGCGGGTGCGCGAATTCGTCGCGGCCCAGGGCATCACACGGTTCCACGACATCCGCGGCGACCGGGGCGGGATCTGCCATCAGATCCTCCCCGAGAACGGCTACGTCCGGCCCGGGGCCGTGGTCGTCGGCACCGATTCCCATACCACGAGCCACGGCGCCCTCGGCGCCTTCGCCTTCGGGATCGGCGCCACGGAGATGGCGAGCGTGTGGGCGCTGGGGTACGCGGTGAACGTGGAGGTGCCCGCCACCATCCGGGTGAACGTGAGCGGCGCGATGCCGCCGATGGTCGGGCCGAAGGACCTGATCCTGCACCTGGTGGGCGTGCTCGGCGCCGCGGGCGCGACGTTTCGGGTGCTGGAATTCCACGGCGACGCGATTCGCGCCATGCCCACGTCGGGGCGCCTCACGCTGTGCAACATGGCCGTCGAGGCGGGCGCCACGTCGGGCATCGTCCCGGCCGACGCGGAGACGCTGCGCTATTTGAAGGAGGAAGCGGGCGTGCTCGAGGCCGTGCATCCGGTCGTTCCCGACCCGGACGCGGCGTACGAGCGCACGGTGGAGGTGGACGTCTCCGCGCTCGCGCCGCAGATCGCCTGCCCGCACACCGTGGACAACGTCCACCCGGTCGGCGACGTGGCGGGCCGGCACGTGGACCAGATCGTCATCGGCTCGTGCACCAACGGGCGGCTGGACGACCTCGCGGTCGCGGCGCGCATCCTCCGGGGCCGCAAGGTATCGCCCGCCACGCGGATGCTGGTCTTCCCGGCGTCGGGCCGCATCTATCAGCAGGCGCTCGCCGCGGGTTACGTGGCCGACCTGGTGGAAGCCGGCGCGGTGGTGATGAACGCTGGTTGCGGGCCGTGCCTGGGGGTGCACGAAGGCGCGCTGGGCGACGGCGAGGTGGCCCTCTCGACCACCAATCGCAACTTCAAGGGACGGATGGGCAATCCGGCGTCCGAGGTGTACCTGTGCTCGCCGGCCGTCGCCGCGGCGTCGGCCGTGACGGGCGTGATCACCGATCCACGTTCGGAGGGCGGGCGATGAGCGCGGCGGTGGTGGTGCTGGCGCTGGGCGACGACGTCTCGACGGACGTCATCTACCCCGGCCGCTACATGGCGACGGTGCTGCCGTCGGAGACGCCGCAGTATGCGTTCGCCGACCTCGGCGCGTTCAATGCCAGGCTCAAGGCGAGCGCCGTGCCCGCGGGGAGCGTGGTGGTGGCCGGGAAGAACTTCGGCTGCGGCTCCTCGCGCGAGCAGGCCGTCTCGACGCTCAAGGGGCACGAGCTGGTGATCGTGGCGCAGAGCTTCGGGCGCATCTTCCTGCAGAACGCCAGCAACCTCGGGTTACGGTTGATCGAGGCGCCGGGCGTATCGGCGAACGAAGGCGACGAGCTGGCGGTGGGCGCGACGGAGGTCGTGAACCTGACGAGCGGCCGGCGGTTCTCCGTTCGTCCCCTCGCCCCGGCCCGACAGGCCATCATCGACGCGGGCGGGCTGATCGCTTACACGCGGCGACGCCTGCTGTCGCCGGCGGTCGGCCGCTAGGGCGCGGTCCCGGCGGACGGTGGGACTTTGGGGAGTGCGGCGCCGCGGACCCGGTCCCACAGCGCCACGATGCCCATCGCGATGCCGCCCGCCTGGCAGGTCGCCGCGCCGAGCCTGACGTAGGCCCAGGCCTGCGCGAGGAGCGCGAGGTCGAAGAACTCCGTGACCGCGCGAATGAGGGTTCCGGCCGTGAGCAGCACGTAGGCCACGGCCACCAGGGTCGGGTAAGGCCCGATGGGCTGGCCGCGGCCCGAGCGCGGAAAGAGCCAGTAGGCCACACCGAACACCATCATCAACAGGAATCCCACCAGCAGCAGGTGGACGTGCGCCACGATCATCCCGTGGCTGACCGCGCCACCGGTCGTGAGCCGGTACTCGACCCACAGGCCTCCCACCAGCCCGAGCACCAGGAAGGCGAACGCCGTCTTGAGGTAGAGCCGCACGAGGAAGTGCATGCCGCAGTGTAGCGTCGGCTCGCCAAGCGGACCAGCGCGGTTCCCCGGTGGACGGCGCGGGCGTGCGGGAATCGTTCGCTCCGCTCCGCCACGGGCCGGTGCCGGCGGCGGGGCGCGCCGGCCCTAGCGTGCCGCATGCGCCACGGCTTCACGTTGCCGGAGCTCCTCTCCGTCATCGCGATCGTCGGTATCCTGCTGTCGATCGTGACGCCGCCCCTCGGCCGCGCGCTCGACCAGGCCGCGGTGCGCGAGAGCGCCGATCGGTTCGCCGCGCTGCACGCCACGACGCGCCAGCTCGCCATCGCGCGCAACACGCTCGCGCGACTCGAGCTCGACCAAGCCCAGCGCACGGCGACCCTCTCGGTGCGCCACACCCCCACGACCTGGGATACGGTCGGCAGCTACCCGCTCGGGTCCGCGGACGTCTCCTGCAGCAACCCGACCATGGTCTTCGGCCCGCTCGGGCTCGGCTACGGCACGTCGAACACGCGCGTGATCTTCGCGCGCGGTGCCGCGGCCGACACCCTGACCACGTCGCGCACCGGGCGCCTGCGCCGCTGACTCCCTGCAACCATTTCCCGGGTGCCCGCGTCTAACCGGGTGATAGCGCGAGACGGGAGACAGGATGGGCGCGACGCCGATCGCCGACCATCGCAGCCTGGGAGACAGCATGCCGCTGGAGCGCCGCAATGACACGCCATCGTCGGCGCCGCGCCGGGAGCCGGCCGCCTGGGGGTACTTCGTGCATCCCTCGCTGATGCCGACCGTGTTCGCGCCGAGCGGCAGCGCGCCCGCCATGGCAGCGCCGGAGGAAGTGGTCGCGCGCAAAGTCTGACGGCGGCTTTGCCCGGCCATAGGGCCCGGGGGTTCTGCCCCCGGGCCGCTTGTTTTCATGGGGGGAGGCGCGAGCGCGTGGAGTCGGCGCGCGATGCCTCCCCGGAATCAGGGTGAGGGCTGAGCGGCGAAAGACAGGTGAACCGCGACGGCCACGTCGGGCGCCACCCGCAGCACCAGCGCGCGCACCGGCGGCCGGATCCCGTAGTCGCGCATGTCGACCGGGAACGCGGCCTCGACGTCTACGCCGCCGGGCGCGAGCACGACCGCGCCGGCGGCCCGCACCGGCCGGGTGACACCGTGCAGCACCAGGCGGCCCATCAGCACCACGCGGACGGTGTCTCCGGCGGAAGGTCCGGCCTGAATGCTGTCGAGCTCGAAGCGGATCGTGGGGAAGCTGTCGGCGTCCATGGCGGCGCGCATGTGACGGTCACGGGTGGCGTTCCCGGTGCGCATGTCGGCCACCTGGACGTCCGCCGCGCCCCGCGCCTCGCTCAGCCGGCCGCCGACGAATTCCGCTCGCGCGACGGGCGCCCGGCCGTTGAACGCCCCGACGATGGTCGAGTGCATCGCGAAACTCACCGAGCCGGCCGTGAACGTCGCCGGAACCACGACCTGCGCCACGACCCGCGCGGTGCCGGTAATGCCCAGCAGCGCCGCGATACCGGCAGTCGCGAGAGCCCCCCTCCATGTTCCCGCGGTCTCGAGCGGCGAGTTCAATCCGCGCGCCCGCCGTGACCTAGGACGCCGTCGCGGGGCGCGCCGCGAAGGGCGCGCAGATCTCCTGCGCGACCTGGGCGAAGGGGCGGGGTGAGATGCCGAACCGGGACTCGATGGCGCTCTCGGTGGTGGTGTTGCTTTCCAGGAGCAGCTGCAGCTGCTCGGTGGTGATGGGCGCGGCGTTGGGCAGCGCCGTCCCGGCCGCGGCGGCGAACCGTGCGACCCCGACGGGAATGCCGATGCGACGCCGGTGTACTCCCAGCGCCGCCTCGAGGTGGTCGAGCATCCGGTGATAGCTGAGGCGCTCGGGTCCGCCGAGGTCGAACGTTCCGCGCAGGTCCGCGCGCTCCAGCGTCAGCGCGAACGCCTCCGTCACGTCCCCCAGCCAGATGGGCTGCATCTCGTAGCGTCCGTCACCGATGACGGGGACGACCGGCGAGAAGCGGATCATGTCCACCATCATCTTCAACGGCGCGTTGCCGGGGCCCGCGATCAGGGAGGGCCTGAAGATCGCGTGCGGCCGTCCGCTCGCGCGAACCACCTCTTCCGCCTGCCACTTGGTCCGGTGATATCGCGTCGGCGCCGCGGCCCGGGCGCCCAGGGCGCTCATGTGCACCACCAGCGGCACCGCGGCGTGCGCGGCGGCATCCACGACGGCCACGGTCCCCGCGACGTGCACCGACTCGAAGGTCTGGCGGCCGCCTTCCGCGATGATGCCGGCGAGGTGGATGACGGCGTCCGTCCCCTCGAGCAGGTTCCGCAGGGCGTCCGGCTCGGTGACGGTGCCGGCCACCAGGTGGACCCCAAGGTCCCGGAGCGTCCCAGCGCGCTCCGGGTGGCGCACCAGCGCCCGGACCTCGTGATCGCGCCGGAGCAGCTTCTGCACGACCGCCTGGCCGACGTAGCCGGTCGCGCCGGTGATTGCAACGCGCATGAAGGCAAAATGCGCTGCCGACCCGGTGACCGAAACCCGAAGAGAAAATTGACTATGGTACAGCGGAGTTGACAGCAGACTAGTTCATTCATATACTATAGTCGTATATGACTATTCTCCACATACTGTGCCTCGCAACCAGGCCGGTGGACCGTGACTGAGGTGACGCAGGGTCGGCGGGAGCGGAAGAAGGAAGAAACGCGGCGACGCATCACGATGGCGGCGCTGGACCTCTTTCACGAGAAGGGGTTCGAGGCCACTACGGTGGACGAGATCACCGAGCGGGCCGACGTCGCGAAGGGGACGTTCTTCAACTACTTCCCGCGCAAGGAGAACGTACTCGCGGCCTTGAGCGAGGAGTGGATGGAGCGGGCGGAAGAGCATGCGTCGAAGCACGGGCGCACGGCGTCGGAACGGGTTCTCGCGCTGTTCGGGGGAGTCGCGGAGTCGTACGGCGAGGACCGGGAACTGGCGCGGATGCTGCTTCGCGTGAGCGTCGAGCGCATGGTCTGCCCGGAGCCCGACGTGACGCGGAGCGGGCTGTACCAGCAGGTGGTGCAGGCCGTATTGGACGGCCAGGCGAGCGGAGAGTTCCGGCCGGATCTGCCGGTGGACTCCGTCTTCGGTGTCGTGGCGTCGGTGTTCATGGGAACGTTGACCTGGTGGCTCGGCGGCGGGCCGCACCAGCAGGCGGTGGCCCGGAGCACGCTCAGCCTCCACGACGCCGTCGAGTCACAGATCTCCATCGCCCTGAACGGCATCCGCCGGCCGGCGGCCGCAGGTTCCGCGGAGTAGGGTCATGCGTATCGCATTCGGCGTTCTGCTCGTCCTGGTCCCCACGGCCGTGGCGGCGCAGCGGCCCGCGCCGCCGCCCATCCGCCTGACGCTGGAGGGCGCCATCGAGCGGGCGCTCGTTTCGGGCAACGACGTGCGGATCGCGCAGGCGGGGGTGCGACAGGCGGAAGGCCAGGTGACCGAGGCCTGGTCGACGGCGCTGCCGGAGCTGCGCGCCAACGTCACCTACCAGCGCACGTTCGCCTCGGTGTTCCAGAGCCTGGGGAGCGGCACCACCCTCCCCTCGTTCTCGCCCGACACCACCGCCTCGCTCGCCTCGCGCGTCCGCTACCTCGAGACCAACGGCGCCTACGGCGCGCTCGCCGGCATCGGGAGCCTGTTTTCCAGCACGGGATTCGGGAGCCCGAACACGTACGTCGCCACCCTCACGCTGAGCCAGACCCTGTTCCAGGGCGGCAAGGTCGGCGCCGGGATCCGGGGGCGCACGCCTACGAGCAGGCGGCGCGGGCGCAGCTCGAGGAAACCCGCCGCGACGTGACGTACCGGGTCACGCAGGCCTATCTCAACGCCCTGTACGCGGCGCGCATCGTGGACATCACGGAGGCGTCGCAGGTGCAGGTCAACGACCAGCTGCACCGGGTGTCGCTCAACCACGACGTCGGATCCTCGGCCGACTACGACCTGCTGCGGGCGCAGGTGGAGGCGGCCAACCAGGAGCCGCTGGTGATCGCGGCGCGCAACACCCGCGACATCGCGCTCCTGGAGGTGCGGCGCCTGGTGAACGTCCCGGCGGATCAGCCGGTGGAGCTGGTGAGCGGCATGCTCGGGACGCCGGCCGACTCGCTGCCGCGCGTGGACCTCGCGGCGCTCGATCTCGACGTGGCCGGCCGCGCGGCCATCGCGGCGGCGCAGGCGAACGTCGCGTTCCGCCGCGAGGCGGTGCACGTCTACCACGGCGACTACTACCCGTCGGTGAAGCTCACCAGCGCGTTCGGCGGCCAGGCGTTTCCCCTCGGCGGGCTCCCGTCGCGGATCACGGATTTCCACGAGGACTGGAGCGCCTCGCTGACGTTCTCGATGCCGCTGTTCGACGGCTTCAAGACGCACGGCGCCGTGTTGCAGGCGGAGGCCGAGTTGTCCCGTGCGGAAGCGCAGCTGTCGCAGACGCGCGAAAGCGTGGCGATCGAAGTCGAGCAGGCCCGGGCGGAGATCCTGCGCGCGCAGGCGCTGGTGGCGGCCCGGCACGTCACGGTGGGACAGGCGGAGCGGGCGCAGCACCTGGCGTCGGTGCGCTATGCCAACGGGATCGCGACGGCGCTCGAGGTTTCGGATGCCCGGCTGGCGCTCGAGCAGGCCAGCGTCAACGAGGCGCAGGCCACGCGCGACTACCTGCTCGCGATCGCGGCGCTGGAGCGCGCGCTGGGACATCCCGTGCCGGTGCAGACGGCGGGGAACAGAGTGGCGGAGCGTCAGTAGGCATGCGAGGCGGCGAGTTGCGAGTGGTTACGAGAGGCGCGACGTGAGAGCACAGAAAAGGAACGGCGTTCGATGACGGCATCTCGGTGGGCGACGAGGGTTGCGGTGCTCGCGACGGCGCTGGTCGTGGCGGGTTGCGGGGCGAAGCGCGCCGGCGACGGGGCGCAGGCGTCCGAAACGCGCGGCGGGGGCGTGGGGAACGTCGCCACGCTGAACGCGGCCGACGTGGCGGTCGCGCAGCGGGCGAACCTGCGGACCGGCATCCCGCTCAGCGGAGCGCTCGAGCCCAAGGTGCGCTTCACGGTCGGTGCGCCGATGGCGGAGCAACTGGTCGAGATGTACGTGAACGAGGGCGACCGGGTCGATTCCGGGCAGCGCCTCGCCAAGTTCAAGGACCAGGTGCTGCAGGCGGCCGCGGCGTACGCGAACAGCGACGTCGCGAGCCAGCACCTGAACGTGCGGGTGGCGGAAGCGGAGTCGGCGCGCGCGGTGGCCCTGTTCGCCGAGGGCGCGATCGCCCAGCGCGACCGCGACAACGCGCTGGCGGCGCTCGAGAACGCGCACTCCCGGCTGTCGCTGGCCGTCTCGCAGGCCGCGAACGCCGAGGACCGGCTCAAGAGCGCGACGGTCACCGCGTCGGCCGCCGGCGTGGTGAGCAAGCGGTACGCGCAGGCCGGCGACCGGGTGGATAACGGCAAGCCGATTCTCGAGCTGGTGGACACCCGCGTGCTGCAGCTCTCCGCGTCGGTGCCCACGGAGTGGCTGCCCGAGCTGAAGATCGGCCGGCTGGTGAGCCTGACCGTGGCGCAGCTCGATTCGGCGCCGGTTTCCGGGCGGATCAGCCGGATCAACCCGACGGCCGACCCCGCCACGCGGCAGATCCAGATCTACGTGGACGTTCCGAATGCGCGGGAGGCGCTGGTGGGCGGCCTGTTCGTGTCGGGCCGGGTGGTGACGAAGGAGGTCGCGCAGGCCGTCGCGGTGCCGCGCGCCGCGGTGCGCTACGAAGGCGAGAACCGGGCGCCCTTCGTGTACGTGGTGAGCGCCGGCAAGCTCGCGCGCCGCCCGGTGGGCGTGGGCATCGTGGACGACGACGCGGGCCTGGTCGAGATCACCCGGGCGGTCGCCGCGGGCGACACCGTGGTGGTCGGTCCGATCGAGGGCCTCACCGACGGCACGCCCGTGGCGATCGGCGGCCCCACGGTGACGGCGCCCGCCGTCCGGCCCTCCCGGTAACGGAGCCGCGCGATGTTCCTCTCGAATCTCTCCATCAAGCGGCCCGTCTTCGCCACGATGATGATGCTGGCGCTCGTCGTGCTCGGCCTGTTCTCGCTGCGGCGGTTGAAGCTCGACGACATGCCGGACGTCGAGCTGCCGTTCGTGATGATTCAGGTCCGCTACCCGGGCGCGAGCACGGAGGCGGTGGAGCGCGACGTCACCAAGAAGATCGAGGAGGCGGTCAACCCGATCGAAGGGGTGGACCGCATCGAGTCGTCGTCGCTCGAGGGGTACTCGACGATCTTCATCCAGTTCACGCTCCAGACCAAGGTCATGAACGCGCAGGCGGACGTGCGCTCGGCCCTGGACGGGATCCGCGGGGACCTGCCGGACGAGATCGATCCGCCGGTCGTGTCGCGGTTCGATTTCCGGCAGAACCCGATCGTCAGCCTGGCGCTTTCGGGCCAGGGGTGGGCGCTGCGCGACCTGACCCAGCTGGCCACGGAAACCATCAGCCGCCGGCTCGAGACGGTGGACGGCGTGGGCAGCGTCACCGTGGTGGGCGGCCTGGAGCGGGAGATCCACGTCCTGCTGCTGCCCGCCCGCATGGACGCGCTGGGCGTGAGCCCGGACATGGTGATCGCCGCGCTGCGGCGCGAGAACATGGACACGCCCGCCGGGCGGGTGGAACAGGGCAACGGGGAGCAGCTGGTGCGGGTCAAGGGCCGCATCACCGACCCGAAGGACTTCGCGACCATCGCGGTCACGACCCGCAACGGCGTGCCCGTACGGCTGGGCGAGGTGGCGCGCATCGAGGACGCCCAGGAAGAGGAGCGCACCCTGGCCGAGTTCTCGGGCCGGCGCTCCATCGGCATCGACATCCGCAAGATCTCGGGCGCCAACACGGTGGACGTCGCAAACGGCATCAAGCTCGTGATGGCGCAGCTGAACGGCGAGCTGCCCGCGGGCGTCCGGCTGGAGGTGGTGCGCGACAACTCGAAGTGGATCAAGGATTCGCTGGCCGACGTGCAGCTGGCCCTGATGCTGGGCGCTCTGCTCACCATCCTGATCGTCTTCATCTTCCTGAATTCGTGGCGCTCCACGGTGATCACCGGCCTCACCCTGCCGGTCTCCATCATCTCGGCGTTCCTCGTCATCTACGCCATGAACTTCACGATCAACACCCTGACGCTCATGGCGCTGTCGCTGGCGGTGGGGATCCTGATCGACGACGCGATCGTGGTCCGGGAGAACATCGTGCGGCACGTGGAGCACGGGGAGGACCACTACGCGGCCGCGAAGGAGGCGACGAGCGAGATCGGCTTCGCGGTGTTCGCCACCACGATGAGCATCCTGGCGGTGTTCGTGCCGGTGGCGTTCATGGGCGGGATCGTCGGCCGGTTCTTCTTCCAGTTCGGCATCACGATCGCCTTCGCCGTGGCGGTGTCCCTGTTCGTGTCGTTCACGCTCGACCCGATGCTCTCGTCGCTGTGGTACGACCCGCAGGCCGCCGGCCACGCCGAGCGCGGGCGCGATCGGCAAGCGGCTGGAGACGTTCAACGGCCGGGTGCGCGGACGTGGGGCGATGGTATCGTGGGGTGATCGCCTGGTCGCTGGACCACCGCGGCGCGGTGCTGGGGATCGCGGCGGCGGCGTTCGCGGCCGCCATGGGGCTGATGGCGGTCGGGGCGGTGGGAGGGCAATTCGCGCCGACCACCGACCGGAGCGAGCTGCTCGTGACCATCCAGACGCCCGTGGGCTCCTCGCTCGGCTACACGCAGGCCAAGGGCGAGGAGCTCGATCGGTACCTGCGGTCGCGCCCCGAAGTCGACTACACCTACTTCACCATCGGCGGCGGCATGCAGCGCACCGTCACCGATGGGACGATCTACGTGCGGATGAAGCCGAAGAGCGAGCGCCGCCTGAGCGAGCAGGATTTCCAGGTCGTGCTGCGCAACGAGCTGGCGTCGTTCAAGGGCGTGAAGACGGGGATCAGCGAGGCGGGTGGCATGGGCAACGGCCAGTTGCCGGTGCAGGTCAACATCCTCGGGCCCGACGTCGCGCGATTGCAGGAGTTGAACGACCAGATGACGGCGGCCATCAAGGACGTGCCGGGGTTGGTGGACCTGAAGTCGAGCCTCGAGGGACGGAAGCCCGAGTACGTGATCGAGGTCAACCGCGACCTCGCGGCCAACGTGGGCGTGACCATCGGGTCGCTCTCCTCGTCGCTCCGGACGATCCTGTCGGGCCAGACCGCCACGAGCTTCGAGGACGAGACGGGCTTGACCCACGACGTGGTGGTGCGGGTGGCGCCGGAGTACCGCACCAGCTTCGGCGACCTGTCGCGCATCCCGGTCGCCACCAGCGCCCTGAATCCGCGCACCCAATCGCCGGTGATGGTGCCGCTCGGGCAGGTGGCGCAGATCCATCCCAGCGGGGCACCGGCCGAGATCAAGCGCCTGTCGCTGGAGCGCATGGCGCGCCTGGAAGGCAACTACCAGGGCCGCGCGCTGACCAAGGTGATGGGCGACATCAAGAAGCGCATGGCCACCGTCCCGCTGCCGCCCGGGTATCGGATCGACATCGGCGGCGAGACCAAGAACTTCACGGAGACCGTCGGCTACATCCTCGAGTCGCTGGCCCTGGCGATCATCTTCGTCTACCTGATCCTGGCCTCGCAGTTCGGCTCGTTCCTCCAGCCGCTGGCGATCATGCTCTCGCTGCCGCTCTCGATCGTCGGCGTGCTGGTCGCGCTGCTCCTGACGGGCGACACCCTCAACATGCTCAGCATGATCGGGTTCATCATGCTGATGGGCCTGGTCACGAAGAACGCGATCCTGCTGGTGGATTTCACCAACAAGGCGCGGGAGCGCGGCGCGACGCGGCGCCAGGCGCTCATCGACGCCGGCGAGATCCGCTTCCGGCCGATCATGATGACCACCCTGTCGATGATCTTCGGTATGCTGCCCACGGCGCTCGCGCTGGGCGAGGGCGGCGAGTTCCGGGCCCCGATGGCGCGCGCGGTGATCGGCGGACTGATCACGTCCACGATGCTGACGCTGATCGTGGTGCCGGTGGTGTACACCTATCTCGACGACTTCGGATCGAGGGTGGTGGCGCTCCTGACGGCGGGCGGGCGGGCGAAGGTGGCGGAGCCCGCTCCGGTCCAGGCCGAGCCCGCAGGCGTGCCGGCCGACTAACCGTCCCGGCGCGCCGCCTTGCCGGCGAGGTCGGTCATGCGCGTGCCGCCCACGTAGGCGGTGGCGCGCTCCCGGTCCAGCTCGGCGAGGCGCTTGAGGAGGTCGGCGATGCGCGCCACCTGCTCCCGGGCCACCGCCAGGGCCCCGCGGCCGGCGGGCGGGAGGGCTCCCTCGTCGAGCCGCAGGATGTCGAGGTTGGCGCTCAGCGCCATCAGCGGGTTGTTGATCTCGTGCGAGAGGGCCACGACGATCTCGCCGATGGCCGCGCGCCGCTCCACCCGCACCAGGTCCTGTTGCGCCGCCGCGAGCTGGCGCTCGATCTCCCGCACCCGCACCACCCGCCCGACGACCTCCGGCAGCAGCGCGGCGAAGCTCTCGTCCTTGATGATGTAGTCGCTGGCGCCGAGGTGCAGGGCCTCGGCGGCGACCCGCTCGCTGCCGTGCCCCGTCATCATGATCACGGAGGCCAGCAGGCCCGCGGCGCGGATCTCCCTCAGCGCGTCGAGCCCCGTGCGGGTGCCCGCGAGCTGGTAGTCCATCAGGATGACGTCGGCGGCGCCGGCGAGCGTCAGGGCGGCCTCGGCCGTGTCCGCGACACCCGTCAGCGCGAGCCCCGCGTTGGTGACCAGCAGCTCGACCAGGCGGGCCTGCGCCGGATCGTCCTCGACGATGAGCACCCGAGCCCCGGGGAGCGCGGGCTCGGCGGCCGCGCCATTCACGCGCTCACGAACTCCGCGCGCACCGGCGCGGGGAGCACGCCGGCGCGGTGCCCCTCGTCCAGCAAGCGCTGCACGGCCAGGCGCCCCGTCGGGCCCAGGTCCACCGTGTAGTCGTTGACGTACATCCCCACGAACTCGTCGGTCCGCGCGGCGTCCATGCCGCGCGCGTAGCCTTGCGCGTGGGCCAGCGTCTCGGCGCGGTGCTCGAGTCCCCAGACGATGGACGCCTTGAGGTCCCGGGCGACGCCCTGCACCACCGCGGGCCCGAGGTCCTTCCGGACGACGTTCCCTCCAAGCGGCAGGGGAAGGCCCGTCTCGCGGCCCCACCATTCGCCCAGGTCTTCCCACAGGCTCAGGCCCCGATCGGCGTAGGTGAGCTGGCCCTCGTGAATCAGCAGCCCCACGTCCACCTCGCCCGCGACGACCGCGTCCTCGATGGCGTCGAACGGCAGGATCCGCGTGCGGGCACGGTCCTGGTAGAGGCGCAGGGCGAGGTAGGCGGTCGTCAGCTCGCCGGGGATGCCGACCAGGCGGCCGGCCAGCGCGGCGTGCGGATCGGCGGGTCGCGGCTCCCGGGCGACCAGCCGCGGCCCGTAGCGGTCGCCGACGGAGGCGCCGTGCACCAGCAGCGCGTACCGATCGGCGAGGTGGGCATAGGCGTGGAACGACACGGCCGTGACGTCCAGCTCGCCGGCGACCGCGCGGCGGTTCAGCGTCTCGATGTCGGCCAGCTCGTGCGCGTACCGCCGGTCGCCGGTCGCCACCTTGCCGGTGGCGAGGGCGTAGAACATGAACGCGTCGTCGGAGTCCGGGCTGTGCGCCACCCGGATCGTCGGCACGGTCAGGCCCCGCCCGCGCCCGCCCGCTGCGCCCGGCTGCGCGTGTCCTGCAGCATCTGGGCGTGTTCCTGGTACTCCGGGCGCTTCTTGGCCAGCTCCGCATCGTAGTTCTTCATGAACGCCTGGTAGGCGCGCTTGGCCTGCGCGGCGTTGCCCTGGGCCTCGGCGGCCCGCGCCTTGAGCAGCCAGCCGAAGAGATGATTGGGCACCTTCTGGAGGATGGTGTCGCCTTCGGCCGCGGCCGGCACCGTGGCGCCGATGGCGAGCTGCACGAGCCCCAGGTGGAGCCGGGCGTCGGCGTCGAGCTCTCCGCCGAGGTTGGCGTACGCCTGGAGCGCCATGGGCGCGAAGAAGTTGACCTGCGCCGTGTCGCCGGCCTCGTTCGCCGTCATGATGCGGTTGTACAGCCGGTCCGCCGCCTCGCGCGGCGTCATGGACGAGAGGTCCGTGGTGGCCCGCTCGCCGGTGGGCGCGGGCGGTCGCGGCGGCGCCCGGCCGCGGCCGCCGGCGGCGCGCCGCTCTTCCGGGCCACCACGATGACCACCACGACCAGCAGGGCGAGCACGCACACGCCGGCCACGTACCAGGCCATCCGGTCGTTGCGCGGCATCGGCCGCGCCTGCGGCGAGACGCCGCGGGGCGCGCCCGCGACGGGCGTCCCGCAGTCGGCGCAGAACTTGGCGCGCGCCGACAGCTTCGCGCCACAATGGGAGCAGGTGCCGGGCGCGAGCGGCGCGCCGCACTCGGAGCAGAATTTCCCCGAGGTCTGCGCGCCGCAGGACGGGCACTTCTGGGTATCGGGAGCCATGGCTGAAACCTAGAGCAAGAGGAAAACAGTGCCAAGTACGCTACTGGACGCTGCGGTCCTTCCGACTAGCTTCTAGGGCATGTCCCTGGTCAGTCAGGCCTATCGGGATGCCGGCGACGCGATCCTCCGTCACACGAACGAGATCGCCCAGACCTGGCGCGACCTGGTGCGGGCCGACACGGCCATCGCGGGCGACGACCGCCTTCCCGACCTCCTGCTCACCAACCAGGTGCCGGCCCTGCTGGCCGACATCGCGCAGGCGCTCGAAGGAGGGGGAGGACGGCGCCTCGCCCGACCGCTCCATCGCCCGCCGCCGCCGCGGGCTCCGCTTCGGCAAGCTGCGGGGCCTGGCCCACTACGACGCCGCCGACCTGTACCGGGAGTTCCGCCACCTCCGCCACGCCATCTGGCGCTTTCTCCGCCAGCAGCTCGACTGGGGGCGGGGCGACGCCTTCGAGGTGATGCTGGCGATCGACCAGTACCTCGACGAGGTCATCGGCGCGAGTCTCCGGGGCTACGTCGAGGCGTCCGAGCGCGCCGCCGAGCGCGAGTCCCCGGACCACACGCCCGACTAGCCGCCGGCGGGGCCGCCATGGAACCTTCCCCGCGCTTTCCCTGGCTCAAGACCGCGCTTCACCTCGGGCAGCTGGCCCGCGGCGGCGCGCGCTGGGAAGTGTATCTGCAGGCGGAGCCGCATCCCGACGTGGGCGCGGTGCGCGGGCGCCTGCACTTCCTCGCCGACGACCGGCACCGGGCCACGACCTGGATCTTCCTCGAGTGGACCGACAAGGAGGTGCTGGACCGGGCCCGCCAGTTCTCGGCCTCCGAGCTGTGGACCTTCCTCGAAGGGCGTGACGCCCTAGCGCGCCACACCTGTCGCACGCCGGCAGCACAAACCGCACGAAAAATCCGATCAAATGGTACTGAAATGGCCGTGTTGTGCAGTTTGCACACTTCTTGCTTGACAGTTTGCACGACCGTTGGTAGCTTCGCCGCCTTCACACAACAGGACCAGCCATGCCGAAGAGCCCCGAGCAAGCGCGCCGCCACCACCAAGACCCCAACCCATCGCCCCGCGGACGTCATCCGCCAGGCCCGCCAGAGCGGCGTGCAGGTGGTGGACGTGCGCTTCACCGATCTCCCCGGACACTGGCAGCACTTCTCCATCCCGGTGGAGCGAGCTGACCGAGGACGTGTTCGAGGAAGGCCTCGGGCTTCGACGGCTCGAGCATCCGCGGATTCCAGGCCATCAACGAGAGCGACATGCTGCTGATGCCGGATGCCGGCGTCGGCGTTCGTGGACCCGTGCCTCAAGGTGCCGACGCTGGTCGCTGACCTGCGACATCAAGGACCCGATGACCGGGCGAGCGGTACAGCCGCGACCCGCGCTACGTGGCGCAGAAGGCGGAGCAGTACCTGGTGAAGAGCGGCGTCGCGACGACGTCGTACTGGGGCCCCGAGGCGGAGTTCTACATCTTCAACTCGGTGCGGTTCGACCAGAACGCGCACGAGGGCTACTACCACATCGACTCCGACGAGGGGATCTGGAACTCCGGCCGAGGCGGCGACGTCCCCAACCTGGGGCACCGGCCGCGGCACAAGGAGGGGTACTTCCCCGTTCCGCCCGTGGACAAGCTGCAGGACCTGCGCTCGCGCATCATGCTGGCGCTGCAGGCGTCCGGCATCGAGGTGGAGGTGCAGCACCACGAGGTCGGCACCGCGGGGCAGGCCGAGATCGACATGCACTACGGCACCCTGGTCCGCATGGCCGACCAGGTGATGATGTTCAAGTACATCGTCAAGGGCGTGTGCAACGAGCACGGCTACACGGCCACCTTCATGCCGAAGCCGATGTTCGGCGACAACGGCTCCGGGATGCACGTGCACCAGAGCCTGTGGAAGAACGCGGCCAACCTGTTCTGGTCGGAGAAGGGCTACGCCGGGCTCTCGGACATGGCGCAGTACTACATCGGCGGGCTGATCAAGCACGCGCCCGCGCTGCTGGCGTTCGCCGCCCCGACGACGAACTCGTACCGGCGGCTGGTGCCGGGCTACGAGGCGCCGATCAACCTGATCTACTCGCAGCGCAACCGCAGCGCGGTGTGCCGGATCCCGATGTACTCCAAGTCGCCGAAGGCGAAGCGCATCGAGTTCCGCGCGCCCGACCCGGCCGCGAACCCGTACCTCACGTTCGCCGCGCTGCTGATGGCCGGGCTCGACGGCATCAAGAACCGCATCGAGCCGCCGGCGCCGATCGACAAGGACCTCTACGACCTCGAGGACGCGGATCGCCGGAAGGTCAAGAACACCCCGGGATCGCTGGGCGAGGTGCTGGAGGCGCTCACGCAAGGACAATCAATTCCTACTGCAAGGCGGGGTATTTACCCAGGACCTGATCGACACCTGGCTCGAGTACAAGACGAAGAAGGAGTTGGAGCCGGTAGCGCTCCGGCCGCATCCGTACGAGTTTTTCCTGTACTACGACGTGTGAGTTCGTCCACGCTCACCACGGAGCATCCATGACCCCACGTCCGCGCAAGGCGGGCGGCACGGTGTCAGGCGAGGCGGGCGCGACGGTCGTCGCGCCCGTTTTGTCTCGCGCCGTGACGCGACCGCAGCCCATGGCCCTGGACGCCGACTACCGCGCGATGGTGCGCTCCAGGGGCGCCACCAAGCGCGACATCCTGCGGGCCTGCGAGCGCCTCGGCGTCCGTTTCCTGCGCCTCCAGTTCACCGACATCCTCGGCGTGGTGAAGAACGTCGAGGTGCCGCGCAGCCAGTTCGAGAAGGCGCTCGACGCGCAGATCATGTTCGACGGATCGTCCATCGAGGGGTTCGTGCGCATCGAGGAGTCGGACATGCTCCTCGCGCCGGACCTCGACACCTTCCGCATCTTCCCGTGGGGCGCCGAGGAGGGGTTGGTCGCGCGGTTGATCTGCGACATCCGCAACACTGACGACTCGGATTTCGCGGGCTGCCCGCGCCTGGCGCTGAAGCGGCAGGTCGCGCGCGCCGCGAAGCTGGGCTACCAGATGATGGCGGGGGTGGAAGCCGAGTTCTTCCTGTTCTACAAGGACGCGCACGGCGACCCGACGACCGAGGTCCACGACGTGGCCGGGTACTTCGACGTGGGGCCGGTGGACCGCGGCGAGCGGGCGCGCCAGCTCATCGTGGCCGATCTCGAGGAGATGGGCTACGAGGTGGAGGCGGCGCACCACGAGGTGGCACCGGGGCAGCACGAGATCGACTTCCGCTACGCCGAGGCCCTCAGCACGGCCGACGACCTGTCCACGTTCCGGGTGGTGGTGCGGAGCGCCGCCGAGCGCTACGACCTGGTAGCGAGCTTCATGCCGAAGCCGATCTTCGGGCAGAACGGCTCCGGGATGCACACCCACCAGAGCCTGTTCAAGGACGACCGGAACGCCTTCTACGATCCGAAGGCGGAGTGGCAGCTCTCCCAGATCGCCCTGCAGTACATCGCCGGGCTGCTGGACCACGCGCGCGGGCTTCTGCGCCGTCACCAATCCGCTGGTCAACAGCTTCAAGCGGCTGGTGCCCGGGCTACGAGGCGCCGGTCAACATCGCGTGGAGCATGAAGAACCGCTCGCCGATGATCCGGATCCCGGACCGACGCGGAGTCGGCGACGCGCTGCGAGCTGCGGATGCCGGATCCCTCGGCCAATCCGTACCTCGCGCTCGCGGTGCAGCTGGCCGCGGGCCTCGACGGGATCGAGCGCAAGCTCACGCCGCCCGACCCCGTGAACAAGAACATCTTCACCATGACCTACCGGGAGCGGCGGCACCACCGGATCGACGACCTGCCGCGCGACCTGCACGAGGCCCTGGACTGCCTGGAGAAGGACGCCGTGGTGCTGGGCGCCCTGGGCGAGCACATCGCCGGCCGCTACATCGAGGCGAAGCGCGCCGAGTGGGCGGAGTACATCTCGCGGGTGAGCGAGTGGGAGATCGAGAAGTACCTGGGGCAGTACTGAAAGGCGGTTGGTGGGTGGTGGGTTGTGGGTTGTAGATGAGCGGCGTCCCGTCGGCCGGCGCGCCACGCGCGTTCCTGTTCGACCTGGACGGGACGCTGTACACCGACGCGGGGCCTGTCCCCGGCGCCGTGGAGGCGCTCGCCGACCCTGCGGCGTCGCGGCGTCCCGTTCCGCTACGTCACCAACACCACCCGCCGGTCGCGGCGGCGCCTGGCCGAACGCCTGTCCGGGTACGGCTTCACGGCGGCGCCGGCCGAGATCGTCTCCGCGCCGCTGGCCTGCGTCGCGCTGCTCGAGCGCCGCGGCGTGCGCCGCGTGGCCGCGTACGTGGCCGACGACACCCTCGAGGATTTCGCGGCGTTCGACCTCGCGGCCGCGCGTCCCGAGGTGGTGGTGGTCGGTGACCTGGGCGACGCCTGGGACTTCGCGACGCTCAACCGCGCGTTCCTGCAGCTGATGGACGGCGCGGAGCTGATCGCGCTGCAGCGCGACCGGTACTGGCTGCGGGGCGACGGCCTCGCGCTCGACGCCGGCCCGTTCGTGGCGGCCCTCGAATACGCGACCGGCCAGACGGCCACGGTGTGCGGGAAGCCCTCGGCGGCGTTCTACGCCGCGGCGCTCGCGACGCTGCCGGATGCGCTCCGGGCGGCGCCGCGCGGCGTCACGATGGTGGGCGACGACCTCTGGGGCGACGTCGAGGGCGCCCAGCGGGCGGGTCTCACCACCTGGATGGTCCGCACGGGCAAGTTCCGCGAGGACGTGGTCTCGGCCAGCGGCATCACGCCGGACCGGATTTTCGACTCCGTGGCGGAGCTGCCGAGCCTGTTCTGAGTTCCGGGTACTCCCAGCTCGTAACCACTCGCAACTTGGCGTCTGGCAACTAATCCGAACTCTGCCGACTCACATCCGCGCCCTACGGAGGCGGCAGTGTCATTCCCAGATTCTTGACCAGAAACGCCCACTGATCCGTCACCAGCTCGATCTGCTTGGAAACCGGCATCCCGCCGCCGTGCCCGGCCCTCGTCTCGATCCGGATCAGGATGGGCGCGCTGTCGCCTTGGGCCGCCTGCATCGTGGCCGCGTACTTGAACGAGTGTCCCGGCACCACGCGGTCGTCGTGGTCGGCGGTCGTTATCAGCGTCGGCGGATAGTGCGTGCCGGGCCGGATGTTCTGCAGCGGCGAGTACGCATAGAGATACGGGAACTGGCTGGCGCTGTCGGATGAGCCGTACTCCGTGACCCACGCCCACCCGATGGTGAACCTCTGGAAGCGCAGCATGTCCATCACGCCGACGCCGGGCAGCGTGGCCCCGAACAGGTCGGGGCGCTGGTTCTCCACCGCGCCGATCAAGAGCCCGCCATTCGACGCACCCTCGATGGCCAGCCGGGCGGGCCGGGTATAGCCCTGGCCCACCAGGTATTCCGCCGCCCCGATGAAGTCGTCGAACACGTTCTGCTTGTGCTCGTGCATGCCCGCCTGGTGCCACTCCTCGCCGTACTCCCCGCCGCCCCGGAGATTCGCCAGGGCGAGCACGCCGCCCATTTCGAGCCACACGGCGTTGGCCACCGAGAAGTAGGGCAGGTTGCTGATGTCGAAGCCGCCGTACGCGGTCAGGAGCACCGGGTTGGCGCTGTCGCGGGCGAGGCCACGGCGGTGGGTGAGGAACATCGGCACCCGGGTGCCGTCCTTGCTGTGGTAGAACACCTGCTCGGTTTCGAAGGCGCTCGGGTCGAAGTCGAGGTGCGGGGCCTTCCACATCGAGCCGACGCCGGTCGCCACGTCGTAGCGGAAGATCGTCGTCGGATACAGGAACGAGGTGTAGGCGTAGAACATCTCGGGGCCGTCGGCGCGGCCGCTCACGCCCTCGACCGTGCCCAGGCCGGGCAGCGGGACGTCGGCGACGGGCTTCCCGTCCGCCGAGAAGACGGCCAGGCGGCTGTGGGCGTCCACCAGGTACTCCGCGACGAATCGGCCCCCCACCAGCGTGACGCCGTTCAGCACCTGATCGGACTGCGGGATGATCTCCTTCCAGTCCGCTCGCGCCGGGTGGCGGATGTCGATCGCGATGAGGCGGCTCCGCGGAGCGTCGAGGTTGGTGGTGAAGTAGAAGACCGGCCCCTGGTTGCCGACGAAGCCGTAGCTGGCGTCGAAGGCGTCGAGCAGGCGCACCACGCGCCCGGCGACGCGCGGCCGGCGCGGATCACCGAGATCCAGGTAGTAGACGCGGTTCCGTGAGTCGGTGCCGAGGGAGACGTAGACGATGACGTACCGCCCATCCTCGGTGACGGCGCCGCCGAAGCCCCAGTCGGGATGGTCGGGGCGCTGGTAGACCAGCCGGTCGCGGGTCTGCGGCGTGCCGAGGCGGTGGTAGTACAGCTTCTGGTTCAGCACCACCGACTGCAGCGCGTTGCCCGTCGGCGCGGGGAACCGGCTGTAGTAGAACCCGGCGTTGTCGTGGGTCCAGCTGATCCCCGAGAACTTCACCCAGCGCACCGTGTCGGGCCGGTCGCGGCCGGTGGTGACGGCGCGCACGTGCAGCACGTTCCAGTCGGATCCGGCCGTCGCGGTGGCGTAGCCGAAGTAGCGGCCGTCGTGGGAAACGTCCCACCCGGCGAGGGCGACCGTGCCGTCGCTCGAGAGCGTGTTGGGATCGATCAGGACCCGCGGCTCGGAGGCCAGCGTAGGCTGCCAGTAGTACACCGACTGGTTCTGGAGCCCGTCGTTCCTGGTGAAGACGTAGCGACCGCCCTCGCGGCTGGGCACGCCGTAGCGCTCGTAGTTCCACAGTTTGGTCAGGCGGTCGCGGATGCGCGCGCGCTCCGGAATCGCGGCCAGGTAGGCGAAGGTCACGCAGTTCTCCTGCGCCACCCAGGCCTTGGTGTCCGCCGCGTCGGTGTTCTCCAGCCAGCGGTACGGGTCCCGCACCTTGGTCCCGAAGTAGTCGTCCACCTGCTCGACGGTACGGGCCTTGGGGATCGAGCAGGTGTCTGGAGCCTGGGCCCGCGCCCAGGCGGGGGCGAGCACGGCCAGGGCTGCCACGAGGCGAAGCGCGCGCGTCGGCATCGGAGTCCTCCGGGTTGCCGGGGAATCTACAACGCGGCCGGGCGCGCGCCCTCGTGGGCCAGGAGCCACTCCTTGATGGGCACGCCGCCGCCGTACCCGCCGAGCGAGCCGTCGGCGCGCAGGATCCGGTGGCACGGAACGACGATGGCGACCGGGTTGTTGTGCAGCGCGTTGCCGGCGGCGCGCTGGGCCCTGGGCGAGCCGGCGCGGGCGGCCACGTCGGTGTAGGTGGCCACCTGCCCGGGGGGAATGCGCGCCGTGGCGTCGAGCACCAGGCGGTTGAAGGGAGGCAAATCGCTCAGGTCCACGGCCAGGTCGAAGTCCAGGCGCCGGCCGCTGAAGTAGCGGTCCAGCGCGCGGCGCACGTCGTCGAGTGCGGCCGAACGCATCACGGGCACGTCGCCGTATTCGGCGAGCAGGCGCTCGACGAACGCGTCCTCGTTCTTCACGTACGAGAGGCGCCGCAGTCCCTTCCCGCCGGCGGCCAGGCCGAGCACGCCGACCGGTGTGTCGTCCATCATGGCGAAGCGCAACGGCTCGCTCCGCCGGCCGGTGAGGGCGCCGAAGGCGCCGACCACGATCCGCTCGACGGCCCGGCGTTCGACGGCTGCGGGTTCGGTCGTCATAGGCCTCCCACTCCCAGGCGGAGCTTCCTGGTCGCCTGATAGACGTTGGCGCGCGCGCCGGCGGCGCTGCCGCCCACGCGCCGCGCGATCTCCTCGTAGTCCAGCTCGTCCACGATCCGCAGCGTCAGCGCCAATCGCTGGCGCTGCGGCAGCCGTCCCACCTCGGCCCACAGCGCCGCTCGCCGCGCGTCCTCGCGCTCCCGCGGTCCGTCGGCATGCGGGTCCACGGCCGTGTCGCGCTCGGCCGCGTGACGCCGCAACGCGTCCCGCTCCCGGGCCTTCGCGCGCAGGTGGTTCAACGAGGTGTTGGTCGCGATCCGGTAGAGCCACGCCCGCTCGTTGGAGCCGGCCGCGAGGCGGGGCAGCGCGCCGTGCGCGCGGATCATCGTGTCCTGCAGGATGTCCTGCGCCGCGTCGTCGTCCCGCACCATGCGCCGGATGTGCCGCGCCAGCTCGTCACCATGCTTCGCCAGGAGGAAGGCGATGTGATGCGCGGCGCGCTCGGGGATGTCGGTGGGCGTCATGGTTCGAGAGCTATAACCCCGCAGGCCCGCCGGCGTGAAATGCGCCGTCGCCGGCGCCAGTCCGCAGGCCGAGCGGCGCCCGGAAAGTGCGAGCGGAACGCTGCTGATTCGGGGGAGCCGCCGCCGTCGCCCGCCATTGCTCGTGGCGATGTTCTCCGGTACTGTGCGGTGCGCGCTCTAGCCGACGCGCGTACGCACGGCCTGATCAGTGTCCGGGCGTGGCTGACGCGGCGAGCCAAGGTTTCCCACCGCAGAGCGTTCTTGGCTGCGCGTCCATCATCGCGATGCCTCACGACGAGGCAGCCTGTCGTGGTGAGCGAACCCCTGGGGAGCGATTCCCGGGGGTTTCGTTGTGCGGACCCGGGGCCGCCCGGCCGGCGGCCGTCCGCTCATTGCCTGCACGCGGCGTGCGGGTCCTGGCGCGGGCCATCGACCACCGGCCGATGGTCGAGGTTCGCGACGGCGAGCGCGATGTCGCGCACCAGCGCCGTCACGCGCGCCAGCTGGGCGTAGTCGATGTACTGCGGCTCGTCGGTGACCTGGTGATAGTCGAGGTGCTCGCCGGTCGAGAGCGAGACGGACGGGATGCCGTAGCGCGCGTAGCTGAAGTGGTCCGCGCGGCAGTAGTACTGCAGCGGATGTCCCGGCGCGTCGTACTCGTAATTGAAGTGGAACGGCTGGGACTCCCGGGCGGCGACCGAGTCGATGAGCCTGCCGAATTCGGTGGAGAGCCGCCGGCTGCCCACGACCTCGAGGTACCCGGGGCCGCCTTTCGGCAGGTCCGTGGCGTCGCCCCGCCCGATCATGTCCATGTCGATCTCGGCGACGATGGAATCGCGGGGCACCGTCGGGTGGTCCGTGAACCAGCCGGATCCCACCAGGCCGCGCTCCTCGGCCGCGTGGGACACGAACAGGATCGAGCGCCGTGGACGAGGCCCGGACGACAGGACGCGCGCCAGCTCGACGAGGGCGACGGTGCCCGAGCCGTCGTCGTCCGCGCCGTTGTAGACGGAATCGAGCTTGTCCGGCCCCGCCGCGCGCAGGCTGTCGAGCAGGGCCGCGATCCGAGCCGCCTCCGCCGGCGTGGCCGCGCGCGGCGGAGAATCCGCGCCCATCGGGCGCACCACGCGATTGAACGCGCGCACGGAATCGTGGTCCAGAGGAGGGAGCGCGTAGCCGATGTGGTCGTTGTGCGCGGACAGCGAGACGTACGTGGATGCGAGCGCGGGATCGCTGCCGCGCAGGACGGCGATCACGTTGCGCGCCGGATAGGCGAGCGGCACTCGCGTGAAGGCGACGCTTCCGCTGACGGTGGGCCCGACCAGCCCGGGGGTCGCGGAGTCGAGGGGCACGCCGAGCAGCGTCGCGGCCGCGCTCGCCGTGACGAGGACGGAGCCACGCACCAGTGAGAACATGAGCGTGTCGGTGGTGACGCGGTTCTGGACGACCTGGCTGGCGACGTCCGGCGGCAGTTGGTCGAGACCGGTAAAGGCGAAACCGGCGGCGCGGGCGAATCGCGGGCTGCGCCGGAACAACAGCATGGCGTGGAACGTGGCCCGGAGATCGCCGCCGTGCGGCGGGCGGAATACGAGGAGCTTGCCGGCGCTCTGCTCGGCGGTGGGCCAGCCGGCGCTGTCGTCCGCGGCGCCGGCGTAGAGCGTAGCGGCGCCCTGCACCTTCCACGACATCACGACGCCCATGGGGACCACGTCCCGGCCGGCGGCGAGGTGGGTTCCGCCCACGACGAGGCCCGAGGCGGAATCGAGGCCGATCCGCCAGAACGGAACGACCTGGAACCACGTGCCATTTTCACCGGCCGGCGTCAGGCCGTAGCGCGCGAACGCGGCGGCGACCCAATCGGCCGCCTGGGCGTCGCCCGCGCTGCCCGTGCCGCGGCCGCCCATCGAGTCGTCCGCGACGGCGAACAGGTTGCGGCGCAGCGTGTCGGTGCTGACCTGCGCCGGCGACTGGGCCGCCAGCGCCGCCGGGACGGCGAGGAGCGCGCCCCAGCCGAGCGCGCGCAGCGTCAGACGACTCGAAGCCATCGGTTGCCCCTCCGGCGCCTACACGTCGTCGCTGATGAGGCCCGAGCGCAGCGCCAGCCGCGTCAGCCCCGCGATGGTCTTGATGCCCACCTTCTTCATCAGGCTGTCCCGGTGGGTCTCCACGGTGCGCACGCTGATGCCCAGCGCCTTGGCGGTCTCCTTGTTGGTGGCGCCTTCGGCGATGTAGCGCAGGACCTCGCGCTCGCGGGGAGAGAGCCGCTCCAGCGCGTTCTGGACCTCCTCCCCCTCGAGCTTGCGGCGCAGCAGGTCGGACAGCTGCTGCGAGACGGCCGGACTGTAGTACGAATTGCCCGCGCACACCTCGCGCACCGCCTGGACGAGCTCGCCCGCCGCCGCGTCCTTGACGAGGTAGCCGTGCGCGCCGGCGCGCACGCTCTCCATCAGATATTCGGGTTGCAGGTGCATGGACAGGATCAGGATGCGGACCTCGGGCGCACGCTCGCGGATCTGTCGCGCCGCCTCGAGACCTCCGCCCTTGGGCATGGTGATGTCGAGCACCGCGACGTCGGGCCGCCGGGCGACGGTCTCCCGGAGCGCGGCTTCGCCGTCGCCGACCTCGGCCACCACGATGATGTCGCCGGCGGCGCTCAGGATGCGGCGCACCCCGTCGCGCACCAGCGTGTGGTCGTCGGCCAGCAGGACCGTGATCTTCTCAGGCATCGTCCGCTCCCAGCGGCAGCCGCACCTCGAGGCGCACGCCCCGCCCTGGCGTGCTGGTGACCTGGAACCGCCCGCCCGCACCCACCACCCGCTCCCGCATCCCGGTCAAGCCCGCGTGGCCGGCGCCGGCGCCGGGCCCGGGCTCGAACCCGCGCCCGTCGTCCTCGATGACGAGCACCAGCTCGCCGCCGTCGGCGGCGAGACGCGCCTCCACCCGGGTCGCGGCGGCGTGCCGGGCGACGTTGGTCAGCGCTTCCTGAAAGACACGATACACGGCCACCTCGACTTCCGGCGCGGGCGACGCCGGCAGCGGGACGGCGTCGAGGTGCACGCCCACGCCGGCGCGCCCCGCGAAGTCCTCGGACAGCGCGCGGAGCGCGGGCACCAGCCCGAGATCGTCGAGGACGGCGGGCCGGAGGCCGCGCGCCGTGGCGCGAATGGACTCGAGCGCGCGCCCGGTGAGGTCGCGCGCCCGGTCCACGGCGTCCGTCCCCAGGCCCGCGCCCGAGAGCGTGCGCTCCAGCTCGGCAAGCTCGAACTTGATCGCCGTCAGGACCTGCCCGGTCTCGTCGTGCAGTTCGCGCGCGATCCGCCCGCGCTCGATCTCCGCGGCGCGCAGCAGCGACGCCGAGGCGTGCGCCAGCTCGCGGCTGCGCGTCTCCAGCGCGGCGTAGAGCTCGGCGTGCTGGAGCGCCGCGCCGATCTGCTGCCCCAGGGCCCGCAGGAAACCGCGATCCATCGAGGCGAACGGATCCCGCGCCCGCGCCACGATCACGAACGTACCCGCGGCCCGTTCGCCGGTGAACACCGGCAGGAACGCCGCGTACGGATGGGGCGCGAGGCGGCCCGGCGCCGCCTTCGGCCAGTGGTGCACGACCTGCGGCGCGCCGAGGCGCCGGGCGGCCAGGATGGGCTCCGCGTCGGCATCACCCGGCGCGGCGACGGCGAGGCCGGCTCGGTCCCAACCGGCGCAGACCCCGGAGCCTCCGTGGAAGGCCAGGGTGCCGGACGGCTCCTCCCGGAACAGCGCGCATCCCACCACCGGCGGCAGGGCCAGCGGGCGTTCCAGCACCGCCGTCACGACGTCGGCGGGGCGGAGGCTGCGCTGCAGATCGCCGGACAGCGTGGCCAGCGCGGCGATGCCGCGGTGCTGGTCTTCCAGCACCAGCAGCAGCATGCCGCCGCCCACCGCCAGCTCGAAGAGCAGGTCGAGGTAGTAGCCCCAGGGCACCCACGCGCCACGCGCACGCAGGAAGGTGTAATCGAGGTGGTGCGCGCCCCACAACAGGAACGCGACCGCGAGCACGGCGGCGCCCTTCGACGCGGCGCGGCGCCAGTACTGGAGGAACACCACGCCCGTGCCCAGCGTCACCAGGCTCAGGAACAGCACGGCCGGCAGCGCCGCCCAGAGGAAGTTCTGGATGCGGTAGATGGCGACCCAGGACCAGATCACCGGCACGGCGAAGAACAGGTAGTAACGCCGGTCCCACGGCAGCTGGCGGGCGAACACCAGCGCCGCCCACAGCAGCAGCAGCGTGGTCCAGCCCGTCGCCACCTGGTGCCAGAACAGCCAGTTCTGGTTCTGGGTCCACAGGAACAGCGCGATGACGCCCAGGCGCAGCGCGTACACGCTCCACGCGCCGCCCCAGATGCCGTAGTAGCGTTTCCGGTAGGTGGCCGCGAGCACGAGGAACAGGCCGGCGATCCCCAGCGTCACGGCGGCCTGGAAGACCACCAGCGACAGCTCGAGCTGCAGCGCGTTGGGCGTCACGACGCGGCGAGGATCGCGTGCGCCACGTGATCGGCGATGGCCATGATCGTGATCATCGGGTTGACGCCGCTGGAGGTCGGGAACGCGCTTCCGTCGGCGACGTAGAGGCCCCGCACCGCGTGCGTCTCGCCCGTCTCGCCGGCCACCGTCCGCCGCCGGTCGCGGCCCATGGCGGCGCTGCCCATCTGGTGGAAGCTGATGTACGACATCCGGCAGCGGCGGTAGCCGCGGCTGTCGCACTGGCTCACGAAGCGCTCGAGCCACTGCGGCTCGCCGGGACGCACGCGCGCCGGCGGCGTGTGGAGCGAGAAGATCTCGGTGGCGCCCGCCGCCGCGAGCACCCGCGCGGCGCCTTCGAGCCCCGCCCGCACGTGGGCGGCGTCGAACGCCGACAGCTCGTAGTGGACGCGGGCACGGCCGGCCCGGCTCACCGCCACGCGGCCGGCATCCCGGTCCCGGAGCAGCACGCCGACGATGCTGAGGTTGCCGAGGCGGCCCACGTCCTGCTTGAACTGGCGTGGGCTCTCCCAGCCGAACCCGGACGCGGGAAGCGCGAAGTGCACCGGGGCCGTCTCGAACTTCACGCCGTAGCCGTCGCGCTGATTCGCCAGCTGATCGGAGTACCGCGTCTGCAGGCCCCCCGTCCACGGCTCCACGCGCTCGGGGAAGATGCCGGCTACGGCCGTCGCCGGATGGAGGCGCAGTCCGCGTCCCACGGCGGCGCCCGCCACGCCGGAGCGCACCAGCAGCGCCGGCGTGTTGACGGCGCCGCAGGCGGCGACGACCACCTTCGCGCGCACGGACAGCCGGCGCGCGCTCCCATCGGGCCCGCGCACCGTCGCGGTCACGCCGGTCGCGCGACCCCGCTCGATCGTGATGCGCTCGGCGTCACACTGCACGACGAGGCGCGCCCCGGCCCGTGCGGCGTCCGCCAGATAGGTGCGGGCGGTGGAATTCTTCGCCCCGTGCCGGCAGCCGTAGCCGCAGTAACCGCACTCCAGGCCTTCCTTGCAGTCGGTGACGTTGCGGGGAATGACGTCCACGTGCCAGCCGAGCGCGCGGCACCCGCGCTCCAGGATCGCGTCGCGCGTCCCCGGCGTCGTCCACTTCGTGCCCACGTTGAGGCGCGCGTCGACCCGTCCGATGGACGCCTCGAAATCGGATCCACCGAACAGGGGCAGACCGCTCAACGTGCTCCACTCGGCGCGGGTCGCCCCGGGCAGCGGGAAGCTGGTCGTGTAGTTGATCGCCGTTCCGCCGCCCAGGCAGCTGCCCGCGAGGATGGGCAGCGATCCGCTCTGGGTCATGAGCAGCGCACCGTCGAGGTAGAGCGAGCCGAGCATGTCGCCCTCCACCTGGGTCAGCTCGCGCGACCCCGGGTTGGGACCCTTCTCCAGCACCACGACGCTGCGGCCGGCCGCCGCGAGGATTCCGGCAACGACGCCCCCACCCGCCCCCGACCCGACGACGACCGCGTCGCAGTCGAGCGTCGTGTCGCGATCCACGGTGAGGGACGGCAGCGGAGCGATGGCGGCCGCCGGCTGCGGCAGCGGGCCCGGATAACCGGCCGCCCGCCACGCAGGATGTCCCGTGCCGTCGAGCGGCCAGCAGTAGTACGCCACATGGGCGAGCCGCTTCAGCGCCTGGAATCCGGCGCGACGCTGCGCGAGGCTCGACATGGCCCAGCCGCGCAGCGTGGCTTCGCGCGCGGCGCCGTCCATGGCCGGGAACGACGCGAGCCGACCGCTCAGCACGAGATTGACGGCCGGTGAACCGAGGGCGGCGAGCAGCAGGCGGAGCCGGAGGCGGTCGAGCGGGTCCTGCAGCTGGCCGATGAGCTGCTCGACGCGATCCGCCGTGTGGGCTTGGCGCGCGCCCGCGGCGAAAAAGCCGGCGGGATCGCTTTCCGCGTGCAGCTCGGGGAGCAGCGTATCGCAGACGGCGGCGAGCACGGCGCGCTGACTGGCGGAAAGGCCTTCCGGCACCGTTCCATCCGGCTGGAGGAGCGTGCAACTTACGTCATGCCGTATCCCACAGCGAGGTAGTGTCCATGCGGCGGAGCGACCGTCGAATCCGGCTGCTGCTGCAGGTTCTGGAAGGCGCGTTCACGGCCCACGGCTGGCAGGGAACGACGCTGCGCGGGGCGATCCGGGGTCTCGAGCCGCGGCAGGCGCTGTGGCGTCCGGGGCCGGCGCGGCACAACATCTGGGAGCTGGTGCTGCACGCCGCGTTCTGGAAGCACATCGTGCGGCTCAGGATCGAGGGCCGGCCGGGCAGCGAGCCGTTCCCACGCGCCGGGAGGAACTTCCCGCACCTGCCGAAGCGGTGCGATGCGGAGGCGTGGCGGGCCGACGTGGCCCTGCTGCGTCGGCAGCACGAGCTGCTCACGCGTACCGTGCGGAGCCTGCCGCCTTCACGGCTCGACGCGCCGGTCGGCAAGTCGCGCTGGACGGCGGCGGAGGCGGTCTTCGGCGTCGCCGCGCACGACCTCTACCACACCGGTCAGATCCAGCTGCTCAAGACGCTCCAGCGCCGGCGGGGCGGTTGAGCCGGGCGCCCGCCCTCAACGCGCCTGGCTGATCGTGATCTTGAAGCCGTCCGGGTCGGCCACGGCGAAGTCTCGCTCGCCCCACGGCTCGGTCTGCGGTTCGTGCAGCAGCGTTCCTCCGCGGGCCTTGATCGTCGCCGCGAGCGCTTCGACGTCCTGCGCCGTCACGCAGTACAGCCGGAACCCTTCGCCTTTCAGGCGATCCCGGCCCCTCCGCCAGTCGTCCTGGCCGAGGTAGAAGTCCACGGCGCCCGCCCGCAGCGTGGCGCCCATCAGCTTGCCCTCGCGCTCCCAGCGGTCCACGACCACGCAACCGAGGACGCGCTGATACCAGTCCATGCTCTTGTTGATGTCGTTGACCGTGTAGCCCGGGTTCGACGCGCGCAGCCGCAGCGTCTCCGGCTGACTGCGCGCCCTGGTGGCGCGCTGCTTCACCGCCGGGCGCTTGGCGCGCCGCGTTCGCTTGATGCGTTTGACGCGTTTGGTCGGCTTCCGGGGGCTCTTCTTCTTGGTCGGCATGATCGCTGCTCCTTCGCTGTGTGGCAGACTTCAAGCCTATCCGCTCTCACCCTGTGCCGCCAGCGGGGGTTGCCTCTGGTCGGAGACTCCCTGTTATCACTTCATCTCCTTCATCACGACATCACCCTCACGCGGGAGCAGGCATGCCCACACGCAAGGCATCGGCCGCCTGGGAAGGCGGGCTGAAGGGCAAGGGGACCTACAAGGCGGAGAGCGGACAGGTCGCCGGCAGCTACGGATTCGGCTCGCGGTTCGAGCAGGCGCCCGGCTCGAACCCGGAGGAACTGCTCGCGGCGGCGCACGCCGCGTGCCTCAGCATGGCGCTCTCGATAGGGCTCGAGCGCGCGGGGAAGGCGCCCACGCGAGTGACCACCGAGGCCGCCTGCACGGTGGAGAAGATGGATGCCGGGTTCAAGATCACCCGGATGAAGCTCGTGGTGCGCGGCAAGGTGCCGGGCCTGGACCAGGCCGGCTTTGCGGCGGCCGCCGAGGCGGCCAAAGAGGGCTGCCCGGTGTCGGGAGCCCTCAAGGGCAACGTCGTCTTCGAGCTCGACGCGAAGCTGGAGTAGCGCGCTCCGCTAGGGGCGCCGCGCCGGCCGCGGATACGCCGGCGGCGGAGGCACCGGCACCGGGTGCTCGCGGATCTCGCGCTCGAGATAAGCGAGCGCCGCCTGGAGCTGGGCGTCGCCGCCGGCGAACGTGGCGTGTGGCAGGTCGTCCACCACGGTGTCGGGGTCCACGCCATGGCCCTCGATCAGCCACGCGCCCTCCGGGCCGTACACCCCGCTCTCGGCGGCGGTCGCGATCCCGTGGTCCTCCAGCACGTTGTCGGAGCTGAGCCAGATCTCGCCGCCCCAGGTGCGCGTGCCGATGATGGGGCCGAGACCCAGCCGGTGGAATCCTTCGCTGAACGCCTCGCCGTCGGAGGCCGTCCATTCGTCCACCAGCAGCACCAGGTGGCCGCGGAACGCCCACTGCATGTTCCAGTACGGGTTCCCCACCCGGTCCTGCCAGTACATCCACGCCTTGCGCAGCAGCCGGCCGAGAATCCAGCTGTCGATGTTGCCGCCGTTGTTGTGCCGCACGTCGATGATCAGGCCCTGGCGGTTGAACACCGGGTAGTAGTCGCGGATCCACTGGGCGATGTCGCCCGAGCCCATGGCGCGCAGGTGCACGTACCCGATCGTGCCCTGGCCCGCGCTGTCGACCAGCAGCCGGTTCGCGTACTCCCAGTCGTCGTACCTGAGGCCGGCGGCGCGCTGCGCGGTGACGGGCGTGACGATGACGTCGCGCGCGGCGGCGCCCGCGGGCTGGACGCGCAGCCGGACCTGGCGGCCCGCCTGGTTGCGGAGCAGGAGCGACGGGCTCGGGACGCTCAAGGTCGGCACGCCGTCGATCGTCTGGATCACGTCGCCCTCGTGCACCGCCACGTCGGGTCGCGCGAGCGGCGCGGCCTGCGACGGATAGTCCGGGTCGGTGCGGTAGATGCGGGCCACGCGCCACCCGCCCGCGGCGCTGTCGCGTTCGAGCCGGGCGCCGAGGCCGGCCGGCTGCACCTGGTCCTTGCCGCGGCGGAGGTCGCCGCCGTACACGAACGTGTGCAGGGCGGAGAGGTTGCTCACCATCTGGGCCAGGAGGTCGGACAGCTCGTCGCGGTCGGTGACGCGGTCCGCGAGCGGCTCGTACTTGTGCAGGATCGCGGGCCAGTCGTTCCCGTGGAGCCCCTTGTCGTAGAAGAAGTCGCGCTCGAGCCGCCACGCCTCGACGAACATCTGGCGCCACTCCTCGCGCGGCGGGAACGAGAACGACCACCCGGACAGGTTCACCTTCGTCTTGGCGCCGAGGGCGGCGTCGGCGCCCGCGCCGGCGTCCACCACGTGCAGCTCGTCGTCCTTGCGGATCAGGAGCTTCTTGCCGTCGGCCGACAGCTCGTAGTCGCGGATGTCCTCGGCGATGCGGACCGCGTCGCCCGGGACGCTCTTCACGTCCAGCGCCATCAGGCTCTGCTTGCCCTCGAGCGTGGTCTCGCGCGACGTCCAGAACAGCCGGTCCCTGGTCACCGAGAGGCTGCCGTAGTTGCCGGCCGGAACCGGTACCTCGTACAGGCGGTCCTGGAGTCCCTGCAGGGCGATGGTCACGGCGTGGCCGGTGTCGGCGGCCGGCGCGTGGGTCGTGTCGGCCGAGGGGCGGCGGCCGCGAGCCGGTTGGCGTCGGCGCCGCCGGCTTCGCGGCGCGCGCGGAATCCTCGCGCACGAGCTCGTCGGCGGGCCGGAACGGCGAGCGCAGCCCCGCGGCGAGCGCCACCTGGTAGATCCTGCGTCTCGCGGTCGAAGAACGGCTCCGGCTCGCGCGGGCCCCACGGGGCGCTGCACCAGGCTCTGGAAGTTCCGGTCGGAGAGGAAGTAGAGCCACTTCCCGTCGGGGCTCCACGCGGGGCTCCACGAGTCCACGCGGTCGTCGGTGAGCGGCACGTCGGCGCCCGTCGCCATCGAGTGGAGCACGATCCGCGTGAACGTGGGGGTCGGCCGGGCGTAGGCGAGCCACTTGCTGTCCGGGGACCACGCCAGGTCGCCGAACTCGCCGTCCGGCGAGGTCGCGATCCGGGTGGTGGTCTTCTTGGCGACGTCGAACAGCCACAGCTCCTGGTTCTTGTCGCCGTACGCGATCCACGCCCCGTCGGGCGACATCGTGCCGTCGAACCGGATGACGGACGCCCCGCTGGAGAGCTGCTCGGGCGCGGCCACGCCGTCGGCGTCGAGCCGCCACCACTCCGTCTCGCCGGTCTGGTCGGAGAGCACGTACAGCGAGCGGCCGTCGGGCGCGAATCGCGCGGAGCGGTAGCGCACGCCGGGGTGCCGCGAGGCCTCGACCAGGCGGCCCGGTCCCGCCGGCGCGACGAACACCTGCCCGCGGGCGGTGAGGACCACGCGGCCGCCGTCGGGCGAGAGGTGCGCGGACGTGAGGTAGTCCATCGGGTCGGTGACCCAGTGCTCGCGCATCTGGTCGAGGTCGCTCGCCAGCGTGATCGGGATGGCGCGGTCTTCGCCGGTGGCGATGGTGTAGAGCCGGAGGTCGGCGCCGAGCTGGTAGACGACGCGACCGCCGTCCAGGGCGGCGCTCCGGATGTCCCAGCCGTCGTGGTGGGTGTGCTGCCGCAGGTCCCCGCCGTCGGGCGTCATGGACCAGAGGTTCATCGTCCCGTCGCGGTCGCTCAGGAAGTAGACCCGGCCGTGCCAGGCCATCGGGTTCTTCGAGGTGCCCGCGTAGTCGGCCGTGAGCGGCCGCGCCTCGTCCTGGCCCGTGGTGTAGCGCCAGATGTTCTGCGCCGTGCCGCCGTGGTAGTGGCGGGTGTGGCTGCCCTGGAACGCCTGGCGGGTGAAGAACAGCGTGGCGCCGGTCGGGATCGAACGATCCGTCGGCGGCCTGCGAAAGGGGCAGCGGCGCCGGCGTGTCGGTGGCGGTGTCGAGCCGCACCAGCTGGGTGTTGGGAAGCGTGGAGAAGTTGCGCGTCGCGTACAGCACCGCGCCGTCGGGCGTCCAGCCCACGACCGTCGCGCCGCCGTCGAAGGTGCGGCGGGTCGGCAGGCCGCCGGCGAGCGGCATCGTGTACACGTCGGCCGGGCCTTCGTACGTGCCGGTGAACGCCACGGTGCGGCCGTCGGGCGAGATGGCCGCGTTGGTCTCGAGGCCGGGATTGGTGGTCAGGCGGTGCGCCTCGCCGCCCTGGATCCCGACCGTCCACAGGTCTCCCTCGGCCGTGAACACGACGGTGTCGCCGTGGATGGCCGGGAAGCGGTAGTAGCCGTGCGGCGCCGGCGACTGGGCGGCGGCGGGGACGATGGCCAGGAGCAGGGCGCAGGTGACGGCGAGTTTCATGACGGTCTCCGGGACGTGCTCGCTGCGGACAAGAGGCTACCGGCGTTAGACAGCGGAGGCGCCCAAATCGTTTGGGCGGGCCACCCCGATACGGCCGGAGAAGCTATGGCCCGAATGCCGAGGCGTCGAGGTTGGGCCGCCGGCGGACAGGCCGGGCCGCGCGCCTGGCAGAGCGCGGGGCACGACCGGTATACTCGGCCGGCGGCGAACCGAAATCCCTCCGGGAGAAGGCTGCAATGGCTGCGGGCAATTTTCACATCGGCATCATGGGCAATCTCTTCTCCGGCAAGACGACGCTGATGAACGCCCTGGCCGGCGAGCCGTACCGCACCGAGCTCGAGGCGCTGCTCGACGGCGCCGAGACCCACGCCTTCTCGGAGCGGGTGGAGAAGGGCTCGCTCACCGACGAGTGCCTGGCGCTGTTCTACCGGACCGCGTGGCGAACATCTTCCCGACGGAGACCGCGTTCCTCCACATGCGCGTGCTGCAGCAGCGGGAGATCCGGCACCTGATGACCCGCGAGAACAAGCGGCCCGTGCTGATCATCGAGGACCGGCCGTTCCTCGACGGGCCCGAGGTGTTCGTGCAGCGGATGATCGACTCGGGGGAGATGCCGCCAGCGCACGCGCGGCTCTACCGCACGCTGTTCTACCAGACGCTGCACAACGAGCGGATCCGGCTTCCCGACCTCACGGTGTACCTCCGCACCGAGCCCGCTGCTGCTGGAGAAGCGGCGCCAGGCGCGCGCCGACGCGGGCGACGCCTACGCCCGCACCATCACGGCGGCGTACCTGCGGGAGATCCACGAGTGCTACGAGCAGCTCGTCGTCCGGTGGCGCGCGACGCTGCGCAAGTACCAGGAGTACGCGATCGTGCCGGCGGACGCCGACATCGTGACGCTGCCGGCGGAAATCGACATGTACGAGCATCCCGACTACGTGCACGTCGCGGCGGGCACGATTCGCGAGAAGGTGCGGCGCATGATCGCGGCGAGGACCCAGAGCCCGTGACCGCGCCCGGCGCCATCCTGGAGGTGCGCGAGGACGAGTCCATCCGGCGGCACCAGATCGCGAACCGGCTCACCAACGTCGAGCGGCGGCTGCTCACCTACCTGGGCAAGAACCAGACGCTGGTGGCGTGCGTGGGCAACATCGGGGCGGGCAAGAGCTCGCTGGTCAAGCTGCTGGCCTACAGCACGGGGATGAACGCGCTGTTCGAGCTGCCGGACGACGGCTTCGAGGACCACGTCGCGCAGAACCCGTCGCTATTCCCGTTGCTCGCCACCGCGAAGAACTCGGCGAAGCGCACCCTGGGCCGGTACTACGGCGCCATCAACGAGTTCATCGCCTGCCAGGCGCGGGAGCCGGCGGAGAGCGCGGCGTGGGTCGCGGCCAAGCGGAACCTGGAGCTGGCGGCGCTCGACATCCAGCACGCCTACCTCGACCTCCGGAAGATGCAGCTCGAGGCCGTGCCGCACCTCCTGTCCTCGACCTGCATCGACGGCTCGCCGCTCGCGGACCGCTACGCGTTCTGCGAGGTGCTGCACCGCGACATGGACGTGCCGTACCTGACGGCGGAGTCGCTGCGGGTGATCGACGCGCGGCTCGAGGCCGAGTTCCGGAGCCTGGTGCGGCCGGGCCTGCTGGTTCTGCTCACCAGCCCGGTCGAGGCCCTGCTGCGCAACATCCGGGAGCGGCAGCGCGACGAGGAACAGGGGCGCGCGGACGCGATCCCCGAGGGGCTCTCGCGCCTGGTGCGGGCGCTGAATCCACGTTACGACGCGCTGGTGAAGAACCTGCGGGACAGCGGCTGGTACCGCGGCCCGGTGCTGGTCATCGACGTCTCGCGCATCGACTTCGTCTCGAACGTGCGGCACCTGATCGCGGTGTACGAGGGCATCGAGACGCTGCTGGTGCCGAAGGAGTTCCGGCCGTAGCGTCGGCTCAGGGCGTAGCGGCTTGAGAATGGCCCCCCGTGGTGCGAACTTCTTCCCCCCACGGCGCCGTAGCCAAGTGGTAAGGCAGAGGTCTGCAAAACCTCTATACGGCGGTTCGAATCCGCCCGGCGCCTCTCGGCCCTGACCCGTCGTTCCGCAAGGCCGCGCGCGAGCCGAGGGTCTTGCCGTCCCCGCCCGTCGTGTCCTTTCTTCCCGGATGAACCCGAGCTGCGCACCCGGCGGCGGTGGGAGCCGCAGGCGGGGCCTGACGCGGGGCTGGGCAGCGGTCGTCGCCCTCGGCCTTGCCTGCTCCGCGCGCACGGCGGCGGCGCAGACCGAGGTGCGCACGCTCATCGTCGGCGGCCTCGAGCGACACTACCGGCTGCACGTGCCGCCGCACCTCAAGACGAATCGAACGGCGGCCTTGATCCTCGTGTTTCACGGGCGCGGCGGCAGCGGCGCCGAGATGGAGCAGCTCACCGGCTTCAGCGATCTGGCCGACCGGGCCGGCTTCGTGGTTGCCTATCCCGACGGCGTCGGGAAGACGTGGAACGACGGGCGCGTCATCCGCACGGCGCCGGCGTGGCGGCGCAACGTGGACGACGTGGGCTTCGTCGCGGCGCTGATTGACTCGCTCGCGACGGAGCTGCGCCTGGATCCGCGGCGCGTGTTCGCCACGGGCCTCTCGGGCGGCGGGACGTTCACCCACTACCTCGCGGCGCACCTGGCCGGGCGGATCGCGGCCATCGCCACCGTGGCCGGCGAGATCGCCGTGCCGTTCGTGCACTACTTCGCGCCCGCGGCGCCGGTCTCGGTGTTCATCATGCACGGAACCGCCGACCCCCTCGTGCCCTACGCGGGCGGACTGGTGGCGGCCGGCCGGCTCGGGCGGGAGGTCGGAGCCGAGGCGACGGCGCTGCACTGGGAGGACGCCGACGGCATGCGGGCCGAGCCGGCAGCTGGCACCTTGCCCGACACGGATCCCAACGACCACTGCCGGGTGAGCTGGCAGCGCTGGAGCGGCGGCCGCAAGCGCACCGAGGTGTGGCTCTACAAGCTCGAGGGCGCGGGACACACCTGGCCGGGCGGTCCGCAGTATCTGCCGCGGCGCCTCGTGGGCAGAGTCTGCCGCGACTTCAACGCGACGTTCGCCATCTGGGACTTCTTCTTCAGTCACGGCAAGGCGGCCGAGGGCGAGAAGTAGAAGGCGAGGGCCGGCCCGCCTACGGATTGGTCGGCCGGATGTCCAGCTCGGACACCGTGGCGCGTTGATCCAGCTCGAGCGCGTCGAGCACGACGCTCACGACGTCGGCGGGCTGCAGGATCTTCTCGCGGTCGGGCTGGAAGGGCGTGTTGCCGTCGAAGAACGCGGTGCTCACGGATCCGGGGCACACCGCGATCACGCGAACGTCCCGCTTCCGGACTTCCATCATCAGCGATTTGGAGAAGCCGAGCACGCCGTGCTTCGAGGCGCAGTAGGCGGCGCCCGACGCGAACCCGTTCCGGCCGGCCAGGGACGCCATGTTCACGATCGCGCCGCGCCCGTGGGCGAGCATCGCGGGCAGGAAGGCGCGCGTGACCAGGAACATGCCCCGCAGGTTGGTCGCGAGCACCTCGTCCCACTGCTCGACCGTCATCTCGGTCACGGGAGCGAAGCGCGCCACGCCGGCGTTGTTGATCACGATGGTGGGGGCGCCCATCTCGTGCTGGACGCGCGCCGCGAAGCCGGCGACGTCGGCCTCGTCCCGCACGTCGCACGGCGCCCCGAACGCCTTGCCGCCGGCGGCGCGCAGATCCGAGGCGAAGCGCTCGATCGCGATGGCGTTGCGGGAGCACACGGCCACACCGGCGCCGCGATCCACCAACCCCTGCGCCAGCGCCTTGCCGATGCCCTGGGACGCCCCGGTCACCACGGCCAGTTCGTACTCCCAGTTCATCCGGCAGATTATGCGGCCTGGCCGGCCGCGGCGCTACGCCAGGACCCCCGGGAACCGCTCGGCCTGGAGATCGTAGCCGGGGAAGATCACGTCGAGCTGCCCGATGCCGAGGTGCCGGGCCACCACCTCGCCGAACAGGTCGCGGAAGTCCGTCGTCACCTCGAGGTCGCGCTGCTCGTAGCGCTGCTCGGGGGCGAGGCCGGGCCAGCGGCCGGCCACGCGTCCGCCGCGCACCGGCCCGCCGAGGACGAACATGGCCGTGGCGTGGCCGTGATCGGTGCCGGCGTTCCCGTTCTCCTTCACGGTGCGCCCGAACTCCGACATCGTGAGCAGGACGACGTCCGCCATCTTCTCGCCGAGGTCCTGCGCGAACGCGGCGAGCGACCCGCCGAAGTCGTCGAGGCGTCCGGCCAGCTGGCCCTGGCCCGAGCCCTGGTTCACGTGCGTGTCCCAGCCGCCGACGTCCACGAACAGGATCTCGGTGCCCAGGTCGGCCTTGATGAGCTGCGCCACCTGCAGCAGCGCGTGGCCGAACGGGCCGGGCGGATAGGTGACGCCGTTCGCCGGCTGGTACTGCGCCGGATTCGCCGCCTTGAGCTGCGCGGATCGCCTCGAAGCTCTCGGCGGCCGTGCTGGCGACGATGCCGGTCTCGGCGCCCGCCCACAGCGCCTCGAACGCCGCCGTCAGCCGGTCGCGCGCCGGCCGGGCGCCCGGATGCCGAAGGCCTGGAGGTCGGCGATGGCGAGGGCCGGGGCCGAGCCCTGCAGCGCCCTGCGGCAGGGCCGGGCCCATCGCGACGCCGCGGAACGGCGTGTCGCGGTGCTCCTCGATCGTGCAGCAGGCAGCGGTTGAGCCAGCCGTCGGGCGTGGACTTCACGCCGGGGGTCCCGGACTCCATGAAGTCCTGCGCGTCGAAGTGGGAGCGGCTGGCATCGGGCGAGCCCACGGCGTGGACGACGGCGAGGTGGCCGGCGTCGTAGAGCGGCTTCAGGGCGGCGAGGCGCGGATGCAGCGCGAAGCGGCCGTCGAGGTCCAGTCCCGCGTCCGGCCCCGCGCCCGGCCTCGGCACGACGATGCGGCTGCGCTCGCGGTAGTACCACTCGTCGGCGTACGGCACCACCATCGAGAGGCCGTCCACGGCGCCGCGCTGAAACACGCACACCAGCGTCTTCGACCCCGGCCCGCGGCCCGGCACGCGCTGCGCGTACGCCGCCCGCGCCGAGGAACAGCGGGTCGAAGCCGAGGCTGACGAGCGAGAGGGCGCCGGCCTTCACGAAGACGCGGCGGGACAGGTGATGATCGGATGGACCGTTCATGATCGCGTGCTCACTCTCTCTGGAAATCCGGGCTCCCCAGCGCCAACCCGACGGCCGTCGCCCGGGCGTTCGCGGCGTTCGGCATGTCGCCGATCTGCTGGCGAATCACCTCGAGCGTATGCTCGCTGCCCTGCCCGCCGAGGACGGTGGCGTTCACGTTGCGGACCAGCGCGTCGTAGTCGTTGGTGACCGGGCTCAGCCGGTCGAGGTTCACCACCACGCCCGGCATCCGGCCCGACGCGAGCGCCATGGCGAGGTTCATCCGCGTCAGGATGCGCGCCGGAGTTGAGCCAGTCCGCCGCCGACGTCCGGGTAGCCGTCGGGCGTCAGATGCATGAACAGCGGCTCGCCCAGCTGCTGGAGCGCGCGCACCAGCCGCGTCGTGGTGTCGGGCTCGCCGTCCAGCGCGCGCACCGCGCTGGCCACGAACTCCAGCGGGGCCTTGAACTTGGCCGTGCGGTTCTCGGGCGCCCAGAAATCGGGGCTGGTGGCGATCGCGACCAGCACCGCGCGGATGTCGCCATCGGTGCGCTGCCAGGCCGCCACCGCCGCATCCACGCAGCCGTCGGGCGGCGTGTCGGCGACGAAGCGCGCGCACAGCTGGTGCGAGATGTGGCGTGCGGTGGCCGGATTCTGCGGCCAGGAGGTGCAGCAGCTGTCCGCCCTCGTCCACGCCGTGGCCCGCCGGGAACTCCACGCCGAGGACCGTCTTGGCGCCCGTAGTCGTGCGCCCAGGCGTGGAACTGGAACGCGAACTTCCCGATCGCCCATCCGCTTGGGCTGCGTCACGCCCCAGCCCGTGAGGATCCGCGCCACCTCGATCACGTCCTGCTGCGTGTAGCCGCCGTCCACGCCGAGCGTATGCAGCTCCATCAGCTCGCGCGCGTAGTTCTCGTTGATGCCCGACTCGGCGCGCGCTCCGCCGCCCGCGGGCCGGAGCAGGGGGAGCATCGGCGCGAAGCCGCGCCGCGGCATCATCGCGAAGGCCGGCCGTCCCGCCGGCGGCGGGCGCGAGCCCGGCGCCACGCTCTGGGCGTTGTCGAGGTAGACGAGCATGGCCGGGTGCTCGGCCGTGGCGACGAGCAGGTCCTCGAACCGGCCCAGCGCGTGGGCCGGATGGCGTGCTCGACGAAGTCGGCGGTGAGCCAGCGGTCCGCTCCCTTGGCCATGAACACGTTGAAGTGGTTGGTCCAGAAATCCGTCATTACCTCGAGCAGCTGGCGGTCGCTCGCGATGTGGCGCGCCAGTGCGCTCATCATCACGTCACCGGCGAGCTCGCGGTTGCCCTCCATCTCGCGGCGGCGCACCATGGAGTCGGCCCGCGCGGCCGCCGGCGGAGGTCCGTAGTCGGCGTACAGGTCGGAGGGGTTCCGCAGGGCGAGCCGGTACTGTCGCAACGCATCGTCGCCCGCCGTGTCCCTCAGGCGCGAGGGATTGAGCTGCTCCTCGAGCCAGCCCCGGATGCCCACCGCCTGCACGTGGGCGATGTCGTCCGGCCGCGGACCGAAGGCGAAGCGATCCAGCAGGTGGACCGCGTTGGCGCTGTCGGCCGCCGGAAACGCCATGGCGTCGGCGGGCAGCGCCAACGGCGCCAGGTCGGCGGGCCCGTGGCGGGCGCAGGCCGCCAGCGCGACCAGCAGCGGCAGAACGAGCTTACCCATCGGCAACAGTCACCTCGATATCGGAGTACCCTCGTAGGAGTTGACGGTTCACCCGAAAACGGGTTAACCCTCCGCACCCCATGAGCAGCCAACCCGCTGCCCAACATCCCGCGCCGCCGCCGCGGCGCCTTCGATCCGACGGAGCGCCCGACCTGGCGCCAGCGGTTGGAGGCGCTCCGGAACGTGCGGCCGCTGCTGCGCGATGGTGTGGGAGACGCACCGGGGCTACACGGTGGCGATCGTCGCGCTGCGCTTGCTGCGGGCGTTCGTGCCGCTCGCGGTGCTGTGGATCGGGAAGCTCATCATCGACGGCGTCGTGACGGCCATGAAGGCGCACGCCGCCGGCCGGCCGGTGGCGCTGGGAGTACCTCGGCGGCCTGCTGGTGACCGGGCTCGGCCATCGCCGTGGTGGGCGACGCGCTGGCGCGCGCCGGCACGCTGGTGGAGAGCCTGCTCGGCGACCTGTTCAGCAACCGCATCAGCGTGCGGCTGATGGAGCACGCCGCGACGCTCGACCTCCGGCACTACGAGGACGCCGAGTTCTACGACCACCTGGAGCGGGCGCGGCGCCAGACGGTGGGCCGCATCGGCCTGATCGCGCTGCTGCTCTCCTCGCGTGCAGGACCTCATCACGCTGGCGAGCCTCGCGGCCACGCTCGTCTTCTACGTGCCCGTGGCTGCTGGTGCTGCTGGCGCGTCGCGGTGCTGCCCGTCGTTCCTGGGCGAGACGCATTTCGCGGCGCTGGGCTACTCGCTGCTGTTCCGCTGGACGCCGGAGCGGCGGCAGCTCGACTACCTGCGCTACACCGCGGCGAGCGACGAGACGGCGAAGGAAATCAAGCTGTTCGGCCTGTCGCGCTGGCTCACCGACCGCTACGCCAAGCTCGTCGGCGCGACTTCTACGAGGCCAACCGGAAGCTCTCGATCCGCCACAGCGCCGTGAGCACGGTGCTCGACCACCATCGGCACCGTGGGCTACTACGGCGCCTACGGCGTCATCATCTACCTCACGGTGATCGGCTACCACTCGGCGGCCGGGCTGTTCACCATCGGCGTGCTCACGTTCCTGGCGGGGTCGTTCCAGCAGAGCCGCGACCTGATCCAGCGCATCCTGCTCTCGACCTCGCAGATCTACGAGCAGAGCCTGTACCTGGCGGACCTGTTCACCTTCTTCGAGATGCAGCCGTCCATCGTCTCGCGCGACGGGCGCGCCGCCGGTGCCGAATCCGATCCGCGAGGGGTTCGAGTTCCGCGACGTGGGCTTCCGCTATCCCGGCAGCGACGTGTGGGCGGTGCGGCACCTCACCTTCCGGCTCGGCGCGGGCGAGCGCCTGGCGCTGGTGGGCGAGAACGGCGCCGGGAAGACGACGCTGACCAAGCTGCTGGCGCGCCTCTACGATCCCGACGAGGGCGCGATCCTGCTCGACGGCGTGGACCTGCGGGACTACGACGTCGCCAGCCTGCACCGCAACATCGGCGTGATCTTCCAGGACTTCGTGCGCTACGCGTTCCTCTTGAAGGAGAACATCGGCGTCGGCGAGATCGGCGCCGTCGAGGACGTCGGCCCGCATCCGCGCGGCGGCCGAGCGGAGCCTGGCGTCGGTCGTGGCGCAGCGGTTCGCGAAGGGGTACGACCAGATGCTGGGGCGCCGGTTCGACGAGGGCATCGAGCTCTCGGGCGGCGAGTGGCAGAAGGTCGCGCTGGCGCGCGCCTACCTGCGCGAGGCGCAGGTGCTGATCCTGGACGAGCCCACCGCCTCGCTCGACGCGCGCGCCGAGTACGAGGTGTTCCTGCGCTTCGCGGAGCTGACCGGCGGGAAGGCGGCCGTGCTGATCTCGCACCGCTTCTCGACCGTCCGGATGGCGGAGCGGATCCTGGTCCTGGAGAAGGGGCAGATCGTCGAGCAGGGATCGCACGAGGAGCTGGTCGCGCAAGGGCGGGACGTACGCCGAACTCTTCAGACTACAGGCTGCCGGATACAGATAGCAGTCAAGTTCCCAGACGCCAAGTTGCCAGTGGTTCCAAGACGTCGAGCTCGCGAGAGTCCAGACCAGTTGCCAGTACTGGGCAACTGGTCTCGCACTCTGCGGCCTGGCGTCTGGTAACCACTTGCAACTTCGGCGTCTGGCAACTGCTCTGTCGGCTGCTGTCTTGCCTCTCTACTCTGTTCGAGGCTAGGTTAGCCTCCCCTTAGGCTGACGGGTTGGCCATGAAGGAATATCCGAGCACACACATCAGGAATGTGGCCGTAGTCGGCCACGGAGGCAGCGGCAAGACCAGCCTGGTTGACGCCCTCGCCTTCGTGGCCGGAAGCAGCAAGCGGCACGGCCGCATCAAGGAAGGCTCCGCCCTCACCGATTACTCTCCCGACGAGATCGAACGCGGCTACAGCATCAACCTCGCCCTGGCCCACGCCGAGTGGGAGGGCGTGAAGATCAACCTGGTGGACACGCCGGGCTATCTCGACTTCGCGGGCGACGCGATGGCGGGGATGTACGCGGCGGACGCCTCGCTGATCGTGCTGGGCGCGTCGGCGGGCGTGGAGACCGGGACCGAGAAGGTCTGGGAGTACTCTCGCACCTGCGAGCACGAGGCGATCTTCTTCGTCTCGATGATGGACAAGGAGCACGCGGACTTCAGCAAGGTGTACGGGCAGATCCGCGAGCGGCTGACGCCCAAGGCCATTCCGGTCGAGATCCCGATCGGCGCGGGCCCGCAGCACCGCGGCATCATCAACCTGATCAGCAAGACGGCCCTGATCTACAAGCCGGGGACCAAGACCGGCGAGTACGACGAGCAGCCGATCCCCAAGGAGATGCAGGCGGAGTACGAGAAGTACGAGAGCGACCTCATCGAGACGGTGGCGTCCACCGACGACTCGCTGGTGGAGCGCTACCTCGAGGGGAAGGAGATCGCCCACGACGAGCTGGTGACGGCGATGCGCGCGGCGATGAAGCGGCGCGAGCTGTTCCCGATCCTGTGCGGCGCGGCCGAGCTGACCTACGGCGACGCGGGCGCTGCTCTCGGAGATCGTGGAGCTGGTGCCGCCGCCGGCCGACAACCACCCGGTCACGGCCGAGAAGTGGGGCAGCGCCGAGAAGCTGGAGATCCCGGAGCGCGACGACGCGCCGTTCACGGCCCTGGTGTTCAAGACCGTGTCCGAGCCGCACGTCGGCGACGTGTCGCTGTTCCGGATCTTCTCCGGGGCTCGTCAAGAACGGGCAGGAGGTCTACAACGCGGCCCGGAGCGCGCCGGAGAAGCTGAACCACCTCTCGGTGGCGCAGGGAAAAGAGAAGCTCGAGGTGGACGTGCTGCACGCGGGCGACATCGGGGTCATCGCGAAGCTGCGCGACACCCACACCAACGACACGCTGTGCACGCACGCGACGCCGGTGGTGCTGCCGCGCATCCCGCTCCCCGAGCCGATCATCCACGTCGCCATCGAGGCCAAGGAGCGCGGCGACGAGGACAAGATCAACATCGGGCTGGCCAAGATCACCGAAGAGGATCCGACGTTCCACTGGGAGTTCAACGCCGACGTCCGGCAGACCTGGATCTACGGTCTGGGCGAGCGGCACCTCGAGGTGACGTTGAACCGGCTGGCGCGGAAGTTCGGCGTGCACGCGACGATGACCAAGCCGCGCATCCCGTATCGCGAGACCATCCGGGGCAGGGGCGAGGGCCAGGGGCGGCACAAGAAGCAGACCGGCGGCCGCGGGCAGTTCGGCGACTGCTGGATCCGGATGGCGCCGCTGCCGCGCGGCGGCGGCTACGTGTTCGAGGACGGCATCGTCGGCGGCTCGATCCCCAGCAAGTACATCCCGGCCGTGGACCGGGGCATCCAGGAGGCCGCGGTGCGCGGCATCCTGGCCGGCTGCCCGGTGGTGGACTTCAAGGTCGAGCTGTTCGACGGCTCGTACCACACCGTGGACTCGAACGAGATGTCGTTCAAGCTGGCCGGCATCCTCGCGTTCCGGAACGTCTCACCCACCTGCAAGCCGGTGCTGCTGGAGCCGCTGGTGGATCTCGAGGTGATGACGCCGGAGGAGTACCTGGGCGCGGTGATGGGCGACTTGAGCGCGCGGCGCGGCCAGATCCTGGGCTCCGAGCCCGAGGGCACGACGCTCAAGCTCAAGGCGGTGGTGCCGGAGGCGGAGCTGTACAAGTACGCCACGCAGCTGCACTCGCTGACCCAGGGACGCGGCACCTACCGCCGCAAGTTCAAGGGGTACGCGGAAATGCCGCCGGAAGCCGCGGCGAAGGTGATCGAGGAGCACCAGAAGGAAAAGAAGGAGAAGGAAGAAGAGAGCTGACGCGCGGCCGGGTGGCGCGGGTCACACCTTGTGGTAGGTGACTCGCGCCGCCTCCGCGCCGTCTTCCGCGTGGTAGATCTCGAAGTCCGAAAACAGCCGCGGCGCCTCCGCCGCGAGCGCCCGCAGCACCGCCACCGCCATCCGCCGGATCTCCTGCTCGGCGCCCTCGCCGCAGCGCAGCTCGAGCATCGTGCGCCAGGCGCGGACGTTGGCGCTCACCACGATCTTGGTCTCGGTCGCGTTGGGCAGCAGCGAGCGCGCCGCCTCGCGCGCCATCTTGCGGCGGTGGACCTTGTCGGCGACCCACTCGTAGCGCCGCATCAGGTCCTCCACGGCCTGCACGTACGCCGCCTGCGCCGCCGTGACCTGCCCGAGCCACGCCGCTTCGAGCCGCTCGTCCCCCAGCATCGCCGGCGGGACCACGAAGGCCGCGTGCGATTCGTCCACGTAACGCTGACTGAGCTGGCTGTAACCGAAGCCGGCGCGGTGCCGCACCAGCTCGTGCGAGCAGGAGCGCGAGATGCCCTCGATCAGCAGGACGTAGACCGCGTGCTCGAGCACCGAGCCGTGGCCCTGCTTCTTGATGTTGTCGAGGTACTCGGCCGTGGTGCGCTTGGCCGGGTTGGCCTGGCTCATGTAGCACAGCCGGCCCGCGAACTCGGCGAGCTTCTCGCCGTCGCTGGCGTCGCCGCGCCATTCGATCTTGAGGTGGCCCGGCTCGAGGAACTGAGGACGGGCCAGCAGGGTGATGAGCGGGGCGCGGATTATTTCCATGGGCCGGGTGAGAAGTGAGGGGTGAGACGTGAGAAGTTCAAGTGAGAGGTGAGAAGACGAAGTGAGAGGTCATCGCGGCGCGGGGGCCAGCGACAGCTTGAACAGGCCCCAGCCGGCCGTCCGCTCCACCTCGCGCAGGCTCGCGGCGATCTCGGCCGGCAGCGCCGGCGCGCGCGCGCCGACCTTGAGCGCGGCGGCGTCGAGCCGCGCGCCGGGGGCGGCGAGCTTGACGCCCGGATTCAGGATGCCCGCGGGGTCCCACGCCCGCTTGGTGCGCCCGCACAGCTCGGCATACGCTTCGCCGAAGGTGCGAGACCAGGAACGGCGCCCGCAAACGCCCGTCGCCGTGCTCGCCGGAGGGCGTACCGCCGAGCGAGAGCTGCGCCCCGGTCACCGCGTCGAGGCACGAGGCCAGCCGCTCGGCGAAGTCGGGCGCCGTGACGTCCGCCAGGAGGTTGGCGTGCAGGTGGCCGTCGCCGGCGTGGCCGAAGATGACGATGTCGAAGCCGTGCGCCGCCGCCGCCTCGCGCAGCGCGCGGATGTAGCGGCCGAGCACGGGCACCGGCACGCAGCCGTCCTCGACCAGTTGCAGCGAGCGCAAGTTGTTGGGGAGCGACGCGAGGATCGGGCTCGCCAGGTGGCGCAGCTCCCACAGCCGGCTGACCGACGCGAGGTCGTCAGCCAGCTCGGTGGTCTCGGCCACGCCGCGCACGGCCTCAACCGCGCCGCTCGCCTCGCTCTCGAACTCGACCAGCAGCACCGCCTCGGTGCCCGGCGGGATGCGGCGCTGGACGGCGCCGCGCACGAAGTCGAGGTAGGTGCGGTCGAGCAGCTCGACCGCGGAGGGGCCCAGGGGCTTCAGCGCGAGCACCGCGGGGCCGACGTCGTCGAGGGAGCGGAGCGTGACCAGCAGCGTGGCGCGTTCGTCGGGCAGGGGCGCGAGCGTAACGTCGACCGCGGTGATGAAGGCGAGCGTGCCCTCGCTGCCGGTCAGCAGGTCCGCGATCCGGCCATCGGCGGCGTAGGTGTCCAGCGCATAGCCGGCCGAGTTCTTCGTCGTATGGGGCACGGCGGCGGCCAGGTCGGCGGCGTGCGCGCGCAGCGCGGGCGCGACGTCGCGCAGGAACCGCTCCTCCGCTTCCGTGCGTCGGTGCGTCGGTGCGTCCGTGCCACCGGTCTCTCCGTCCGCCGTCACGAACTCCAGCGCGCGCACCCAGCGGCGCATCGCCCCGTACTTGACGCTGTGCGCGCCCGCCGCGTTGGTGGCGACCATGCCGCCCAGCGTGCAGAACGCGGCGCTCGACGGATCGGGGGGGAGGCGCAAGCCGTAACCGGCGGCAGCCGCGTTGAGCGCCTGGCAGGTGACCGAGGCCCCGCAGCGCGCCGTGCCGGCGGCCGCGTCGATCACCGGGGGATCGCGAAAGGCCTGGGAGAGGTCCACGACGACGCCGGGTCCGATGTTGCCGCCCGGCATGCCGCTGCCTGCCCCGCGCGGCACCAGCGGCTGCCGCTGGTCCGCGGCCCAGCGCACCAGCAGCGCCAGGTCCGCCGGGCCGGCGGGCACCGCCACGGCTTCGGGCACGATGCGGAAGATGCCGGCCCCTTCCGCGTAGAGCGCCCGCGCGACGTCGTCGGTCCTGAACTCGCCGCGAAGGCCTGGGGGCGCTTGCACGCGGGCAACCTAACGGCCGGGCCGCGAGCTTGACAAGCACTTGGGGTGCGGTGATACTCGCGGATTCATGCCGACAACCGGAGTTCGTGCCAACCTCATCCGGATCGAGGTGGATCGCCGCCTTGGTCACGAGTGGGACGAGTGGGATGGCCAGGCCCTCCCGGGCGGCGGCAACTTCGCCAGCCCGCCGGGGAAGTTCTTCCGCTACGCCGCCCTGACGCTCGCGGCGGTCGCCGCGGTGGCGTACCTCGCCGCCTACCTGCTCGACCCGCGGCTCGGCGTCATGTGGGCGCCGCTGCCGAGGGTGGTGATGCTGGCCGTATCCGGCCTCACCGTGCTCGCCTGGCTGTGGTTCGGCCTGCTGCTCGCGTCGTTCTACGGACCGGTGCTGCTCCTGCCCGAGCGGCTGGCGGAGCGCGGACCGTTCCTGCCCCTGATGCGGTCGACGTCGCAGGTCGCGCGGCGCTTCGGCGCGCGCGATTGGGTGGAGCACGCCGCGGTCGAGATCTTCAACGGTCTCGCGGCGCGGCGCGGCCGGAAGGTGGGGAAGGGCGAGCTGCTGGTGCTGGTGCCCCGCTGTCTCGCCAAGGACGCGCTGGACGGGATCCTGGAAGTGGCGGGGCGCTACGAGGTGCCGGTCTTCGTGGCCACGCGCGGGCAGCTGGCCCGGCGCGCCATCCGCGAGCGGCGCCCGCGCGCCGTGGTCGCGGTGGCCTGCGAGCGCGACATGGTGAGCGGCATCCACGACGTCGCGGCGAAGATCCCGGTCCTCGGGCTCACCATGCGGCTGCCGTCCGGCCCGTGCAAGGACGCGGCGGTGGACGTCGCGAAGTTCGAAACCTGGGTCAGGAGCTTCGTGGAGGCGCGGTAGGGCGACGCTCCGGCCCGGCCGGCGCGCCGGTCTCCGGCGCCGGCATCGGGTAGGCCGTCTTCAGCCGGGCGACGATGCTGTCCAGCAATACGCGGCCGGGACTGCTGTCCGGCACCATCCGTTCCAGGTCACGCTCCGGTTCGCTGGGATCCTGCGCGATCCGCCGCACGCATTCCGCCGCCATGCGCGTGTGGCCCGCCGTGGGGTCGGCGAAGAACCGCAACTTCACCACCTGATCGAGATCGCGCGCTCGGCCGCTGACGGTGGCCTTCCGTTCCACGTCGTACCACGACGACTCCAGATACCCCTCGGGCGCGTCGGCCACGGCCACGCTCAGGCCCGCCGCCCGCAGCTCCTGGGCGGCCGAGTCGATCACCGCGTCGGGTTGAGCCTCCAGCTCGGCGGAGATGCTGCCCTGGATGGGACCGTAGCGCGGGCGGAGTCCGCCCAGCCGCGCGCACGCGGCGAGGGCGACCACGGTGAGGACGAGCGCACCGGCGCGGCGCATGCCGCGATCAGTGCTTCGCGGTATCGGCGGCGGGACCGGCCGCGGCCGCTTTCGCCGTATCCGGCGCCGCCGGCGTGGGGCTCGCGGCGGCCGGGGCCGCCTCGTCCTCGTCGTGGTGGTGACCGGCCCGCTCGGTCGCGATCGCCCCGAGGCGCGCGGTGGGAATGCCGAGGCCGTGGTCGAACACGAGCTTCGCCGCCCAGCGACGCCGTGTAGAGCAGGATGGCGATGCCGATGACGCCGGCGGTGAGGGCGATGGGCTGCTCCTTCTCGTTCCACACGCCGCGCCGCACGATCCGCCAGATCGCGAGCAGCCCGAAGATGGCGAGCACGATGAACGCCAGCGTCTTGTGCGTGTCCATGATCACGTGCGCCTGCTCGCTGTGCTGCACCACGTCCTCGGCCATGAGGCCGGCGAAGATCGCGGCGGCGGTGCCAAGGACGCCGAAGACCAGCGTCCAGAACGCCGCGGCCTTGAGCGACTCGCGCTTGAACACGATGCCGAGCAGGTCGAACAGCACCGACAGCGGCAGCAGCGCCGGAGGGAGATCGTTCACGGCGGCGTGGAATCGCGGCCAGTCGTAGCCCAGGAACATCGTCACAGCCCCAGGTTGGATGGTGTGGGCGGCGTGGTGCCGTAGTCGTAGAAGCCGCGGCCCGACTTCTTCCCGTAGTACCCCGCGAGCACCATTCGCTTCAGGAGCGGCGGCGGCGCGTAGCGCGCCTCCCGGTACTCGGCGAACATGATCTCCGCGATCTTGTACGTCGTATCGAGACCCACGAAGTCGAGCAGCACCAACGGCCCCATCGGGTAGCCGCAGCCGAGCTGCATCGCCTTGTCGATGTCCGGGGCGCTGGCCACGCCGTGCTCCAGCGCGCGGATGGCGTCGAGCAGGTAGGGCACGAGGAGCAGGTTCACCACGAAGCCGGAGGTGTCCTTCGCCGCGATGGGCTCCTTGCCGAGCTTCCCCGCGAAGGCGTACGCGCGATCGAAGCTCTCCGGCGAGGTGGTCACGGTCCGCACCACCTCGACCAGCTTCATCACCGGCACGGGGTTGAAGAAGTGCAGGCCGACGAACTTGTCGGGCCGGCTCGTGGCCGCGGCCATGGCGGCGATGGTGAGGCTGGACGTGTTCGACGCGAACAGGGTGGCGGGCCGGCACAGCCGGTCCAGCTCCTTCCACAACGCGTTCTTGGTGTCCAGGTCCTCGGTGACCGCCTCGATGACGATGTCCGCGTCCTTGAGGTCCGCCGTTCGGGTCGTGAAGCGGAGCCGGCCGAGGGTGGCGTCGCGCGTGGTCGCGTCGAGCTTGCCCTTCTCGACCAGCCGGTTCAGCGAGCCCGTGATGGCGCCCTTGCCCTTGGCGAGCAGCTCGTCGCTCACCTCGCGCACGACGGTGGGGAAGCCGGCGGCGGCCGCGGTCTGGGCGATGCCGCTGCCCATCAGGCCGCAGCCGAGGACGCCGACGGTGGTGATGTCGGTCATGGGGTCTTGGGTTTCCCGGAATGAGGGGTGGAGTTCGAGGGCGGCGCCCCGGGCGGCTGCCGGAGCGTCTGCGCCACGTCTTCGACCGACCGCTTGATCTCGCTCGCGATGCGCACGAACGCGGAGGCGCGCGGTCCCGCCAGCTGCGGCCGGGACCGGATCTCGCCGCGCTCGAGGCGGTCCAGCACCTGTTCGAGGGCGACCTGCATGCGGTCCGACCGCCGCCGGAAGGCCCGCGCGCCGATGCCGGCGAAGACGAGGCCGCCGGCCAGCGCGAGCGGCGCCAGGATCGCCAACCCGGGCAGCAGGGCCAGCGCCCCCGCGCCGAGGCAGCCGGTGCCGACGAGCAACGCGATGCCGAGGAACGACTGGTCGCGGATGTTGCCGACGTCCGCGGCCAGCTCGGCGTGGCAGTACCCGGATTCGAGCGCGGTGATCTGGACGGAGACGTCCAGCGCGCGGGCCAGGTGGTAGGCTTTGCCCTCGAACGACAGGCCGCGCTTCATTTCCGCGAACAGGCCCTTCTGCCGTTCCCACACCGTGCGATCGGGGAGGCGGCGCTTCGGCGTCATCGCCTCCTCCTCGGTCATGAATCCGGCCATGGCCTGATCGAGCATGGCTTTCTCGCCGGGCACGACCCGGTGGGCCAGCACCATCTTCGGGCCGACCCACCGGGCGAGGAATCCGCGCTCGAGCGCGGCGCCGCCCGCGTTCTCCTCGTACAGTGCCTGGCGGAGATACCGTCCCGGAATGCCCACGTCGGAGCCGAGCTTCAGCAACTCCTGCTCGGTCAGGTCGTCGCCGGTGTCCATCTCGCCGGCCTGCAGCTCGGCGGCGCGCTGAATGATCCGCTCGAGCTGCTCGCGGGTGATCTTGCGCGGGACCAGCTCACCGGCCATCGGCGAGCTAGCCTCGGCGCTCCGCGCCCTCGCGCTGACCCGCCGGCGGCAGCGCCGTGCCTGGAGCCGCGCCCGCGAGAGCGGCTTGCACCGCGACGCTCGCGAGGGACGGAGCCGGCGGCGCCACCGGCTGCGACTCCCGGTAAGCGCCGAGGAACGGCTTCAGCAGGTCGATGGGCAGCGGGAAGAAGGTGGTCGAGTTCTTCTCCGATGCGATCTCCGAAACGGTCTGGAGGAACCGCAGCGTGATCGCGGCCGGCTCCGCGCCGATGATGTGCGCGGCCGCCGCCAGCTTCTCGGAGGCCTGCAGCTCGCCCTCGGCGTTGATGACCTTGGCCCGCCGCTCGCGCTCGGCCTCCGCCTGCCGCGCCATCGCCCGCTTCATCTCCACCGGCAGGTCCACGTCCTTGACCTCGACGGCCGAGACTTCGATGCCCCACTCGGTCGAGCGCGCGTCGATGATCGCCTTGAGCGTCTCGTTGATCTTCTCGCGCTCGGAGAGCAGCTCGTCGAGCTGGTGCTGGCCGCAGACGCTGCGCAACGTGGTCTGGGCCAGCTGGCTCGTCGCGTAGAGGTAGTTCTCGATCCCGATGATCGCGGCCGCCGGGTCCTTCACCTTCATGTACAGGACGGCGTTCACCTTGAGCGAGATGTTGTCGCGCGTGATGACGTCCTGGGGCGGAATGTCGAGCGCCACGATCCGGAGCGACACCCGGTGCATGTGCGCGATCATGCTCGGCAGGAAGACGAGGCCGGGGCCCTTGGTGTTCCAGTAGCGGCCCAGGAAGAAGGCGACCGCGCGCTCGTACTGCTTGATGATGCGGAGACTGGACAGCGTGTACAACGCCGCCACGATCGCTACGACTGCCAGAGCGTCCACCGTTCGGTCCTCCTACGGCGTAAAGGCTTCCACCATCACGGCGGCACCCTGGCCGCCGCCAATGCAGGCGCTGCCGATCCCGAAGCGACCGCCGCTCTTCCGCAGCGCGTGGAGGAGGTGAATGGTGATCCTGCGTGCCGGAGGCGGCGAGCGGATGCCCGATCGCGATGGCGCCGCCGTGCACGTTCACCTTCTCGCGCGGCAGCCCCAGCTCCTTCTCCACCGCGACGTACTGCGGGGAGAACGCCTCGTTGACCTCGATGAGGTCCGCCTGATCGAGCTTCATGCCGGTCTTGGCGAGCAGCTTGCGGATCGCCGGCGCCGGACCGATCCCCATGTACTTCGGCTCGACGCCCGCCACGGCCCAGCCCACCAGGCGGCCGAGCGGCTTGAGGCCCTTCGCCTTCGCGACGGCCTCCGACGCGACGACGCAGGCGGCCGCGCCGTCGCAGATGCCGCTCGCGTTGCCCGCCGTCACGAGGCCGTCCTTCTTGAAGTACGGCGCGAGCTTCGCGAGACCCTCCAGCGTCGTGTTCGGCCGCATGTGCTCGTCGGCGCGGAACGGCACCATCTGGCGGGTCTTCGGGTCCTTCACCTGGACCGCGATCACCTCGTCCTCGAAGGCGCCGCCCTCCCACGCGCGCTTGGCGAGCTGCTGCGAGCGCAGGGCGAATTCGTCCACTTCCCGGCGGGTGAGCTGGTACTTCTCCGCGAGGTTCTCCGCGGTCTGCGCCATGGAGAAGCCGCACTGCGGGTCGGTGAGCGATTCCCACAGCAGGTCTTCGAGCGGCGCCGGCGGGCCGAGCCTCAGGCCCCAGCGCGCGCCGCGCACGACGTGCGGCGCCTGGCTCATGGATTCGCCGCCGCCCGCCAGCACGACCTTCGACTCGTCGAGCAGGATCTGCTGCGCCGCCTGCGCGATGGCCTCGAAGCCGGAGCCGCACAGCCGGTTCACGGTCAGCGCCGGCACCTCGATGGGGAGCCCGGCCTTGAGGCCCACGTGGCGGGCGAAGTAGATGGCGTCGGCCGACGTCTGCAGGGCGTTGCCGAACACGACGTGGTCGAAGTCACCGGCCTGGAGCCCCGAACGCTCCACCGCGCAGCGCGCGGCGGCGGCGGCCAAGTCTATGGCCGAGTGGTCTTTGAGGGTTCCGCCGAAGGTCCCGAACGGCGTCCGAACGCCGCTCAGGAACACCACGTCCTTGTCCCTGCCCTGCGTCTTCATGGGCTCACGCGCTCCGCCGGCTCGAGGAAAAGCCGGGCAGTCCCGGCAGGGGCGGAATATCGCCCTGCCTCAGGAGCGCAGCAAGCGAACTCAGAGCTTCAAGACGAAACCGGCCTCGAGGCTCAATGTCAGGACGTGCACCCGTCCCGAATTCGGATCGTTCGGGCTCGAATCGAGCTCCAGCAGGTTGGCCTGGCCCTGAAAGCCCAGGCGGGGGACGGCCTGCAACGCGGCCGTGTAACGTGCGCCCAGCCCGTAGAACACGTAGTCGGAGTAAGGCGCGCCGCCGGTCGTGTTGCCGAAGGCGAGCTGCGGCGTCAGGGCCAGATCCTGCCAGGTCCGACGCACGATCACCAGCTCGGGTTCGATGCCCACCGTGAAGAAGTTCCGGCCTCCGGCCCGCCGCCACAGCGTGAACGCGACGGCGCACCCGCCGGTCCGGTCGGGGAGGATGCGGCCGTTGGGCAGCACGTCGAGGCACAGCTTGGCGCCGTAGGCGGGCTGCGACGTGGTGTTGTAGCCGTACAGCGCGTCCTGGGGCGAGGGGGTCGCGTCGCGGAACGGCGCGAGGTAGGTGGCGCTCAGGCCGAGCGCGAGAATGGGAAGCTTGAAGCCCTCGGTGCGGATGCGGTGGTAACGCGCCGATTCCTTGGGGTCGGTCCAGATGCGAATCCGGACGACGTCGGCGCCGGACGCGAAGTCGATCAGGTAGTCCTGCGTGGACGGCGGCACCACCAGGAAATCGGCCGCGGTCCCCATGCTCTCGTCGGGCATGCCCACCATGAACAGCGGCGCCTGCCTGGGCCGGCGGGCGGACCTGATGGCAATGGGGGTGCCGGCGGGGTCCACCTCGACGAGGTACACCACGCCCTCGGTCAGCGTCACCCGGGGTGCGATGGTGGACTGGCCGGAGAAGACGTCGCTGTAGATGAGCCGCCTCACGCCGCTCGTGTCGCGCGCGGTCGTATCCCGCGCGGTGGTGTCGCGCGCGGCGGGCTGGGGCGATGCGGGAGTCGGATTCTGCGCGGCGAGGCCGCGCGCGAGCGCGGCCGCCACGGCGACGATCAGTGCGTAACGCGCTCGGCGACCCATCGGGCTACCTCCCTCGTGCCGCACTTCCCCCCGAGGTCCGGCGTCGTGACGCCGGCGGCGAGGGCGGCGCGCACGGCGGATTCCAGTGAATCCGCCGCATCCAGGTGGCGCAACTCGCGTACCATCATCGCGGCGGTGAGGATGGCCGCGAAGGGATTGGCGACGTCCTTGCCCGCCATCGGCGGCGCGGAGCCGTGCACCGGCTCGAACAGGCCGGCCCGTCCGGGATGGAGGTTGGCCGAGGGCGAGATGCCCAGGCCGCCCACCAGCCCCGCCGCGAGGTCCGAGAGGATGTCGCCGAACAGGTTCTGGGTGACGATGGCCTGGAACCGTTCCGGCTCCCGCACCAGCTCCATCGCCAGCGCGTCCACGTAGCGGTGCTCGCGCTCGATGCCGGGGTACTCCGCCCCGACCTCGGCGAAGACGCGGCCCCACAGCCGGTGCGCGGGAACGGCGTTCGCCTTGTCGGACATCGTGACGCGGGTCCTGCCGTTCGCCTTGGCCCACTCGAACGCGTAGCGGATGATGCGCTCGACGCCCTTGCGGGTATGCACCTCTTCGGCGAGCTGCACCTCGTCGGGGGTGCCGACCCTGAGGCCACCGCCGGCGCCCACGTAGATGCCCTCGGTGTTCTCGCGGAAGATGGGGAAGTCGATGGCGCGCCGGCCGCCCGGCGGATCCCTCAGGGGGCAGAGCGAGGGATGGAGCAGCGTGACCGGGCGCAGATTGACGTACAGGTCGAGCCGGAAGCGGAGGCCCAGCAGGATGTCGCGCGCGTGCTCGTTGCCCGGGACGCGCGGGTCGCCCAGGGCGCCCACGAAGATCGCGCCGACGTCGTTCCTGAGGTGCTCCACCGCGGCGTCGGGGATGGTCTCGCCCGTCGCGAGATAGTGGTCCGCCGAGTACGGCAGCCGCTCGACGTCGAGCGAGAAGCCGAACCGGCGCGAGGCCGCGGCGAGCACGGCCAGCGCGGCCTCGATCACCTCCGGGCCGATCCCGTCGCCCGGGATGACCGCGACGCGGTGACGGTTCATCCGAGCCCCGCCATCTTCCGGCCGCAGGTGATGCAGAACTGCCACCCCACCTCCAGCTCGGTGCCGCACGAAGGGCAGTGCACCACGCCCACGTTCTGGCCGCAGTGCGGGCAGAAGATGACCGCCCGGCCCACCGGCAGATCCCCACCGCAGAACGCGCACGGCGCGCTGGCGGCGCGGGGCGCGGGCTCCGGCGTGTCGGCGCCCTCCTCGTCGAGGGCGAAGGGCAGCTCGGGCTGCTCCGGCGCCGCCTCCGGTCCCGCGCCCGCCAGCTCGATCTCGGGAACATCGGGCGGAGGCTCGGGGAACCAAGGGAGTTCGGGGGCCCGCTCGCCGGCCGGAGGCGAAAGCGCACCGGGTCCCCCAGACTCCACACCGGACGAGGCGTGCCCCGCTTCGGCCTGGCCCAGCGCCTCGCGCACATGGTCGGGGTCGAGGGTGATGCTCGCGGCGCCGAACCGTTTGTACAGGCTAGTGTCCGGGTTGATCGCGGCCGCCTCGTTCATGAGCGCGACGCGCGCCTCCTCGGGTTCGACGAAGGCGTAGCCCCGCTCGCCCGCGAGGAGGCGGAGCAGGGTCATCTCGTAGTCCTCGTGCGAGTCCAGGCCCAGCACGGCGCGATGGGTCCGATAGGGCACCAGGCGTTGGTACAGCTCGTTGACCTCGACGGGCCCGTGCACGCGGGAGGGATCGAGCTCGGCGAGATTCCACACGAGCCGGCCGAACAGCCGGTCGAGCTCGTCGTGATGAGAGGCTGGCGATGCGGACAACGCCCCGGGCCCGGTTGGTAGACGCGCCACGTTAGATTCGCGGCAAGCCCTTGTCAACCAAGACGGTCGGCCTCGCCGGAGGCGGCGGGACGTCGTCGAGCAACCGGAGGTGTGAGATGCGCGCCACATCCCTGATCGCCACGCTGCTCGTCCTCGCTGTGGCGCCGCCCGCGGCCGCGCAGTCGCTGCTCTACCGCTCGCCCAACCTGAGCGGCGACTGGGTCGCGGACCCCGGTGTCGTGCAGTTCAACTTCCTGCACCGGTTCAACGTGAGTTCGGGCCCCGGCAGCGTGGTGACCAACTTCCCCACGTTCACGCTGGCCGCCGGCGTCGGCGGGAACGTCGGCGTCGGCTACCGGTTCGCCACCAAGGAACTGGCCGGAACGGCCGCGTCCACCAACGAATCGGAGCTGTTCGCGCGCTGGCGCTTCCTGGGCGCGCACGAGGGCAGCGACGGGTTCGCGGCCTCGGTCTCGCCGGCCTACAACTTCCGGTCGAAGAGCGTGGACGGAGAGCTGGCCGCCGACTACACGAAGGGGCCGGTCACCATCCTCGCGGCGGTGCGGGAGCTGAGCAAGCCGTTCGGGCAGTCGGGCGCCCAGACGGCGCTGGGCGGCGGCGCGGTGATCCGTCTCAACCAGTACGTGGCCATCTCGGGTGACTACGCCAAACTGCTCGGCGGCGACACCACCGCGGCCTGGAGCGCGGCGATCCAGGTGCAAATCCCCAACTCGCCGCACACGTTCGCGCTGGAAGTGAGCAACGTCGCGGCCAACACCTTCGAGGGCAGCTCGCGGGGCGGCAACCCGCTCTCGCAGCGGCTGTACGGCTTCGAGTTCACCATCCCCCTGCACTTGAGCCGGTTCGGTGCGTGGTTCCACTCGAGCGGCGGGCTCGCGACGGGCGTGACGGGGCCGGCGGCCGCCACGGTGGACGTGGTCTCGCTCCACTTCGCGACCGACACGGTGCGCATCGCCGCCGGCCAGGTGGTGCGCTGGGTCAACAAGGACCCGCTCGACCACTCCGTCAGCTTCGAGGTGGATGGACCGGCGTCGGGCCCGATTCCGGCGAAGGGGAGCTACGCGGTGCGGTTCGACCGGCCCGGCACGTATCCGTACCACTGCACGCCGCATCCCTTCATGCGGGGCGTCGTGGTCGTCCAGTGATCGCGGCGAGCGGCGTCCGGCCGGGCTAGCCCACGTCGGCGTCGGGGTCGTACGCCGCGTACTTCCCCTTGGCGCGCTCGGCCGCGAGCCACGCGGCGAATTCCGACGCGACCAGGCCGCCCGACTGTCGCTGCTCGGCGGCGGCGCGGGTGGCCAGGTGGTTGGCGTACTCGTTCTTGGCGTGCCCGGCGTGGCCGCGCACCCAGTGCCACGTCACGTCGTGGCGCTCGGCCGCGGCCACCAGCTCCTGCCACAGCTCGAGATTCTCGATGGCGCCGGTCTTGCGCCGCCAGCCCCGGGCCCGCCAGGCGCTCACCCACTCCCGCATGCCCTGGATCAGGTAGGTGGAGTCCGACGTGAAGCGCACCGCCACCCGGCGACCCTTGCCGCCGAGCAGGTCCAGGGCGGCGATCGCGGAGCGCAACGCCATGCGGTTGTTCGTGGTGTCGGGCTCCGCGACGAAGTAGTCGCGGCGCTCCACCAGTCCCGCGGCGGTCCGCGCCTCGATCAAGCCGCCGGCGCCTCCTGGCGTGGCGCGCTCCTGCCCGTTGCCGAGGCACGCCTCGTCGGCGTGCACGAGCGCGACGCTTCCCGCGCGTCCGTGGGCCGGTGCGTCCGGGCGGGCCGCGCTCAACGCTGGATGATGACCGGAATCGCGGACGCCTTGAGCAGCTTCTCGGCGTGGGAGCCGATCGCCCACGAGTGCTGGCGTCCACCGTGTGCCCCCGCGAACAGCAGGTCGGCGCGATATCGCGTCAGGAACTCGGTCACGGCGTGCACGATCTCCCCGGTGAGACGGTGCGTCTCGAACGGCGCCGGCCGGGTGGAGAGAAACGCGGCGGCCTTGGCGAGCAGTGCATCGCCGGCGGCCGCGTCGGTCGCCACGTGCGCCACGGCGAGCGGCACCGCGACGGCCTCGGCGTAACGCGATGCCAGATCCAGCGCGTGGCTGCTCGTTTCACCGCCGTCGTAAGCCACCACCGGCCGCTCGCAAGGAGATGGGCGCTCGCCCGCGACGAACACGGGCCTGGCCGATCGCCGGATGATGTGGCCGGTCACGGTGCCCAGCGTTCCCGATGCGGCGTGGACCTCGCCACGCCGGCCCACGACGATGGCCTCCGCCTGGTCGGCCAGGCGCCGCAACTCGTCTTCCACCAGGCCGGTCGCGCGCACGGTTTCCCAGGCGAGGCCGGCCTCCACGACCTTGGCCGTCGCAGCGTCGAGGATTCGCACGGAACGCTCGTCGAGAGCCTCGCGCAGCTCCACGGTCGCGGGCGCCGCCGGCACCCCCTCGGTCCACAGCGGACCGGCGGTTTCGAACAGCGGACCCTCGAGGAGACGGATGTCGGTGACGACGGCGAGCAGGATGGTGGCCTTGAAGCGCCGTCCGAGCAGAATGGCGGCGTCGAGGGCCGCGTCCGAGCCGGACGAGCCGTCGAGTCCCACGAGCAACCGGTCGAACATGAGGCGAGGATGCCGCTCAGGGGCCGGCGGCGTCAAGCATCAGCCGTCCCAGGGCGGCTCGGCTTCCCCTCGGTCGTCGATCTGCTGGCCGTGGCGCACGTGCCGCTCGAGGCACTTGGGGCAATAGAAGAGCGTGTCCAGGTGGTCGTCGCGCACCAGATCTTCGGTCGCTCCACAATACACGCAGGCCGCGCCCTCGGCCGTCACTTTGATCTCGCGCTCGTGTGTCATCTCGGCACCTCCGACTGAATCCAAGATACCTCTGCTTCCCAGCAGAAAGCACCTTTCGTGCCCGAGAGGCTATTCCGACTCGTTCACTAGGACTTTGGCAGGCCGCCGCCCCGGGTGACCCGCAGGGCGCCGGGCTTGCCGGCCACGACGGATCCGATGTCGGACGCCGCCAGCGTGCCGTGGGAGGCGAGGGCCGCGATCAGGCGCTCGAAGGCGTCGGGGTGGACCGCGAGCAGGAGACCGCCGGACGTCTGCGCGTCGGCCAGCATCAGCCGCTCGACCGGGTCCACGCCCGGATCCCAGGTGGTGAACTCGTCCGCCGCCGTGAGATTGCGCTTGGTTCCGCCGGGGACGTGGCCGTCCTCGGCGAGGCGCCGGGCGCCGGCGAGCCACGGCACGGCGCCGCTCCGGATTTCGGCCGCCACGCCGCTCGCCTCGAGCATCGAACCCAGGTGGCCGAGCAGCCCGAAGCCGGTGACGTCGGTGGCCGCGCGGACGCCGGCTTCGGCGGCCGCGGCCGCGGCACCGTCGTTGAGGGACGTCATGGACTCGACGGCGGCGCGCTCCGCGTCAGCCGGCGCGGCGCCCTTCTTGATCGCGGTGGAGATGATCCCGGTCCCGATCGGCTTGGTCAACACGAGCCGGTCGCCCGGCGCCGCCGCCGCATTGGTCGTCATCCGGTCCGGATGGACGTCCCCGACGACCATCAAGCCGTACTTGGGCTCCGGATCGTCGATGGAGTGGCCGCCGAGGATGTGCGCCCCGGCGCGCGCCACCATCTCGGCGCCGCCGCGCAGCACCTCGCCGAGGGCGTCGAGCGGAAGCCGGTCGCGCGGCCAGCCCACCAGGTTGAGGCACCACAGCGGGCGCCCGCCCATCGCGTAGACGTCCGACAGCGCGTTGGCCGCGGCGATCTGGCCGAAGGTGTACGGGTCGTCCACGATCGGCGTGAAGAAGTCGGTCGTGAGTATGAGCGCGCGGTCGGCGGCGATGCGCACCACGGCCGCGTCGTCCCGCCCACTGGCGTCCACCAGCACGGCGGGATCGGTCCCCGGAGGGACGGACGGGACGAAGCGCAGGACCTGCGCCAGCTCAGCCGGGCCGAGTTTGCAGGCTCAACCCGCGCCGTGGGAGTAGGCGGTGAGTCGGATCCGATCGCGCGGGCTCACGGGCTGGTCAGCCGCCATTGCGACCTCTGGGCTGCGGTGGGCCTTCTCTGGCAACTGGCAACTTGGCGTCTGGCAACTGTCTGGTCAGGCGTACTCCCGGGCGATGAGCCACGCGCGGAGCGCGACCAGGGTGCGCTCCTCGGCGTAGGGCCCGCCGCCGATGGTTCCCTTCTGCGTCTGCATCTTGGCCAGGCGCGGCGCGGCGAGCGCGACGGCCTCCTTGGCCTGCGGCAGCGGCACGGCCACGAGCGCGTCCACGGCGTGCACGATGTCCAGGTTCCGCCACGATCCGTCGGGCTTCTGGTTCAGGGCCAGGTGCTCGGAGAGGATCGGGAGCTGCGAGCGGAACGGCGGCGGGGCCCAGGCGATGGCCGCCAGCGCGCCCACGGTCAGGGTCGGCGCCCAGAGGCCGCCCCACGAATCCCACATCTTGGGGAGGGCCAGCAGGCTGCCGACGTGCCGGCGCACCAGCGTCCGCTCCTCCTGTCCGGCCCGCAGCACGGTGCGCAGCGCGAAGCAGGACGCGAGGAATCGGGCGCCCTGATCGGAGGTCACGGCCGCGCCGGTCGGAACCGTGAGGCGCCGGATGGTGCGCCCCGACGAGCGGTAGGAGAAGAAGCCGCCGATGGCGTGCTCGCACAGCTTGAGCTCGTGACGTCGCGGCGTGCACCCCTCCGCGAACGCTCCGTCCTTCTCCTGGCGGCCGAGGATCCAGGTCACCGGCCGGTGCACGGACTGCACCGCGCTCGTCGCGCCGAGATCCAGCAGCTCCCACGCGAGCCACGCCGTGGCCACCAGGTCGCCGCCGACGCTGCCGTCGCTGCGGATGCGGGCGCGGCGCTCCTTCATCAACGCCTCGGCCAGCCGGTCGTCCTCGGGACGCGACTTGCCCAGGAGCCGCCGGGCGACAAACCCCTGGCGCGTCTCGCGGGTCGCGAAGTACGCGCCCGCGCGCTCGATGGCGAGATGGACGGGATTCATGGGCAGGAAAGCTACGAGGGTGTCAAGTGAGGCACCAAGCGCACAGCAGTCCGGCGAGCAGATACTTCAGCAGGCCCGCCACGAACAGCCGGATCTCCGGTCCCGCGGGCGCGCCCCGGAGGCGGCCGCGCGTCCAGCGGTCGCCGCCGCCGGCGATGGCGCCCAGGAGCAGGAACAGCACCACCCAGCCGCCGCGGCCGAGCGAGCCGAACCAGAGCGCCGCCAGGAGCGTGAGGAAGAGGGCCTCGGTTGTGGCCGGAAGCCACGCGGCGCGGAACGCGGCGACGAGTGGGGTCCGGGTCCCGGGATCCGGGTCCCGGGCCCCAGACCCCGGCTCCCCCGTTGTCCACCGCACGGTCACGACCGAGGTCGCGACGAAGAGCAGCGCGACGAGAACGAACGTGATCCCTATCGGCGTCAGGCTCACGGCGCCTCCCAGCCGGGGCCGCGCAGCGCGCGACCCGGCCGGGCGCCGGTGAGGCGCCCGTCGTCCAGGGTGAGGGTTCCGTTGACCATCACGTAGCGGATGCCCACCGCCGTCTGGTGCGGATTCTCGAAGGTGGCGCGGTCGGAGACCGTGACCGGATCGAAGACGGTGATGTCGGCGTAGTAGCCCGACCGCAGCAATCCGCGCTCCTTCAAGCCCATCCGCTCGGCCGCTACCCCCGTCATCTTCCGGATGGCCGTCTCGAGCGTCAGGACGTGCCGCTCGCGCACGTAGCGTCCCAGGATCCGCGGAAAGGTGCCGTAGGCGCGGGGATGGACTTGCCGCATGTCGAGCGGCCCGTCGGCGGCGACGGCGCCGAAGTCGGAGCCGACGCCCACCCAGGGCGCCGCGAGCGCGGCCTCGACGTCCTCCTCGCTCATCGAGAAGAACGCGGCGCCGGTGCCCGCGTGATCCGCCGCGACGAGGTCGAACAGCACGTCGTAGGGGTCCTTCCCTTCCTGTCGCGCGATGTCCGAGATCCGGCGTCCTTCGTAGCGGCGCAGCGTCGAGTCCAGTACGTCGAGCACCATGACGCCCGACAGCGCTCCGCCGCCGGCGTTCCCGGCCGCGTTCCGGCCTCCCGTGCCCCAGTGGTCGCCCAACGCGCGCTTGAGGCGCGCGCGGGTCGCCGGGTCGCGCAGGCGCGCGACCAGCGAGTCGGGGCCTCCGGCGTGGGCCCAGGCGGGAATCGCGGCGTCGAGGCCCGTCGCCGACGCGGCGTACGGGTAGCTGTTGGCTCCGACGCGCCGGCCGGCGGCGCGCAGCGCCTCGAACCTCCGCAGGATCGCGCCCATCCGGCCCCAGTTCGCGCGCCCCGCGACCTTGAGGTGCCACACTTCCACCGGCACGTCGGCGCGGCGGCCGATGCTGAACGCCTCGGTGAGGGCCTGGTCGATGCGGTCGCCTTCGCTGCGGATGTGGGTGGCGTACAGTCCATGGTAGCGGGCGGCGACACGGGCCAGCGCCACGAGCTCGCCGGTGCGCGCGTAGGACGCGGGCGCGTACCCCAGCGCCGACGAGACGCCCAGCGCGCCCTGCCGCATGGCCGTGTCCACCAGCGCCTCCATCTGCGCCAGCTCCGCCGCGGTGGGCGCGCGACGGGCGTCGCCGATGACGTACTTCCGCACCTGGGTCGCGCCCACGAAGCTCGCGAGGTTGATCGGCGTGCCGGAGCGCTCGAGGCGGCGGAAGTAGCCGTCGAGATCGTGCCAATCCACGGTGAGTCCCCACGCCGCATTCTGCGCGCTGTCGTCGCGGAGCGTATTGGCGTCGACCGGCGCGGCGGAGAGCCCCTCGCCGGTAATCTCGGTCGTGATGCCCTGCGTCACCTTGCTCACGCCCCGGGGGTCCACGAGGATCGTGGCCTCCGAGTGTCCCAGCATGTCGATGAAGCCGGGTGCCACGACCAGGCCCTTCGCGTCGACGGTGCGCACGGCCGTGCGCCCGCTCAGGTCTCCGATCGCCGCGATCCGGTCGCCGCTGACGGCCACATCGGCGGCGCGCCGAGGCGCGCCGGTGCCGTCCACCACCGTCCCGCCGAGGAGGAGCAGATCGTAGTCGGGAGGGTGCCCGGGCGACGCGGCGGCCAGCGCGGCCGCCAGGAGGGCGACGCCGCCCAGCGCGAGCGGAACCCGCCTCACCCGTTCCATCCCAGGGCCGCGCGCGCCGCCCGGACCCAGACGCGCGCTTCGGCGGGCGTCGGTCGGCGCGGGAGCGGCTCGCCGGGCGGCCCGGTCCGGAGCCACGCGGCGAGGCTGTCGGGGTCCTGGCGCGCCAGGGTCGCCACGTCCCGCACGCCGAGGCGCGTCAGGCGGCGGGCGTTGTCGGTCCCGATGCCGCGGAGCGTGCACAGCCGTGCCGCCTCGATCCAGCGCATCGCGTCGTCGATGCTGGCGTCCGTCTCCCGGGCCACGTCGCTGGCCGGCTCACGGGCGAGGCTGTAGGGCGACTGGCCCGCCGCGCCGAGGCGGAACGCCACCGACGCCGGCAGCCCCGGTACGCCGATGAGCTGCGGCGCGGTGCTGCCGATCGAAAAACGCTCCATGCCCGCGAGCACGCCCACGGCGAACACCACGCCGAACGCCGCCGTGACGATCTTGCGCCGCAGGCGCACCGGCGCGCCCGACGGCTGCTCGGGCGTCGAGATGCCGAAGCACGCGAGCAGGTGGAACACGGACCAGCACTCGAGCGCGAACACCGGGAAACCGAGAAAGCCGAGGAGCGGCATCTCGAACAGCTTGAGGTTCTCCAGGCCCGGCACCGTGTAGATCCAGCGGCTGCGGGCGATGGAGTTGTACAGCTCCCACAACAGCCCGATGCCCGCGCCGGCCAGCAGCAGGCGCAGGATGCGGCCGAGCTCGCCGCGCTCCAGGTCGCCGATCAGCGACCAGCGCCGCGCGCGGCGGTAGAGCGCCGGCTCGGCCAGCAGCGTCGTAGCCCCCCAGACCAGCGGGAAGAACCAGCGCGGCCAGGCCAGGGGCAGCACCAGGAAGACGATGCCGGCGAGCGACGTCAGGCGCAGGCCGGCCGCCGTGACGCGCATCGGCCGCGAGCGCACCGTGCGGAACACCGTCCACGACTCGAGCGTGCGGGCGGCGAGGAAGATGGCGGGAAGCACGGTGGCGAAGGCCAGCGAGATGCCGATCCAGCGGGCGGCGCGGTCGGCCGGCACGTTGACGTAGTACCAGTTGTCGAGCCGCCAGTTCAGCAGCTCGAAGAAGAACCAGAATACCGCCGACCAGGCGAACAGCGACAGCGCGTGCAGCGGGTTCGCGGTGAGCGGATCGCGGCCTTCGCGACGCGCGATGAGCGCGGCCATGCCCACGATGGTTGGGTACCACGCGGCCTGGTAGAGCCAGGTCGCCGCGGGCTCCACGCCCCGCAGCGCGAGGCCGATGGCCGCGCCGATCAGGGCGGCGGCGACGGCCACCACGAAGGGCGCCTGGCGGGCGTTCACCCGCGCAGGCGCCCGACGGAACGGACGACCGGCGACGACATACGGTCAACCTATGAAGCGTGGCGATGGTCGCAAGGCCGGACTACGTTCCAGCCATGGACCGGCTCGGCTCTCTGCCTCCGCCCGGGAAGCTCGAAGGCACCTTCCTCTGGGACGGGATCATCAACGGGCCGGTGCGCTCGCGCCGGCTCGGCGTCAGCCTGGGCCTCAACCTCGTGCCACTCCATTCCAAGCTGTGCACGTTCGACTGTCCCTACTGCGAATGCGGCTTCAACACTCCCAAGGCGCCGCACTCGCGGTGGCCGTCGCCGGACCTCGTGGCGGATGCGCTGCGCAAGACGCTGGAGCGCATGGGCGAGCCCCCCGACTGGGTGACGTTCGCCGGGAACGGTGAACCGACGATGCATCCGCGCTTCGCGGTCGTCGTGCAGCGGGTGCTCGAGGTGCGCGATGCCGTCGCGCCCGGCGTGAAGGTCGTGGTGCTCTCGAACGGACTCGCGTCGTGGAAGCCGGCGGTGCGCGAGAGCTTGAACCGCGTGGACGAGCGGCTGATCAAGCTCGACCCGGGACCGGCGCTGCTGGTCAACGGCGTGGACTACGATCGCGGCAAGCTGATCGAGGATCTGCGCGGCCTCGTGGACGTGACCGTGCAGGCCATGGTGGTGGAAGGTCCGGGGTACAGCGGCGCGTCCGATGCGGCGGTGGAGGAGTGGCTGGCCGCCCTGGGACGGCTGCAGCCCAGGGCCGTGCAGGTGTATTCGATCGCGCGACCGCCCGCCGACGGGCGGGTCACACCCGTCGCGCGCGCGCGGCTCGAGGTGATCGCGGCGCGCGCGCGGCAGGTCGTTGCGGGTACCGTCGAAGTCTACTAGCGGCGCTTCTTGCCTTTGGGCTTACGCTTCGGCGCGGCCCGCTTCTTCGCCGCCTTCTTCTTGGCGGGTTTCTTCCTGGCGACCTTGCGCGCCGGCTTCTTCTTCGCGGCCTTGCGCTTGGGCGCCGCCTTTTTCTTGGCCGCCTTCTTCCGCTTGGGGGCGGCCTTCTTCGTCACCGCGGGCTTGGGCGCGGGCTTGGGCGCGGGCATGGGCGCCGGCCTGGGCGCGGCCACGGGCGGCGGCGGCGCGGCGGGCCGCGGCGCGGGTGGCGGCACGGGCCGCGGTGCGGGCGGCGGAGTCCAGGCCGGCGGCGCCGGCGGCTGCGGAGGCATGGACGACGGCGGCTCCCATCCTCCCATTCCCGTCATGTCATCGAACTGCATGAGCGTCCCTCCCAACGGATTTTGCGCTGCTGTCGCTCGGTCGAGCGGCTCTATACATTGCCTGCGAATCTCCACTTCGCAAGCGGTTCGGCGCGGGTCGCGAGGTTCCCCGTCCATGCCCTCACGCGTGTCGTCCGGTCTGGCTCTCGTTCCCCTCGCGTTGCTCTGTCTGGTCGGTCCGGCCTGCCCACGGCTCGCGGCCCAGGGACCGGCGACTCCGGCGCCCGTGGTGCTCCCCTGGCAGCCCGGGCCCCTCGCCCTTCGGGGACCCGTCCGGCCGGGGGCGTACCTCGGGGTCGAGGGGCGGCGGGCGGCGGCCTTCGGCACCGAGCAGGGGGACTTCGAGGTCTGGGCATGGCCACTCAAGTTGCTGCACGGCTTCACCTTGGCATTTCAGACGCCGCTCTACGCCGAGCCCGTCCCGGCCGCGGACATCGCCCGTTCGGTCGAGGTCTCGCCGGCCGGCGTGACGATCACCTACACGCACGCGGCCTTCACGGTTCGTGAGCGCATCTTCGCGCCGGTGGACGAGCCGGCGGTGGCGATCGTGCTGGAAGTCGAGTCGGTGCGCCCGCTCGAGATCATCGCCTCCTTCCATGCCGACCTCCAACTGGCCTGGCCGGGCGGATTGGGCGGGCAGTACATCCTGTGGAACGACGCCGAGAAGGCCTTCGAGTTGACGGAGAGCCGGCGAGCGTTCAACGCGTTCGTGGGATCGCCGTTCGCCACCCGGGCCACGACCAATCCCACCTGGTCGGTGCCCGACGCGCCGTCCGAAATGCGCATCGCCGTGGGCGATCAGGGGCCCGTGCCGATGCCGCGCTGGCAGGAGCCCGCGGGCCGGCCGGTCAACGTGACGTCGCGCGGCATCCCGATCGTCATCGTGGGCCAGATCGCGCCTCGCGACACGGTGCTGGCGACTTACCGGCGCGTGCTGGGCCGGCTTCCCGCAGTTGTACGCGGAGCGCGTCGCGCACGCGGATTCCGTGCTGGCCGGCGAGCGCCGGGTTCGGCGACACGACGGTGGACCGGATGGCGCGCTGGGCGGAGTTGAACCTCGACGAAGCCCTGGTCTGCAATCCCGATCTGGGCTGCGGTCCCGTCGCGGGCTACGGTCCTTCCGGGCCCGGCGGCGCCCGTCCCGGGTTCGGCTGGTTCTTCGGCGGCGACGCGGCCATCAACTCGCTCGCGCTCTCGTCGGTCGGCGACTTCGACCTCGCCCGCCGGTACCTCGGGTTCTTCGCGCGATACCAGCGGGCCGACGGGAAGATCACGCACGAGATCTCGCAGAGCGCGGCCCGGGTGCCGTGGTTCACCGATTATCCCTTTCCATATTGGCACGGCGACACGACGCCGTTCTGGCTGCTCGCCCTCGGCGAGCTGTTCCGCGCGTCGGGCGATACCGCGTTCGTGCGGACGCTGTGGCCGAACGTGACCAGGGCGTACCGCTGGTGCGCCAGCACCGTGGGCGACGACGGCCTGATGCTGAACTCGCGGGCGGGCGTCGGCGCCATCGAGGTGGGCAACCTGGGCGTGGGCGTCGAGTCGGACATCTATCTCGCCGCCGTGTGGGTCGAGGCGCTGCGGCGGGTCGGCGAGATGGCGGCGGCGGTGGGCGACTCCGCCACGGGAGGCGACGCCGGGCGCCGGTTCCCGGTGGCGCAGCGGAGCCTGGATCAGCGTTTCTGGATCCCGGCCGCGGGCCGCTTCGCCTTCGCCATCCTCGCCGGCGATTCGCTCGACGCCAACCTCACGGTGTGGCCCGCGACGGCGATGTCGTGGCACCTGTTCGACGAGGAGCGCGGGCAGGCGATGGCCGCGGCCCTGGCCCGGGCGACCATCTCGACCGACTGGGGCGGCCGTACGCTCGCGTCGGAGAGCGGGCTGTACGACCCGCTCCATTACAACAACGGGACGGTGTGGCCGTTCGTGACGGGATTCCTGTCCCTGGCGGAGTACCGCTACCACAACCCCTACGCCGGCCGGGCGCAGCTCGACGCCATCGGCCGCACGTTCGACGTGTGGGGCCTGGGCCGGAATCCGGAGGTGTTCTCCGGCGCGTCGTTCGAGCCACTGGAGACCGCGGTGCCGCAGCAGTTCTTCGCCACCTCGATGTACCTCACGGCGCTGGTGCGCGGCGCCTACGGCATCGAGGCCGACGCACCGCGCGGCGTGCTCACCATCGCCCCGCACCTGTTCGATCGCCCCGGCGCCTACCTGGTGCGCGGCGTGCGCATCGGGTCCACCCTGGTGGACGTCGGGCTCGTGGTTGCCGACACGGCGTTCACGGCGACGGTGCGGCGCGTCGGGGGACCCCCTACGCCGCTGACCCTGCACGTCGAGCCCGCGCTGGCGCCCGGCTCCCGGGTGCGCGATGTCCGCACCCCCAAGGGCCCGGTGACCTATCGCACAGCGCCCACGGCCCGCGATCTGCATGTGTCCGTGGACGTGCCGCTGGACGGGAGCGAGGTCCAGATCACGGTCCGGCACACGGCGGGCTGGCGCCTCGCGCTCCCGGAGCGCGCGCCCAGACGCGGAGACCGGTCCCGGGACCTCAAGGTGCTCGACGCCCGGCTCGACGGCGACGGGCTGCTGCTGAGCCTGGAAGGCCGCGCCGGGTGGTCGTACCAGCTCGAGGTGCATAAGCCGAACGGACACGTCGGGATTGAGACGGTGCGCGTTCCGCAGGGAGCTGGAGACCCGCAGGACGGTTACGCACGAGTCGAGATGCGGTTGCAGCCGTAGGGGGCGAAGAAATGCTTGACACCCCGGAGCGCGCTCCCATTCTTTGCGCCAGATTGAAGACCAGGCGATGCCCATGAATACCAAGCGATTGTCGATCCTGGCGGCGGCGTGCATGGCCCCCGCCCTGACGCTCTTCCCCGCCGCGGGCGTGGCTCAGCGGCCGCCGGCGGTGACCGCCGTGCAGATCCAGCCGAGCGAGCTGCAGGTGCAGGTGGGGCAGACGACGCAGGCGTTCGTCCAGGCGTACGATCGGGCCGGGAACGCGCTGATTTCGGTGACGAGCTTCGCCTGGCGCTCGAACAAGCCGGGCGTCGCGACCGTGGACTCGAACGGTATCGTGACGGGGCACTCGGTGGGCGTGGCGCTGATCACGGCGCGGTACGGCAGCGGCCACACCGCCCACACCAGCGAGCCGGCGACCGTCGAGGTGCTGGCGTCGGGCGTGGTGCCGCAGCCCCAGGCGCAGCCGTCGGCTGCGCCCGCCTCACAGCCCGCGGCCGCGCGCGGGCGCGCCCTGGGCGTGGGCTGCTCGGCGATGACCCGCCAGCCGCCGGGCACGGGCCCGGCCGACGGCCTGTTCGTGAGCCCCCAGCGCGTCAAGCTGATCAAGGGTGAATCCGCGCAGCTGGAGTACCACACGGTCCGGGGCCTGGCGGGTGAGACCGCGGAGCCGGCGTGTGTGGTCTTCACGGTGGACGCGGGGCGCGTCGCGCAGGTGGACTCGTTCGGACTGGTGTCGTCGGTGGGAGACACGGGGCACGCGGTGCTGACCGTGAACGTGCCGGGCGCCCGCTGGGCGCCCAAGCAGATCACCGTCGAGGTCAGCGGTGACAGCGTGCAGTTCAGCCAGCGCGCCCTGTCGCTGGCGCCGGGCGTGGTGGACACGCTCGAGCTCATGGTGACGAAGGACCACCGGCCCCTCGATCCGGCGCACACGTCGTTCCAGTTCCAGTCGTCGGATTCGAGCAAGGTGCAGGTGTCGCCGGTCGCGCCGATCATCACCGCGGTGGCTCCGGGCACCGCCAGCATCATGGCGACGAGCGGGTTCTTCCCGAACATCGTCACCACGGTCACCGTCCATCCGCCCATCCAGCGCCTCCTCGGCACGCCGCCCGACACCCTCATCACGCTCGCCATGCAGAGCGCGACCACCCTCGGCATCCGGTTCCTCGCGGCCGATACGTCGCAGGTGGACGGGGTACCGGAGCACTGGACGCTGCCCGACACCAACGTCGCGCGCCTGGACACCACGACGCTGTCGCTGCGCGGCATCCGGATGGGCGACACCCGGATCCGGGTGGCGGCGCGGGCGAGCCGCACGGACTCCATCTTCCGCAGCTGGCACGTGCGGGTGGTGGCCGGCGGACTGCAGATCGCCACGCCGCGATTCGCCCTGCCGGTGGGCGAGCAGCGTCCGCTGTCGGTGCTGCTCCTGGACGACCATCGCCGGCCGCTCGGCCCCGCGACGTCCCTCACCTGGCGCTCCTCGGCTGATTCGATCGCGCGCGTGACGGACGGGCGCGCGGTCGGCGTGGCGATGGGGCACGCGCAGCTCCAGGCCCGGTCCACGTGGGACTCGGTGGTCACCGCGGACGCGTTCGTGGTGGGCGACATGCTCATGCCGGCGCAGCGCGGCGGGCGGTGGGACCTGATCATGGTCCAGCGCGGGGATCCGCCGAAGCTGCGCGGGCTGACCCAGGACAGCACGCTCAAGACGGACGTCGCCTGGTCTCCGGATTGGACGCAGATCGCCTTCGCGGCGGCGGCGCCGCGGACCGAGCAGTTCGACCTGGTGGTGGCCAACGCCGACGGCTCGGATGCGCGGCGGCTCGTCCACGACTCGCTGCCGGCCCACTCGCCCGTCTGGGTCGGACCGGCGGGCGACCAGATCGTGTTCGTGGAAGGACGGACCGCCAAGACGCAGTTGTACGTCGTCAACAAGGACGGGAGCGGGCGGCGGCAGCTGACCAGCGGGGACGCCCCCAGCACGCAGCCCGACGTCTCGTCCGACGGCCGCAAGGTCCTCTACGTCTCGCTGCGCGACCACAACTACAACATCTACCAGCGGAACCTCGACGGGACGGGAGCGGAGGATCACCTGACGACGGGCCGGGTGGACGACTCGCCGGTCTATGCGGCGGACGGGAAGTCGTTCTACTTCCTGCGGGTCGAGAGCGGCAAACCGCCCAGCAAGCGCGTGTACACGCAGGACCTGACGACGGGGGTCGCGACACCGATCACGCCGGCGGGCGTGTACGTGATGTCGTTCAGCGTGAGCGGCGACGGCCGGATCCTGGCGCTCACGGTGCTGCCGCCGGATCCGCAGGGCGTCTCGCACCTCGAGCTGTTCGACCGCGTCGCGTCCGTGATGACGCCGTTCACCCTGCCGGGTGTGGACCGGCTGGCGGCCCCGGCCTTCCGGCCCGCGGCGCCTTCGGCCCCGGCGGCCCCGCACTAGCGCCGGCACGATCGCCCGAGCGTTGGATAGCCGCGTCGTTCGCGGCTATCCTCGCTTTCGGGCCCTTCGTAAGTTTCGCCCCATGCTCGCCGTCACCCTCCGCACGCACGGCGGTCCCGAGGCGCTCACGTTCGAGGACGTGCCGCGGCCCGTGATCGCGGCGCCGGACGACGTGGTGGTCTCGCTCCGGGCCGCGGCCCTGAACCACCTCGATCTCTTCGTGCTGCGCGGCCTGCCGGGCGCGGCCCTCACGTTGCCGCACGTCATGGGCGCCGACGGCGCCGGGGTGGTCGAGGCGGTCGGGCCGGCCGTGACGCGGGTCAAGCCGGGCGACCGGGTCCTCCTCAATCCCGGGGTGTCGTGCCAGGCGTGCGAGTTCTGCCTGGCCGGAGAGCAGTCCCTGTGCACCACCTACCGCCTGCTGGGCGAGCACCTGCCGGGCACGTTCGCGGAGGCGGTCCGCGTCCCGCAGTGGAACGTGTACCCGGTGCCGGACGGCGTGTCGTGGGCCGACGCGGCCGCGTTCCCGCTGGTGCACCTGACGGCCTGGCGGATGATGGCCACGCGCGCCGCGGTGCGGCCGGGCGAGACGGTGCTGATCTGGGGCATCGGCGGCGGCGTGGCGCTCGCCGCGCTGGGCATCGCGAAGCTCCTGGGGGCGACGGCGATCGTGACGTCCTCGAGCGACGCCAAGCTCGAGCGGGCGAAGGGACTCGGGGCGGACGTCGTGCTGAACCACGCCACCAGCGACGTGGCGAAGGAGTTGCGCCGCCTGCTCGGCGGCCGTGGCGTGGACGTGGTGGTGGATTCGGTCGGCGAGGCCACGTGGGAGAAGAGCCTGCGCGCCCTCGGGCCGGGCGGGCGGCTGGTGACGTGCGGCGGGACGAGCGGGCCGAAGGTGGTGACGGACGTGCGCCGGATGTTCTGGTATCATTACACGTTGATGGGATCCACGATGGGCAACGCCCGGGAATTCGCCGAGATCGTGCGCCTGCTGGGCCGCGGCGCGCTGCGGCCGGTGGTGGACGGCGTGACGCCGATCCGCGGAGGCGCGCCGCGCCTTCGAGCGGCTGGCGGCGGGCGGGCACTTCGGCAAGCTCGTGCTGGAGATCGCGGCGTAGCGCCGCGGGAGGCGTCGGGTGGACGTATTCGATCGGCTGCGGGACGGACTGGTGCAGATCGGGCGGCTCCTGCCCGGCCTCGTGCTGGCGGTGGTCATTCTGGGCGCCGGGTTCTTCGTGGCGCGCCTCCTGGAGCGCATCGTGGACGGCTTCCTCGTCCGCGTGCAGTTCGACCGCTCGGCGGCCCGGTGGGGCGTGACCGAGGCCGTGGAGCGCACCGGCACGCGGCTCGATCCGGCGCGCGCGGTCGGGAAGCTGCTGTTCTGGGTGGTGATGCTGATCGTGATCCTGCTCGCGGCGTCGGCGCTGGGCGTGCAGAACATCAACGACATCTTCAGCAACCTCGTCGGCTACATCCCCAACGTGTTCGCGGCCATCATCGTGATCGTCCTCGGCCTGGTGCTCGGCGAGTTCGTGCGGGCGCTGATCCTCGCCTCGGCGGGTGCGGTGGAAGGGGTCCCGACGCTGGCGACCATCGCCAAGGGGATGATCATCGTCATCTCCGTGTTCATGGCGCTGCAGCAGATCGGCGTGGCCGCCGACATCGTCACCACGGCCTTCACCCTCATCCTCGGCGCCGTCTCGCTGGCGGTCGCCCTGGCCTTCGGGCTCGGCAACACGGGCCTCGCGGGCGAGATCACGCGCCGCTGGTACGAGGCGGGTCGGGCCCAGGCCTCGCGGGCCGCGGCGGCGACCCGCGCCGAGGGCGGCAAGGCGCCGCCGGGACCCCCGGGAAGCCAGCCGTAGAGCGGGATTTTCGGCCTCCCGGCGGCGATCCTGAAGGGTGGGATCGCGATTGATTTAACTCGATAATCCGCCTATATTTAGCAGTCCTTTCCCGAACGGTCATGACCGCTCCGAATCAGCGCGAACGGATCCTCCCCAGACTGATCGAAGACGAGATGCGCGAGTCGTTCATCGACTACTCGATGAGCGTCATCGTGCAGCGCGCCCTTCCCGACGTCCGGGACGGCCTGAAGCCCGTGCATCGCCGCATCCTGTACGCGATGAACGAGCTCGGCCTGATGCCCAACCGGCCCTTCAAGAAGAGCGCGACGGTGGTGGGCGACGTGCTGGGCAAGTACCACCCGCACGGCGACAGCGCGGTCTACGACTCGCTGGTCCGCATGGTCCAGGACTTCTCGCTGCGCTATCCGCTGGTGGACGGCCAGGGGAACTTCGGCTCGGTGGACGGCGACCCGGCGGCGGCGTACCGCTACACCGAGGCGCGGCTGACGCGCATCGCGCTGGCGATGCTCGAGGACATCGACAAGAACACCGTCGACTTCATCCCCAACTTCGACGACCGGCTGAAGGAGCCGACGGTCCTGCCCTCGCGGCTCCCGAACCTGCTCGTGAACGGCTCGGCGGGCATCGCGGTGGGCATGGCGACCAACATCCCGCCGCACAACCTGCGGGAGGTCGTGGCCGCGGCGGCGCACCTGGTGGATCATCCCGACGCGACGGTGGCGGACCTCCGCAAGCACATCGTCGGGCCGGATTTCCCGACCGGCGGCATCGTCTACGGGCGCGACGGCATCAACGAGTGCTACCAGTCGGGGCGCGGCCGCATCCTGGTCCGCGCGCGGGCCCAGATCGAGGAGAAGGAGTCCAGCAACCGGTCGCAGATCGTCGTCACCGAAATCCCGTACATGGTCAACAAGGCCCGCCTGCTGGAGCAGATCGCGGAGTCGGTGCGGGACAAGCGCATCGAGGGCATCTCCGACCTGCGGGACGAGTCGGACCGCGACGGCATGCGGGTGGTGATCGAGCTGAAGCGCGACGTGGTCCCGATGGTGGTGCTGAACAACCTGTTCAAGCACACCCAGATGCAGACCACGTTCGGCGCCATCATGCTCGCGCTGGTGGACGGCGTCCCGAAGGTGATGAACCTCAAGGAGATGCTGGAGCATTTCGTCGAGCACCGCCACGAGGTCATCACGCGGCGGACCAAGTTCGACCTGGAGAAGGCGGAAGAGCGCCAGCACATCCTCGAGGGGCTCAAGATCGCGGTCGAGAACATCGACGCCGTGATCAAGATCATCCGCGGGTCGAAGACCACGGAGGAGGCCGACGAGAAGCTGCGGGCCCGGTTCAAGCTCTCGGAGGCGCAGAGCAAGGCCATCCTCGACATGCGGCTGGCCAAGCTCACGGGGCTGGAGATCGAGAAGCTGGAGGCGGAGCTCAAGGAAGTGCGCGCGCTGGTGTCGGACCTCAGGGCGATCCTGGCGTCGAAGCCCAAGCGCCTGGGCATCCTCAAGGCGGAGCTGGAGTCGCTGGCGAAGGACTTCGGCGACGAGCGCCGCACGGAGATCGTGGCGGACCAGGGCAACTTCTCGGTCGAGGATCTGGTGGCCGAGGAGGACATGGTCATCACCATCTCGCACACCGGGTACATCAAGCGCATCCCGGTTTCGACCTACCGGCGCCAGCGGCGCGGCGGGCGCGGGCTCAACGGGATGGGCACGAAGGAAGACGACTGGGTCGAGCACCTGTTCATCGCCTCGACCCACGACTACGTGATGTTCTTCACCGTGAACGGCCAGGTGTACTGGCTCAAGGTGTACGACATCCCGCAGGGCGGCCGCGCGGCGCGCGGCAAGCCGATCGTCAACTGCATCGCGATCAAGCCGGACGAGCAGATCGCGGCCCTGACGCCGGTGCGCGAGTTCGCCGACGACCGGTACCTGATGTTCGTGACCCGCGGCGGCACGGTGAAGAAGACCGTGCTCTCGGCCTACGGCAACGTGCGCTCGACGGGGATCAACGCGATCAACATCGAGACGGGCGACGAGCTGATCGACGTCCAGGTCACCGACGGCACCAACGACATCGTGCTCGCCACCCGCCACGGGATGAGCATCCGGTTCCTCGAGAAGGACGTGCGCGAGATGGGCCGCGCGACGACCGGGGTGCGCGGCATCGAGCTGGAGGCGGGCGACGCGGTCATCGGCATGGTCATCGTGCGGCGCGAGGCCACCCTGCTGGTGGTGGCCGAGCACGGCCTCGGGAAGCGATCGGAGCTGGCCGACTACCGGATCCAGCACCGCGGCGGGAAGGGGATCATCACCCTGCGGCGGACGGAGAAGACCGGCGAGGTCGTCGCGCTCAAGGAAGTGATTCCCGACGACGAGTTGATGGTCATCACGCGGCACGGCGTCATCATCCGCCTGCCGGTGAACGACATCAGCGTCATCGGCCGCAACACCCAGGGCGTCAAGGTCATCAACCTCGACGACGGCGACGTGGTCGTGGACGTGGCGCGGGTGGTCAAGGAGGAAGAGGGCGGCGAGGAGGAGCCGACGGGCGACGTCGAGCCGGTAACAGAGGGAGCCACGGAGAACTGAGAGTTCAGGTGAGTTGCTAGACGCCAAGTTGCGCGTGGTTGCGAGATAGCAGCATCGAGACGGCAGACTGCTCCAAGACGCGCCCGGGACCTCCCGGGCGCGGTCGTTTTCGGGGGCAGCCAACCATTCCGGCGGCCGGCGTGTCGAATCCCGTAGCCGCCATTCCGGAGGAGTCCCGTGAAAGCCCGTGACCGTCTCGCCACCGTCGTAACCGGTTTGAGCCTACTGGCGATGCCGCTGCTCGCGCAGCGCGCCCATTCCGACGAGGGGCTCAGCTGCCGGGACCACGACTGGGGCGATGACTCCCGCGCGCATGTCTGCGAGATCCGGAACACGGGTTTCAAGGCGGGCGGCGCCCTCTCGGTGGACCCCGGCGAGAACGGCGCGATCCGGGTGTCGGGCTGGGACCGTGACAGCGTGGCGGTCGCGGTGAAGGTCCAGGCGCAGGCGCGGACCGACGAGGCCGCCCAGGCCATCGCGCGCGCGGTGCGCATCACCGCCGCCGACGGACAGCTCCGCGCCGACGGCCCCGCCACCTCCGGCCGCGAGTCGTGGAGCGTGAGCTTCGACGTGATGGTGCCGCGGCGCTCGGACCTCACGGCCCGGGCGGTGAACGGCCCGATCGCCGTCGGGGACGTGAGCGGGAAGATCGACCTGCACGGCGTGAACGGTCCGCTGGACCTGGACGGCGTCGGTGGCGACGTGCACGCCAGGACCGTGAACGGGCCGCTGGTCGTCACGCTCTCCGGGGGGAAGTGGGACGGCACCGGACTCGACAGCGAGACGGAGAACGGGCCGGTCACGCTCTCGATTCCCTCGGCGTACGCGGCGCATCTGGAGACCGGCACGGAAAACGGCCCGGTGAGCATCGATTTCCCGATCACCGTCCAGGGCCGCTTCAACGGGCGCAACATCGAGACGGACCTGAACGGCGGGGGGCCGACCGTGCGGGCCGTCACGACCAACGGCCCGCTGAACGTGCGGCGCCGCTGAGCCGGCGCCCGGCGGCGTCCCGCCGCCCGGCGCGGCGCTTTGCGCTGACCGCTTTCCGGGATAGGATTCGCCATCGCCCAGCACACCGGGTGATGGCGTTTTCCCGTTCCGGGTGGGGGGCGTTCGGCGATGGCGAAGCAGCCGCTCGCGGTGCTGAAGTTCGGCGGCTCGGTGCTCGGCACGGCGCGCGACTACGCCGCCGCGGTCGCGGACGTCAAGCGTCACCAGCGGCGCGGGGAACGCGTGCTGGCCGTCGTCTCGGCGCTGAAGGGCGCCACCGACAGCCTGCTCGCCGACGCCCATTACTTCGGCCCCGAGCCGGAGCCGGCGGCCACCGCCTCGCTGCTCGCCACCGGCGAAGCGGCGTCGGCGGCGAAGCTCGCGCTCGCCCTGAACGCGGCCGGCGTCGAAGCGGCGCTCCTCGATCCCTCCGCGATCGGGCTCACCACCCGCGGCCCGCTGCTCGACGCCGATCCGGTCGCCGTGGACGACGAGGCGCTCCGCCACGCGCTCGAGCGCTCGGGCGCCGCGGTGGTGCCCGGGTTCTTCGGGCGCGACTCGTCGGGCGGGTACGCGTTGTTCGGCCGCGGCGGCACCGACCTGACGGCGCTCTTCCTGGCGCAGCGCCTGGGTGCCCGGACCTGCCGCCTCCTCAAGAACGTGGAGGGCGTGTTCGAGCAGGATCCCGTGGAGAGCCGCCGCCGGCCGCGGCGCTACGCGACGATTTCCTGGGACGACGCCCTCAAGCTCGGCTCGCGCGTGATTCAACCCAAGGGGCTTCACTTCGCGCGGCGCGAGCGCGTCGAGTTCGACGTGGCGGCGGTGGGCGCGTTGGAGGGCACGCACGTCGGCCCCGGGCCGACGGCGTGGGCGCGCCCGGGCGGCAGCCGCCGCGTCGCCGCGAAGGCGAAGCCGGCGAGGGCGGGCCGCCGCGGCAAGCCTTCGGCCGAGCTGGACGTGTTCGCCCTGACCCGCGCCCTGGTGGACATCCCGTCGGTGAGCGGCGACGAGGGCGAGGTCGCGGCGTTCGTGGCCACGTACCTCGAGCGGCGGGGCTACCGGGTCGAGCTGCAGGAGGCCGCGCCCGGCCGGTCCAACGTCGTCGCGCGGGACACGGCCGCGCCGCGCGTCGTCCTGGCCACGCACCTCGATACCGTGCCGCCGTTCGTCCCGTCGTCGGAGGACGCCGAGTTCCTCTACGGCCGCGGCGCGTGCGACGCGAAGGGGATCCTGGCGGCGCAGATCGTGGCCGCCGGCCGGCTCAAGGCCGAGGGACACAGGGGCATCGGGCTGCTGTACGTGGTGGACGAGGAAGCCGGGAGCCTCGGCGCCAAGGTCGCCAACCTCCACAGCGTTGCCGGCCAGGCCAGGTACGTCGTGGTGGGAGAGCCGACCGACAACCGTCTCGCGAAGGGCTGCATGGGCTCGCTGCGCCTTTCGCTCGCCACCGCCGGCATCGCGGCCCACTCCGCGTACCCCGAGCGAGGCAGCTCGGCCATCCTGGCGCTGCTCGACGTGCTCGCCGACGTGCGCGCGGCCACCTGGCCGGCCGATCCCTTCTTCGGCGCCACCACGTGCAACATCGGGACGATCGGGGGCGGGACGCGCGCCAACGTGGTGCCGGCGGCGGCGCAGACCGAGTTGCACTTCCGGATCGCCGTGCGGTCGGTGGAGGTGCTGCAGACGCTGGAGCAGGTGGTGCGGGGGCGCGCCTCGATCGAGGTGCACACGGTGACGGAGCCCGTGCGGCTGACCGAGCTGCCCGGCTTCGAGACGTGCGTCGTGCGCTACACCACCGACGCGCCGCACCTTTCGCGCTGGGGCGCGCCGCTGGTGTTCGGCCCCGGCTCGATCCTGGAGGCGCACACGGACCACGAGCGGGTGGCCAAGTCCGAGCTCCAGTCGGCGGTGGAGGCGTTCGCGCAGCTGGGGCGCACGCTCCTCTCCCGCGACGGCGGGGCCGAACGGGCAACGGCCGGAGGCAGGCGATGAAGCTGGCGCTGTTCGGCGCGGGCGGGATCGGGAGCCTGGTGGACAAGCGCGCCCGCGAGGCGGGCCACGAGGTGGCCCTCACCTTCACGGACCGCGATGCCGGGCGCGGCTGGGAGGACGTCGCGGCGCGGATCCGCGGCCTCGACGTGGCGGTGGATTTCTCGATCGGGAGCGCGGTGCCCGACCACGTGCGCGCGTGCGTCGCGGCGGGCGTGCCGCTGGTCGAGGGCACGACCGGATGGCAGGCGCAGCTGGCGGAGGTGCGCGGCATCGTGGAGCGCGGCGGCGGCGCGCTGATCTACGGCGCCAATTTCTCGATCGGCGTGAATCTGTTCTACCGGGTCGTGAGCGCGGCGGCCGCGCAATACGCCCGCGATCCGGGCTACGCGCCGTTCCTCGAAGAGGCGCACCACGCCCGCAAGAAGGACGCGCCGTCCGGCACGGCGCTGAAGCTCCGCGACCTCGTGGCCGGCGCGTTCGGCTCGCGGGACATTCCCGTCGCCAGCACGCGGGCGGGCCACATTCCGGGCACGCACCGGGTGGGCTTCGACGGGCCGGCCGATCAGATCACGCTGACGCACACCGCCCGCTCGCGCGAGGGCTTCGCGGCCGGCGCGCTGCTGGCGGCGCAGTGGATCGCCGCCGGCGGGCGGCGCGGCGTTCACGAGTTCACCGACGTGCTGGACGACATTCTCGCCTCGGCGAAAGGGGCGGCACGATGAGCACGACCGTGGAGTGGATGCGGGGCTGCGCGACCGCGCTGGTGACGCCATTCAAGGCGGGCGGCGCGGTGGACCTGCCGCGGATGCGCGCGCTGGTGGACCGGCAGATCGCGGGGGGCGTGAAGCTGCTCGTGCCGTGCGGCACCACCGGCGAGCGCGCGACGATGAACGACGAGGAAGGGCGACAGGTGGTCGCGACGACGATCGAGGTCGCGAAGGGCCGCGCCCGCGTCGTGGCCGGTGCCGGCAGCAACAACACCGCGCACGCCGTGGAGCAGGCGAAGGAAGCCAAGGCCCTCGGTGCGGACGGCGTCCTGATCGTCGCGCCGTACTACAACAAGCCCACCCAGGAGGGCCTCCTCGCGCACTTCCGCGCGGTGGCCGAGGCGGTCGCGCCGCTGCCGGTGATGATGTACAACGTGCCCGGGCGCACCGCCTCGAACATTCAGGCGGCGACGACGCTGAAGCTGGCGCGCGAGGTGCCGAACATCGTGGCGATCAAGGAGGCTTCCGGCGACTTGGCGCAGATCATGGCGATCCTGCGCGACCGGCCGGCGGGCTTCCGGGTGCTCTCGGGCGACGACGCCGTGACCCTGCCGCTGATGGCGCTTGGCGCGGACGGCATCGTGTCGGTGGCCTCGAACGAGGTGCCCGACCAGATGGCGAAGCTGGCGGACCTCGCGCTCGCCGGCCGCTGGGATGACGCGCGAGCGCTGCACTACCGCCTGCTGCCGTTGATGGAAGTCAACTTCATCGAGTCGAGCCCCGGACCGGTCAAGGCCGCGATGACGATGATGGGTCTGCTCGAGGAGCAGTTCCGGCTGCCGCTGGTGCCGATCAAGGAGGCGAGCCGCGCGCGGGTGCGCGAGGTGCTGAACGGCCTGGGGCTGCTGGGCGCGAGGGCGAATGCCGCTGCGTGAGCAGGTCGAGGCACTGCTGGCCCGGCAGCCGGCCGCGTTCGCGGCCGCGGACCGGGCCTTGTTCGACGAGTTCCGCGCGGCGCTGGGCCGGGGCGAGGTCCGGGCGGCCGAGCCGGAGGGCGGCTCCTGGCGGGTCAACGCCTGGGTGAAGGGCGCCATCCTGCTGGGCTTCCGGCTCGGCGCGCTGGTCGAGATGTCGGACGGGCGGACGCTGCGCTTCTTCGACAAGGACACCTGGCCGGTGAAACCGCTCACCGTGGCCGACGGCGTGCGGGTGGTGCCGGGTGGATCGGCCATCCGGGACGGCGCGTACGTGGCGCCGGGCGTGGTGTGCGTGCCGCCGATGTACGTGAACGTCGGCGCCTACGTGGACGAGGGCACGATGATCGACAGCCACGCGCTGGTGGGCTCCTGCGCGCAGATCGGCCGGCGCGTGCACCTGTCGGCCGCGGCGCAGATCGGCGGCGTGCTGGAGCCGGCGGGCGCATTGCCGGTGATCATCGAGGACGACGTGCTGGTGGGCGGCGGGTGCGGCGTGTACGAAGGCACGGTCGTGCGGCGCGGCGCGGTGCTCGCGGCCGGCACCATCGTGACCGGCTCGACGCCGGTCTACGACCTGGTGCGCGACGCCGTCTATCGCCGGTCCGCTGCGGCGCCGCTCGAGATTCCCGCCGACGCGGTGGTCGTGCCGGGCTCGCGTCCGGCGTCGGGCGCGCGCGCGGCCGCGCTGGGCGTGTCGCTGTACGCGCCCGTCATCGTGAAGTACCGCGACGCCAAGACGTCCGCGGCCACGGCGCTGGAGGAGGCGTTGCGATGAAGATCCCGGTCGGCGTCCTCGGCGCCACGGGCGCCGTGGGGCAGCGCTTCGTGCAGCTGCTCGCGGGCCATCCCTGGTTCGACCTCGTCGCGGTCGCGGCCTCGGAGCGCTCGGCGGGGCGGAGCTACCGCGAGGCGTGCGCCTGGAAGCTGGACGTCCCGATGCCGGCGGCCGCGGGTGCCCTGATGGTGCAGCCCGCGGAGCCGGGCCTCGCGTGCGAGTTGGTCTTCTCCGCGCTCGACGCGGCGGTCGCGGGTCCCATCGAGGAGGCGTTCGCGGGGGCGGGCTACGGGGTGTTGAGCAACGCCCGCAACCACCGCATGGCGGACGACGTCCCGCTGCTCGTGCCCGAGGTCAACCCGGAGCACACGGCGCTGATCGAGACGCAGCGGCGGCGGCGAGGCTGGCGGGGATTCATCGCCACCAATCCCAACTGCTCGACGGCCACGCTGGTGCTCGCCCTGGCGCCGCTGGAGCGCCGCTTCGGGCTCGAGGCCGTCGTCGTCACGACGCTGCAGGCCATCTCCGGCGCGGGCTACCCCGGCCTGCCTTCGCTCGACATCCTGGGCAACGTCATCCCCTTCATCGCCGGCGAAGAGGAGAAGATCGAGCGGGAGACGAAGAAGATCCTCGGCCGGTTGACGGACGCGGCGGTGACGCCGCATCCGGCCACGGTGAGCGCGACCACCACGCGCGTCCCGGTCGTGGACGGCCACACGGCCTCGGTGTCCGTCACGCTGGGGAGCGATCCGGGCCTGGAGGCCCTGGCCGACGCGTTCCGCAGCTACCGCGGGGTTCCGCAGGAGCGCGGGCTGCCGAGCGCGCCCGAGCACCCGACGCTGCTGCTCGAGCAGGAGGACCGGCCGCAGCCGCGGCTGGACGTGAATCTCGAGCGCGGGATGGCTTCGGTGGTGGGCCGCCTGCGGCGCTGCCCGCTGATGGGCTACAAGTTCGTGGTGCTCGGCCACAACACGATCCGCGGGGCGGCCGGCGCGGCGATTCTCAACGCCGAGCTGCTGCGCGAGCAGGGGCTGCTCCGCCGCGCGTGAGGTCTCTCCGGCGACCGGCGGCGTGAACCGGCCCCTCGTGCTGGGCGGGGTGGTGGCCTACTCGCTGCTGGTCGGGGCGCTGCGCTATTTCGGCGTGATCGGGACCAGCGGCACGATCGTGCTGTTCGCGATCATGGTGGTGGACCTCGCGGCCACGCACTGGCTGCTGCGGCGGGCGGCGCGGAAACGCTGAAGGGGCCGCGCGCGTGACCTTGCCGCCACCCGCCGCGAGCCGTAGCTTGCGCCCTTTCATGGAGTCGTCGCCCGCGTGACGGTCGCGTCGCACCCCGAGCTCGTCACTCTCGAAGCAATTCGCGAGGCCGCGCAGCATCTGCGCGGCGTCGCCGTGCGCACGCCGCTGCTGCCGTCCGACGACCTGGCGGAGCGGCTGGGCGTGCCGGTGTTCGTGAAGCCCGAGAGCCTGCAGCGGGTGGGCGCGTTCAAGCTGCGGGGCGCGTTCACGCTGGTGCGCCAGCTGGCCGAGGGCGGCGCGAAGGGCGTCATCACCTACTCGTCGGGCAACCATGGCCAGGCCGTGGCGTACGTGGCCCGCCGATTCGGCTTGCGCGCGGTGATCGTGATGCCCGAGACCGTCGCGGCGCCCAAGCGGCGCGGCGTGGAGCATTTCGGGGGCGAGGTGGTGCTGGCGGGCCGCACGTCGCAGGACCGCTACGCGCGCGCGCTCGAGATCGCGCAGCGGGAGCGGCTCGCGATGGTGCCGCCATTCGACCATCCGGCCATCATCGCGGGCCAGGGGACCGCGGGGCTCGAGATCGTCGAGGACTGCCCCGACGTGCGGACCGTGGCGGTCCCGGTGGGCGGAGGCGGACTCGCGGCCGGCGTGGCGACGGCGGTCAAGGCGCTGCGCCCCGAAGCCGCGGTGGTCACCGTCGAGCCGGAGGGCGCGCCGACCTACGAGCGGGCGCGGGCGGCGGGCGCGCCGGTGACGCTCGAGCGCACGGGCAGCGTGGCCGACGGCCTGCTGCCCCTCACGATCGGCGCGCTGACCTTCGCGCACCTGGCGCGCCACGCGGCCCACGCGTACCTCGTCTCCGACGCCCAGATCGTGCGGGCGGTCCGGTTCGCGATGGACCGCCTGAAGCTGGTGGTCGAGCCCTCGGGCGCGGCGACGCTGGCGTGGCTGCTGGGCCAGCCGTCGGGATCGGTGCCGGGGCCCGTGGTGGCGGTGCTCTCGGGCGGGAACATCGAGTGGGAGGGACTGCGAACGCTCCTGGCGGAACCAGCGTGACGGCCTCCGGGCCGCTCGCCGGCGCGAAGGTGCTGGTGGCGGACGACGACGCCGCCCTGGTCGGCACCCTGACCTGGATCCTCAAGGAACAGGGGTGCCTGGTGGTGGCGGTGCCCGACGGCCAGAACCTGCTCGAACGCCTCCAGGACGAGCGCCCCGACCTCGTACTGCTGGACATCATGATGCCCAAGGTGGACGGGTTGCAGCTGCTCGAGCGGATCCGCAACGAGCCCCGCTGGCACGACCTGCCGGTCCTGATGATCTCCTCGATGGACCCGGAGGACGGGACGGCCAAGGCCCTCGGGCTCGGGGCGTCCGACTTCGTGGCCAAGCCGTTCCGGGTCAAGGAGCTGCTCGCGCGCGTGGAGTCGCAGCTCAAGCGGGGCCGCGAGCTGCGGACGGCGCGCGAGGAGTCGCGATCGCGCGGCGCCATCGCCGACATCCTCCACGAGCTGACCGACTCGCTCAAGCCGGACGAGATCTACCACATCCTGGCGCGCCGGGTCGCCCGGGCGCTCAACATCTCGCGCTGCTCGCTGGTGCTGGCCAAGCCGGGGGACGTGTACGGCACGGTGGTGGCCGCCTACGAGAACCCGATGCTGCGCAACCTCCGGATCGAGCTGGCGCGCTATCCGGAGATGCTCAAGGCCCTCGAGAGCGACCAGCCCGTGATCATCGGGGACGTCTCGAGCGATCCGCTGTTCGTCGACGTGCGCGCGATGTGGGCCAAGAGCGGCATCCCGGTGCCGACGCAGTCGGTGGTCGCGCTGCCCTTCCGGATGCGGGAGGAGCAGAGCGGCGTGCTGTACCTGCGCACCGTGCAGGGGGAGTCGCCGTTGAGCCGCGACGACGCGCAGTTCGCCGATACGGTGATCAAGGCGGCCGTGGCGGCCATCGAGAAGGCGCACGATTTCGAGACGGTGGTCTCCGACAAGGAACGACTCGAGACCCTCGCCGCCACCGACGCCCTCACCGGCTGCCAGAACCGCCGGGCGCTGCTCGAGGCGGTGGAGCGCGAGGTGGACCGGGCGCGGCGCTACAACCTGGTGCTCGCGATCCTGATGATCGACATCGACCACTTCAAGCGCATCAACGACACGCTGGGCCACCTGGTGGGCGACATCGTGCTCCGGCAGCTCGGCGAGATGCTGCGCCGCGACGCGCGATCGGTGGATGCGGTGGCCCGTTACGGCGGCGAGGAATTCGTCGTACTGCTGCCGGAGACGGCGGCCCACGGCGCGATGATCTTCGCGGACCGGATGCGGCAGCGCATTCAGAACTTCTCGTTCGGCGACCCCGCGCGGCAGGTGAAGCTCACGGTGTCGGTGGGCGTCGCCTGCTTCCCCGATCCGGCGGTGGACACGCCGGAGTCCTTCATCGCCCTGGCCGACGCGGCGCTGTACCGCGCCAAGGCGGCCGGCCGCAACGTGGTGCGACAGTGAGCCAACGACGGTGTCCCAAGTGCCACAAGGTGTACGCGGGCGACGCCCGCTTCTGCCCCCAGGACGGCACCCAGCTGGTGGACGTGGCGGAGGTCCCCTCCTCCGCGGCCGCGGGCTCCACCCAGGTGCGCCAGGCCGTGAAGCCCAAGCCGATGACGGCCGATCCGGCCAAGACGCTGCGCAACCAGGTGCTGGACCAGCGCTACCAGGTGGTGCGGAAGCTGGGTGAGGGCGGGATGTCGTTCGTCTACGAGGCGAAGGACATCTCCAACGGCGAGTCGGTGGCGGTGAAGATCATGACGCCCAAGCTCGCGCAGGACAAGACGGCCGCCGAGCGCCTGCGCCGCGAGGCGGGCCTCGCGATGCGGCTCGACCATCCCAACATCTGCCGCATCATGCGGCTGGGCGAGACGGAGGACGGGCTCATCTACCTGGTGATGCCGCTCCTCAAGGGCGAGCTGCTGTCCGACAAGGAAGTCCGCGAGGGCCCCATGTCCCTCGAGGTGGGCGTGCCGATCATGCGGCAGGTGTGCGACGCGCTGGACGTCGCGCATCAGCAGCAGATCATCCACCGGGACCTCAAGCCGGAGAACATCTTCATCTGCCCCGACCCCGACGGCTCGCTGCGCGCCGTGGTCACGGACTTCGGGCTCGCCAAGGAGAAGCGGGCCGAGCCGGGGATCGCCAAGCTCACGGCGACCGGCATCATCCTCGGCACGCCCGAGTTCATGAGCCCCGAGCAGATCCGCGGCAAGCCGCTGGACGGCCGCTCCGACATCTACGCCCTGGGCCTGGTGGCCTTCGAGATGTTCACCGGCAAGCTGCCCTTCGAGGGGAAGACGGCGCAGGACATGATGATCGCCCGGCTCCGCGGCCAGCCGTTGCCGCTCCGCAAGGCGCGCGCCGACCTCGAATTCACCGCGCCATTCGAGAAGGCGCTGATGAAGGCCATCGAGGCCGATCCGGCGGCCCGCTACCAGACCGCTTCCGAGTTCGGGCGCGCGCTGGAGGAAGCGGCGGGCGGCGGCGGGGGCGGGATGATGGGGAAACTGAAGAAGCTCTTCTAGCCACGACGAGGCAGGCATGACTCACGGCGTACGCGCGGCGGTGCTGTGTCTGGCCGCCGCGGCGGCGGCCGCGCCGGCGTTGCGCGGCCAGCAGGCGGCGCCCTCCCCGGTGGTCGCGATCCGGGCCGGAGCGCTGTTGGACGGCACCGGGGCGGCCCCAGTCCGCGGCGTGGTGATTCTGATCCGCGGGGATCGCGTGGAGGCCGTCGGCCCCGCGGTCCGGATCCCGGCCGGCGCGCGGGTGATCGACCTGTCGGCCTACACGGTCCTTCCCGGGTTCATCGACGCCCACGTGCACCTCGCCGCCCGCCCCCTGGGGGTGGGAGACTTCGTCCATCGGGACGTGACCGACGACGAGGGCGACGACGCGTTGTGGGGCGCGGCCAACGCGAGGGCGACGCTGCAGGCGGGGTTCACGACCGTGCGCGACCTGGGTGCGTCCACCTTCGCCAACGTGGCGCTGATGCGCGCCATCGAGGCGGGACTGGTGCCGGGGCCGCGGATGGTGGTCGCGGGCCACCTCATCGGGATCAGCGGCGGCCACTGCGACGAAGACGGCTACTGGGCCGGGGCCCTCGGCCCGGAGCGCGGCCCGCGCGAGGGCATCGCCAACGGCGCCGACCAGGTGCGCGAGGCGGTGCGGCTGCAGGTGAAGTACGGCGCCACGGTCATCAAGATCTGCGCGACCGGCGGCGTGCTGTCGCAGGGCGACGAGATCGGCGCCCAGCAGATGACCGAGGACGAGATGCGCACCGCGGTCGAAACCGCGCGCATGCTCGGCCGGCGAGTCGCCGCGCACGCGCACGGCAACGACGGGATCAAGGCGGCGATCCGCGCCGGCGTCACCAGCATCGAGCACGGCTCGTTCCTCGACGACGAGGCGGTGCGGATGATGGTCGAGCACGGCACCTGGCTGGTGCCGACGCTGTTCGCCGGCTGGTCGGTCGGCACGCCCGAGGCGGCGGCGCACCTGCCCCGTGGATGGCGGCGAAGGGCCGGGCCGCGTGGGAGGCGATGCAGCACTCGATCCGCCTCGCGGTGGCCGGCGGCGTCAAGATCGCCCTGGGCACCGACGCGGGCGTGGACCCGCACGGCCAGAACGCGCGCGAGTTCGCGTTGCTGGTCACCGTCGGCGGCATGACGCCGATGCAGGCGATCCAGGCCGGGACGATGAACGGCGCGACGCTCCTGGGGATGGAGCACGACGTGGGCTCCGTGGAGCCGGGCAAGTACGCGGACCTGGTCGCGGTCCGGGGCGACCCGCTCGCCGACATCACCGTCCTGCAGCACCCGGTGTTCGTGATGAAGGGCGGCGAGACCTACGTGTCACCGAACGCCGCACCGTAGGTCCACAACCCACCACCTACAACCCACCACCTGCCTGTGAAGCGCTACCCCGCGTTCGACCCGCCCGAGTACGTCTCGTGGCGCGCTGACCCGGAGCTGGTGACCGCGTTCGGAGAGACGGCGCGGCGCGATCCGGAGCGCCGCCGCGTGGTCGAGGCGCTCGACGAGTCCGCGCTGCTCGACTTGTACGCCGGACTCGTGCGCACCCGCCTCCAGGACATCGTGCTGAAGCGCTGGGTCCGGACCGGCGTCCTCTCCAAGGCCTGGCTGGGCACGGGCGAGGAGGCGATGACGGTGGGGCCGGTGCACGCGCTCGACCGCTCGCGCGACGTGGTGGTGCCGATGATCCGCAATGCCGGGGCCTGCGCCGAGATGGGCATGCCGATCGCCGACAACTTCCGCAGCTACCTCGGTACGGCCGACGCCCCGAGTGGCGGGCGTGACCTGCACGCCGGCTCCATGGCGCATCACGTCCTGCAGCCCATCTCCCACGTGGGCGACGTGGTGCCGGTGGTGGCCGGCATGGCGCTGGTGAGCCGGATCCGCCGCGAGGGGTTCGTGGCCCTGACCTGGATCGGCGACGGTTCCACCAAGACGGGCACCGCGCACGAGGGGCTGAACTTCGCGGCGGTCCAGAAGGTCCCGGCCATCTTCATCATCCACAACAACCAGGTCGCGCTCGGCACCCGGCTCGGCCAGCATCACCTGGGCGAGGACTTCAGCGAGCTGCCGGAGGCGTACGGGATGAGCGGCGCCTCGTTCGACGGCAACAACGTGCTCGACGCCTACGCCGCCGCGCGCCTGGCGGCGGAGCGCTGTCGCGCCGGCGCGGGCCCCGTCATGCTGGTGGGCGACACCTTCCGGATGGGCGGGCACGCGACTCACGACGAGCGCGAGGCGCGGGAGCTGTTCCCGGCGGAGTGGTTCGCCGCGTGGGGCAGGAAGGACCCGATCGGGCTGTACGAAGAGCACCTGAAGGGCCTGGGAGTCGGCGCCCCGGCGCTCGCGGAGGTGGAGGAACGGGTCGAAGCCGAAGTGGGTCGGGCGGAAGAGGAGGCGCTGAACAGCCGCGCCACAGCCGTGCCGGCCCCGGCCAGCGCCCTGGACGGCGTGTATGCCAGGTAGGCGCGCGGCGTCGAACGCGGCAGCCGAGGCGGCCGTCTGAGTCCGTGCTGGCGGCGGGCGGTGCTCGCGGGCGCGCTCACCTGCGGGGCTGGCGTGGCCGCGCAGGCGCAGCAGACCACCCGCGCCGGCATCGCCGTCGTGTCGTACACCTTTCAGGTCGTCCTCCCCGATACCGGCGACACCATCGAAGCGGCCGCCACCATCGCCTTTCGCCCGCATGCGCCGGGCGCCCGATACGCTGGCGCTCGACCTCGTCGGGCTCACGGTGGATTCCGCGGAGTCGCCCGACCCGGGGCGCTCGGAACCGCTCGTGCGGCGGCCGTTCAGCTACGACGGCCGTCGGCTTCGCATCGCGCTGGCGCCCCGGCCGGGCCGCGGACTGGACAGCGTCACGGTGTTCTATCACGGCGCGCCGGCCGACGGCCTGTTCCTGCACCCGGACGGGCGAGGGCGCGAGGCGGCGTTCGCGGACGACTGGCCGGATCGTGCCCGCCACTGGCTGCCGACCGTGGACGACCCGGCCGACAAGGCCATGGTGACGTGGCGCGTGAGCGCGCCCGCCGGCTGGAGGGTCGTGGCCAACGGCCGGCCGGTGGGGCGCACCGCCGCGGCGGACGGCCGCACCTGGTGGGCGTACCGGGAGCGCCGCCCCATCCCGACGTACACGATGGTCGTCGGGGCCGGCCGGCTGAGCGTGAGCCGGCACCGGCCGGTGATCGCGGGTCGCGACACGATCCCCATCGAGGTCTGGGCCGAGCCCGAGGACTCGGCATTCGCCGACTCCGTGCCGTTCCGGCGCGCGACCGAGATCGTGGAGACCATGCAGCGGCTGGTCGGACCGTTCCCGTTCGAGAAGCTGGCGCACGTCGAGTCGTCCACGCGCTACGGCGGCATGGAGAACTCGACGGCGATCTTCTACGCCGAGCAGCCCTACATCGCGCGCCGCCTGAACGAGGGCGTCGTGCGCCACGAGACGGCGCACCAGTGGTTCGGCGATGCGGTGACCGAGCGCGACTTCCACGACCTGTGGCTGTCGGAGGGGTTCGCCGACTACTTCTCCCTGGTCGTGGGAAGCGCGCTCGACGGCGACTCGGTGATGGCCCGTGGTATGGCCGGCCTGATGCGCGGCTACCTGCGCTCGTCCGTGGTGGACCGGCCGCTGGTGGACACGGCCGAGACGGTGCTGACGCGCCTGCTCAACGCCAACAGCTACAACAAGGGCGCCTGGGTGCTGCACATGCTGCGCGGCACGCTGGGCGACTCCGCGTTCTGGCGGGGCATCCGCGCGTACTACCGCGCGTACCGGGATTCCTCGGTGACGAGCGCCGACTTTCAGCGCGTGATGGAGCGGACCTCCGGCCGGCGGCTCGGCTGGTTCTTCTCCCAGTGGCTGCACCAGCCCGGGTATCCGCGCCTCGAGGTGGAGTGGCGGTACGACGCGGCCGGCCGCCGGATCACGCTGGACTTGGCGCAGAACCAGCCCGCCGCGTGGGGTCTGTTCGAGGTGCCGGCGCTGACGCTCGAGTTCGTGAGCGGGAGCGGGGAGCGCGTACGCCGCACCCTCGCCCTGTCGGCCGCGCGCCAGAGCCTGACGCTGGATCTTGCCGCATCGCCCGCGGAGGTGCGGGTGGACCCCGACGGCGCCTGGCTGTTGACCGCGCAGGTCACGCAGCGGCCGTGAGGAATCCGTAGTGGAGACGATCCACATCCAGAGCTTCGTCGCCGCCCAGCCCGACGCGGTGTGGCGGCAACTGGTGGACCGGCCGGAGGTCGTGCTCGACGCGCTCCCGATCAGCGCGTGGCCCGAGGGCACGGACCTGCGCATCCCATCCACGCTGCGCGCGCCGTGGCCGCCCATCGGCGGCGCGACCGGGACGGCGGTCGAGATCACGCTGACGCCCGTGCCGTCCGGCACGCTGGCGGACGTGCGGCACGAAGGCTGGCCGGAAGGCCCCGGCGCGCAGGACGCGGTCGCGGGTCATTTCGCCGGGTGGCTGCAGGCGCTGGCGGCCCTGGGCCTGCTCGTCGAAAGCGGCAAGGACGCGAGGGCATCCGTCGCGAATCCAGCCCGGAGCGCACGGTACTTCGCGTCGGCCGAGATCCCGGCCGGACCGGACGCGGTGTTCCGGGCGCTCACCGACCCGCAGGTGTTGGCGCGGTGGAGCGAGGGCGCGTTGGCGGGCACCGAGGTGCGCGACAGCGTCGAGAGCCGCTACGTGCGCTGGTCGCTCACCGGCGCCCCGGACGCTCCGCGCGAGCTGGTCGTGATCCTGCGGCGCACGCCGCGGGGAACCCACTGCGCCCTGGCGGAGTACGGAGTGGCGGATCGCTCCGCCTCCGGCCGGTGGCCGAAGCTGCTGGAGCGCCTGGCGCAGTTCCTCCGCTAGCCGGACTCACGCCGATGCCCGACTTCAAACGCCTGTTCCATTACGACGGCTGGGCGAATCGTGAGGCCCTGGCGTCGCTGCGCGCCGCGGCGTCGCCCCCGCCCCGCGGCCGCAAGCTGATGGGGCACATCGTGGCCGCCGAGCTGCTGTGGCACGCGCGGCTCACGGGCGAGAAGGCGGCGCTGCCCGTCTGGCCCGACCTCTCCACGGCCCAGTGCGAAACCTGGCTCGACGAGCTCGAGAGCCTGTGGAGTCTGTTCCTCGCGCGCAGCGTGCCGGCCCGGCTGGCCGAGCGCGTGGCCTACACCAACTCCAAGGGTGAGTCCTTCGCGAGCACGGTGGAGGACGTTCTGACGCACGTCGTGATCCATTCGGCCTATCACCGGGGCCAGATCGCCGGCGACGTCAGGGCGGCCGGCCGCCAGCCCGCCTACACCGATTTCATCCACGCCGTCCGCACCGGCCACGTCCCTTGATCGTCGGCTAAGCCACGGGGGGCGGCGGGATTCACGGCCGCCGCTCCGGTGGGGAACGGAGCTTGCGTAGCCATCTCGGCAGTGCAGGCAGACTCGAGCCAAACGCCGAGGGGCACAGACGAAAGGGGAGTAGATCGATGGCAGATAAGAAGGCCGATCTCGCCGGTCCCGGCATCAGCACCTACGACGAGGTCGCGAAGGTCCTCCCGAAGGACTACAAGTCGCTGCTCGATCCCAAGGAAACGCAGATCGCGGTCAGTGCGGCCAAGCGGTTCATCGAGGACGGGCTGTGCCGGGAGTTGAACCTGATCCGGGTCGAAGTGCCGTTGATCGTGAGCCGCGAGAGCGGCGTGAACGACTACCTGGACCGCGACGGGTCGCGCACGCCGGTCGAGTTCCCGGCCGGACTGGGTCTCGACGAGCGGATTCACGCGCAGGTGGTGCAGGCGGCGACGAAGTGGAAGCGGATGGCGCTGAAGCAATTCGGCATGAAGCCGGGCGAGGGTCTGGTCACGGACATGCGCGCGGTCCGCAAGGACTACTTCCTCGACCACGACCACTCATCCTACGTGGACCAGTGGGACTGGGAGCGGACCATCACGGCGGACCAGCGGAACCTGGCGTTCCTCAAGGACGTGGTGCGCCGGATCTGGAAGGTCATCGTCGGGGCGGAAAAGCAGGTCATGGACATGTTCCCGAAGCTCAAGGACCCGCGCTACCCGCCGCTGCCGCAGGAGCTGAAGTTCCTCCACGCCGAAGAGATCCTGGACATGTACCCGGACCTGCCGCGCAAGCAGCGCGAGACGCAGATCCTGCAGAAGTACCCCGCCGTCTTCATCATCGGCATCGGCTGGGTGCTGAAGGACGGGTACCCGCACGAGATGCGCGCCGCGGACTACGATGATTGGGTGACGCCGACCCAGTCGGAGAGCGGCAAGCCGATGCACGGGCTGAACGGGGACATCCTGGTCTGGAACCCGGTCACCAAGCGGCGGCACGAGCTGAGCTCGATGGGGATCCGGGTCACCAAGGAGACGCTGAAGCAGCAGCTCGAAATCAGCGGCCAGCTCGACTTCCTGAAGCTGCCCTATCACCAGGCGATTCTGAAAGACGAGATCCCGCTCAGCGTGGGCGGCGGCATCGGCCAGTCGCGCACGGTGATGTACCTGCTCCGGAAGGCGCACCTGGGCGAAGTCAGCGTGACGGTGTGGCCGGATCAGCTGAACAAGATCTGCGAGGAGAGGAATATTCACGTCCTCAAGTGAGAGGTGAGGCGTGAGGGGTGAGAAGTGAGAAGGCGAAGTGAGAAGTGAGAAGTGAGAGGGAGAAAGGCGTGAGAGGGCGAAGGCCACCCTCTCACGCCTTTGGTCCTTCTCACCCCTCACGCTATCCCTCTCACGTCTCACTTCTCACCTCTCACGTTAGTATTCAGCCCATGCCCTGGCCCTTCGCCGCCCTCTGGGATTCCGCCCTCACGTTCGACCGGTTCGTGAAGGAATCCACCCAGCACTGCGAGCTGTGGACGGGGGTCTACCGCACGACGCGGGTGCCGGAGTGGGCGCTGGCGGAGGCGGGGCGGTTGGGCGGCGGCGGCGCCTTCCGGTTCGTGGTCCTGGCGGAGGACTGGTGTGGCGACGCGTCGAGCACGATGCCCGTGCTGGCGCGGTTCGCCGAGGCGGCGGGCATCGACCTCCGGATCCTGCGGCGTGACGAGCACCCGGAGGTCATGGACCTCTACTTGGGCCCCACGGGAGCCCGGGCGATCCCGGTCGTGATCGTGCTGTCCGCCGCGATGGAGGAGATCGGCCGCTGGGGCTCGAGGCCGGGGGAGCTGCAGGCGTTCGTGACGAAGGAGCGGGCCCAGGGCCGGACGTCGAAGGACTACTTCCCCGAAGTCCGGCGCTGGTACGCGCGCGACCGTGGCGAATCCACCCTGCGGGAGATCCTGGCGGTCATGGCTGGTGGTCGGGGCGGGCGATAGGCCCCGGCCTACCCAGGCCGCGGTTTCCCCGGCTCCGCCGTTGAACCCAGCATCCCGCCTCCGGTGTACGTATCTTTGGGCTCGATCCCCACACACCCCGTGTCTCCCCATCCTCTCGGAGGTCCCGCGGATGCGTGCTCGTCTCACCGTTCCCCTCATCGCCGGTGCGGCCCTGGCGGCCGCGGCGCCGCTGGCGCGCGCGCAGCAACCGGCGCCTCCGACGCCTCTCGCCGTGGGCCAGCCGGCGCCCGACTTCGCCTTGACCGGCGCCACCCGGTTCGGCGTCCTCAAGGCCCCGGTCCGGCTCAGCAGCTTCCGGGGCAAGACCGTCGTCATGGCGTTCTTCTTCAAGGCCAGGACGCGCGGCTGAACGATTCAAATGCACGCGTACCGTGATCAGTACGCGAAGCTGTTCCACGGTGGCCGGAACGTGGTCCTGATCGGCATCAGCGCCGACTCGGCCGACGCCCTGGCGTCGTGGGCGCACGACGACGAGTTCCCGTTCCTGATGGCCAGCGACACGGGCTCCGTGGTGGGCAAGCTGTACGGGGCCTACCTGCCGGCCTATCACCTCGACAACCGGACCCTGTTCATCGTGGGGCCCGACGGGAAGATCGCCTGGGAGGCGGCGCCGTTCCGGGAGATCGATCCGACCGCGTACACGGCGTTGGGTGCGGCGATCGACTCGGTGGCCGGCGTGGATTCGACGCAGTCCCACTAGGTTTCGACTCCCTGACATGACGCGAAGGCCAGGCAATCGCCTGGCCTTCGTCGTTCAATGCAGTTGCGCAGCATGTTTGTGCACAATAAGTTACCGATTCCGGAATATGGAATCACGCCTGTGAGCCAGCAGCTGTCCCTCCGTCCGAGCGACGTCGCCGTCGCCCTGCAGCTCGCGCGTACGCCGGGGGCCCACTACCAGGCGATGGCGCGCGGCCTCCACCTCGGCGTGGCGGAGGTACATCGCGGCGTCCGCCGGCTCGAACGGGCGGGCCTGGTCCAGACGGCGGAGCGCCGGGTCAATCGGCAGGCGCTGCTCGAGTTCCTGGTCCACGGGGTGCGCTACGTGTTTCCAGCCCTTCTGGGCCCCGAGGCACCGGGCGTACCCACCGCGGCTTCGGCCCCGCCGCTCGCCGGGAAGATTCCCGGCGGTCCGTCCGCGGTGTGGCCCGACGGCGAGGCCAAGACGCGGGGCGTGACGCTGGTGCCGCTATACCGCGCGGCGCCCCTGGCGGCTCTGGGCGACGAGCAGATCTACCGGCTGCTGGCCCTGGTGGACGTGTTGCGGCTCGGGCAGCTGCAGGAGCGCCGGCTGGCCCAGGGGCTGCTGGACGAGGCGCTGAGTGGGCCGGTGAAGTGAGGAACGACTCGAAAGGCGGAGGGGCCCCGGATAGGCGCCGCCTAGCTGCCGGTCGCGCGGCGGATGGCGGCGTCGATGTCCTGATCCGACCCGGTGCCCGCGTAGACCACCTTGCCGGCCTGGTTGACGACCACCACGTAGGAGGTGGTGGGCGCCTGATACGCGCGCACCGCCGCGCCGGTGGCGTCGAAGAGGAAGCGGAACGGATACGAATGCGAGGCCAGGTGGCGCCGCACGGATTCCGGCGTCTCGTTGACGGCGACGGCCACTTCCACGAAGTCCACCCGGTCTCCGAACTTGGCGTGTGCCGCCTCGATCCTCGGCATGAGGGCCTGGCAGATGGGGCACCAGGTCGCCCAGAACTCGAACAGGACGGGCTTGTGGCCCACCAACTGGGCCAGGTCGACGGCCTTGCCGTCCAGGTCCTGGACGGCGGCGGATGGCGCGGCCGTGCCGATGGGCAGGCCCACGTCCTCGTCTTGCGCCAGCGCGAGCGCCGGATGGGCCAGCGCGAACACCGTGGCTGCGCCCAGCGCGCGCGCGATGGAACCGACTCGACCTACCATACCTGCCCTGCCTGGATGAAGTAGAACTCGGCCATCGCCAGTAGTACCACGCCGGCGCCCCGCTTGCTCCATTCCATCCAGCGACCCGCCTTGGGCAGGGCGGCGAGGGTACCGGAGAAGAGGCCGACGAGGACGAGCAGCGCGGTCATACCCAGCGAGAAGACGAACAAGTAGAGGAAGCCGAGCGGCCCGCTCCTCGTCGACGCGACCCAGGTGAGGACCGCCGCGAACGCCGGCGCGCCGCACGGCGCGGCCACCACGCCGGACGTCGCCCCCAGCGCGAAGACCGCCGGGTACGAGCCTCCCTTGAGATTGCCCACGAGGGCCAGCAGCCGTGCCGGAGCGCTCACCGGAAAGACGTCCAGCATGGCGAGCGCGAAGATCAGGAGCAGGTTGCCGGTCAGCAGGCGCGCCCACCAGCTCGCCGAGATCGTGCCAAACAGGGATCCCGACAGCCCCGCCAGCAGTCCGAGCGTGGCATACAGCAGGGCGAGGCCGGCGACGTAGGTGAGCGTGAGGCCGGCGGTCCGCCGCGCGGATCTTCCCGCGCTGGCGCCGCCGCCGATCACACCCACCGTGATGGGAATCATGGGATAGATGCAGGGTGTGAGGCTGGTGGCGACGCCGGCCGCAAACAGCGTCAGCCAGCGCCGCCGAGCGGATGCCCGTGCAGGAGCGGTCCGAGGCCGTTCGGGAAGGCTGCGAGGGGCATGGGGAAAGGATACAACGTGAGAGGTGAGAAGTGAGAGGTGAGACGGATAGGTGAGAGGTGAGAGGTTGAACGGCGTGAGAAGGTGCGACGCGTCCTCTCACTTCGTCTTCTCACTTCTCACTTATCCGTCTCACCCCTCACTTCTCACCTCTCACTCTCAGTACCCCAACGTCACCGTGGTCCCGAACTGCAGGTGGGCGTCCGGGCTCCAGCCGAACTCGAGGCCGAACAGGCCGGACCTCCCGAACTGGCCGATCGCACCCACGCCGTACCCGCTGTGGATGTCCGACCAGCGGAACGGGTCCGCCGTGCCCCACACGCGGCCGGCGTCCACGTGCGCGACCAGCCAGAGACGGACGGGGCTGATGCCGATGGCCGTGTCCCAGTACTTGTAGCGCAGGTCGGCGCTCGCGAGCGCCGTGTTCGGGGCGAGCCAGCGGCCGGGGATGTTCTGTCGCAGCGTCGCGGCGCCGCCGAAGCCGTCGGTCGGGAGCCAGGTGGTCAGCCGCTCGTACTCGATGTAGAAGGGGATCGTCCCGGCCGCGACCTGCACCGCCTGCCGGAAGGCCACGACCGTCTCGGCTCCGGCGGGCACGAACTCGTTGGCATCGAACGCCCACCGGGTGTACGCGAAGTCACCGAGACCTTTCACCGCCTTCGCGCCCATGGCCTCGATGAACACGCCGCGCGCGGGAGAGGCTTCCTCGTCGCGGGTGTCGAACAGCACGCCGCCCCGCACCTCGAAGCTGGCGGAGGAGCCGGTGTCCCCCGCCGCGCCGCTCGCCAGGTCGGCGCCGAGGGCCGTCGGGGCACCGCCCAGCGGCAGCGCGCGGTAGCGCCGGTACTGGACGCCGAGATGGAGACGCACGGCGCCCGCGATCTGATGCTGCACCGCGGCGACGGCCGTGTAGCGCGTGAGCGAGTAGCGGTAGTAGTGCGCGTCGCCGCCGTTGGCGGCCTCGAGCGAGTCGCTCACCACGCTGGAATTGCCGAGGCCGAAGTAGGGCGCGCGCTCGAACCGCTCGTAGCCCACGATGCCCAGGAACCGCCAGCCGGGGACGCGGCCGGTGTTGTTGTAGGTGAGCGACAGGGTCTGGGTCCCGCTGGTGGAGATGCTGGCGCCGGGGCTGATCGTCGCGCCGTTGGGGATCGGTCCCGGCGGCGCGGACTTCCACCACCCGCCCACCAGCTCGACCCCGAGCCCGTCGAGCGAGTTGTACGTCGGCAGCGGCACCAGCAGCCAGGACCACGGCTCGTCCGGCACCTGGGCGTGCGCGAGGCGCGGAATCGCCAGCAGGAGGGCGACGGCCGCCCCCGCCGCCGCCCTCGTCAGCGTCATCGGCCCGCGGGCCTTTCGAGCAGGTGCGCGCAGTCCACCAGGCGGGCGTCGCGGGCGTCGTGCACCGCGAACTGCGCGCCGGGGTAGATGCCGGCCGCGCCGAACTCGCCGCGCTTGTTGAGCGCGTAGTACTGGAGGTCGTACGTGGGGCGCCCCGCGGCGTCGAGCAGTCGCGGCTCGGTCATCGCCACCGCGCGCCGCAGCGTCTCGAGGCACGCGTCGGTGGGCGCGAGGCCGCGCCGCATCCCTTCGACCGTGGAGAACCCGCCGCACACCATGATGTTGCACTCGCCCAGGCCGGTGGACCCGGCGGCCCCGACGTCGTTGTCCACGTACAGGCCGGCGCCGACGATGGGCGAATCGCCCACCCGGCCGGGGACCTTCCAGGCGAGCCCGCTGGTGGTCGTCACGCTGGAGATGTCGCCGTTGGTGTTGATCGCGCTGCAGTTGATGGTGCCGTGCGGCGGGTGGGCGAACACCGCGCCCTCGGGAACGTCGCGGTAGTTGTCGTCGGGGCTCAGGCTGGCGCGCCAGCGCAGCCACGCCTCGCGCGACTTGTCGGTGAGCAGGTCCTCGATCCGGAACCCGAACTGCACGGCGAAATCCTGCGCGCCCTTTCCCACCAGCAGGACGTGGTTGGTGTACTTGAGGACGCACCGGGCCACTTCGCTCGGCGTCTTGATCCCCTCGAGCGCGCCGACCCCGCCGGCGCGCCGGGTGGGCCCGTGCATGCACGCGGCGTCGAGCTGGACGACTCCGTCCGCGTTGGGGAGCCCGCCGTAGCCCACCGCCATGTCGTCGGGATCCAGCTCCTCGATCTTCACGACCTCGATCACGGCGTCGAGCGTGTCGGCGCCGTGGTTCGCGATCAGGTCCATCGCCTTCGCCACGCCACGGATGCCGTTGGCGGAGGCGACGACGACCGGCCGCGCCGGCGGACGGAGGCGCAGCGCCGGCGCGCCGAGCCGGCCGGCGCCGGCCTTCGCGACGGTGCGGACCAGGGGCAGGGCGGCGGCGCTGCTCAGCACGAAGTCGCGGCGGGACAGGGCGTCGATCACGGAGACTCCTGGGGCGGGTTCACGGCAGGCGGAGAAGATATCGCCCGCGGGACCATGATGGCCACCGCGCCGAAGCGCGCGCGGCCGGACAGGGTGTAGCGTGCGTCGGCGAGGAGCACCTCGTAGCCGGCGGTCGTGGGCACCACGTCGAAGACGGGGAAGCGCGCCCAGTCGAGGAAGATGCGGCCCGCCCGGGTCGCCGCGGCGGCCGCGCGGACCGCCGGTGCGTCGAGACCGCTTTCGCGCGGCACGACGCGCTCGGACTGGTAGTGCGGCCGCGCCAGCCAATCGAAGGACCCCAGCTCGTAGCCGTCGCCGCGCTGCATCACCACGTTGCGGCGGAACGGATTCAGCGGGAGCGGCGAGACCATCAGCGCCGCGACCGCGGGCCGCCTTCGGCGACGGCGGCGCGACGGACGATCCCGCGCGCCTCGAGGTTGGACGCCGCCATGGCGAGGACGTAGGCGCCGGCCAGCGCGAGCGACGCGCGGGCCACGCGCTCGGGGCGCGCCGCGCCGCGCCGCCGCCGCACGAACGCAACCAGCCACCCCGCGCCCAGCACCAGCCACATCCACGGGTCGGCGATGAACAGCGTGTCGCCGTGGAACCAGTGCCCGCTGAAGGGCATGAGCAAACGCACGCCGTAGGTGTTCAGCAGGTCGAGCAGCGGATGGGTGGCCACCGCCAGCAGCGAGAGCAGCACGAGCGTGCGCGGGTCGGCGGGCGCGCGTTCGGGGTGGCCGCGGCGGCGCACCCAGCGATCCCACGCCAGCATGAGCCCGGTCAGCACGAAGGGCCAGACGGCCACGGCCAGAATGCCGTGGGTCCAGCCGCGCCGGAAGCCCAGGGCGTCCACCGGCCGGTTCAGCCAGTACAGGATGCCGTCCACGTCGGGGATGTTCGCGCCGATCAGGAGCGTCGCCGTGGCCAGCGGCGTCTTGCGGCCCAGGCCGGCCTCGGCCAGCGCGGCGCCGACCAGCGTGTGACAGAGGTTGTCCATGCGCCTTTCCGCTTGACGGCGCCGGGAGCGCCGTGCCATCTAGTGGGAGCCAGTCGCTGGATCGGTCCTACCCTGCTCAGCAGCTCGAGGTGCCGGCCATGCTCGAGACGCTCGACCTCGACAAGAAAATTGGCAAGGACGCGTACGACAAGTCGTTCCCCGAGCTGCGGGACAAGTTGCGCGACCTGCAGCGCCGCTGCTTCGACGCCAAGATCCCGGTCGCCGTGGTGTTCGAGGGGTGGGACGCCGCCGGCAAGGGCGAGACGATCGGCAAGCTGGTCGAGCGGCTCGACCCCCGGGGCGTGAAGGTCCATCCGATCTCGGCGCCGCTCGAGGAGGAGCGGCTGCGGCCGTTCCTGTGGCGGTTCTGGACCAAGATCCCGGGGCGCGGCGAGATGGCGGTGTTCGACCGCTCATGGTACGGCCGGGTGCTGGTCGAGCGGGTGGAGAAGCTGGTCAAGCCGGAGCAGTGGCGTTCGGCCTACAACGAGATCGCCCAGTTCGAGCGGATGCTGAGCGACGACGGGATGGTGATCGTCAAGTTCTGGCTGCACATCAGCGAGAAGGAGCAGAAGAAGCGCTTCAAGGAGATCGAGAAGAGCAAGTACGACTCGTGGCGGGTGACCAAGGAGGACTGGGAGCACCACAAGCAGTACGACGACTACGCCGAGGCCGCCGAGGAGATGTTCGAGCGGACCAACACGGCGTACGCCCCGTGGACCATCGTCGAGGCCACGGACAAGCGCTACCGGCTCATCAAGGTGTTCAAGACCCTGGCCGACGCGATGCAGTCGGCGCTGGCCGCCAAGGCGGAGCAGCCGGCGCCCAAGCGTGCGGCGCGCGCCAGCGTGTCGGTGCAGGCCCTGAAGGAAATGCAGACCGTTCTCGACAAGGTGGACCTCACCAAGTCGCTGAAGCGGAAGGAGTACGAGGAGCAGCTCAAGGAATACCAGGTGCGGCTCCGCGAGCTGGAGTACCGCTGCTACGACGAGCGGCGCGCGGTCATCATCGCGTACGAGGGCTCGGATGCGGCCGGGAAGGGCGGGAACATCCGCCGCGTGACCGAGAACCTCGATCCGCGGGGCTATTCGGTCGTGCCGATCGCCGCGCCCAAGGGCGACGACGCGACGCATCACTACCTGTGGCGGTTCTGGCGGCAGATCCCCAAGGCCGGCCACCTCGCCATCTTCGACCGCACCTGGTACGGACGCGTCCTGGTCGAGCGGGTGGAGCACTTCTGCAGCGAGGCGGAGTGGCGCCGGGCCTACCAGGAGATCAACGAGTTCGAGCTCTCGCTCACCAACTTCGGGACGATCGTGGTGAAGTTCTGGCTGCAGATCTCGAAGGAGGAGCAGCTGCGCCGCTTCAAGGAGCGCGAGAAGGTCGAATACAAGCAGTACAAGATCACCGAGGAGGACTGGCGCAACCGGGAGAAGTGGGACGCCTACCGGCAGGCGGTGGTGGACATGCTCCAGAACACCAGCACCACCTACGCGCGCTGGACCATCGTCGAGTCGAACGACAAGCTGTGGGCCCGCATCCGCACCCTGCGCACCATCGTGGAGACGATCGAGGAAGGGCTGGGCGTCAAGAAGGGCGGGAAGAACAAGGACAAGAGGAAGGGGAAGTAGCGGCCGCCAGCCCGCGGCTCTTGCCGCCGTCCCGGCGCCCCGCTTAGATAGTCGCGTTCCGGCGAAAGGGCGGCATGTGGGGGCTGGAAAACGTCTCGGCGGCCACGCCGAAGGGCCGGTTCGTATTTCTCGTCATGGTGATGGGGCTCGCCACCGTCGTGAGCCTGATCGAGGTGGTGGTGGCGTTGAACTGGGCCCCGCTCGTGGCCGCGCTCGCCGGATGGCTGTTCGTGCTGCTGTACGGGGTGCTCGAGGGCGTGCTGCTGCATCCCGGCGCCAGCGCCGTGGCCTCCCTCACGCTGCCCAGCGGGTCTTCGACGCCGTCCGTCAACCAGCACTCGAACATCGAGGCCATGGTGGCGCGCGGTCGGGTGAACGAAGCGGCGGCGGCCTACCGCGCGGTGATCGCCGCCGACCCGGTTGACCTGGTCTCCTGCGAGCGGCTCGGCCAGCTGGCCCTGCGGGAGCTCAAGGACTACGAGTTGGCGCTGTTCGCGGCGCACGAGGGCGAGAAGCGCGCGAGCGACCCCCGCCGGCGGGCGGGATTCGCGCTGCTGGCGGCGAACATCTGCCGCGACAACCTCAAGGACTACGGCCGGGCCGTGGTGGAGCTGCGGCGGATTCTGGCGTCCTACCCGGACATTCCCAACGCCGCGCGGCTGCGGGCCGAGATCCGGGAACTCAAGGCGATGCATCTCGAGGCGCGATGACCCGACGTCCCCGGCTGGATCCGTCCATTTTCCACCTGCCCGTCGAGAAGATGCGCGCGGGCTACTACTCCGACAAATACTTCGTCCGCACGCGCGAGATCCTGCTCGCCAACGGCAACCGGCCGCGGGTGACCATGCAGGTCTTCGGCAAGACGCCCGCCTTTCTCGGCGGCGTGGACGAGGCGATCGCCATCCTGAAGCAGTGCGCGATCGAGTGGCGCGACCTCACGGTGCACGCCCTGTATGACGGGGACGAGATCCAGCCGTGGGAAACGGTGATGCTGATCGAGGGGCCCTACGACGCGTTCGCGCACCTCGAGACCCTCTACCTCGGCGTGCTGGCGCGGCGCACCAAGGTCGGCACCAACACGCGGCTGGTGGTGGAGGCGGCGCGGCCCAAGGAGGTCATGTTCTTCCCCGCGCGGCACGATCACTGGCTGGTCCAGACCGGCGACGGCTACGCGGCGCACATCGCGGGCGCGATCGGCGTCTCGACGGACGCGCAGGCCTCGTGGTGGGGCAGCGAGGGCGTAGGCACCGTGCCGCACGCGCTGATCGCGGCCTACGGCGGCGACACGGTCAAGGCGACGCTGCGGTTCGCGGAACACGTGCCGGAGTCGGTGCGGGTCATCACCCTGGTGGACTTCGAGAACGACTGCGTGGGCACCAGCCTCGCCTGCGCCCGCGCGCTCGGCTCCCGGCTGCACGGCGTGCGGCTCGACACCTCGGAGACGATGGTGGACAAGTCGCTCATCCCCGAGATGGGGACGTTCCGGCCCACCGGGGTCAACGCCCAGCTGGTGCGCAACGTCCGGGCGGCGCTCGACCGCGAGGGGTTCGAGCACGTGCGCATCGTGGTGTCGGGCGGGTTCACCGTGGAGAAGATCCGCCAGTTCGAGGAGCAGGGCGCGCCGGTGGACGCGTACGGGGTGGGCTCCTCGCTCTACCAGGGGCGGTTCGACTTCACCGCCGACGTGGTGCTGGTGGACGGCCGGCCGTGCGCCAAGGTGGGGCGCGAGTACCGGCCGAATCCCCGGCTGGAGCGGGTGGGGTAGCGGGACTTGCGGGGCGGGACGGTTATGCATATAAATACATTCACGTGCATACCTATTCACCGACCCGTCACCCTGGAGCCCGCGATGAGCCGTGAGAAGAAGAAGCCGGTGCCGAAGAGCCAGCCTCCCGAGGCGATCGGCATCTAGCGGCCATCCGGCAGCCAGCGACGAGGCCCGCTCCGACCGAGCGGGCCTCGCGCTTTTGGGGTAAGTTGGCGGCCGGCATGGACTCTTCGATTCCCGCTCCGGCCCCGGACCACCGCGCCGCCGTCGCCGCCGGTTTCCTCGGCTGGACGCTCGACGCCTTCGACTTCTTCCTCGTCGTCATGACCCTGACGGCCATCGCCAGGGAGTTCCACCGCACCGACGCCGAGGTGGCCGCGTCCATCGCGTTGACGCTGGCCTTCCGGCCGGTCGGCGCGTTCGTCTTCGGCCTGCTGGCCGACCGCTACGGCCGCCGCCTCCCCCTGATGGTGGACCTGGTCTTCTACTCGGTCGTCGAGGTGCTGTCGGGTCTCGCGCCCACCTTCGCCAGTTTCCTCGTGCTGCGGGCGCTGTTCGGCATCGGGATGGGCGGGGAATGGGGCGTGGGGGCGTCGCTGGTGATGGAAAAGGTGCCGCCGCGGCTCCGGGGCGTGCTGTCGGGCCTGCTGCAGCAGGGCTACGCGGTCGGCTACCTGCTGGCGGCGCTGTCCTTCTACTTCGTCTTCCCGCGCTGGGGCTGGCGGCCGCTGTTCTTCATCGGCGGCCTGCCGGCCCTGCTGGCGCTGTTCGTGCGCTACCGCGTGAAGGAGTCCGAGGTGTGGAGGCGCTCCCGCGCGTCGAGCTGGAGCGGGTTGGGGCGCACGATCCTGCGGCACTGGAAGCTGTTCCTGTACCTGGTGCTGCTGATGGCGATGATGAACTTCGTCTCGCACGGCACCCAGGACATGTATCCCACCTTCCTGCAGCGCGCGCGGGGCTTCACGCCGACCCAGCGCGCGGCGCTCACCGCCTTCTCGATGCTCGGCGCCATCGCCGGCGGGGTGCTGGTGGGTTTCGTCTCCGACCGGCTGGGGCGGCGGCGCTCCATCGCCGTGGCCCTGGTCGGCGCGCTGGCCGTGATTCCGGTGTGGGCGTTCGCGCCCTCGCTGGCGCTGCTCGTGGCCGGCGCGTTCCTGATGCAGTTCTTCGTGCAGGGGGCGTGGGGCGTGATTCCGGCGCACATCACGGAGCTCGCGCCCGACGCGGTGCGCGGCTTCCTGCCGGGGTTCGCCTACCAGTGCGGCGTGTTGATCGCGGGCACCATCGCCACCGTCGAGGCGCTGGCCGCGGCGCGCACCAGCTACCCCGTGGCCATGGCGGTCACCGCCGGCATCGTCTGCTCCGTGTGCGGCGTGGTCGCGCTGTTGGGACCCGAACGACGCGGGAGAGAGTACGGGGTTGGTGGGTTGTAGGTGGTAGGTGGTGGTCACCGCCCCCTACCAACGGCGTTATCACCTCGGCCGGTTCACCACCTCGATGGACGTGATGGGATGCACCTCCCAGGCCGTCGCGCGCCAGTTGCGGGGGCGTCCGGGCGCGGTGTTCTCCGCGGCGTTGGCGTGCTCGGCGTCGAACAGGAGCCAGCCCGTGACCCGCACCCATCGCCCGAGGTACTGCCGCCGCAGCGCCGGCGTGGACCCGTCCACGCCCTTGGCCGCCATCAACGCCCGCCAGCGCGGCGTCACCTCGACGATCACGCGCTCGGGCCCGGCGACAGTCATCGGATCCAGCACCAGCTCGATGTGCGTGTCGCGGTCCGGCAGGTCGCGCGCCTTGCAGTTGACGGTCTCGATCCCGCCGGGCTTCACGTCGTAGACGTAGCCGACGATCGACGGCGCCGCGGCCCTCGTCCCACCGCGCGCGATCGTCGCCGGGCTGGACCAGAGCCGCGAGCGTCACCTGCGAATCGAGGTCCGCCGCGCCCGGCGCCGTGTACCGGTTCTTGAGCCGGTTCAGGGCCTGCACCGCCGAGGCGGTGGCGTCGCCCTCCATGCCGCAGCCGGCGTACGTGTCCTGCGCACGCAGGACGGCGGGTGCCAGCAACACGAGGGCGCCGACGAGGACGACGGGTTTCATGGGCTGCCGGACATAGTACCGCCCCGCGCGCTCACCTGGAAGATGACCGGCACCTCGACCAGCACCCGCACCGCGCGCCCGTCGAGCTTCCCGGGCCGGTAGACCGAGCCGGCCACGAGAGCGAGCGCCGGCTGCTCGAGCAGCGCGTGGGTCGCCGACAACACGCGCAGCGAGCCGCGCTCCGCGCGGCCGGTGGCATCAATGACCGCCTCGATCACCACCCGACCGCCGATGCCGGCCTGCCTGAGGATCTCCGGATACGTCATGGCCGGATGGCTCAGCAGCTCCGGCGGCTCGTCCACCCCGCGCGCGGCGTACACCGCGCCGCCGCCGCGTCGCACCGTGTCCGAGGTCGCGGAGACCGTCGCGGGACCGAGCCCCTCGAAGCTGGCGGGGTCGAAGGGCGCGGTCGCCGGCGGCGGAATCACGCGCGGAATGATGGACGAGATGCCGGGCAGCGCGATCGACGTGCCCGGTGCGGCGAAATGCGTCGGCCCTCCCACCGGCGGCGGGGCGGGGACCGCTCGGGGCGCGTGGTACTGGATCTCGATGATGGGGTGAGGGTCCGTCGGTTGCACGGCCGTCTGCACGGTCGCCAGCAGGGCGCCGGCGATCAGCGCCGTGTGAACGGCGACCGAGGCCACGCTACCGCCGCGGCCATCCTGATGAGGCAGCTCCATGAGGTACGCGCCCACGGCTCCCTCCGTGTTGGTGTTCGGAGAGAAGCCTAGGGCGCGAACATGACGGCCGGGTTAGGAGCGGATTACCGGTCGGGGTCGGATCGCTTAGGAGTCGGTGGCGGTCGCGCCGGCGCGGCCAGATTGACCCGGCCCGGTCGAACCGGCAGCTTTCACGCTGCCGGTGGGGGAGGGGTCATGGCGAACGTGGTGTTCTGGGACGTGGATACGCAGTACGACTTCATGCACGCCGACGGCAAGCTGTACGTGCCCGACTCCGAAGCCATCATTCCGAACTTGAAGCGCCTCACCGACACCGCGCACGCCAAGGGTATCCGCATCATCGCCAGCGCCGACGATCACGTGCCCGGTCACCGCGAGCTGTCCGCCAACCCGGACTTCAAGCAGACCTTCCCCGAGCACTGCATGCGCGGCACCAGGGGGCAGGCGAAGATCCCCGAAACCCGGCTCCGCGAGCCGCTGGTGATCGAGCCGGGTCGCGAGGATCCGGCGGCCCTGGCCGACCGGGTGCGGGCGCATCCCGGGGACTTCCTCTTCCACAAGCACTGGTTCGACGTCTTCACGAACGAAAACGTCGAGACCGTGCTCGGCATTCTCGCGCCCCGATCGGTGGTGCTTTACGGGGTGGCGCAGGACGTCTGCAACAAGTACGCGATCGAAGGTTTGCTGAAGCGCCATTCGCAATTTCGGCTCTACGCCGTCAGCGACGCCATGAAGCCCATCGATCGAGATATGGCACAGCGTTTGCTCGATGCTTGGGCTCAACAGGGGGTACACATCGTGAAGACCAGAGAAATGGTGGAGGGCGGGCTGCTCGACAGCCTGCTGGCCGCATGACCGCCCCGTTCGGGAAGTTCTTCCTGCCGGGACCGACCGAGGTGCTCCCCGAGGTCGCGAAGGCCCAGGAGCTGCCGATGATCGGCCACCGGGGCGCCAAGACCGAGGCGCTCCTCGGCCGCCTCGACGAGCCGCTCAAGGCGGCGTTCCGCACCAAGAACCCGGTCTACATCGCCGCCACGTCGGCCACCGGCCTGATGGAGGCGGCCATCCGCAACGGCGTCCGTCGCAAGGTGCTGTGCCTGTGCAACGGCTCGTTCTCGGAGCGGTTCGCCAAGATCGCGGCCGCCTGCGGCAAGGAGGTCGTCAAGGCCGAGGTGCCGCTCGGGCAGGCGTTCGAGGCGGACCAGGTGAAGCAGCTGCTCGACGGCTCGGGGGCCGACGCCGTGACCGCGGCGCACTCCGAGACCTCGACCGGCGTCCTGAACCCGATCGGCGAGATCGCCGAAGGTCGTGCGCGCGGCGCCCGACGTCTTCTTCCTGGTGGACGCGGTCACGCAGCCTCGCCGGCTCGCCGGTGGAGACGGACGCCTGGGGCCTCGACTTCGTGTTGACCGGCTCGCAGAAGGCGCTGGCGCTGCCGCCGGGCCTGGCGTTCGGCGTCGCGTCGCCGCGGATGCTGGAGCGGGCGAAGACGCTGCCCGACCGCGGCATCTACATGGACCTGATCCCCTACGACGAGGCGATCCGCAAGCGGCAGACGCCGTACACGCCGGCGCTGTCGCTCATGTACGCGCTGGAGGCGCAGCTCAACCGCATCGCGGCGGACGGCGGCATCGAGAAGCGCTGGGCGCGGCACAACGCGATGCGCGAGCGCGTCGAGAAGTGGGTGGCCAAGGAAGCGGGCGCCGCGCTCGGGCTGTCGTACCTGCCGCGGGAGGGCCGGCGCTCCTGGACGGTGTCGTGCCTCAAGCTGCCCGAAGGCGGGAAGGCGCTGGGCGGCGCGGTGGCGAAGGCGATGGACGCGAAGTTCGGCTACACCATCGGCGCGGGCTACGGCAAGCTCAAGGACGGCACGATCCGCATCGGCCACATGGGTGATCACACCGTCGCCGAGGTGGAGAAGCTGCTCGGCGCCCTGGAGGAGGTCTTGAAGAGTGCCTGACCGCATCGTAGTCGCGGATCGCCTTGGCAAGGCCGGGACTCGAGATGCTGCGAGCCATGCCGGGCTTCGAGGTGGTCGAGACGGTGGGCAAGGGACCGGAGGCGCTGGACGCGGCGCTCGCCGACGCGGTGGCGCTGGTGGTGCGCAGCGAGACCAAGGTCACGGCGGCGATGATCGGCAAGGCGCCGAAGCTCAAGGTCATCGCCCGCGCCGGCATGGGGACGGACACGATCGACGTCGAAGAGGCGTCGCGCCGCAAGATCCCGGTCCTGACCGCGCCGGGCGCCAACTCCAACAGCGTGGCGGAGTACACCTTCGCGCTGCTGCTGGCGCTGGCCCGCAAGGTGTCGCCGGCCGCCGTGTCGCTTGGGGCCGGCAAGTGGGACCGGAAATCGTTCGAGGGCTCCGAGCTGCGGGGCAAGACGCTGGGGCTGATCGGGGTGGGCCGGATCGGGAGCCGCGTGGCGACGATCGCGAAGGGGTTCGGGATGACCGTCGTGGGCAACGATCCGGGGATCAACGCCGAGACGGCGGAGAACCTGGGGCTGGACCTCATCCCCCTCGACGCGCTGATGCAGCGCGCCGACGTCATCAGCCTGCACGCCAAGCTCACTCCGGCGACCCGGCACCTGATCGACGAGCGGCGGCTGAACCTGGTCAAGAAAGGGCTGCTGGTCGTCAACACGGCCCGCGGCGCGCTGATCGACGACGCGGCGCTGGCCAAGGCGTTGGTGGACGGCCGGGTGGGTGGCGCGGCGCTGGACGTGTACGATCCGGAGCCGCTCGCGGCGGACTCGGTGCTGCGCACGGCCCCCAACCTGCTGCTGACGCCGCACCTCGCGGCGTCCACGATGGAAGCGCAGACCCGGGTCGCGACGGAGATCGCGTCCGCGCTGGGCGACGCGCTGCTCAGGAACGACCTGAGCGCGGCCGTGAACCTGGGGGCGTTCCCGAAGTAAGCCGCCACGGCGATGCGCAGTCGGACGGGGGCGGCTACGGCCGCCCCCGCGTGCGTTCAGCGCAGGCGGAAGGACTGAACGGCGGAGGTGAGCTTGTCGGCCGCCGTGGCGAGGGCCTGGGCGGACGCGGCGATTTCCTCGGTGGCGGCGCTCTGCTCCTGGGACGCGGCGGCGATCTCCTCCGCCGAGGCGGCGAAGCTCTCGGTGCTGCGCGCGAGCTCGTCGAGGCGGCGGGCGATCTCGGTCACGAGCGTCTCCGATTCGGCCGCCGCGCCGCTGATGTCCTGGGTGAACCGCTCGCTCTCGCGCGCCGACTCCGCCACGCTCATCAGCCCTTCGCTCGCGGTGCGCGCGGCGCCGCGCGCGGCCTCGCTGGCGGAGCCGACGCGCAGCATCGTCTCGTGGGTGGCGGACACGCGCTTCAGCACGTCCTTCACCGTGCCCTCGGTGGTCACCGCGGCCTGGGCCACCTGGATCGCCAGCTTGCGGACCTCGGCGGCCACGACGCCGAAGCCGCGGCCGGCTTCGCCGGCGCGCGCCGCCTCGATCGCGGCATTCAGGGCCAGCATGTTGGTCTGGGTCGCGATCGCCTTGGTCTGGGCGACGAACCGCCCGATCTGCCCCGACGCCTCGGTCAGGGCCGCCGCCTCGGCCACGCCCTGCTCGACCTCGCTCGCGAGCGAGGCGAGGGTCGCGGTGCTGTCGTCCAGGCGCTGGCGGTGATCGTCGGCGAGCGCCAGCAGCGCGCGGTTGCGCTCGGCGGCGTCACGGGCGCCGGTCGCCAGGCGGCCGGCGATGGCCCGGATGCGGTTCGAGTCGGACGCGGTGGCTTTGACGATGGACGCCTGGTCCTGGGCGCGCTGCGACAGTTCGTGCGTCGTGCTCGCCATCTCCTGGCCGCTGGCCGACATCTGCTGGGTGGAGGCGCTGATCTGCGGCGGCCATCGCCGCCGCCTCGTCGGCCGCCGCGCGGATGGCGCCCACCAGGCGGCGCAGCGACTCGAGCATCGTCGCCAGCGCCCCGCCCAGGTGCAGCACTTCGCTGGTGCCCTGCGCCACGTTCATCTCGCGCGACAGATCGCCGGATGCGACGGCGGTGGCCGCCTCCGCCATGCGCTCCACCGGCATCGTGACGCGCCGGTTGAGCCAGGTGCCGAGCGAGGTGAGGGCCGCCACGCCCACCACCAGCAGGAGCAGTGCCGCCACCAGCAGCAACCGGCCCAGCTGCTCCACCGACTGGTACGCGACCGCCACCGGCTGGCGCACGACGACCCACCACTCGACCGGCCAGGCGCGCGCCGCCGCGACCCGTTCGGCGCCCCGCTCCGGCGACTGCAGGGTGGCGTAGGTCACCGTGTCGGCGAGGACCAGCGCATCCAGGCCGGGCACGAGCTGCAGCAGCGCCGAGGAGTCACGGCCGATGAGCAGGCGCCCCGCGCGATCCACCGTCTGGACTTCCGCCCGCAGATTGGCGTCGGACGAAGCCACCAGCCGGGCGAGCTTGTCCATCCCGAACTCGCCGCTCAGGACGCCGAGCTTCCGCCCACCCGCCTGGAGTGTGATCGCGGTGGCCATGCGCAGGGTGACGGACCGGCTGTGCTCGTCGAGCGCCGGCAGTCCCTGGTACGTGCCGCCCTTGAACGCCCGTTGCCACCAGTCCTGCGCGCCGTGGCCGAATCGGGCCGGTATGCGGGAAGCCACCGCCGTGAAGCCGTGCGACTCGGTGACCAGGAGGTTGGTGAAGTCGGACCGCTGCTCGAGCCCGCGCAGGTACTCGGCGAGCGCGGGGCTCGCGCCGAGGGAGCGGGTCGCCGCGAACGCGCGCTCGAGCCCTTCGGGCGTCTGGCTGGTCAGGCCGCGCCGGACGGCATCGGCGTCCGCCGCCTGCGCGGCCGCGACGACGGTGGGGCTGCCGGCCACCTGCTCGAGCTCCGCGCGTCGCTCGCGCAGGTAGAGCCCCACCAGCGCGGCGGAGCGCTGGGCGATGTCCGACAGGCGTGCGTCCGCGTCGCGCGCGAGGTAGCTGCGGGCGGCGCGCCACGCCAGGAGCGAGACGACCGTGAGCACGACGACGGCGGCGACCACGCCCGCGGATACGAGAGTGCGCTGAAGGCTGCGAGCGCGAAGGCGCGGCGATGGAGCGGAGGGCGATGACATGACGGCCGGGGCTAAGCTAGGGATGGCTCGGGGCCGCCGCAAGTCGCTATCTTACAACATTATGCCCGATCGCGACCCCTTCGCGTACGATCCGCAGAGCGTCGAGCGTCGATGGCAGCAGCGGTGGGAGGAGCGCGGCACCAACCACGCCGATCTCGCCGGCGCTTCGCGGCCCTTCTTCAACCTCATGATGTTCCCGTACCCCTCTGCCGAGGGGCTGCACGTCGGGAACGTCTTCGCGTTCGTCGGCGCCGACATCCAGGGCCGCTACCGCCGGCTGAAGGGCTCCGACGTGTTCGAGCCCCTGGGCTTCGACGCGTTCGGCATCCACTCGGAGAACTTCGCGCTCAAGGTCGGCACCCACCCCGCCGAGCTGATCCCGCGCAACATCGAGCGGTTCCGCGGGCAGCTGAAGCGCATCGGGTTGATGGCGGACTGGCGCTACGAGGTCCAGACCACCGATCCGCGCTACTACAAGTGGACCCAGTGGATCTTCCTGCAGCTCTATCGCGCGGGTTTGGCCGTCAAGCGCCGCGCGGCGGTGAACTGGTGCCCGGCGTGCAAGACCGTGCTCGCCAACGAGCAGGTGATCAACGGCTTCTGCGAGCGGCACCCCGACGTGAAGGTCGAGCAGCGGATGCTCGACCAGTGGTTCTTCACCATCAGCGGCTACGCGCAACGCCTGCTCGACCATCTCGAGACGGCGGACTGGTCGCATTCGACGCGGACCATCCAGGCCAACTGGATCGGTCGCTCCGACGGCGCCGAGCTGGTCTTCGAGACGCCCGGCGGCAAGCGCATCACGGTGTTCACGACGCGCCCCGATACCGTCTTCGGCGCGACCTACCTCGTCCTGGCGCCCGAGCACGCGCTGGTCGGCGACCTCACGACCGCCGAGCAGCGCGCCGACGTCAACGCGTACCGGCGCCGGGTGTCGGCGATGGACCTGGTGTCCCGCAAGGTGGGCGACAAGGCCAAGACGGGCGTGTTCACGGGCTCCTACGCCCGCAACCCCGCCACCGGCGAGTCGGTGCCGATCTGGATCGCCGACTACGTGCTGATGGAGTACGGCACGGGCGCGATCATGGCGGTCCCCGGCCACGACGAGCGGGACTTCGAGTTCGCGGCGGCGATGAAGCTGCCGTATCGTGCGGGTCGTGGCCGGGCCGGGACAGGACGCGTCCACGCCGCTCGCCGCGGCGGAGCCCGAGGTGCCGGACGGGCGGATGGTCAACAGCCCCGGCTACGACGGGCTGCCGTGGGCGGAGGCGAAGCGCGCCATCACCGCGGCGCTCGCCGCCAAGGGCCTCGGCAAGGCGGTCGTCAACTACCGCCTGCACGACTGGTGCATCTCGCGGCAGCGCTACTGGGGCCCGCCGATCCCGATCATCTACTGTGACGACTGCGGCACGGTGCCGGTGCCGGAGAAGGATCTGCCGGTCGTGCTGCCCGCGCTCGAGGACTTCCGGCCCGACGACTCCGGCGTCTCGCCGCTGGCCCGGGTGGAGTCGTGGTACCGCGTGCCCTGCCCCAAGTGCGGGAAGACCGGGCGCCGCGAGACCGACGTCTCCGACACGTTCCTCGACTCGGCGTGGTACTTCCTGCGCTATCCGTCGGCCGACCGGGACGACGTGGCGTTCGACGCGGGGCTGACGCGGAAGTGGCTGCCCGTCGCGTCGTACATCGGCGGCAACGAGCACGCGGTGCTGCACCTGATGTACGCGCGCTTCATCACCATGGCGCTGCACGACATCGGCCTCGTGCCGTTCGAGGAGCCGTTCGCGCGCTTCCGGGCCCACGGCACCATCGTCAAGGACGGCGCGAAGATGTCCAAGTCGCGCGGCAACGTCGTGAACCCCGACGCGTACGTGGAGCGCTGGGGCGCCGACACCTTCCGCATGTACCTGATGTTCCTGGGGCCGTACCAGGAAGGCGGCGACTTCCGCGACGCCGGCATTTCGGGCATTCGGCGGTTCCTGGACAAGGTGTGGGGATTGGTCGAGGCGGTAGGCACGGGGGCACCGGCCCAGGGACGCACAGGCGCACAGGCGCAGAGGCGCACGGAGACCGCGACGCCTGAGCTTGCTCGCATGATGCATCGCACCATCGAGCGCGTCACGGCGGACACCGAATCGCTGTCGTACAACACGGCCATCGCCGCGATGATGGAGTACGTGAACGCGCTGCGGGACGGGGCGCCGACCCGGGCGTTGCTGGAGCCTCTCGCCATCCTCCTCGCGCCGTACGCGCCGCACTTCGCCGAGGAATGCTGGGAGCGCTTCGGCCACACGACGTCGGTGATGGACGCCGACTGGCCGAGCTTCGATCCGGCGCTCGCGGTGGCCGAAGAGGTGGAGCTCGTCGTGCAGGTGAACGGCAAGGTCCGCGCGCGGCTCCGGATGGCCAGGGGCGCGACGGAGGACGTGGTCGTGAAGGCGGCTTTGGCGGATCCCGGCGCCGCCAGGTTCGTCGGAGGCAGCCGGCCCAAGAAGGTGGTATTCGTCCAGGATCGGCTGGTTAACATTGTGGTATAGAACGAGATGCGTGAGGAGTGAGGGGTGAGAGGTGAGAAGGATACGTGAGGGGTGAGAGGTCCGAAGGCGTGAGAGGGTGCGGCGAATCCTCTCACGCTTTTCGACTCCTCACCTTTCACCCATCCGTCTCACGGTTCGCCCCTCACGTCTCACTCATCACCCCCTGCGACCTTCCCTTCTCGCCGGACATCCTCTAAATGTGGCCGTGATGGCGGACACCCTGCCGCTCGCCGAGGCCAAGAGCCTCGTGGCTCGAGCCAGGGCCGGAGATTTCTCGGCCTTGGAGCAGTTGTACCGCGCCTACGAGCGGCCGGTGTACACGCTCGCGCGGCGGCTGACGCGGAGTGCGGAAGACGCCGAGGACGTGCTCCAGGACACGTTTCTCGAAGTCTGCAGGTCGCTGAAGCAGTGGCGGGGGGAAGGCAGCCTGTGGGGGTGGATCCGGACCGTGGCGGCGAGCAAGGCACTGATGCGCTACCGCCGCGAGAAGCTCCGGGCGTGGGAACCGCTGGATGACGACGTGCCGCACCAGGCGGAGGACGTTCCGCTGCAGATGGATCTCGATGCGGCGCTGGCGCGGCTACCCGACCGGTCGCGGGCGGTGGTCTGGATGCACGACGTGGAAGGCTACACGCACGAGGAGATTGCCGAGCTGATGGGGATGACGACGAGCTTCTCGAAATCCCAGTTGGCCCGCGCGCACGATCGGTTGCGGCGGTGGCTCGGCGCAGGAGTCGAGACATGAGCGAGATGCGACACGGTACGGACGAGGAGCTGCTCGCCCTGCGGGACGGGGAAGGCAGCGCGTGGACGCGGGAGCACGTGGCGGGCTGTGCGGCGTGCGCCGCCGAGGTGCAGCGGCTCGAGCAGGTGCGCGCGCAGCTCAAGGCCCTCCCGACCTTCACGCCGCCGCGGGACGTGTGGCCGGTGGTCCTGCGGGCGGCGCGGGCGGATCGGCGGCGGCGCCGGATCTCGGCCTGGTCGGGCGTGGTCGCGGCGGCGGCGGTCGTGGCCCTGGCCTTCACGGTGCTGCGGCACCCGGCGACGGCGGCGCCCGAGGACGTGGCGCTCCAGAAGGCGATGGCCGAGTCGGCGGCGATGGAGCAGATGTTCGAGTCGCTCCATCCCGACCGGCGGGCCTTGAGCGGGCAGGCCGCCGGCGTGGTGGCGGATCTCGAAGACCAGCTCGCGCAGGTGGACGCGGCGCTGAACGACACCGTCGCGTGGCGGAGCAATCCGGTGCGGGTGGCGGGACTGTGGAAGCAGCGGGCGGGACTTCTTTCGGCGCTGGTGGACGTGCACGAGACGCGCGCCTCCGTGGCCGGACTCTAATCGAAGGGAGCGGAAGACATGCGGCTCTGGTCTGTCGTCCTTCTGGCCGCGGTGGCGGTGCCCGCGGTGGCACAGGAACCGACGCCTCCTCGTGAGCGCAGTGACAGCGTGGTTCGCTCGCATGGTTTCCAGTTCTTCTCCGGCCCGGGGGAGATGCGGGTCGAGGCGTTCCAGCGGGGGCGGCTCGGCATCCTCGTGGACCTGACCGCGGATCCGGGGCGCGACTCGATCGGCGCGCGGGTGGCGGGTCTGACCCCGGGCGGCGCGGCCGAAAAGGCCGGCGTCAAGACGGGTGACCTCGTGGTGCGGCTCAACGGCACCGCCCTGGTGCGCCGGTCCAGCCGTGACGAGAACGGAGACGCGGAGGAGGAGGCGCAGTCCCGGCCCGGGATGCGGCTCATCGAGCTCGCCTCCCGCCTCGATCCGGGTGATTCGGTCCACCTCGAGCTGCGGCGCGGCACGCAGCCGGTGAATCTGACGGTGGTGGCAGGGGAGTCCGGCATGGACCAGATGACGCGCACGTTCAGGTTGGACGCGCCGCGGGCCGGTGCGATGATGCGGGATTGGGCGCCCCGCTCCCAGAACTTCGTCTTCAGCGGCGGGCCATTCGCCGACATGGAGCTGGTGAAGGTCAATCCGGGACTGGCCGACTACTTCGGCACGTCCGAGGGCCTGCTGGTGGTCAACGTCGGGGACGATTCCACGTTCGGCCTGAAGAGCGGGGACGTGATCCTGTCCATCGGCGGGCGCAAGCCGCTGAATCCGGCGCACGCGCTCAGAATTCTCGGCACCTACGAGCCGAACGAAAGCGTCAGCTTCGACATCATGCGCATGAAGCACCGCACCACGGTATCGGGCAAGATGCCGGCGCGGCGCAGCGGCGGATGGAGCATCACACCCGACGCGTTCGAGTTCGACGTGCCGGCGCCGACGCTGCGCGGGTTCGAGGAACTGCAGGACCCGCCGGACAAGATGATGATCCGGGTTCCCGGCGCGAGGCTGCTGCCGAAGGTGCAGGCACGCGTCGTGACCACCTGACCCCGCCGGCTGCTTCGGCGGAGGGCACGGCGCCCGCGCGGTTCGGCGGGCGCCGTTGTCACGTCCGGGCTCCGCTGGGGTCCGAATCTCGCCGTTGACAGGGGCGCGCCGATTCGCCAATGGTAGGCGCATACTCCGCATCGGAGGCGCACCATGACGCTCCAAGACGTGCTGCAGATGGTCGCCCGCGTCCTGCTCAGCTACATGTTCCTGCAGGCGGCGTACGGCCATGTCACCCAGGTCAAACCCATGGCCGGATACGCGAAGAGCGCCGGCGTTCCGCTGCCGGAAGTCGCGGTCGTCGGCACCGGGCTGATGTTGCTCGCCGGAGGGCTCAGCCTGCTGCTCGGCTTCCATCCGCGCATCGGCGCCGGCATCCTGTTCGTCTTCCTCGTCGTCGTCGCGTTCTGGATGCACGCCTTCTGGAAGGTGACCGATCCCATGCAGCGCGGCGCCCAGAGGGCCCAGTTCTGGAAGAACATCACCCTGGCCGGCGCGATGCTGTGGATCGTCGCGAACACCGGCTGGCCGTGGCCATGGTCCGTCGGCTGACCCCTCCGATCCTCAGCCACTGATGTCGCCGGGCCGCCCCTCAACGGGCGGCCCGGTTTGCCTTTCTCTGGCAACTTGGCGTCTGGCAACCAGCCTAGCCTTGACATATCGTGCGCTATTGCGTACGATATAGCGTACGATGTATCTACAGTCATGGAGGCGTAAGATGAGCAAGGACAACGATGATTGGCCGTTCGGGCGCTTCTTCGCGGGCGGTTTCGGTCCGAGGTTCTGGGCGTTCTGCGGCCCCGAGGGAGCCCGCGGGCCGCGACGCCGGATGCGGCACCAGATGTTCGAGTCTGGCGAGGTCAAGTATGTGATCCTGCGCCTGCTCAAGGAGAAGCCGCGGCACGGCTACGAGGTGATCAAGGCGCTGGAGGAGCAGATGGGCGGCTATTACACACCGTCCGCCGGCACCATCTACCCGACGCTGCAGCTGCTGGAGGACCAGGGCTACGTGCGCGCGGTGGAGACCGACGGGAAGAAGGTCTATCACATCACGCCGGAGGGGGACGCCTTCCTCGAGGAGCATCGCGACGTGATCGACGACATCCTCAGGCGGGTGCGGGACGCCGTGCGCGGGTTCGCGGGCGGGTCGATGGGCGAGCTGAGCGAGGCGTTCGCCCGGCTGGCCCGCCTGGCGTACGTGGAGGCGTGGCGCGCCGGCCCCGGCGACGCCAAGGTACAGAAGATCCTCGAGATCCTGAAGCAGGCCGCGCTCGACATCGAGGCGGTGAAGGCGCCGGCCGCGCCCGCGGCGTAAGCGGTCGGGCGGCGGCGGCGCGACGAGGCCCGGCTCCGGCCGGGCCTTTTCGCGTGCCGGCTTGACGCTACGGCGCCGTCCGGCACATTTTGAACGATGGTTCGAAAGTCAAACCGCCGTTCCAAGGCCGGCCGGAGCCGCGCGGCGCTCGACCGGCGCGACCGCCGGGCGGGCGCGATGCGCCAGACCATCCTGCGGGCGGCGGCCCGGGTGTTCCGGCGGCGCGGCTTCGCCGCGACCGGGATGCGCGACATCGCCGCGGCGGCCGACCTCTCGCCGGGCAACCTGTACTACTACTTCCGCAGCAAGCAGGAGCTGCTGTTCTTCTGCCAGGACCACTCGCTCGAGCGCATGCTGGCCACCTGCCGCGCGGTCCGGGCGGGGCGGCTGGGCGCCGCGGAGCGGCTGGCGGCGGTGATCCGGGCGCAGGTGACGTGCATGCTGGACGAGCTGGACGGGGCGGCCGCGCACACGGAGGTGGAGGCGCTGCCGCCGCGGCTCAAGGCGCGCATCGTCGCCAAGCGCGACCGCTACGAGGCGGCGGTGCGCCGCATCGTGGCGGCCGGGCGTCCGCGCGCGCGCCTTCGCGCCGTGCGATCCGGTGCTGGTGACGCGCGCGCTGCTGGGCGCCGTGAACTGGACCGCGCGCTGGTACCGGCCCGAAGGCGCAGCAGCGGCCGGCGGAGGTGGCGGACGCGTTCGCGGACTACCTGGTACGGGGGCTGGTCCAATGAGACGAGGCACGGGGGCTCGGGGGCACGAGGGCACGGAAGCTCGGGCTCGCATCGCGCTCACGGTGAACGGGGAAGCGCGTGACGTCGTCTTCGACGGCTACAAGACGCTGCTCGAGGTGCTGCGGGAGGACCTGGGCCTGACCGGCACCAAGCACGGCTGCGAGCTGGGCGAGTGCGGCGCCTGCGCGGTGCTGGTGGACGGACGCCCCGTGCTCTCGTGCCTGCTGCTGGCCGTGGAGTGCGCCGGCGCCGAGGTCACGACCGTGGAGGGGCTCGCCGCCGGGCCCGAGCTGTCGGCCGCTGCAGGCGGCCTTCGCCGACAAGGGCGCCGCGCAGTGCGGCTACTGCACGCCCGGCATCCTGCTCACCGCGCAGGCGCTGCTGGAGCGCAACGCGCATCCCACCCGCGGCGAGATCGCCGAAGCCCTCTCGGGCAACCTGTGCCGCTGCACCGGCTATCTGCAGATCTTCGAGGCGGTGGAGGCGGCCGCGGGCACGGGGGCACGGAAGCCGGACGCACGGGCGCACGGACGCACAGACGCACGGGCGCACAGACGCGCGGAGGCGGGCGCGTGAACGTCATCGGGAAGGCCCGACGGCGGGTGGACGGGCGCGCCAAGGTGACGGGCCGGACCGTCTTCGCCGACGACGTCGTGCTGCCGCGCATGCTGTACGGCAAGCTGCTGCGCTCGCCGCACCCGCACGCGCTGATCCGGGAGGTGGACGCGGCCGCGGCCCGCACGGCGCCCGGCGTGCGGCTCGTGCTGACCGGCGCCGACTTCCCCATCGCCTACGGCATCATGCCGGTGAGCCAGGACGAGCACGCCCTGTGCCGGGACAAGGTCCGCTACGTGGGCGATCCGGTCGCCGCGGTGATCGCCGCGAGCGAACGCGAGGCGGCCGACGCGCTGGCCCTGGTCCGCGTGACCTACGAGCCCCTCGCCACCATCGCCTCGCCGGAGGAGGCGCTGCGCACGGCGGAGCCGCGCATCCACGACTACGGCGAGGGACCGAACGTCCACCGGCTGGCGCATCTCGACTTCGGCGACGTGGAGCCCGCCCTGGCGGGAGCCGACCGCGTGTTCGAGGACGTCTTCTTCTACCAGGGCAACACCCACCTGCCGCTCGAGCAGCACGCGGCGGTGGCGGCACTCGACCCCGACGGCCGGCTCACCCTGTGGTCGTCCACCCAGACCCCGCACTACGTGCACCGCGAGGTGGCGCGCGCGCTCGACCTGCCGGCGCACCGCCTGCGCGTCGTCGCCACGCCCAACGGCGGCGGATTCGGCGGCAAGAGCGATCCGTTCAACCACGAGATCGTCGTGGCCAAGGCGGCCCTGCTGACCGGGCGCCCGGTCAAGATCACGCTGACGCGCGAGGAGGTGTTCTACGCGCACCGCGGCCGGCACCCGATGCTGATGCGGCTCAAGACGGGGGTGACCGCCGACGGCACCATCGTCGCGATGGACCTCGAGACGCTGCTCGACGGCGGCGCGTACGGGAGCTACGGGCCGGCCTCGACGCTGTACACGGGGCGCTGCAGACGGTGACGTATCGGGTGCCGCGCTACCGGTTCCGCGGCTGCCGCGTCTTCACCAACAAGCCGCCGTGCGGGCCCAAGCGCGGCCACGGCACGCCGCAACCGCGCTTCGCCCAGGAGGTGCAGCTCGACAAGATCGCCGTGGCCCTCGGCCGCGACCCCGCCGAGCTGCGGCTCCAGCAGCTCGCGCCCGCGCACTCGCTCACCGCCAACTGGCTCAAGATCGGCTCGATGGGCCTCGGCGAGTGCATCGAGCGGGTGGTCGAGGGCTCCGCCTGGAAGGAGCGGCGCGGCCGGCTGCCGTTCGGCCGCGGCCTGGGCCTGGCGTGCTCGTCGTACCTGTGCGGCGCGGGACTGCCCATCTACTGGAACGAGATGCCGCACTCCGGCGTGCAGCTGAAGCTCGATCGCTGCGGCCGCGTGACGGCGTTCTGCGGCGCGACCGAGATCGGGCAGGGCTCCGACGACGTGCTGGCCGCCATCGTCGCCGAGGTGCTGGGACTCGAGACCGCGGACGTGAAGCTGGTGACGGGCGACACCGATCTCACGCCGGTGGACCTGGGCAGCTACTCGAGCCGCGTGACGCTGATGATGGGCAACGCCGCCATCCAGGCGGCGGAGCGCGCGAAGGCGCTGCTCGCCGCGGCCGCCGCGCGCAAGCTCGGCGTGCCGGTCGAGCGCCTGGCGTTCGCCGGGCGGCGCGTCTTCGACGTCGAGCAGCCGTCGGCGGGCCTGACGTTCCAGGAGGCGGTGGTCGCGGCGGAGGCGGAGCACGGCACCCTCGGCACGACCGGATCGTACCGGCCGCCACGGAGCCCCGCGCGCTACCGTGGGAGCGGCGTCGGCCCGTCGGCCGCGTACTCGTACACGGCGGCCGTCGTCGAGGTGGAGGTGGATCCGGCGACCGGATGGATCCGCGTCCCGACGATCTGGATCGGGCACGACATCGGGCGCGTGTTGAATCCGGTGCTGGCGCGCGGCCAGGTGGAGGGCGGCGTGTACATGGGGCTCGGCGAGGCGCTGATGGAAGAGCAGAGCTTCCGCCGCCTGCCGGCGCGCCTGTCCGCGGCGCTGGTGCACAAGATCCCGTCCATCCTCGAGTACAAGAGTCCGACGTCGCTCGAGATGCCGGAGGTGGTCACGTACTTCGTCGAGGACCCCGATCCCGCCGGCCCGTTCGGGGCCAAGGAAGTGGGCCAGGGGCCGCTGCTGCCCATCGCCCCCGCGGTCGCGAACGCCGTGTTCGATGCGGTCGGCGTGCGGGTCGACGAAGTGCCGCTCACGCCGGACCTGGTGCTCGCCGCGCTCGACGCGAAGGCCAAGGGCAAGGCGGGGCGGGTGGGACCGGTGTCCTTCCCGGCCGTGCCGTGGCCGGAGGCCGTGATGGTCCCGCCACCGTGGGAGGGCGGCGATGGCCGGGCGACCAACGAGCGCGCGCCATCGCGGGACGTGCTTCCCACGCACCACTCGGGCACGGCGGGGGTGCGGGTATGATGCGGGCCCCGGACTTCCGCTATCACGCGGCGCGATCGGTGGCCGACGCGGCGCGCGCGCTCAAGGACGGCGGGCCCGAGGCGATGCTGCTGGCCGGGGGCACCGACCTGGTGCCCAACCTCAAGCGGCGCCAGCAGACGCCGAAGCTCCTGGTCGGCATCCGGCGGCTGCGTGAATTGCGGCGGGTCAGGAACGGCCACGGCCTCGAGCTCGGCAGCGCGCGCCTCCTGTCGGAGATCGCGGCCGACCGGAAGATCGCGCGCGACTACCCGGCCCTCGCGCGGGCGGCCGGTCTCGTGGCCACGCCGCAGATCCGCAACATGGGCACCCTGGGCGGGAACCTCTGTCTCGACACCCGCTGCACCTACTACAACCAGAGCTACGAGTGGCGGCAGGCGATCAGCTACTGCATGAAGGCCCCCGGCGCCAACGGCGGCCACGCCTGCACGACGCCCACCGGTGACGCGATCTGCTGGGTCGCGACCTCCAGCCCCCGATGCTGGGCGGTCTCTTCCAGCGACACCGCGCCCGCCCTGATCGCGCTCGGCGCGCGCGTCACGCTGGCGTCGAGCGAGGGCGAACGGGACATCGCGCTCGAGGAGCTGTACGCCGACGACGGGATGGCCTACCTCACCAGGCGGGCCGACGAGATCCTGACCGCCGTGCGCCTGCCCCCGCCGACGCCGCGCGGCGCAGCACCTATTGGAAGTTGCGGCGCCGCGGCTCCTTCGACTTTCCCGTGCTGTCGGTCGCGGCCGCGGTGCGCTTGGGCGGCGGGGGCGTGGTCGAGGAGGCGCGCGTCGTCCTGGGCGCGGTGGCGTCCCGTCCGGTGCTCGTTCCCGAGGCGGCGCAACTGGTGGGGCAACGGTTGAGCGACGACGTGGTCGAAGCGTTCGCGGAGGCGGCCGCGGCGCACGCCAAGCCGATGGACAACACCGACTTGGCGCTCGGATGGCGGAAGAAGGTGGCGCGCCGCTACCTGGCGGGGGCCCTGCGCGAGCTGGAGGGAGTCGGCGGGTCGGAATAAGGGCCACGGTGTCCGCTGGCGGGAATCCGCCCATCCGGTTATTTGCTTAGGACTATGAAAAGGTCTTCAGTCGCCGCCTCCTACCTCCCGGAGCGCATCGATGCGCTCCAGGAAATCGCTACGAACGTTTCGTGGAGCTGGAACCGTGACGCACGCGCCCTGTTCCGCGTGCTCGACCGGCCCCTCTGGCACCTCACGCGCCACAATCCGCTCGAGCAGCTGCGCCGAGTGGATCCCAAGCGCCTCGCCGCCTGCGCCCGCGACACGAAGTTCCTGCAGCTGTATGACCGGGTGCTGAGCGACCTCAGGACCAACGCCTCGAACGTCGGCACCTGGTTCTCGCAGGAGTACCCGGACCTGCAGGGGCGGACCATCGCCTACTTCTGCGCCGAGTTCGGGCTCCACAACTCCGTGCCGATCTACTCCGGCGGCCTGGGCGTGCTGGCCGGCGACCACTGCAAGGCGTCGTCGGATCTCGGCGTGCCCCTGGTGGCGGTCGGGCTGCTCTACACCCAGGGCTACTTCGACCAGCGCATCCGGCTCGACGGCTGGCAGGAGGACACGGACGAGCGATTCGACCCGCTGATGGGGCCATTGGAGCCGCTCACGAGCTCCAAGGGCGAGCCGTGGCTCGCGGTGGTGCGGGCGTTCGGCCGGCCGGTGCACATCGGAGCGTGGCGCATGAAGGTGGGCCGGGTCTCGGTGTACCTGCTCGACACGGACCTCGAGCAGAACGACCCGGCCGACCGCAGCCTGGCCAGCCGGCTCTACGCCGGCGGTCCCGAGCAGCGGCTGAAGCAGGAGTGGGCCCTGGGCATCGGCGGCGTCCGGGTGTTGCGCGCGGTGGGTGTGGATCCGGGCATGTGGCACGCCAACGAGGGACACGCGGCGTTCATGCTGGTCGAGCGGCTGCGGGAGCACCTCGCGAAGGGCACGTCGCTCGCCGATGCCATCCCGCAGGTGCGGGCGACCTCGCTGTTCACGACCCACACGCCGGTGCCGGCGGGTCACGACGCGTTCTCGGCGGAATTGATCGAGCGGTGCACGGGGCCCGTCTGGGACGAACTGGGCATCACCCGCGAGGAGTTCCTGCATTTCGGCTACCACCCCAAGCGCGATCACGGCGAGTTCCACATGGCGGTGGTGGCGGAGCGGCTCTCCAGCCGCATCAACGGCGTGGCCAAGCGGCACGGCGAGGAGTCGCGCCGGATCTGGCACGACCTGTGGCCGGGGCGCAAGACCGCGGCCGTGCCGATCTCGTACGTCACCAACGGCGTCCACCTGGCCACCTGGATGTCGCACCGGATGATGGCCCTGCTCGACAACCACCTCGGTCCCGACTGGGGCAACCGTCTCGACGACCCGTCGCTCTGGGCGCAGGTGCTCACGATCGACGACCAGGTGCTGTGGTTCGTGCACTGCGAGCTCAAGAACATCCTGATGGCGTTCATCCGCGAGCAGGCCCGGCGCCGCTGGTCGGACGAGTGGAAGGACTCGGCGCACGTGGTGGGCGCCGGCACGCTGCTCGATCCCGACGCCCTCACCATCGGCTTCGGGCGGCGCTTCGCCACCTACAAGCGCTCGACGCTGATCTTCCGCGACATCGAGCGGCTGCGGAAGCTGCTGATCAACACCTGGCGCCCGGTGCAGATCGTGTTCTCGGGCAAGGCGCATCCGGCGGACGAGGACGGGAAGAAGATGCTCCAGGAGGTCTACCAGTTCTCGCGCGACCCGCGGCTGGAGGGGCGGGTGGCGTTCCTGGAGGACTACGAGCTCCACCTGGCGCACCGGATGATCCAGGGCGTGGACCTGTGGCTCAACCTGCCGCGTCCGCCGCTGGAGGCGTGCGGCACCAGCGGGATGAAGGCCGCGCTGAACGCGGTCCCGCAGCTCAGCACGCTCGACGGCTGGTGGTTCGAAGCGTACGACGACCTCAACGGCTGGGCGATCAAGCCGCCGCCGGAGGGCAGCGACGGCGACGAGTGGGACGCGGAGCAGCTCTACAGCCTGCTCGAGGACGAGGTCGTTCCCCTGTTCTACGACCGCGACGCGCACGGCGTGCCCAGCGGCTGGGTGGACAAGATGAAGCACGCGCTGCGCACGACGGGCGAGCGCTTCACGGCGCGCCGGATGGTGCAGCAGTACGTGAGCGCGTATTACGCCCCGGGGCTCCGGGCCGACGGCCCGGCCGACGATCCCCCGAGTGCCTAGCGACGCCGTGATGGGCGCCTCGTTCGAGGCGGCCCTGCCGGCCCGCTGGCGGGCAGCCTCGCCGCCGCCACTGCTGCTCGGTGCGGGCACCGAGGGGCCGGTGGGCGTGGTGCACATCGTGGCGGAATACACGCCCTACGCGCATACGGGCGGCCTGGCCGACGCCGTCGCCGGGCTGTCGCGCTTTCAGGCCGCCGCGGGCGTCCCCACCGCCGTGATCCTGCCGCTGCACCGGTCGGTGCGCCGGGTGGCCGAGGAGCTGCTGGCGGTGGGCCGGCCGTTCCCGGTCGAGGTCGGGCCGCGGGTCGAGTGGGCGCGGTTGTACCGCGTGCCCGCCTCGCCGCGGGCGCCGCGCGTGTTCTTCATCGAGCACGACGGGTACTTCAACCGTCCGGGCCCGTACGGCGCCGGCGGCAAGGACTACCCCGACAACGGATTCCGCTGGGCCTTCTTCGCGCAGGCGGCGCTCGCCGCCCTGCCGCGGATCACCAACGCGCCCACCGTGATCCACGCCCACGACTGGCACGCGGCGCTGGTGCCGGTGTACCTCCGCACCCGGTTCGCGGGCCACACCTTCTACGACCGCGCGCGGACCGTGCTCACGGTGCACAACGCGGCGTTCCAGGGCTGGTTCCCGGAAGACCTGCTGCACGTGGTGGGGCTGCCGGCCTGGCTGTACGACTGGCGGCTGATGGAGTGGTACGGGCGGGTCAACTTCCTCAAGGGCGGGCTGGCGTTCGCCGACTTCGTCACCACGGTGAGCCCCACCCACGCGCGCGAGCTGGTGACGCCGGAGGGCGGGTTCGGGCTGCACGACGCGTTCGCGGCCCTGGGCGACCGGCTGATCGGCGTCGTCAACGGGATCGACATGGAGACCTGGGATCCCGCGACCGACCAGAACCTGACGGCCAATTACTCGGCCAACGACCTCTCGGGCAAGCGCCGCTGCAAGGCGGCCCTGCAGCGCACCTTCGGCCTCCCGCAGCGCTACAACGTGCCGGTGATCGGCATGGCCGCGCGGCTGGTGGCCCAGAAGGGCCTCGACCTCCTGATCGACAACGCCGCCCTGTTCACCGACGGCGCGCAGTTCGTCTTCACGGGCCGCGGCGACCCGCGCTACGAGGCGGCCTTGACCGAGATCGCCGCCCATTCGCACCAGCGGGTCGGCGTGCGCCTCGGGTTCAGCGACCGGATGGCGCGCCGCATCATGTCGGGCGCCGACATCTTCCTGGTGCCCTCGCTGTACGAGCCGTGCGGGCTGACGCAGATGTCGTCGCAGCGCTACGGCACGCTGCCGGTGGCCCGGCGGGTGGGCGGCCTGGCCGACACCATCGAGGACGGCGAGACCGGGTTCCTGTTCGACGCGTACACGCCGGCCGCCCTGGCGGACGCCGTGCGGGCAGGCCGTCGAGACGTACGAAACGCCGGCGCGGTGGGCGTGGCTGGTCGAGCACGCGATCGAGCGCGATTTCAGCTGGGAGCAATCCGCGGCGGAGTACGCGGACGCGTACCGGCGCATTCTCGCTGCCGCCCCCTCGGGGCGTTAGGCGGTCGGGTGGATTTCGTTCTCGCCTTGCACAGTCACCTGCCGTACGTCCTTCGTCACGGGCGCTGGCCGCACGGCAGCGATTGGCTGTGCGAGGCGGCGCTCGACACCTACCTCCCGCTGGTGGAGAAGCTGAACGAGGCGGCGGCGCGCGGCGTGCGCTGCCCGATCACGGTGAGCGTGTCGCCGGTGCTCGCCAACCAGCTGGTGGATCCGCTGTTCGCCTCCGAGCTGGACGCCTTCGTCGGCCAGCGCCTCGAGGCCTGCCGGGAAGCGCGGCGCACGCTGCCCGAGCACGGCGAGGCCGACCTGCTGCCGCTGGTGGACTTCTGGGAGGCGCGGTTCGGCCGGCTGCGGCGCCTGTTCGAAGCGGAAGGGCGCGACATCGTCGCCGCGCTCCGGCGCCTGGAGGCGGCGGGGCAGGTCGAGGTGATGACCTGCGCGGCCACGCACGGGTACCTGTCGCTGCTGGCGCGCGAGGAGTCGGTGCGCCTCCAGCTGTCGCTGGCGCAGGCCGAGCACGGGCGGCTGTTCGGGCACGCGAGCGCGGGCTGCTGGCTGCCGGAATGCGCGTACCGTCCGCGCGGCTGGTGGGGGCCCGCCGGCGCGCCGCACCCCGGGCCGCGCGCGGGCACGGAGGAGTACCTCGCCGCGGCGGGCTTCCGGTACTTCTTCACCGACGCGCACCTCGCGCAGGCGGGCAACGCGCTCGGCGGCTACGCCGAGGTGCCGATCGGCGCCGAGCGGTTCGACGCCGCGCGCCGCGACCCGACGCGCCACCGGGGCGACGGGGCGCGGCGCACGCCCTACCTCGCCTACCTCGCGGGCCCGGCGCGCCCGGCGAGCCGGGTGGCGGTCCTGGTCCGCGATCCGCAGGCGTCGATGCAGGTGTGGAGCCGGGTGCTGGGCTATCCCGGCGACGGCTGGTACCTGGAGTTCCACAAGATCCGCTGGCCGGGCGGGCTCAAGCTGTGGCGGGTGAGCGCGCCGGGCGCCGACCTGGGAGCCAAGCGGCCGTACGATCCCTCGGCGGCGCTGGCGCAGGCGGCGCTGCACGCCTCGCACTTCGCCTCCCTGCTGGCGAGCGAGGCGGCGTCGGGCGCGGCCGGACGCGACGGCGTGGTCGCGGCCCCCTTCGACGCCGAGCTGTTCGGGCACTGGTGGTTCGAAGGCGTGGACTTCCTGGCGGCGGTCTACCGCGGCCTGGCCGACGGCCGCGGGGTGCAGCCCGTGACCGCGTCCGAGCATCTCGACCGCCATCCGCCGCGCGTCGCCATCGAGCTGATGCCCGGATCGTGGGGCGCGGGCGGCGACGACGGCATGTGGCTGAATCCGCAGACGGCGTGGACCTGGCAGCGGCTGTGGCGGCTGGAGGATCGTTTCTGGAACGTGGCCGCGCTCGCGCTGCCCCGTGCCGAGACGCACGTGGTGCTCGCCCAGGCCGCGCGGGAGCTGCTCGTGGCGCAGGCGTCGGACTGGCAGTTCATGATCACGACCGGCGCGGTGACCGACTACGCGGAGCGGCGCTTCGCCCTGCACGCCTCCGACGCGGAGTTCCTGGTCTCGGTGCTCGAGGACGCCGTCGGCGGCGCGGTGATACCGGGCCAGGCCCTCGGGATCGCGGAGGAGCTGCAGCGCCGCGACGCGCTGTTCCCCGACGTGCTGGCGCAGGTCGCGGCGGCGGTGGAGCGCGGCGGCGTGAGCGCGGTGGCCTGATGGCGGTTCGGTCGATCGTCCTGCACGGACACTTCTATCAGCCGCCCCGCGAGGATCCCTGGCTCGGCTACGTCGAGGCGGAAAAGGGAGCCGCGCCGTATCACGACTGGAACCGCCGGGTCGAGCAGGAATGCTACCGCGCGGTGGCGGCCGCGCGCATCCCGGACGGGGCGGGGCGCATCGCGAGCATCGTCAACACCCTGGAGCGGATGAGCTTCGATTTCGGCGCCACCCTGCTGGAGTGGATGGAGGACGAGGCGCCGGCCACCTACCGCGCGGTGCTCGACGCCGACCGCGTGAGCCGCGAGCGGCTGGGGCACGGGAACGCCATCGCCGCGCCCTACCATCACGTGATCCTCCCGCTGAGCAGCCGCCGCGACAAGGTCACGGAGGTGCGCTGGGGCATCGCCGACTTCCGTCGCCGCTTCGGCCGCGAGCCCGAGGGCATGTGGCTCCCGGAGACGGCGGTGGACGACGAGTCACTGGACGTGCTCGCCGCGGCGGGCATCCGCTTCACGATCCTCGCGCCGCACCAGGTCAAGCGCGCGCCGGCCGGCGGGCTGCCCGGGCTCTACCGCACGCAAGGGCGGGCATTCGATCGCCCTGTGCATCTACGACGGTCCGCTGTCGCACGACGTGGCGTTCGGGGCCCTGCTCCAGGACGCATTCGCCTGGGCCGAGCGCCTGATGAGCGGCGGCCCGACCGGACCGGCGCTGGTGTCGCTCGCCACCGACGGAGAGACGTTCGGCCACCACCACCGCTTTGCCGAGATGGCGCTGGCGCGGGTGCAGGAGATCCTGGCTCAGCGGCCCGACGCCGCGCAGACCAACTACGCCGCGTTCCTGGCGGCACACCCGGCGGTGGACGTGGTCGAGCTGGTCGCGCCCACGTCGTGGAGCTGCGCGCACGGCGTGGAGCGCTGGCGCAGCGACTGCGGCTGCCGGGCCGCGCCCGAGCGGGGCTGGAACCAGCGCTGGCGGGCGCCGCTGCGGGCGGCCGTGGACTGGCTGGCGGACGGGCTGCATCGGGTCTTCGAGCGCGAGGCGGGGTCGCTGCTCCGGGATCCGTGGGCCGCGCGGGACGCCTACGGCGAGGCGCGGGCCGCGGGCGGCGAGGCCGTGGCGGCCTTCGTGGCGGCGCAGGCCGGGCGCGCCCCGGCGCCGGACGAGACGGTGCGCGTGCGCGAGCTGCTGGAGATGGAGTTCGCCGCGCTGGCGATGTACACCTCGTGCGCGTGGTTCTTCGACGACATCGGCGGCCTGGAGCCCCTGCAGCTGATGCGCTACGCCGCGCAGGCCGTCGAGCTGGCGGGACCGGCGGGCGCGGCGCTCGAGGCGAGCTTCGCCGAGCGCCTCGCGGCGGCCGTGAGCAACGACCCCGCGGTGGGCGACGGGAAGCGCGTCTATCTCGGACTGGCGCGACCCAAGGTCGCGCCGGCCGCGCGCGTGGCGGCGAGCTACGCGGCGCTGCTCCACTTCGCCCCGGCGGCGGCCGGCGGGCGCCTGTACGACTACGACGTGAGCGGCGACCACCAGCGGCTGCGCGTCGCGCAACGGCGCACCGGCCGGGCCGTGGAGTTCGACGTGGCCGTCGCGCCGCAGGACGGCTGGCGCTTCACCGCCACGGCGGAATCCAAGGCGCCGCCGATCGCGGCGCGGCTGACGCTGGCGGACCTCACCGAGCGCGAGCGCGAAGCGGTGACCAGGGCCCTGGTGGCGTCGCTCGCGCGCCGGGCGCTCGAGCCGGAGGACGACGCGGCCCTGTGCGAGGGCCAGGCCACGCTCAACGAGGTGGCCGCGCGCAGTCTGCTCGCGCGGGTGGAGGCGCTGGCGTCCGATCGGTCCCCGGCCGCCGTGGCGGCCGCGCTCGACCTGCTGGACCTGCTGCAGCTGGAAGGCTGGAACGTGCCGTTCGAGGCGCAGACCGCCTTCGCGCGGGTGCGCGCCGGCCTCTCCCCCGCCGACCGGCGGGCGCTCGCCGACGTGGGCGAGCGCCTCGGCTTCGCGGCCGCCGGCTGATGGAGCCGCTCCGCTTCGCCTTCGGCGTTCACATTCACCAGCCGGTCGGCAACTTCGATCACGTGGTCGAGCAGCACGTGCGCGAGGCCTACCGGCCGTTCCTGGAGCGGCTCGCGGCCGGCGGCTTCACGCCCTTCTCGCTCCACATCTCGGGCCCGCTGCTCGAGTGGCTGGAAGCGCACGACCGGCCCTTCCTCGACCTGGTGGCGCGGATGGTGGCGGACCGCCAGGTCGAGCTGCTGCTCTCCGGCTTCGACGAGCCGATCCTCGCGTCGCTGCCGCGCCAGGACCGGGTGGAGCAGATCGGCTGGATGCGGGAGGCGATCGGGCGGCTGTTCGGCGCCGGCGCGCAGACGGGCGGGTTGTGGCTCACCGAGCGGGTGTGGGAGCCCGACCTCGCGGCCGATCTGGCGGCGGCGGGCGTGCGGTACGCGCTGGTGGACGACCGCCATTTCCTGGTGGCGGGCTTTCCCCGCGCGAAGCTGCATACGCCGTTCTGGACCGACGGCGGCGGCGATCCGCTGGCGCTGTTCTCGATCGACGAGCGGCTGCGCTACCTCGTCCCGTTCAAGCCGCCGGCCGAGATCCTCGCCTACCTCGAGCAGCTGCGCGCGGCCGGGCACCGCCTCGCGGTGCTGGCGGACGACGGCGAGAAGTTCGGCGGCTGGCCGGGCACCCGGGAGTGGGTGTTCGACCGCGGCTGGCTGGACCAGTTCCTCGAGGTCATGCGGGGCGCCGTGGGCCGCGGCGAGATCAAGCTCGTGACGGGCTCGCAGGCGCTGGCGGAGGTGCCGAGCGGCGGGGTGGCGTATCTCCCCTCGGCGTCGTACAGCGAGATGGAGCGGTGGGCGCTGCCTCCGGAGTCGGCTCGCCGGCTTTCCCACCTCGAGCGCGAGCTGGGCGAGCAGCGGATGGCGGGACCGGAGGGCGCCCTGGTGCGGGGCACGCACTGGCGCAGCTTCCTGGCGCGCTATCCGGAGTCGAACCGGATGCACAAGAAGATGCTCGCGCTGTCGGCGCTGCACCGCTCGCTCGCGCCGGGCCGCGGCGGCCGGCACGCGGAGCTGGTCGCCGCGCGCCGCGACATCGGCCGCGCGCAGTGCAACGACGCGTACTGGCACGGCGTGTTCGGCGGCCTCTACCTGCCGCACCTCAGGGCGGCGTTGTGGCGGAGCCTGGCGGCCGCCGAGCTGGCGCTGCGCCGCGACCAGCGGCTCGAGGTGCAGGTCCTGGACCTCGACCACGACGGGCACGAGGAGATCTGGGTGCACTCCGGCCGCTGCTCGGTCGTGATCGCCCCGGCGCGCGGCGGCGCGGTGGAGGAGTACACGGTGTTCGCGACGCTGACCAACTACGCCGACGTGCTGACCCGGCGGCCCGAGGCGTACCACGAGCCCGACGCGCCGGCGGCCGAGCGGCCGGCGTACGACGCCGAGGAGCGCGCCCTGTTCGTGGACCGCGTGCTCCCGGCCGATCTGACGGTGGAAGCCTACGCGGCCGGCGGCGTACGCTCCGCTCGTCTCGTGGGCGCGGACGGCGATGCGCCACCGGATCGAGAAGAGCGCGGCGGCGGTCGAGGTGGTCCTCGAGGCGGCGGAAGGCGCCGCGCTCGAGAAGCGGATCCGGGTCGGCGCGGACGGCACGCTGGCGGTGGCGTATCGCTGGGACGCCGCCGCGGCCGGCAGCGCCGGCCGGTTCGCGCCGGAGATCTCGCTCGCCGCGCCGCTGGTGGTCGAGACCGACACGCGCGGCGAGCCGTGGCGGTTCGCCATCGAAACGGTGGCGAAATCCGAGCGCGGCCTCGAGCGCACCCGGCAGGGCGAGTCGGTCACGCCGCTCTGGCCCGTCGAGGCCGGCGCCGCCCGCATCACGCTCACGCTTCCGACACCCTGAACCGGCGCCTTCTGCGCGCCGGTGATCCGGCTCACATCTCTCGCCCGCGGCATGGCGCGAGGGGCACCTCGGTTGTACTGTGCGGGAGGTCGCCGCGGAGCCGCGTTGCGCGGACCGCGGCCAGGGCGCAACACACGTGGAGGAGGGATCGCCGATGTTCTGGCTGAAGCGAGTCGTTCCGTTCGGCGCTATGGCGGCCGCAGTGGTCGCGAGCGCCTGCAGCGAGAGCACGTCGCCCTCGTCGGTGAACGCGTCGGCGAGCGCCACGGCCGTGACCGGTATCAATACCTCGCTGTCGCAGAACGGCCTGCTCCAGGCTCTCGCCGCCCTCGGCAACGTCGCGCCGCTCGCCTCTCCGGTCGCCCGCGCGGCGCTGGCGCCGCTCCCGGTGCCGGGTCGGCCGTGGACGGCCTCGGCCGCCCAGACGCGCGACCGGTTGCGGGAGCTGGCGGCCCGCGCGCCGGCGGCCACGCTGGCGCTCTTCCCCGCGAACGTGCTCGGCAAGACGTTCCAGTGGGACACGGCCACCGACCAGTACCGTATCACCGACTCGACCCTGCAGGGCGCGCCGGCGAACGGCGTGGAGTTCATCCTCTACCAGGTGGACACGGCGACCGGGAATCCGAGCCTGCCGCTGAGGCAGACCGGTTTCCTGACCATGACCGACGCCAGCACGCCGCAGGCCAACGTGCTGCAGATACTGCTGATGGTCGGCACCCAGACGGCGGCCAACTACTCGATCACCGAGGTCAAGACGACGTCGAGCCTGTCGTTGACCGCCGTGGGCTACGTGACGGACGTGGTGAGCAACGGCTCGCCGGTGAACTTCAACCTCCAGCACGTGCTGTCGCTCTCGGACAGCACCCTCTCGACCAACTACCAGGCGAACAGCAACGGAGCGACCGTCTCCCTGGTGGACACGGTCTCCGGCTCCGGCGGCTCGCCGTCCTTTGCGCTCGACTGGAGCGTCTCGAAGGCCGGCACCGTCGCGATCGTGGGCAGCGGCACCGACTCCCTGATCAACGTGCAGTTCAAGTTCAACGGGACGACGGTCGCCACGGCGAGCGGCCCCGCCGACAACCCCGCCATCACGCTGGCGTCGGGGCAGGCGCTGACGTTCTCCGACCTGGCGGCGCTGGCCTCCATCTTCGCCGGGTTCGCCGAGATCGAAATCAACCTGAGCCTGCTCTTCACGCCGGGACTGCTGGTTTTCGGCTGACCACCGGAGGCTCCGGCGACGCACACGGGCGGCCGCCGGCCGCCCGTTGTGCGTCATGGAACGGGTTGGTATCGTCCCGGTCATGCGACCCCTCTGCCTCCTCGCGCTGCTGCCCCTGGCGGCGGCACCGCTCTCCGCCCAGACCGATTCGGCGCTGATCCGGCACGCGCTGCGCCTGCAGCGCGCGGTGCCGCTGATCGACGGACACAACGACCTGCCGTGGAAGCTCCGCACCCGCGGGAGCGACAGCTACGTGCCCGCCGACCTGGGCCGCGTGGTGTTCTCGTGGGACAGCATGGACATCTCGAAGCCGCAACCGCAGCTGGCGACCGACATCCCGCGGCTCCGCAAGGGCGGCGTGGGGGGCGTGTTCTTCTCCACCTGGGTGCCGGTGGAGATGATCCCGGCCGACGCGGCCAAGATCGAGCTGGAACAGATCGACATCGTGCGCCGGATGCCCGAGCGGTATCCCCGGGTGTTCGCTCTGGCGCGCACGGCGGACGACATCCTGCGCATCCACCGGCAGGGCAGGATCGCGGTGCTGATCGGCATGGAGGGCGGGCACGTCATCGAGAACTCGCTGCCGCTGCTGCGGATGTATTACGACCTCGGCGCGCGCTACATGACGTTGACGCACTTCAACACGCTCGCGTGGGCCGACGCGGCGGGCGACGACTCGACGCACCACGGTCTCACGCCGTTCGGACGGGCGGTGGTGCGGGAGATGAACCGCCTCGGCATGCTGGTGGACCTGGCGCACGTCTCCGACTCCGTGATGGCGCAGACGCTGCGCATCAGCCAGGCGCCGGTGATCTTCTCGCACTCCTCGGCCCGCGCGCTGGCCGACGTGCCGCGCGACGTGCCGGACGACATCCTCCGCATGGTGCCGAAGAACGGCGGTGTCGTGATGGTCAACTTCTATTGCCCGTTCGTGGACTCGGCGGCCGTGCGCTACGCACGGGAGCAGCGGGCCGCCTTCGTCCAGGCGCGGCAGCAGTACGGGAGCGACAGCGCGGCCATCCGCACTGCGGTGGCGCAGTGGTCGGCCGCGCATCCCGCGCCGCCTCCGCCCACGATCGCGATGGTGGCGGATCACATCGATCATGTCCGGCGCGTCGCGGGCATCGACCACGTGGGCTACGGCAGCGACTTCGACGGGATGGACTGCGCGCCCAAGGGACTCGAGGACGTGAGCGGCTTCCCGAACCTGACGGCGGAGCTGATCCGCCGCGGGTACAGCGACCGGGACGTCGAGAAAGTGATCGGCCTCAACGTGATCCGGGCGCTGCGGCAGGCCGAGCGCGTGGCCCGGCGCCTGCAGCGGGAGGAGCCGCCGGCCACCGCGACGATCTACACCCTCGACAGCCTGCCGCCGCGATGAGCGCATCCGCGCGGATGCGGCTCGCCGGCTCGCTGGCGTGGCTGACGGCTTTGCTGCTGGCGGGCTGCGCGCACCGGCCCCCCGAGCCGCTCACGCCGACGGCGCCATCCGTGAACCCTGCGGCGCCGGTGGTCGAGCCGCACCACGCGAGCGGGAGCTACTTCCTCACCACCGACCTCAGGACCTCGCAACCGACGCCCGAAGGGCGCTCGCGCGGGCGGGCGCGGCGGCCGCCGGTGGCCACGCTCCGCCTGGCGTTTCAACCCACGGCGGCGCCCGACGCCACCGCGACGTCGAACGTCCAACTCTCGGCGATCGTCAACCTTCCGGGGTACACGCGGGCACCGCCGGGCCGCACGGGGCAGACCGCGGTCTGGTGGCCGCTGCCGGGCGACAGCGTGATCGTGCATTTCGCCACCCCGCGCGGGGACGGCGAGATGGACCTGCGGGGCGCGCTCCAGGGCGACACGCTCTCGGGGGAGATCTGGTACACGAGCAGCACGACCGGCAACGTGTTCCAGATGGGGAAGTTCCGGGGGGTGAAACAGAAACAATAGGTTGTGGGTTGTAGGTGGTAGGTTGTGGGAAAGGCCTGCGGCGCCTCCGCCTTCCCACAACCCACAACCTACAACCCACCACCCGCCTCTAGAAGAACAACCCCATGAACCCGTTGATGTGATTCGCCTTCAGCACGCCGGCCGGGAACTCCGTCTCGAACCTCCGGAACTCCGCCCCGATCAACAACCCGCCGCCGGGCCGCCAGTGCAGGTGTCCTTCGTAGACCACGTTCCGCAGGCGCACGCCGGCCGCCAGGGTCCCGCCGGCGCCCGCGAGGTCGCCGTCATTCGGGTCGTCGCGTCCGTAGCCGCCGCCGAACTCCCAGGCGAACACGGGCCGCACGTCCAGCTGGGCCCAGCCGCCGCGCGTGCGGACGGGCTGGCCGAGCGGGCCGAGATCCTGCGAGATGGCGCCGTCACCGAGGCCGTTCAGCACCTGGCCGGTGAAGGCCTCGCCCGCGACGGTCACGACGGCGGCGAAGACGACGTGGAAGTCGGCGGTGAGCGCCTGGCTCGCGATGGTGCCGGCGCCGGCCGTGGCGATCCAGCCGCGGTGCGCGCCGAACCCGATGGTGCTCTCGTTCTCGTCGCTGCCCCAGTCGAGGTAGCCGCGCCCCTCGACGGCCGGGCGGCCGCTGCGCTCGCCGAGATCGACGACGGATGCCGTGTACGCCGCGCCCGGGTCCCACAGTGGATCGAGGGCCGCCGCCTGGATGCCGACGCGCAACCGGCCGCCCGTCTCCGCCGTCACCCGCGCCTGGGGAATCCAGGCCCACAGGTTGCCGGCGCCGGCGAACTCGGGGTAGCCGACGGCCGCGAACGAAACGGGGCTCTGCTGGGAGACCAGCGCCTTTTCCTGCCCCAGCAGGACGCCGAAGTGCGGCCAATCCAGCCGCACGTTCGCGGTGCGGATGCGGGGCGGTGAGACCAGGCGGGCGTTCGCGTCCCCTTCGTCCGCGCCGAAGAAGTCGAGCTGCAAATCGCCGCTGAGGTCGCCGCCCAGCACCTTGCCGGGCCGCACCGTGATCCCCAGGCGGGTCTGGCGCAGCACGCCGCCGATCTGGCTGTTCGGCCGACCGGACGTGTCCTGGGCCGCCGCGACCCACTGCGGGACGTCGGCGTTGTTGAACTTCGCGCCGTCGTAGAAGCCGTTGACGAGGATGAGGCCGGAAATCTCGACCCGGTTCTGCAGCCGGGACTGCACCGCGGCCTGCGCCTGCGCTTCCAACTCGTGCTGCAGCCGCTGAATCGCCTCCTCGGCCTTCTCGAGCCGCTCCTCGAGGGAATCCTGCTGGGATTGGGCGTAGAGCGGCACCGTGGCTGCGGCGCACAGCACCAGGACCAGGCCCAGGCGCGTGTGAACGGTCACCGGCGTCTCCTTTGGAGTAGCGTCGCGTGCTTGACTAGCTCGGTTCACAAAGGCAAACTCGTCCCATGCAAAGCATACGAAGAAGGCGGCAAATCCGCACCGCCTCTGCGGCCGCGGCCCTCGTGGCCTGCGTGGCGACGGGGGCGGTTGCGCGCGCGCAGGTGAGCGGCCGCGTGACGGTGACCGATGCCGGCGGCAAGCTCGCGCCCGACGTCGGCAACGCGGTCGTCTACCTCGAGGGCCGCGGCCCGCGCGGCACGCCGGTCAAGGTGGACGTCACGCTCGACGGGCGCAGCTTCAGCCCGCGGGTCGTGGTGGTGCCCGTGGGCTCGACGGTGCGGTTTCCGAATCGCGACCCGTTCAACCACAACGTCTTCTCGCTGAGCGATCCCAACGACTTCGACCTGGGGCTCTACGGCCGCGGCGAGTCGGGCGATCACCGTTTCCGCCACGCCGGCGTGGTGCGCGTGTACTGCAACATCCACCCGCAGATGAGCGGCTTCATCGTGGTGCGCGACAACGCGTACTTCGCGCAGCCCGGCGCGGACGGCGTCTACACCATCCCCAACGTGGCGCCGGGCACCTACACGCTCCACGTCTGGCACGAGCGCGCGCCCGAAGCGACGGTGCCGATCACCGTGCCGCCGGGAGGACTGACGGGTCAGGATGTCGCGCTCGACGCGGCCGCCTACCGCGCGGTGGCGCACAAGAACAAGTACGGCCAGGACTACGGGTCCGGGGCGACGCGTGAACGGTACTAGGCCGGGCCGCCGCTATCCGCTGACGCTGAAGATCTTCGCCGCCACCGCGTTGGTGGTCGCGGTCGTTCTCGGCGGCACGCTCGCGCTCGTGTCGGCGACGGCCACGCGCAGCGCGGACGAGGGGCTCGAGCAGCGGCTGGCGAACACCAGCGCGGTGGCGGGCCGGTTCATCGACGCCGAGAACCTCGAGCTGGCGGCCGGGGCCAGGGCGGCGACGCAGAACCCCGCGTATCTCGCGCTGTACGCCAAGGGCGGCGCGGGGTCGTTCCTCGATCTCGCCAACACCTTCAAGGGGATCCTCGGCGCCGACTACGTCCTGATCACCGACAACCAGGCGGTGCTCAAGGCGCGCACCGACGATCCCTCGCAGTCGGGCGCCGACTACCGGCCGCCGATCGTGGACCGGGCGCTCCAGAGCCAGCAGGGCTCGGGCTACCTGGTCAAGGGAGACTCCGGTCTCTACCTCGCGGTCGCCACGCCGCTCAAGGACCTGGCCAGCGGCGTCGTCGAGGCGGCGGTGGTGGCGACGCGCCAGGTGACCGACTCGCTGGCGGCGGCGGTGAAGCGGGCGTCGGGATCCGAGGTGGTCTTCTACGTGCTCGACACGCTCGACCAACCGGTCGTGGTGGCGAGCACCGTGCCCCGCACCCCCGAGCTGCAGCAGCTGGTCGCCGCGTCGGTGGCGGGGCTGGCGCGGGGCGGCGCCGCGAGCGGTCGCGCGGAAGGGACGCTGGGCAGGGAGCACCTCGTGGGGCTCACGCGCCCGCTGCAGAACGAGGGCAGTCCTCACGCGATCGCCGGCTATCTCGCGCTCCGCTCGCGCGACCAGGAGCTGGCGGCGTTCCGGCGCACCCAGCGCACCATCCTGCTGGCGGGCCTGGTCGGCCTCGCGCTGGCGCTGGTGGGCTCGTGGCTGGTGGCCCGGGCGATCGGGCGGCCGGTCCGCGCGCTGGTCGGCATGACGCGGCGCGTGGCCGAGGGCGACTACTCGACCAGGGTCACCGTCGGGAGCCGCGACGAGATCGGCGAGCTGGCCACCGCGTTCGGGCACATGGTCGAGGAGCTGAAGGCGAAGCAGCAACTGGTCGAGGTGATGAGCGCTTCGACCGGCGCCGCCACCGAGAAGATCTACACGCCGGGCGGCGGCGTGGCGACGCCGACCGTGGCGCGGCAGATGGAACAGTCTCCCGGGATGCTGCAGCCCGGGAGCGTGTTCGCGAACCGGTACGAGATCAAGGGCGTGCTCGGGATGGGCGGGATGGGCGTCGTGTACCGGGCCTGGGACACCGACCTGGGCGAGCTGGTGGCGATCAAGACCCTGCGCATGGACGCCGCGCAGTCGGAGCCGGCCGCGCTGGAGCGGTTCAAGCAGGAGATCCGCCTGGCGCGCAAGATCACGCACCGCAACGTCGTCCGCACGCACGACATCGGCGAGGTGGACGGCATGCATTTCATCACGATGGAATTCGTCGAGGGACAGTCGCTCAAGCACCTCATCCAGAGCCGCGGCTCGCTGCCGGTGAACGTGGTGCTGACGGTGGGCAAGCAGCTGTGCCGCGCGCTCGAAGTCGCGCACGAGCAGGGCGTGATCCACCGCGACATCAAGCCGCAGAACCTCATCGTCGAGCCGTCGGGCACGCTCAAGGTGATGGATTTCGGCATCGCGCGGCTCGCCAAGCGCAGCGAGGGCATGACGCAGGCGGGCATGGCCGTCGGCACGCCGGAGTACATGGCGCCGGAGCAGCTGCTGGGCGGCGACGTGGACTTCCGCGCGGACCTCTACGCGACGGGCGCCGTGCTGTTCGAGTCGGTGACCGGCCGCACGCCGTTCGTCGCCGACTCGCCCATCACGCTGGTGGCCAAGCAGCTCAAGGAGTCGCCGCCGTCGCCGCGCAGCCTGAACGCGGAGATCCCGGAGCCGCTGGCCGCGCTGATCCTGCGGGCGCTGAACAAGGACCCCGCGGAGCGGCCGCAGAGCGCGGCGCTGCTGTTCGAGGAACTGGATGCCATCGCCGTGTGAGTCCTGATGGCGGCGGATCCTTTCCCGATCCGGGCCGCCGGTCTGGGAAAGCGGTACGGCGGCGTCACGGCCCTGGAGAACCTGACGCTCGAGGTCGGCCAGGGCGAGGCGTTCGGCTTCCTGGGCCCCAACGGCGCGGGCAAGACCACCACGATCCGCCTGCTGCTGGGGCTGCTGCGGCCGAGCGCCGGCGAGGCCGTGATGCTCGGCAAGCGCGTCTCGCGCTCCGTCGCGTGGCGCGGCGAGGTGGGGTACCTCCCCGGCGACATGAGCTTCTGGCCGCGGCTCACGGGCCAGGAGACGCTCGACTTCCTGTGCGCGCTGTCGGGGCGCGCGGCCCTGGCGCGGGCGGGGCTCCTCAAGCGCCTCGATCTGGGCGCCGCCGAGCTCGCGCGCCCGGTGCGCACCTACTCGGACGGCATGAAGCAGAAGCTCGGCATCGTCCAGGCCCTGCAGTGCACGCCCAGGCTGGCGCTGCTCGACGAGCCGACCAAGGGCCTCGATCCCCTGATGCAGCAGGCGTTCTACGAGATCGTGACCGACATGCGCCGCCACGGCGCGACCGTGTTCCTCTCCTCGCACGTGATCGCCGAGGTGGAGCGCGTCTGCGACCGCGTGGCGATGCTGCGGGCCGGCCGCCTGGTCACCGTCGGCACCGTGGTGTCCTTGAGGCAGGCGGAGCGGCGGCGGGTGATCGCCGACTTCACGGCCCCGGTGGACGTGGCCGCGTTCGCCCACTTCGGCGAGGTCGCCGCGAGCGGCGAGCGGCACGTGGAGCTGCTGGTGGCGCAGGACCAGATGCCCGCGCTCGTCGCGCGGCTGGGGATGCTGCCGCTGAGCGATCTGCTCGTCGAGCGCCCGACGCTCGAGGACGCGTTCCTGGAGAAGTACCGGTGAGCAGCGTCCGGGTGCTGCTGCGGCACCACGTGCGCCTGCACCGGATGCCGCTCGTGCCGCTGGCCGTGGGGCTCGCGGCGTTCGAGTGGATCATGACCGTCGTGGCCGGTGAACCGTCGGTCTCGCGGTTTCTGACCTCGGCGCTCAACGCGGCGCCGCCGCAGGTCCTGGCCCTTCTCAACCAGGACCTGGTGTCGGGCATCAGCGCGCAGGGCATCGTCAGCGTGGGATACTCGCATCCGTTCGCCCTGCTGATGATGGCGGTGGTCGCGGTGCGGGTACCCAGCGCCGCGCTCGCCGGAGAGATCGGCCGGCGCACCATGGACCTGATGGCGGCCCGTCCGGTCCTCAGGGCCGCGCACGTCACGGCGGTGCTGGCCGCCGTGCTCGCGGGCCTGGCGATCCTCGCGCTCGCCGCGTACGCCGGCACGCTGATCGGGCTCGTGGTCAGGCCGGTGCAGGGCGTCTCGGCGCTGCGGTTCGCGCCCGTGGCCCTGCAGCTCTGGCTCGTGTTCGCGTGCTGGGGGGCGATCGGCATCGCCGTGTCGGCGCTGTGCCGCGAGGCCGGCCAGGCCATCGCGTGGACCAGCGGGCTGATGGCGGGTTCGTTCGTGCTCGACTACGCGGCGCGCGTGTGGCCGACGCTCGCGCCGCTCCGGCCCTTCTCGTTGTTCCGGTATTACGAGCCGCAGCGGGTGATGAGCGCGGGGCTCGCGGGGCACGACCTCGCGGTGCCGGCCGCCGTGGGAGCGGCGGCCCTGCTGCTCGCGTTCGTCGTCTTCGCGCGCCGCGACCTCTAGTTGCCGGGCGCGGCCTCCGCGAGCTCGCCCGACTTCAGGCACCACTTGTGGCACTCGATGCGGGCGTCGCCGAACCGCTCGCAGCGCCGGAGGTCGTCGAAGCCGGTCGCCGTGCCGACGAAGCCGGCCGGCGGACCGAGGACCTTCAACGTGTTGCGCAGCACCGGGCACCACACCGTGCCGGCGACGCCGCGCCGGTCGAGCAGCATCCGGGCCGTCGCGACGACGATGGTCGAGACGATGGCGACGAGGATGAGCAGTGCGATGCCCACCCAGACGGCGAGAATGGCCCACAACGCGAGGTTCAGCATGGTACGCTCCTTCCGCTGCCTGCCGATACGTTAGTGCATACGGCGGGCCGCGGACACAGGCTGCCGGTTGTAATGACGAACGAGACGGTCCGGATTGCACGGTTCGGCGGCGGACGACTGATGGCGCGCGCCTCGGTGTCGCTGGTGGCGGCGGCGATTGTGGTGGCCGCGGGATGCTACCGCGCCGCGCCGGCGCCCGCCCCCGCGGAAGGGGCCGCCACGGGCCTGGTGGTCCTGCCGCCCGACTACGACCCGTCTCGGGCGTACCCGGTGGTGGAGATCCTGCCGCCCACCGGCAACACGGCGGGGACGCTGTTCCAGATCTACCTGAGCCGGGTGGGCCTCGGCCGTCTGTACCGCGACCCCCCCGAGCGGCAACTCGCCGCGCTGCTGCCGTACCTCGTGCCGGACACGGGGGCATACGGCGCCCCGCCGTTCGTCGTCATCCTCGCCAAGGGCCGCGGCAGCACCGACGACTACCGCACCGCCGCGGCGTGGTCGCGGACCATCGCGCGCTACGAGCGGCAGGTGCGCGCCGACCTCCGCGCGCTCGCGGCGCAACGCCGCGTGGACACGACGCGATTCGTGGTGGCCGGCTTCTCGATGGGCGGCGACCTGTCGTGGGCGCTGGCGCTCCGCAACCCGGACCTGCTGCGCGGCGCGATCGTGATGGCGAGCCGAGCGAGCTACCGGCAGGAGGGCGACCCGGGCACGGCGGCCCTGCGGAGGTCCCGGTTCTTCCTCACCATGGGTGCGGCCGACGACGGCACGCGGCGCCGGATGGCTCGCGCCGCGGCGGCGACGCTCGAGGAGGCCGGCGTTCCCTACCGGTTCCGGATGATCGACGGCATGGGGCACGCGCCGGCGCCGATCCCGACGTTCGCCGAGGCGCTGCGCTTCGTCTTCCGGCTGGACGGCTCGGCCGAGTGAGCTGATGCGGGTCACGCCGCGGCACAGACCAAAGGAGGATCGGTGAACCTGATGGCCGAGGTCGCGGTCGCCGTCGTGGCGCTGCTCCACGTCGCGTTCCTGGTGCTGGAGATGTTCCTGTGGACCACGCCGGTCGGGCAGCGCGTCTTCGGCCTGCCGCGTGAAGTGATGGTCTCGAGCGCGGCGCTCGCCGCGAACCAGGGCCTGTACAACGGCTTCCTGGCGGCGGGGCTGGTGTGGGGCCTGGTGGCGGGACCGGCGGGCTTCGCCATCCGGATCTTCTTCCTGAGCTGCGTCGTGGTGGCCGGCGTGTTCGGCGCGCTGACGGCGAAGCGGTCCATCCTGTTCGTCCAGGGGGTGCCCGGAGCCGTCGCACTCGGGCTCGTGCTCCTGGCGCGCGGCTGAGTGCACGGGCGCAAAGCCGACCAGTTTCGTCGGACGCGCCCGTCGCTCCGAACAAGTCCGAGGTGGCGCGAGGGCGCCGCGCGCGCCACCTTCTGGGCAGCGGAGCGCGGCAGCGACCGGCTCCGCGGGCGCGCTCCGTTTTCCCGGATCGCCTCGCTCCCGGGGGTTGCACCATGGCCGTCTGCAAGCAGTTTCCCGCCGACAACGTCCGCGACTGGCGCCAGGTCGAACGCTGCATCCACGACATTCTCGCGTTCACGGGCGCGGACGCTGCTTCGATCGTCGCGATCACCGCGCGGATGAAGCCGTTCTTCGAGCTGTGCAACCGCGAGTGCGGGTCCGAAAGGGAACTGCGGCAGCTCGTCGCGGACCTGCTGTTCGACCGGCTGAAGATGGAGTCGGAGCTGCACTACTCGCGGAGTCTCGAGCCCATCTCCTGACCGCGGCGGGCGCCCGCACCGGGGCCCGCACCGATTGGATCCATGTGCGGGCGCCACGGTGGCGCACGCGTGCGGCTGCCGCCAGCTTCAGGTCTGCCTCCCCAACATGCCCGAGGTGCCTGGCTATGGTGGACGTCACGGTGGCGGGCGGCACGGCCGTGTTCGAGGTCGAGGGACTCGACAAGCTGTGGTCGCTCAAGAGCCGGCTGGAGATCCCGCTGCCTCACATCAAGGGCGCGCGCCTCGATCCGCAGGTCGCGCACGGGTGGTGGCACGGCGTCAAAGCCCCCGGCACGAACCTGCCCGGCGTGATCACGGCGGGCACGTTCTACCAGCACGGGAAGCGCGTGTTCTGGGACGTGCACGACCCGGATCGCACGATCGTGATCGAGCTGGTGGACGAGCGCTACGACGAGCTGATCGTCGAAGTGGAGGACCCGGCTGCTACGCTGGGCCGCCTGCAGGAGGCGCTGCGCGGTCGCGGGGCGTCGTGATCGGCGGCGGTTGGCGGTAAGGGCGTGTTTCCCTACCTGATGCTTGGCGTCACCTACGCCTTCGCGGCGGCGGTCCAGCCCGGCCCGTATCAGACCTATCTCGTCTCGCAGGCGCTGACTCACGGCTGGCGGCGCACGCTGCCGGCGGCGCTGGCGCCGCTCCTGAGCGACGTGCCGATCATACTGGCAGTGCTGTTCGTCTTGAGCGGCCTGCCGGCCGCGCTCGGCCTCGGGCTGCGCACGGCCGGCGGCGTCTTCCTGTGCTACCTCGCCTGGCGGGCGTTCCGAACGTGGAGGGACTACGAGCCGGCCGCGGAGTCCAGTGCCGCTGGGGCGCGGCGGAGTGTGCTCAGCGCCGCGCTGGTGAACGTGCTGAACCCGAATCCGTGGCTCGGGTGGAGCCTGGTGATGGGGCCGTTGCTCCTCACGGCCTGGCGCGAGACGCCGGCGGACGGCATCGCGCTGCTGATCGCCTTCTACGGCACGATGGTCGTCGCCTCGGCGGGCATCATCGCGCTGTTCGCGGGCGCGAGAAGCCTGGGGCCGCGGGTGGCACGGGGCTTGGTGGGCGTTTCGGCGGTGGGGCTGGCGGGCTTCGGGTGCTGGCAATTGTGGTCGGGGGTGAGCGGCCTGCTGTGAGACAGTGGGCACAGGGCCAGGCGCTATCGCAGATCGGCCGTGCCCGTGCCGCGCTCCGTGCCCGCTCCTCATATCTGTAAGTACCGCTCGCACAGCTCGACAAGCCGCTCGTCGCCCGAGGCGCGTGCACGCTCGAGGATGGCCTTCACCGCGGGAAACAGCCGCTTCTCTCCCCAGTAGTACCCGGTCGCCATCTCCGCGCTGCCCGTCTGGCCTGCGCGCGCGGCCTCGAGGATCGCCTCGGCGGCCGCGGCATCGAAGCCGGGGTCGTCCCTGGGCGGCAGCGAGATCCGGTAGCCCGGGTCGCCCCACGAATCGTGCTCGCCGACGAAAGCGCGTGACATGGCGGGAGAATCTAGCGCCGGACGCAAGAGGGCCGCCCGGAACGCGGGCGGCCCCTGGTGCTCGGCGCTCAACGCCTGGCTACGGGTTGCTGGGCGGCGTGGCCTGCTTCGACGGCGCCGGGCGACCGGCCGGGCTCGCCGTGGGCGCCGGGCGAGCCGGCGGCTGGCGGGTCGCGGCCGGCGAGGCCGGGGGCTGCGCCTGCCCTAGGGGGCTGGACGTGGCGGCGAGGTCACGCCGAGCGGCGGCGGCGGGGCTCCGCGCGGCGGGAACGGCGACGGCAAGGCCGGAGTGGCCCGCGCAGGCGGCCTCGGACGGCGTGCCGTCGAGCTACGTGCCGTCCTTGCAGCGCATCGTCGCGCCGGCGGGCGGCGGCGTGTTGGCTGGGGCCGCGGTGACGCGCTGCGGCCGCGCGGCCACAGCCCTGGTCGTCATAGGCGGTGGCGGCGCCGTCTTGCGGGGCATGAGCACCACCTGCAGGCCGCGATGGCTGGCACAGCAGCCGTCGCATCGTCGGGAGGGACGACGTACATGCCGTCCTTGCAACGCGCAACCGCGTTGGCCGGCGGAGCGCTGGTGGTCGTTCTCACGGGACGCACCGAGTCGGGAGGCGGTCCAGACCGCGCCGGCTGCGGTGCTGCGGCGACCTGCGGCGTGCGCGCCGCCGCGGTAGGCACGACCCGCGCCGCTGGTGGAGGAGGCGGCAGGTGCACTGGCGGGGCCAAGACCGGGCCTGCCGCGGCGGGGGTCGGACGCGGCGGCGGCGCCGGCGCCTGCTGCTGCGCGCGCGCGAGGGTCGCGCTGGCCGCGAGGGCCAGAGTCACGCCCACAAGGCACCAGGGCAGCGGCCGTACCTGCGACGGTCGTGTGGTCATTGCACCGTCACCGTGTTCGCATAGGTCTTGTACTCCGGGCTGGTGATGGTCACAGTGCCCGTGCCCGCGGTCTTGCCAATCAGGTAGAACTGCACGTATTGCGTGCCAGCCGGAACGGTCACCTGTGTCACCACCGTGCCAGCGACGTGGAACTCGATGTTCGAGTTCGGTACCAAAGTGAACTGAGCCGCCGAAACGGTGTAGCGCGCCGACGTGTTCGGGTCGCGGACGTACAGCGTGATCAATGTTGAATCCCCCACCGCAATGCTACCCTGCCAGCCGTTGAGCGGGTCCACCCGACCGGAATCCACGACCGTGTACAGGGTGTACGGGTTGTGTGCTGGCGACGTGGCCGACGCCGTCAGCGTGTCGGTGCCGCGGCCGATCCCCACCAGGCGGAAGTAGGTGTAGTACTGGCCTTGCGGGATCGTCACGCCGGCGATCGGCGTGCTCGTCAGGTTCGAGTCCGTCTCCGTCCGAGCGGCGCCGGTGTGCGTGAAGGCCACCGCCAGGTCCGCCTTCTGGTAGTCTGCCCCCTGCACATAGACGTAGTCCTGGTACTGCCCGAGGCCGAGCGCCCCTGGCTGGCTGCCGAAGCTCAGGCTCGGCGTCACGACTGTAACGGTAGCCGTTCCGGCATTGTAGTTGTAGAACACCGGCCGCGTGTCGCTGGCCGTGATGGTCGTCGTGCCGATCAGGCCGGGTGTCCAGGTGGCGCCGGATGCGGAGCTGTTGCCAGGGAGTATCGTGACGGTGCTTGAGTCCACGAGTGCGACGGTCGGGCTCGCGCTCACGAGCGTTACGGCGACGCTGTCGGTCGTGGGGTGCTGGGTGCCGTTGTTGTCTGTCGCGTACACCGTGATTCCGGCCGGCGGTGACGTCGTATTGAGCTGGCTGCTCGTGCTCACCACGAACTTCGGCCGCGTCACCTGCACACTGGTGGATGCGAGGCCGTAGCCCGTGGCGCTCGCCTTCACGAGGATCGTGGCGGTTGTATCCTGTGCGGTCACCGTGAAGTAGGTGTAGTAACTGCCGGTCGGAATCGTGACCGAAGCCGGCACGGTGGCGACGGTTGGGTCCGTGCTCGACAGGTTCACGACCAGCGGTGAGGCGACCGCGTTGGGGGCCTGCACGTACATGCCGTAAGGACCGCTGCTCTGACGCATCCCAAGAACCGGCGCCCCGTTCGAGATCGAAAGGCTCGGTCCCGTGACCGTCATGGCGTTCGTCGTCTTCGGTAGATACACGCCGGCCGAATCGGAGAACGTCAGGCTGGCCGTCCCCGCACCAACCACGTTCACGGTGGCAGTGGCTAAGTTGGCGTCCTTCAGGATCCGGAAGTACGACTGCGTCGGGAGCACGACGCCGCTGTCGCTCGGCACGGCTGCGAAGGCAACGGAATCCATGGCGTAGTGCTGCGACCCCAGCGAGTCCGCCGGCCATACATTGACGCTGATGGGCGGATTCGTCGTCGTCGTGGTAGACGGCAGAGAGCCGCTGCCGAACTCCGGCGTAGTCACCGTGAGCGTGGCCGTGTCGGGCAGGTATCCCGGCGCCGAGAGGATCAGCGTGTCGGTGCCGTTCAGGAGGCCGAACGCGTCAAGGTAGCTGTAGTAGGAGGATGGCAAGATCACCGGCGCGGTCGTCGAGAGCGTGTCAACAGACGCATGAAGCTGCCTGATCGTGGCGACCAGTGAGTCGACACGGTAGTCCGGCGTCTGGACGTAGAAGAAGTACTGACCGCCGTGCTGCCGGCGCCCCAGGTACCCGTTCACGAAGCTGAACTGCAACTTCGGCGTCACGACAGTAATGGTCAGGCTATCGAGCACCTGTTGGCCGGCGGCGGAGAACGTGATGGTGGCAGTGCCTGTGTCCACCGGCGTGAGGTGCGCCCGGCTGTTGGTGACCGTTCCCGAGTCGATCGTCACGATGGCGGAATCGACCTGCACGACACTCGTGTTGCTCGAGGCGACCGACACCGTGTCAGCGGCGAGATGCGGTAGTGCGCGGTGCGCGCCGTGTCGGCGCTGTAGACGAGATGGTCACCGGCGCGTTGAAGTTGTTAACGTGTGCCGTCGTGCAGAGGTGATCGTCGGCGACGTCACCGTGTAGGTGCGGGTCGGGCTGGAAGCCGGCGGCCGTGGCCGTGAACGTGACGGTGCCGGCAGCCAGGCCCTGGACCGTGAAGTGACGTAGTTGGTGCCGGTCGGAATGATGACCGAGTCGCGGCACGCCGACCTTGGTGGAGTCGGTGGTCGTCAGGTCACGATCAGCGGCGCCGTCACGGTAGTTCGGCACGTGCACGTAGACGACGTTGTAGTCCTGTTCGCCCACGCCGATGACGGCCGCTCGTCCAGCTGAAGGTCAGCGGCGGCCCGTTGACGGTGTACTGCACCGAGTCGGGCGTATGGCCGCTGGCGCTGGCGACGAGGTAGGCCGTCCCGCCCAGCCCGCCCATGACGAACCGCGCGAACGCTCTGGTGGTTGCCGGGCTGAATCGTCGACAGCGTGTCCAATCACCTTCATCACGGTCGTGTCGGACGAGCGAGACGCACGAGCAGCGAGTTGGTCCGGTAGTGCGCGTCGCCGGTCGAGTCCTCGGAGTACACGGTTAGGTTCTGCGGGGCCTGACGTCGTGTAGATGGTGCTGTTGCAGCAACAATCCCGACGTGCGGCGTCGTGACGATGACGCTGACGTGCCGTACGTCGGGTCCAGCGTCCAGCCCGGCGCCGCCGGCGTGACGGTTGCGCGTGCCCAGGCCGACCGCGCGAGATCGTGAAGTACTGGTAGAAGCCGCCGGCCGGAATCGTGACCGACGGCGTGACCGTCGCCATAGTCGTGTCGGAGCTGGTGAGGTCGACCGGCAGCGGCGAGGTTCGTGTTCGGTCGGCAGTACGACGTAGTTGTTGGGATTGTACTGCCCCAGGCCGAGCAGGTGCTAGGTTGTTGTGAACGTGAGCACGGGCGCGTAGGCGGTGAAGTTCGACGCCGCGCCGTTCACGCCGATGGCGTTGGGCGTGATGGTGGTCGTGCCGGCCGCCGAGGCGCGTTGATCTGGATGTCGGCCGCGAGCTGGCCGGCCGGTATGAAGGCCGGGTTGGGCGAGACGGACGCGATGCCCGGGGTGCCGAAGCCGAACGTCACGTAGGTGCCGCCCGCGGGCGACGGATCGGACAGCAGCACCTGCGTGGTGACGATGTCGGTCGCGTTGATGGCGTAGCTGCTCGAGGCCAGGTTCATGTTCGCCGTGACCTTGGCCACCGCGCTGGCCGCGGCGTAGCCGGCGCCGCTGCCGTCAGTGGCGGTCACGGTGGTGGTGCCCGCGCTGTCACCCACCAGCGTCGCGTTCACCGACGTCGCCGCCGGCCGGGATCGTGACCGTCGCGCGTGCTCCAGTGCGCGTAGGCCGCCGGGCTTACGCCCAGATTAACGGTGAGCTCGCCCGCCCGTTGCCACCGGCGTGCTCAGCAGGATCGGGATCGAGGCGGTGGAGCCGCGGCCCACCGATACCGTGTCGCGGCCGAACGAGATGGCGGCCGGCACCGAGCTGCTCGACCATGACGACGGACGGATTCGACGACGATCGCGCCGCTGTCGGCGGTGTATCGGTGTCGGCGCCGATGCTCACGCCCGGTCACGACGCCCGCTCGTCGCGCCGACGGTGGCGATGCGCGTTGCTCGCCACGAAGCCGAACGTCCCGCCCGAGATGTAGTGGCTGTTGGCATCCAGCCCGCGCGCAGTCAGCGGGATGGAGCCGTTGACGCCGACTGTGGCCGACGTCGGCGAGAGCAGGATGGACGCCAGCACCTGCGAGACCGTAAGGGCGGCGCCGGGGTTCGAGGTGAAGCCCTGCGCCGTGGCCTTGATCTGGGTGACGCCGTTGGCCGCCGAGGTGGCCGTGGCCGTGTCGGACGTCTCGTTCGGCACGCCGGCCACGGACGGGTTGCTCGACGCCCAGGTGAACTGCGTCACCGCCGGCATCAGCGCGTTGAGCGTGTCGTACGCGAGCGCGTGGTAGCGCCGCGTGATGCCGAGCGAGGGCAGGCTGGCCGTGTCGGTCTTGTTGGGTCGCGCCGATCGAGATCCACCGCCACCGCGATGCGCGTGATAGCCGTGAGGACGCTGAGGTTGCCGACGCCGGTGATGGTGCCCGATGTCGCCTTGATCTGCGCCGTGCCGAGCCCGATCGCGTGACACGTGTCACGGGCCGTGGTCGCGGTATCCACCGTCGCCACCGCAGGCGCCGTGGTGGACCAGGTGAACGTCGGGTTGCTCGGCAGCGGCGTGCCGAGGCCGTCCACCGCCTGCGCGGTGTAGTTGAAGCTCGTGCCGAGGTACAGGTTGCGGTTCGCCGGCGTCACCGTGATCGAGGCCAGCTTCTGCTGCACCACGATCTGGCCCGAGTCCACGGTGCCGCCGGCCTCGGTCGCCAGCACCCAGGTCGAGCCGTTGGCGACAGCCTTCACGACGCCGGAGCGTGCTCACCGTCGCGATCGCCGGGGTCCGGCTCGTCCAGGTGAAGCTGCCCGCGACGTTCCCGCCCGTGGCGGTCTTGGCCTGCGCGACGAGCGTCACGGTGCCGTTGATCGCGGTGATCGTGTCGAGCTTCGGCGTCACGGTCGTCGAGGCGATGGCCGCGCCGGTGGCGGTGGCGGTGACCGTCAAGGGCGAGCCCGCCCGCGCCCGCTGCGGTGGCGGTCAGGCTCTGCGTGCCGACGGTCGAGCCCAGCGTCCAGCTCGGCGCTGGCCTGGCCCGAGAGCCGTCGGTCAGGGCGGCGACCGGCGTCGACGGAGCCGCTGCCCGCCGTCGGCGCGAAGCTCACCAGGTAGCCGCTCACCGGGATGCCGGACGAGTCGACCTTCACGGCGACGGGCTGCGGGAGCAGGCTGTCCACCCCGCCCGTCTGCCCGCCGCCCGACACGAGCGACAGCGAGCCCGGGAACGCGTTGACCGTTATGACCGTGGCCGTGTATGCGTAGGTCGACGAGACCGCCGTAAGGGCCGTAAGTCCGGCACCGATGCCCTCCAGCGTCACCGAGCCGGAGGTGAGCCCCGCCGCGATCGTATCGGCGTAGAGGCCGACCAGCGGGTTCGCCACGGAGCCTTTGACGAACTTGATCTTCGAAGTGTCCGAACCGAAGCCCAGCGCGACGACGGCGTACGGCGACGGGGCCGGCTGGGAGAGCGTGATGCCGACGTTGACGCTCCGACCGATCCCTACCGTGAGGGGCGCCGACAGCGTGATGAAGTTCGGCGTAGCCACCGCCGCCGTCACGCCCGCCGTGTAGCCGCTCGCCGACGCATGCAGCACCGTCGCGCCGACCGCCACGCCGGTGACGGCGATGCTCTTGACCGTGTCACCCGCCGCGAACGCGATGGTGCCCGGGCTCGCCACGGTGATGAACTTCGTGCTGTCGCTGGTCACGGTCACCGTGAGGCCGCCCGCCGGGGCAGCCGGCACGAGCTTGATCACCGCCAGGTTCGCCGCGCCGATGCCCACCAGGCCGCCGGGCACGCCCACCGTGATCACGCCGCCCGCCGTCCCGGTGCCGGTCGCGGTGAACGTGGCCACGGGCAGGCCCGTCACCGTCGCCGTCAGCGTGTTCGCGCCCGCCGTTGCGCCCAGCGTCCAGCTGCCCGCCGAAGCGAGGCCCGACGCGTTGGTCGTCGCGCTGCCGCCGGTGATGCTGCCGCCGCCGGTCGCGACCGCGAAGGTCACGGCGACCGCCGGCACCGGCGTGCCGAAGCCGTCGGTGACCTTCACCTGGGGCGCCACGGCGACCGCGGTGCCGGCGGCCGCGCTCTGCCCGTCGCCCGCGACCTTGGTGAGGTTCGCGGGCACGCCCGCCTGCTGCGTCGCCGTCTCGGTGAACGAGGTCGAAGCCGTCGTCCCGACCTTGGCCGTGATCTGGACGCTGCCGGCCGTGTTGCCGAGGGTGACGATGGTCTGCGCCAAGCCCGCCGTGTCGGACATGGCCGACGGCGGGTTCGCGGAGCCGCTGGAGAGCGTGAACTGCACCGTGGCGCCGGTCACCGGCAGGCCGTCGGCCGCGAGCACCTTCACCACCAGCGGCTGCGCCAGCGCGGTGCCGATCACGCCCGTCTGGTTGTTGCCGCTGACGATCTGGACCTGGCTCGGCACCGGCGACACCGTGACCTGGGTCGAGTCCCGGATGCCGGTCGGCGTGTGCGCGTACACCCACGTCGTCCCGCGCGTGCGGCCGGCGTGGAACAGGCCCACGGCGTTGATCGACGTTGGACGTGCCGGTCGTGGACCAGGCCGTGTAGAACAGCGAGTCCGCCGCCTCGGACGAGTCCGTGCCGGTGACGCGGAATTGCAGCGTGCCGCCGAACGTGACGCCGGAGTCGCGCGGCGCGATCTGGATCGACGCGAGCTGCCGGCCGGGGCCCACGTAGTCGGTCGAGTCCATCACGAACGGCGCGGACGGCGAGGTGCTCAGGCCGCTCCGGGCCTGCACGGTATCCACGCCGCTGAACAGCACCGTGGTTCCGGACAACAGCTGGATCGTGACGTAGAAGGTCGCCGTGTCCATCACGGGGACCGAGATGGACGCGGTGACCTGGTCGGCGTCGGCGGCGAAGGGAATGAGTGTGGGTGGCGATGGTGTCGGTCGGCGGCGCGACGACGATCAGGCGGGCCTGGTCGACCGAGAGGCCGCCGAAACTGCTCAACGCGACGTTCAGCGACCGGCTGGATGGCGAGCCCGACCAGGTGCCGCACGGGCGCGGTCGGATTGTCGCACGTGACGGCGGCGCCCGCCGCGACCGCGACGGGCAACAGCCCGCGAATCATCCTGCGGGCACGAGGGGGCAAGTGCTCGAAGACGGTCACTGTCCGGAGGCCAAAGTAACCCGCAGGAAAAGGAAACTGTCAAGCAACGGTAGCGACCCGTTAGCTTTGGCGCTATGCGGCGTCCACACCTGTTCTTGGTGACCGCGGTCACCGTCGGGCCATCGCCCGACTCGGCGGCACATCTCCAGTCGTGAAAGACCCCCTCGCTGTGGACGAAAAGTCGCCGCCAGGCGGCGATTCGGGGCCGCGGCCTGGCACCGTGGTCTCGGTGAACGTGGGGCTCCCCCGCACGGTGGAGTGGCAGGGCAAGCCGGTGCAGACGGCGATCTTCAAGAGCCCGGTGGAAGGCGCCGTGCATGTCGGCCTCTCAACCTGGCGGGCGACCGGCAGGCGGACCCGGACGTGCACGGCGGGCCCTTCAAGGCGGTCTATCTGTATCCGGCCGAGCACTACGCCGCCTGGCGCGCCCACCTCGGCGCCCTCGACTGGGGGGCCTTCGGCGAGAACCTGACCACGACGGGCCTGTCCGAGAACGCGGTGAGCATCGGGGACCGGCTGCGGGCGGGCACCGCGGAGCTGGTCGTCACCCAGCCGCGCCTGCCGTGCTACAAGCTGGGCATCCGCTTCGGCCGGCCGGACGTGGAGCGGCTATTCCTCCAGAGCGGCATGACGGGCTTCTACGTGTCCGTGGCCCGCGAGGGCGACGTGCGGGCGGGCGATGCGATCACGCTCGCCGAGCCTGCCGCCGGATCGGTGACCGTCGCGGAGGTGGTCAGCCTCTACCAGACGGAGCGGCCCGACCGCGAGTTGCTGAGCCGGGTCGCCGCCGTGCCCGCGCTGCCCGAGCGCTTGCGGCAGCGGTTCCGCAAGCAGCTGGGCGCGCTCGACACCTGACGCTACGCCGCGCCTCCAGGTTCGGCCGTCACCGGGCCCAACTGGCCCGCGGTAGGCTCCGCTCAGCAGAACCACGGCTCGGTGAGCCGCGGGGCCACGGGCCGGCGCTCGGCATGGGTGGCCCGCGCCGCCTCCGGTCGGCGGCCCGCCGCCGCGTAGGCCGCGTCGCGCACCTTCCGGAACGTGGTCGCGGGGCTCTCCCGCGCGTGATTGGCCCAGTGCACGATCTCGCTCACGGTCGCGTGCAGGCGCTCCATCCGCGGGTCCGGGTGCTCCCAGGTCCAGGTGAACGCCTCGGCGTCGAGCGTCTTCAGGAACGGCTGGATGTCGGGGCGGCCGAGCAGGGCGGAGCCCGGCGGCACCAGCAGCCGGATGGCGAGCTGCACCGGCTCCACGCAATCCACCAGGTCTTCCGCGATCAGCCAATCCACCAGCGTCACGTAATCGTCGAGCGTCGTCCAGGGCGTGAAGGGGAGGAACGAGGGGCGGAGCGTGAGGCCGGCCGCCCGCATGGCCTCGAGGAGGCGCTCCACGTCGGCGCGGGAATGGCCCTTGTCCAGCCTGTCGAGCACGAGGTCGCTCAGCGACTCGACGGCGCTGACGACGAACGCGCAGCCCGCCTCCGCGAGCTCCGGCAGGCGCTGCCGCTGCGCGAGCAGGTGCTCGACCTTCGCGGTGAAGTCGAAGGAGAGATCGGGGAACTCCTCGTGCATCGCCCGCACGATCGCGAACGAGTGTCCGGGGCCGTTGAGGAAGTCGGGGTCGGCGAAGCTGATGTGCCGCGCACCGGCCGCCACCTGCCGCCGGACGTCCTCGAGCACGATCTCCCTGGGCACGACGAAGAAGCGGCCGCCGTACACGGGAGGTATGGGGCAATGCAGGCACTCGTGCAGGCAGCCGCGGCTGGCCTCCACGACGCCGGCGACGCGCCGCTCGCCGTTGCGCTCGAAGGCGGCGTAGCGCGCGAGGGCGGGGAGCCGGTCGCGGCTGGGTACCGGGAAGGTGAGCTTGCCGAGGTGCGGGGCGGGGGCGCTCTCCGGGGCCTCGCCGGCCTCCAGCCGCTCGGCGAGCGCCACCAGGGCTTCCTCCGTTTCGCCGCCGAGCACGGCCGCGGCCCCGTGCTCGAGCAGGTAGTCGCGGTTGAGGGTCGCGTACAGGCCGTAGAAGCAGATGGTGGCGGCCGGGTTGAGGCGGCGGACCTGCCGCGCCGCCTGCACGCCGATCCTCAGGGCCGTGTGCATCGGCACCGCGATGGCGACCAGCGCCGCGCGCCGGACCCGGTCCGCCTCGAGCGGCTCGACGGCGAGGTCCAACGCGGCCGGCCGAAAGCCGGCGCGCTCCAGGAACGCCATGGGGAAGGCCAGGCCGAGCGGCTGGTGGCCCAGCTCGTAGCAGGAGACCAGCAGCACCGCCCCGCTTTCGCGGAGCGGCGAGGCGGCCCCCGCCCGCATGGAACTCCCGGCGTCGTGCATGGTATTGCGCATTATACCCAGTCGTATCTCTCCGAGAGCGGGGCCACCGATGCGGATCCGGCCTCCCCGGGCGGGCACCGTCGCCCGATGAAGCTCGAGGCGCAGAGAATCGCCTTCGCCGCCACGAGCCGGCTCACCGAGATCGCGCCCGTGTGGGGCGCGCGCCTCCTCGACTCCACCCTGCGCCCCGTCTTCGGCAGCCGCGCCCTCGGCGCCCTGTTCGCACGGCGGAACCGGGCCACGCTGCGGCGGACCCGGCGATTCCGGCGGTTCCTCGTCGTCCCGGACGTCCACATCGGCGACGCCGTGATGACCCAGTCGGCTCTCGCCGCCCTGCGGGATTACTATCCGGACGCGATCATCGACTACCCGGTCAACCGCACGGTGGCGCCGATCATCGAGGGCCATCCGGACGCCTCGCGCGTCCTGCCGATCTTCTCCGGAGCGAACGTTCCGACGGCCGCGGACGTCGAGAGCTTGCGGGACCTCATCCGAAGCGGCGACTATGATCTGGTGCTGAGCTTCGGCCCGTTCATGGAGCCCGAGCAGGTGGCGGCGCGGCGACAGCCGTTCGTCAGCTTCCTGACCCACGCGCCGACCCTGGTGCGCAACGAGGACGACCGGACGCACATCAACCACTTCAGCTTTCAGTACTACCAGTTCGTGCGCGGCGTCCTGTCGACGGTGGCCCGACCGGAGCGCGGCGACGCGTACCCGGGCACCCGTGCGACGCTGTCGGACGAGGCCATCGGCCGCGCGTCGCAGGTCGCGAGGGCAATGGGCCTGGAGAGCGGGGCCGGCGTCGTGATGATCAACCCCGACAGCGCGTGCCGGTTCAACCTGCTGCCGTTCGAGCAGCCAGGCCGGATTGCTCGAGCGCATCGCGGCGGGCGTGGGCGAGGATGTCGTCATCCTGCTCGGGGCGGGGCACTCGCTGCCGGGCATCGGCGCGCGGCTCGTCGAGTCCGTGCCGGAACCGCTGCGCGCGAAGCTGCGCATCATTCCGCGGGACCTGCCCCTCGACGCGTACGTGGCCCTGATCGACTACGCCGACGTGTTCATCACCGGCGACACGGGCCCGCTGCACCTGGCGGCGGCGCGGCGGTACGCGCGCTCGGGCGGGCACCGGTTCCGCAACCGCACCGCGGTGCTGTCGCTGTTCGGCGCCACGGTGCCGCGCATGTCGGGATACGATTCGGCGCAGCCGGGCTACCTGGCGGCGAATCAGGACGCGCCGTCGTGGTGCTACCTCGCGCCGAGCCGCTGCCGCAACATCACCTGCCTCAACAAGTACTTCAAAACCTGCCGCACCGTCCGCTGCTTCGAGGGGGTGGACGTGGCGGGGCTGGCGGACCTGGTCATCTCGCATCTCCGCGGCCTCTCCACGCCGGAGCCCGTCCCGTTGCCTCCGTTCGACCGTGCGCCCGGGCCGCTGGAACCGGCCCGGGCGTGACGGAGGGCCTGCTCCTCTTCCTCTTCGCCTTGGGTCTCGGGTTCGTCGCGGCGATCCCGGTCGGCCCGTCGCAGGTCGAGATGGCGAAGCGGGCGGTCGCCGGCCATCGCCTGTCCGCGGTGATGGTGATCTGCGGGGTCGGTCAGCTCCGACGTGGTGTACGGCAGCATCGCCCTGTTCGGGATCGCGCCGATCATGGACACGCGGTGGGTGCTGGCCACGTTCAACGCCGCGGGTGCGGTCGTGCTCTGGCTGCTCGGCTTCCTGACGCTGCGGCAGAGCCGCAAGCCGCAGGACCTCGCCTTCGTCCACCCGGTCCTCCGCAGCCGCCGCTGGGCGTACGTCACCGGGTTCACCGTGGCCTTCGGCAATCCGCAGATGATGGTGTCGTGGCTGCTCGGGGTGGCGCTGGCCAAGCGGCTCGGCCTCGCCTCCCCGTTCCCGAACAGCGCGAAGACGCTGTTCATCGCCGGGGGCGCCCTGGGATTGGGCGGCTACCTCGCCGTCCTCGGGGCCGTGATGTACCGGGTGAAGCACTTCATTCCGGTGGGGGCGCTCGGCAAGGTGTACTTCTGGCTCGGCGTCACCTTGTTCCTGCTGTCGTTCTACTTCGTCTGGGGAGCGGCGCACTTCTTCGTGACCGGTCACTGACGCGCCGCCCGCGCCCCGACCGCCGGCGGCCCGCTACAACCCGAACAGGTAGGAGAGCTTGGCGAAGAAGCCGTCGTCGGTGCGCGCGCGCTGGCGGCCGACGGCGCACGCCAGGTCGAAGTCCGCGCAGGAAGCGCCGTAGCCGAGGTAGATGAGCGTCCCGGGACTCGGGCGGTAGGAGAACAGCCAGTCCACGCGCAGCTGGTCGGAGGCGCTGGGGCCGACCAGGCTGCCCGCGACGACGATCGGGTTGCCGGTCGTGGGGTCGCGCAGGGCGTCGCTGCTCAGGGCCGTGTACTGGCCCACCACGCGGAAGAAGATCGACCGGGTGGCCTGGTACTCGAGCTTGAGGCGCGGGATGTCCTCCGAGGAGAACCAGCTGCCGTCGCGGCGGTGGATGGTCAGGCGGCTGTACTGGGCCGCGATGCGCATGGCGGGCGTGGGCCGCAGGTCCACCTCGCCGCTCAGCGACACGCCCGTGCCGCGGGCCGCCTCGTCGAAGTTCGCCACGGCGCCGTACGAGGCGCTGACCGTGCCGGTGAACTGGCGCCAGGTGGGCGTGGTGATCCCGGCGCCGAGGGTGAAGAGGTTGTCGAGCAGCGCCGGAATCGCGAACGGCGCGGTCGTCGTGTCGGTGGGCACGCCCGTGGCGCGCACCCGGTAGCCGCCGTAGGTCGTGCCCAGGTAGCCCGGCGAGGCGGCGCCGAAGCGATAGAAGTTGCGCGTGAGGCTGATGGTGGGCTGCCACCAGCCGCGCAGCGTGCCCTGGAGGTTGACGCTCTCGCTGCCTTCGATGGCGGACTGCTGGGGGAAGCCGTTGTAGTCCCAGATGCGGGAGATGGTCTGGAAGCTGGACACGGTCTCGAGCAGCGCGCCCCGCTGGCCGTAGGCGGTGAGCCGGTTGAAGTAGCTCAGGTTGACGATCGCCGTCCGGTTGACGAAGCCGGCGGCGGCGTCGAAGTCGGGCGCGATGCCGGTCGCGTTCGCGTGGAAGCCCCAGTAGCGGCCGGTGCGATCCCAGTCGGCCTGGGTCAGCGTGCCGCGGTGGAATCCGGTCGAGTCGTGGAGCCACGACGCCACGCCCTGGAACTCGACGAAGTAGATCCCCGAGTGGACGATGTGCGCGTCGGCGCCGACCAGGCGGGAGAACTGGCCGCCGTCCTCGCGGTCGGTGCCGATGAACCCGAGGTTGGACGTCGGGCCGAGGTCGTAGCGGAGCCGCGCGATGCCGAAGTCGGGATGGCTTCCGGTCGAGGATTCCGAGCGGGCATCGGACGTGAGGATGGTCGCGATCGTCCAGGGCCCGGCCTTGCCCGCGAGCTTGACGCCGCCGTCCGGGCTCACGATGCGCCGGGTGTAGATCAGCTGGTTCGGCGTGTCGAGCAGCTCGAGTCCGTCGAGGAAGAACGGCCGCTTCTCCGGATAGAAGAGCTGGAACCGCTGGTTCAGCGTGACCTGCCCGACGTCCGATTCGACCTGCGAGAAGTCCGGGTTGACGGTGCCGTCGAGGGAGAGGTTGGGCGTGACGCCGTAGTGGACGTCGAGTCCGAGCTCGGGGTCGCTCGCGTAGCGATAGGCGCCGGTCGTGTCGGGCGCCCCGCTGACGCGCTCGGTCGCGACCGGCGTCAGGTCGAGCACCAGGCCGCGGCGGATGTCGGCCAGGCTGTCGATGAAGCCGGACTGGTTGAGGAAGCTGGCGCTGGCGCGCACGACCGGCGCCCACGAGTCCTGGTAGCCGGAGTGCTGCACGCGCCGCAGCACGTTGATCCCCCAGGTCTGCACCTTGCCGCCGGCGTACCGCAGGCTCTTGAACGGGATCCGGATCTCGACGTCGTAGCCGCCGGGCACGAGGCGGCCGCGCGACTCGAAGACGAAATCCGGATTGAGGTCCACGTTCCCGTTCAGGACGTTCGCCGCGCTGATCCCGCCGCTCCCGCCGTAGCTGCCGCCCGCCCCGCCGGCGTACGCGTCGATGCGCACGCCGTCCTGCTGGACGCCGAACGGATTGACGCCGAACAGGAAGGCGCGGCGCCGGTCGTTGTACGTGTCGAGCAGGATCTGGACGTAATCGTCGGCGTCGATGTTGTCGCGGTCGGCGTGCGTCGCGTGCACCAGGTCGCCGTGCACTTCGCGCGCGCGGATCCCGAAGTAGATGGCGGTGGGCGAGTACCACACCAGGACCTCGGTGGGCTCCTCGGCGGGGCGGGAATCGACCGGCTGGTACTCCGAGAAGTCGATCATGCGCGCCGCCCGCCGCCACACCGCCTCGTCCAGGACCCCGTCCACGACGATGGTCGTGTCGATGCGCGGCAGCACGACGTGCAGCGCGTGGTCACGCCCGCGGTACGCGGGACCGGAGTCGGTGGGCGCCTGGAGCAGCGCCAGCAGCGCGAGGGCCGGAATCATGGGGCGGGGAATCTACAACAGAAAGGGTGTAGGGGGTGGGGTGTAGGGTGTACGGTCTCGGCGCCCCTACACCCTATCCCCTACACCCTACACCCGCTTCTGGGCTAGAGCGTGTGCCCCACCAGGGCCTCGAGCGTCGCCCGCGCGATCAGGTAGTTGTAGCGCGCCTGGACGAGGGTCACCTCGGCCTGGTTCAGCGCGGTCTCCGCCGTGAGCAGGTCCACGATGGTGGAGGCGCCGAGACGGTAGCGCTCCTGCTGCATCCGCAGGCTCTCCTGCGCCGAGGCCACCGACGTGCGGCCCACGTCGATCTGGGCGGCGGCGGCTTCGAGCGCGGTCACCGACTGGGTGAGGTTGGCGTCGAGCGCGAGCCTCGCGTCCCGCAGCTTGGCCCGCGCGGCGACGGCGTTCGCGTCCGCCGAAACGATGTTGCCTTCCCGCACGAACCCGTTGAAGATCGGGACGGAGAGCGAGAGGCGGAGGTTCCACGTGCCGGTGTACTTGGCGTTCCGCGCGAGTAGCCGATGACGGTGCCGGTGGCGTTCGTGATCGGGTTGAGCGGCGCGGCATTCCACGGCAGCTGGCCGCCGGCCCACGTCTGGCTCGCGCCGAAGCTCAGGGTCGGGTAGTACTGCGACCGGGTCGCCGAGAGCGACGCCTGCGATGCGGAGACGCCCGCCTGCGCTTCCACGACCGAAGGCGCCGTGGCCTCGGCGTCGCGGCGCAGGGCGGCCGTGTCGAGGCTGACCAGCCGGATCTCCAGCGCGGTGTCCGGCACGGGGGCGACGAGCCCCTCGGCGCCGATCGCCCGCGCCAGGTCGGCCTGCGAGGTGAGCGCGTTGGCGCGCGCCTGGATGAGCTGCACTTCCGCCGTCCCGTAGCTCACGCTCGCGGTGAGCGAGTCGGAGCGGGTTGTCGCGCCGAGGCGGAGCTTCTCGGTGGTCAACCGGAGCTGCTGGTCGGCCTGCGCCAGGTTCGCCTGCGCCACCCCCACCAGCTCCTGGTCCGCCAGGGCGTTGAAGAACGCCTGCTTGGTCGCCAGGTCCGTCGCGTAGTCCTGCTGCAGCAATGCGGCCTGGTTCAGGTCCCGGGTGGCGTTCGCGGCCCGCATGTTCGCGCCGCGCGCGAAGCCGGTGAACAGGTTCAGGTTCGCGCTGATGCCGAACGACGAGTTGTCGGTGAGCGAAGAGGACTGGGCGACGCCGAACTGGTTGACGCGCTGGGCGCTGTTGCGCGTCGCGCTCCCGGTGCCGCTGATCGTCGGCAGGTAGGCGCCCCAGGCCTCGGTCACGCCCATGTTGGCGACGCGCACGTTCTGCTGCGCCTGCACCTGCGAGGGGTTGTACTCGCGGCCGAGCTGCAGGGCCTCGGCGAGGGTGACGTGGTGCGTCGGCACGGCCATCTGCGCCATCATCGCGGTCGCGGCCGGCGACGCGGGCTGGGCCGCGGGAGCCGGCGGCTGCGTGGGCTGCTGGGCGGCGGCGGTGCCGGCGAGAGCGCAGGCGAGCGCCAGCGCGACGAGCGAACGATTGAGCGTCATCATGGCTTCTTGGCTGGCGCGGCCGCCGTGCTGTCGGCCCGGGCGCGTTCGGCCCGGTCGCGATCCAGCAGCCGCTGGTACGACTCCCGCTGCTCGGGAGTGAGGATGGGACGAATCTCGTCGGCAACCCGGGCGCGCGCGGAATCGAGCTGCGGCCGGATCACCTGGATGATGGCCCGCATCTCCGGCTGATGCTCGTGGAGGACGGCCACCACCGAATCGTGCTGCGCCTTGGTGAGCTTGAGCTCGCGGGTCAGGTACCCCGAGTAGGTGCTGCGATCGGCGCAGTGGACGCGGCCCAGCCCGATCCAGCTTTCGAGCGCGGCTCCGGCCACCAGGCCCACCACGGCCACGGCGACCAGCAACCCGATGGCCCAAGCCTTCGACTTGTCGAACATCGCGGGTCCTAGTTCCCCAACGTTTCGGCGAGGACGTACGCGGTGCCGGCGCTCGTGCCCATCAGGTCCGCGGCGAGCGTCGGCGTCGCCGACGCGGGGCTCTGCGGCCCGCGCCCGACCGGCAGCGCGAGCGCCAGCGCGAGCCCGACGATGGCGGCGATGAGCCAGGGGCGCGCCCAGGCCTCGAGCCAGGTCCAGGTTGCGCGCCCGGTGCCGTCGGCCGCCGCGCGCCGCTGGTGCAGCGCACCCGACGCCCGGAGCAGCACGGCGGCGGTGAACGCGCGCCCGTCGTCATCGGGCGAGAGCAGCCGCTTGAGCAGGTCGTTCATCGTTCCTCCATCGTCTTGCCGGGGTCCAGGACCTCGAGCGCCACCCGCAGCGCGCGGCGGGCATGAAACACGTCCGACCGCACGGTGCCTTCCGGAATCCCGAGCACCGCCGCGATCTCCGCGTGCGAATACCCTTCCGCGTCGAACAGCGTGACGGCGACCCGCTGCCGCTCCGGCAGCTCGGCGAGCGCCGCGTTCAGCCTCGCGCGAATCTCCGCGCTCTCGGCGTCGGTGGCCGGCGACGAGCGTCGCGACGGCGTGCGCTCGTCGAGCGCGTCGGCCCGCCGCACCGCCCGGCGCCGCACCAGGTCGATCGACGCGTTGGTCGCGATGCGCATCAGCCACGGCCCGAACGGCCGCGACGCGTCGTACGTGTCGATCCGGTCGAGGGCCGACAGGAACGCGTCCTGCGCCGCATCATCGGCGTCGTGGGCGTCGCCGGTCACCGCGCGGGTCAGACGCCGCACCGCGGCCTGGTGGCGTTCGACCAGGGCTCCGAACGCTTCCCGATCGCCGGCGGCGGCTCGCACCGCCAGCGCCGCGTCGGGCTCCAATTGGGTATTACGCAGAGGACACGGGGTGCGTTGGGAGGGCGGTCACGTCGCGGACCCGAGCCCGAGGTCCCACTCCACGGGCCGCAGGGCCTCGATCACGAACTGGATGTGATCTTCGAGCGGCACGCCCAGCTCTTCGGCCCCCTGCCGGATCTCGTCGCGGTTCACGTTCCGCGCGAACGCCTTGTCCTTGAGCTTCTTCTTCACCGACGGCACCTCGAGGTCGGCCAGGCTCCGGCTCGGCCGGACCAGCGCGCACGCCACCAGGAAACCGCACAGCTCGTCCACGGCGTACAGGGTCTTGGCCAGCGGGGTGTCGCGCGGCACCCCGGTATAGGATGCGTGAGCGAGGATGGCCCGTCGCAGCGGCTCCGGATAGCCCCTGGCCGCGAGGAGCTTCGCCCCCTCGCTCGGATGCTCCTCGGTGGGACTGCGGGTCGCGTTGGGGAAACGCTCGTAGTCGAAGTCGTGCAGCAGTCCGACCACGCCCCACGTCTCCTCGTCTTCGCCGAGCTTGCGTGCGTAGGCGCGCATCGCCGCCTCCACGGCGTACATGTGCTTCCGGAGCGCGTCGGAGGGCGTGTACTCGTGCATCAGGGCGAGGGCGGCTGCGCGGTCCATGGAGGATGCCGGGGTGACAGGGTGATGAAGCGGTGTCGTGAGGACGCGATGCGTCGAGGAGGTCTCCTGTGGGAGAAGCAGGCTCCTGTATGAAGGAATAACAGGGGTGTGGGGCGGGCGTGAGGGGCCGGCGCCGCCCCGAACCGCGACGCCTAGGAGCGCGAGGCGACGGTCCGGAGTCGGGCGGCGTCGGCGCGGCGGAGCAGCGCGCGGAGCTGGCGGCGGAGCTCCCGGCCGGCCGTCAGGTCGTGGGCCGCGCGGGCGGCGCGAACGGCGCCGGCCAGGCTGCGCACACGCCGCGGCGCGCGGGCCAGGGAGGCCCGATACGCTGCCAGGGCGTCCGCCGGCCGGCCGACGAGCAGGAGCAGGTCACCCTGAAGCTCGCGCGCGGGCAGGATGGCGCCGGGCGTGACGGGGTGCTTGGGGGTGACGTCCTCCAGGTCCGCCCCCTGGGCGGCGAGACTGACGGCCCCTGCCGTATCGCCCACCGCGATGGCGAGCCAGGCGGACGCGGCGAGCCGTTGCGCGTGTACGGTGGCGGTCCAGATCGGCACATGCCGCGCGGTGAGGTCGTCGTCGATCGCCTCCAGGGAGGCGAGCGCGGCGCGCGCGGTCGCGGTGTCGCCGCTCCGCGCCGCGCCGACGGCGCGGGCGAAGTGGGTGATCGCGAGGGCGGCGGGCTCGGTCAGGTCCGCCCGCACGGTCAGCGCCGCCGCGTCGCCCCATCGCCCGCGCTCGAGAGCGTAGCGCGCCGGGATCGCGGCGAGCGCGTAGGCGGCGGCGACGCTGTTGGAGGGGGTAAAGGCCTGCATCCTCGCCACCTCCGTCGCGAGGTGCCGCGCGGCGCCGTCACGACCCTCCTGCAGGTAGGCGTACGCCAGGTAGTCCATGGCGTGAAGGCGCTGATCCCATACGGCGGTCAGGTGCTGCTGCTTCTCGTACTGGAGCGCCGCAGCCACCGAGCTCAGGTTCGAAGCGATCGAGGCGTCCCACATCCCGAGGCGCGTGTAGATGTGCGAGGGCATGTGCCTGGCGTGGGGGACCGATGGGGCGATGGCGGCATACCGGTTCGCCGCGCCAACGGCCCGCGCGGCGAGCGGCGGGAAATCGTAGGCGTGGATGAGATAGTGAGCGAGGCCCGGGTGATTCGGCAGGACCTGGAACAGGGGTTCGAGGATGTCTCCCGCCTGCCGCTGGAGCGCGAAGGTGGTATCGGCCGGCGAAGCATACGCGACGGCGATGAGGGTCAGCGCGTAGAAGATGGACGCCTCGGTGTCCGCTGGTTGAGCCTGGTGGAGGCGCGCGAATCCCTCCTGCCAGGCGCGGAGCCGGTCGAGGAAACCGCGTCCGCTGTCGTCGTAGAAGGCCCCGATGGCCTCCACGTAGTCCCGCTCCCGCGCCGTCGGCGGCTGCGACCTCCGAGCCCGCGCGACGAAGTCCGATCCGTCCTTGAGGTCCTGCGCGGTCGGAGCCTGCCACAGGGGATGGAGCAGGCTCGTCGCCTCGCCCCAGTAGGCCATCGCGCAGGCAGAATCGGCGGAAGCCGCCTGATGGAAGACCTTCCCGGCTTCCTCGTACCAGAAGGAATGGAGCAGCGCGACGCCGCGCTCCACCGCGGCGGCGGCCGGCCGGGTGCAGCTGGTCGGGAAGCGCACGTGTCCGAGATGCGCCGGAGGCGCGCCAACGTGCTCGGACATGTCTATCTGGGCGTGCAGAGGCTGCGCCGCGGCAAGGAGGCACAGCGCGAGGAGCGTCGCGCGCGTCGCCATCGGTAGGTTCGCTGTTGGGGTCGGGCTGAACGTGACGCGAGCGGCGGCCCGGGTCAAGGCCGCCGCGCCGGTGGCCGGTCGGCCGCCGCGGAATCACGAGCCGGCGCGGGGACGGCTGCTTCCCCGGCGACGAGCGCGAGTGCCACGCCGTTGGTCCAGCCGAAGCCGTCCTGCGTCGGGTATTCACCCCCGCCCGCCGCGCGGCTCGAGGTCCACGACGTCGTATTTCTCCATCATCCGGCCGGTCGCGCGGTAAGTGCGGCGGTTCAACGCCAGCCACCGCCCGCGCGGCCGTATCGGCGAGCGCGCCCTGCCCGTAGCGGCGCAGTCCCTCGATCGCCATCCACTCCAGCGGCGCCCACCCGTTCGGCGCGTCCCACTGCTGCCCCGACGCGATGGGCGTCGTGACGAACCCGCCGGGCCGGAGGAAGTCCCGCGCGAGGCGCGCGGCGACGGCCCGGGCCTGGCCGGAATCGGCGAGCCCGAAATAGAGCGGGGCCACGGCGGCCAGCGTGGGGCGGTCGGTGACACGCTCGCCCGTGCGCCAGCGCACGTCGTAGAAGAAGCCGGCGGCCGAGTCGAAGGCGGCGGCGAGCAGCGCTCGGCGACGGCGGTCCGCGGCGGCGGCGAAGCTCCGGCCGACCGCCGCGTCGCCGGGGGCGCCGCGAAACGCGCGCAGCGCCGCGATCAGCCGCTCGGCGTCGTAGAGCAGGCAGTTGAGATCCACGGGCACGAGGTCCGTCGTCTCCAGCGTTCGCGAGGTCCGCGGGGTCGCGCAGCCAGCGGCTCGAGAAATCCCAGCCGCTTTCGGCGCTGGCGCGCAGGTTACGGTACAGCGTCTCCCGCCCTCGCCCGGGAACGCGCGCGGCCAGCCTGGCGTCCTCGCGGTACGCTTCCGGCCGCGGTTCGGCGCGGTCATCCCAGTAGCGGTTGAGCACGGAGCCGTCGGGAAGCTCGACCACCCGCCGGTACGCGCGGCCCGGCGCGAGGCGGCCGGCGCCGTCCATCCAGAACGCGTGCTCGGTCTCGAGCGCCGGGAGATAGCGCAGTGCCTGCGCGGTGTCGGTGGCCGCGGCGTAGAGCCCGACCATGGCGGCGAAGAACGGCGGCTGGCTGCGACTCAGGTAGTAGGTGCGGTTGCCGTTGGGGACGTGAGCGAAGCGGCCGATCAGGTACGCGAAGTTGTCCAGCATGTCGCGCACCAAGTCGAGTCGCCCGCTCCGGACCAGGCCGAGCATGGTGAAGTAGGAGTCCCAGTAGTAGACCTCGCGGAAGCGGCCGCCCGGGACCACGTACGGATGCGGCAGCGGAATGAGCGAGAGTCGGCGCGGAGGGCGAATCGGGAGGCGGCGCGCGCGTGAGGACCGGCCACAGCGCGCGGATGTGCTCCTCCATCGTCTGCGCCGTGTCGCTCGCGAACGTCGCGGCGTCCGGGCGCGGCAGGTCGAAGCGCGCGGTCACGAACGCCCTCAGGTCGAAGCCGGAGGCGCCGCGCGAGCGCGCGTACTCGGCCACGATCGCGGCGGGCGGACGGAGCGGCCTGGCGTCGGCGAACGTCTTCGAGTCGGGGAAGATCCCGGAGAGCTGCACCGCGGGAAAGAGCGGGCCGAGGTCGTGCGCCGGATCGTAGAGACGGGCCGGGTGCCGGGTGGCCGGCGCCCTCTGCGCGAGGGCGGGAGCGCCGAAGCGGCAGCCGGCCGCCAGCGCCAGCGCGATGGTGACCGATCGGAGCGAAACCGTAGGCTGCAACGCCGTTCTGCCGCTACGCTGTCGCGATGATGTCTAGTTGACGGTCGGCGGCGCCGGCGGCATCGGGGGATGGGGCGGCGCGGGATGCGCGGGCGTCTGCATCTGCGCCACGGTGATGGGCACGGAGGCGGTGCGCGCGCCGTCCACCGCGATCTCGAACGTGTAGACGCCCGGCCGCTCGAGCGGAACGTCGAACGCGAGCACCGCGGCGGCCTCGATGTCCACGATGCCGGCCGGCGGCTCGCCGATGGCCACGTTGCCTTCGCCCCGCAGGATCTCCTGGCCGGCCATGTCCACCAACTGGATCAGGACGGTGTGGTCCCCGATCTCGGTGCGGCGGCCCTTGAGGCGGATCACCAGGTGGAGCCGCGGGTGAATCGCCGGGAAGCGCTCCACCCAGATGCGGTCGAAGATCCCCAGGACCGACAGCTTGCCGTGCTGGTCGATGATGGCGTGGTCGCAGACCAGCGCCAGCTGGACGTTCACGCGTCCGTCACGCGGATGCTGCTCACCACGTCACCGGCCTTGATGGCCAGCACGACGTCCATGCCGGTCTCCACCTTGCCGAACACCGTGTGGACGCCGTCGAGGTGCTTCAGCGCGCCGTGGGCGATGAAGAACTGGGAGCCCCCGGTGTCCTTGCCCGCGTGCGCCATGGAGAGCGAGCCGGCCTCGTGCTTGTGCGGGTTGCCCTTGGTCTCGCACTTGATCGTGTAGCCCGGTCCGCCCGTCCCCACGCGCGAATTGTTCGGGTCCTTCGAGAGCGGGTCGCCGCCCTGGGCGACGAAGTCGGCGATCACCCGGTGGAAACGGGTGCCGTCGTAGAACCCGCTGTTGGCCAGCTTCTCGAAGTTGGCGACCGTGCCCGGGGCTTCCTTGGGAAACAGCTCCGCGACGATCTTGCCGCGCGCCGTTTCGAACACCGCCTGCTTCTTCACTGCGTCTCTCCTTTGCCGTCGGCGAGCTGCTGATGGAACGTCACCAGCTCGAGCACCTTGAGCTTGCGCGGGCCGTTGGGCAGCTGGATCACGGCGACTTCCCCGACCTTGTGGTCCAGGAGCCCGCGGCCCAGCGGCGAGGCGACGGAAATCTGGTTCGCGTCGCCGTCGCCGTCGAACTCCATCGCGTCGGGCACGACCAGCTCGTACGTCTCCTTACCCTTGGTGGCCTGGTCCTGCACCACCACGCGCGAGCCGAGGCCCACCTTGTCCGCCGGGATCTTGGTCAGATCGATCTGCGAGAGCTTGGACAACCGCGAACGGAGGTGGCTCAACCGCGCCTGGATGAAGCCCTGCCGCTCGAGGGCGGCGTGATAGTCGCCGTTCTCGCGCAGGTCGCCCATCTGCAGCGCTCGCCTGAGCGTCTCCGGCAGGGTGACCGCCAGTTCGTGATTGAGGCGCTGCACCTCGTCGGACAGCTTCTGCCGCACGGCTTCGAGCATCCGTAATGCTACCCCGCCCGGCCGAAAGTCTCCAGCGTGCTGCGCAGCGCGGCGCCATCGAGCGCGGGCGCGGCGCAGGCCGTGCCGACGCACACCAGCGCGACCGGCCCGCGCACCTTCGGCACGGGTGAGCTGCCCGCATACGCGACCACCTTCCGTGGCCGGTAGGTGGCGAGAGCCGTCGCCACCAAGCCTGGTGTATGATCCCTCGCGCTGCGATCGCTAGTAGTAGTATTAGCAACTACTATGCGGCACGCCCCGTTCATGCACGAGTCGGCGGCCTGCAGGTACGCGGCCACGAAGAGTCCGGCGTCGGCGGCGCTGCCGGCGAAGGCGGCCAGCGCGCGTTCGGCCTGGGCCGCGTAGCGCGGCTCCTCGCTGATGGCGGCCAGGCGCAGCAGGACGGAAGCGGCCACGGCGTTACCGGACGGCGTAGGGGCATCCTGGATGGGCATGGCGCGCTGACCGAGCAGCCCGGTGCCGGCCTCCGGCAGCGCGTCGAAGAACCCCCCGCCCTCGGGATTGGCGAAGTGCGCCAGGACGAAGTCCGCCAGCGCGCGGGCGCGCTCCAGCCAGCGGGCGTCGCCGGTGTACTGGTAGGCCGCGATGGCGGCGGAGGCCGCCTGGACCTGATCGTCGAGAAGCACGGGACCGCCCGGATGGTCGGCCCGGTGGTAGAGTCCGCCGGCCGGAGCCGGGGCCGCGGCCCAGAGGCGCTCCAGCGTCTGGAGCGCGAAGCGGGCGCAATCGTCTCGACCCAGGATCGCCGCGGCCTCGAGGAACGCCTCGGCGAGCATCGCGTTCCAGCTCACGTACACGGCGCGGTCCACGGCGGGTGCCGGGCGCCGGTCTCGCGCGGCCTTCAGTTTCGCCCGCGCGCTCTCGAGCAAATCGCCAAGCTGCGACTCCGTCGACTGCAGCTCGCGCGCGATGGCGCCGATGTCGCGCGCCACCCACAGCACGTTTCGAGCGGGGTCGTGGTGCATCTCGCCTTGGGGCTCGATATCCCAGCGCAGGCGCGCCGCGTCCCATTCGGCGGCAGTGAGCACGGCTCGCGCCTCGTCGTCCGTCCAGGTGAAGAAATCGCCGTCGTCGTCGAGCCCGACGTCGGCGTCCTGCGACGCGGCGAATCCGCCCCGCTCGCGGTCGGCCAGCACCTCGAGGCACCAGCGCACGATGCCCTCGGCGGTGTCGCGAAACAGCGGCGTGCCGAACGCGGCGTAGGCGTGCAGGTAGGCCTTGAGCAGCTCCGAGTTGTCGTACGACATCTTCTCGAAGTGCGGCACGACCCAGCGCTCGTCCACCGAGTAGCGGTGGAAGCCGCCGCCGAGCTGGTCGTAGACGCCGCCCTCGGCCATCCCGGTGAGCGTCCGCTCGACGATCCCGCGCCAGCGCTCCGCGCCGGTGTCCCACCACCGCGCCAGCAGGAAGTCCACCGCGGCGGGATGCGGGAACTTGGGCTGGCGCCCGAAGCCGCCGTGGCGCTCGTCGAACAGCCGCTCCATCTGCGCCGCGCCGCCCTCGAGGAGCGCGGGCGACAGCTCGCCGCGTTCGCCTTCGAGCAGCAGGCCCGCCACGTGCGCGCGCACCTCGCGGCCGCTCCCGGCCACGCGGTCCTGCTGCGAAGTGAACACGTCGCGCACCCGCTCCAGCACGGCGCGGAACGACTGGCGGCCGAACCGGTCGTCGGGCGGGAAGTAGGTGCCGCCGTAGAAGACGTCGCCGTCGGGCGTGAGCATCGCGGTGAGCGGCCAGCCGCCCTGGCCGGTCAGCGCCTGCACCGCGCGCTGGTAGCGCGCATCCACGTCGGGCCGCTCGTCGCGGTCCACCTTGATGCAGACGAAGTGCTCGTTGAGGTAGGCGGCGAGGTCCGGGTTCTCGTACGACTCGCGGTCCATGACGTGGCACCAGTGGCACCACACCGCGCCGACGTCGAGCAGCACCGGCTTGTGCTCGTCCCTGGCGCGGGCGAACGCGGCGTCGCTCCAGGGGTGCCAGTGGACCGGCTGGTGGGCGGCGGAGGCGAGGTAGGCGGACGGCTCTCCGGCGAGCCGATTCAGCGCAGGTACTCCCGGGTGACGCGCTCGAGCAGCTCGACGCCGATCAGCATGGCCTCCTCGTCGATGTCGAACCGCGGGCTGTGATGCGGGGCGTCGTACCCCTTCACCGTGTTGCGGGATCCGATCCAGGCGAAGCAGCCCGGCACCCGTTGCAGGAAGAAGGCGAAATCCTCGCCGCCCAGCATGCGCGCGCCGGTGAGCACGTTCTTGGCGCCGACGACCTCGGCCGCGACCCGCGCGACCAGCGCGGTCATCGCGTCGTCGTTGACGGTAGTCGGCGTGTAACGCACGTAGTCCACCGTGGCGCTGCAGCCGAGCCCGCCGGCGACGCTGTTGGCGATGGCGGTGAGCCGGTCCGGCATCTCGTCGTGCAGCCGGCCGCCCATCGTGCGCACGGTGCCCGACAGCACGGCCTCCTCCGGGATCACGTTCGGCGCGGTGCCGGCCGTGATCCGCGTGACGCTCACGACCAGGTGGTCGAACGGGTCGGCGGTGCGACTGACGAGCGACTGCAGCGCGGTGACGACGTGGGCCGCGGCGAGGATGGGGTCGGCCGTGTCCTGCGGCATGGCCGCGTGGCCGCCCTTGCCCCTGACCCGGATGGTGAAGTCGTCCACCGAGCCCATGATGGCGCCGCTGGTGGCGGCGATGGTGCCGATCGGGATGGTGTTGATGACGTGGAGGCCGAACGCCGCATCCACGGTGGGCGCGTCCAGCACGCCGTCCGCGATCATCGTCGCCGCGCCGTTGCCGTTCTCCTCGGCGGGCTGGAAGGCGAACTTCACGGTGCCGCGCCAGGCAGTGCGTGCGGCTGCCAGGCGCCGGGCGACCGCGAGAGCGATGGCGACGTGGGCATCGTGCCCGCAGGCGTGCATCACGCCGGGCGCCGTGGAGCGGTAGGCCACCTCGTTGGCTTCCTCGATCGGCAGCGCATCCATGTCGGCGCGCAGCAGCACGGTGCGCTCCGCGCGGCCGGCCGGGCCGGTGCCGCGCAGCGTGCCCACGACGCCCGTGCGGCCGACGCCGGTCTTGACCGCGTAGCCGAGACCGCCCAGCCGCTCGGCCACCAGCGCCGCGGTGCGATGCTCCGCGAAGCCCAGCTCCGGGTGGGCGTGCAGGTCGCGGCGCGTCGCGACCAGCTCCGCGAATTCCGCCTGGTTCGGCGCGGGGGCCGTCATTCCTCGCTCACGGGCAGGATGCCGGGGTAGTCGCCGGTGGACGCGCCGAGCCTGGCGAGCGCGGCGGAGACGGCGGCGCGCACGGCCTCGTCGCGCTCGCCGCGCAGGGCGCGCTCGAGCGGTCCGCGCGCGCCGGAATCGCCGATCTTCCCGAGGGCTTCCGCCGCGGCGCGCCGCACCGGCGGGGACGCATCGTCGGCGAGGACCGCGATCAGCTCGCGCACCGCTTCCTTCACTTTCGAGGTCCCCATCTCGTAGGCGGCCTGGCGCCGCACGACCGCGTCGCGGTCGCGCAGCTTCTCGAACAGCGGCTCCCGGGACCCGGCCGGCACGCTACACGTCCGCCGACGGGCAGAGCGCGGCCACCGGACACTCGCCGCAGCGGGGCCGGCGCGCGACGCACACGGCCCGACCGTGATGGATCAGGAGGTGCGGGAACAGCGTCCACTGCTTCCTCGGCACGACGCGCATGAGATCCTGCTCGATCTTGACCGGATCCGTCTCGCGGGTGAGTCCCAGGAGGTTGGCGATGCGCGCCACGTGCGTGTCCACCACCACGCCCTCGTCCTTGCCGAAGGCGTTGCCCAGGACGACGTTCGCCGTCTTGCGGCCCACGCCCGGCAGGCTGGTGAGGTCGTCCATGGTCGATGGGACCTTGCCGTCGAAGCGCTCGATCAGCGCCTGGGCCATGCCGATGACGCTCTTGGTCTTGTTGCGGAAGAAGCCCGTGCTCCGGATCTCGCCCTCGAACACCGACGGGTCGGCGGCGGCATAGTCGCCGGCCGCGCGGTATTTCCGGAACAGGTCCCTGGTGACGAGGTTGACCCGCACGTCGGTGCATTGCGCCGAGAGGATGGTCGCGACCAGCAGCTCGAGCGGGTCCTGGAAGTCGAGCGAGCAGCGGGCATCCGGATAGCGCGCCCGGAGCCCCGCGACGATCGGCCCGATGCGCTCGGAAACCGGTGGCACCGACCGGCGGCCGGGTCCGCGCGCGACCTTGGCACGCTGGGCCTTGGGCTTTCCGCGGGCCGGGGTCGACTTCCCGCGCCCCCGCCTTGCTCCCTGCTGCTGTGCGTCTGTGCGTCCGTGCGTCTTCCTCTTGGGGCGCTTACTTCTTCCTGGCATAGCTCAGGAACCCCTCCGCATCCCGCGTGTTGAGCACGTCGCGCGCTTCCAGCCAGCCCTTCCGCGCGACGGCGACGCCGAAGTCCACATTGCCGAGACCCGCGAGACTGTGGGCATCCGCCCCGATGGAGATGGCGACGCCGGCATCCCGCGCGTTGGCGCAGCGGCGCCAATCGAGGTCCAATCGTTGCGGATCGCCGTTGATCTCGATCGCGACGCGCCGCTCGGCCGCCTTGGCGATGACGGCGTCCAGGTCGAGCGGATACGGCTCGCGCCCGAGCAGCAGCCGGCCGGTGGGATGGCCGAGGATGGTGAGGTGCGGGTCGTCCATGGCGCGCAGCAGCCGGCTCGTCATCGTGGCCCGGTCCTGCTCCATGCGCGAGTGCACCGAGCCGATCACGAACTCGAAGCGGTCGAGCACCGTTGAATCGTAGTCGAGGGCGCCGTCGGCGAGAATGTCGGCCTCGATGCCCTTGAGGACGCGGAAGTCGCTCCAGCCCGCGTTGAGCGCGTCGATCTCGGCGTGCTGCTGGGCGACCTTGTCCTCGTTCAAGCCGCCGGCGTACGCGGCGGCGATGGAGTGGTCGCTGAGGCCGAGGTAGCGATACCCGGCGCCGCGGCAAGCCGCCGCCAGCTCGGCGATGGTGTTGGTGCCGTCGCTGTACACGCTGTGGCAGTGCAGCACGCCGGCGACGTCGCGGCGCTCGACCAGGCGGGGCAGCGTGCCCGCCGCGGCGCGCGCGATCTCCTCGCCGCCCTCTCGAAGCTCCGGCGGGATCCACGCCAGGCCCAGCGCGGCGTAGAGCGCCGGCTCGTCGGCACACGGGACGCTCGCGCCGCCCCGCCGCAATCCGTCGGCGTCGAGCTCGAATCCCCGGGTCCGGGCGTGGGCCGCCAGCTGCTCGAGGTGGGCCGCGCTGCCGGTGGCCCAGAGCAGGCAATGGCCGAAGCGCTCGGCCGGCGCGCAGTAGGCGTCGGCGGTCGTGTCGTCGTCGAGCCGCAGCGTCAGGCTCGCTGCTGCCCCGGCCGCCACGTCGCGCACTCCGGGCAGCGCGGCCAGCCGCGGCGCGAGATCGGCGGCGGTGCCGCCGAGGCACACCGCCAGGTCCACGTCGCGGCTGACCTCCATGCGGCGCCGCACGCTGCCGGCGATTTCGACCCGCTCGACGCCGGAAAGAGCGGCGACGGCGTCGCGCAGCTGGGCGGCCGCGGCGAGCGCGCGATGCGACAGCCGGAAGGCGCTGGTACGCCGCAGGAACTCGATGCCGCGCAGGATCTTCTCGGCCGTCTTCTCGCCGAACTTGGGGAGCGCGGCAAGCCGGCCGTTGCGCGCGGCCAGCTCCAGCTCGGCGATGGTGGAGATGTGGAGCTGCTCGTGCAGGATGCGGATCTTGGTGACGCCGAGGCCCGAGATGCGCCGCATCTCGACCAGGCCGTCCGGCACCTCGCGCCGCAGCGCCTCCAGCAGCGCGGACCGGCCGCTGGTCGCGTACTCGCGCACCACCTCCAGCGTGGCGGGCCCGATGCCCTTGGCGGCCGCGAGCTCGCCGGACGCCAGCGCCTGCTCGAAGTCGCCCGCGAAGGCGTCCACGGCGCGGGCGGCGTTGCTGAACGCGCGCACCTTGAAGGGGTTCTCCCCCTTCAGCTCCTGGTACGACGCGATGGTGTCGAGGAGTCGCGCGGCGGCGTGCTTGTCCATCCGGCCGGAGTCTAACCCGCCGCCGCGGCGAGGGCGAGCAGCGCGAGCCAGGCGAGCTCGGCTTCGCTGGTGACCGAGAAGAAACCCATGCGTTCGCCCGCCGGCAGCACGCTGGAGAACGGCGCCGATCCGTCGGTGCGCGGCGGCGCGGCCGCGACGGGAATCGGCACGGAGGCCTCGATGGTGGTGAAGCCCTCGCGCTCCGGCCTGAACCCCAGCACGGCGAGCACCATGACGCGCCGCTGATCCGCGGCGACGAACAGGCCGTCGAGCGGCTCGTGGGCGGCGCCCGCGGCCGGTGCGGCCCACACCTGGCGTTCCGGGAGTTGGAGATAGCAGGCGCCCGGCGGGGGCGCGGGCGGCGGTGCGGTGCGCGGTGAGGTCCGCGCTCAGCCGCTCGCGGGACCCCGTGCGGACCGGCCGGCCGGCGGCCCAGTGGAGATACAGGGCGTGGAGGAGCCCCAGGTAGCCGGTGACGGCCTCGGCGGGCGCGTCGTCGGGGACGAGATCGCGCAGCACGCGGCCCACGGCGCCGACCAACGCGAACGCGTCCCGGTCGAACGCGTCGGTCCCGGCGGCCGCCAGCTCGCGCTGCATCTCCAGGAACCGTTCGTCACCCAGCGCCTCGACCAACGCCGTCCAGGGATACGGCCGCGGCGTGCTCACCGGTCGCGCGGCAGAAAGGTGTCGAGCGTCTCCACGAACCGGTCGGTCTCCTCGGCGTAGAGGGCGTGTCCGGAATCCTCGAACACGACGAGCCGCGCGTGCGGCATCAGCGCGACCAGCCCCTCGGACGACTCGAGCGGCACCGGATCGTAGCGCCCGTGCAGGACCAGCGTCTCGGCGGCGACTTCCGGCAGCCGCGGTCTCAGGTCCATGCCGGCGAGACTTTCCCACACGGCCCGCTGCGCGCGCGCCGCCACCCGGAACGGCGTCAGGTTGTGGGCGCGGTCCGGCTCCTTGAAGTAGCCCGCCACCGACAGCTCGAAGGCGCGGCGCCAGAACGCGTCGGGGTCCTTCTCGCGCAGTCCCGACCGCGACAGCTCGGCGCGCGCGGCGGCGATCTCCGGCCGGGCCTGCCGCTCCGCGAGGGTGCGCTCGAACTTCGCGCGCACGTCGGCGTGCGTGCCGGCCGGCGCCACCAGCGCGAGGCGCGCGACGAGGTCGGGATGCTCGATGGCGAACAACAGGGCGAGCAGGCCGCCCCAGGAAAAGCCGAGCAGGGTGAGCGGCGCGGGCACCGAGGCGGCGATGGCCGCGAGATCGGCGACGTGTTCGCGCCAGTCCAGCGGTACGTCCTGTGCGACCGGCGACTTGCCGCCGCCGCGCTGATCGTAGTAGAGGATCGTGCGCCCCCGGGCGAGGGCGTCGAACTGCGGCCTCAGGTAGTCGTGCGAGGCCCCGGGCCCGCCGTGCAGGGCGACGACGGTCGGCCCGCCGTCACCCACCCAGCGCGCGAACAGCTCCACGCCCGCACCGGCGAGCCGGCCCTCACGCTCGGGGGCCGGAGCGATGTCCATCGGTCAGGAGCCGACCATCCGCGGCGTCTACTGCCTCCGGCCCAGGGTGACGGTCAAGGTGACGGCCTGGTCGCCCCGGCGCACGCGGATGTCCACCTTGTCGCCGGGATGGTGCTTCACCAGCGCGTTCTGCATGTCCGTGAGGTTCGCCACCGAGTCGCCGCCGATGGCGGTGATGACGTCGCCGGCCTTCATGCCGCCGCTGTCGGCGGGGCTGCCGGCCGAGACGCCGGTGAGCCGCACGCCGCCGGGCTCGCTGGTCATGTCGGGGATCGTGCCGAGGTAGGCGCGCTCGCCGGACGCCATGACCGGCGGCGGCGCGTTCACGAAGCTGAGCGGAGCGCGGCGCACCGCGAGCCGGCGCGCCATGTCGGCCACGAGGCGCGCGACGGTCTCGATGCCGTCGGCGTTGATCTTGTCCCAGGTGTCGGCCGGCGTGTGGTAGTCGGCGTGCAGGTCGGTGAAGAAGAACAGCACCGGCCGCTGCTTGGCGTAGAACGAATTCTGGTCGCTCGGTCCCCAGCCGGTGCCCGACGCGTGCACGTCGAGGTGATAGGGCGCGTCGACCGAGTCGAGCAGCGGCTGCCATTCGGTGGCCGACAGCACGCCGAGGACCAGGAGCCGCTTGTCCCGCATCCGGCCGACCATGTCGAGGTTGAGCATCGCCAGGGTCGAATCCATGGAGATGACGGGATGGTCCGCGTACCAGGCCGAGCCGAGGGCGCCCTCTTCCTCTCCGCTGAACAGGACGAACACGATGGTGCGGGCGGGGCGCGGGCGGTGCGCCGCGAGGATGCGCGCGATCTCCAGCACGGCGGCGGTGCCCGACGCGTTGTCGTCGGCGCCGTGGTGGATGAGGTGCACCGAGTCGCCGTGCGCGGCGGAGCCGAACGGCCCGTTGCCCAGGTGGTCGAAGTGCGCGCCGATCACGATGTCCTGGCCGGCGAGCCGGGGATCGCTGCCGGGGAGGATGCCGACCACGTTCTCCGTGGCGCGGTTGGCCACGAAGGCCTCGCGGGTGGCGGCGGTGGAGTTGACCGTCCAGTGCTGCAGGAACGTGCCGGCGTCGCCGCCGGGCTTGAGGCCCAGGCGCCTCAAGCGCCGGGCGAGGTAGGCGGCGGCCGAGTCGTTCTGGGGCGAGCCGGTGAGCCGGCCATCGAGGTAATCGGATGCGAGGTAGCGGATGTCGTTGAGGATGGCGGCCGCCCGCGGCGAGTGCGTGGCGGGCGCGTTCTGGGCGGCCAGGCCCGCGGCGCCGAGCGCCAGGGCCGCCGCGATGACGAGCGAACGGGTCGTGGACATGGACGGAAGGTAGGGCGCCCGGGGGAGGGCTGGAAGGGCGCGCCGCGAGTCGGACCCGGACTCGCCCGGGTTGTCCGGAGGACCCGGCCGCGCCATTCTCCACGGTCATGCCCGACACCAGCGCCGTACGCATCCGGCCCGCCGGCCCGGCGGATCGCGATTGGATCCTCCGGCTCGCCCCGCGGCTGCACGACTTCGGACCGCCGCCCTATCGTACCCGCGAGGTGATGGACCGCGCGGTCGTTGCGTCGATCGACGAGGCGCTGAGTGGCGCGCGGCCCGACGCCACGGTCCTCGTCGCAGCCGGCGCGCCTGGCGCGCTCCTCGGCTTCATCCACCTGCACGGGGCGAAGGACTTCTTCACCGGCGAGTTGCACGGCCACGTCTCCGACATCGTCGTGGCGGCGGAGGCCGAGGGACGCGGGGTCGGCCAGGCCCTCATGGCCGCGGCCGAGGCGTGGGCGCGCGAGCGGGGATACCGCCTGCTCAGCCTGCACGTCTTCGACGGGAACGCGCGGGCCCGCTCTTTCTACCAACGCCTGGGCTATCGCCCGGACATCGTCAAGCTGATCAAGCCGCTCGCCGACTGAACCGCCGCCACCGCGCGGCACGGACGTCGGCGTCGTCCAGACCCGAAGCGCTGAAGGAGTGACCGATGACCGCAAGCAGAATCGCGCGCCCCGCCGCGGACGAGTACGCGCCGTACTTCGGGAAGTACATCGCGCAGCTGCCGGACGGCGACGTGCTGGAGCTGCTGCGGCGCCAGATCATCGAGACGACGGCGATGCTGGGCAAGATCAGCGACGGCGACGCCGACTATCGCTACGCGGACGGCAAATGGAGCATCAAGGAGGTGATCGGACACGTGACCGACGCGGAGCGCATCATGGTCTACCGCGCGGTCTGCTTCGCCCGCGGCGATACGACGCCCCTGCCCGGATTCGAAGAGAACGACTACGTGGCTCGCTCGAAGTTCGCCGCCCGCCCGCTGGGCGACCTGCTGGCCGAGCTGAAGGCCGTGCGTGCCGCCACCGTGCTGTTCTTCGCCGGGCTCGATGAAGAGGAGTTGATGCGCCGGGGCACCGCGAACGACAATCCCTACTCGGTCCGGTCGGTGGCGTACATCGTCGCGGGGCACGAGCGGCATCACGCGGGTTTGCTCGCGGAACGCTACCTGCCGGGGCTGGCGAAGCGCTGACGGCGCGTGATCTCGCTGATCGTGCCGGCATACAACGAAGCGCGGTACCTGCCGCGGCTCCTCGACTCGGTCGAACGGGCGCTCGCGGCGTACCACGGTGATCGCGACGACGTCGAGGTGATCGTGGTCGATAACCGGTCCACCGACGAGACCGCCGCCGTCGCGACCGCCCGAGGCTGCCGCGTGGTGCCCGCCCGGCCCCGGTCCATCGGCGCCACGCGGAACGCCGGGGCGCGCGCGGCGCGCGGCGACGTGCTGGCGTTCGTGGACGCGGATTCCATCGTCCATCCCGAGACCTTCAACGCGATCGCGGACCAGCTTCGCTCCGCCCGGGCGATCGGCGGCACGACCGGCGTCACGATGGAGCGCTGGTCGCCGGGGATCGCCGCCACCTACGCGGTGCTCGTGGTGCTCGTGTGGGCGACCGGCTTCGACACCGGGGTCGTGTTCTGCCGGAAGGCGGATTTCGAGACCACCGGCGGCTACGACGAGCGGCTGCGCTTCGCGGAGGACGTGGCGTTCCTCTACGCGTTGTGGCGGGTGGGGCGCCGCTCGCAGCGCCGGCTGGTCCGCGCCCGCCGCGCCAAGGCCGTGGCCTCGACCCGGAAGTTCGACGAGCACGGCGACTGGCACTACTTCGGCTTCTTCCGGAAGGCCGTGGCGCACTGGTTCGGGCGCGGGGACCTGGACGCGACCGCCGAGCGCTACTGGTACCACCCCAGCCGCTGATGAGCGCCACCGTCTCGTCGTGACGCTGCGCGATCTGGTCCTGGTTCGCCTCGGCGTGGCGGTCAACCTGGTCATCGGCCAGATCGTCGCCGCGCTGCTGCTGCCCATCTACCTGGATTCGGTCGGCACGATCCTGGTGGCCGCGCTGGTGGGCCCCCGGGCGGCGATCGTGGCGGGCCTCGTCGTCGCAGGTCTTGAACGCGGTGCTCTCCGGCAATTTCGCCTGGCTCCCCTTCGCGATCGTGCAGGTGGTGATCGCCCTGTACGCGGCGGCGGCCGCGCGGCTCGGACTGTTCCGCCGGCTCGCCACGGCGGTGCCGGCGGGAGTGGGGATGGGCTTCGTGGCGGCTTCCTGCTCGGCGCCGATCTCCTATTTCATGTTCGGCGGCGTGACCGCGGGCGGCGTCACGCTGGTGACGACCGTGCTGCGGGCCCTCGGCGCTCCGCTGGGCGTGGCGGTGGCGGCGGCGAGCTACTCCACCGACCTGCTGGACAAGGCCATCGCGTGCGCGCTGGTCAGCCTGCTGCTGCGCTCGCTGCCCCGCACGCTGGCGGCACGCTTCCCCGCGCTGGCACGATGATCGGCTACGTCCCCGGGCACTCGCCGCTGCACCGGGCGCATCCGTACACGACGCTGGCGCTGGCGGGCGCGCTGCTGCTGGGCGCGTTCGCGTTGACGCGCCCGATCGAGGTGTGGTCGCTCGTCGTGGCCGCGGCCGCGTTCGCCGCCGCGGGCGGCGCGCTGCGCGCCAGCGCGCGCCCGGCGCTGCTGCTGTCCCTGCCCATCTGGGTGCTGCTGTTCGTGCTGCACGGTCTGCTGGGCGCCGAGCCGCGGATGGCGGTCGGGCCGCTCTCGCTGTCGGTGTCCGGCATCGCGCGCGCACTGGTCCTCGGCGGCCGGATCACGGCGATCGTCCTGGGCTTCCTCACCGCGCTCGCCACCGTCTCGCCGCACCGCCTGGTCGAGGCGATGACGGCCGGCGGCGTGCCGTTCGGCCGGACCTTCCTGCTGGCCTCGACGCTCACGATCCTGCCGCGCATGCGGGAGCGCGCCACCCAGATCCTGGAGGCGCAGCAGTGCCGTGGGCTGAGGCTCGGCGGGTCGGTGGTGGCGCGGCTCAAGGCGCTGGGGCCGCTGGCCCTGCCGCTCGTGCTCGGCGCGCTGGCGGAAGTGGACGAGCAGGTGCTGGCCCTCGACGCTCGCGGCGCCGGCAGCACGGCGCGGCGCACGGCGCTCGACCCGCCGCCGGACTCGGCGTCGCAGCGGTTGCTGCGCCGGCTCCTGCTGGTGCTGGTGGTCGCCGCCTACGCCTGGAAGTTCTGGAGGATGCGCGGATGAGCGCGCTGGTCGTGCTCGAGGGGGTGACGTTCACCTATCCCGGCGCCGATCGGCCGGCGCTCGCGGACGTGTCGCTGGAGCTCGTGGCGGGCGAGGTGCTCGTCGCGACCGGCGAGACCGGGGCCGGGTGCTCGACGCTGCTGCTGGTGGCGACCGGCTTCGCGCCTCGGGTGGTGGGCGGGCGGCTCACCGGGCGCCGCCACATCGCGGCGCGGCGGTGCGGCATCGTGTTCGCGCGACCCTGGACGCAGCTGACCGGGTTGTGCTCCTCGGTGCGTGACGAGATCGCGTTCGGGCCGGCGTCGCAGGGGTTGCCGCGGGACGCCGTGCTGGCGGCCGCCGAGCGGGCGATGGCGGACCTGCGCATCGGCGCACCTGGCCGACCGCGAGCCGTCGGAGTTGTCGGGCGGCGAGCTGCAGCGCGTGGTGGTGGCCGCCGCCCTCGCCATGGGCCCCGAAGTCCTGGCACTGGACGACCCCGCCGCCGAGCTGGACCCGGAGGCGGCCGACGCCCTGTACGACGTGCTGCCGGCGATCGCGGCCGCCGGTACCGCGATCGCGGTCGCGACGCCGGACCTGGAGCGTGCCGCGCGCGTAGCGACGCGCGCCGTGGCACTGGAGGGCGGGCGGATCGTGGCGACCGGCAGGCCGGCGGACGTGCTGGGCGGTACCGAGGTCGCCCGGATCGCGCGCGCGGCCGGCTGCCCGCCGCCGTTCCCGCTCGACGTGCCGGCCCTGCTGCGGCGGGTTGAGCGATGAGCGGCTACGACGTCCGCGTGTCCGGCGCGCGATACGCGTATGGAGAACGCGAGGCCCTGCGGGGCGTGGATCTCACGATCGGCGCGGGCGAGCGCGTGGCGCTGATCGGACCGAACGGCGCCGGCAAGACGACCCTCACGCGGCTCCTGGTCGGGTTGCGCCGGCCGAGCGCGGGGCGCGTGGCGGTGGGCGACTGGGACGTGGCCGGCCGGCGGCCCGACGAGATGGCCCGTCGCGTCGGCTACGTCTTCCAGCACGCGGACCAGCAGCTGTTCGCCCGCACGGTCGCGGACGACGTGGGCGTTCGGGCCGCGGTGCCTGGGGCGCAGAGCGGCGCCGGTGCCGGAGGTGCTCGACGAGCTGGGCCTCGGGCCGGTCGCCGGCGTGCATCCCTACGACGTGCCCGCGCCCGCGCGCAAGCTGGTCGCGCTGGCCGGCGTCCTGGTCGATGGAGCCCGGCGTGCTGGTGCTCGACGAGCCCACCGCGGGGCTCGACCGGGTGCAGCGGGATCGCGTGGTGGGGGCGCTGCGCCGTCGCGCGGACGCCGGCACGACCGTGCTCGTGGTGTCGCACGACCTCGCGTTCGTGGCCGAGACCGCCGAGCGCGTGGTGGTGATGCGGGACGGGCGCATCGCGGAGGATCGGCCGGCGCGGGAGCTGCTGTACGACCGGCAGGCACTCGCCGCGCTCGGGCTGCGGCCGCCGGCAGACGGCGGAGATCGGACTGGCGCTGGCACTCTCCGGGCGCCGGTGCGCGCGCGTGAGGTGGTCGAGGCGCATGGACGGGATTGAGTGGAGAGAGGTGCAGAGTAGTTGCGAGACGCCGAGTTGCGAGTGGTCCCGAGACGCCAGATACTGAGTCACAGAAAAGGCCCCGTTCGGTTTCGAAGCGGGGCCTTCGCTCTGTTTCCGTCACTCACTATCTGGTAACCACTGCCAGCTCGGCGTCTGGCAACTGCTCCTCCGAGATCTCAGTTCACCGCCTTGAGGATTCCGAGCAGGAAGTCCCAGAACTTGGGCACGGTATCGATGTGGATGCGCTCGTCGGGCGAGTGGACGCCCTCGAGCGTCGGCCCGAACGAGATCATGTCCATGCCGGGGTACCGCTCGCCGATGATGCCGCACTCGAGGCCGGCGTGGATCGCCTTCACCTCCGGCTGCTTCCCGTACAGCGACTGGTAGGTCGCCTTGGCGGTCTTGAGGATCGTGGAGCCGAGGTCCGGCTTCCAGCCCGGGTAGCCGTCCGAGGTGTCGGCCGCGGCGCCGCCCATCTCGATGATGGCGCGCACCGTGAGGCACGCCTCGTCCAGCTCCGAGGCGACCGAACTCCGCTGGCTGGTGACGACGCTGACCGTCCGGCCGGTGGTGTGCACGGCCGCGACGTTGGTGGACGACTCGACCAGGCCGGGGATGTCGGCGCTCATCTTGAGCACGCCGTGCGGGAGCGCCGCGATGGTCTGGCAGACCTTCTGCTGCAGCGCGCGCTTGAGGACCTTCCCCTTCCGCGCGCCCTTCTTCTCGAGCGTGATCACCAGTCCGGGCTCCACGGTCGCCACCTCGGCCTTCGCGACCTTGTTGAAGGCCGCGACGGCCGCGACGGCCGCGTCCCACTGTTTCGCCGGCACGTAGACCATCGCCTCGGTCTCGCGCGGGATCGCGTTGTGCTTGTCGCCGCCCTCGATCGAAGTGAGCCGGCCGCCCAGCTCGGCCAGCGCGAGCACGGCGCGATTCGCGATCTTCACGGCGTTGCCGCGTCCCTTGTCGATCTCGAGCCCGGAGTGGCCGCCCTTGAGGCCCGTGACCTTGAGCAACGCCGCCACGGCGCCGGCCGGCGACGGGTCCGTCGCGCTCTTCCAGGTGCCGATGGTGTCGCGGCCGCCCGAGCACCCGACGTAGATCGCGCCCTCTTCCTCGGAGTCGAGGTTCATGAGGGTGCGGCTCTCCACGAAACCGGGCTGGAGGCCGGCGGCGCCGGTGAGGCCCGTCTCCTCGTCGATCGTGAACACGAATTCCAGCGGGCCGTGCACCAGCGACTTGTCTTCCATGATCGCCAGGTTGGTGGCCACCGCGATGCCGTTGTCGGCGCCCAGCGTGGTGCCGTTGGCGGTCATGAAGTTGCCTTTGCGCACCAGCTCGATCGCGTCCTTCGAGAAGTCGTGCACCGTGTTCTTGTTCTTCTCGCAGACCATGTCGAGGTGCCCCTGCAGGGCCACGCTCTTGGCGCGCTCCTTGCCCGCCGAGGCCGGCTTCTTCACCACCACGTTGCCCAGCTTGTCGGCCTTGGCCGCCAGGCCGAGCTTCTTCGCGGTCTCGACCACGTACTTCGAGATCTTCTCCTCGTGCTTGGACCCGCGCGGGATCTTGGCGATCTCGGCGAAGTACTTCCACACCAGGGCGGGCTGCAGGCCTTCTATCGCATTGCTCATCGTGGGTCTCCAGGGAGTTCGATCGTCGCCAGATTCGTGTGGACCAGCTTCTGCACGAAACGGCCCACGCGGTCCATCACCGCCTCGGCGTCGCCGCCGATCTTCCGCTGCAGCTGCTCCGCGATCGCGAGCACCGTGGTGCCGCCGTCGCAGCGGTCCCAGACGAAGCTGCCCTCCTCGTCCAGCCGGACCGCGATGTCCGGCCGCGCCAGCAGCGGTACCAGCCAGCGCACCAGGAACCGGTTACGGAACTTCGGCACCTGCACCGTCACCAGGCCGTCGGGCCTCCGCTCCCACCGCGCATCGCGCGCGGGCTTGAGGTCGAGGAGGTTGACGGGCTGCTTCACCTGCTACATCACCGCGCTCGGCGGCGCCGGATCGTCGGGGTTGCCCGCGTTCCACAGCGGCACCTGCACCAGCAGCCAGGCGAGGAACAGCAGCACCAGGAGCGCGAACCAGAACCCCAGCGGCAGGAACGCGAAGTGCGCGGTGAGGAACGTCCCGTAGTTGACGTTCCCGAAGGCCAGCGCCGCGAACAGCAAGCCGATCAGCGCCTCGCCGGCGATCAACCCCGCCGCGATCAGGATCCCGTTGTTCTCTACGCGCGCTTTCTGCGCGGCGTTGTGGTTCCGGCCCTTGCCGAACGTGTTCACGATCCCGCGGATGACGCCGCCGAGGAAGATCGCGAAGGTGGTGCCGAGGTTGATGTACATCCCGACGCACACCAGCATCGGGCTCGGCACCTGCATCAGGATCATGCCGACGCCCAGCATGGCGCCGACGATGATCAGGGGCCAGGCCATGTGGCCGCCCACGATGCCCGACGACAGCAGCGCCATGAGGCTCGCCTGCGGCGCGGGCAGGTTCGGCCCGCCGAAGCCGCCCACGTACGGCGGCACGGCCATCTGTCCGGCCCGGATGTCGCCCACGTGCAGGACGACGAGCGGCAGGAACATCACCGACGCGGCCAGCGCCACGCCCAGCAGGTCGCCGATCTGCATCTTCCACGGCGTGCCGCCGAGGATGTGGCCGACCTTGAGGTCCTGCAGCATCTCGCCGCCCACGGCGGAGGAGACGCACACCACGCCGGCCACGCCCAGCACCGCGGCGACCCCCGCCTGCCCGCTCATGCCCAGCGCCACCATCAGCAGCGCCGCGACGACCAGGGTCGAGAGCGTGAGGCCGCTGATCGGATTGTTGCTCGATCCGATGATGCCGACGAGGTAGCCGGACACGGCCGCGAAGAAGAACCCGGCGATGATCATCACGATCGTCGCCACCAGCGCGGCGACCACCTGGTTGCCGGTGAAGAAGTTGTAGATGAAGAACGTCACCACGCCGGTCGCCAGGACGCCGATCATGACCCAGTTGAAGGGCAGGTCCCGCTCGGTCCGGTCGCCGACCGGCGCGCCCGAGGCCGCCTTCTTGACGTCGCCCACCGAGCGGCGGATGCCCGCCACCAGGCTCTTGCGCATCCGGAACAGGGTCCACGCGGCGCTGGTGAGCATGCCGCCGATGGCGATCGGACGGACGATCGTGAACCAGACGTTGTTCGACAGCGCGATCCACTGGTCGGTGGTCGGCACCGCGCCGGCGGGGAAGACCGTCGGTCCGATGAAGTACGCGATGATGGGGACGAGCAGGCCCCACGCCAGCAGCCCGCCGCTGAAGTTGAGCGACGCCAGCTTGGGGCCGATGATGTAGCCGACGCCGATGAAGGCGGGGCTGATGGACGGGGAGCTGAGCAGCAGGCCGCTCTGCCCGGTGGCGCTGCCGCTCGAGCGCAGCCCGATCGCCGTCTTCGAGAAGGCCACGAACTTCTGCCAGGTGCCGGCGAAGAGGTTGATCTGCGACAGGCCCTGGATCAGCGCGCCGATGCCCATGGCGCCGAACAGGTACTTGGCGCCCGTGCCGCCGGAGCGGCCCGCCTTGTGGATCTCGGACGCGGCCACCGACTCGGGGAAGGGCAGCTCCACGTCCTCGACCATCACGCGCCGGAGCAGCGCCACGAACATGATGCCGAGCACGCCGCCGGCCAGCATGATGAGCGTGGACTGGAGGTAGTGGCTCCGGGTCGAGAAATCGGTCCAGATCCCCGCGATGAAGAACGCCGGGAGGGTGAACACGGCGCCGGCCGCGACCGACTCGCCGATGGAGCCCACGGTCCGGGCGATGTTCTCCTCGAGGATCGAGCCCTTCATCACCCGCAGCACCGCCATGCCGATGACGGCCGCCGGGTAGGTGGCGGCGATCGTCATGCCGGCCTTGAGCCCGAGGTAGGCGTTCGCCGCGCCGAGGATCACGCACATCACGAGACCGATGAGCACCGCGCGCAGCGTGAACTCCGCCATCTCGGTGTTCGCGGGCACGTACGGCTTGAACGGTTGCGTCATGGGGACTCCCGACGGGGTCTAGTAGGGGAGGAACGAGGTGCCGGGCTGGAGCCGCCGCACCCAGGCGGCGAGCAGCGCCGCCGCGCGGTCGAGGTCGTCCAGCGAGACCATCTCGTTGGGACTGTGCATGTAGCGGCACGGGACCGACACGACCGCCGTGGCGATGCCGCGCCGTGAGGTGTAGATGGCGTCCGCGTCGGTCGAGGTGCCGCGCGGCGCGGCCTCGATACCGTACGGGATCTGCTCGGCGTCGGCCGCGGCGACGAGCTGGGCGAAGACCACGGGACTCACGGCCGAGCCGCGCGAAAGCACGGGGCCGCCGCCGAGCTTGAAGTCGCCCACTTCCTTCTTCTCCACGCCCGGCGAGTCGGTCGCGTGCGTCACGTCCACCACGATGGCCGCGTCCGGCTCGAGGCCGAAGGCGCTGGTCCGCGCCCCGCCGCCGGTGTAGGCGATCTCCTCCTGGGTAGTGCCGACGGCCACCGCGCAGGCGGCCGGCGGCTTCCCCGCCAGGCGGCGCAGCGCCTCCAGCACCACGAACGACCCGACCCGGTTGTCGATGCTGCGCGAGACCCAGCGCTGGTTCGGCAGCTCGACCGGGGCCCCGCTCAGCACGCCGGCGTCGCCGATGCGCACCCGCTCCAGCGCCTCGGCCTTGTTCCTGGCCCCGATGTCGATCCACAGGTCGGTGATCTTCGAGGCCTTGTCGCGCTCGTCCGGCTTGATCAGGTGAATCGCCTTCTTGCCCACCACGCCGGCCACCGGTCCGTCCCGGCCGTCGAGCCGGACGCGCTGGCCCACGAGCACCTGGGGGTCCCAGCCGCCGATCGGCGCGAAGTAGAGGAACCCCTCGTCGTCGACGTGCACGACCATCACGCCGATCTCGTCGAGGTGGCCGCTGAGCATCACGCGCGGCTTGCCGCCCGGGTTCACGGTGGCGTAGCAGTTGCCGGCGACGTCGGACTCGACCTTGGCGAAAGCCTTGGCCTCCTCGCGCCACAGCTGCGCCGGCTTCGACTCGAAGCCGGAGGGGCCCGGCGCATCCAGCAGCCGCTTGAAGAACCCGAGTGACCGGTCGTCCATCATGGGTGGCTCGAACCCGCAGTGTGGTGGCGGCCCAACGTACGCCGGGTCCGGGCCGGTGGCAAGGCGGTCAGCGAGTCGGTAATCGCCCGGAAATGCTCCATCACGGCCGCGGAATCCCCGCCGCCCGGCCAGCGCCGGCTGCATCCCCGCGAGCACGGGGCGGACCGCCAGCGAGCGGTGGCCGTCGGGCGTCACCGTGTACTCGGCCCACAGCCCGCGGTCGGTCCAGGGCCGGTGCTGGGCGAAGACGAAGTTGCCGAGCGAGTAGAGGATCGGCTTGCCGTCGGCCCAGCCGAGTCCCTGCGGCACGTGGGGATGACCGCCGAGCACCACGTCGGCGCCGGCGTGGATGATGCCCTTGGCGATGGCGACCACCGCGGCGGGCGGGACCGGGCGGTACTCGAGTCCCGCGTGGAGCATGACGAGCACGAGGTCCGCGCCGGAATCCCTCGCCGCGCCGATGGCGGACCGGAGCGCGAGGGTGTCGGCCCACGCCACGCAGCACTCGGCGGCGTGGCCGCGCACCGTGAGGTCGGGTTCGTTGAAGATCGCGGTGACGGAGAAGACGGCCACGGTCCACCCGCGCCGCCGGATCACCACCGGCCGCAGCGCGTCCTCCGGCGTGGGGCCGGTGCCGGCGTGCAGCACGCCGGCGCTGTCGAGGTGCGCCAGCGACTCGAGCAACGCGGCATGCCCGAAGTCCCAGGCGTGGTTGTTGGCGGTGGAGACGGCGGTGAAGCCGGCGTCGGCCAGGAGCGGCGCGGCGGCGGGCGGCGCCGCGAACACGGGGCTCAGCGCCGTGTCGGCGAAGCCGCCCCGGTCGTAGATGAGGCTCTCGAGATTGCCGAGGGCGATGTCCGCGGCCCGCAGGCTGTCCCGCACGGCGGCGAACACTTCGGCGCCTCGCCCGGGCAGCACGAAGGTACGGGCCACGATGCGCGCCAGGTTGATGTCGCCCACGACCACGATCCGGAGCGTCTCGCGCGGCGCCTGGGCCCGGGCCCGGCACGGCGTCAGGGCCAGCGCCAGCAGCGCGGCGGCTCGGAAGCGGGCGAGCGTCACGGGGTGTAGTATAGGGTCGTGCGTCCGACGCCGCCGGAACCGCCGCGCCGCTTCACCGCGCCCGACGGCACGGCCTGGGAGGCCCGGATCGTCGCCTCGGGCCGCACGTCCCCCTACCTCGCGCCCCGCCTCACCCGCCCGCTGGTCGAGTTCCGCTGCGTGAGCGCGCCGGATGCCGCCCGCCGTTACGCGCCGCTCGGCGGCACGATCCTGGAGGGCCTGGGCGCCGGCGCGCTGCTCGCCCTGTGGCGCCGGGCGCGGCTGTACTAGTAGATCGTTAGGTATTGACCGCAGTTCGCATGATATTATTATGAAGTATGCGGTCAGTCGAGAAGCATTCTCAGGTAACGCTCGACGCGGTGGATCGCCGGCTCCTCGCCCTCCTGCAGCAGGACGGGCGGACGCCGGTGGCCCGCCTCGCGGCCGCCGTCGGGCTCTCGGCGCCGCCGGTGCACGACCGGCTGCGGCGGCTCGAGGCGGCCGGCGTCGTCACCCGCTACACCGCGGTGCTCGACGCGTCGCGTCTCGGGTTCGGCATGACGGTCTACGTCGCCGTGACGCTGGCGCTGCATCGCGAAGGCGCGGTGCGGCGGTTCCGCGAGGCCGTACGGGCCCGTGCCCGAGATCCTCGAGTGCCATCACACCACGGGCACCGCCGATTTCCTGCTGCGCGTCGTCGTCCGTGACGCCGCCGCCTACGAGCACCTGGTGCTCAACGTCCTGACGCGGCTGCCCGGCGTCGAGCGCCTCAACTCCTCCGTCGTCCTGTCCACCATGAAGTCCGAAACCGCACTCCCGCTGGAGTAGCGCCATGGCCAAGCGTCCCTACATCCCCGCCGACGGGTTGCTGCCCGACCCCTACGGCTCGCACGAGATGCCGATCTACCAGACGAGCACGTTCACCTTCGAGAGCGCGGCAGAGGCGGCGGCGCGCTTCGCCGGCGACGCGCCGGGCTACGTCTACACCCGCATCGGCAACCCCACCGTGGCGCGGTGGGAGGCGAAGGTGGCGGCGCTCGAGAGCGAGGGGACCGGGAAGGAGGCCGCGGCCCTGGCCTTCGGTTCGGGGATGGGCGCGGTGACCGCCGCGGCGTTGGCGTGCGTGGAACAGGGCGACCACGTCGTGGCGGTGCGGCCGCTCTACGGCGGCACCACCGAGCTGCTGCTCGAGGTGCTGCCGCGGTTCGGCGTGACGGTGACGCAGGTGTGCGTCGGCGACCTGCCCAAGGCCCTGGAGGCCGCGGCCCGCAAGCCCCGGACCCGGCTGATCGTGGTCGAGACGCCGGCCAATCCCACGCTCGACATCGTGGACCTGGCGCACGCCGCGTCGGTGGCCAGGGCGGTGGGCGCGCGGTTGATGGTGGACAACACCTTCGCGACGCCCGTGCTCCAGAAGCCGCTCGGCTTCGGGGCGGACCTCGTGGTGCATTCGTCCACCAAGTACCTGGGCGGCCACGGCACCGTGGTCGGCGGCGTGGTCGTGAGCGCGGACCGGGAGCTGGTGGCCGGCCGGCTCAACCAGATGAAGAAGGTGCTGGGCTCGGTGCAGAGTCCGTTCGACGCCTTCCTGCTGCTGCAGGGCGTGAAGACGCTCCGGCTGCGGGTCGAGCGGGCGTCGCACACGGCGCGCCGCCTCGCGGGCGAGCTGGCGCAGCACAAGGCGGTCGAGTGGGTTCGCTATCCCGGGCTGGTGGACGATCCGGGGCACGAAATCGCGAGCCGCCAGATGCTGGGCTTCGGCGCGATGATCGCGTTCGGCATCCGCGGCGGCGTGGAGGCGGGGCGCCGTTTCCTGGACGCCCTCACGGTCTGCAAGCGCGCGGTGAGCCTGGGGTGCACCGACACGCTGGTCGAGCACCCGGCCTCGATGACGCACGCGCATCTCCCGGCCGAGGAACTGGCGGCGGCGGGCATCACGGAAGGGTTGATTCGGATTTCAGTGGGGCTGGAGAGCCCCGAGGACCTGGAGCGCGACCTGCTCGGCGCGTTGGACCGGGCTAGTCACCCTCGGCGGGGATCAGCCGCGCCGTCGCGGTCCCCAAGAGCCGGGTCGCGGCGAGCACCAGCACTACGAACGCCACGATCGTGAGCGGACTCCAGACGACGTAGGCGGCCTGCAGGAAGAGGTACCACAGGATCCCGGTTCCGACGTCGAGCGGGCGCGCCATCACGATGATGGCCACGACGAGCGGCACGGCGCTCGCCAGGACGATCAGGACGCTGGCGGCGCCGGTCAGCGGGCGCCGGGTCGGCCCGATCCAGGGCCACAGCCAGGCGGGCAGCACCAGGAGCCAGACGGCCGCGAACGGGTTGTGGACCAACGTCAGCGCGGCGATGAGCGCCAGCGTGGACAGCGCCGCGGCACGTCCGGCGAGCGGGTGCGACACGATGAGGCCGGGCTTCCTCCGCAGTGAGGTCAGCAGCAGTCCCACCAGCACCATGATCGCGAACGTCGTGAGGATCGGCAGCCACCGCGTCGAGTAGAGGAACGGGTCGCGCACGGTGGCCGGCGCCGCCTGATACTCCGGCAGCAGATCCACGACGACCGCCGCCCACAGGGCGAGCAGCCCGGCGATCCCGATCAACCACCAGCCGCCGGCCCGGACCAACTCCGAGCGGATCGCCGCGCGGGACGCGGGATCGGAGAACGCGGCGACCCACGCCTCCCAGGTGGCGAAGGCCAGCGGCACGAAGAGCGCGATGGCCGCGAGCAGGATCCAGAAGCCGGTCACCATCCGCTCGTCGCCCAGGCCGAGGTAGTGCACCGGACCGTGCGCCGGCGGGCGCCGCGTCGAGGGCGAGGATCAGCCGCTCGGTACCGGCGCCCAGCAGCGAGAACGATTCCGTCCTGAGGGTCTCCCAGCGGTCGCCGGGCGTGTGGTAGAGAAAGCGCGCGTACTCCGGCCGCCGCGAGTCCACGCCCAGGTCCACGGCGGGAATGTCGGCGTCGATGAACGGGCCCTGGTCCGTCAGCGTGATGCCGAGCACGCGGTGGATCCACTCGTCCAGCGTGCCGATGTCCGTGGTCCGCACGCCGCCGGCGGCGAACGCGTCGGCGACGGCGCGGCGCAGCCACACCGGCGCGTAGTCGTCGTCGTCCTGTCCCTCGCCCCTGACGCTGACGTCCTTGCCGATCCCGTTCTCGACGTGGTCGAGCGAAATCGCGGCGACGACCTCGGCGCGGGTCGGGGAGCGAGGCGACGAAGGTGCGGGCGCCCACCAGGCCCCACTCCTCCGCATCGGTGGTGACGTAGATGATCGGGTGGCGATGGCCGTGCCGCTCGATCACGCGGGCCAGCTCGAGCACGGTCGCGACGCCGGACGCGTTGTCGCCGGCCGACTGATCGGACGTGGGTTGTCCGTCGTAGTGGGCGACGAGCACGATCGCGCCCGGCTCCGTGCCCTGGCTCCGCGCGATCACGTTGCGACCGAGCAGCAGCCGGTCCTTGACGACGATCGGGAACTCCTGCGTGGTGGCGGTGAGCCCGAGCGTCTGGAACCGCGCCACGATGTAGGTCGCGGCGGAGCGGGCCGGATCGCTGCCGGTGACCCGACTGGCGAAGCTCTCGCTGAGGATGCGGGTCGTCAGGAACGCGGAGTCGGCGTTGAAGTCCATGGCCGCCGCGGGGACGTTCACCCGCACCGCGTGGGCGCCGGCCAGCCGCAGGAACAGGAAGGCGGCCACCAGGGCGCCGACCAGTGCGGACAAGTCGATCGCCGGGTGGCGGTGCAGCCGGATTCCGCGGATCTCCATGCGCCGACCAATGTACGGCGCCGGACGCGACGCCTCAACCACGCTTCGGCGGCACGCGGTGGCCGCGGTACATTTCGAGCCCATGACGGCCCAACCAGGCTCCGACGGCGCGGCGCCACCCCGCCGCGCCATCGCGCGGTTCGTGACGCGGGTGCTGGGCATCCTCACCGCCTGCTGGGTGGTCGTGGGGGTGGCCGCCGCGCCGCTGCTGCCCGGCGGCGGCTGGACCGCGGCGGCGGCCTGGGCGCTCCTGACCCTGGTGCCGCTCGCGGTGTTCATCCTCACGCGGGTGCGGCGGATCTACCCGGGCGCGCTGGTGCGGTTGCTCGTGTTCCGGCCGATGTGGTACGCGCAGTTCTTCGTGCTGCTCCTGGCGCCGCCGACGCTCGTGGCCTCCCTGCTCGGCCTGCCGTTCGGCGCGGCCGGCGGCGCGGCGCGCGCCGTCCTCGGGGCCGCGGGCGTGGCGCTGGCGCTCGTCGCGCTGGCGGGATACGCCGGCAGCCGCCGCCTGGAGATCCGTCGCATCGCCGTGACGGTTCCGGGCCTTCCCGGCGGGCCTGGACGGCCTGGTCGTGGCGCAGATCTCCGACCTGCACGTGGGGCCCCATACGCCGCGCCGCTTCCTCGCCCGCGTGGCGGACGGCGTGCGCGCCGCGCGGCCCGACCTCATCGCGGTGACCGGCGACCTGGTGGACGACTTCGCCCGCGACGCCGAGCGCTACGCGGCGGCGTTCGCCGGACTCGAGGCGCCGCTGGGCGTGTTCGCCATCCCCGGTAATCACGAGGTGTACTCGGGCTGGCGGGACCTGCGGGGGCGCCTGGAGGCCCTGCCGCTCACGCTGCTGGTCAACCGCGGCGCGGTCGTGCACCGGGACGGGAGCAGCTTCGTGGTGGTCGGGACGGGGGATCCCGCGGCCGCGGAGGGGAGCGACGCCGCCCCCGACATCGACCGCGCGCTGGCCGGCGTGCCCGAGGGCGCCTTCGTGCTCGCCCTCGCGCACAACCCGGCGCTGTGGCCCGCGCTGGCCGCGCGGGGCGTGCCGCTCACCCTGAGCGGGCACACGCACTGGGGGCAATTCGGTTTCCGGCGCTGGGGCTGGTGCCTCGCGAGCCCGTTCCTCGAGCTGGCGATGGGGGCGCACCGCCGCGGCGGCTCGCCTGCTGTACATCCACCCGGGCACGAACTACTGGGGGATCCCGTTCCGGATCGGGCACGCCGCGCAGGTCGCCATCCTCACCCTGCGGCGCGGGGAGAAGGCGGCTCTGAGCGACGAGGGACGCCGTTGAGTTGCGAGACGCCGAGTTGCGATCGGCGGGAGAGCGGAGATCAGGAAGAGTGGTCGGACCAGTTGCCAGACGCCAAGTTGGCAGTGGTTACCAGCGAACAGATGCGGGAATTCAGAACGGACCGCACCGGTTCGATGATCGGCGCGGGTCGTGCCGCATCAAGTTGGGGCGTGGGCCACTTCAAGCAGCTGAAAGCCTGGCAGCACGCCCGGACCGTCGTGGTGCTTTCGAAAGCCGCGATTGCGCGGCTCCCGGCGTCCGAGCGTGATGCGCTGGCCGACCAGTGGCGGCGGGCATCCTACAGCGTCGCGCTGAACATTGCGGAAGGGGCCAGCAGGCGCGGCACCCGGGAGTTCCGCAAGCACCTCGACATCGCCCGCGCTTCGCTGGACGAGATCGAAGCCATCATTGATCTCGCGGTATCCCTCGACTACTTCCGCGCCGAGGAGCTCGCCAAGCTGGACGCCATCGCGCGACGAGTGCGCCAAGACGGTGTACGGACTGCTACGCAAGTTCAGCGACGCGCCCACCGTTCCGGTGCACTGAACGCTGGTAACCACTGGCAACTTGGCGTCTGGCAACCGCCCGGAATCCCGCTCTCCGTCACTCCGCGTCTAGCGCTTCACCGGCTCCGCCGCGTACAGCTTCGCGATACCGCTTCTCGGTCCGCGCCCGCCACGCGCCCTTGTGGTACGCGTAGCCCGCCAGCAGCGGCAGCGCGATCGTGGCCTCGGCGTACACCATCTGCTCCTCGCCCAGCTTCACCTTCCCCCACGAATTGGCCTCGCGCAGCGTCGAGCCCGACAGGGCGCCGTCCCGCTCGTCGGCGACGGTGATCTGGATGGCGTAGCGGTGCATCTCGACGTCGTGGCCGAGCACCTCGGCGGCGACCACCACGTCCTGGGTGAAGTTCTTGGGCACGCCGCCGCCCACCATCAGCAGGCCCGTCGCTCCGGCCGCCAGCTTGAGCTGCGTCAGCTCGCGGAAGTCGGCCGCGGAGTCGAGGGCGAGGTGCGCGTCGGGGTGGTGCACCTGGTGATGGACCAGCCCGAAGCCGGCCGAGCAGTCGGAGAAGGCCGGCACGAAGATCGGCACGTCGGCGCGGTAGGCCGCCGAGACGATGGACCGGACGCCGGGCCGCTCCCGCTCCAGCCACGCGCCCATTTCGCGAATGAACTCGCGCGAGCTGACGGCGCGCGGACCGCCGGCGGCCAGCATCTCGTCGGCGATCTTGCCCACCGTCTCGTCGCAGATCCGGAGCTCGTCCTCGTCGATGTAGGTGTCGTAGATCCGGTCGATGGCCAGGCGGCGCAGCTGGTCGTCGTCGGCCCGCACGTCGCCCTTCCAGTGCCGGAAGCCCAGCGCCTCGAAGAAGTCCTGGTCCACGATGTTCGCGCCGGTCGAGACGATGGCGTCGGCCATCCGGTGCTCGATCAGGTCCACGAACACGTCGCGCAGGCCGGCCGAGATGAGCGAGCCCGCCAGGCAGACGATGACCGAGCATTCCTTGTCGGCCAGCATCGTGTCGTAGATGCGGGACGCGCGCGCGAGATTGCGCGCCTGGAACGCCATGTCGGCCATCGCGTCCACCAGCGGGCGCACGTCGTGCTGCTTGATGTCGACGTGAACGATCGGCGTCTTGAGGATGTCGCGCTTCTTGGCCTCGGCCATGGCAGTCCCCCCGTAACGGCAAAGCCACCCATCCCGGCTACGGTCCGGACCGGACCGCCATCGCGCGGGTGGGTGGCTTGCGCAGGGGAAAATAGACGGCCGCGGGTCCCCGTCAACCCGCCGCTGAGCAGGAGAACAGCGCGGTCTCGACGGCCGCGCGCAGGGCATGGGTTCGGCCGGACATGAAGCGCTCCGATGATGAGGACGCCGGTAGGATGCCGGGCGGGTGGCCCCGGTTTAGAGCACCCCGAGCCAGGCCGCGATCCGGACCGCCGCCCGCTGCCACCAGGGAAGCGTTCCTGGCGAGCCGGGCAGAGCGTCCCACCACGCGGTCAGCGCGCGGTGGTCCAGCGCCAGGACCGCCGTCCCGCTCACCCCGGCGGGGGGCGGGGCGAGCGCGGCGAGGCGCGCGTAGACGGCGCTCCGTGAGATGCCGGACGTGCGGCCGAGGAGATGCCACAGGGTGATGGCGTCGTTCGGCGTCGCCGCGTGCAGCACCGCCGCCACGGCGCTGTCGCCGCCACGCTCGAAGTCGAAGCGATACAGGGCGGCCTTGAGCGAATCGGCGGCACGATCCGCGAACGGAGTCCCCGGCTCGAAGCCGGGGCGCGTGTACGCAGACATGCCGAACGGCACCACGGAGGTTTCGCCCCGGCGCCGCAGCTCGACCCAGCCCACGGTGACGTGGAGGAGGCTGCCGCCACGAGGGTCCACGGCCAGCGTGTACGCGCAGCCGAGATCGACGGCGGTCGCCGACGGCGTCTCCACGTAGAACAGGCGCGGCGGGGCGGAGATGCGCGCCTCGATGCTCCCCCGGTCGAGGGCCAGGCGGCGGTCCGGCCCATAGGAGAGAAGCCGGAGCCGTGTCCGCGGGGCGACGTCCACCTCGCCGATCCGGTTCGAGAGGCGCACCCGGCCGGTCGCGGCGGTCTCGAGCCGTCCGGCCGCGAGGGTGTACGTCCCCGACGCCTGCGTCACGCGCCACGCCGGGTGCCGGCCGGCGCGGAGCCACAGCAGGCCCGCCGCGAACAGCAGCAGACCCGCGGCGAGCGACGGCCGCACACCCCAGCGGGAGTACGGCGCCGCGAACGGGGCTCGTGCGCCACCCCCGCCGAGGCTCCATGCGCGAGCGGTCGCGAGGGGCGCCGCGAGCGGCGTCTGGTGCGCGTCGCCCAGTCGGGGCGCGATTTCACGCCACAGATCGGAGGGAGGCGCGATGTCGCGTGGCAGCGCGTTCAGGCGGGCTCGGAGGTCGTCCCCGAGAGGCGTCTCGTCCGTGCGCCGCGTCATCGCTCCAGCGCCTTCCGCAGCAGGCGGCGCGCGCGGTGGAGTTGCGCCTTCGAGGTTCCCGGGGCGATGCCGGTCATCGCGGCGATCTCCTCGTGGCCGTATCCCTCGATGTCGAACAGCACGAACACCGCGCGCGCGCCGGGCGGTAGCGCGGCGATGGCGCTCTCGAGATCCAACTGCTCGGGCGTCCAGCCGCGGCCGGAAACGCCCTCGTACGCGGGAGCATCGGCCTCGGTCAACACGCGGCGCCGCCGGCGGCCGGCCGCCCGGCGGTCGGCCAATACCACGTTGACCGCGAGCCGATGCAGCCAGCTGGAGAAGGCGCTCTCCTCGCGGAAGCCGGCGAGCCGCTCCCATGCCCGGACGAAGACGTCCTGCGTGAGGCGGCGCGCCTCGACCGCGTCGCCGGACAGGCGCAGGCATAGCGCGTACACCCGCCCGGCGTGCAGCCGGTACAGCTGCTCGAAGGCGTCGGGATCACCGCGTTGCGCTCGCAGGACCAGCTCGCTCACACGCCGATGGGATGCCGGAGCGGGCGCAGGGGTTTGAACGGCGGGAGCGTTACTTCAGCAGCAGCTTGGCGATGGTCTGCAGCTGCATGTTGCTGGTGCCCTCGTAGATCGTGCCGATCTTGGCGTCCCGGTAGAACTTCTCGACCGGATACTCCTTGGTGTAGCCGTATCCGCCCAGCAGCTCGACGCACAGGCTGGTCACGCGCTCGGCCACCTGCGAGGAGAACAGCTTGGCCATCGCCGCCTGCTGCGTGAACGGCTGGCCCGCGTCCTTGAGCCGCGCCGCGTTGTAGACCATCAGCCGGGCGGCCTCGAGCTCGGTGGCCGCCTGGGCCAGCTGGAACTGCACCGCCTGGAAGTGGGCGATGGGATGGCCGAACTGCTTGCGCTCCTTCGTGTACGCCGTGGCGGCGGCCAGCGCGCCGGCCGCGACGCCGATCATCTGCGCGCCGATGCCGATGCGCCCCTCGTTCAGGGTCTCGATGGAGACCTTGTATCCCTTCCCCACCTCGCCGAGCACGTTCTCCGCCGGCACCTCGCAGTCGTCGAGGATCAGCTCGGTCGTGCTCGAGGCCCGGATGCCCAGCTTGTTCTCCTTCTTGCCCACCGCGAAGCCCTTGAACGAGCGCTCGACGATGAAAGCCGTGATGCCCTTGTATCCGGCCGCGGGATCGGCGTTCGCGAAGACCACGTACAGCGACGCCTCGGCCCCGTTGGTGATCCACAGCTTGCGGCCGTTCAGGACCCAGCGGTCGCCGCGCCGCTCCGCCCGGGTCTGGAGGCCGAACGCGTCGGAGCCGGCGCCGGGCTCCGAGAGCGCATAGGCGCCGACCCACTCGGCCGACAGCCGCGGCAGGTAGCGCGCCTTCTGGGCGTCGCTCGCCCAGCGCAGCAGGCAGTTGTTCACCAGCGTGTTCTGCACGTCCACCAGGATGGCGGCCGAGGCGTCCACCTTGGACAGCGTCTCGACGGCCAGCGCGGAGAGGAAGAACGTGCCGCCGGCGCCGCCCAGGGCCTCGGGAATCTCGATGCCCATGAGCCCGAGCTCGAAGCACGGCGGGATGAGCGAGGCGTCGAGGCTGCCCGCTTCGTCCATCTGCCGGCTCAGCGGGCGCACGCGCTCCTCGGCGAAGCCGCTCACGGCCTCGCGGAACATCTCCTCTTCGTCGGAGAGGACGGTGAGCGGCATGGCGCTGCTGGGCATGGTGGGAAGCTCCGGTGGGCGGGCCGCGCGGCTCGCGGGGGTCAGTACGTGGTCCAGGTATCGGACCACCCGTTCTTGAACGGGACGAGGGCGGAGAGCGAGCTGACCGACGACTGCGTGTAGCACCAGGTCCACTGCAGCCGCACCGTGCCGGGCTGGATGGTGTCCGGGCGCCACGGGCTGGCCGAGCGCCAGGTTGAGGCCCGTCACGACCATGCCGTGCACGATGGCGCCCGTCGCGTTCGGTATCAGCCGCCCGCCCGCCAGGATGATGCCGTCCCAGTGCGCGCTCGCGGCCAACGTCACGTTCCCGGTCGCGACCAGCATGCCCCGCCGCTGGCCCGCCGGAATGGTGACGTCGCCGTTGACGTAGCCCACCTGGTAGGTGCTGCTCATCAGGGGCGGCCACGCCGCGGGCGGAATGGTGTAGTCGGGCAGGAAGTTGCCGCCCACCAGGCCCGCCCAGTCGATGTGCGTCGAGTCGTACAGGTTGTTCCAGGCGGGGTACGAGGATTCGACGCCGATGCCGTCCGGCGGCTGCACGTTGGTCACCTGGTACCGTCCGACGGGCGTGCTGACCGAGAAGGTGTCGGCGGCCAGTCCGCCGGGTGAAACGCACGGCGCGATCGACCCGAGGTCGTGGCCGCTCACCGGATGGGTCGGCGCCGGTGACGTGACGCCCCCCTGAATGACCACCCCGTTCAGCGCCACGAGCGCCGCGCGCGCGGGGAGGACGCCCTCGTTCAGCTGGGCGAACTGCGCGATGGTATGCGAGCCCTGCGTCTGGCCGGCCATCACCGGGCTGGTGGCGACGCCGGAGGAGCGCACGACCCACAGCGCCAGCGGGCTGCCGGACGTCGCGCCGTTCGGCCGCACGCGCGTGGCCACCACGTCCGCGTAGCCGAGGACCAGGGGGATGCGGGTGGAGTCGTAGGTCGAGGTGTCGGTGAGGCCGCGGGTCTGCGCGAAGTAGTTCTGCAGGCCGGCCTGCGCGAGGGCGAGCGCCCGCGCCGTTCCGAAGGAATTGTCGGTGGTGCGCTGCTCCGCCGACACCAGCAGGAACGAGGCCGCGAGCATGACGGTCAGCAGCGTCGTCACGAGCAGCGTCGTGGCGAGCACGAACCCGCGCTCGGCGCCGGAGCTAGGAGTGGTTCCGGAAGACGACATTGGTCGTGAGGTTGAATTTCATCGGCAGGGTCCGGCCCTCCGGCGCCTGCTCGCTGGTGGACACCAGCACGAGCCGCAGGCCTTTCACGAGACTCAGGTTGGCCGGCGGCGTGGCGGCGGCCGTGTAGGTGCTGTCGAGGAACTGGAACGCCGAGCTGGAGTCGAACGGCGCCACCAGCTCGTCGCGCTGGCCCGTGGTGAGCACCGTGCGCCACAGCCCGATCCGGCCGGGCAGCTGTCCCGAGGGAGCGAAAGCATACCGGATCAACTGATAGAAGTACATGACCGTTCCGGGCGGCGTGCGGGTGTCGTTCGGCGCCACGGCGACGACGCGCGGCGACCAGCCGGCGGTGCCCAGGGTCGTGATGGAGGGGCTGGTGAACGGCCAGCTGCACAGGAACCACGCGCTGGTCGTGACGGTGGCGGGCTGCACGAACACGTACTTCCCGGTCGAGTCGCGCCACGCGTAACCGCTGCTGGTGGCCGAGAAGAACGTCGCGGAGTCGGCCGGCAGGAGGCTCACCAGGGTCTGGCCGGCGGCCTGCAGGCAGCTCACGCCGAACGCGTAGGGCACGCGGACCGTGACGGATTCCGGCGTCGCGGCCACCAGCCCGCTGTCGCCGACCATCCGGAAGTCGCCGGCCATCACGTTCAGCGCCGCGCGGGCGCCCCCGCGGGCCTGCATGACGGCGCTCTGGAGCGCCACGAACCGCGACTGCGAGATGACCAGCTGGGTGAGGGACACGCCGATGATGGCCGCGATGAGCATGGCCACCAGCAGCTCGGCCAGCACGAATCCGCGGACGCGCTCCGCACCGTCACCGCAGCGGCACGGGGCGGCGCGCCTTGCCCCGTTCCATGTTGATCGTGTCCGGTCGCGCGCCCGGCAGGCTGGACGTCACGATGATCTGGATGCTGTCCAGGCGCGTCGATATGGTCGTCACGGTCGTGCAGCCGGCGACGAGATAGAGGCCGCTGGCGGTCGTGTCGCAGCCGGCGATCGACGGCAGACTGTCGAAGATCGTCGTGGCCGCCCGGTCGACGTGGGCCAGCAGGGACGCCATGCCGAGGGCCTGGTCGGTGGCGCGGGTGGAGTACTTCGCCACCTGGAACGAGAGGCCGACCAGCGAGAGGATCACGATCGAGAAGATGACGACCGCCATCATGATCTCCACCAGGGTGAAGCCGTCGGCGCGCGCGGGCCTCACTGGGTGATGCGGATCTGGCCGGCCTGGGTCAGGCGCACCTGGTGGAAGTAGTCGCTGCCGCCCACCGTGACGAGCATCGTCGCGGTAGCGGTGCCGTTCGGCATGATCTGCACCGACGTCGGGCTGGCGGTCAGCGCGCCGAGCTTGAAGTCGGACGTGATGTCGAACGCGTAGGTCCGCAGCACCGTGGTGGAGGGCGGCGGCTGGCTGATCGTGAGCGTCAGGGTGGCGGCGTTCACGGCCAGGATCACCGGCGCGCGCTGCCGGGCGGCCAGCGACTGCCCCAGCATGAACTCGGCCGCGATCACGTTCGCCGACCGGTTCACCCGGGCGTGCCCGAGGGTCTGGCCCACCTTGGGGATCAGGCTGGCGACCACGACGAAGATGATGAGCATGACGAGGATGGCCTCGAAGATCGTGAAGCCGGCCACCGTCGGGTCGTCGCATGTACGCTCGCGCACGCTGGATCGGTTCGCGGAGAGAATGGTCGGAGCCGTTGACGGCAATGTCCGTGCCGGTCGCTGCCCGGCCGGTAAGTCGTTGTCTCACAGTTTACTGCCAAGGCCGGGCGGGGGATAGGCCCGGCGCGCGTGCAAGGCCGCGCCACGGCTCGCTGCAACGCTCTGCAGCGCCGGCGTCTCGGCCGGCGGCTAGGCGAATACCTCCAGGGCCACGGGGACGCGCCCGAACGGGGCACTGACCTGGGCGCCCTGCACCATCGGGCGGATGCGCTGCAGCATCTCCCGCGCGATGGCGACCCCTTCGGCCAGGGCGGCCTCCTTGCCGCGCTCCTGCGCCTTGCGCATCCGCTCGATCACGGCCGGGGGCACCGACACGCCCGGGACCTCGTTGGCCAGGAACTCCGCGTTCCTGAGCGAGACCAGCGGCCAGATGCCGGCGATGATCGGAATGCGGAACCCCGCGCTGCGCTCGATGAAGCGCTCCAGTTGTTCGGGGTCGAACACGGGCTGGGTCATCGCGAACTCGGCCCCCGCGTCCACCTTCCACGCGAAGCGCCGCAGCTCGCGGTCGGGGTCCACCGCCACGGGATTGACGCCGACGCCGATGACGAAGGCCGTGGGCGCGCCGATGGCGTTGCCGCCGGGGTCGAGGCCGTGGTTGAGGCGGTGCACCAGGTTGGTGAGCCCGATCGAGTCGATGTCGAACACGCCCGTCGCCTCGGGATACGGCCCCATCTTCGGGGGATCGCCGGTGACGATCAGCAGGTTCCGGAGCCGGTGGGCGGCGGCGCCGAGCAGGTCGGATAGCATCGAGAGCAGGTTGCGGTCGCGGCAGCAGTAGTGGATGACCGTCTCGATGCCGACCTCGCGCTCGATCAGGAGCGCGCTCATCAAGGCGCTCATCCGGCTCTGGGCGCGCGGCCCGTCAGGCACGTTGATGGCGTCGATGCCGGCGTCCCGCAGCACCCGGGCGCCGCTCAGCATGGTCGCCGGATCCACGCCGCGGGGCGGGACGATCTCGACGGTGGTGAGGAACTCGCCCGCCGCGAGCTTCCGGCCCCACCGCGACCGCTCCGCCAGCGGGACGGGCTCCACGCCGGTCGGCGCTACGACGGGCTCCAGCGACACGGCGATGACGTGCCGCGGCGAGACGCTCTGCACGTAGGCCGCCACGGTCTTGATGTGCTCGGGCGTCGTTCCGCAGCAGCCGCCCACGAAGCGCGCGCCCGCTTCCACGAGGCGCTTGGCGTACTCGCCCGTGTACTCCGGCGACGCGAGGTAGATCTTGCGGTCGCCCACCTGCCGCGGCAGGCCGGCGTTGGGCTGCGCCGACAGCGGGCGGCCCGTCACGCGCGCCATCCGCTCGATGGCCTCGAGCACGCCCTGCGGCCCCACCGAGCAGTTGAGCCCGACCACGTCGGCGCCGAACTCGTCGAGGGAGCGCGCCACGGACTCCGGGTCGTGGCCGTAGGCGGTCGCGCCGTCCTCCTGGATGGTCATCTGCGCGAACACCGGCAGATCGCAGACGGCGCGCACGGCCCGCAGCGCCTCGTGGATCTCGTCGAGGTCGGAGAAGGTCTCCAGGATGAAGCCGTGCACGCCGCCGTCGAGCAGGCCGAGCGCCTGCGTCTTGAACAGCTCGAAGGCCTCGACGCGCGACGTCTCGCCGAAGGGCTCGAGGCGGATGCCGAGCGGCCCGATGGCGCCGGCCACCAGGGCGCGCGTGCCGCCGGCCTCGCGCGCCAGCTCCGCGGCGCGGCGGTTGATGGCCCGGGTCTCCTCGGCCAGGCCGTAATGGCCGAGCTTCACCGGATTGGCGCCGAACGTGTTGGTCTCGAGGATCTCGGCGCCGGCCTTCACGTAGGCCGCATGGATGTCGCGCACGAGATCGGGCGCCTTGAGGTTCAGCTCGTCGTAGCAGACGTTGATGAAGACGCCCTTCGCGTACAGCATCGTCCCCATCGCGCCGTCGAACAGGTGGACGCGGCCGTCGTCGATCAGGTCCCGGAGCGTGCGCTCAGGCATCGGGGTCGTACCCCAGCGCCGGCGAGAGCCAGCGCTCCATGGCCCGGGCGTCCATCCCCTTGCGTCGCGCGTAGTCCTGCAGCTGGTCGCGCCCGATCCGGCCCAGGCCGAAGTAGGCGGCCTCGGGATGCGCGAAGTACCAGCCGCTCACGGCCGCGGCCGGCCACATGGCGTAGCTCTCGGTCAGGGTGATGCCGGCGCGGCGCGTGGCGTCGAGCAGCGCGAACAGGGTGGCCTTCTCGGTGTGGTCGGGGCACGCGGGGTAGCCCGGCGCGGGCCGGATCCCCACGTACCGCTCCGCGATGAGGGCGGCGTTGTCGAGCCGCTCATCGGGGGCGTACCCCCAGAACTCGCGCCGCACCCGCTGGTGCAGGCGCTCCGCCAGCGCCTCGGCGAGCCGGTCGGCCAGGGCCTTGGTGAGTATGGCGGAGTAGTCGTCGTGCTGGTGCTCGAACTCCGCGCACAGCTCGTCCACCCCCACGCCCGCCGTAACGGCGAACGCTCCGATCCAGTCCGGCAGGCCGGTGTCGCGCGGCGCCACGTAGTCGGCCAGGCAGAGGTTGGGGCGGCCGGGCGGGCGCTCCATCTGCTGGCGGAGGTGGTGGAGCACGGCGAGCACGCTGTGGCGTCCGCGGTCGGCGTACACCTCGACGTCGTCGTCGCCCACCGCGTTGGCCGGGAACAGGCCGAACACGGCGCGCGCGCGGAGCCGCCGCTCGGCCACCAGGCGGGCCAGCAGCGCCTGCGCGTCGGCGAACAGCTTGCGTGCCTCGCGGCCCTTCGCCGGATCGTCGAGGATCTCGGGATAGCGTCCCTTCATCTCCCAGGCGGCGAAGAACGGCGTCCAGTCCACCATCGCGACCAGCTCGTCGAGCGGGTAGTCGTCCAGGAGCTGGACGCCCTCGACCGCCGGCTGCGGTGGGCAGTAGCCGCGCCACTCCAGGGGGAGGCGGTTGCGCCGCGCCTCCGCGATCGGGACCAGGCGCGTCTCGGCGCGCCGCCCGGCGTGCTCGCTCCGCAGGCGCGCGTACTCCGCGCGCACGCCGGCGACGAACGGCTCGCGCCGCTCGGCGCTCAGCAGGTTGGACACCACGCCCACGCCGCGCGAGGCGTCGAGCACGTGGACCGTGGGCCCGTGATACGCGGGCTCGATGCGCACGGCGGTGTGCACCCGCGAGGTGGTGGCGCCGCCGATCAGGAGCGGGATGGTGAACCCCTCCCGCTCCATCTCTTTCGCCGCGTGCACCATCTCGTCCAGCGACGGCGTGATGAGACCGCTCAAGCCGATCGCGTCGGCGCCGACCTTGCGCGCCGTCTCCAGGATCGTGGCGGCGGGCACCATCACGCCCAGGTCGACGACCTCGTAGCCGTTACAGCGGAGCACGACGCCCACGATGTTCTTGCCGATGTCGTGCACGTCGCCCTTCACCGTGGCCAGGACGATGGTGCCGTTGGACCGCGGCGCGGCGCCGCCGGCCGCGCGCTCCCGCTCGATGAACGGCACCAGGTAGGCCACCGCCTTCTTCATCACGCGGGCGCTCTTCACCACCTGCGGCAGGAACATCTTGCCGGCGCCGAACAGGTCGCCGACCACGTTCATCCCGTCCATCAGCGGGCCCTCGATCACCTCGATGGCCCGCGGCCGGGCCGCGCGCGCCTCCTCGGTGTCCGCCTCGATGTGGTCGAGGATCCCCTCCACCAGCGCGTGCTCGAGCCGCCGCTCGACCGGCCAGCTGCGCCAGGCGACCGCCTCGGCCGCCTTCTTCGTGCCCGACACGCCCTCCGCGAGCGTGACCAGGCGCTCGGTCGCGTCGTCGCGGCGGTTGAACAGCACGTCCTCCACGGCCTCGAGCAGGTCCCTGGGGATGTCGTCGTAGACGGTGAGCTGCCCGGGGTTGACGATGCCGAGGTCCATGCCGGCGCGCCGGGCGTGATAGAGGAACGCCGAGTTCATCGCCTGGCGCACCGCCGCGTTGCTGCGGAAGGAGAACGACAGGTTGCTCACGCCGCCCGACACCAGCGCGCGGGGCAGGGTTTCCTTGATGGTCCGGCAGGCGCGGATGTAGTCCACCGCGTAGGTCGCGTGCTCGGCCAGCCCCGTGCCCACCGGGAAGACGTTCGGGTCGAGGATGATGTCTTCCGGCGCGAGGCCCGCCCGCTCCGTGAGCAGCCGGTAGGCACGGGTCAGCACCGCCACCCGCCGCTCGTAGGTGTCGGCCTGCCCGGTCTCGTCGAAGGCCATCACGACGACCGCCGCGCCGTAGCGGCGGATGCGTCGCGCCCTCTCGAGGAACGCGTCCTCGCCTTCCTTGAGGCTGATCGAGTTGACGATCCCCTTGCCCTGGAGCCGCTTGAGGCCGGTCTCGATGACCTCCCACTTGGAGGAATCGATCATGACCGGGACCTTGCTGATGTCCGGCTCCGCGGCCACCAGGTTGAGGAACGTGCCCATGGCCGCCGTGGAATCGAGCAGCGCCTCGTCCATGTTGACGTCGATGGCCTGCGCGCCGTTCTCGACCTGTTCCCGCGCGACCTCGAGCGCCGCCTCGTAGTCGTTACGCTTGATCAGCTCCGCGAACTTGCTCGACCCCGTGACGTTGGTGCGCTCGCCGACGTTCACGAACAGCGAATCGGGGCGGATGGTGAGCGGCTCCAGCCCCGCGAGCCGCGTCCAGGGCGGGATGGCGGGCACGGCGCGCGGCTTCAGGTCCCGCACCGCGTCGGCGATGGCGCGGATGTGCGCCGGCGTGGTGCCGCAGCACCCGCCCACGATGTTGAGGAAGCCGCTGGCCGCGAACTCGCCCAGCACGCCCGCCATTTCCTCGGGGCCCTGGTCGTAGCCGCCGAAGGCGTTGGGGAGGCCGGCGTTGGGGTGGCAGCTCACCGGCACGTCGGCGATCCGCGACAGCTCCTCGACGTAGGGGCGCAGGTCCTTCGCCCCGAGGGCGCAGTTGAGGCCCACGCTCCACAGCCCCGCGTGGCGGATCGAGTTCCAGAACGCTTCGGTGGTCTGGCCGGAGAGCGTGCGCCCGCTCTTGTCGGTGATGGTGCCCGAGACCATGAGCGGCACGTCCACGCCGCGGCGCTCGAGCACGTCGCGCACGGCGAACAGCGCGGCCTTGCAGTTCAGGGTGTCGAAGACGGTCTCGACCATCAGCAGGTCCACGCCGCCCTCGAGCAGCGCGTCCGCCTGCTCCGCGTAGGCGGCGGCCAGCTCGTCGAAGGTCACCGCGCGGAAGCCGGGGTTGTTCACGTCGGGCGAGAGCGAGGCGGTGCGGTTGGTGGGGCCGAGGATGCCCGCGACGAATCGCGGCCGCCGCGGATCGGCTGTGACCTCGTCGGCCACGCGCCGCGCCAGTCGCGCGGAGGCGAGGTTCAGCTCCCGCACCAGGTGCTCGGTGTGGTAGTCGGCCTGCGCGATGGCGTTCGCGGTGAAGGTGTTGGTCTCCGCGATGTCGGCGCCGGCCGCGAAATAGGCGCGGTGGATCGCCTCGATCACGTCGGGACGCGTCAGGGAGAGCAGTTCGTTGTCACCCTTGAGCGGCACCGGGTGCGCGCGCAGCCGCTCGCCCCGGAAGTCCTCTTCGGCGAGGCCGTAGCTCTGGATCATCGTGCCCATCGCGCCATCGAGCACGAGAATCCGCTGGTCGAGTGCGGCGGAGAGCTGTTCGCGTCGGTCTAGGTCTGCCACGTCCCTGGTCCCTCAAATGAAACGGCCCGGCGGCGCTGAAAGCTGGCACCACCCGGCCGGCTTTTTAGCGGAATGTTTAACGTGGCCGCAATACGCCGTAAATCGCCACGGAAGCTGTTGTGCACGCAAACTACCATGGCGCCGGGAGCCGCGCCACCCGAGGCCCCTAGACCGTCAGGCGCTGCGCCACCGCCTCGGCGGTCATCCCCTGCACCAGCACGGTCTTGCGCCGGCCGGCCGCGCCGGCCGTGACCGCGACCGCGCTGCGGGGCACGCCCAGCGCCCGGGCCAGGAACCGCACCAGCTCCTCGTTGGCGGCGCCGCCGACCGGCGGGGCCGCCACGCGGACCTTGAGCCGTCCCTCCACGACGCCGGCCAGCTCGGTGCGCGACGCCCGCGGCGTGACCACGACGGCCACGCGCACGCCCGTCGCGCCCGCCGCGCACCACGGCGTCACAGGGCGCGCAGCACGTAGCTCCTCGCCAGCTCGAGCAGGATCCACGCGACGAACGGCGTGAAGTCGAGCATCCCGACGGGAGGCACGACGCGCCGCAGCGGCGCCAGCAGCCACTCCGTGGCCCATACGAAGGGCCGCATCCACGGGGAATAGCGCGACGCGCCCAGCCACGAGCCCACGATGCGGACGATCAGCGCCAGGATCACGAGGCTGAAGGCCCAGTTCACGACGACGCCGAGCGCGGAGCCCGCGCCCCCGGCGCCGGCGAGGAGGACGGCCTGGCCCGCCGCCCACTCGACCACCTGGATCAGCACGATGCCGCCGCCGACGGCCAGGCCCACCAGCCACCACGGGGCGTTCTGGGGATTGCCGCCGGCGCGCAGCAGGCGGCGCTCGATGGGCTCGAGCAGCGGGTCGGTGAGCGCGCGCACGGCGCGCGCCGCGCGGCCGAACGGGTTGATGCGGCGGGCCTGCACCGCCATGGCGGCGAAGGCGCCGAGCGCCAGGGAGCCCGCCGCGACGAGCACGGCGAAGCGGAACAGTCGGATCAGGTCGAGCACGGCCGGAACGCCGGGGGCGCGCTGCGGCTCAGGTGACCCGCATGGTCTTGCGCTTCATGAAATCCATCAGGATGAACTGGCCGAGCGTCAGGGTGTTGGTGAAGTACGCCTTGCCCGCGGCAGATCTCCGAGACCTTCTTGACGAAGTCCACCAGCATCCGGTCCCGCGCCAGCATGAAGGTGTTGATCATGATGTTGCTGCGCTTGCACAGCGCCACCTCGCGAAACGTGGCCTGCAGGATCTTCGGGTCGAGGCCCATCGAGTTCACGTAGACGCGTCCGTCCGGCAGGGTGAGCGCCGACGGCTTGCCGTCGGTGATCATGATGATCTGGCGCATGTCCTTGCGCTGCGCCAGCAGCAGCCGGCGCGCGAGCTTGAGCCCCTCGGCGGTGTTGGTGTGGTACGGACCCACCTGCGCGTGCGCGAGCGTGGCGAGCGGGATCTCCTCCGCGGAATCGTGGAACAGGACCACGCGCAGGGTGTCGCCGGGGAACTGCGTGCGGATCAGGTGCGTCAGGGCGAGCGCCACCTTCTTGGCCGGCGTGAAGCGATCTTCGCCGTACAGGATCATCGAGTGCGAGCAGTCGAGCATGAGCACCGTGGCGGCGCTGGAGCGGTATTCCGCCTGGTGCACCATCAGGTCGCCGTACTCGAGGTTCAAGGGCACGCCGAGGCCCTCGCGCTCGATGGCGGAGAGCAGGGTCGCGATCACGTCGAGGTTCATCGTGTCGCCGTACTCGTACGGCCGGCTGGCGGCCTCCGCCTCGACGCCGGTGGCGAGGTAGGGCGTCTCGTGGCTGCCGTAGCTCGACCGGCCGACGCTCCCCAGCAGGTTGCGCAGCGCGCGGTAGCCGAGGAAGTCGATGCCCTTCTCGGTGAGATTGAAGTGCACCTGCTGCGCCGCCGAGCGGGCCTGGCCGGCGGTCCCCTCGACGACCTCCTGGCCGCCCGGCATCCGCGGCGCCTCGGCGACGTTGAGGTAGCCCTCGTCCATCAGCCGCTGGACGATGGTGTCGAGCAGCTCGGCGAGCTGCCGCTGCAGCTCGGCGTCGCGGGCCGGGTCGCCGGTGCTCTCGCCCCGCAGCACCTTGAGCATCTCGGGGGTCAGCTTGCCCGAGTTCTTGAGCGCGTCGAGGATGGCCTCGCGCAGCGCGTCGAGCGAGCGCTCGCCGTCCGGTTCGCCGACGTCGCCCCACAACGCGTTCGCCCGCGCCCCCGGCGAAGCCCGACTGGAGGAGAAAGTCGGCGAGCTGGTCGAGCAGGTCCTGGAGATTGACCGCATCGGCCAGCTGGGCGATGTGCTTGGAAAAGGTCGTGTAGCGCACGGGACTGCCCGTAAGGTCGTCCGGGCGCCACATTCCGGCAATGCCCGGCGCCGCCATCTCTCCCTTCGCCTCCCTGCGGCACCGCAACTTCAGGCTGTTCTTCACCGGCCAGACCATCAGCCTCGTCGGCACGTGGATGCAGTCCGTGGCGCAGGGCTGGCTCGTGCTGCAGCTGACGAACTCGCCCTTCGACGTCGGCCTGGTGAGCGCGCTCGGCTCGCTCCCCATCCTGCTCGTGTCGCTGCCGGCGGGCGTGTTCGCCGACCGCATCAACAAGCACCGGGCTCATCATCGTGACCCAGGCGCTGTCGCTGCTCCAGGCGCTGGTGCTGGCGATCCTGATCTGGACGCACCGGATCGCGCTGTGGCAGGTGGCGGTGATCGCCTGTTTCCTCGGCGTGGTGAACGCCTTCGACACGCCGCTGCGGCAGGCGTTCATCGTGGAGCTGGCCGGGAAGGAGCGATCTCACCAACGCGATCGCGCTCAACTCGTCGGCGTTCAACGCCGCGCGGGTCGTGGGACCGTCCATCGCAGGGGTGCTGATCAGCGCGGTGGGTCTGGCGCTGGTGCTATTTCCTCAACGCGTTGTCGCTACGTCGCGGTGATCGCCGGGCTGTGGATGATGCGGCTCCCGCCGTGGGTCCGGCCCCGGCACGAGGGGGGCGACTGGGAGCGGCTCCGGGAGGGCCTGCGTTACGTGCGCGGCGACCGGCGCGTGCTCGCCCTCGTCACGATGATCGCGGTCATCAGCGTGTTCGGGTTCCCGTTCCTGGTGCTGATGCCGGTGTTCGCGCGCGACGAGCTGCGGGTGGGCGCGGCGGGGCTGGGCGTCCTGATGGCGGCCGTGGGCATCGGCGCGATGCTGGCGGCGCTGGGCCTGGCCGCGTTCGGTCCGAGGGTGCGCAAGGGCGCCCTGCTCGTCTGGACGGGGCCGGCGTTCGGGGTGGCACTGACCGCGTTCGCCTTGTGCCCGTGGTTCGGCCTGGCGCTCGCTGATTCTCCCGCTGTGCGGCGGCGCGATGATCCTCAATACCGCCGTGACGAACACGCTCCTGCAGTCCCTGGTGCCGGACGGCCTGCGGGGACGCGTGATGGGCTTCTACACGTTCATGTTCATCGGGATGGCGCCGTTCGGCGCCTTCCAGGCGGGGTTCGTCGCGGAGCACCTGGGAGCGCCGACCGCGGTGGTCATCGGCGGGATGATCTGCGCGATCTCGTCGCTCACGTTGTGGGGACGGGTTCCGGAAGTGCCGGCGCTTCGTTAGCCGGCGGGGAGCGCGGCGCCGCCCGCTACGCCAACCCCCGGGTGCGCGCCACGTGCGCGACCGCTTCGGCGGCCCCTTCGTAGCCCAGCCAGGCCGTGTTGACCACGAGGTGGTAGTTGGACGCGTCGTCGCGGCGCCGCCCGTAGTAGCGCTCCAGGTACCGTTCGCGCGCCGCGTCGGTGTCGTGCACCGCTTTCATGGCGTCCGCTTCGGTCAAGCTGAAGCGCGCCATGACGGTGGCGATGCGCGCATCACGCGGGGCGACCACGTAGACGTGCAGCGCCCGGGCCTGGTCCGGCGCGGTGGCCAGGAACGCGGTGGCTCCCCGGCCCACCAGCACGACGCGGCCGTGGGCCGCCGCCTCGGCGATGACGCGCTCGGTGACGCGCAGCAGGGCCTCTTCGTCGGGCTCCGCCGTCGCGGTCGCGAGCGGAATGAACATTTCGGGTGCGGACACCGCGAGGGTGCGGGCCAGGCGCTCGAGCAGCGAGGGGGCGCGTTCCTCGCGGGCGGCCACCTCTTCGGCCGGCAGCCCGGCGCGCTTCGCCACCTCGCCGACGAATTCGTTGTCGATCACCGTCCACCCCAGCGCTTCGGCGACGTGCCGGGCGACCAGCGAGCCGCCGGCGCCGTACTGCCGGGTGATGGTGATGACGGCCATGCGGCCTAGGCGAAGGGGCTGCCCGGTCCCGACTTGGGGAACGGCGGACCCTGGCGCTCCGGCCGGATGCGGGTGTAGCCCGCTTCCTCGGTGCGCGCGATGCGGCGCTCCGCGGCGAGCCCTTCCAGGACCAGCTCGCACGCGGCCACCATGGTCGCCGGGTCCTTGCGCCGCGCCAGCCCGACGTTGTCCACGAGGTCGAGGAGCGTGGGCACCACGCCGAAGCCCTTGAGCAGGGCGTCGGAGCGCTCGTCGTGGGAGACCTTGAGCGCGCCGCCCTCGTCGAACCAGTGCACGATGTCGTCGACGTTGGCGCCGCCCGCGCGGTCGCTGAACGTGGCGCCGGCCGCGCGCCGGATCAGCTCCCGCGCGATGGCGTCGGCGCCCTGCAGCTCGCCTTCGTACTCGAGCTCCAGCTTGCCCGTGATGGCGGTGACGGCCGCGTAGACGTCGGACACGCGCGGCACGATCGTCTTCTCCTTGTTGACCGTGGCCCGCCGCTCCGCGTTCGACACCACGTTCTCCAGCACCGAAATCGGCAGCCGCTGGCTCACGCCCGACCGCTTGTCGATGCGCTTGTCGCCGCGCGCCTCGAACGCCACGCGCTCCACCAGCTCGGCGATGAAGTCGGGGACCGACACCGGGCGGCCGCCGCGCTCGAGCCACGCCTCCTGGCCGGTGATGGCCATGCCGAGGTCGAGCGAGCGCGGGTAGTGCGTCGCGATCTCGGACCCGATGCGGTCCTTCAGCGGCGTGATGATCTTGCCGCGCGCGGTGTAGTCCTCGGGGTTGGCGGTGAACACCAGCGCGACGTCCAGGGACAGGCGGATCGGGTAGCCTTTGATCTGGACGTCGCCTTCCTGCATGATGTTGAACAGCCCCACCTGGATCTTCGCGGCCAGGTCCGGCAGCTCGTTGATCGCGAAGATGCCGCGGTTGGCGCGCGGCAGCAGCCCGTAGTGGATCGTCAGCTCGTCGCTCAGCAGGTGCCCGCCCCGCGCCGCCTTGATCGGGTCCACGTCGCCGATGATGTCGGCGATCGTCACGTCGGGCGTCGCCAGCTTCTCCACGTACCGCTGCTCGCGCGGGATCCAGGCCACCGGCGCCGCGTCGCCGTGCTCCTCCACCAGCAGCCGGCCGAACTTCGAGATGGGCGCGAAGGGATTGTCGTTGACCTCGCTGCCTTCGAGGATCGGCAGCTCCTCGTCGAGCAGGGCGACGAGGCCGCGCACGATGCGCGACTTGGCCTGGCCCCTGAGGCCCAGCAGGATGAAGTTGTGCCGCGACAGCACGGCGTTGACGAGCTGGGGCACCACGGTGTCGTCGTAGCCGACGATGCCGGGGAAGATGGGCTGGTCCGTCTCCAGACGGCACAGCAGGTTGGCGCGCATTTCGTCTTTGACCGTGCGCGTCCGGCGCTCCGGCGAACCCCATTCGGATTGCGCCAGCTCGCCCAGGGTACGTGGCTTGGGCATATGCGGGATATTCGTACCGCGGCGCCCGGCGTTCAAGGGCGCGGCAACCACGAGCGCGCCGGTCGGTAAACGGCCTGACGCCCGCTTGACGCTCCGCTCCTACGGTTCCATATGGAAGGAAGCCTGGGAGGACTGTGATGCTGCGCGGTCTGGCGCTCGTCCTGCTGCTCGGCCTGCTCGCCGCGCCGGCGCGCGCGCAGCAGCCGGCGCTGCCCCCGGTGGACACGGCCGTCGTCGAGCTCCAGCTCGCGGACGGCTCCGCCGTGACCGGCCGGGTGGTGGCGGTGAACGACACGACCTGCACGGTGATGACGGCTGCCGGCCTGACGGTCGTGATCCCGCGGCGCGCGCTGGCGCGCTGGCGCACCGTCGGCGCCCCAATGGGCGGCCGGTTCGGACGCCGCGACCCGGCGGGCTCGCGCCTCTTCCTGGCGCCGACGGCGCGGACGCTGCCGCGCGGCCAGGGCTACGTCGGCGACTACTACGTGTTCTTCCCGGTCGTGGGCTACGGCATCCTCGATCGCTTCACGCTGGCCGGCGGCATGTCGTTCATTCCCGGACTGCCGCTCGAGGACCAGCTCGTGTACCTCGCGCCCAAGGTCGGCCTGGTGCGGAGCCCGAAGTTCAACCTCGCCGCCGGCGCGCTGTTCATGCGCCTCGGCTGGTCGAACGTCGTGGACGCCTCGGGCGGCGTGGCCTACGGCGTCGCGACCCTCGGCGGCGATGACGCCGCGCTCACCGTCGGCCTCGGCTGGCCGTTCGCGGCCGGCGGCGGCGACAGCCGTCCCTGGATCATGGCGGGGGCCGAGTGGCGCGTGAGCCGCGGCGTGAAGTTGCTGATCGAAGGCTGGCGCTTTCCCGGGATCGAGCGAGATACCGGCCGTCGCGGGCGTCCGGTTCATCGATCCGAAGGTGGTCGTGGATCTCGGAGCGTTGCAGGTGCTCGGGGACCGCGAGCTCGGCCTGGTCGCCATGGGTGGACTTCAGCGTCGCCTGGTAGTGCCGCGGAGCCGCGAATCATGGGACGGGAGTGACAAGCGGCGCGCGCGACCGGTGCCGATGCGGTCTCGCCGATGTTCCCATAACATCATGGCCGACAATAGCTTGCGTTGCCGGTCGCAAGTTGCGACAGGGGCGCCGTTTCCGGGGGAATGGCGCGGTGATGGGAGGAGCGCTAACCTTGACAGGAGGCGGGCTTTGGGTAGCTTAGGCGCCTGTTGAGGCCGGCGGCAGCGGCGCACGGACCTCGAGTCGCGTTCCGCTGAGATAATTCGCTTAAAAGGAGATTCGATGAAGCGCTTGTTCCTGGCAGTTGCGGTCCTCGGGCTCATGGCGTGCGCGAAGAAGGAAGCGGCGCCCCCGGCTGAAACGCAGACCCCGGCTGCCGCGCCAGCTCCGGCCATGACCGACACGATGAAGCCCGCCGCGACGGCGGACACGTCGAAGATGGCGGCGCCGGCTGCCGGCGCCCGCGAAGAAGGCGGAGACCCCGATGAAGAAGAAGGGCATGTAAGGGTCACTGCACTTCGACGCATGAAGGCCCGGAGCGCGCTCCGGGCCTTCGTGTTTTCAGGAGGGTGAACCGGAGCGCGGGGCGACGCGGAAGCTGGCGCCCGTCCGCTCCACCGCCTCGGCCGGCGGGAACGGGCGGCGTCCAGCCGAGCAGGTGCCGGGCGCGCGCCGAGGAGTATGCGTTCTCGCCGGCGAGAAACCGCACGGCGGCGCTCAGGGACGGCGCCGCCCACCGGCAGCGCGCCGAGCGCCGCATCCAGCAGGCGCGCCGCGCGCCACGCGAGGCCGCGCGGGATCCGCAGCGTCCGCGCCGTGACGCCCATGCCGGCGGCGAACCGCTCGATGAATCCGCGCAGCGTGACCTCGCCGTCGTTCGTGACGTTGAACGGGCCGGTGACGTCGGCGTGATCGAGGGCGGCGGTCACGGCCGCCGCGACGTTGCCCGCGTAGACGACCGTCATGCGGTTCGTCCCGTCACCGACCATCGGCGCGAGGCCCAGGCGCAGCATCCGCGCGACCCGGGGCGAGAAGTGCCGATCGCCCTCTCCATAGATGACGCACGGGCGCAGGGCCACGGCGCGCAACGGCGTTTCCCGGGCGACGCGCCACACGGCGACCTCCGCTTCCCGCTTGGATCGGGCATAGAGATCGCGCGGCGTCGGAGCGCGCTCGAGGTCGAACGTCTCGTCCAGGCCCACGGCGCCCGCGTCGAGCGCCTGCTGGCGGCCGTACACCGCCACCGACGATACGTGGACCAGGCGGGCGCCGTGACGCGCGGCGCTGCGCGCCACCCGTTCGGTGCCGAGCACGTTCGCCTCGTGCCAGGCGGACCAGCGGCCGCCCGCGAGCACGATGGCCGCCGCGTGCACCACCGCGTCCGCGCCCGCGACGAGCGCGTCGAGGCGCGCGGCGTCGGACGAGGTCGCCGCGCACCGCCTCCGTTCCGAGCCGCGTCAGCTCCGCGGCCGCCGCGTCGCTGCGGGCGAGCGCGCGCACCTCGTCGCCGCGGCGCGCGGAGCGCGGCGATCACGTGGCGCCCGACGAGGCCCGTCCCGCCGGTGACGAAGACCCTCACGGCGTCGGCGCCGTGCGGCGCCGGCTCCCACGGCAGCTCGCGCACGGTAGCCGCGCCGCCGTCGGGCAGGGTGACGGAGCTTCCTGGCGCGGTGCCGCGCCGCACCACGGCGAGCCCCGCCCAGGAGCGCCCCGCGTCCCACCAGCACGCGCTGGTCAGTCGGCCGGCGGGCTGCCCGTCGTGGAGGATCTCGCAGGGGAGCGAGGCCGGCTCGCGTTCCAGCGCGAGGCCGGCGAGATAGCGGTTCGCGTGGCCGCGGAAGTGGATGCGCGCCACGGTCTCCTGGCCGAGGTAGCAGCCCTTGGTGTACGACACGCCGCCCAGCTCGTCGAGGCGGACCTCCTGCGGCAGCGTCTTCTCGTCGATTTCCGCGCCGAGCCGCGGGAAGCCGGCGAGGATGCGGCGCTCCTCGAGCAGGGCGGCTGAGAGGCGGACCGCGCCACGGGCGGCGAGCGCCGCGAGGAAGGCCGCCGCCGTCGCGGACGGGACGATGCAGTCGAAGCCGTCCAGGCCGCGCGCGCTCACGCGCGCCGCGACCACGGTGGCCTCGCCATGGCGCAGCGGTCCGGCGCGGTCCGCGGCCGGCGGCTCGCCTTCCGTGACCGCGGCGAGCAGGCTTTGGGCGGCCGGGCCGTAGAGGCCGACCGGGACCGACGCGGAGGTCGCGTCCTCCCAGCGGCACAGCCGCGGCGGGAGCGACCGCTCGAACGCGCCGGCCACCGCGGCAGCCGCATCGGCCGGCACGGCGATCACCAGGGCGTCGGCGAGCCGCGTGATCCAGAGCGGCGAGACGATCATGCCCTTCACCGTGAGCAGCGCGCCGAAGACGTGGGCGCCGTCGCCGGGCTGCTCCACGTCGCAGGTGACCAGTCCCTGCAGGCAGGCGACGCGGCCGCTGCCCACGAGGCGGAACAGCGCCAGGCCGGGCCGCTCGATGACGCCCGCGCGCGTCGCCAACGCCAGGCGCTCCGTCGCGTCGACGGCGTCGCGCGGGACGAGTGGGCGCGGCTCAGGTGCGTGCGTCAGGCGCGATCTCCCGCATGAGCGGTTCCAGTTCACCGGGCGTGTGCCCGTCGAACGATTTCCACACCAGGTCCGCGCCCGCCTGGTCCCCGCCGCCGAACCCGGTCGTGAGCATCACGCTCCCGGCGCCGAGCGCGCGAGCGGCCTCGAGCCCCGGCCGCGAGTCTTCCACCACGACCGCCCGCAGCGTCGCTCCCCGCTTCGCGAGCCGCGCCAGCGCCGTACGATGGCCCTCGGGGTCCGGCTTGCCGTGCACGACGTCCTCGGCGGCGACGACGCACTCCACGACGTCGGCGACGCCGGCGTGGGCGAGCCCGGCACGGATCTCGTCGCCGCAGCGCGCCACTCACGACGGCGATCCGCATGATCGCGGCGGCCTCGCGCACGAAGCGGCGCACGCCGGGGACCATGGGAACGCCGGCGGCCACCGATTCCGCGTACCAGCGCGCCTTGCGCGCCGCGAGGGTGCGGGCTGCTTCCGGATCCAGGGGCCGGCCCGCCCGGTCGAAGGCTTCGCCGATGCAGGCCCGGTCGTCGCGGCCGAGGAAGTGGGCGAGATAGGTGGGCTCGTCCAGCGCGATGCGCTCGACCGCGAGCAGGTCGCGCAGCACCGCGAAGTGGATCGGCTCGTCGTCCACGATGACGCCGTTGTAGTCGAGCAGGAGCACGTCGTCGGTGCCGGCGCGCTCAGCCACCGTAGGCTCGATCCAGCAGCTCGACCGGATGGCGCAGCTCGACGTCGAGCCCGGCCAGCAGGGTGCCCGCGCCGATCTGCATCAGGCATCCCGGGTTGCCCGTGGCCACCACATCCGGAGCGGCCGCGGCGATGGCGCCGACCTTGGCGGCCAGTACTTCCAGCGAAAGGTGCGGCTGGAGCAGCGAGTAGAGGCCCGCGCTGCCGCAGCAGCGGTCGCTGCCCTCGAGCGGGACGAGCTCGAGCTCCGGGACGGCCGCCAGCAGCGTCAGCGGCGCCTCGGTCACCTGCTGGGCGTGGTGCAGGTGGCACGGTGCGTCGTACGCCACGCGCAGGCGCAGCGGGGCGCCCGGGCGCGGCCCGCGCTCGGCGAGCACCTCGCTGACGTCGTGCACCCGGGCCGCGAACGCATGCGCCCGCTCGGCCAGCGGATCGTCCGCCAGCCATTCACCGTACGACTTGAGCATCGCCCCGCAGCCGGCGCTGTTGGTCACGATCGGGAGCCCCGGGGCGGCGGCGTCGAAGGCGAGCACGTTGGCCCGCGCCAGGGCGCGCGCCGCCTCCGGTTCGCCGGCGTGGGCCGCGAGCGCGCCGCAGCAAGCCTGGGCGGCGACTTCGCGCACCGCCACGCCGTTCACCGCGAGGGTGCGGATGGTCGCGTCGTGCACGTGAGCGAACAACCCGTCCATCACGCAGCCGCGAAACAGCGCCATCTCGGCGGACGCTCTCGCCGCCGGAGCGGTCGGGGGAGCGCGCCGGGCGCCGTTGCCGGGACGCGTCGCCGCCAGCATCGCGAGGGCGAGCAGCGGCGGGGGCGCCACGATGGCCGCCGACGCCCCGGCGCCGTTCGTCGCGCGGACCGCGCCGCGCGCGAAGGCCTCCGGCAGGCGAGTCGCGCGCGCCAGTCGCGCCAACCGCCACAGCGCCCGCTGGCGGTGGGGGCGAGCCAGGAGCCACAGCCCCAGGCGGAGTCCCGCGGGCTGGCCGCGGGCCTCGGCGATGCGGGCGCGGGCGGCCTCGAGCGAGGGGCCGTAGACCACGCCCGACGGGCAGACGCTCTCGCAGGCGCGGCATCCGAGGCAGCGGTCAAGATGCAGGGCGAGCGTCGGATCGTCGGCCGGCATCTGCTGCGCGGCCAGCGCCCGCATCAGCACGATGCGGCCGCGCGGCGAGTCGGCCTCGTCCGCGGTCACCTCGTAGGTGGGACAGGCGGGAAGGCAGAAGCCGCAATGCACGCACGCGTCGAGACCCGCCCAGGCGCGCGCGGTCACGCGAGCAGCGTGCCGGAGAGGACGCCCGCCGGATCGAGGACCCGCTGGAGCGCGCGGGTGAGGCGCTCCGCCGCCGGCGACAACGCGCCCCACAAGCCGACTTCGCCGCGGGTCGCGGGGTCGGCGCGCTCGAGGGTCACGGGCCAGCGATGGGAAGCGGCCTCGGCGCGGAGCCGCGCCACCGCCTCGCCGGTGCAGCCGTCCACGCCCACGCGAACCGTGCCGCGGGGCACCGTGACGCTGGCGCCGAGCAGCCGCCCGAGGTGGGCCTCGGCCAGCGCGACGGCGGCGCTCCAAGGCGCGGGCTCGGCGCCGATGCGCAGGACCACGGGCCAGCGGCCAACCAGATCGCGCCACGCGGTCCATGCCGCGTCGCCCTGCGCGGTGACGGTGACGCGCGAGCCTGCGGCGCGCGCAACCGCGTCCAGCGTCTCGGCGACACCCGCCTCGGAGCCCGACGGCGCGCGCGGCGAGCGCCCAGGTGCCGCCGGATCCCCAGGCGAGCTGCGTGGCCAGATCGGGCCCGATCACCTCCAGCGCCGCCGGCGAAGCGCCGGCCGCGAGCGCCGCGGCGCTCGCCCGCTCCGCCCAGGCCCGGGTGCCGGTCCACACGGCCGTGCGGTCGTCGCGCGGCCGGGCGCGCAGCCGGAGGTGCGCCGCCGCGATCACGCCGAGCGCGCCGTGGCCGCCGATCACCAGCTTGGCGACGTCGAAGCCGGCGACGTTCTTCACCACCCGGCCGCCGAGGCGCACGACGGTACCGTCGCCGGCCACCACCACCAGGCCGAGCACGTGGTCGCGCGCCGGGCCGTAGTGCGCCGCCAGCGGGCCGCCGCCGCCGGAGGCGAGGGCGCCGCCCACGGTGCGCGAGACCGGGCCGGGCGGGTCGAAGGGCAGCCACGCGCCGCTGGCCGCCAGGCGCCCGGCCAGCCGATCCAGCGGCGTGCCGGCGCCCACGGTGACGACCAGGTCGGCGGGGTTGAACTCCGATATGCCGTCGAGGGCGGCGGTCGAGATCGGATCGGCGTCGGCCGGCGCGTCCGTCCACCAGCCCTGGGAGCCGCGCACCGCGAGCGCGGCACGGTGAGTCGCCGCGTCACCGATCAGCGCGGCGAGGGAGGCGAGATCGGCCGGCGTCGCTACGGCGCCGTCGAGCGCTGGCGACACGCTTCCACCTCCGCGCGCGTGCCCGTCGTGAAGGCGCGGGCCTCCTCGATGAGGGGCCGGGCATCCTCGGCCCGCCACCCGGCGAAGCTGCGGCGGTCACCCTTCATCTCGAACAGCATCGCGAAGCCGCTCGGCAGCTGCTCGCGCATCATGCGGCCCAGGTCCTCGTGGGAGCGCTGGGTGTGCCACGGCTCGTCACGCAGCCACACCTTCACGATCGCCGCCGCCATGACGCCGGGATACGCCTCCTCGATGGCGCGGGCGCCCGATCCTCCGGCCAGGTGCTGCTGGGCCGCCGCGAGGCGGCGCTCGGCGTCGGCCAGCTGCGTGTCCATCTGGGAAAGCCAGCGGGTCGGAATCGGCTCGCTCAATCCGCGCTCCACGGTCTCCACTCGCGGCATCGCGCCGTGGGGATGACCTTGCCGGGGTTGGCCTGCTCGTCCGGATCGAAGACCCGACGCACGGCCGCCATCAAGCCGAGCTCGTCGGGGCCGAAGACCAGCGGCATGTACGGGAGCTTGTCGAGCCCCACGCCGTGCTCGCCGGTGATGGTGCCGCCGGCGGCCACGCAGGCGCGGATGATCTCGTCGCTGGCCGCGTGGACGCGCTCGACCTGCTCCGGATCGGACGCGTCGAAGCTCAGGTTGGGGTGCAGGTTGCCGTCGCCGGCATGGAACACGTTGGTCACGCGCAGCCGGTAGCGCTCGCCGATGGCGGCGATCCGCTCCAGCACGTCCGGCAGCGCCGTGCGCGGGACCACCGCGTCCTGCACCACCAGGTCGGCGCTGATCCGGCCCATCGCGCCGAAGGCCTTCTTGCGCCCCTGCCACAACTTCTCGCGCTCGGCTGCGGTCCGGGCCACCCGCACGGTGCGCGCTCCCGAGGCCGCGAGCAGCGCCTCGGTCGCGGCGGCGTCGGCCTCCACGGCGGCGGGATGCGCCGTCGAGCTCCACCAGCAGCACCGCGGCGGCGTCGGCCGGGTAGCCGGCGGCGTAGGCGCTCGACTCCACCATCTCGATCGCGTTGTGGTCCATCATCTCGAGCGCCGCGGGCACGATGCCGGCCGCGATGATCGCGGTCACGGCCTCGCCCGCGAGCCGCAGGCTCGTGTAGTCGGCCAGCATGGTGCGCACCCGGGCGGGCAGGGGCACGAGCCGCACCGTGATCGCCGTCGCGATACCGAACATCCCCTCGCTGCCGACGAAGGCGCCGACGAGATCGGGGCCCCACGCCTCGCCGCCGGGACTGCCCAGCCGCACCATCTCGCCCGTGGGGAGCGCCACCTCGAGTTCCAGGACGTGGTTGGTGGTCACGCCGTACTTGAGGCAATGCGGTCCGCCGGCATTTTCGGCGACGTTGCCGCCGATGGTGCAGGCGGTCTGGCTCGACGGGTCGGGCGCGTACATCAATCCGAACGGCGCGGCCGCGCGGCTCAGCGACGCGTTCACCACGCCGGGTTCGACCACGGCGCGGCGGTTGGCGGGGTCCAGCTCGAGGATGCGGCCCAGGCGGGTGAGGGTCACCAGCACCGCCGGCGCTTCGCCGAGGGCGCCGCCCGATAGGCCGGTACCGGCGCCGCGGGCGACGAAGGGGACGCGGCGGCGGTGCAGCGCGGCCAGCACCCGGCTCACCTCGCCCGCCGATCCGGGGAACACGACGAGCGCGGGCGTGCGCCGCAGCGTCGGCAGCCCGTCGGACGCGAACGTCGCCAGCTCCGCGCGCTCGGTCCGCACGAAGCGCGCGCCGACGATCCGGGACAGCTCCTCAGCGAGGTCCGCGTGTTCCATGGGGATGCGCAGCAATGTAGCTTCCCGGCTCTGACACCTCTAGCGACCGCACTCATCCTCGCCGCGCTCCAGGCCGTTCAACCCCCGTCGCTCGACCTCAAGATCGGGGGCACGTGGGTGCGGTGGCGCGCCTTCAGCGCCGGCGGGCCGGCGGCCGCCGACCCGCTGCTGGCGCGCGCCGTGCGCTGGGAGGATGAGCGGCCCGGCCTCAGGGCCGGCAGCTTCGAGGTGCGCGCCTCGGGCGGCGTGCTGGTCAACAGCGTCGCGATCGTGGAGATCGATCCGGCACGCTACCGATTCGCGCTCGCGGCGGCGGCCGGCTTCGCGCCGCGCGCGGCCGACGCCTGGATGGCCGACAGCGGCGTCGTCGCCGCAGTCAACACCGGGCTGTTCCGCCGGAGCGGCGCGCCGGAGGGCCTGGTGCTGATCGACGGCGCGCGCTACGGGCGGCGCGCGGCGTGGCTCGACGCGGCCGTCGCCATCGAGGACGGCCGGCTCCGGCTGGTGGCGTCCCCGGCCACCGACTCACTCGGCGCGAGAGCGTCGGCGTTCCAGGTGCTCCCCTGGCTGGTGCGGGAGGGGCGCGTGGCGTTCGGCGCCACGTCGGGCCTGCGCCTCTCGCGCACCCACCGCGACCGCCGGCTGACCCTGTGCCTGGGCGCCGACGGACTGGTGCGACTGCTGCTCAGCAACTTCGAGGTGTTCGGCCAGCCGGCGGGCACGATCCCCGTGGGGCTCACGATCCCCGAGCAGGCGACGATCGCCGCGGCCGCGGGCTGCGTGGACGCCGTCGCGCTCGACGGCGGCATCTCGGCGCAGCTGGCCGTCCGCTTTCCGCGCCGCGTGCGACGCATGCCCGGCTGGCGCGAGGTGCCCTTGATGATGCTGGTCCGGGCGCGCTAGCATTGGCGGAGTCGCGCCCATCGGGAGGGATTCCATGACCACGCTTCGTGCCTTGTGCCTCGCCGCCGCCCTGTGCGCCGGGGCGGCGCCCGCGCTGGTGGCGCAGGCCGATCTCCGCGCCATCTGGGGCAGCTCGCCCACGGACATCTGGGTCGTCGGCGAGGCGCCCGCGGCCCTGCACTGGGACGGCCAGGCCTGGAACGAGATGCCCTTCGGCGTGAGCCGACCGGGCGCGCTCACGGCGTGTGGGCCAGTGGTCCCCGCGACGTATTCGCGGTGGGGGACGGCGGCACCGTGCTGCACTTCGACGGCGGATCGTGGAGCCGGATGAGCGTGCCGACCGACCGCGACGTGGTGGCGGTGACGGGCCGCGCGCCCAACGACGTGTACGCGCTCGCCCAGTCGTCCAACGACCGGGACGCGCCGCAGCTGCTGCACTACGACGGGAAGGCCTGGACGGCGGCGCCGCTGCCGCTGCCGTTCCGCGCCAACGCGCTGGCGTTGGTGAACGGCGGGCGCGAGGTGCTGGTCGCGGGCTACGTGTACTTCGACCCGCAGCCGTCGGAGCGCCGGCAGGCCGGCATCGTCGCGCGGTGGAGCGGCGGCCGCTGGGTCACCGCCGGCTGGGACGGCCTGAAGGTCGCCGATCCCGTGGTCGGCGGCGCGGGCTGGACTGAAATCGCGGCGTCCGGCGCCGCGGTGCTGCTGTTCGGCACGCGGGAAGACGGCACCAAGGCGATCGCGACCAGCAGCGGAGGCGCCTGGACCCTGATGCCGCCCGCCGCGTCGGCCATGTCGCGCACCGAGGTGGAGAAGGTCACCTTCGCCGGGGACGCGACCCCCGTCGCGCTGTACGCACGGCGACGGCTTCGCGCGGTTCGCGGGCGGCCGGTGGACGGCCGTCACGGGGCAGGCGTCCATGATGCAGATGATGGGCGGCCAGCAGCCGGGCGCGACGCCGGAGCAACAGCAGCAGGCGATGGCCCGGCAGCAGCAGCTGCTGGCCCAGATGCAGGCGAATCCGATGATGATGGCCCTGCGGATGCAGGCCTTCGAGATGAGCAACGCGCGCGGCGTGTGGGGCAGCGGCGCCCGGGACTTCTACGTGACCACATCGGCCGGGCGGATCGTACACGTGGTGGACGACGAGGCCACGATCGTGTACGACGCGGCCTGCGCCGATCCGTCGAGCGCGGGGATGAATCCGATCTGCCAGGCGCTGCAAGCGAAGCCGTAGGAAGCGCCGGAGGAGAGCAGGCGCAGCGACGGCGCCAAGACGGAAGGGGCGGCCCCATCGGAGCCGCCCCTTCTGCAAGGCCGCACGTCGCGAACCGCCGACGCCGTCTTACGCCGCTCGCCAGAACCTCATCAGCGCCTGTCCGTCCGGGCACTCGCGGAGCTTCTCGAACGCGCGCTCGCGGATCTGGCGGATGCGCTCGCGCGTGACGCCCATCAGGGCGCCGATCTTCTCGAGCGTCATCGCCTCGGAGCCCTGCTCCAGGCCGTAGTAGAGGTAGAGGATCTTCCGTTCGCGCGGCGTGAGGTACTTCTCGAAGACGCGGTCAATGAAGCCGCGCATCAGCTTCGAATCGGTCGTCTCCTCGATCTCGCCGCCCTCGACCCCCGCGAAGCGCTCCCCCAACGTGGCCGCGTCGCGGTCGGTGCGATCCACCGGCGCGTCGAGCGAGACCTCCGCGGCGGTCATCCGGCGCGCGGTCCGCACGTTGTCGACCGTGTCCTCGAGCGCCCGGGCGATCTCGCTGTCGGTCGGCTCCCGGCCCAGCTCCTGCGCGAGGACCATCTCCGTGCGCGACATCTTGATGAGCTGCGCGTTCTGGTTGAGCGGAATCCGCACGCTGCGGGTCTGCTCGGCCAGCGCCTTCAGGACCGCCTGGCGCACCCACCACACCGCGTAGGAGATGAACTTCACGCCCTGCTCGGGATCGAACTTCCGGACCGCCTTGAGCAGCCCCTCGTTCCCGATCGCCACCAGCTCGGAGAGGTCGAGCCCGTGCCCCTGGTACTTCTTCACGTACGAGATGACGAACCGCAGGTTCGCCGTCACCAGGCGCTCGGCCGCCGCGGGGTCGCCCTTCTGGGCGAGCCGCGCCAGCCGCCGCTCCTCCGCCGGATCGTCGATCAGGGGCAGCTTCTGAATGTCCTGGAGGTACTGGTCGAACGCTCCCGAGGCGGTCTGCCTGAAGAAACTCTTGGGCTTGCCGTGTTGACGCTGCAGCATTCGGGGCCCCTAGCGAGTTCGTGTTGGCGAGGAACAAGACGACGCGAAGTGGTGCAACGCGGGGGCCATAATAGGAAGCGCGCGAAAGGCGTGTCAAGCGAAAACAATTGTCCACATCACTAAGTTGTTACTCCCGCACCGGTTGTGGAGCGCCGTACACATTATTCTATCGTCGAACACCGATTTGATCGGCTGGATGCAACGGAAGTCTATGTATGAAGCAGCTTGTAGTAGTTCGTGTGGTCAACTGTCGTGTATGATGTCCTTATTGTGTCACCGCCTGTTAGCCTCAAGTGCGGTGCGGATATCGGTGGGCTGGACCTCCACCGTCCAGGCACCGTCGGCACTGTGCGCCATCTCGCCGACGTCCGCGGGCAGCGCGAAGCGCAGCACGCCCGCGCGCACTTTCTTGTCGGCGCGCATCGCGTCGAGCAAGTCGTCGCAGGCGAGCGTCTCGGGCACCGTCGCGGGAAGCTCGTAGCGCTCGAGGAGGTCGAGCACGCGGCGCCGCGTGCCGGCGCGTGCGACGCCGGTGGCCTCGGCGAGCGAGGCTTCCACGGCCATGCCGATGGCGACGGCTTCGCCGTGGAGCAGCGCGTACCCGCTGCGCGACTTCGACCGCGTGGCCCACGGTGTGGCCGAAGTTCAGGACCTGGCGGCGTCCGTTCTCGCGCTCGTCCGCCGCGACGATCGCGGCCTTGATCGTGATGCTGCGTTCCACGATGGGCTCGAGGGCGTCGAGCGAGCGGGACAGGCAGGCTCCGGCCGTCCGCGCGACGTCGTCCGCGTAGGCCGCGTCGGCGATGACGCCGTGCTTGATCGCCTCCGCGCAGCCGGCCGCGATCTGATTGCGGGGCAGCGTGGCGAGCGTCTCGATGTCGGCGAGGACGAACCGGGGCGCGTGGAACGCGCCGACGAGGTTCTTGCCCGCCGGCAGGTCCACGCCGGTCTTGCCGCCGATGGACGCGTCCACCATCGCGAGCACGGTGGTGGGTACCTGCACGTACGGAATGCCGCGATGCAGCGTCGCGGCGACGAAGCCGCCCAGGTCGCCGGCGACGCCGCCGCCCAACGCCACGACGGCGGCATCGCGGCCGAGACCCGCGGCGATCATCCGGTCGCACAAGTCGGCCCACGTGTCACGCACCTTGTTCCACTCGCCGGCCGGGAAGACGAACGATCGGGCGGCGAGTCCGTTCGCTTCCAGCAGGGCGCGCACCCGCTCGCCGTACAGCGCGGCCACGCGACTGTCGGTGATCACGGCGTAGGCGTGCGCGGGGCAGCGTTCCGCGAGCAGCTCGGGCAGCCGGGTGAGGACGCCGCGTCCCGCGATGACGTCGTACGACGCGTCGCGCCCTTCGGACGCGGCGACGCGGATCACCACGTGACGTCCGGCTGCCCGGCGCGCGCGTTGGCCTGTCGCGCCAGCACGAACAGCAGGTCGGAGAGCCGGTTCAGGTAGACGAGGATCTCGGGCGCCACGCCCTGTTCGCGCGCCAGGTGCACGGTGGAGCGTTCCGCCCGCCGGCACACCGTGCGCGCCAGGTGCAGCGCCGCGGCCTGAGGCGCCCCGGCCGGCAGCACGAAGTTCTTGAGGCGCGGGAGATCGCGTTCGGCCTCGTCGATGGCCCGCTCGAGCGCCTGAATGCGCTCCGCGGTGACCGCGACCTTGGCGCGCTGCGCCGCCTTGAGCGCCGTGGCCTCCGGCGTCGCGAGCGCGCCGCCGATCGCGAACAGATCGCGCTGCACGTCCGCGAGCAGCGGGTCGGCGGCGTCGGCCGGCGCGGCCGCGCGGGCCACGCCGATGGCGGCGTTGGTCTCGTCCACGTCACCGTAGGCGGCCACGCGCCGATGGTCCTTCGGCACCCGGGCGCCGCCCGCCAGCGACGTCTCGCCGGCATCTCCCGTCTTGGTGTAGATCTTCACGCGGCGCAAGCTATGACGGCACGGCGCCCACCGCCAGCGGCCGGCCGGCTCCGGCGATGGACAAGTGATTTGTGCTCAAGCGGTTGACAGGCCAGCGCAGGTGTACGAAAATACGACAGTTCGCCCGCGGTTGCCCGTCGCGCGGATTGCGCGCTCCCCAGCCCGAGTCGTCATCCTCACCCATGTCCCGCGTTCGACCGGCCGTTCCCGATTTCCTCTCCAGGTCCGCGCGGGTCGCGTGAGGCCTTGGCTGGTCGTGGCGCTGACCGTCCTCGGTTGCGGCGACCTCGCGGCCCAGACCGGGCAGGCGCCGGAGCGGACGGTGACGTCGGTGCGCTTCCGCGGTAATCACGCGATCGACCGCCTGACGCTGGAGGCGGCGATCGCCACCAGCCCGTCCAGCTGGACCTACGGCGTGCCGCTCCTCAAGCACCTCGACCTGGGCCAGCGGCGGGTGTTCGACGAGCTGGAGTTTCGCCGCGACGTGGTACGATTGCAGATCCTCTACCGCCAGCACGGCTTCTTCGAGGCTCGGGTGGACACCACGGTGACCCGCACGGCCGGCGCGGTGGCCGTGCAGTTCACGATCGATGAGGGCCCGCCGGTGCTGGTGGACTCGGTGGTCGTGCATGGCGTGGACGGGATCGTGGACGCGCAACGACTGGCGGCCCGCCTGCCGCTGGCCGAGGGCAAGCCGTTCGACCGTGAGCAGTTCGATGCGTCGGCGGACACGGTGGCGCTGACCCTCCAGAACCACGGCTATCCGTTCGTGGCGGTGTTCCGCAACTACAGCGTGGAGCGGGCGACCCGCACCGCGAACATAGACTACGAAGTGGTGCCCGGCCCGCAGGCCCGCGTGGGCGACATCCGGATCGACGGCAACCGCAGCGTGAGCGAACGCACGATTCAGCGTTCGCTGGCCGTGCGCCGCGGCGACCGGTTCAGCCAGGACGCGCTCTACGACTCGCAGCGCAGCCTCTATCAGACCGACCTGTTCCGTTACGTGACGGTGGGCATCGCGCCGGACGACTCGATCGTGGACGGCATCGACTCGCTGGTGCGCGTGCAGGTGCAGCTGAGCGAGGGGGCGCGGTCGCGGTTCCGGGCGGGGGTCGGGTACGGCACGATCGACTGCATCCGCTCCCAGGCCACGTTCTCGACCGCCAACTTCATCGGCGGGGGACTGCGCCTGGACCTGGCGGGCAAGCTCTCGAAGATCGGCGTGGGCTCGCCCACCGACTGGGGCCTGGGCAACAACGTATGCTCGGCGCTGTCGGGCGACACGCTCTTCTCGCGGCGCATCAATTTCTTCACCTCGGCCACGTTCACGCAGCCGGCCGTGCTCGGCCGCCGCAGCACCCTGACCCTCACGACGTTCGGCGAGCGTCGCTCGGAGTACAAGGCGTTCGAGCGGGACGGCATCGGCAGTTCCCTGGCGCTGGCGTTCGGCCTGGGGCGGTCCTCGCTCCTCACCTGGTCGTACCAGCTGACCTACGGCAGCACCACGGCCGATCCCGGCGTGTTCTGCGTCTATTTCGACCGCTGTCAGCAGCAGGCGATCGACATCCTGCAGGAGCGCCACCGGCAGGCGGCGCTGTCGGTGTCCCTGATCCGCAACACCACCAATTCCCCCATCGAGCCGACGAGCGGCTCCGTGCTCTCGCTCGACCTGTCGCACGCGTCGCCGCTGGTGGGGTCCGAGCCGCTCATCTCCTACAGCAAGGAGGTGGCGGAGGGATCCTGGTACGTGCCGCTGGCCCGGGGGTGGGTGCTGGCGCTGCGGCTGCGGGGCGGCGTCATCCAGCCCGCGCGCTCGTTCGTCGGCGACACCTCCATCCGCTACGTGCCGCCCGAGGAGCGCTTCTACGCCGGCGGACCGGCCTCGGTGCGCGGCTTCGGCCGCAACGAGATGGGGCCCCTGGTCTACGTGGCGGACACCGTGACCGTGGACTCGGCGACCGGCGCGGTCACGCCGGTGAACCTCCGGATCTCGCCGGTGGGCAGCTACGCCATCACCCTCGCCAACTTCGAGCTGCGCACGCCCTCGCCGGTGTGGCCGAGCCACATTCGGCTGGCCGCGTTCGTGGACGCCGGCGAGCTGTGGGATGAAACGGCCGGCGCGCTGCTGCCCTCCGGGCTCAAGGTGACGCCCGGCGTCGGGCTGCGCGTTGGCACGCCGCTCGGCCCGCTGCGCCTCGACGTGGCGTACAACGACTATCCGCGCCAGCAGGGTCCGCTGTACGAGGTGATTCGCACGTCGAGCGGCGCGCCGGAGCAACTGCGGCTGGTGCAGTCGAACTACGGCGGCCCCGCGCGGGGCACGGGGTTCTTCCAGCGCCTGCAGGTCCAGTTCAGCGTGGGAGAGGCGTACTAGTGGTGCGGCGCGCGCTGTTTCTGACCGTCGCCCTGGTGGCGGGACTGGTGGTCCTCGGCGTCGCCGCGGCCGCGGGGATCCTCGCCACGGCGCCCGGTCACGCGCTGGCGCGCCGCCTGCTGGTCGCGGCGCTCGAGCACGCGGTGGACGGCCGGGTGCGGATCGGCGCGCTGGGCGGTCCGCTGTGGCGCAGCATCGAGTTGCACGATGTGGAGCTCGCCACGCCGGACGGTCGTCCCGTGATCCGCGTGGCGCGCCTGGCCCTGAGCTACTCGGCGGCCGACCTGCTGCGCCGCCGCTTCGTGGCCTCGCGCGTCGAGCTCGACGGCCCCTCGGTCGACCTGGAGGAAGGGGCCGACGGGCACCTCAACATCGAGCACCTGTTCCGGCTGCTGGAGCCGCACGTCGGCCCGCCGGGCCGCCGCCCCGTGGTGGACCTGCGCAACGTGCGGCTGGTCCACGGCGCCTTCGTGCTGCGTGAGCGAGCGGCGGACGGCGCGACGCACGAACGGCGGTTCCTCGGCATCGCGCTCGATCTCACGCGCCTCAGGGCGTCGGATCCGGACTCGGTCGGCGTGGTGGCCGACATTCACCATCTGGGCGTGACCATCTCCGATCCGGCGGCGCGCATCGCGGACGCGTCGGGCCGGGTCGTGATCGAAGGCGATTCGGTGCAGTTCGCGCTCTCGCGCCTGGCGCTGCCGGGCACGGCGGGCGCGGCGCGCGGCGCCGTGCGGTGGGGAGCCGCTGCCGCGGGGAACCGGGCCAAGCTCGAGTTCGCGGCGAATCTCCGCCGGGCGAGCTTCGCGGATTTCCGGTGGGCGGTGGCCGGTCTGCCCCCGACGGGCGGTGGCCGGGTGGAGGTGCATGCCCGCCTCATGCCGGCGGGCCGCGGCAGCGAATGGGTGTTCCGCGATGCCGATCTGCGTGCCGGTCGCAGCCGGGTGCGGGGCACGGTCGAGCTGGCCATCGCTCCGGCCGGTGGCGTGACGATCCGCACGCTCGACGTTCAGACGTCGCCGCTCGACCTGGCGCTGCTCGAGCCGTTCCTCGGCAAGATGCCGGTCGCCGGTACGGTGAGCGGCCACCTCAAGGCGTCGGGCCCGTTGAGCGGCCTCGCCGTCGGCACCGGATTGGTGTTCACCGACGAGCGGGCCGCCGGCCGGCCGACCGACGCGCTGGTGGGCTCGGGCGTGGTGTCGCTGGGCGGACGCGACGAGTTCACGTTCCACCATTTCGCGCTCACCGCGACCGACCTCTCGATGGCGTCGGTGCAGCGCTTCGCGCCGTCGGTCACCGTGCACGGGCGCCTGGGCCTGGTGGGAGACCTGGACGGGCCGTGGCGGTCGGCCGTGTTCCGCGGCACGCTGGTCCACAGCGACGGCCCGGGTCCCGTCTCGACGCTGCGCGGCAGCCTGCAGCTGGTGCTCGCGGACACGCTGCGCGTCGATGCGGACCTGACGGCGGATTCGCTCTCGCTGGACGATCTCGCGCGGTCGTACCCGCATCTGGGGCTGGTGGGCATGGCGGCCGGTCCCGTGCGACTCCAGGGGCCCATCACCGCACTCGCCGTCCACGCCGGGCTCGCGGGACCGGGCGGCGGCGCGACGATGGCCGGGGAAATCGCGGCCGGCGACTCGGCCGTGCGCATCCGTGCCGGCGGCCGGCTCGACAGCCTCGACCTGGCCACGCGCCTGCCCGGTGCGCCTCCGACCCGGCTGGCGGGAACCTGGCACGCGGACGTCTCCGTGCCGAGCGGCGATACGGTCACCGGCGTCACCGGCTCGCTCGGATTGGAACTGGACAGCAGCGTGGTGTCGGGCGAGACGCTCGAGCGCGCGGGCGCGCAGATCACGCTGACCGCGGGTCGGCTCGTGGTGGATACGGTGTATGCGGAGGCGGGCGGCATCAACCTGGTCGCTTCGGGAGCCCTGGGACGGCCGAGACAACCCGCCGGCCAGCTGCGCTTCGTGCTGCGCGCCGACACCATGAGCAACCTGTCGTCGGTGGTGTCGTGGCTGCGCCGCGAGGCGGGCGACAGCACCCGGCTCGAGCTGAGCGGCGCCGGGCGGATCAGCGGCCGCGTGGTGGGGACGACGTCGGCGTGGGTGGCACAGGGTGACCTGGCGGCGGACAGCATCGCGTACGGCTCGGTGGCGGCGGTCGGAGCCCGTCTGGGCGGCTCGCTGGAGCGCGCGGACCGCGGCATGGTCTTCGGACTGCGCGCGGCCGCCGAATCGCTCGTCGTGGCGGGGATGCGGTACGGCGGCGTCAGCGTCAGGGCGAACGGGCCCGGCGATTCGCTGCTGCTCGACGTGGGCGCCGGCTTCGGCGCCGGCTCGTCGCTGCAGGCCGACGTGAGCCGTGCGCAGCGACTCCACGGGTTGGTCCGTGCGCCTCGCCGCGAGGCCGGCTGGCGCTGCCGGGTCGCGTGTGGACGCTGGCGCGGCCGACGCGGCATCGCCGCGACCGCCGACGGCGTGGCGTTCGACTCGCTCGAGCTGCGCTCGCAGGACGGCGGCCGGGTGCGTGTCGCCGGCCGCTTGCCGCGGGCGGCCGCCGGCGACCTGGCGCTGGACGCGGACAGCGTGCCCCTCTCGGACCTGTACGCGCTGGCGGAGCTGGATACCGCGGGCATCGGGGGCCAGCTGAACGCGCGGATCCGCATCGTCGGCAGCGCGGCGGATCCGCACATCGAGGCGGGCGCGTCGGTGATCGAGGGTCGGTTCGGCGACTTCCGCGCGCCGTTGGTGGAGGGATCGGCTCAGTACGCCGACCGCCGGTTGGCGTTCCGGGCCGGGTTCGAGAGCGGCGGTGAGCGGGTCGTGACCGCCTCCGGTTCGCTGCCCCTGGACCTGCGCCTGGAGACCGTCGCCCACCGGCAGCTGCCCGACTCGCTCCGCATCCGGGTGCGAGGCGGATTCCGCCGATCTCGCGATCCTCGACGCGCTGACGCCGCTGGTGCGCGGGGTGGGCGGCCGGCTGGTCGCGAACGTCACGGTGGGGGGCACCTGGGAGCACCCCGAGTTCACGGGGACGCGCGCATCGTGGGCGGGTCGGTGGGCATTCCCGCCCTCGGGGCGCGCTACGCGGGGATCGAGGCGCGGCTGTCGCTGTCGGGCGACAGCCTCCGGGTGGACGAGGCGCATCTCCGGGGCGGCACGGGCACGCTGGAGATCGGCGGCGACGTGCGCTTCGCGGCCCTCACGCGCCCGATGCTCGACCTCACGCTGCGCTCGCGCGGCTTCGCCGCCTTCAGTCAGCGCGACTTCGCCGGGCTGACGGCGAGCGGCGATCTCCGTCTCACCGGGCCGGTGGTGGGCGCGACGCTCACCGGGGGACTGGTGGTGGACGCGGGCTTCCTCGCCTTCGCCGACCTGGTCGAAAAGCGCATCGTCAACCTCGACGACCCGGAGTTCCGCGCCGTCGTGGATTCCAACCTCGCCCAGGCCACCGGCCTCGGGCCCAGCGTCCAGAACGTCTTCCTCGACAGCCTGCGGATCCGGAACCTCACCGTCGCGATGGGCCCCGACGTCTGGCTGCGCTCGCACGAGGCGAACATCCAGCTGGCCGGCAACTTCACCGTGGCCAAGGAGGTCGAGGCGGGCGCGAGCCGCTACCGCCTGGACGGCACCCTGCGCGCGGTGCGCGGCACCTACCGCCTGGTGGTCGGTCCGACCGCGAAGGAATTCCGGGTGACGCGCGGGACGGTGCGCTTCTTCGGCACGCCGGACCTCAATCCCGTCCTGGACATCGCCGCGGAGCACACGGTGCGGTCCGTCAACGGCGGCGACCTGGTGGTGCGCGCCGTGATCGGGGGCACGCTGCTGGTGCCGAAGCTGTCGCTGGAGAGCGACGAGCGCCCGCCGCTGTCGGAGGCGGAGATCGTGTCCTACCTGCTGTTCGGACGTCCGTCGTTCGATCTGGCGTCGGCGCCGGGAGCGGCGGCGGGCACCAGCGAGCAGGCCATCTTCCAGGGCGCCATGACCGGGCTGGCCGGCGCGCTGTCGGGCGAGCTCGAGCAGACGCTGGTCACCAATCTCGGGATTCCCGTGGACTACCTGGCCATTCGTCCCGGCGGCGGGTCGGTGAGCGACATCTTCAGCAGCACGCGCGTGGAGGCGGGGACGCAGCTCGGCGAACGCACCTTCCTCACGCTGAACGCGGGACTCTGCCAGGTGGCGCGCGGGCTCTCCTCGCAGGCGATCGGCGCGAGCGTGGAGCACCGCGTCGCCGGCGGCTGGACGGTGGAGGCCAGCATCGAGCCGACGGTGGAGGAGTGCCGGCCGGTCGGCTTCCAGATCCGGCCCCCGGCGCCGTACCAGATCGGCCTCGACCTGTTCTGGCAGTGGGGCGCTCCATGAAAGACGCGCTGGTCGTCACCAATCCCGCGGCGGGGGCCGGCGGGGCGGGCCTGGCGCAGGCGCGGCGGCGCCTGGAAGCGCGCGGGTTCCGGCTGGCGGTGGAGGTCACGGGTACGACGGGCGACGGCGAGCGCCTGGCGCGCGCGGCGGCCGAGGGCGGCGCCGACATGGTGATCGCGCACGGCGGCGACGGCACGGTCATGGACGTGGCGGCGGGGCTCATCGGCACGGGCCTGCCGCTGGGCCTGCTGCCCGGGGGCACGGGCAACGTGCTCGCCGGGAACCTGGGCATCGGGCGGTCGTTCGTCGTCGCCGCCGACGTGATTGCCGCGGGCGTGACCCGGACGATCGACGTCGGGCGACTCACCACGGCCGCCGGATCCCGCTACTTCGCGGTCAATTGCGCGGCCGGGTTCGCGGCCGACCTGATGGCGGGGACGCAGCAGCACCACAAGCGTCGCTTCGGCGTCGCCGCCTACGTGGCGCGGGCGATCGTCATGGTCGGCAACCTGGTGCGCGCGGTCACCCGGGTCGAGGTGGACGGCGCGGTTCACGAGGGGCACGCCGCGACGGTGATCGTGGCGAATTGCGGGCACATCGTGCCGGGGTTGCTCCCCCTGGCGAGCGGCATCTTCCCCGACGACGGGATGTTCGACGTGGCGGTGCTCGACGCGAAGTCCTACGCCTCCGCGCTGCGGCTGGTGTGGCGCCTGCTGCAGCGGCGCCCCGACGTGGACGGCGGGATCACGTTCTACCGGGGCCGCACGGTGCGCATCGACTGCGAGCCCGGCCTGCCGGTGGAGGCGGACGGGGAGCCGCTGGGCGCGACGCCGATGCTCGTCGAGCTGATCCCGCGCGCGCTGACGGTGCTGGCACCCGCGCCTCGGCGCGGCCGAGGGAACCATGGCCGATAGCTCCACTCCGCGTGTCCTCGCCGCTCGCCGGTCGGCGCGTGCTGGTCGTGGACGACGAGCGGGCGATCGCCGCGGCGGTGGCGCGGCGGCTCGAGCGCGACGGCGCCATCTGCGTGGCCGCGTATTCGGGCAGCGAGGCGCGGGAGCGCCTGGCCGCGGAGCCCTTCGACCTGGTGGTCACCGACACCGAGATGCCGGGCGGGTCCGGGCTCGACGTGCTCGCCAGCGCCGGCCAGCTGCCCGAGAGCCCGGCCGTCATCGTGATGGCACCGGCGACCGACGGCGCGGTGGTGGTCGAAGCGCTCGCCCGCGGCGCGGACGGCTACGTGCTGAAGCCGTTCGATCCCGAGCAGATGGCGCACGAGGCGTCGGTGGCCGCCGAGCTCCGGGCGCTGCGCGCGACGGCGGCCGGGACCACGCGTGGTCGGCCGGGTCCATTCTCACGGTGCTGGGCGAGATGGTCAACGCGTACGAGCGCGCCGATCCGTTCCGGGCCGGCTACTCGGCGCGCACCGCGCGGCTGGCCGGCGCCTTCGGCCAGGCCCTCGGCCTCGACGGAGAGCGGCTCGTCCTCGCGGCCCGGGTGCACGACATCGGGATGCTCGCCGTGCCGTCGACCGAGCTGCACTCCGAGAGCGCGATGGCCCGGCCCGCGCAGCACCTGATTCGCGTGCACCCGACGCTGGGCGCGCGGTGGATCGAGCGGCTCGGGGCCGACCGCACCGTCGTGGCGGCCGTCGCGGCCCACCAGGAGCGGTTCGACGGGAACGGGTATCCGGGCGGGCTGGCGGGCGACGACATCCCGCCGTTGGCGCGCGCGCTGGGCATCGCGGCGGCGATCGCCGCGATGTGCGCGCCGCGGCCGTGGCGGGCGCGCCGCGAGCCCGCCTCGGTGCTCGACGAGCTCCGCGCCGGCCGCGACACGCAGTTCGGCGGGGCGGAGGTGGACGCCGCGCTCGACGTGCTGCGCCGCGTCCCCACCCTGCTGGCCTGAGCGCGCGATGCCCGACTCCATCCTCATCGTGGACGACGACGCCGACGTGCTGCGGGCGGTGGGCGACTACTTCGAGCGGATCGGCTACGAGGTGTTCCGCGAGTCGAGCGGCGAGGCGGCGGTGGAGGCGTACGCGCGCCAGCGCCCCGACGTGGCCATCCTCGACCTCAAGCTGCCGGGCATCGACGGGCTGCAGGTGCTCGAGGAGCTGCGGCGCCAGGACGCGGCGGTGCTGCTCCTGACCGGGCACGGCGACATCGCCACGGCGGTGCGGGCCATGCAGCTCGGCGCGGAGAACTTCCTCACCAAGCCGGTGGACATGCCGCTGCTGGCGGCGGCGGCGGCGCGGGCCCTCGAGAAGGTGCACCTGCGGCGCCACAACGCGCTGCTGGTCTCGCAGCTCGCGCCGGGCGGCGGCGAGGACGTGCTGGGCGTCTCGAAGCCGATGCGGGACCTCGCGCGCCAGCTGGTGCTGCTGGCCGAGTCGGAGCGCACCACCGTGCTGCTGACGGGCGAGTCCGGTTCGGGCAAGGGCTGGGTGGCGCGGCTGCTCCACCGCCTGTCCGGCCGGCGCGCGGCGCCGTTCGTGGACGTGAACTGCGCGGGGCTCTCCGCGACGTTCCTCGACTCCGAGCTGTTCGGCCACGAGAAGGGCGCGTTCACCGACGCCAAGGAGCGCAAGCAGGGGCTGTTCGAGATGGCGGACCGGGGCACGCTCTTCCTCGACGAGATCGCGGAGCTGGCCCCGGAGCTGCAGCCCAAGGTGCTCAAGGCGCTCGAGGACAAGAGCTTCCGGCGGCTCGGCGGGACCCGGGAGCTCCAGGTCGACGTGCGGCTGATCGCGGCGACCAACCACGACATCGGCGACGCCGTGCGGCACGGCCGCTTCCGCGAGGACCTGTACTACCGCCTCAACGTCATCCCGCTGCACCTGCCGCCGCTCCGGGAGCGGGCCCGCGAGGACCGGCTGGCGCTGCTGCGCCGCCTGTTCGTCGAGCTGCGCGCCGAGCTGCCGGAGAGCCCGGCCGAATTCTCCTCGGACGCGCTCGAGCGGCTGCTGTCGTATCCGTGGCCGGGCAACATCCGCGAGATGCGCAACGTGCTGGAGCGGGCGTTGATCGTCGGCCGCGGGGCGCAGCGGCTCGGGATCGAGCACCTGCCGGGCGACGTGGGCCGCCGCCAGCCGCCGCCCGAGACGCACCAGGCCGTGTCGCTCGAGGAGGTGGAGCGCCGGCACATCGAGCGTACGCTGCGCCGCCACTCGGGGAACCGCACCCGCGCGGCCGAGGAGCTGGGTATCTCGCGCGCGACGCTCATCAACAAGATCAAGGTCTACGCGCTCGACGTCTGAGCGAGCTGGGAGGAGGAACCATGGCTCCGGAAGTGGACATGATGGTGTGCCGCTCGTGCGGCAACCCGGAACGCGCGTCGGAAGGGTCGCCGTGCGACGACTGCGGGACCTTCGTGTGCCTGATCTGCGGGTTCCGCGGCATCACGCTGTGCAAGGCGTGCCGCGTGAAGCGCGGGTTGCCCGAGCCGGCGAACCTGCCGTCGCCGGCGTCGGACCGGCCCGCCTAGGCCGTTCCCGCCACCTCCAGCACCAGGGCGGCGAACACCTTCGGATCGAGCATCAGTCCCACCAGCGCGCGCAGGTTGGCGATGGCCTCGCGCGGCTCGAGCATGGTGCCGTCCGCGCCCGCCACGGCCAGCTCGTCGTAGACGCTCGCGGCGGCGACGATGCGGGAGCCGAGGGGGATCTCCTCGCCCCGGCGCCCCTCCGGCAGGCCCTTGCCGTCGTAGCGCTCGTGCTGGAAGCGCACGATGTCCGCGACGCCCTTGAGGTGCGCCAGGGGCTGCAGCAGGCGGAGGGCGAGGTCCGGATCGTCCCGCAGGGTCGCGATCTCCTCGCTCGGCTCCGAGACCAGGTTGAGTCCCGGCTCGCGCAGCGCCAGCTTGCCGATGTCGTGCATCCGTCCGGCGGCCCGCACGACCTCGACCTCGTCGTCGGCGAGGCCGAGGCGCGAGGCGATGCGGCCGCTGAGGTCGGCCACCCGCTGCGAGTGGCCGCGCAACATCGGGTCCTTGGCCTCGAGCGCGTCCACCAGCGCCGCCAGGACGTTGACCGACAGGCGGCTGAGCTGGCGCGACTGCGACTCCAGCTCCTTGGTGCGCGCCGCCACCTCGTGCGCCAGCCACTCCTCGAGCCCGCGCCGCTCGATCTCGAGGTCGCGCCGGTGCAGGGCGGTCTTCAGCGCGTGCTGCAGCTCCTCGAGATCCACCGGCTTGATGAGGTAATCCGCGGCTCCGAGCTTCAGGCAGGAGATCGCGGCCGCCGGCTCGTCCACGCCCGTGAGCATGATGACCGCGAGGTCGCGGTCGGCCGCCAGCGCCTTGGGCAGCAGGTCGATGCCCGACATCCCCGACATCCGGATGTCGCACAGCATGGCCGACAGCCGCTGGGTGGCCAGCAGCTCGAGCGCCTGCTCGGCATTGTCGGCCTGCAGCACCTGGTTCCCGATGCGCTCGAGGAACGCGGTCAGGGCGGACCGCAGCGAGCGGTCGTCCTCCACGATGAGCACGCGGGTCTTGGTGCCGGGGGCGGTCACGTCGCGAAGCTACGGCCGCGCGGGTGGAGCGGCAAGCGGGCAGGGCCGGGAGGCGGCCCGGGCCGTCGCTTGACGCCGCTTCGCGCGGCGGGATAGCCTTCGCCCGCCCATGTCACCCTCCATCAGCGACGTTCCCGGCATCCTGGTCGGCCACGCGACGGACGCGTCGGGCGCGACCGGCTGCACGGTGGTGCTCGCGCCGGCCGACGGGATGCCGTGCACGGCGTTCGTGCGCGGCCGCGCCACCGGCTCCCGGGAGCTCGACGCGTGCCGCCCGGAATCGCTGGCGGGACGCGTGGACGCGATTCTCCTCACCGGCGGCTCCGCCTACGGCCTCGCCGCGGCCGACGGCGTGATGCGGTGGATGGAGGCGCGCGGGCGCGGCTTCAAGATCGCGGGCGGGGTCGTGCCGATCGTGCCGGCGGCGGTCGTGTTCGATCTCCTGCCGCTGGGCCGGTTCGACGCGCGTCCGGGCGCCGAGATGGGGGCCGCGTGCTGCGACGCCGCCGACCCCGCGGTCGCCGAGGGGTCGGTGGGGGCGGGCACCGGGGCCACGGTGGGCAAGGCGCTGGGCGCCGAGTGGGCGATGAAGGGTGGAGTGGGGACCTGGTCGGTGCGCGGTGGCGCGGTGATCGTCGGCGCGCTCGCCGTCGTGAACGCGTTCGGCGACGTGCTCGACGCGTCGGGCCGGATCCTGGCGGGCGCGCGCCGCGAGGGCGGCGGGTTCGCCGGGTCGGCCGAGCGTCTCGCCGCCGGCGACGCGCCGGGCGGAGCGTTGCGCGCCGCGCACCACACGACCCTGGTGGTGGTGGCCACGAACGCCGGGCTCGATCGGCTCGCGCTGGCCGGCGTGGCGCGCGCGGGGGCGGACGCCCTGGCGCGGCGCGTCGTGCCGTCGGGCACGGCCGTCGACGGGGACGTCGTGTTCGCCGCATCGGCCGGGTCGGTGCCGGGCCCGGCGTTCCAGGTGGAGCAGCTCGCGAGGACGGCGACGGAGATGGCGGTGGAGCGGGCGGTGCGGATGGCGCGGGGCCGCGACGGCATCCCGGGGCTCGCGGACTGACGGGCGGCGTCTACCTCGTCCCCGCGTCGTCTTCCCGCCGGAACCTGGCCAGCGTCACGCCGATGCGATCCTGCACCGCCCGCGCCCGGCGGATCCTGGGCGGGTCGTTCACGATGATCGAGAACGCGAGCTCTTCGCCGTCGGCGGCGGTGACGTAGCCGGCCAGGGCCGACGCGTCGTTCAGCGTGCCCGTCTTGGCGCGGAGATTGCCCTCGGCGGCCGTGCCGGTCATGCGCCGCTGCAGTCCGTCTCCCACTTCCGGCAGCGACTGGAAGAAGACGTCCCCCTCGGGGGCGCGACGCTCGTACGCCAGGAGTTGGACGAGTGCGCGCGGCGTAGCGGCGTCGAGCATGGACAGGCCCGACCCGTCCGTGACCTGCACGCTCGCCGCCGGGATGCCGACCTCGACCGTGAGGAAGCGCGCGACCGCGCTCGCCCCACTCGCGAACGTGCCCGCGCCGTCCACGGAGCGGCCGATGGCGCGGAAGACCAGCTCGGCCCAGAGGTTGTCGCTGCGATGGTTGATCGTCGCGACCAGGTCGCCGAGGCTGGGCGAGTTGCGCACGGCGATCGTGCCGTCGAACGGCGCTCCGGCGCGCTCGCGCGCCCAGGCGAGCAGCGCGTGGGCGCGACCGGGAGCATCGTCGGTCACGCTGCGCGTGGTCCCCAGGACCGTGACCCCGCGCGCCGTCAGCAGTTCACGCAGCAGGCCCGCGGCGAAGACCGCCGGCTGCTGGACCACGATCTCGGTGGTCCACTGGCTGCGGCGCGGCGAGATCGTGCCGCGCAGCGCCAGGATGCCGTGCGGCGGGCCGCGGTCCACACCGATCCGCGTGCGGCTGCGCGGCCGCCCCGTGGTCACCACGCTGCGCAGCGTGAAGTAGTCGCTCGGCGGATCCATGGTGACCACGGCGGGCGCGCCGGGTCGCGGACCCGGCGCGACCGTGATCCGGATCCGGTTCGCCGCGGCCCCCAGCGCGGATGGAGGCGCCGCGTACGCCTGGTCGGCGTTGTCGGGTGACCAGCCGGGGCCGGCCAGCTCGCCGCCGAGGAACGACGCGTCGCCCACCATGTCGCCCCGGATGACGGCGGATCCCGGCCCGCACGACGCTGTCGGCGAACGGCGCGAGGCTGGCGGTGTCGAGGGCGAACGTCGGATCGCCGGTGCCGTAGAGCACCAGGTTGCCGTTCACCGTGCTGTCGTGCACCGGTCCGTCGGCGAACAGGACGGTGACGAACCGGAACTCCGGGCCGAGGTAGTGGAGCGCGGCGGCCGTCGTGAACAGCTTGGCGTTGGAGGCAGGCAGGAAGCGCCGGTCCGCATGATAGGAGAAGAGCGTGTCGCCGCGCGTGAGGCTCACCACCAGCGCTCCCCAGGTGGCGTACCGCCACGTGCGAGCCCGGAACAGGGGCGCGATGGTGCGGGTGAGGACGCCGCTGGGGCGATCCTGGGCACGGAGCGCCGCCGGAGGCGCCGCGGCGGCGAAGGCGACGCACAGGACGAGCGGACGGAGTCTCACGCCGCACCTTAAGGGGGCCGGGCGCTCACGGTCAACCGGCAGTTCGGCGCGGATGTCCCCGCGGCGGCCCGCGCGGCGCGGGCTTTTCCGGCGCGCCCGTCCTATCTTCGATCCTGGAACCGAGTGGAAGGCGCCCATGCCATCGATCGCGGATACCGCGCGGTACAAGCCGAAGCCGAGCGTGATCGAGACCAACCTCGAGACCGAGCTCGTGCTGCTCGATCCGGAAACGCGCGAGATGTTCAGCCTCAACCCGGTCGGGCGCGCCATCTGGCGCGCGCTGCCCGAGCGCACCGTGGCGGCGCTGGCCTCCGAGGTCACGCGGACGTTCGAGGTCGAGTACGAACAGGCGCTGAACGACGTGCGCGGCATCCTGGGCGACCTGCTCGACGTCGGCCTGATCGTCCCCGCGGGCGATGCCGCCTGACAAGCGGGCGCTCGCGTTCGCCGTGCTCGGCCGCCGGTTCGCGGCCCGCCACGTGCCGAACCGTCTGGCCGAGTGGCTGCGGGCCGGCTGGGATTTCCCCGAGCTGTCGGCGCCGGCCCAACGCTTCGCGATCGACCTCGACGTGGTCGCTGCCGCGCCGGCGGGCGCGCGCGACGACTGGATGCCGCTCGAGGTCGTGGTGCCGGGCCGCACGATCCGGTTCCGCAGCGACGGGCGACGCTGGGAGACCGGCGACGCCGCCGCGGGACTGTTCATGGAGCTGCGGGACGACGGCGCCGCGCTCGAGCTGTGGGGATCCGAGCATCAGGCCGATCCGGCCGCCCTGCATCACGGCGTGTACGTCGCCCTGACCGAGGCGCTGCGCGCCAGCGGACTGGTGCCCCTGCACGCCGCCGTGGCGGCGCGCGGCGACGCCGCGGTCGCGTGGCTCGGAGCGAGCGGGATCGGAAAGAGCACGACGCTGCTTCGCGCGGTCGAAGCGGGCTGGCGTGCCGTCGCGGAAGACCTGTGCTGGCTCGAGCCTGCCACCTTGCGCGTCTACGGCTGGGATCGCGGCGTGCGCTGCTGGCCGGAGACGCTGGAGCGGTTCTTCCCGCTGCTGCGCGGCGCGGAGGCGGCGCCGGACGGCAAGCGCATCATCCCGTACGATCGCCTCGGCGTGCGCGCGCCGCGCACGGCCACACTCACCCGCATCGCCCTGCTCGACCGGGCAGCCGGTGGGCCGTCCCGCGTTGAAGCGGCCACGGCCCGCGACCTGGTCAGATCACTGTGGGAGGCGACCGGCGTCCCGCTCAGCGACCGGTCGCGCGAGGTGACCGCGGATGCGGTGGCGCGGCTCAGCCGTCTGCCGGTGGCGAAACTGGTGTTGGGAAGCACGCCGCCGCCTCTGGACGGGGCGGTCGTCGAGCGGACCGATCAGGCGGCGGGCGGGTAGCGGAAGCTCGGCCGGTACTCCGGGAAGCGTTCCCACCCGCCCAGCTCGCGCAGCAGCTCGCCGTCCTCTTCAATCCACGCGTGACCGACCAGGCCCGTCGCGTCGCGCCGCACCCCGCTCACGAACGCGACGTTCCACCCCTGGCGGCGCAGCGCGGCGTACATCGCGAGCGCGCGCGGCAGGCAGTTCCCCTCGGCGGGTCCGATGGGCAGCAGCTTGCAGGCCCAGTGGATCGCGCGGACGGTGCGCCAGCGCCGGCGCGGTGTGCTCCGGGTCGTGGGCGCGACCCGGGGCGTGAGGCTGGCGAGCACCTGTCGCACGTCGCGGTGGCGCAGGGCCCGGCGAACGCGCGCGAGGAGCGGCAGCACCGTCGCGATGTCCCACGTGAGCCCGGGGGCGCGCGCCACCCGCAGCAGCGGCAGGGGGACGTGCACGAAGCCGGCCTCCCACGCGCCGACGAGGCCCCAGCGCGACGACGCGAGCCGGGACAGGCGCCGCGGGGCCTCGGGCGTCGCCGCGGGCGCGCAGTTCCTCAGGAAGAGCGACAGCGTGCGCGAGCACCCCAGCGCGCGCGCGCGCTCCGCGAGATCGCGGCGCGTCACGCCGCCGACTTCCATCAACCGGGCGAGGTCCACCGCGTCGTGCGGCTTGAGTCCGCGCGCCGCATCGGCTACGGCCCGCTCGACCGCGAGGTTCACGACGATGGCGTCGCATGGAGCCGGCGTGCGCACCACCACGCCTTCCCAATCGCGACGCTCGGCGGCGGTCCACACCGCCTCGGTGAGCCGCCGCTGGCGCCGATTCCACCAGCGTGCCGCCGGGACGACAAGGCGATGCACGTCCAGTTGAGCGGCGCCGCCCGGGCGGTACAGGTCGTACAGGGCGGCGCCGTCGGCCGCTCCGATCCGGTGCAGGTGACCGCGTCGCTTCCAACCCAGCTCGAGTGCGATGCGGAGGGCTTCCGCTCCATGCTCGGGCCGAATCAGGACGTCCACGTCTCCGTGGAACCGGTCGCCGGGTGCGGGATAGACGAACTCGGCGAGGAAGAAGCCCTTGTACAGCAGGACCTCGATGCCGGCGGCGCGCCACGCCGCGACGAGCGGGAGCAGCTCGCGCTTGATGTCTTGATGGCGCGCGAGGGCGGCGAGGTAGGCGCCCCGAAACGGCGCACGCGCCGGATCCGGGGATCCGGCGCGTGCGTTCGTCGGTCCGAGGCGAGGGCAGCCTGGGGTCGCGGCCCCTCGAGCGCGGCATCAGTCCGCGCTCCGGCGCTCATGGATTCAGGAGCACCGTCACGTTGGCGGAAGAGAAGTTCGCCGTGGCGAGGCCCAGCTTGCCATCGTTCCTGAACGCCCCCAGGGCCGCCCAGCGCGGCCCGGATCGCGGACCCGAGGCCGAACGGACTGCCCGTGGCGGCGGTGAAGCCGCCGGTCCCGTTGCCCGAGCAGGACGCCGACATCGTTGCTGCCGCTGGTTGGCGCGTGAGCGAGAGTCGAGGTTGCCGTCGCCGTTGACGTCGCCCACCGCGACGACGTAGGGATTGGAGGTGCGCCCGACGACTGAATGCGTGGCGCCGCGCGAAGCCGCCCGTGCCGTTGCCCAGGCAGCACGCGTGACGCTGTCGTTCGACCCGCTGTTGCGCGATCACGAGGTCGAGCTTGCCGTCGCCGTTGAGGTCCGCCAGCGCGACGAAGTACGGCGCCGGTGCCCGCCGCTGAACGGGCTGCCGGACGCGGCGGTGAAGCCGCCGCTGCCGTCGCCCAGCAGCACCGTCACGTTGTTGGTCGGCCGCTGTTCGGCGGCGACGATGTCGAGCTTGCCGTCGCCGTTGACGTCGCCCAGCGCGATGGCGTCGGGTCCTGGTGCCGCCCGTGGCGAAAGGGCTGCCCGGCGCGGCCGTGAAGCCGCCGGTGCCGTTGCCCAGCAGCACGGTGACGTTGTTGGCGCTCGCAGTTGGCGAGACACGAGGTCGAGCTTGCCGTCGCCGTTGACGTCGCCGACCGCGACGGTAGCGGTCGCGCCGACGCCGGACGGAACTCGTCGCGCGGCGCCGAAGCGTCCCGTCGCCGTTGCCCAGCAGGACGCGACACGTTGCCGCGACGTGAAGTTGGCCGACGACGAGGTCGAGCTTGCCGTCGCCGTTGACATCGGCCAGGGCGACGCGACAGCGGGTTGGTGCCGACGCGTGATACGGGCTGCCGGACGCCGCCGTGAAGCCGCCCGGCGCCGTCACCGAGCAGCACGGTCACGGTGCTGTCGCCGTAGTTCGCGACGACGAGGTCGAGCTTGCCGTCGCCGTTGAGGTCGCCAGCACCGCGATCGAACGGGGCTCGTGCCCGGCGCCGAGCGTGACCGGTGTCGGCCGCGAAGACTGCGGTCGCGCCGACTGCTGGCGACGCGGTACCGGTAGACGCCGGCGCGCACACGCGGGCGCCGGCGTCGTGCCGCCAGGCTCCGCGTCAGAGCGAGACCTCGACCTGCTCGCCCGGGAAGAAGGCGCTCGCGACGGAGTGGTCGAGCGTCGTGCTGCCGGCGCCGGTATACGTACCGCTGACAGAACGCCGCGCCGCTCTGGTGCGCTGTTGACCGCGAACGTCGAGGCCGATGGCGCCGCTCATCGTCTCGCTGAACGTGGCCGACGAGGCTGGCGTTGGTGCGCGATGAAGCTCGCCGGCGCCGACGTAGGGCGACGGGTCTCTCGGAGCGAGAGGGCGATGGAGTCGCCGAGGAAGCCGGTCGGGCTGCCGGCGATGCCGGCGCTGCGGACCGTGCACAGGAGCGTCGCCGGCATGGAGCCCACCTCGTGCCGATCGAGGCTGCGGACGTGGCCGCCGAGCGCCGTGGCGCGCGAGACGACGTTCGACGACCGACGTCGCGTCCGCCTCCTCGAAGCTCTGCGTGACGACGGCCTGGTTGTCGTCCACCGGCAGGAACATGGCCGTGATGGTGAAGGGGTCGTCGGCGGCCGAGCCCTGGAGCGGCACCTTGAATGCGAAGGTGACCAGCCCGTCGAACTGCGACGCTCCGGGATTGGCGGGCAGCGTGCGGCTGCCCGACGTGCTCGGATTGCTCACCACGAAGCCGTAGGGCAGGATGCTGGTGATGCCCGCAATGGTCCCGAGATCCGCCACTTCGGTCTCGGTGTACACCTGCAAGACGTCCGCCGCGCGGGTCGTCAGCGGTCGCAGTGCTGCTGAGGTCCGCCCAGCCGGTGGGCAGCGACCGACGTCTCCAGGCCGGACGCGGCCGGGGTCCCGTCGAACTTCTCGCAGCACCGAAAACGCCGTGCCGCTCAGCGTGGCCGGCCGTGTTCACCGCGAGGAACGTGAGGTTGGTGCGGGCGTTGGCATATGCCGCGCTGTCCGATGCCGCGTTGCGCACCTGGTAGGTGGCGCTGACGTACCGATACGCCGCCGCCCGTCCGCGTGCCCCAAGTGAACGAGGCGGTGGAGACCGGCGAGATCTGGACCGTGCCGTCGTGGGGCGTGGACGCCGTATCCGGCAGCGTCGAGAGCCGCCCGCCGAGAATGATCCGCGCCGCGCGCGCCGGGCCGCCGAGCGACGGGTCGGTCGTCCGGGCGGCGGCCTGGGCCGAGCTCAGGCTGCGCACGCTGGTCTTCTGCTGCGGCGTGCCGATGCCCGGTAATGGTGATCTCCATCAAGCCGGCCGGCCCGGAAACCGGCGGCGGCGATTGCCGTTGCCCGGGCGCCACGGGGGCTTCCCGGCATCCGATCAGGAGCAGGGGGACAAGCGGCCAGGCGCGTCTCAGGACCGATCGCATCAGTGCCTCCACGTGAACAGGCGCCCGGCGTCGGGTACGGATCCGGACGGCGGCGTCAGCGTTTCGATGGTCAGGGGAAAATCGGGATGCTCTGCTGCAACGTGAACGCCTCCCACGGCCCCAGCCGCTCGAGCATCGGCTTGGCGTACGGCGCGCGAAGAGGTGTCAACTCTCCCTCCGCATGGCGCAAGCCGGCGGGCGGGGACGGATCGTTTGGTGAGGGCGTACCCGTTGGCATGCGTTGACCCTTCGCCGGACGTTGCGCATCGCGACCGCGTCGCCGAGCGCGATGTCCGAAAATTTGAGCCCTAAGGTTCGCTGGGCGCACCCCACCCGTCAAGCCAATTGGGTCGAGTGTGCATGGATTTCCGCCCAGTGTAATAGCGGAGGTGCACTCCGCGGTGTGCGCTGCGTCACCTGTGTTCTGGGTCACAATCGAAGCGCACCGCCGCCGAGCACTCAGTCGCCCGCGCCCGGTCCGCGCGCCCGGCCCGCGATCACGGTGATGTTGTCCGCGCCCCCGCGCTCGAGGGCGAGGTCCAGCAGGGAGCCGCACAACTGCTCGGCCGACGTCATGGAGCGCACCCGGCTCGCGATCTCGGCGTCGGCGACGTGGGTCGTGAGGCCGTCGCTGCAGAGCAGCAGCACGCTGCCGCGCTGGCGGATGTCGAGCCGCGTCACCACCGGGGTCGCCTCGCCGCCGCCGATCGCGCTCGCCAGCACGCGGCTGAAGGGCGAGGCCGCCGCCCGCTCCGGCTTCAGCGCGCCGCTGTCCACCAGGTCCTGCGCGACGGTCTGGTCCCGGGTGACCTGCCGGAGATCGCCGTCCCGATAGTAGTAGCAGCGGCTGTCGCCAACCTGCAGGACGTAAGCCCACGGCCACACCACCATGGCCAGCGTCAACGTGGTCGCCATCGTCCGTGGCACCGCGTCGGCGGTCCCCGTGTCGGACGCCCCGCGCACCGCGGCGTGCGCCTCGAGCGCGGCGTCCCGCAGCGCGGCGAGGAACTCGCCTTCCTCCGCGGAGCCCGCGGTGTGATAGCACCGCATCGTCGAGGCCACGTACCGCGTGACGGTCTCGGCCGCGAGCCGGCTGGCGTCGCCGCCGGCGGCGCTGCCGCCCACGCCGTCGGCGACCAACATGAGGGTCGCCAGCCGCTCGCCGCGCAGCGGCAGGTGCCCGGGGTCCGGCAGGCTGGTGCCGTGGACCGCGATCTGGTGATGCACGGTCGCGAGGAGAAAATGGTCCTGGTTGTCCCGGCGCACCTTCCCGCGGTGGGTGAGCCCAAACAGATCGAGCTCCCGGTCGCGGGGTCGGTCCCCGGGCGCGACGCTGGCGGTGAGCAGATCGGCGTGAGCCACCGGTACCTCCACGCCGGAGGGCTCCCGGCGCGTGACGGTCTTCCTGGTTATCGAGCTTGCGTGGTATGGTGGAACGATGCCATCCCGCCGGCCCGGTCGCCAGGGCGGGGCCGCCTCGGCGTCAGGGCGTGGCCGCGGACACGGCGCAGCGGAAGCCGGTGTAGGCCAGCGCGTCGCGGGCGAGACCCGTGGCCGGCTCCCAGCCTCGCCGCGTCGCGTCGGCGATGGAATCCGGCGTGTTGAACGCGCCGCCGCGAATGACGTACATGCCCTCGCTGCGCGGCGGGGCGGCGCCGCCGGGATAGGCGGTGGCCGGCGACCGGGTCCACTCCCACACGTTGCCGATCAGGTCTTCGATGCCGAGCGCGGAATTGCCGCGCGGATAGGAGCCCACGGGCGCCGGTCCGGCGCGCCGCGCTCCCTGCGTGTTCGCCGCGCCCGCGCTCCAGGTCGCACCCCACGGAAAGCGCCGGGCGTCGGGGCCCCGCGCCGCCGCCTCCCATTCCTCTTCCGAGGGCAGGCGTCCCCTGCCCGGGTACTTCCAGGCGCAATAGGCCGTCGCTTCGGCCCACATCACGCCCGTGACCGGAAGGGACGAGTCGGGTTGCGTGCGCCAGGGGGCCGGCGTGCCGGTCGCGTCGGTGAAGCGCCGGTAGGCACCCACCGTCACCTCGGTTCGCTCGAGGTAGAAAGCCGGCACCGCGACGGGGTGCGCGGGCCTCGCCCACGCCGGGCCGTCGGAGCGGCCGATGGTGTAGGTGCCGGCGGGGATCGCCACCACGCCGGCCGGCATCGCGGGCGTCGTCGCCGGCGGTGGGCGGCGCGCCGACCGGCCGCGCAGCATCCACAGCCCAGCGACCGCCGCCACGACCACGACGCCGCCGAGGATGAAGCTCGTCGGCCGCCGCGCGCGGCGGTTCCCCCGCGCCACCTCGGCCGTGGCGTGGCCGCCGGAGACCGGCGTCGTGCCGCCCAGCGCCCGCACGATCTCGCCGGCGCTCTGGAAGCGCTGGGCGGGATCCTGCTGCAGGCAGCGATTGATCACGGCTGCGAGGAACGGCGGCGCTTCCGGCCGCGCGCGCTCCACCGGGTCCGCCGGCGTGGCCACCCGCTTCATCAGCACTTCCGTCGGCGTCGATCCGCCGAACGGCGGCTTGCCCGTGAGCATCTCGTAGCCGACGATGCCGAGCGCGTAGAGATCCGCGCGGTGATCCACCGCGTCGCCGACCACCTGCTCGGGGCTCATGTAGGTCGGGGTGCCGACCACCATGCCCGAGGCGGTGAGCGACGAGTTCTCGGCGGTGCGCGCGATCCCGAAGTCGGTGACCAGCGACCGGCCGCTGTCCCGCTCGAGCAGCACGTTGTGCGGCTTGATGTCGCGGTGGATCACGCCGCGCCGGTGCGCCAGGTCGAGCGCGCTCGCCACCTCGCGCAGAATGCGCGCCGTGTCCTCCACGCCGATGCGTCCCTCGCGCTCGATCCGGTCCGCCAGGCTCTCCCCGTCCACGAACTCCATCACCAGATAGAAGATGTCGTTGGCGTTGCCGATGAAATGCAGCGGCACGATGTGCGGATGCGACAGCTGCGCGACCGTCTCGGCCTCGCGCCGAAACCGCTCCTGCGCCGTGGTGGAGAGCAGCAGGTCGGGCGAGAGCACCTTGACCGCCAGCGGCCGCTTGAGCGTGAGGTCGCGCACCAGGTACACGGCCGCGAAGCCGCCCTGGCCGATCGCGCGTTCCACCGCGTAGCCGGTCCCGAGGGCGGACTGGAGCCGGGTGGCGAGGTCGTCGCGGGGGGCCGTCATGGCGCTCAAGTTTGCAGCCGAGGGGTACCGGAACGCAAAAGGCCCGGGACGAGCCCGGGCCTTTCGCGACACCGCCGTGCGGCGAGGGCCGCTACTGGCAGTTGGTCACGCGACGGGTGACCAGGTTCAGGTTGCAGGTCTTGCCGTTGATGGTGAGGACCACGTTGCCCTGGTTGTCGGGCGGGAAGTCCACCTCGACCCGGCGGGTCACGTCGGCGGTATCGGCGCGCGTCGCGTTCTGGAACGTCGCGTGAACGGACACGTTGCGCACGATCTTGCCCGAAACCGGGAACGGGTTGCTGCTGCGCGGCAGGTCGTAGGTCACGGCCTCGACCGAGTCCGTGCCCGATTCGTCATAGGTGCGGGTCACGTTCGGCCCGGCGAAGGTCGTCGTGTCCGTGCCCGCCGAGTTGCCGTCGTGCGTACGCGACGTCTCGGTCGAGCCGGTGTAGTTCCGGAACAGCGTGTCGTTGGCGACGCGCTTCACGTTGCCGGTGAACGTGGCACCGTTGGCGGCGACGTCGTTGCGTGACCACGAGAACGACACGAACAACACCGCCTTCCGCACGCTGCTGGTGCCGCAGGTGACGGAGGTGCCGGTCGAGTCGAAGCAGGTGCGCGTGCGCGTGTAGGAGATGCTGTCGCCGCCCACGGCGCTCGGCGCCGTGAAGCCGGCGAAGCTCTCGTTGCTGGAGATGGTCTGGACGTCGGCGGCGATCGCATCGCCGGAGCTGCTGGCCACGTCACTGGTGACCGTCGTCTGGTCGACCAGCGACGCCGAGGGCGACGGTGCTGTCCTTGCTGCAGGCCCACAGGCCGAGCATGCCGGCGGCGGTGGCCAGGCGAAGCGCGAAACGGCTCTTCATGGTCGCATCCTCCAATCGTTTGCGGACGGCGGGCGTCGCCGATAGGCGGCGGCGCGCTGAGAGTGTTGTGTGCGGTCTGACGGAAGCCCGGGTACCCTGTTAAGCGGCCCGAGGGTCCGTGTGACCCGGGTCACACGCTCTGGTGCTCGGTCCGCGCGATGATCTCGTCCTGGAGGGACCTGCCGAGATCGCAGAAATAGTCGCTGTAGCCCGCGACCCGCACGATCAGGTCGCGGTGCTCGGCGGGATGCGCCTGCGCGGCGCGCAGCGTCGCGGCGTCCACCACGTTGAACTGGATGTGGTGGCCGCCGAGGCGGAAGTACGTGCGGATCAACTGGAGCAGGCCGCGGCGGCCGGCGTCGTCGGCCAGCAGCGCGGGCGTGAACTTCTGGTTCAGCAGCGTGCCGCCCGTGCGCACCTGGTCCATTCGCGACACGGAGCGCAGCACGGCCGTCGGCCCCTGCCGGTCGGCGCCCTGCACCGGCGACACGCCTTCGCTCACCGGCGTGCCGGCGCGGCGCCCGTCGGGCGTCGCCCCGATGACCGAGCCGAAGTACACGTGCACCGTGGTCGGCAGCAGGTTGATGTGGTATGTGCCACCCCTGACGTTGGGCCGCCCGTCGATCGCCGCGAAGTAGGCCTCGAACACCCGGACCATGACTTCGTCGGCCGCGTCGTCGTCGTTGCCGTAGCGCGGCGTCCGGTTGAGCAGCAGCTGCCGCAGGCGCTCGTGGCCTTCGAAGTCGGCCTCGAGCGCGCCCAGCAGGGCCTCCAGAGAGACCGCGTGGGTGCCGAAAACGTGACACCGGAGGGCGCTGAGCGCGTCGGTCACGGTCCCGAGGCCGACCCCCTGGATGTAGCTGGTGTTGTAGCGCGCGCCCCCGCCGTGGTAGTCGCGGCCCGTGGCGACGCAGTCGTCGATCAGCACGGAGAGGAACGGCGCGGGCATCCGCTCGGCGAACAGGCGCTCGACCGCGTCGTTGCCGGCGGTCTTGACGGCGACGAAGTGCCGGAGCTGCGCCTCCCAGGCCACGAACAGGTCGTCGAACGAGCCGAAGGTCCTGGGGTCGCCGGTCCGCGGGCCGAGCTGCCGGCCGCTCCGCGGGTCCGCGCCGTCGTGCAGCGTCAGCTCCAGCAGCTTGGGCAGGTTGAAGTACCCGGTGAGGTTGTAGTTCTCCTTGCCGAACGCGCCCACCTCCACGCAGCCGCTCGAGCCGCCGGCGCGCGCGTCCTCGACGCTCTTGCCGTGCCGCAGCAGCTCCCGGACGATCAGGTCGTGGTTGAAGACCGACGGCTGGCCGAAGCCGGTGGCGATGATGCGCGCGGCGCGCGCGATGAACGCGTCGGGGCTCGCGGCGCACACCTGGATGGAGGCGCTCGGCTGGAGGAGGCGCATCTCCTCGACCACGTCGAGCACGAGCATCGTCAGCTCCGACACGCCGTCGCCCCCGTCGGCGCGCGTGCCGCCGAGGTTCACCTGCGCGAAGTCGGTGTAGGTCCCGCTCTCCTCCGCGGTCACGCCGACCTTGGGTGGCGCGGGCTGGTTGTTGAACTTGATCCACAGGCACTGCAGCAGCTCCTCGGCGCGCTCCCGCGTGAGCGAGCCGTCGGCGAGGCCGCCCCGGTAGAACGGGAGCAGGTGCTGGTCGAGCCTGCCGGGGCTGAACGCATCCCAGGTGTTGAGCTCGATGGTCACGCCGAGGTGGACGAACCAGTAGGCCTGGATCGCCTCCCAGAAGTCGCGCGGCGCGTGGGCGGGCACGCGGGTGCACACGTCGGCGATGCGCAGCAGCTCGGCGCGCCGCGCATGGTCGGGCTCCCGGGCGGCGAGCTCGCGCGCGCGCTCGGCGTGGCGCGCGGCGAACCGGACGACGGCTTCCGCGCTCAGCAGCATCGCCCGCAGCTCGGCGCGCCGGGCGGCCGCGTCGGCACCGGACGCGGGGAGCGCCGCGAGACCCGCCCGGATGTCGGCCGCGACGTCGAGCAGGCCCCTGCGGTAGATCTTGTCGTCGAGCACCGTGTGGCCGGGCGCGCGCTGCTCCATGAACTCGGTGAACACGCCGGCCCCGTAGGCGGCCTTCCACTCCGGCGTCATCGCGGCGAACAGCGCCTCGCGGATCGTGCGCCCCCGCCAGAACGGAATGATCTCGTCGGCGTATTCGGCCCGCGCCGCGGCGCTGACGGCGAACGGGATCTTGTCGCGGCCATTCAGCAGGTCGAGGTCCTCGAGCGTGTGGCAGCAGAGCTCCGGGTAGGTGGGGGTGGCCTTGGGGGCCGGCCCCTTCTCGCCCACGATGAGCTCGCCCGCGCCGAGCCAGATGGTCTGATGCTCCAGCAGGTGGCCGAGGACCTTGGCGCGCAGCAGGGGCGCCGGCTCGTCGCCGGCGCAGTCGCGGTAGAACGCCGTCACCAGCCGCGCGCGCTCGGTGGAAATGACGGGCCGCGCTTCGAGACTCTCTCGCTTGAGGCGGGCGACGCGCTCGGTCATCATCGGGAACCGTCCCGGCTGACGGGCAGCCCAGCCGCGGTCATGGTGGCGGTGATCTCGTCCATCCGCCGGCGGGTCGGAGCGTCGGTGCGGAGCAACCGGTACTTCCGGTCCAGCCGCCGGTACTTGCCTTCGCCGATACTATGGTAAGGCAGGAGATCCACGGCCGCGAGATTCGGCAGCGCGGCCGCGACGGCGCACACGGCGGCGATGTTCTCGGCGTCGTCGGTGATGCCCGGCACCACGGGCACGCGCAGCGCGATGCGGTGGCCCAGGCGCGAGAGCTCGCGCAGGTTGGCGAGGATGCGCGCGTTGCCCACGCCCGTGTAGCGGCGGTGGCGCGCCGGGTCCACCAGCTTCAGGTCGTAGAGGAACAGGTCCACGTCGCCGCGCAGCCGCTCGACGTGCTGCCACGGCGCGTGGCCGCAGGTGTCGAGGACCGTGTGGAGGCCGCGCCGCTTCGCCTCCCGCAGCAGGGCCGCGGCGAAGGCCGGCTGCCGCAGGGGCTCGCCGCCCGAGAGCGTCACGCCGCCGCCCGACGACTCGTAGAACGGCCGGTCCCGCTCCACCACGTCCACGACCTGCTGCTACGGTCATCGTGCGTCCCGCCACCTCGCGCGCCTCGGCGTGACACTCGGCGGCGCAGGTACCGCAGGCCTCGCACTTCGTCCGGTCGGTCTGCGGCGCCCCGTCCACCCACGCGACGGCGCCGTGCGGACAGGCCGTGACGCACGCGCCGCAGCGGATGCAGCGGTCGTCGCGCAGCACGACCTCGGGTCCGGCGGATTGGCTCTCCGGATTGTGGCACCACCAGCACGACAGCGCGCACCCCTTGAGAAACACGGTGGTCCGGATGCCCGGCCCGTCGTGGATCGAGTAGCGTCGGATGTCGAATACGGTGCCGGTGCTCAGGGACCCTCCCGGTCGGCCGCCCGCCAGGACGTGCAAACCACGGGCCGCGCCCTCGAAAGGGCCCGCGGGCGGGCGATTGGCCCTTGGTAGGCGAGCCGTTAGGTTCGATGCCTGATGGTCGCCGCCCCACTTCCCGCCAAGCCGGCCGAGGCCTCCGCCGGCCCGGCCGCGCCCGGCCGCGGCCTCACGGGAACCGACGGCCTGCTGGTGGTGATGACCCTGATCTGGGGCGTCAACTACATCGTCATCAAGGCGGCGTTCGAGGTGCTGACGCCGCTGTCCTTCAACGCCGTCCGATTCCTGCTGGCGGCGGTCGCCGTCGCGGGGTTCGCGTGGGCGACGGGGGCGCGACGGCCGTCGGCGCGTCAGCTCGTGCGGCTGAGCCTGCTCGGCGTGATGTGCAACACGGTCTACCAGCTGTGCTACATCGAGGGTATGGCCCTGACGCGCGCCGGCAACGCGGCCCTCATCATGGCGGCGGTCCCGGTGCTCACCGCGGTCACCAGCCACCTCATCGGGCACGAGCGCCTGCGGTGGCGGGACGGCGCCGGCCTCGCGCTCTCCACCGCCGGCATCGGCGTCCTCGTGGCGGGCAGCGGCGCGGCGGTCGGGTTGCGGGGGCCGCTCGGGGGCGACCTGCTGATGATTCTCGCCGTGGTCTTGTGGACCGCGTACACGATCCTGGCCAAGCCGCTGGTGGACGCGCTCGGGCCGACGGTGACCACGGCGTGGACGATGGGCCTCGGCGCCATCCCGCTGCTGGTGATCTGCGCGCCCGCGGCGCTGGCCCAGCGGTGGAGCGCGGTGACGCCGGCGGCCTGGCTCGGCACCGTGTTCTCCTCGCTCGGAGCGCTGGTCGTGGCGTATCTCATCTGGAACCGGGGCGTCGCGCGGCTCGGCGCGACCCGCACCGCGTTCTACTCGAATTTCACGCCGGTGGTCACGCTCGCCTCGGCATGGCCGCTCCTGGGCGAAGTGCCCACGGCGTGGCAGGTGCTCGGCGCGGCCGGCATCTTCGGCTCCCTGATCCTGGTGCGGTCGTGAAGGCCGTGCTGTTCGACCTCGACGGAACCCTGCTCTGGACCGACGGAGCGGGTCGGCGCGCGATCCACCGGGCGTTGCTCGAGGTACTGGACATCGCGCATCCCGCGGCGGGCTTCCGCTTCGACGGCCGCACCGATCCGGAGATCGTGCGCCTGCTGGCCGCGGCGGCGGGGCGGGAACACGGCCCCGACGTGGTGGACGCGGTGCTCGGCGCCTACGTCCGCCTGCTGGACGTGGAGCTGAGCCGCCCCGGACAGAAGACCACGGTCTACCCCGGCGTGCTCGACCTGATCGCGGCCCTGGAGCGGCGGCACGACTGCGTCGTGGGACTGCTGACCGGGAACGTGTTCGAGGGGGCGAGATCGAAGCTCCGTTCGGCCGGATTGGACATCGGCCGGTTTCGCGTGGGCGCCTACGGGTCCGACCACGGCGACCGGTCGGCGCTGCCGGCCATCGCGCAGCGGCGCGTGCAGGAGACCCTGGGCGTCCGCGTCACCGGGACGGACGTCATCATCATGGGCGATACCCCGGCCGACGTGACCTGCGGCCGCGAGATCGGGGCCCGCGCCATCGCGGTGGCGACGGGTTCCTACAGCGTGCCCGACCTGATCGCGGCGGGCGCCTACACCGCGTTCGCGGATCTGTCCGACACCGACGCCGTCGTGGCCGCCACGTTTGCGCCATGAGCGGGCGGGAGATCGAGCTCAAGGCGGTGGTGGACGACCCGGCGGCGCTCGAGTCCCGGCTCGCGGCGCGCGGCGCGCGGCGCGGGTTCCGGGGGCGGATGAGCGACCGTCGATACGACCTGCCCTCGCGCGCGCTCGAGGCGCGCGACGAGTTGCTCCGCGTGCGCAGCTTCGAAGCGGCGGCGGGCAGCGAGCCACGCCCTGCCGAGGTCGCTTGGAAAGGGCCGACGGGCCGCGAAGGCGGCTACAAGGTGCGCGACGAGCTGCAGTTCACGGTGGGCGACGCGGCGCCGGTCGAGGCCATCCTGGCGCGGCTGGGCTTCGCCGTCACGGACGCCATCGATCGGTGCGTGACGTTCTACGACCTCGACGGGGCCGCGCTGCGGCTGGAGTGGTATCCCCGGATGGACGTGCTGCTCGAGGTGGAAGGCTCGCCCTCCACGATCGAAGCGGCCGTGGCGGACTGCGGTGTGCCGCGCTCAGCCTTCTCGGCCGACCGGTTGGTCGACTTCGCGGAGCGATACCGGCGGCGGACCGGGACAGCGCCGGCGCTCGACCTGGCGGCGCTGGAAGGCGAGCGGCCCGCGTGGCCGGCCTGGGGAGGTTGACGATGTCCACCAACGCGCGGACCGCGGTCCTGGACCGCCGGATGGGACGAGCATGAGCGTGCTGGGCGTAGGCATCGACATCGTGCCGTCGTCGCGGCTGGACGAGATCCTGTCGCGGCACGGCGAGCGCGCGATGCAGCGGCTCTTCACGGCCGCCGAGCGCGAGCGGGCGTCGGAGTACGCGCACGCCTCGCTCCACCTCGCGGCACGCGTCGCGGCGAAGGAGGCCGCGTACAAGGCGCTCTCGGGCGAGGGCCGCGCGACCGGCGTCGGCTGGCAGGATATCGAGGTGCGCCGCTTCGCCGACGGACGCCCCGGCCTGGTCTTCCACGGCGCCGCCGAGCGCCGCATGGCCGAGCTGGGCGCCACGCGCTGCCACCTCTCGCTCACGCACGCCGGCGGCGTGGCCGCCGCGGTCGTCGTACTGGAGTAGCGCCGGGTTGCCGGAGGCATGAGGCGCCGCTACGTTGCGGCAACCTCTAGCGTGAGATTGAGTTTCATCGGTATGGGCGTTCCGGCCCTGGCCTTCGTCGTCGTCACCGCACTCTCCCGAGTCGCCTCTCTACCGGCTGAACCGCTCTCGCCCGAGGCGCGTGACGCGGCGCGCCGGGTCGTGGCCACCGTGCACCTCGCGGCGCAGGAGTACGCGCTGGCCTGGACGGGTGGAGCCTTCACGCAGCCGGAGGAGGCCGACGAGGCGAAACTGTTCGTGGGCGAGGCGCTCCGCGCGGCGCACAGCCTTCCGGCCGACCTCGCGGCGGCGGCCACGCGCGACCTCGGCGATCTGCAGCGGCTGTTCGCCGCCCGCTCGCCTTCCGATTCGGTCGCGCAGCGGGCGGCGGCGCTGGAGCAACGGATCAACGCGGCCTTGGGCTCCGCGCTCGACGAACGGCCGGCGCGCGAGCCCTCGCGTGCGGGCGGAGCGCGCATCTACGCGGCGCGGTGCGCGATGTGCCACGGCGTTGCCGGTCGGGGCGACGGTCCCGCCGGGGCGGGACTCCATCCGCCACCGGCCGACCTGACGTTCCGAACCGGAGTCGCTCCGGCGGTTCCCCTCGACTACTACCGCCGGCTGACGTACGGCGTCCCCGGCACGGCCATGCCCGCGTTCGGGCCGCTGCTCGCGCGCGAGGAGCGGTGGGACGCCGTCGCGTACGTGCTGAGCCTCTCCGACACCGCCGCGCTCCGCGTCTCGGGCGGAGATGTCGTGACCTTCGCGACCGTGCGCGCGTTGCTCGCCGGCGCGGTGGATCAGCGGCGGCGCGAAGACCGGGTGACCGCGGCCGGGCACGTGCTCGACGCGTATCTCGCGTTCGAGGGCGTCGAGGGGAAGGTGCGGATCGCGGACGCCGGGCTGGCCTCGCGCGCGGAGCGCCGCTTCGCGGCCTTGCGCGAAGCCGTCCAGGCGGGCGGGCCCGACGTCGCGGCCGACTACGGCGAGCTCACCCGCACCGTGGACTCCGCCGAATCGGTCCTGGGCCGGAGCCACACGGGTTGGGGTTTCCTCGCCGAGAGCTTCCTGCTCATCCTCCGCGAAGGGTTCGAGGCCATCCTCATCGTCGCCGCCATCATGGCGGTGGTGCTGCGGAGCGGCTCGGCGCGGCAGCGGCACTCGGTGCGGTGGGGCGTCGGGCTGGCCCTGCTCGCCAGTCTCGCGACGGCCGGGCTGCTGGAGTGGCTCCTGGCGGGCGGGGCCGCGCAGCGCGAGGCCCTCGAGGGCGGGGTGATGCTGGTCGCCGCGGGGGTGCTCTTCTACGTCTCGTACTGGCTGGTATCCAAGGTGGAAGTCGCCGTGTGGCAGCGCTTCCTGCGCGAGAAGGTCGAGGCGGCCACCGCCAGCGGCCGCAGCCTGGCGCTGGCCTCGGTCGCGTTCCTCGCCGTCTATCGCGAGGGCTTCGAGACGGTGCTCTTCTACAAGGCGCTGTACGTGAGCGGCGGCGCGGGCGGCGCCGCGCCCATCACGCTCGGACTCGCGACCGGAGGCGTCGTGCTCGTCGCCGTGTACGTGGGCATCGAGCGGTTCGGCCTCAGGATCCCGCTGCGGCCGTTCTTCGCCGTGACGGGCGCGACGCTGTTCTTCATGGCCTTCGTGTTCGCGGGGACCGGCGTGAAGGAGCTGCAGGAGGGCGGCTACGTTCCTTCGACGCTGCTGCCGGGCGCGCCGCGCAGCGAGTTCTTCGGCATCTATCCCACGGTGCAGTCGCTGGCCGTCCAGGGACTGATCGCCCTGAGCCTGATCGTGGCCGTCGTCTGGTGGATGGTGCGGCGCCGCGCGCCGCGCGCGCCCGACCAGGCCGCCTCCGACGGCGCGGGGAAACGAACTCCCTGAAAACACGATAGCCTGCCATCTGGCAGGCTATCATGGACACCGAGGCGACGCCCCCCTCAGGAACTCCATCGCCACCGGCTGCAGCTTCACCGTCTTACAGTGGCAATGGCCGTGCCCGCCTGGCCATATCACCGCAAGTGGCTATGGCGATTGAGGTTGAAAATACTGCATCAGTCCCAACGCCTGCCAACTGTCAAGGAAACAACTGTCAACAATATTGACATATGTCAAATATATTGACAGTGACGCGACTGTCCGCCGATGGTCACCCGCTCACGACTGCGGCCCGGTCACGAGCGACGGCTGCGGGCCTTCGGCGTCGGAACGCGACAGCCGCCACATGAGCAGCAGCCCGAGCGCGAGGAGACCGGCGCTCAGCAGCTGGGCGACCGTGATCGCTCCGAGGATGCGGTCGTCCTTGGCGCGGAACACCTCGACGATGATGCGCTCGAGGCTCGAGAGCACGAGATAGAACGCGAACAGCCAGCCCGCGGCGTGCCGGTGCTCGCGCCGGCGCCACAGCAGCCAGAAGACGACGAAGCTGAGGGCGATTTCGTACAGCTGCGTGGGATGCACCGTCAGCACCTGGTCGGGCATGACGCCCTTCGGCAGCGCCGCGTGGAATTGCTCGCTCAGGATGCGCGCGGTCGTCGGCGGCGAGCCGTTGGGGAAGGCCACCGCCCAGGGGAGCCGCGAGGGCAGTCCGTAGTCGTCGTTGACCATGAAGCAGCCGACCCGGCCGAGCAGGTAACCCACCACGAGCGAAGGCGAGACGGCGTCGAGGCAGGAGCGGATCGGGAGCCGCTTGAGCCACATGTAGACGAGGACCGCCCCGGCGCCGCCGATCAGGCCGCCGTACCACACCAGGCCGCCGCGCGAGAACGCCGCTTCGATGCGGCCGACCGAGATCGCGAAGTACAGCTTGGAGCCGGCGAGCCCTCCCACCACGGCGATGACCACGGTGTCCCACGCGACGGCCGGGTCCAGGGACCGCCGCTGCAGCTCGCGGCCGTAGATCCAGCCGGCCACCAGGAACCCCAGCATCATCATGATGCCGTAGCCGGTGAGGGTGAACCGGCCGAGGTGAATGAGGAGCGGGTAAACGGTCATGCGCGCACCAGGCCTGGAAAGGGGAGCCGCGCCGCCGCGTCCACCGGCCGTCCGGCCTCGGCGGCGCGGAACAGGCCGACGCGGGCGATCATCGCGGCGTTGTCGGTGGAGAGCCGGGGCGAGGGCGCGTGCAGCGTGGCGCCCCGGGTGAGGAGAGCGGCGGCCATGGCCTCGCGCAGCGCGCGGTTGCACGCCACGCCGCCGCCGAGGACGACGCGCTGCCGGCCGCACTGGTCCACGGCCCGCAACGTCTTCGTCACCAGGACCTCGAGCACCGCGTCCTGGAAGCCGCGTGCCAGGTGGGGCCGGTCGGCCACCGGGTCGGCCGACGCCTTCACGGCGTGGATCAGCGCCGTCTTCAGTCCGCTCATGGACAAGTCGTAGTAGTCGCCGTCGCCGGGCCGCTGCCGCGCGTTGAGCATGGGGCGCGGGAAATGGTAGCGCGCCGGATCCCCGGACCTGGCCGCGCGCTCGACGGCCGGACCGCCCGGGTAGCCGAGCTCGAGCAGGTTCCCCACCTTGTCGAACGCCTCGCCCACCGCGTCGTCCCGCGTTTCGCCGAGCAGGCGGTAGTCGCCCCACCGCCGGTACGTCGAGCAGCAGCGAGTGCCCGCCGGAGACGATGAGGCCGATGAACGGCGGCACCGCGGCGGGATCGTCGAGGGCCGTGCCGAACAGGTGGGCTTCGAGGTGATGCACGCCCACCAGCGGGCGGCCGGCCGCGAGACTCAGCCCCTTGGCATAGCTCACGCCCACCAGCAGGGCGCCGATCAGCCCGGGTCCTTCCGTGACGGCGACGAGATCCACGTCATCCAGGCCCAGGCGCGCCTCCTCGAGCGCGTGCGCGACCACGGGCCCGATCGCGACCAGGTGGGCGCGCGAGGCCAGCTCGGGCACGACGCCGTGATACACGCCGTGCACGTCCTGGGAGAGAATGACGCAGCTGGCGAGCCGGGCGTCCGCGCCGTCGCCCGTGACGACCGCGGCCGAGGTCTCGTCGCACGACGTCTCGATGCCGAGGACCCTCACGTCTTCTTGGTCTTGCCGGAGAGCGTGACGGAGGCGGGGAAGATGTGGAGCACCGCATGTCCCGTGGTGTCGAGCGGCACCGTCCGCTCGAAGGCGCCGGCCACGTCCCTGAGCTGCAGCGTCTGGGTGGCGATCGAGTCGAGCGCGCCGAGCAGGGTGCGGGCGCCGGCGACCTCGACGGTGGCGGGCGCGACGGTCACGGGCCCATCGAGGGTGTAGCCGACCTGCGGCTCCACGACCGCGCGCACCGCGACCGGGACGCTGCGCTGGGCGCGCCGGTCGAGGACGACCTCGATCTCGCGCGGCAGCACTTCCTGCACCGTCACCTTCACGTTGCGCGGCAGCTCCACGTCGGCGGGCGAGATCACGAGCCGGTGGCGCGCGCCCTCGGCCGACTCGGGAATGGCGGCGCGGATCAGCGAGCGGGGTGGAGGCCAGCTTCAGGAACTCGCCGCGCGGTCCCGCGATGAGGGCCTGGATCGGGGGCAGCGGCTCGGCGAGCGCGGCCGTGGGGGCGATGGTGAGGTCGAGCTGGATGTCTTCGAGATGGGTGGCGGGCTCCTCGAGCGCGATCAGCACCCACAGGATCACCGAGAGCGCGAGCGCCGCCAGCTTGAGCGGCCAGTGGCGGACGACCGCCTCCCGGAGCGACACCGCTAGCCTTGCTGCGCGAGGAGGCGGCGGACGAGATCCTTGTTCACGGTGGCGTCCCAGTCGGTCGCCCCGATGACCTTCTTCTCGATCTTGCCCTCGCGGTTGATGATGAAGCTCTCGGGCACGCCGGTGGTCTGGTAGATCTCCTTGATCTGCCCGGATTGGTCGTGCAGGATGCCGAAGGTCAAACCGAGGTCGCGGGCGTACTGGCGCACCACGTCGGGGCCGCCCTCGTCGATGCTGACGGCGACGATCTTGAGCCCCTCCGGGCCCATCTCCTTCTGCAGCTGCTCCAGCGACGGCATCTCGACCTTGCACGGCTCGCACCAGGTGGCCCAGATGTTGAGCAGCACGACCTGGCCCTTGTAGTCGGCGAGCGTCACGCGCTTGCCGGTCGCGAGATCGGTCGCCGCGAACGTCGGCGCCGAGGAGCCGACCTCGACGGGGAAGATCTCGGGCTTGAGCTTCAGGCCCAGCGCGAGCCCCGCGCCCAGGATGAGCACCACGACGGCGACCGCGATCCACTGTGTCTTCATGACTTGACCGCCCTTCCCCCTGCACCCGCTTCCGCCAGGCGCCGCAGCTCCCGAACCTCCGCGGCGGCGTCGGCCACGGTGAATATGGCGTTGCCCGCGACGAACGTGTCGGCGCCGGCCGCCGCGAGATGGTGGATCGTCTCGCGGGCCACGCCCCCATCCACTTCGAGCCAGGCGCGGCTCTCGTGCTGCGCGAGCAGTGAACGCGCCCGCCGCACCTTGTCGATCGCCGGGTCCCAGAACGCCTGGCCGCCGAATCCCGGATTCACGGTCATGACCAGCAGCAGGTCCAGCTCGTCCACGATCTCCTCGATGGCCGCGAGCGGCGTCGCCGGATTGAGCGCGACGCCCGGGCGCATGCCGTGGCGGCGGATTTCGGCGAGATGCCGTTCGAGGTGCGCGGTGGCCTCGGCGTGGATGGTGAGGATCGTCGCGCCGGCGTCGGCGAACGGCGCGATGTACGCCTCCGGGTGCTCGACCATCAGGTGGCAGTCCAGCGGCGCGTCGGTGAACCGGCGCAGCGCCGCCACGATCGGCGCGCCCCAGGTGAGGTTCGGGACGAAGTGCCCGTCCATCACGTCGACGTGAATCTGGTCGGCGCCGCCGGCGAGCACGCGCTCGACCTCGTCCATCAGGTGGGCGAGATCGGCGCTGAGGATGCTCGGGGCGATGCGGACCGTCACCGGGTGCCTTTCGCGATATGGAGTCGCACGCTGCTGCCGGCCGCGACGCTGTCGCCGGCCGGCGGGTCGGTCGCCGCGGCGGTACCGGCCGGCTGCGTGCCGGGCACGGTGTCCACGGTGCCCAGGGTGAGCCCCGCCGCCAGCAGCAGTTGCTGCGCGAGGTCCGGCGTCGAGCCCCTGCACGTTCGGCACCATGCGCCGCGGCGTCCCCTCGCTCACCGTGAGCGCGACCGCCGAGCCCCGCGGCGCGGCCACGCCCGCCGAAGGATCCTGCCACGTCACCAGGCCGGCCGCGTACGTGGGATGCGGCGCCGAGTCGGCGATCTCCGCCCGGAAGCCCTGGGCCTGGAGCGTCCGCTGCGCGACCTCGACCGCGGTGCCGGTCACCCGCGGCACCTGCCGCTCGTTCGGCAGCAGCGGAGCGGGGAAGATCAGCAGCGCCGCCACAAGATAGCCCGCGAGCGCGGTGAGGGCGACACCGCCGACGAGCACGCCGAGGCGGCGGAGCCAGCTCGGCCGGCGGCCCCCGGACTCCGGCGCGGCCCCGGCAGGCTCCGCGCGGCGCGCGCCACCGAACAGGTGCCTTACGAGAGCATCCCGGTGGTGGGGCTCGACGGAATGGCCACTTCGCGCCGCGGCATCCGCCCGGCGAGGTACGCGGCGCGGCCGGCCTCGGTCGCCAGGCGCATCGCGTGCGCCATCGCCACCGGATCGCGCGGCCTCGGCGAGCGCGGTGTTCATCAGCAACCCGTCCACGCCCTGCTCCATCGTCACGCAGGCGTCCGACGCGGTCCCCACGCCGGCGTCCACGATCACCGGCACCGTGAGCCGCGACTTGATGGTGCGGATGTTGTACGGATTGAGGAGGCCGAGGCCGGAGCCGATCGGCGAGGCGAGCGGCATCACGGCGGCGCAGCCGGCGTCCTCGAGCCGCAACGCGGTGATCAGGTCGTCGTTGGTGTATGCCATCACCGTGAACCCTTCCTTCGCCAGCGTCCGCGCGGCCTCGAGCAGGCCCGCCACGTCCGGCAGCAGGGTCTTCTGGTCGCCGATCACTTCCAGCTTGATGAACTCGTTGAAGCCCGCCTCGCGCGCCAGCCGGGCGTAGCGCATCGCGTCCTCGGCCGTGTAGCAGCCCGCCGTGTTCGCCAGCAGGAAGAAGCGCGCGGGATCCAGATGGTAGAGGATGCCCTCTTCCTTGGTGCGGTCGAGGCTGATGCGGCGGACGGCCACGGTCACCACGTCGGTGCCGGAGGCCTCCAACGCGCGCACCATCGTGGCGTTGTCCTTGTATTTCCCGGTGCCCACCAGGAGCCGGGAGCGGAACGTGCGCCCGCCGATCGCGAGCGGAGTGTCCTGGAACGCGGGAGCCATCACGGTCGTTGCCATCGTCTCTTCTTTCTCTGTGCGTCTGTATCCCTGTGCGCCTGTGCCTCTGTCCTCAACCGCCGCCCACGAAATGGACCAGCTCGATCACGTCGCCGGCGGCGAGCGCGGCCTCGGCCAGGCCGTCGCGGCGCACGATGCGGCGGTTGTGCTCGACCACCACGGCGCGCGGGTCGAGGTCGAGCTGCTCCAGCAGCCCGCGCAGCGTAGTACCCCCGGCCACCTCGCGCGATTCGCCGTTCACGGTGATCGCGAGCGACGCCGTGGCCGGCAGCACCGCGAGAAAGTCGCGCGCCGCCTGGGCCGGGTCGGCGGCGTCCCACAGCGCGCGGATCGCGCCGACGCCCCAGGCCCCGACGCGCAGCGCGGCCGTCGCGTTGCCGGGCGTGATGCCGCCGATCGCGATCACCGGCCGTCCGCCCGAGGCCGCTGATTCCACCAGGCCGGGGCCGGCCGCGGCCGCGCCGGGATGGCTCGCCGTCTCGAACACCGGCCCCGCCACCAGGAAGTCGGCCCCTTCGGCCTCGGCGGCCCGCGCCTCGGCCGCGTCGTGCACGGCGCGGGAGACCGGAAGCCCCGGCGCGACGCGCCGCGCGTCGCGCACCTGAAGGCCGGTCCGCCCGAGGGCGAGCGCCGCCGCGTCCGCGGCCCGGGCCACGTCGGCCCGGTCGTTGACCACCAGCCAGCTGCCGTGCTCGCCCAGCACCGCGCGGAGCCGCCGGGCCAGCGCGAGCAGGTCCGCGCCCCCGAGCGCCCGGGTCCGCAGGTGCACGGCGAGGCCGGGGCCCGCGACCGCCGCCATCGCGGCGGCCCGCTCCACCAGCCGCGCGTCGCCGACCACCCGGTCGTCGGTGACGGCGTGCAGGCGGGGCAGCCGCGGAATCATCGCAGCAGGTCCCCGGCCGCGACGCCGCGCCCGTTGACGAACGCCCGCACCGCCATGCGCGCGCGGCCCGCCGGCTGCACTTCCGTGACGATCACCGCCCCGGCGCCGCAGGCCACGCGCAGCTCGTCGCCCGCCTCCAGGACCGTCCCCGGCGCGCCGGCCGATTCCGCCGCCCGGCCGCCGAACAGCTTCAGCTCCTTGTCGCGGCACGTGGTCCAGGCGCCGGGCTTGGGGTCGAACGCGCGGATCTTCCGGGCCACGGCCTCGGCCGGGCAGGTCCAGTCCAGGCGCTCCTCCTCCCGCTTGATCTTCGGCGCCAGGGTGGCGCGCGCGTGGTCCTGCGGCCGCGGCTCGAGGCCGGTCTCCTCCACCAGCGTCAGCGCCTCGATCAGCGCCTCCGCGCCCAGCTCCGCCAGGCGCACCGTCAGCTCCCCGCCGGTCTCGTCCGCGGCGATGGGCGTCGTGACCTGGTGCAGGATCGGTCCGGTGTCCATGCCAGCGTCCATCCGCATGATCGTGATGCCGGTCTCCGTGAACCCCTCGAGGATCGCGCGCTGGATCGGCGCCGCGCCGCGCAGCGCAGGGAGCAGCGACGCGTGCACGTTGAAGGAGCCGCGCCGCGGCACGTCGAGCAGCGACCGCGGCAGGATGTGGCCGTAGGCGGCGACGATCGAGATCTCCGGCTCGAGCGCGCGCACCGCGGCGAGGAACTCGGGCGCCGAGGGCCGTTCGGGCTGCAGCACCGCGAGCTCGTCGGCAAGCGCCGCGGCCTTGACCGCCGACGCGGAGACGTGGGAGCGATGGCGCCCGGTCGGTCGGTCGGGACGGGTCACCACCGCGGCGATGTCGAACCCCTCGCCGATCAGGGCGCGGAGCGAAGGAACCGCGAACTCGGGTGTTCCGAAGAAAAGGACCCGCACGGGTCACCTAGCCCAGTTTGGCCGAGCCCTCCGGCACGACGTCCTTGAGGTACCCGGTATCACCCTTGCGCGACTTCTTCCAGTCCGCGAGCAGGCGACGCCGCTTCAAGGGCCCCACCCGGTCCAGGAACAGGATCCCGTCGAGGTGGTCGATCTCGTGCTGGATGGCGCGCGCCAGCATGCCCGACGCCTCGATGCGGCGGCGCACGCCGCCCTGGTCGAGCGCCTCGACCACCACGTGGTCCGCCCGCTCGACGTCGGCGAAGATGTCGGGGATCGAGAGACAACCTTCCTCGCCGACCTGCTTCCCGTCGTCGGCGAGGATGACCGGGTTGACGAGCACGTGCTCGCCCTCCCCCTCGACCGAGACGACGGCGACCCGCCGCGCCACGCCGATCTGGTTGGACGCGAGACCGACGCCGTTGGCCGCGCGCATCGTGTCGAACAGGTCGGCCACCAGCGCCCGCACGCCGTCGTCCACGCCGGCGACCTCGTGCGCGCGCTGCCGCAGCACGGGCGAGCCGAGGAGGTGCAGCTGCCGCAGGCTCACGTCGCCGCCGGCTCCTGCGCCGGAGCGTTGATCTTCGCGATCGCCCGGCGCTCGATCACCACCTTCGCCTCTCCGGACTTGATCGTGACGCGGTCGTCCTTGACGTGCACCACCTCGCCGACCATCCCGCCCGACGTGACGACCTCGTCGCCGCGCTTGATCTGCTTGAGCAGCTCCTCGTGCTGCTTCTGCTGCTGGCGCTGCGGGCGGATGAGGATGAAGTAGAAGATCGCGATGAACGCCGCGATCTGGAGGACGAACACCGAGATCGTGCCCCCGCTCTGTTGGCCCGATCCGATCATGGCGAGTATCGGCAGTCTCACGCCTGCTCCCTGCTTCCGTAGCGGGCGAGCCACGCGCGGCTCCACCCTGCGAAGTTCCCGGCCAGGATCGCGTCCCGGGCGCGTGCGGCCAGACGGATCAGATACCGCACGTTGTGCAGCGACAGCAGCCTGAGTCCCAGCAGCTCCTCCGCCGCGAACAGGTGCCGCAGGTAGCCCCGCGAGAACGTCGTGCACGTCTCGCAGTCACACGCGGCGTCGAGCGGAGCGTCGTCCTCGCGGTGCCGCGCGTTCCGGATGTTGACCTGGCCGTCGTCGGTGAAGGCGGCGCCGTTGCGTCCCATGCGCGTCGGCGCCACGCAGTCGGCCAGGTCCATGCCGCGCGCGACGGCCGCGACGAAATCGCCGGGAAACCCGACGCCCATAAGATAACGGGGAACCCGGGGCGGGAGCACGGGCTCCAGGTCGGCGAGCACCTCGTCCATCCGGGGCTTGGGCTCGCCGACCGACAGGCCGCCGATCGCGACGGCCCGCCAGTCGCCCGCGTCCAGCACGCCCCGGAGCGAGTCCCGCCGGAGGTCCTCGAAGGTCCCGCCCTGCACGATCGGCACCAGCGTCTGCCGTTCCGGGGCCTCCCGCGCCAGCTCCGCGAACCGGTCGCGGGCCCGGGCCAGCCAGCGCAGCGTCCGCCCGGCGGCGTCCTGCGCCGCCTCGCGCCCGCTCGGGCCGGGAATCACGTGGTCGAACGCCATCGCGACATCGGCGCCGAGGGTCCACTGGATCTCGACCGCGCGCTCGGGCGTGAGGTGGCGACGCGCCCCGTCCACGTGGCTCTGGAACTCGACCCCGTCCTCGCGACACCGTCCGCCGCCCCTCGAGCGAGAAGACCTGGAAGCCGCCCGAGTCGGTCAGGAGCGGCCTCGGCCACCCCATGAACCGGTGCAGCCCGCCGAGCTTGGCGACGACGGCTTCGCCCGGGCGCACGTGGAGGTGGTAGGTGTTGGCGAGGATCATGGTGGCGCCGCACGCCTCGAGGTCGCGCGGCGAGAGCGTGCGCACGGTGCCGGCGTGCCCACCGGCATGAAGCAGGGCGTCTCGCACGACGCCGTGGGGCAGGTGCCAGGCGCCCGCGCGGGCCGCGCCGTCGCTGGCCTGAACTTCGAACTCGAACACGCACCCTCACGGCGAACAGAGGTCAGAAATTCAGAATTCAGATGAGTTGCGAGACGCCAAGTTGTCAGTGGTGATCAGTTCTCAGTCTGCAGTCCGAGAACCGGCCGCTCGGCTCCGACCACTGACCGCTCGACTGGCATCCGTTTTTGCTCGCGTCTGACGACCACTGGCAACTTGGCGTCTGGCAACTCCACTGAACACCGCACCCGGAAATCCGATCACAGAATCAGCATCGCGTCGCCATAACTGTAGAAACGATACCGCTCGCGGACGGCTTCCCGATACGCCTCCAGCACCCGCTCTCGGCCCGCGAAGGCGCTCACCAGCATCAGCAGGGTCGAGCGCGGCAGGTGGAAGTTGGTGAGCAGGTGGTCCACGACGCGGAACGCGTAGCCGGGGAGAATGAACAGCGCGGTCCGGCCGCTGCCCGCGCGCACCATGCCGTCCGGCCCCGCGCACGCCTCGAGCGTCCGCGCGGCGGTGGTGCCGACCGCCCACACTGCGCCCCCGCTCCGACGGGTGTCGGCGATGCGTCGAGCGGCCTCCTCCGGGAGCGTATACGCCTCCTCGTCCATCACGTGGTGCGCCGGATCGGCGGCCGTGACGGGCCGGAACGTGCCGGGCCCCACGTGCAGCGTCAGGCGGGCCACGGTGACTCCGCGCGCAGCCAGGGCCGCGAGCACGGCCGGGGTGAAATGCAGGCCCGCCGTGGGTGCCGCGACCGATCCGGGTGCCGTGGCGTACACCGTCTGGTACCGCTCGCGGTCCGTCGCCACCGGCTCGCGGGCGATGTACGGAGGCAGGGGGACGCGCCCGTGACGCGCGATGATCGCCTCGTCGCCACCGGCCCCTTCGAGGCGCACGCGCCGCTGGCCGCCGGGCAGGGTCGCCAGCACCGCGACGCCGTCGCTCCCGTTCAGCGCGAGCCGACCGCCGGGACGGATGCGCGCCCCCGGGCGCACCAGCGCGCGCCAGGTGCCGTCGCTCTCCCGCGCCACGAGGAGCACTTCGGCGGCGCCGCCGCCCGCGCGTCGCGCGAGCAGGCGCGCCGCGATCACGCGCGTGTCGTTCACGACGACCACGTCCCCGGGAGCCACCAGGTCCGGCAAGTCCGCGAAGCGCCGGTGGCTCACGGCGCCGCCGCGGCGCTCGAGCACGAGGAGGCGACTGGCGTCGCGCTCGGCCAGCGGCGCCTGCGCGATCAGCGCCGGCGGCAGCTCGTAGTCGAAGTCGGCGGTCTTCAGGGCGCTCAGCGCAACTCGCGGATGTCGATCTGGTTCAAGGTCAGCAGCGGAATCAGGAGTCGGTGGCGCACCGGGTCCCAGCCGATGTCGGCGGGCGAGGTCGCGCCCGCGACGGCGACGGTGTACTGCCCCGCGGTGGACAGCCGGTAGACCGCGTTCCCCTCCCAGCTGGTGACGAGCAGCGAGCCGTCGGGCAGCCGCACGATGCCGTCGAGCCCGCCGGCCGGCGGCTTGGCGAGCTCGGTCCGCGTCCCGCCGGCGTCGAAATGGAAGACCTGGCCCGAGCCCAGGGTCACCATCGTGACGCCGCCGCTCTCGGCGATGATGCCGTTGGGTCCGCCGAGGTCGGAGCCGCGGGCGATGGCGACGGGCCGGTGCGCCGGCCCGAGCTTCCACAACGCGTCGGCGCCGGAGCGTGCCGAGCCGTTGCCGAGGGGCTGGATGCCCGTGTCGGTGATGTACACGGTGCCGTCGGGCCCGACGGCGACGTCGTTGAGGAAGGTGGCGCCGGGAATCGGCACCGAGGCGAGCGGCGCGCCGGTCCGGCGGTTGAACAGGCGCACGACGTCGATGTCTGCGACGAACAGGGTGTCTGCCTTGAGCCCCAAGCCCTTCGGGCCGTTCAGCACCGCGCCGTGCGCGCCCCCCGCGATCCACTTCAGCGTGGCGACGCGGCCGTCGGGCGTGAGCCGGGTGATGAAGCCGTTGTCGTCCTTGGCGAACGCGCTGCCGTTGATGTTGGAGACCAGGTACGTGTCCGCCGCGGAGTCGTAGAGCACGGACTCCGGGGAGCTGAGGCCGGCGGCCGCCACGCGGATGTGGACGGGCTCGCTCGGCGGCGGCGCCGGGGCCTTGGGCGGCTCGCGCCGGCACGCGCCGCAGGTCAGCGCGAGCGCCACGGCGCCGGCGACGGTGGCGCCGAAGCGGTGGAGTGCGGGGGTGCTCATTGCGACCTCGTCGACCGGAAATAGGTGGTGGCCACGAAGGTTGCGTGCAGGCGCGCGGCCACAGTCGCCAATGATGCGCAGGTGTCGACTCGACGGCCAGGGCTAACCCCCGGTGGCGCAAGACGTGCAGCGAATGCGAGCGGGCGGAGCGGCTTGACGGTCATCTCCACGCTCTCCCTATTCCGCGCACCAGGAGGCCCGCATGGCCAACATTCCGTTCACCGACAACTACACCGACTTGTCCTCCAACCGCGGGTACCAGTTCAAGTTCTTCTGCCAGAAGTGCGGCAACGGCTACATCTCCACCTTCGAGACCAACAAGCTCGGCGCGGCGGCGGCGGCCGCCAACGCGGCGGCCTCGCTGTTGGGCGGGATCTTCGGCGGCGCGGCGCGCGGCGCCGACGCCCTGCAGTCCGTGGTGGCGGGGCCGCAGCACGACGCCGCGCTCAAGGCCGCGGTCGAGGAGATCAGCCCCAAGTTCAAGCAGTGCTCGCGGTGCGGGCAGTGGGTCTGCGAGCCGGTGTGCTGGAACAAGAAGGCCGGCTTGTGCGAGTCGTGCGCGCCGGACCTGGACGAGGAGATCGCCTCGGCACAGGCGCAGGCGGCGAAGGACCAGGCCATCGAAAAAGCCCGGCAGGTGGACTACATCGGCCAGCGCGACCTGGCGCAGGTGGCCTCGGCCGTGTGCCCCAAGTGCGGCGCGAAGACGCAGGGCGGCAAATTCTGCCCCGACTGCGGCGCGCCGATCGCCGCCAAGAAGAAGTGCCCGCATTGCGGCGCCGAGGCCGACGGGAGCCCCAAGTTCTGCCCGGAGTGCGGCAAGCCCTACGCCGCCTGACATGGCCGAAGACACGCGGCGTGCCACGGCGGCATTCGCGCTCACCGACGCGGCCGGCGGGGCGGGCCCGAGCGGCAACGCCGAGGCGGTGATCGGCGACGACGCCTTGAGCGTCGGTCCGGTCAGCGTGGCGTTCGTGGACGCCGACGCGCTGCGGGCGGCGGACTACCGCATCGAGCTGGACTGCTGGCCAGCCGGCCGACTCACCCTCACCCAGCTCGGCCGCCGCTTCGACACCTTCACCCGCGAGCTGCGACGCGCCCGCGACCAGGCGCGGACCAAGGGCCTGCTCGCGCACGGCATCACCATGCCCGAGACGTTCGGCGGGGCCCTGCTGGGCGAAGCGCCGCCGCCGCCCGCCGAGCTGCTGGTCTTCGACACCCACGTGACGGTGGTGCCGGAGGGCGGCGATCCGTTTCAGCTGCCGCTGGGCGCGCTCACGCAAATCGCCGCCGGCGAGGATCCGCCGTCCGTCCGATTGGAGTCCGGCGACGCCGTCACGGTCGTCGGCCAGCTCGCGCGCCGCCGCGACGCGTTTCTCCGCGCGATCGCCGACCGCCGGGACGCGGCCGCCCGGCTATTGGCCGAGGTCACGGGCCAGTCGTGCTTCGCCGACGGACTCGCCGTGCCGCGAAGCCGCGTGGACGACTTCGACGATCTGGTGCGGCGCTTCGCGGCGCCCGACCGGGCCGAAGGCGCAGCGCAGCTGCTCGCCGCGGCGAAAGGTGGCGAGGCGCGGCTGGGGTTCGTGCGTCTCCTCGACCCCGACCCCGAGGGAACGGTGGGTGAGGTCGCGCTGCCGGAAGGTTGGGCGTGCTTCCTGTTGGTGCCGGCGGGTCCTCTGGCGGTGCTGGAGATCCTGGCAGGACCGGCGGCGGCCACCTACGCCTTCGCGGGATCGCCGGACGCGACGGGAGCCGACCTCCAGGCGCTGCACCTGCGCCGCGGGCCGCTGGCCCTGACGGACGAGGAAGCGCGGATCACGCCGCTCAACCCGTACCGGCTGGCGTTGCGGAAGCTGGAGCCGCTGCGGCGGCTGCGCGCCGCCACGCGGGCCCGCGTGATTCACAACGCGTCCTGGGCGGACGCGGTGGGGAAGCTCCTCGGCTGACGTCCCGGTCTACTGCCCGAACAGCGTGTTCTGCCCCGGCGGCACCACGAAGCCGAAGTGACGGTACGCGGTGGCGGTCGCGATGCGGCCGCGCGGCGAGCGCTGCAGGAAGCCCTGCTGGATCAGGTACGGCTCGTAGACCTCTTCGAGCGTGCCGGCGTCCTCGCCCACGGCCACGGCGAGCGTGCCGAGGCCCACGGGCCCGCCCTCGAACTTCTCGATGATCGTCTTGAGCAGCCGCGCGTCCATGTCGTCGAGACCGAACTCGTCCACGTCGAGGCGCGCCAGCGCCAGGCGCGCCGTCTCGCGGTCCACCCGGCCGGCCGCGCGCACGGCGGCGTAGTCGCGCACGCGGCGCAGCAGCCGGTTGGCGACGCGCGGCGTGCCGCGGCTGCGCTTGGCGATCTCGTCCGCGCCGCCGGCGTCGGTCTCGACCTCCAGGATGCCGGCCGACCGGATGACGACCTTCGCGAGGTCCTCGGGCGGATAGAAGTTGAGCCGCTCGACCATGCCGAACCGCGCGCGCATCGGCGGCGTCAGCAGGCCGTAGCGGGTGGTGGCGCCGATGAGCGTGAAAGGCTCGAGGGCCATCGGGATCGTCTCGGCGTGCGGCCCGTCGCTGACGCGCACGTCCACGCGCCAGTCCTCCATGGCCGGATAGAGGAACTCCTCCAGCGTCGGGCGCATCCGGTGGATCTCGTCGATGAACAGGATGTCGCCGCGCTTCAGGCCGGTGAGCAGTCCCACCAGGTCGCCCGGCCGCTCGAGCACGGGGCCGGACGAGGTGCGGATACTGACGCCCATCTCCTTGGCGAGCAGGATGGCCAGCGTCGTCTTGCCCAGGCCCGGCGGTCCGAAGAACAGGGCGTGATCGAGCGGCTCGCCGCGGCCGCGGGCCGCGTCAATGGCGATCTGGAGGTTCTCCTTCACCTTCGCCTGGCCGACGAACTCGTCGAGCCGGGAAGGCCGCAGCGAGGCCTCGGCGCTCCGCTCCTCGGGGAGGATGTCGGGCGTGGTGATCTCCGAGCGGCCGCGGCTCATCGCCGGCTCCCGCCCACCAGGAACGCGAGGGCCGCCTTGAGCAGCGCCGCGGTGTCGCGCCGCCCGTCCTGCGCCAGCGCGCGGCGGACCGCGTCGTCCGCCTCGGGCGCGCCGTAGCCGAGGCGGACCAGCGCCTGGGTGGCGGCCTCGCTGGCCGAGGAGACGGGCTCCGCGGGTCCGGCCACCAGGTCCTCCGTCTTGTCGGCCAGCTCGAGGACGAGGCGCTCGGCGGTCTTCTTTCCGACGCCCGGCACCGCGACCAGCAGCGCGATGTCGCGCTCGCGGATGCCGCGGACCAGCCGCTCGCCCGGGTAGAGCGAGAGCATGGCCAGGGCGAGGCGCGGGCCGATGCCGGTCGCCTGCAGCAGGCGCTGGAAGACCCGCCGCTCCTCCGCGCTCGCGAAGCCGAACAGGGTCTGCCCGTCCTCGCGGACGACCAGCGAGGTGTGGATCTCGACCGGCTGGCCGAGGCTGGGCAGGTCGGCGAGCGTGCGGGTCGGGACGAAGCACTCGTAGCCGACGCCGCTCGGCGTGCGGACGACGACGCGGTCGGCTTCCTTGACCGCGAGGGTGCCGGCGAGGAGGGCGATCATCCGACCGCCGCCCGGCGGAAGCGCCGCGCGCCGCGCATGCAGTGGGTGAGGGCGATGGCCACGCCGTCGGCGGCGTCGTCGGGCGTCGGGCGGCGTGCGCAGGCGCAGCAGCCGGGCGGTCATGAGCTGGACCTGGAGCTTGGTGGCCGCCCCGACGCCGACCACGGTCTTCTTCACCATCGCGGGCGCGTAGGAGGTGACCGGCACGCCCGCCTTCGCGGCCGCCAGCAGCGCGGCGCCGCGCGCGTGCCCGAGGACCAGCGCGCTGCGGACGTTCTTCGCCACGAACACGCTCTCCACCGCGACGGCGTCGGGCCGGTGCGCGGCGATCAGGACGGAGACGGCATCGAAGATCTGGGACAGGCGCTGCTCGAGGGGAGCGGACGCGGCGGTGCGGACCACCCCGCATTCCACCAGGCGGGTCGCGCCGGGCGAGGCCACCTCGACGACGCCGTAGCCCGTGGCGGCGGTGCCCGGGTCCAGCCCGAGCACGATCACACTTCGGCCAGCGCCTCGAGGTCTACGTCGAAGTTCGAGGAAACCCGGGCCACGTCGTCGTGCTCTTCCAGCTCCCCCATCAGCTTGACCAGCTTCTCGGCGTCCCGGCCCTCGACCCGCACGGTGGACCGCGGGATCATCGCGATCTCGGCCGACTCCCACGCGATGCCGCGCTTCTTGAGCGCCTCCTGGACGGCGTGGAAGTCGTGGGGCTCGGTGGTGACGACGAAGTGCTCCCCTTCCTTCACCACGTCGAGCGCGCCGGCCTCGAGCGCGGCCTCGATGGTCGCGTCCTCTTCGTACTTGGCGGCCGGGACGTAGATCTCGCCGCGCTTCTCGAACAGGTGCGGCGACGGAGCCGGTGGTGCCGAGCTTGCCGTCGAAGCGGGTGAACAGATGGCGGATGTCGGCGACGGTCCGCTTGACGTTGTCGGTCGTCACCTCGATGAAGATGGCCGCGCCGCCCGGACCGTAGCCCTCGTAGGCGACTTCCTCGTACTGGACGCCTTCGAGCTGCCCCGTGCCCTTCTTGACGGCCCGCTCGATGTTCTCGGAGGGCATGTTGGCGACGCGCGCGGCGTCGATGGCCACGCGGAGTCGCGCGTTGCCCGCGGGATCGCCGCCGCCCTGGCGTGCGGCGACGGTGATTTCCTTGATCAGCTTGGTGAATTGGGCGCCGCGCCTGGCGTCGGTTACGGCCTTCTTGCGCTTGATCTTCTTCCATACATTGTGGCCGGCCACTGGAGCCTCCGCGGATACGGCTAATGTAGTCCGCGCCGCAAGGCGCAGCAACGACGCCTTGACCGCGCCGAAGGCCGCTCCGATACTTCGCCGCCATGCGTACCCGCGCGTGCGATTCTGGTGCTCCTGGCGGCCGCGGCGGCGGCCTGCGTGCAGTCGGATCGGAAAGCCGGCGCGCGCGCACGCGCCCCAACTGGCTGCGCGACGTGCCGTACCATCTCGCAGTCCGTCCTGGAAGACACGACCGGCACGCCGGATGCCCAGCACGTCGGTGCTGCTCTCGCCGGCGCCGATGGACTCGGTCGTGGCGTTCTACCGGCGCGCCTCCCGCCATGGGCTGGCGGATCGTGAGCGACCTCGGCGATTCGATGCACGCCAGCCTGTACCTGGAGCGCGCGCGGCCTGCCGATGTGGATCCAGTTCGACGCGCAGGGACCGCAGACCCTGTTGGCGTTCACGGCCTCCGGCGGCGCCGCCCGCCGGTGGCGAGCCGGCGCCCGCGCAGCGCTAGCGGTCCGGCTCGAGCATGTCCTCGAAGCGCATCCACTCGCGGTAGAAGTAGAGGTCCACGAAGCCGGTCTGGCCGTGGCGGTTCTTGGCCACGATCAACTCCGTCGCGCCTTCCACGCCGCGGGTCATCTGGTACATCTCCTCGCGGTACAGCCCGAGCACCACGTCGCCGTGGTACTTCACGGCGCCGAGCGCCCCGAAGTCGTCGAGCGAGGGGCGGGGGTCGCGCCGCTTCGCGTTGTGGCCCGGCAGCTGCGCGATGAGCAGCAGGGCGGTGTGCGCGTCGAGCGCGACTTCCTTGAGCAGGCGCACGGCCGCGGCGTCCTGTTCCGTGCGGTCCCCCGCGGGAAGCGTGGGCGGGAGGAGCTGCAGGTAGTCCACGGCGGTGAACGGGGCGTGCAGGGCCCGGATGCGGTCGGCGACCTCCTCGAAGCTGGGCGGCCGCCATCGGGCGGTAGACCAGCGGGCGGTTCCGCAGCCGCACCGCGGCGGCGCCGAGCGCGGCCCGTGCCTCGTCCGACACCGTGCCGCGCCGGATGTCGTCGAGCCGGGTGCGCGACTCGATCGCCAGGGCGCGCTCCCACAGCCGGTCCTCGTCCATCTCACCGGAAATGATGGCCGCGCTCTCGCCGCGCTCCGCGATCCGCAGGGCGACGGCGAGCGCGAACGACGACTTGCCGACGCCCACGTCGCCGCCGAGCGCCACCAGGTCGCCGGCCGCAGCCCGCCGCCCAGGATCCGGTCCACGCTCGGGAAGCCGGTGGCCACCGTGTCGCCGCTCGGCGCGCCGCCGAGCCGCGCGTCCACCCGGCCCACCACGTCGGTGGCGGGGTTGGTGCGGCGCGGGATGTCGGGCGGGGAGGGCATGGGGCCTCAGGAGGCGGACCGGGCGGCGGGGCGCGCGGCCCGCGCGGCGGCCTGCACCGCCTCGCCGGCCGGGCGCCCGAGGCACTCGGCGGCGGGCGCGGCGAGCTGGGTCAGCACCACCCCGGCGGCGACGGCGCGCGGCGCGCCGAGATCGGCGATGGCGGCGGCGAGCGAGCGCCGGAGGGGGGCCGGCGCGTTGAGGCTGCGGATGCGGGCGGCGAGGGCGCGCAGCCGCTCGGCCTGCCGGGCCGGCGGCGTCGCCGGAGGCGCGACGGCGAGCGCGGCGCGCACCACGAGCCACAGGGCGAACACGCCGTCACGCTGCGGCCCGCGCGCGCTGTCGGCGAGGGCCTTGGCGAACGAATCGTCGGCGAGCGCGAGGGCTGGATGGCTCATGGTGTGGTGGCGACGGCGGACGCGCGCAATGTAGCGCCCGGCCCGGCGAGCGGCTAGGTTGCGCGCATGGCCTCGCGCCCCAAGAGCATTCTGTGGGTGGACGACGAGATCGAGAGCCTCGAGTCCCACCGCCGCTTCCTCACCGACCAGGGTTACCAGGTCGCCGCCGCCGCCCACGGCGACGACGCGCTCGAGATGCTGCGCCGCCAGCCGTACGGCGTCGTGCTGGTGGACGAGCAGATGCCGGGGCGCCGGGGCCTCGAGCTGTTCGACGCCATCCGCGAGCTCGATCCCGCGGTGCCGGTGGTGATGGTGACCAAGTCCGAGGACCCCGCGGTGCTCCGCGAGGCCATCGGCATGGCGGTGGACGACTACCTGATCAAGCCGCTGCATCCGCGGCAGATCCTGTCGGTGGTCACCCGGCTGCTGGAGGGGGACCGGATCCGCCAGCAGCACCTCTCGCGCGAGTTCGTGACGCGGTTCCGCGAGCTCGAGGCGCGGCGCGGCACCGCGCTCGGGTGGCGCGACTGGATCGAGCTGTGGCAGGAGCTGATGAGCTGGGACCTCAAGCTCGCCGAGGCGGCCGAGCCCGGGCCTCGCCCAGGCCCTGCAGGCGCTGCTGGAGGGCCTGCGGCGCGACTTCGCGACCTTCATCGCGCGCCACTACCCGCTGTGGATCGCGCACCCGGAGGCCGACCGGCCGGCGCTCTCGCACGACGTGGTCGAGGAGATGGTGCTGCCGGTCCTGCGCGAGCACGGGCGGGTGCTGTTCGTGGTGGTGGACTGCCTGCGGCTCGACCAGTGGGAGGCGCTGCTGCCGCAGGTGACCCCGCTGTTCGACGTCGAGACCAGCCATTACTTCAGCATCCTGCCCAGCGCGACGCCGTACAGCCGCAACGCGATCTTCGCCGGGCTGCTGCCGCGCGACATCGCGGCGCAGTATCCGCAGTGGTGGACGGAGCACGAGGAGGAGAGCCTCAACGCCCACGAGCACGACCTGCTGGCGCGCCAGCTGGAGCGGATCACCGGCCGGCCGGTGCCGTGCCGCTACGAGAAGCTGTTCGGCACGGGCGAGAGCGACGACGTGCGACGGCGGCTGCCGGCGATGCTCGCGCAGGACGGCGTGACCGCGATGGTGTTCAACTTCGTGGACCAGCTGACCCACGGGCGGTCGGAGAACGCCATCCTCTACGAGGTCGCGAAGCGACGCGGCGGCGCTGCGGGCCCTGACCTGCGCCTGGTTCGAGCGCTCGCCCCTCAAGGCGGCGCTGATGGAGGCCGAGCGCCGGCGGGTGCCCGTGGTGCTGACGACGGACCACGGCTCGATCCACTGCCTGACGCCCGGCCACCGTGTTCGCCAAGCGCGACGCGACCAACAACCTCCGCTTCAAGTTCGGCGAGGACCTGCGGCCCGAGCTGCCGGAGTCGGCCATCACGCGTCGAGGACCCGTCGAGCTACGGATTGCCCGCGCGCGGCCTCGGCGTGCGCTGCCTGTTCGCGACCGAGGACCACTTCTTCGTGTATCCGACCAAGCTGCGCGAGTACCAGGCGCGCTACCGCGGCGCCTTCCTCCACGGCGGCGCGTCGCCCGAAGAGATGATCCTCCCGGTGGCGCTGCTCGTGCCGCGGGCGAACCGCTAGCGTGGGGCGCTACCCGGAGCTGTTCCGGTTCGTCAAGCCGTACCTGCCGCTGGTCGTGGCGGCGCTGCTCGCGACCGTCGTCGGCACCGTGTTCGACGGCTTCACGTTCGCCCTCGTCATCCCGTTCCTGCGGGCGGTGTTCGGCGCGTACGTCGCTGCTCCCGCCCGAGGGCGCGAACCTCGTGGAGCAGGTGCTGCACAAGGTGGTGGGGCCGCTGCTCCCCAGCGGGGACATCGCGCGCGGCGCTGCGCAACGTGATCCTGGTCATCCTCGGCGCGATGGTGGTCAAGAACCTGCTGGTCTACTTCTCGCGCGTCAGCGTCGCGGTGGTGCAGGAGAAGGTGGTGCGCGACCTCCGGATGCGGCTGTACGGGCACCTGCAGGGCATGGGGCTGGGCTACTACCAGCAGACCCGAGGCGGGCAGCTCCTCAGCCGGATGCTGGCGGACGCGGAGGCCGTCAAGCCGATCGTCGGCAACGAGGCCCTGAACTTCGTGCAGTCCGTCGTGACGCATCGCCGTGTACGTCGTGATGCTGATCGCGCTGTCGTGGCGGCTCACCATCCTCTCGCTGGTGCTGGCGCCGGTGCTCATCCTGGGGCTGCGGCCGCTGGTGCGGCGCCTGCACCGGGGCTACCTCCGCACGCTCGACGATCGCGGCGACCTGACGTCGCTGATGCAGGAGACGGTGGCGGGCGTGCGGCTGGTGAAGTCGTACGCGGCCGAGCCGTACGAGCGGCGCCGGTTCTACGACGCCGCCAACCGGTACGCCCGCGGCGTGATCAAGATGCAGCGGCTGGCCACGCTCGGCGGCCCGATCAGCGAGACCTTCGGGGCGCTGGTGACGGTGGCGCTGCTGTGGGTCGGCGCGCGGCATGGCGACCGGGCCCGCGGCGTCGATCAAGCCCGAGAGCTTCATCATGTTCCTGTTCGTGGCGCTGCGCCTGCTGGTGCCGCTCAAGTTCCTGTCCAACTGGCCGGCGCAGTTCCAGAACGCCCTCGCGTCGGGCGAGCGCGTGCTGCAGGTGCTCGACGAGCCGGCGACCGAGGCGCGGGCGTCGGGCACCGCCGAGGTGCGCGGGTTCCGCGACGCGATCGTCTTCGGCGACGTGTCGTTCGGCTACGATCCCGAGACGCTGGTGCTCGAGGACGTCGCGCTCGAGGCGCACAAGGGCGACGTCGTCGCCATCGTGGGGGCCAGCGGCGCCGGCAAGAGCACGCTGGTGGACCTGCTGCCGCGCTTCTACGAGCCGACGCGCGGCACGATCACCCTGGACGGGCGCGACCTGCGCGAGATCACCCTGCCGTCGCTGCGCAGCCTGATGGGGATCGTGAGCCAGGAGACCGTGCTGTTCAACGACACGGTGAAGGCCAACATCGCCTACGGCTCGCTCGACCGGTTCGACGCCGCGGCGATCGAGGGCGCGGCGCGCGCGGCCAACGCGCACGCGTTCATCAGCGGCCTGCCGGCCGGCTACGACACGGTGCTGGGCGAGCGCGGCACGCGGCTCTCCGGGCGGCGAGCGGCAGCGGATCGCGATCGCGCGGGCGCTGCTGCGCGATCCGCCGATCCTGATCCTCGACGAGGCCACCAGCGCGCTCGACTCGGAGTCGGAGCACCTGGTGCAGGAGGCGATCGACCGCCTGCTGCGGGGGCGCACGGTGTTCGTGATCGCGCACCGCCTCTCGACGGTGCAGCACGCCACCCAGATCCTGGTGCTCGACCACGGGCGGGTGGTCGAGCGCGGCCGCCACGAGAGCCTTCTCGCGGCGGGCGGCGCGTACCGCCGCCTCTACGACCTGCAGTTCGGTGCGGAGCCCCGTCCAGCCCTGGCAGACTGAGCGCGCGGCCGGCCCCGGGCCCGCACGTGGCGGGCGCCGGCGCGCTGACCATCCTGCACCTCACCCATCAGGGTGACGGGGCGGGCTCGACCATCTCCATCGCCGCGCTGGCGTCCGCCCAGCGGGCGGCGGGCCACCGGGTGCTGATCGGGTGCCGCGCCGAAAGCGTGCTGGCGGCCATGGCCGGCGCCGCCGGGCTCGAGGTGGCGCCGCTCGCCTTCGATCATCCCGCGCGCCTGGCGAAGGGGATCGCGCGGCTGGCGCGCGAGGAAGGCGTGGACGTCGTGAACTCGCACGCGTCGCGCGACCGGGCGGCGTGCCGGCTGGCGCGCCTGGCCGGCCGGCTCGACGCCGCGTGCGTCATGACCCGCCGCCAGATGCCGCGCTCGCTCCCCGTCTCCGTGCTGCTCAACGGGTTCGTCGCCGACCGCACCATCGCGGTGAGCCGGGCCGTGGCGCGGGCGCTGGTCCGGCGCGGGGCGCCGCCGTGGCGGATGAGCGTCGTGCCCAACGGCGTGGACCTGGCGCGGATCGACCGCGACGTGTCGGGCGCCGAGATCGAGACGGCGCGCGCGCTCGCCGGCTGGCGGCCGTGGCGCCCCACCGTGGGCGTGGTGGCGCGGCGCAAGGACCAGGCGGTGCTGCTGCGCGCCCTCGCCGACGTCGAGACGCCGGTCAGCCTCACGATGGTGGGCATCGCGGCCGATGCCGAGCTGCGCGCGCTCGCCGCCGCGGCGCCGTGGCACGGGGTGCGCTGCGTGCCGTTCCGGCCCGACGTGCTCGCGTTCTACCGGCTGTTCGACCTGGTGGTGCTGCCTTCGCGGCGCGAGGGTCTCTCGCAGGCGCTGCTCGAGGCGATGGCGCTGGGCCTGCCGGTGGTGGCGTCGCGGGCGGGCGGCAACCGCGACCTCGTTCGCCACGGCGAAGACGGGTGGCTGGTGCCGCCCCGCGACAGCGCGGCCTTCGCCCGGGCCCTGGCGCGGCTGCTGGCCGACCCGGCAGCTGCGGAGCGCGCTGGGCCGGCAGGCGCGGCGCACGGCGCGCGAGCGCTTCCCGCTGGCCCGCACGGCGGCGCTCACCGAGGCGGCGTACCGCGCCGCGCTGGCGCTGCGGCGATGAGACGGCGGAGCGACTACCCGGTCTACCTGGCGATGCGCGCGGGCCTGGGTCTGTTGCGCCCGTGGCCGCGCGCCGCCGCGCTCGGCATGGGGGCGGCGCTCGGCCGCGCGGCCCGCGGCCTCGGCCTGCGCCGCGAGGTGGCGGACCGCAACCTCGCGATCGCGTTTCCCTCGCTCTCCGCCGCCGAACGCACCGACCTGGCGCGCCGCATGTACGCGCACTTCGGCCGGGTGGCGACCGACTCGCTGCGGCTCACGGCCGGCGGGCCCAAGGCGGTGCTGCCGTTCGTGCGGGGCGTTCAGGGCGAAGACCTGCTGCGCTCGGCTGGCGGCGGACGGGCGGGGGGCCATCGTGCTCACCGGCCACGTCGGCAACTGGGAGCTCGCGGCCGCGTGGGCCGCCGCGGTGGGCATGCCCGTCGCGGGGGTCGTGAAGCCGCCGTCCAACCCGTGGGTGGCCGACCTGGTGGAGCGGTCGCGGCGCACGATGGGCATCCAGACCATCCCGCTGCCCGAGGCGAAGACCGCCGTGCCCGCCGCGCTCGCCGCCGGCAAGCTGGTGGGGCTCGTGGCCGACCAGGGCGCGATGCGCAGTCACACCTGGGCGCCGTTCTTCGGCCGGCCGACCCAGACGGCCGAGGGACCGGGCCTGTTCGCCTCGCGCACGGGCGCGCCGGTCGTGTTCGGCGCGTTCCTGATCGAGGCGGACGGTCGCTATCGGGGGTACGCGGAGCTGCTCGACGGGGCGCCGACGGGCGAGGCGACGGACCTGATCGCGAGGATCGCGACGCTGTTCCGGCAGCGGCTCGAGGTGGCGGTCAGGCTCGCGCCCGAGCAGTACCTCTGGACCCACCGCCTCTGGGATCGCGCGCCGCCCGCGCCGGGTGGGCCGTGATGGCGTAGGTCGGGCAGTGGCGGATGAACCCGCCGCTGATGGGCGACCAATCCTGCGGCTCGGCCGGGCCCACCGCCTTGCCGGCCTCGTCCATCCGGAAGGTGCCGGGCGGGGCGAGCGCCACGCAGGCGCCGCAGCCGATGCACCGTTCCCGATCCACCGCGACCTCGACCGTTCGCCGCGGGAAGATGCCGCCCGAGGCACGCCGCGCATTGGTCGCCCGCCTGATCGATCGCCGCGCAGGTGGCGCGATACCCTTCCTCGATCAACTCCCGGTTGTGGTCGAACGACAGCATCGGCACGTGCTCGACGCGCGGTTGGACGAGCAGCATGGGCGGGCCCGTCCAGGCGGCGAGCCGGTTCTCCATCATCTGGTGGAAGACGATCTCGGACGCGCGGGCGAACACCGCGGCGAACCCCGACTCCTGTACCTCGGCGCGCAGGGCGCTGGAGGAGCCGACGTCCACCGCCACGAGCCCGTCCACGTTCTGGCCGGCCGCCACGCCCACCGGCAGGTTGTCCGCCAGCGCGCCGTCCACCAGGAACCGGCCGCCGATCTCGCGCGGCGCGAAGAACCCGGGCAGCGCGCACGACGCGAACACGGCATCCGCCACCGCCACGCCGCGGAGGCCGGGCAGGCCCCAGTAGGTCACCATGCCGCAGTTGATGTCCACGGACGCGACCACCAGGCGCCGCGACAGCTGATCGAAGGTCGTGTCGCCGAGGAAACCCCGCAGGAGCATCTCGAGCGGCTCGTCCTTGTAGAGTCCCGGCGCCCGGAACCGCCGCGCCGCCATCTCGCCGCGCGCGATGGCGAACACGTCGTGGCGCGTCATGCTCAGCGCCACGGCCTCCAGCTCCGCGATGGTGAAGTCCACCGCCCAGGCCGCGCCGATCAGCGCGCCGATGCTGTTGCCCACGATCACGTCGGGGACCCAGCCCCGCTCCTCGAGGGCGCGCAGCACGCCCACGTGGGCGAGCCCCTTCGTGCCGCCGCCGCCCAGGACGAGCGCGAAGCGCCATCCCGGGCCGCTCACCGCCGCTTGCTCCGTGCGCTCATGAGGGGTTAACGTAGCCGCCGCACCCATGCCAACGCCAATCACGCGATGACGGACACCGCGGCGCTCACGCGGCTCGGCGAGTTCGTGCGCGAGCTCCGGAATCGCGAGTTCCCGTGGACCGCGGCGACCACCTACCTCGCCGCCGCGTCCATCGGTCCGCTGCCGGAGCGCAGCCGCCTCGCGGTCGAGGCGTTCAACGCCAAGCGCACGGCGCCCCATCTCCTCCCGGACCGGGACGTGTTCGCGATCCACGCCGCCGCGCGCGCCGCGGCGGCGCAGCTGGTGAACGGGGCGCCCGAGGAGATCGCCCTCGTCCCCAGCACGTCCGCCGGCCTGCACGCCGCGGCGGGCGCGCTGCCGCTGGCGCCCGGCGACGTCGTCCTGCTGAGCGACCGCGAGTTCCCGGCCAACGTGTACCCGTGGATGGCGCGGCGGCGCGGCGGCGTGGTGGTCGAGCGCGTGCCGGTGACCGCGGAGGGATTCCCGGACGAGGACGCCATCGTCGCGCGGCTCGCCGATCCGCGCGTGCGGGTGCTCGCCGTGTCGCTGGTGCAGTTCTCCAACGGCTTCCACGCCGACCTCGCGCGCCTGGGCGCGGCGTGCCGCGCCACCGGCGCCTACCTGGTGGTGGACGCCATCCAGGCGCTGGGCGCCCTGCCGTTCGACGTGACCGCCCAGCCGGTGGACGTCGTGGCGTGCGGCGGACAGAAGTGGCTGCTGGGTCCGTGGGGCTCGGGGTTCTGCTGGGTGCGCCGCGAGCTGGTGACGCGGCTGGTGCCGCCGGCGTCGGGCTGGCTGTCGTACCAGGGCATGGACGACTACACCAACCTGCTGAGCTACGACGACCGGCTGCTGGACGACGCCCGGCGCTTCGAGGCCGCGAGCCCCGCCACGCAGGACCAGCTCGGCCTCACGGCGTCCATCGGACTGCTGCTCGAGCTCGGCGTCGACGCCATCGCCGCCTACCTCCGCTCGCTGGGGGAGCCCGTGCTCGCGTGGGCGGCCCGGCGCGGCGTCCGCGTCGGCTCGCCCACCGACCCGCTGCACCGCTCGCAGATCGTGTGCGTCACCCCGCCGGACGCCCGCGAGGCGAACCGGCGCCTGCGGCAGGCGGGCATCGTGGTCTCGGTGCGGGAAGGCGCGATCCGCATCGCCCCGCACTGCTACAACACGATCGAGGAGATGGAGAAGGTGGTGGAGGTGCTCGATGAAGTGGTGGGTGAGGGGTGAGAAGTGAGGCGTGAGAAGGATAGGTGAGAGGCGAGAAGACGAAGCGTGAGAAGGCGCGCCGCACCCTCTCACGCCTTCGACCTCTCACTTCTCACCTAACCTCCTCACTGTCTCACCCCTCACGTCTCACCTGTTATCACCACGTCCGCGAACTTCAATTTGCCGTACTTCACCACATACTTCCCCGCCGCCAGCGCGCGGTTGCCGTCGTCCACCTTCACCCCGTCGAGCTGAATCCCGCCCTGCGCCGCCATCCGGCGCGCCTCGCCCAGCGACGCCGCGAAGCCGATGTCCTTCAGGACCTGCGCCAGCGAGGCGGGGGCGTGCGTGAACGACGGGCGCTCGGTCGGGCGCCTGCTTCGACTTGAACAGCCGGTCGAAGTGCGCCTCCGCGCCCGCCGCCGCCTCGGCGCCGTGGAACTGCGCCACGACGTCGCGCGCCAGCCACCGCTTGGCCGCGTACGGCTCGGCGCGGCAGCGCTCGAGCGCCGGGCCCAGGCCGGCCCCCTGCACGGACGAGATCAGCGTGGTCCACTCCTCCAGCAGCGTGTCCGGAATGGACATCACCTTGCCGAACTGGTCCTCGGGCGGCGCGGTGATCCCGATGTAGTTGTCGTACGACTGTGACATCTTGCGCTCGCCGTCGGTGCCGCGCAGCAGCGGCATGATGCACGCGACCTGCGGCTCCATCCCGTAGCGCTCCATCAGCGTGCGCCCGACCAGCAGGTTGTACTTCTGGTCGGTGCCGCCCATCTCGACGTCGGCCTTGAGCACCACCGAGTCGTAGGCGACGCAGCAGCGGGTAGAGGAACTCGAACAGCGAGATGGGATTGCCGGCGGCGAAGCGCTTCGCGAAATCGTCCCGCTCGAGCAGCCGGGCCACGGTGTAGTGGCTCGTGATGGTCAGGATGTCGGGGAGCGAGAGCGGCCGCAGCCAGCGGCTGTTGCGCTCGATGACCGTGCGCTGCGGGTCGAGCACCTTGAAGACCTGTTCCTTGTAGGTGGCGGCGTTGGCCGTGACCTCCGCCTCCGAGAGCCGCGGCCGCGTCTCGCTCCGGCCGCTGGGGTCGCCCACGAGCGCGGTGAAGTCGCCGAGCAGGAAGACCACCGTGTGCCCCAGGTCCTGGAAGGTGCGCAGCTTGCGGATCGAGACCATGTAGCCGAGGTGGAGGTGCGGCCGGGTGGGATCGAAACCCTGTTTCACCACCAGCGGCGCACCGGTCGCGATGGACCGCTCGAGCTTCTTGACCAGGGCGTCTTCGGGGACGATCTCCACCGTGCCGCGGCGGATCGCATCCATCTGCTCGTTCAGGGGCGGGAAGGCGGGCATGCGCTATCGTAGCCGCGGGCCGGCCTCGCTGGCAAGCGCGGCGGCGTCCCGGTAGCTTTCGCCGTTCATGGCGGATCTACGCTCCGGTGGCCGCCTGCGGCGCTGGTTCTCTCCCGACCGTGCCCGCTGGTCGGTCACCTACCTGCTGCTCGCGTTCGGATTCCTGGTCGGCCTGGCCTACGGGAGTTGGACCCGGGTCTGCGCGGGCCGGGCCTGCCCCTCCATCGCGATCCTCGACGATTACCGGCCCCAGATGGCGTCCAAGGTCTACGCCATGGACGACCGGCTCATCACCGAGCTGGGCTACGAGCGCCGGACCGTCATCCCCCTGCAGGAGATGCCCCCCTACCTGCGGGAGGCGTTCGTCGCGGTCGAGGACAAGCGCTTCTACCAGCATCACGGCATCGACTACTCCCGGATCGTGGGTGCGGCGCTGTACGACCTGCGCGCCCGCTCGATGGTGCAGGGCTTCTCGACGATCACGATGCAGCTGGCCCGCAACGTGTTCCAGGACCGGATCTCGCGGGAGAAGACGCTCGTCCGCAAGCTCCGCGAGGCGCGCGTGGCCCTGGAGCTGGAGAAGACCTACTCCAAGGACCGCATCCTCGAGCTGTACCTCAACCAGATCCACCTCGGCAGCGGCGCCTTCGGCGTCGAGACGGCGGCGCAGCGCTACTTCGGCAAGTCGGCGCGCGACCTCACGATCCCCGAAGCGGCGATGCTCGCGGCGCTCCCCAAGGGGCCCGGCCTCTACAACCCGCGCCGCCACCCGGCCCGCGCGATCCAGCGGCGCAACCTGGTGCTCGACCTGATGCGCGAGCAGGGGTACCTCAGCGCGGAGCAGGCGGAGGAGGCCGAGGCCTATCCGCTGACGCTGTCGGCCCGGCAGGACTACGGCGACGTGGCGCCGTACTTCGTGGAATGGGTCCGCGAGCAGCTGGACGCGCGGTTCGGTCGCGACCTGTACGAGAAGGGCTACCGGATCTACACCACCCTCGACCTCGACATGCAGCAGGCGGCGGAGCGGACGCTGGAGGCGCAGCTCGAGGCCGTCGAGGGCGGGGCGTACGGCCGCTTCCCGCACAAGACCTACGCCCAGTACATGGCGGCGAATTCGGGGGCCGAGCCAGAGGAGCAGACGTCCACGCCCGTACCTCCAGGGCGCCATGGTGGCCATGGACACCTCCGGCGCGGTGCGGGCGATGGTGGGCGGGCGCGACTTCGACGACTCCAAGTTCAACCGCGCCACCCAGGCCCAGCGGCAGCCCGGCTCGACCTTCAAGCTGTTCGTGTACTCCGCGGCGATCCGCGGCGGCCATTCGCCGGACGAGATGCTCCCCGACTCGGCCATCTCGCTGCCGATGTCCGACGGCACGATCTGGGAGCCGCACAACTTCGAGGACGAGGACTTCAAGGGTCCCATCACGCTGCGGCGCGCGCTGGCGCTGTCCATCAACCTGGTGGCGATCCGCCTCGGGATGGAGCTGGGCGTGGACGCCGTGGTGGACGAGGCGCGCCGGTACGGCATCACCACGCCGGTGCCGGCCGTGCCCTCGATGTTCATCGGCTCGGCGAGCGTGATTCCGCTCGAGATGGTATCCGCGTATACCGCGCCGGCCACGCTGGGGGTGCGGGCGGCGCCGTTCGCCGTGATCCGGGTCGAGGACGCGGACGGCAAGGTGCTGTGGCAGCAGCAGCCGCGGCGCGAGCGGGTCATGTCCACCGACCAGGCCTACGTGCTGAACGACATGCTGCGCGACGTGATCCGCTACGGGACCGGCGCCGGGGCCGTGAAGCGGGCGGGCTTCGATCTGCCCGCCGGCGGGAAGAGCGGCACGACCAACGACTACACGGACGTGTGGTTCATCGGGTACACGCACGAGCTGGTGGCCGGCTTCTGGATGGGCTTCGACAATCCGCAGACGATCAAGCCCAACGCGCAGGGCGGCCTGCTCACGGCGCCCGCGTGGGCCAACTTCATGAAGGAGGTCTACGAGCGCCGCCCGTCGTCGGGCGACTGGGTGCGGCCCACCGGCATGGTGCAGCGGGAGATCGACGTGACGACGGGCAAGCTGGCGACGCCGTACTGCCCGCCGTCGGTGCGCCGCTGGGAGGTGTTCGCGCCCGGACGCCGTGCCGACGGAATTCTGTCCCGTGCACACGGGGCCGAACTCCGTGCCCGCCGCGCCGGCGCCGACGGACGGCGGGCAGAAGCCGCCCAAGCGACCGCCGGGCGGCTGAGCGCATGACGGCGCTGCGCGTGAGCGCGCGATGGGTGCTGCCGCTGAACGCTGCACCCATCCCGCACGGCGCCGTGCTGGTCGGGGGCGACGGCCGCATCGCCGCGGTCGGCCGCGACGCGGAGGTGCCGCACCCCGCGGACGCGGCCCGGGTGGCGCTCGGCGAGGCGGCGCTGTTGCCCGGCCTGGTCAACACGCACAGCCACCTCGAGCTCACCGCGCTGCGCGGCCTCGTGCACGATCTCCCGTTCGTCGACTGGCTCCGCACCGTCCGCGCCATCAAGGACGGGCTCGACGCCGACGCGTTCCGCGCTTCGGCCCGCTGGGGCGTGCTCGAGGCCTTCGGCGCCGGCATCACGACGCTCGGCGATGCGGGCACGACGCTTGCAGGTGGCGCCGGCGCTGCGCGACCTGGGAGCCCGCGGCGTCGCCTTCCACGAGGTGATCGGGCCCGATCCGGCCCGTTGCGGCGAGGCCGTCGAGGCCGCCGAGCGCGCGCTCGAGATCCTCGCCCCGTGCGGGTCCGAGCGCGTCGCCGTGGGGGTCTCGCCGCACGCGCCTTACACGGTGTCGGATCCGCTGCTGCGGGCGCTGGCCGCGCTCGCGTCGGCCCGCGGCCTCAAGACCGCCATGCACGTCGCGGAATCGCGCGAGGAGCGCGCCTTCGTCGAGGAGGGCGAAGGCCCGTTCGCGGAGCTGCTGCGGTCGCGAGGCATCGCGGTCCAGGCGCGGGGCCGCTCGACGGTCGCGTGGCTGGAGGAGGCCGGCTTCCTCGACTGCCGGCCGCTTCTGGTGCACTGCGTCACGGCGGGATTCGACGACTTCGAGCGCGCGCGTCGCCACGGCGCCACCGTGGCGCACTGCCCGTGGTCGAACGCCGTGCTCGGGCACGGGCGGGCCGACTGGGCGGCGATGCGCCGGGCGGGCATCGCGGTGGGCCTGGGCACCGACTCGGTGGCCACGGGCGGCCGGCTCGACCTGTTCGCCGAAGTCCGGCTCGCGGTGCTGGGCCTCGAGGGCGCCCCGGCGCCGCGCGACATGCTGCGCCTCGTGACCTCGGACGGCGCGGCGGCGCTCGGCCTGCCGGCCGTCGGCACGCTGGAGCCCGGCGCCTGGGGCGACCTCGCGGCCGTGGGGCTGGCCGCGCCCGCGCTGGCGGATGCTGCCCGACCCCGAGACGGCGGTGGCGTGGGGCGCGACCGCGTCCGACGTGGTGTTCACGGCGGTCGCGGGCCGCGTGGTGTTCGACCACGGGCGCTGGCCCGGCGTCGCGCTGGAGGCGGAACGGGCCGCGTACGCCCGCGCGGCGGCGCGCGCCGCGGCCGTGTCGCGCCCCGGGCCCGCGGGCGATATGTTCGCACGGCCCAGACGGTGAGGAGTGGATGAAGGCCCAGCGGCACGCGGTGATCCTGCGCCTGGTGCGCGCGCACTCGATCCCCAGCCAGGAACGGCTGCGCGCGCTGCTGGCGCACGCCGGCTTCGACGTCACCCAGGCCACCCTGTCGCGCGACATCCACGAGCTGGGGCTCAACAAGCAGCAGGACGAGGGCGGCACGCCCTGCTACGTGGCGCCCCCCGACGAGCTGGTGCCGGCCCCGACCCTCGCCGCCTTCTTCAATTCCCTGCTGCTGCGCTCCGACGGCGTCGGTCCGCTGCTGGTGATCCGGACGCCGACCGGCGGCGCCAACGCCCTGGCCGCCGCGCTGGACCGCGAGTCGTGGCCCGAGGTGCTCGGCACCCTCGCCGGCGACGACACCGTCCTGCTCATCGCGCGGAGCCCCGCCGCGCGGCGGAAGCTGGCGCGCCGGCTCGCCGACTACGCCGCGCCCCGGCATTGAACCCCGCCCCGGGCAACTGTATGTTTATGCGGCTTGCTGCATAAACACTCATGTCCCCAGCGAGGGTGGCGGTCATGTCCCAGCGCATCGTGCTCGCGTACTCCGGCGGTCTCGACACTTCGGCCATCGTCCCGTGGCTGCGCGAGCGATACGGGGCCACCGTGCTGTGCGTGGCGGCGGACGTCGGGCAGGGGGCCGCGGAGCTCCAGGGCATCGAGGAGAAGGCGCGGCGCTCGGGCGCCGAGTCGTGCGTGGTCGAGGACGTGCGCGACCGGTTCGTGCGCGAGTTCATCTGGCCGACGCTGAAGGCCGGCGCGGTGTACGCCCGCACCTACCTGCTCGGCACCTCGATGGCCCGGCCGCTGATCGCCGAGCGCCAGGTGGCGCACGCGCGGCGGGTGGGCGGCACGGCGCTGGCGCACGGCTGCACGGGCAAGGGCAACGACCAGGTGCGCTTCGAGCTGACCTACGCCGCGTTCGCGCCCGACCTCAAGATCGTCGCGCCGTGGCGGGAGTGGGAGTTCCGCGGCCGCGAAGACCTGCTGGCGTACCTCAAGACCAAGGGCATCCCCACCACCGCGACCGCCGAGAAGCCGTTCAGCCGCGACCGCAACCTGTGGCACATCTCGCACGAGGGCGGGGCGCTCGAGGACCCGTGGCAGGAGCCGCCGGCCGACATGTACGTGTGGACCCGCGCGCCCGAGGACGCGCCCGACATCCCGGGCGTGGTGACCGTGGGGTTCGAGGCGGGCGAGCCGGTCTCGCTCGACGGCGAGGCCCTGGGCCCGGTCGCGCTGCTCGAGACGCTGAACGCCCTGGCGGCGGAGCACGGCGTGGGGCGCGCCGACATCGTGGAGGACCGGCTGGTCGGGATGAAGTCGCGCGGCGTGTACGAGACGCCCGGCGGCACGGTGCTCTTCCACGCGCACCGCGAGCTGGAGCAGCTGGTGCTCGACCGGCGCAGCCTGGCGCTGGCCGACGACCTCGGGCGGCGGTATGCTGATCTGGTGTACGACGGCCGGTGGTGGACGCCCGAGCGCGAGGCGCTGGACGCGGTGGTCAACAGCCTGCAGCGGCACGTGACGGGGAGCGTGCGCATGAAGCTGTACAAGGGCGGGCTGCAGGTGGCGGGGCGCGCGTCCCCGGTGTCCCTGTACCACGAAGGCCTGGCGACGTTCGGGGCCGACGACGTGTACCGGCAGAGCGACGCCGAGGGGTTCATCCGGCTGTACGGGCTGGCCGTGCGCACGGCGGCCGAGCGCGAGCGGCGGTTGGGCGTGCGGCACGCCGAGGCCGCCGACTGAGCCCGCGGCCCGTTCGCGCGCTCGTCGTCGGCGCGTCGGGCTTTCTGGGCTCGCGCCTCCTGGCGCTCGCGCCCCGTGACGTCGAGTTGACCGGCACCGGCGGCCGTTATCCGGTGCGGCCCGGCAATTGGCGCGACATGCACCTCGATCTGGCGGCGCCGTCGGCCATCCGCGAGGCCGTCGAGCGCACCCGCCCGTCGGCCATCTTCTTCTGCGCCTACGACAAGTCCAATGCCGCCATCACCGTGGACGCCGCGGTCGCCACGGCGCGCGCGGCCGTGGCCGCAGGCGCGAGGTTCGTGCTGTTCTCCACCGACCTGGTGTTCGACGGGCGGGCCGGCGCCTATACCGAGCTGTCGCCGACTTCGCCGGTGACGTCCTACGGCCGGATGAAGGTGGAGGCGGAGGCGCTGGTGCGGGCGGAGCACTCGGGGGCGGTGGTGATCCGCACCTCCCTGCTGGTGGGCGAGAGCGGGATCATGCTGCGGCCCGCGTTCGAATGCGAGAGCTTCATGCGCGGCCAGAGCGTCGAGCTGTACCGGGACGAATGGCGCAGCCCCAGCCACGTGGACGACGTCGCCCGGGCGGCCTGGGACCTGTGCTCGCTCGAGGTCTCGGGCGTCTTCCACGTGGCCGGTCCGGAACGCCTGACCCGGCTCGAGCTCGGCCGCCTGCTCTGCGACCTGTTCCACTTCGATCCCGCCCTGATCCGCGAGGCCGACCGGCCCGCCGCGCGGCCGCGCGACACCTCGCTCGATTCGCGCCGCACCGCGTCGCTGTTGGGCTGGGCGCCGCGCGCGCTCTCCGCGCTCACCCGCCATCCCGCCGGCGCCCGTGCCTGACGGGTCGCACGTGATGTGGGGCGGGCGCTTCGCGGAGGCGATGGATCCGCGACTCGACCGCCTCAATCGCAGCCTGCCCGTGGACCGGCGGCTGTGGCGCGAGGACCTCGCCACCAACCGCGCCTGGGTGCGCGCGCTGGAGCGCTGCGGCGTCCTCACGGCCGCCGAGCGCGAGACGCTGCTGGCCGGCCTCGCGCAGGTCGAGACGGCGCTCGTCGCGGGCGCCGCCGAGAGCGCGGCCGACGAGGACATTCACTCGCTGGTCGAACGCCTGCTCGGCGAGGCCGTGGGCCCGCCGGCCGGCAAGCTCCACACGGGCCGCTCGCGCAACGACCAGATGGCGACCGACCTGCGGCTGTGGACCGTCGGCGCGCTGGGGCGGCTGGACGCGGCGCTGGTGGCGCTCGCGCGCGCGCTGATCGGCCAGGCCGAGCGCGGCGTCGAGGTGCTGCTGCCGGCGTACACCCACACCCAGCGGGCGCAGCCGGTGCGGCTCGCGCACTGGGCGCTGGCCCACGTGTGGCCGCTGTCGCGCGACCGCGCCCGGCTCGAGGAGGCGCGGCGGCGCGCCGCCGTGCTCCCGCTGGGGTCCGGCGCCATCGCGGGGTCGGGCTTCGCCGTGGACCGGCAGCGGCTGGCGGCCGACCTGGGCTTCGGCGCGGTGAGCGCCAATTCGATGGACGCGGTCGGCGACCGCGACTTCACCGTCGAGGCGGTGTTCGTGGCGACCCTGGCCGGCACGCACCTCTCCCGCCTGGCCGAAGACCTCGTGCTCTTCTCGTCGGCGGAGTTCGGCTTCGTCAGGCTGTCCGAGCCGTTCACCACCGGCAGCAGCCTGATGCCGCAGAAGCGGAACCCGGATTCGCTCGAGCTGGTGCGCGGCGCGGCGGGGCACCTGGTGGGGCGCCTGGTCGGACTGCTGACCACGCTCAAGGCTATGCCGACGGGCTATCAGAAGGACCTCCAGCTGAACAACGCGGCGCTGTTCGAGGCGCTCGATCTGGCCGTGCAGGCGGCCGAGCTGCTGGCGGGCGTCGTCGAGGGCCTGGCGCCCGACGCCGCGCGCATGGCCGCGGCCCTGGACCCGTCGGTGCTCGCCACCGATCTCGCGGACTTGCTGGTCAAGTCGGGCATGGCGTTTCGGGACGCGCACGGCGTGGTGGGCGCACTGGTCCGCCGCGCGGAGGAGCTGGGCGTCCCCCTGGACCGGGTGGGCGCCGTCGAGGCGCGGCAGCTCGATCCGGCGCTCCCCGCGGCGCTCGAAGGGCTGGGCGGCGCCGAAGCCGCGGTGGAGCGGCGCGACCTGCCCGGTGGCACGGCGCGCAGGGCCGTGCTCGCCCAGCTCGAGGCCGCGCGGGCCGCTTTCGCGGCCTAGCGGGGCGGGCGCGGCGCCATCGCGCTTGCCGATGGGGCGCCCGCGCGCTAGTATCCACGGAGGGCGCCGGGTAGGGCGCTCGGGGACGTGGTTTATCACAATCGAAGGACCCGCCTCATCCCGTCCCGTTCGCCGCGAGCGAGACGGGTTTTTTTGTGGATGGACGGCTGGACCTCGGAGGGTATTCCGGGTGCGATGCCTCGCGTTGAATGCGTCGTTCGAACCGCTCACCATGGTGCCGGTGAGGCGGGCCCTGCGGCTCGTCATCGACGGCAAGGCGGAGATCGTCGAGGCGGACGCCGGGCGCCTGTCGCGCTCGGCCCATCTCGCCATCCCGCGCCCGGCCGTGATCCGGCTGGTGAAGTTCGTGCACGTGCCGCGGCGCTTCCGCCGCCAGGTCACCAACACGTTCCTCTTCGCCCGTGACGGCTACCGCTGCCAGTTCTGTACGCGCACCCAGCACCAGCTCCGGCCGCGCGAGTGCCTCACCCGCGACCACCTGGTGCCCCTCTCGCGCGGCGGCACCAACGCGTGGACCAACGTCGTGACCGCGTGCTCGACCTGCAACGCCCGCAAGGGCAGCCACCTGCCGGAGGAGCTGGGCATGCATCCGCTGCGGCCCCCGGTGGAGCCGCACTTCGTGCACCTCGCCTGGGCGGTGCGCCGGCTCACGCCGACGCAGACCAAGTACATCCGCCTGTTCTACGGCGCCGAGACCCTGGCGGAGATCGCCGCGCTGTAGCTGCCGCGTCTCCGCTCCGCCGCTCCACATACCCCCGAAAACGATGATGCCCGACTCGGAAGTCGGGCACCACACGAGCGGCCGCGGTCGATGGTATGACCTAGCCCTTGCGTGCGGCGCCCGATACTTCCGACGGTGGGGTGACTACGGCGCTCGGGCCCTTCTCAGGATGGACGGAAAGTGACGGGGCCGGGAAAACGAGCACCGGGCAGGAGCTACCTGTGGTGATCACGCGTTCGAACGCGTGACCCGACAGTTCGGGCCCCAGAACGATCAGCGAGGCCTCTGCCGGAGGAGCGTCGCCCGCAGCGAACTTGGCGACGCGCAATGGTACGGGGATCAGCGCGCGCGCCCGGGTCTCGAGCGCCGTCGCGGTGCGGCCGTCCGACAGCAGCAGCGGCTTGTCGAACAGGCGCGGACCCTTCGCGTCCCTGGCCGCTGGAAGCACCAGCAGCGGCACGTGCGACTCCTCGAGCAGGAGCCGCAGCGTCGCGCCGATGGTGCCCTGGTGCGGCGTCGCCGAGCAGCGCACGCCGAGCACCACGACCTGACTGGTCCGGAGCTCCGCGAGCGAGGTCAGCCACCGCACGCGGTCGCCGCGCTTCAAGGCGATATCGGCTTCCACCTCGCGCGCCGCCAGCTGCACGGCGAGCCGGTCGAGCCGGGGACGCAGGTCGTCGAGTTCCTTCACGCACGCCGCGCCGACGCCTTCGATGGCGTGGAACAGCGTGGCCCGGCGCACGCCCGCGCTCACGAGGTCGGGCAGCCAACCGGCTACGCGATCCGCAAAGGGAGCGGCGTCCACGGCGATGAGCAGGGACTCGATCACGCCGTAGCTCAGTTGCGCATCGCGTACCACGGGAGCGAATCCGCGCCGGTTTCGTAACTCGTTATTCAGGCGTCGGTTACAAAGAGGCCCCGGCGGGTGAGCGCCGGGGCCTTGGATTGCCATGAGACATCGTGTCCGCGCCGGGCGGGCTCGAGGCTATCTAGCCCGTCTCAACCCTCGACGCCTCGGGCTCGTCGCCGAGGTCGTCCGGCTCGCCGTCTTCGGGCTCGCCGCGATAGCGCTTCAGCTTCCGGTAGAGGGTGCGCCGGTCGATGCCGAGCACCTCCGCCGCGCGCCCCTGGTGGCCGGCCACTTCCTCGAGCACGGCGAGGATGTATTCCCGCTCCAGGTGGTCGAGGTTCCACCGCTCCGTGCGCGCGGTCTTCAGCACGTCGTGCTCGCGCCGCCGGTACAGCCCCTCGGCCGGATCGAACGGAATCGTCTTCGCGCCGGCGTGCATGATGACCGAACGCTCGATGAAGTTCTCCAGCTCGCGCACGTTGCCGGGCCACTCGTACTCCATCAGCCGCTGCATCGTGGTGGGCGGGATGGCGGGCGGCGTCACGCCGTGCTCGGACGCCGCGCGGCGGAGGAAGAACGCCGCCAGCAGCGGAATGTCGTCGCGCCGCTCGGTCAGGGGCGGCACGCGGATGGGGAAGACGCTCAGGCGGTAGTACAGATCCTCGCGGAACCGCCCGGACCGCACTTCCTCCCCGAGGTCCAGGTTGGTCGCGGCGATGAGCCGGATGTCGATCGGCACCGGCTCCCGGCCGCCGACCCGCATGATGCTGCGCTCCTGGAGCGCGCGCAGCAGCTTCACCTGGATGTTGGCGGAAACCGTGCCGATCTCGTCGAGGAACAGCGTGCCGCCGCTCGACTCCTCCATGAGGCCGCGCTTGTTGGCGATGGCCCCGGTGAAGGCGCCCTTCACGTGCCCGAACAGCTCGGACTCGAGCAGGGTCTCGGGTATGGCCGAGCAGTTGACGGCGACGAACGGGCGCTCGTTGCGGCCGCTCATGAAGTGGATGGAGCGGGCCACCAGCTCCTTGCCCGTGCCCGTATCGCCCGTGATGAGGACCGTGGCCTTGCTCGGCGCCACCCGCGCGATCAGGTCGCGCACCCGCTCGATGGCCGCGCTGCGGCCCACCATCTCGACGCCGGGGCCCTCTTCCTTCACGTGGCGGCGGAGCCGCGCCACCTCGCGCCTGAGCTCCGTCTCCTCGTGCGCGCGCCGCAGCGTGAGCAGCAGCTCTTCGGTGCGGAACGGCTTGCTCACGTAGTCGAACGCGCCGCGCTTCATCGCCTCGACCGCCGTGTCCACCGAGCCGAAGGCCGTCATCACGATGAACGGCACGTCGGTCTGGAGCGTCGGCCCCACCGACAGGACGTCCATGCCCTGCACGCCCGGGAGGTTGAGGTCGAGCAGCACCGCGTCGAACAGCTGCTTGTCCAGCTCGGCGAGCGCCGCTTCGCCGGTGGGCGCACCGGTCACGTCGTAGCCCGCCTCCCCGATGATCTTGGTCAGCAGGCCGAGGACCACGGCATCGTCTTCGACCACCAGCACGCGTCGCAGCGCGACGGGTGGAGCGGCGGTTTCCGGTTCAGTCATGGCTCACCGATGCGGGTATCCGGATGGTGAAGGTCGCGCCCTGGCCGAGCGTGGAGGCGACGTCGATGGTTCCGCGATGCGACTTCACGATCTGCGCCGCGAGGGCCAGGCCGAGTCCCGTGCCGCCGGAGCGCGAGAAGAACGGCGTGAAGATGTGCGGGAGGTCCGCCTCGGCGATGCCCGGGCCGTTGTCCGAAACGACGATCTCGACCATGTCCGGTCCGAACGCCTGGGTCGCGACCCGGAGCAGCCCGCCGGTGTCGGCCATCGCCCGCTGCGCGTTGAGGAACAGGTTGATCAGCACCTGCTGGAGCTGCGCCTCGTCGGCGTGAATCGCGGGCAGAGTCGGCTCGAGGACGAGCTCGAGGCGGATGCGGTGCCGGCTGAGCTGCGGCTGCACCAGGCTGGTCGCTTGCTCGACCACGTCGTTGGCGCTGTTGGGCGTGAACACCAGGCCCGCCGGCTTGGCGAGATTCACCAGGCGGCGCGCCAGCTTCGCGATGCGGTCGGTCTGCGACAGCAGCACCTGCATCTCTTCGCCGCCGCCGCAGAAGTTGCAGCGCGACTGGAGCATGTGGTCCACGGCGACCGAGATGGCCGTGAGCGGCGCGCCGATCTCGTGCGCCACGCCCGCCGCCACCTGGCCCGCCGTGGCCAGCCGCTCGGCCGTCAGCAGCTGCCGCTCGATGCGCTTGCGGTCGGAGATGTCGCGCAGGATGGCCGAGTAGCCGACGAGGTTGCCCGACTCGTCGTGCACCGCCGTCCGCGTGATGCTCACGTCCACGATCCGCCCGTCCCTGGTCTTCCTCCGGGTTTCGTAGTCGCGGATCGCGCCCTGGGAGTCGGTCGTGCGGCGCATCCAGTCGATCTCGCCGCGCGCCAACTCCTCCTCGGGCAGCAGCACGGCGAACGGCTGGCCGATCAGCTCCACCGCGGGCCAGCCGAACATCCGCTCCGCCCCCCGATTGGCCGAGAGGACGCGGTCGTCCGGACCCACGCAGATGATGGCGTCGGCGGCCATCTCCAGGATCGCGGCGACCAGCGCCGGGTCGGGTTGGGTTGCGGTCTGGGTCATCCTGTCCCGAAAGCTCGTCTAAAGGACTCGGGTTAGCAACCAACGACACGTCTCGCGCGCAGGCTGGTATCGCTCTGGCGAGGCCTTCCAGAGGGGTCGAACGGTGGCGCCGGAGCGTCCGGTGGGCTTGAGCGGCGTGCCGCGTGACGTCGCTCGCAAGGCGTTGGTATGCCTCACCTAAAGCCGAATGTCGGCACGGAACTTGCCCTTTCTCCGGGCCTTCAGGGCACCCGTCATCGCGCTTCGAATTCACCGTCGTTGGGCCGACACGGGAGTGGCTGCCTCGGAGTTGCCGCAGAGCCGAGAATAGGCTAGTAACCTCGTCTGGAAAGGGAGGCGCCCATGACTACCAAAGCTCTCGCCGTCGTCGCCGTACTCGCCCTCGCCGCGGTGGGCTCGCTCCGGGCCCAACAGCCGGTCAATGCGGCCTCGTTGTTCTCCAAGAGTTGTGCTACCTGCCACGGCCCGAAGGGCGCGCCGAGTGCGTCCATGGCGCACTCGATGGGCGTACCCGATTTCTCGAATCCCGCGACGCTCGCTTCGCTGCCCGACAGCGTTCTCGTGGCCACGGTCACCAACGGCAAGGGCCGGTTGATGGCGTCGTTCAAGAGCCGCCTGAAGCCGGAGGAGATCGTGGCGCTCGTGGCCTACATCCGCACCCTGAGCCGGCGCTAGGCAGCGCCGGCCGGCGGGCGCGGGCATGGGGCGGATGCGCGCCGCACTGGGCCTGGCGGCGGCGATGGTGTTGTCCGTCGCCGCGGCCGATCAGGCGCGGGCGCAACCGGTGCGCGCGCGGGCGGCGAACGGGTGCGTGGCCTGCCACTCGAGTCTGTCACGCACGTCGGAAGCGGGCCACGGCTTCGTGGCCTGGCGTCGGTCGGGTCACGCCGCGGCGGGGGTGAGCTGCGAAGCCTGCCACGGAGGAGATCCGGCGAGCGCTGACCGGCAGGCCGCGCACCAGGGCGTCGCACCTTCGGCCGATTCCTCCAGCCTGACCTACTTCAGCCGCGTGCCGGATACGTGCGGGCGCTGCCACGCGTCGGTGGCGGGCTATTTCCGGTCCAGCGTCCACTTCGCGCGGCTGAAGAGCGATGGACGGGGACCGAATTGCGTCACCTGCCACGGCGCGATGGCGACGTCCGTGCTGTCGCCCGAGGACATGCTTGCGACCTGCAGCGCCTGTCACAACGGCGGGGTGGCGCCGGCAGGCGAGGCGCGAGAAGCGGCTCGCGTGCTGGCGCTGCTGCGCTCCGAGAGCAGACTGCTCGACGTGGTGACGACCGAGGCCCGTGCCCCAGGCAACACCGCCGCAGCGGCGAGGGCGCGGCGGCTGGTCGGCGATGCCGAGCGACAACTGGCGGCGGCGGCGGAAGTGTGGCACGAGTTCCGCCTGGACTCGACGGTCGCCCGCCTCGACGCGGCCGACAGTGACATCACCGCGGCGTGGATGGCACTTGGCCACCCCGCGCCGCGCGATGAGCCCACGTTCGCGAAGCCGCGGCGCCCGTGAGGGATGCGGACCGCTTTCCGGCGGTGGCCTTGTCGGGTGGGGCGCTGCTGGCCCTGCTGCTCGCCTTCACGTTCCACCTGCCGCAGCGCCTTCTCGCCCTCGGCGCGCCGGCCCCCGCGCACCGCATCGACGGCCAGGTCAGCCCCGGCGAATACCGCTTCCGCTGGGCCGACGACGCCAGCAAGCTGGTCTTCCAGTGGAGCATCGTCGGCGATCGCCTGATCGGCGCCGTGACCTCTCCGGACACCGGTTGGGTGGCGGTGGGATTCGGCGGGGAGGGGCCGCTGATGTACGGGGCGGACATCGTGATCGGCTACGTGGACGCGCGCGGGGCGCACGTGGAGGACGATTTCGCCAACACCCCGACGAGTCACGTGTCCGACGTCTCGCTCGGCGGTCACGACGACGTGCTGACTTCGGCGGGGCGCAAGAGCAAGGCGGGCACCACCATCGAGTTCGAGCGGCCGTTGACCGCGTACGATTCGACCGATCGGCCGATCGTCCGCGGCCCGATGCGGGTGCTGATGGCGTCCTCCGAAACGCCCGACCTGATGGCGTACCACGTCGAGGGCCACAAGGCCGTGGCCCTGCTGGATCTCTACGCGGGCCCGGCGGCGGCTGCGGCCGGCGCGGGCTCGACGCTGCCGGACCACCTGACCGACGTGCAGATCATGCTGGCCACCTGGATGGCCATTCTGCTGGTCATCGGCGTGCACGGTCTCCTGGGCCGCGCGGCTGAGGGTGCGGGGACCGCGGCGGGGCCGTCGGAGCCCGAGCGGAGGATCGGTCGTGCTCCTCGCGGTGCTGGTCCTGCTCGAGGTCGGCGCGCTCGGCGCCTTCGCGGCGGGCATCGTGGCGGCCTGGCCCGTGTGGCTGCTGGGTTCGGCGCTGGCGGCGGGTCTTCTGGCGCTGGCCGGACTGCTCGCCCTGTACAGCCGGACGTTCGTGCCCTTCCGGTCCGTGCGCTCGGAGCGGGACGACGGGGTGCCGTGGTAGGAGGAAGGCGGGGAACCGCATACGGGCCGCTCGCCGGCCGAACGGAGGAACAGGCGTGGATCGCCGACGCTTCGCCAACTGGTCGCTGACGACCGGCATCGTCGCCGCGATTGCGGCGCTCGTGCCCGGCGTGCTCACGCTCCGCGGGCGCTCGCGCGCCGCGGCGGCGCGCGGCGTGGAGGCCGGCGACCGCCTGGTGTTCGCGCTCGGTCAGAACGCCGGCCAGCCGATCACCGACGGCAGCTTCACCCAGAACGAGGCCGTGCTCGCCTACCCCGAGGGGAAGTCCGACAACCACGAGAACCTCGCGGTGGTCTGCAAGCTCGACCCCGCCGAGTTCGGGCCGCCGCTCGACATGGCCGGCGCGGCGAAGGGGATCGTCGCGTACAGCGCCATCTGCACCCACCTGGGATGTACGGTGCGCTTCTCCGAAGAGCCGATGGAGCAGGCGCCGTTCCCCCACATCCACTGCCCGTGCCACGGCGGCATGTTCAATCCGCAGCGCGGCGGGATCGTGATGGGTGGCCCGCCGCCGCGGCCCCTGCCGCAGCTGCCGGTCAAGCTCAACGCCAAGGGAGAGATCCTGGCGGCCGGCCCGTTCAACGCGCCCATCGGCGTGAAGGCGTGACGGTGCGGGGCGCGGCATGACCGTGTCCGGCTGGCTGGAGGATCGGCTCGCGCTGCAGCGGTTCCGCGCCAAGTACCTGGGCAAGCCGTTCCCGGTGCACTCGACGTTCTTCCTCGGCGAGATCGCGCTGTTCTGCTTCGTGGTGCTGGTGGCGACCGGGCGTCTACCTGGCGCTGTCGTACGAGCCGTCGGCGCAGATCGTGGCGGCGGACGCAGGCCGGCTCCCGGCCGCGTACGCGAGCACGCTGGCCATCGACGCCACGCCGTTCGGCGCGCTGATCCGCCGCATGCACCACTGGGCCGCGCACCTGATGATCGCCGCGATCCTCCTGCACCTGCTGCGGGTGTACTTCACCGCCGCCTACCGGCGGCCGCGCGAGCTGAACTGGGTGCTGGGGCTCGCGCTCCTCGGGGCGACCATCGCGGCGTCGTTCGCGGGCTATCTCCTCCCGTACGACCAGTTCTCGGTCACGGCGACGGCGATCGGCTACGGCATCGCGCGGTCGGTGCCCTGGGCCGGTCCTGCGCTCGCCGACTTCGTCTTCGCCGGCCGGTTCCCGTCGCCGGAGACCGTGCCGCGCTTCTTCGCCTATCACGTGATCCTGGTGCCGCTCGCCCTCGGCGGGCTGCTCGGCTTGCACCTCCTCATCGTGCTGAAGCAGAAGCACACGGAGTTCCCGGCGGCCCGGTCCGAGCGCGAGGCGCCCGCCGGAACGTGGATCCACGGGATCCCGCTGTGGCCGGAGCAGGTGGTGCTGATGGGGATCCTGTTCCTGGTGATCGTGGCGGCGACGGCGGCGCTGGCGGCCTTCCTGCCGGTGCACCCGTCCGCGCTCTACGGACCGCCGCAACCGGTGACGCCCGACGTGAAGCCCGACTGGTATCTGTTGTGGGTGTACGGGGCGCTGCGGTTGGTCCCCGGTGCCCTGAGCTTCCGGCTCCTGGGCGCGACCATCGGGTCCGAAGCCATCGGCGCGATGCTGGTGCCTGGGCTCCTGACGATGCTGCTCGTACTGGTGCCGTGGCTCGATCGCACTCCCTCGTCGCTCTACTACGCGGAGCGCCCCTCGGCCGGCCCCACCCGGCTCGCCCTCGGTCTGGCGGTCCTGACCTTGTTTCTGGCGTTGTCGCTGGCCGGGTTCGGCGCGGAGCTCGGGCTGAGCCTGCCGGTGTCGTGGGCCATCACCGTGCTCGCGCCCGTCGCCGTCGCGCTGGGCGCGCACGCGCTGGCGCGCCGGCTCGCTGCACCGTCCGGCGCGGGCGCCGCGCCGCGCTAGGCGCCGCCGAGCCGGGGTGCGCAACGAGCGAGGCCAGCCGATGCAGGGCTGGCCTCTTCGCGTTGGCATGACCTCCCGGTGAGCCACCGCACCGCCCGCCGCCGCGGCCGGATGTCCTCGTCACTTCGGAATGCTGGCGCCGTGGCACAGCCGGCACGTCGCCGGGTTCTTGCTCTCCACCCGCGGATCGAAGGTGCTGCCGTGCGGGTTCACGCCCTGGCCACCGATGGCGGAGTGACAACGCAGGCAGAAGGTCTGCTCGTGGCAGCCGGCGCACGTCTCGATCGCCCGGCGCGCCACGCCGCCGTGCCCGAACAGCCATCCGGGCTGCTGGTCGTGGAACTTGCCGGTCGGGGCCCCGGTGTCGGCCTCGCCGACCATCCGGTGGCAGGAGCGGCAGAACACCTGCGTCTGGTGGCACGCCGCGCACTCGGCTTCGGCGGTGTAGGCCGCCTGCGCGTGGCGCTGGACGAAGTTCGGGCCGTGGAACCCGGGGGCCCTGGCCGCGTCGTGGCAGCTCGCGCAGTAGGAGGGCCGGTGGCACACGTTGCAGCTCGCCGTGCCGCCGGCCGCGACGACTCTGTGGCGCAGCAGCTGGTCGGGCGTATGGTCGGCGGGCTTGATGCCCGACGAGGTCCACGCCGGCGGCGCCCCCGCTGACGCGACGCGGCAGCTCGAGGACCGGAGGCACCCGCTCCTCCACGCGATGGCAGCCGAGGCACGACTCCTGGGTGTGGCAGTTGGCGCACTCGGCCACGCCCGCGCGGGCCGTCACGCCGTGCTGCCGCGGCCAGTCGGCGGCGAGGTGCGACGGCGGGCGCGGATACGTCACCGCCAGCGTCCGGACGATCGCGGCGACCCGGTCGTCGGGGGCCAGGCCGCGGATCGCGTCCACGCGGCGCGCGTTCACGTGGCACGCGGCGCAGAACTGCTGGGCGTGGCACACCGCGCAGGTGGATCCGGTCGCGGCGTCGCCGTGGTTCAGCGTCCACGCCGAGTCGTGGGAGGGCGGCTTGGAGAACGTCGTGATCGTCGCGACGTCGAGCGCCGGCGCGTCGTGCAGCGGGAGGTGGCACGGCTCGCAGCTGCGCTGGGCGAGATGGCTGGGCGCGCCGCGGCCGTGGCAGCCCACGCAGCGCTCGGGATCGGCGCGTCCCACGCTCATGAAGGGCAGCGTGTCCGCCGCCGCGTGGCAGCGCTGGCACGCCGATTCCGGTCCGATGCCGGCGCGTGCGAACAGGGCGAGGTGCCGCGCATGGTCGAACACGACGTTGGTGGCGCGAGGCGGCGCCGGCGTCCAGGTGACGGCGCGCACCAGGTCGCCGTTGTGGCAGCTGGCGCACGACTCGGGCGAAGGCAGGAAGCGCGCGGTGTCGCCGGTGGCGATGCCCGCGTGGCACGACGCGCAGGTGGTGAACAGCCGCGCGTGTCGGGCGTGCGGGAACGAATCGGCGTCGGCCCGGACCGGTGGCGGCGGGCGCGGGCCGGTGGCCGGGCGGGCCGCTCGCGCCCGCCAGCGCGCCCGCGAGCGTCGCCAGGACCGCCAGCGTCCGGCCGATCATCGGTAGCTCCCGGCGTGGTCGGCGTCGGCGCCCATCGTCCAGTCGAACGTGACCGAGGCGCGGGTCTGGTTCCAGTCGATGCCGGTCGAGCCCGTCAGGCGCCGGTGCAGGTAGCGCATGAGGCTCGCGCTCACGCCGAGCCGGTCGCCAAGCGCGGTCCGCACGTTCCCCCCGATGCCGTACACGGTGCCGCTGGCGACGCGGAACATGTCGGTCTGCTGAAACGCGGTGGTCTCGACGCCCGCGCTCCACCCGTCCGACGGCGCGTACGCCGCCGACAGGTCCCCCGCGCTCTGGTCTCCGCCGAAGCCCAGCTCCAGGTGGTAGCTGCCGTCGAGCGTGATGGTGCCGAGCCGTGCGCGGCCCCCGAGGGTCAGCTCGTTCTGGTCGTTGCCCACGTCCACGAGAAAGGGCGAGCCGCTGCTGAGGGGCTGCCAGCGGCGGTAGGTGTAGGCGCCCGTGAGCGTCAGCTCGCGGCTCGCCGTCACGTTCGCGGTGGCGGAGTAGCCGGCGTGCGATTCCGGCATGAACACGCCCCAGATGCTCGAAAGGTCGAGCGCCGGCCGGTACTGGAATGCCTCGATCTGGACGGAGCCCCAGCCGAGCAGGTACATGGCCGTGAGCTGCGCCTTGCCCCACTGCTGCCGCGCGATGTCGGCGTCGGCCGAGCCGGAGAAGATGAGGTGCGAGCCGACGCCCACCCGCCCGTCGAAGGCCGCCCGCTCCGACACGAGGCCGCTGCGGTCGCTCAGTAGCTCCCGCTGATAGGTGGCGCTGAAGGTCGAGCGCGGCGACGGCGCGGCCCACACCGACGCCCCGAGCAGGATGGTGCCGAGATCGGGGCGCAGCGGGTCGAGCGCCGCGATGGCCGAGCTGTTGAACGATTCCATCGAGGCGCGGGCCAGGCCCCGCCCGCCGTAGGTCTCGAACCGCAGCGCGGCGAGTGGCCGCCAGGCGGCCGTGAGGCCGTCGAACCCGTAGAATCCCAGCCCCGAGGAGCGTTGCTGCCGGCCGAGGCGCAGCAGGTACCGCGGGCGCTCCAGCTCGAGGTAGGCGTACAGCGCCTCGAAGTGCGTGTCGGATTGCGGCCAGACCAGGTCCGAGCCCAGGGCCGCGCGGCCGCGCACCAGGGCGTATGCCCGGAGGCCCGACACGCCCAGCCCCCAGGCCGACAGCTCGAGGTCCTGGGTGAACGGGGCCGCGTACGCGACCGGCAGCGTCAGGTAGGCGCCGCTGTCGGCGTTCGCGGTCGAATCGTACTGAATGGGCCGCAGCTGGACGTACTGCGTGGTGGTCGTGCCGTGCAGGCGGACGGCCTGCGCCGCAAGCGGCGCCGCGCCGAACGCGGCACCGCACCAGGCCGCCGCCACGATACCGAGCCCCAGGCGGCTCGCCATCAGCTCTGCGCCAGGACCTTGTGGCACTGCTCGCACGGCTTGCCCGGCACGTGCCGGGTCTGGGTCGTGTGGCACATCAGGCACATCTCGCGGGTGGCCGGCAGGTTCGCCGCGCGCGCGCCATGGCAGGTGACGCAGTTCGGATGGTCGGCCGCCTTGTGCGCGAGGATCGGGCGGGTCGCGGCGTGGCAGGCCACGCAGTTGGCGGCCGCCGTGTGGTGGCTGGCGTGGCAGTTCGCGCACGCGGCCCCGTCGGGCGCGCGGGTCACGGTGTTGGTGTGGCACTGCGTGCACGCGAACCCCTGGTGCGGCGCGTGCTCGAACGGCAACCGCCGGGTCTCGGTGGCGTGTTTCGCCGCGACCGGGAACGTCTGCTGGGTCTCGAGCGTGGTGCGGCTCAGCGCCGTCACGTCGTGGCAGGTCGAGCACACCACCCGGTCCGGCCCGCTGTGATGACAGCTCTGGCAGTCCGCGAGCGAGCGGACCAGCAGCTCGCCGTGCTTGACGCGGCTCGAGTGACAGCTCGAACACTGCTGGCCGCGGTGGTCGCCGTGCGAGAAGCGCGGCACCTGCGCCGGCCGCGCGGCGGGTACCTGCTGCTGGGGCTCGTCCTGCGGCGCCTGGACGCCGGACCAGGCGACCGGCGCCGCGGAGGCGAAGTCGGCTACCCCACCCGCGTCGTGCAGCAGCGAGCGAGGCGCCAGGGTCACGCGCCGGCCGCGCAGCGGCGCCTCGCGCGACACGTTGGCGTGGCAACGCAGGCAGTTCTGGCCGTTCACCCGCCAGCTATGGGGCTCGTGGCAGCTGGTGCAGCGCTCCGGATGCGGAACCCCGTTGTGGAAGCTGACGCTGCGCCATCCCGCGTGACAGCTGCCGGTGGTGCAATTCACGTCCTGCGGCTTGGTCTGGGTGTGCGGATTGTGGCAGTCGCCGCACACGCCCTGGTGCGGGTCCTTGCCGATGTCCAGCTTCTTGGTCCGCTCCTGCATGGCGTGGCAGCTCAGGCACTGCGCCGCCGCGGGCGTGAGCGGCTTCCCGAGGCTGTCCACCGCGAACGTCCGGGCCTCGGCCAGGAAGTTGTGGCAGCTGGTGCAGTGCATCTCGGGCAGCTGCCCCATCGTGCCGAGCTTGATGATGTTGCGCTCGTGGCAACCGGACTTGAGGCACGTCCGGTCCACCGACGCGAACTCGTGCAGCGACACGCCGTGACAGGTGACGCAGCGGATCCCCGCGAGCCGGGCATCCTTCGACTCGAGGTGGATCCGGTGTCCGGCCGTGGCGGCGATGATCTTCCACCGGGTCGAGTCGCCCGTCACGTGGCACTTGGCGCAGACGCTGTTCGGCACGTCGGCGTGCCGACCGATGTTGGTCGGATGCTCGACCATCGTCATCCAGAGCTGGTGGAGTTGCTCCGGGAGGCGCCCCTCGTGGCAGGTGTGGCACTCGAGCTTGGCGTGCGCGCTGCGGCTGAAGCGCTGGAAAGGATCCGCCATCAGGTGGCAGGTGAGGCAGAAGCGGTTGTCGTGCTGCATGTAGTGCCACTGGTGGTATCCGACCAGCGACGCACCGAGCAGCGCGACCGTGAAGCCGGACAGGAGGCCGATGCGCCACCGGCGCCCCAGCCTTCCCCAGCGATCGAGAATCCGGATGTAGTAGCGAGTCACGACGACTAAATTGCTCCCCGAAGCCCTCTAGGCGTCAAGCGGGCCGGCCCTCGAGAGGACCGGCCCGTTGGATGTGCCGAGCCCGGGCCGCCGGAGCGGCGTCGGTCCCGGAGCCTCAGGTACGGATCAGCGCTTCATCCCCAGCGCCTGCTCCCGTGCCCGCATCTGCTGCTGCACCGCCACCGGAGCGGCGGGCAGGTAGGTGTACTGCGCATGCAAGGCGTCGATCGTGCCGAGCAGCAGCGCTTCGGCGTAGATCGGATTGTGCACGCCGTAGGAGCCGTCGGCACGCTGCACCATGTCGGCGTTGAACCACGCGCCCTTGCCGACCGTCTCCACGTTGGCGTTGGGGCCGGTGATCTCGAACTGCGTCGTGTCGTTGGCCTTGACGAGCGCCACCAGGCCGGAATCCGTCGGGAAAGCGTCCACCTTGCCGTTGCCGTTGGCGTCCACCCAGATCGTGCGCACCAGGCCCTGCAGGCGGCCCGTGAGCACCTGGCGGTCGGCCATGGCCTGGGCGGCCGACGCGTGACAGCCGCTCGTGGTGCAGGCGTTGAAGCGACGCTGCGAGTCGGAGCAGTTGTCGTTGTAGACGGGCACGCCGGTCGAGTCCGTGCACGGAATGGCGCGGAACAGGTGGCCGGTCGAGTGCACGATGAACTTGCCGGTCGCCCGGTCCGTCACGTCGTACGCTTCGACGTGGCAGGTCGCGCACAGGTTCGGGTTGGCCGAGGAGCCGTGCGTGGACGCCTGCTGCGTCTCGTCGTACGCGAAGTTCGGCGGCACCCAGCCCGCCTCGCCGAGCAGCATCGGACCCTGCGGCGAGTGCGCGCCGCGGCTCGACGACGGCGTCGGCGTCGAGTTCCGGTAGTGGCACTGCATGCACAGGTTGGTGCCCAGGTCGGCCGTCGCGATCGGATAGCGCAGCTGCGCCGGGTTCGGGCTGCCGTGCGGATCGTGGCAGACCGCGCAGGTGATGGGCTGCCAGGTGCCGCTGTTCTGCTCGAGATAGGCGACCTTGTTGTCGAACCGCGCGAGCGCGCCCTGGCCGGAGTGGCAACCGACGCAGGAGGCGTTGCCGTTGGCCGCGGGCTCCACGGTGCCGTGACCCGACTGCACCCACTGATCCACGAACGGGCTGTGCGTGCCGGTGTGGCACGTGCCGCAGCCCGCCGGCGCGCCCGTATCCGGCCGCGATCGTCGAGAGCGGCTGCGTCTCGTCGGGCGCGGCGATGTGCGTGGCCCCGGGGCCGTGGCACGACTCGCACTGCACGTCCTGGTAGTACTTCTGCGCGGCGGCGGGGACCCCGAAGTAGCCCGCGCTGTCCTGGGCCAGGTTCGAGAACCCGTTGGTCGTGTGGCACTGGTAGCAGTAGGGCTGCGCGCCGCCCGATGCCTGCAGATCCGCCCAGCGCGCTGGCGTGCTTCGTGGCCTGCCAGTCGCGCTGCCGATCGATGTGGCAGTTGCCGCAGGTCGTCTGCTTCGTCGTCGGGTCGCTGTAACCGACGAAGGCGGCGTCCTTGGTGTTCACGCCGGACGGCGCCGTGCTGTCCTTCACGCATGCCGTCGCGGTCAACGCGAACGCGGCGCCCGCCAGAGGTGCAGGACTCGGATCGGATGGTTCATAACGGCTCCTCGCGCTTCCCAACGTTCAGGGCCCGTAGCGATCAGGTCTGGGCCTAGGTAGTCGTACGGAGTCGAGAGCAGGTGCTATGCCATCGGTAGCAACACTATAACACGATGTGCATCAATGTGTTACGATGGCTATTGGCGGTTGAAACTGGCAAACTGAATCTGTTGTGTCCGAATTCACAAGGCCACCTTGGACACAATGCGACACCGGCGCGCCGGGCCGGAAGGGGCGGGTGTCCGAGCGGGTCTCCCGCTCGCCTCGCCCGGGTCGGATCTTCCGGATCGTGGTGTAGTAGCAACGCAGGGCGCGCGCGTCCCTGCAACCTGGCTGCTCGCGGCGCTACTGTTGTTCCTCCCCCTTCGACGGAGCCCGACGATGAAGGCGATGGCATTGGTGGTGGTCCTGGCCGCGGCGGCCTCGCCGCTGGCCGCACAGCAGCATCCCGCGCACCGTGCCGCCGCCGGCATGGCGATGCACGGCAGCATGATGCCGGGCATGGACTCGATGATGGCGCCGATGATGCGCGCCATGGCCTACGTCCCCGAGCACCTGCTGCGGCGCAAGGATGCGTTGCATCTGACCGGCGATCAGGTCTCCCAGCTCACGCTCCTCGCCGATTCCGCCAAGACGACGCACGATGCCGCGGCGCAGCAGGCCCAGATGCACATGGGCGAGATGGAGGCGGCGCTGCACGCGGCGGCGCCCGACACGGCGGCGGTGAAGATGCACTTCGACGCGGCGCACAAGTACATGAGTGACGCGATGTGGGCGATGCTGCGGTCGGCCGCGCTGGCGCGGGCGGCGTTGACCGACGAGCAGCGGGCGCAGGTGGACGCGATGGCGAAGGGCCCGCGAGGGATGCGCCACGGGGCCATGGGCCAGCACACCGCGCCCGGCCACTAGCCTAGCGCGGCACCTGGCTGAAGAAGCGATGGAGGATGGCGCGGCCGGTCGGTTCGACGGCCGCGCGGCGTTTCTCGTCGAGCCGGACGCCGGCCGGCAGCACGGAGGCCCACTCGCGCGCCAGCGCCCGGTCCAGCTCGATGTGGAACTGCAGCCCGTACGCCCGCCCGCCGACGCTGAAGGCCTGCTGCGCGTAGGCGGTCGAGCTCGCCAGGAGCTCGGCGCCGGGCGGCAGATCGAAGGTGTCGGCATGCCAGTGGAACACGGGCAGCGCGGGGCCCGAGGGCCCGAGAATGGGGTCGCGCGTTCCCGCAGCGGTCAGCTTGACCTCGCCGAATCCGATCTCGGTGGCCGGGCCCTTGAACACGCGCGCGCCGAGCGCCGCGGCGAGGAGTTGCGCGCCCAGGCACACGCCGAGCACCGGAAGGCCGCGCGCGCACGCGTCGGCGAGCAGGCGCTGCTCGGCGGCCAGATGCGGGTAGCTCGCGTCGAACGCGGCCATGGTGCCGCCGAGCACGACGAGGCCCTCGAGCGCGGCGGCGCCCGAGGGGACGGGGTCGCCCCGGTCCATGCGCCTGACGTCGAGGGCGAACCCGTGATCGGCGGCGATCGCGGCCAGCAGGCCCGGTCCCTCGGCGGCGAGGTGCTGGATGACGGTCAGGCGGCGCGCACTCACGAGGATGAAGCCTCACGGCCGGTTCGCAATTGTCAAGCAGCCGGCCTATGTTCAGCGTCTCACATCCCGGACGAGCGGCGGTGGACGATCTCGCGGCGCGCCTCGACGCGGCGCTCAAGGGCGTGTACCACATCGAGGGAGAGTTGGGTGGCGGCACCGCCAGCCGGCTGTTCCTCGCCGTGGAGCGCGCCCTGGACCGCCGGGTCGTCATCAAGGTGCTCTCGCCCGATTCCGCGAGCGAGGTCGGCGCCGCCCGGTTCAAGCGCGAGATCTCGCTGGCCGCGCACCTGCAGCACCCGCAACATCCTCCCCGTGCTGAGCGCCGGCGCCCAGGGCGACCTGCTGTATTACGTCATGCCGTACCTGGACGGGCGAGTCGCTGCGGCACCGGCTGCAGCGGGAAGGCCGGCTGCCGATCGAGGACTGCCTGACGATCCTCCGCGAGGTGGCGGACGCGCTCGCGGTCGCGCACGCGGCCGGGTTCGTCCACCGGGACGTCAAGCCCGGCAACATCCTCCTGCAGGAAGGGCACGCCATGCTGACGGACTTCGGCGTGGCGCGCGCGGTGGAGGAGGCCCGGGGCGTGCGGAGGCTGACCGATCCCGGCATGGCGGTGGGCACGCCGCCCTACATGTCGCCGGAGCAGGCGATCGGCGAAGCGCAGGTGGACGCGCGCTCCGACGTCTACGCGCTGGCCATCGTCGGTTACGAGATGCTGGTCGGCGCGCCGCCGTTCGGCGGCCCGACGTTGCAGGCGGTGGTCGCGGCGCACATCGCGCAGATCCCGAAGCCGCTCCGCGATCGGCGTCCCGACGTCCCCGGCGCGCTGGCCGACGCCATCGGCCGGGCGCTCGCCAAGGACCCCGCGGACCGGTTCCAGACCGCGGGTGCCTTCCGCGACGCGCTGCCGCCTCCGGCGGGCGCCTTCCCGCGCGGGCGACGCTCCGGCCTTCGGGCGCTGGCGGCCGGTCTCGCCGCCCTCGCCGGCTTCCATCGCGCGAAGTGAACCGCGCCCGGCCCGGGCCGGGCGAGGCTCCGGCCGGGACGCGGGGCGAGGCGCGGAGGCGCGCTACCCGTCCGCGGCGCCGGGTCGTTAGCTTCCGGGCATTCCCGGGCCACGAGGACGACCCCTTTGCTGGTGACGCTCTGCAAGTCGAAGCTGCACCGTGCGACGGTCACGCAAGCCAACCTGCATTACATCGGCAGCATCACGATCGACGGCGCGCTGATGGAGGCGGCCGGCCTGCTGCCCTTCGAGCGCGTGCAGGTGGTGGACGTGGCGAACGGGGCGCGGTTCGAGACCTACGCGGTCGAGGGCGAGCGGGGCTCGCGGGTCGTGTGCCTGAACGGCGCGGCGGCCCGCCTGGTGCACGTGGGCGATCCGGTCATCATCATCGCCTACGCCCTGATGACGCCGGAGGAGGCGCGGGTGCACCGGCCCACGATCGTGCTGCTCAAGTCGGACAACACCGTCCAGGAGACCCTGCGGCCGGAACACAGCTCGGAGCTGGCCGAGCGCACCGACGCGCTGGACGCCTGAGCGCGCCCCCGGAGGACACATGGCGAGGATGAAGCTACCCTGGATCATCGCGGGCGCCGCGGTGGTCGCGATCGCGGCGATCGTGCTGGCCACGCAATCGGGCGGAGCGGGACACCATCCGACGCCGCGGGCCGGGATCACCGGCGCCCGGGTGCTGCCCGCCTCGACCTTCGGCGAAGACGAGCGCCTGGTGCGCGCCTACACGGCCGCGCGGGCGATGCCGGAGGTGTTCGACGGGCTGTACTGCTACTGCCACTGCAAGGAAGACATGGGCCACGTGTCGCTGCTCACCTGCTACGAGTCCGAGCACGCGGCGTCGTGCGACATCTGCCTCGGGGAGGCGGAGATGGCGGCGACGATGCATGGCCAGGGTGCCACGCTCGACGCCATCCGGCGGGCGATCGACGCGCGCTTCCGGACCTAGCGGCCCGCCTCGAACGTCGGCGAGCGCACCTCGAGCTGCCGGCGCGGCAGTCCCGAGAGCCGGATGAGGAGCCGGCGCGCCCCCACCGCCAGGGCGCTCGAGAGCCCGCCGCGGCTCGCGATGGCCGGTCCGACGTCGCCCCGCAGCCAGCGCTCCACTTCGTCGAGCTCGGATTGCGACAGCGACGCGATCTCCAGCGTGGCGACGTAGTAGTAGCGGGCCCCGCTGCCCGGGGGCGGCAGCAGCTCGACGGTGAAGGACCGGGCCAGCGCGCGGCTCACCGCGTCCATGGCGGTGAAGTGCTCCACGGCGCCGCCGGTGCGGATCAGCTCGAATTCCCCGGTCAGCGGATCGAGCCGGACCACCGCGTCCCACTCCAGCTCACCCTGCGGGTGATCGAACAGCGCGGCCTTTCTCCACAGCTCCAGGCGGAAGTGAAACCGGACGGAGAACCCGTTGCGCAGCGCGCCGTCGAAGACGCCGTCTTCGAGCAGGCGCTCGACGCGCACCACGGGCGGCCGCGGCGCGGCCGTGGAGTCGGCCGGCAGCGTGAGGAACAGATGCGGCGTGACCGGGGGTGCCCGCTGATGGACTTCCTGGGCAAGGGCCGCAGGGCCGGCGCTCAGCAGCAGCGCGAGCAGGAGCCCCGCGGCCCGGTTCAAACCCCTAGAAGCGGCGGCCCATTCGCACGGTGAAGGTCACCGCGCGAGTGGCCTGGTCGAGCGGTTTGGCCAGATAGAACCCCAGCGGGCCGAAGTCGAGGCCCAATCCCACGTCGGTGCGGTACGTGCTCAGCGCCGGGAGCTTGTCGGCCGGGATCACGTCGGGTCCCGCCATGCCGTCGCGCGCGACCGACCAGGCGCGGCCCGCATCCGCGAACACCACCAGGTCGGGGCCGCTCACGTGGAACGGCTCGTACGGCTCGTCGCCGTTGTCGCCCCAGTCGCTCGCCCACTTCGGCCCGAAGTCGAAGCCGAGGTGGGTCCGGAACTCGGCCTGCGCCACCACCGCGCGATCGCACAGCGCCGGGTCGCCCGGCAGCTGGCTGCCGTCGCACGCGAACTGGCGGAAGCCGTAGCCCGGCAGCGGATCGGGGTAGCCGAGCGAGATGCGCCGCTGCAGCGGCAGGGGCTCGCCGCCCAGCCAGCCGCCGCCCGCGAGCCGCAGGTCCAGGCGGCCGGTCGGCGAGAGGCGGAGGTAGCGCCGCGCGTCGAACGCCATCCGTTCGTAGCCCAGGTTGCCGTCGGCGAGGGCGGGATTGACGCACGGGAACGCGGTGCACGTGTAGGGTCCCAGGTCGCCGGTGACGTCGCCGCCGTGGGCGAGCTCGTATTCGCCGGTCACCAGCCACCCGGCGCTCGGCGCCGCGCGGTCGTTGCGCGTGTCGAGCCGGAACGAGGCGGTCACCGAGCGGTACTTGCCGTCGGTGATGGCGGGGTTGATCCGCCAGGTCTCGTCGGTCCGGAACAGCGTCCACGGGGTGCGGGCGTCGATCGACGACTCCCGCTCGTCGCGGCCCTCGGCCATGAACGACAGCGCGGAGGAGAGCCGCAGCGTGGCGTAGAGGCTCGCGCCGTGGCGGCGGTAGTAGTCGCGGTAGTCGCGGTGGAACAGGAAGGACGCCCAGCCGACTTCCATGTCCCGCAGGGGCCAGCTCTCGATCGGCGCGACGACGTCGTAGCCGCGCAGCCCGAGGCCCACGTTCCGATCGGCGTTGCCCGCCACCAGCTCCGCGTGGGCCCGATATCCGATGTCGTTGTTGTCGAGCGAAATGTCGCTGGTGCGGAAGATGGCCGTCGCGTCGGCCTGCAGGCGCAGCTGGTCGGCGACCTTGAGGTCGGTCCGGGGGCCGAACAGGATGGGCAGGCCTTCGACGCGATTGTACGTGCCGCTCAGCGCCAGGAGGATGCCGGCCTCGTTGGCCTGGTCCTCGCCCCAGCCATACTGCTGGAGCCAGCGCGGCGGCTGGAACCCGCGCTCGGAGGCGTACACCAGGTGGTCGCCGTCGCGGTGATAGCGCAGCGGATCCTGGTACACGCGGATCCCGCCGTCGATGCGCGCGAGGTCGGCGCGCTGCACGCTGCCGCCCACTACCAGCACGGGCCCGCCGACCGCGGCGCCGGAATCGAAGGTCACGTCGCCGTTCACGACCACGAGGCTGCCGCTCACCCGGCCGCCGACCTCGACCGGTCCGCCGAGCACCGCGAGATCGCCGTCGATGCCGCGGCCGGCGGGAATGCGCGTGGGGCCGGTGAGCCGGATGGTGGTTTCGGCGTTGAACAGCCGGATGACGTCGTCCGCCACGTCGCGCGGCAGCTGCGCGGCCCGCGAACGGCGCGGCCGACGCGCGCGACGCCGGCCGAATGGTGATGGTGGTGTCTTGAGCCCACGCCGCCCGCGCGACGCACAGAACGGCCAGAGCTGCGATCGCCGCCTTGCTCATGCCACACTCCTGCAGGGGTGCCGTGCGGTGTGAAGGCACGGCCCATGCCGCGACCCGGCTCTCCTCAAGTCAAATGAATCTCGCAACTTGGCCCCTCGCAACTTGCGACCCGCCGCGCGCCTGTCTCCGCGGGCGCCGAGCGCTCGTGTCGTTCCGACACGTCACGCGGTCGGCTCGATGCCGAGCCGCTTCATCCGCCGGTACAGGTTGGCCCGGTCGGTCGAGAGGCGGCGCGCCGCCTCGGCCACGCTGCCGCCCGCGACGGAGAGCGCGCGCGCGATCAACACGCGTTCGAATTGATCCAGCTCGTCGGTGAGCGATTGCGTCATCGCGGCCGGATGCGGGAGCGGCTCCGGGTGCCCGTCGCCCGCCGGGAGAGCGCTCGCCACGTCGGCGGCGCCGATGGAGGCGCGCGAGGAGAGGATGATCAGCCGCTCGACGATGTTGGCCAGCTCGCGGACGTTGCCCGGCCACGGGTGGCGCACCAGGAGACCCATCGCGTCGTCGGCCACGGTCACCGCGGGCCGCCCGATGCGCGTCGTGACCAGCGCGGCGAAGTGGGCGACCAGCTCCGGGATGTCGCCGGGCCGCTCGCGCAGGGGCGGGATGGCGATCGGAAACACGTTCAGCCGGTAGAGGAGGTCGTCGCGGAACTTCCCGTCCCGCACGGCGCGCTCGAGGTCCTTGTTGGTGGCGGAGACGACCCGCACGTCCACCGGGATCGGCCGGTCGCCGCCCACGCGCTCGACCTCGCCGCCCTCGAGGGCGCGCAGCAGCTTGGCCTGGGCCTCGGGCGCGAGGTCGCCGACCTCGTCGAGGAACAGCGTGCCGCCGTCGGCCTGCTCGAAGCGGCCGGCGCGCCGCTCGGTGGCGCCGGTGAACGAGCCGCGCTCGTGACCGAACATCTCCGACTCGACCAGCTCGCGCGGGATGGCCGCGCAGTTGACGCGGACGAACGCGCCGTCGGCCCGCTGGCTCGCCGCGTGGATGGCGCCGGCCACCAGCTCCTTGCCGGTCCCGGATTCGCCCGACACGAGGACGCGGGCCTCGGTGGGCGCGACCCGGGCGATCAGCGAACGCAGGTCCGCCATCTGCGGGCTGGTGCCCACGAGGGTGGCGGTGGGCCCGAGGGCCTCGCGCAGCGCCGAGGCCTCGGCGCGGGCGCGCGCCAGCTCCAGCGCGGAGCGGAGGGTGAGGAGCACCGCTTCCGGAGCGAGCGGCTTCTCGAGGAAGTGGTAGGCGCCGAGCTTGGTGGCGCGCACGGCGTCGGAGAGGCCCGCGCGCCCGCTCATCATGATCACGGGCACGCCGGGCACCTCGCCGCCGAGGCGCTCGAGCGTCTCGAGGCCGTCGGGGCCGCCGGGCATGGAGAGGTCGAGGAACACCGCGTCGGGGCGGCGGCGGCCGGCCGCCGCGACGGCCTCGGTGCCCGACGCCGCCTCGGCGGTGCGGAAGCCGTCCGAGGCGAGGACGGCGCACAGCATCCGGCGCAGGTTGGCCTCGTCGTCCACCACGAGCACGAGCGGGTGCCGGGTCATGCGCGCGCCAGGGGGAGGGTGACGGTGAACGTGGTGCCGCGGCCGGGCTCGCTCGCGACGCCGATCGAGCCGCCGTGATCGTGGATGGTCTGCCGCACCAGCGCCAGCCCCAGTCCGGTCCCCTTCGCCTTGGTGGTGAAGTACGGCTCGAAGATGCGGCCGAGCTGCTCCGGCGGGATGCCCACGCCCGTGTCGCGGATCACGATCTCGACCGCCGGCGCGGCGCCGTTGGCGACGGCGCGGAGCGCAATGGCGATTCGGGTGCGGCCGCCTCTCCCGTGCGCCCGTGCGTCTGTGCGCTGTGCGTCGGGCCTCGCACGCGTCGCAGGCGTTGAGCACCAGGTTGTGCAGCGCCCGGCGCAGCGGCTCGTAGTGCGCGCTCACCATCGGCAGGTCCGGCGGCCGCTCGACCCGCACCGCGATCCCGGAGGGCACCGTGCCCTTCACCAGCGTGTCCACCAGCTCGGCCAGGTCCACCGGAGCGGGCGGGCCCTCGGGCAGGCGGCCCAGGGTGGCGAAGTCCCGGGCCATCTGCTCGATGCGTTGGCTCTCGCCGTCGATGATCTCGAGCAGCTCCTGCTGATCGGGCCGCGCCTGCTGGGCGAGGCGCGAGGCGGCGAACCGCAGGGGCGTGAGCGGGTTCTTGAGCTCGTGCGCGACCTGGCGCGCGAGGTCGCGGAACGCGCGGAGCTGCGCGGCCTCCACCTCGCGGGCGCGCGCCGCGGCCAAATCGGCGGCCATGGAGCGGAAGGCGGCGCGCAGCACGTCGAACTCCGGCGCTCCCCTGGCCGCGGGCGATTCCGGCAGCGGCTCGCCGCGCGTGAGCCGTCCGGTCCAGGCGATCAGCTCGTCGATGGGCCGCGACAGCTGGCGCGAGAGGTGGCCGGCGAGCCGGACCGTGCCGAGCGCCACCAGGGCGGCGAGCGCGGCGCCGAGGCCGGCCAGGACCGGCGTGAGGTAGTCGGTGGATGGACAGGCTCTCGTGGGCGCGCGAGAGCGAGGTGCTCAGCTCCTCGCTGTGGCGACGCAGCGCGGCGCGCGCGGCCGGCGACAGCGGCTGGCGGGCCAGCGCGAGCTGGGCGCCGCGCCAGGTATCGGCGGCGCGATCCCACGCCGCCGCGCCGCCGACGGGCAGCGCGAACTGCGGGGCCAGCAGCGCCACGCCGATGCCGATGCCCGCGGGTATGGCCGCGACGACGACGAGCCAGACGAAGATGCGGCGACGGAAGGGCAGGGCCACGGGCCTAAGTTAGGGCCCGTACCGTCAGTCTCAAGAGAGAAGAACAGACGGTGGGCAGATCAGTTGCCAGACGCCAAGTTGCCAGTGGTTGCCAGAAGGCAGCCGTGAGGGGCCAGACCAGTCGTCAGTACTGCCCACTCGTCTGGCGTCCGATCGCTCCAATCTCGTAACCACTCCCAACTTGGCGTCTGGCAACTGCCCTGTTTCCGGCCACTTATGGCCCTGCCACTGTCTGGAAGTGGCCCGCGCGTCCTGGCGTGGGTATCATTGAAAGTTGGGCTGGATTGGGGGCACTTTTTTGGGATCGGCTCACCTGGCCGACGTTTTCGACGCCGCCGTGGCGCGAAGTCCCGAGCGGCCGTTCATCGTGGCGGGTGACCGGCGGCAGACGTACGCGCAGGCCAGCCGCGATGCCGACGGCCTGGCGGCGGCGCTCGCCGACCTCGGCATCGAGGCCGGCGACACCATCGCGGTCAACCTGCCCAACTGGCCGGAGTGGCTCATCACCGCGTTGGCGGCCTCGCGGCTTGGCGCGGTGCTGGTGCCCGTCAATCCCGCGCTGGGCCACCACGAGCTGACCTACCAGCTGCGCCACGCCGAGGCTTCGGTGGTGGTGACCGCCGCGAGTCACGGGGGCAAGGACTTCGTGGAACTGTTCGACGAGCTGATCGCCGACCTTCCCGACGTTCAATACCTCCTCGCGGTGGGCGAAGGCGACTACTGGTACGATGACCGGGTGTTCCCGTTCCGCGACCTGGTGTCGAAAGGGGCCCGGCTCGCGGCTCCGCTTGCTCCCCGCGATCCCGACGGCGCGTTCACGATCCTCTACACCTCGGGGACGATGGGGAAGCCCAAGGGCGTGCGCCTCTCCCATCGCAACGTGGTGGGCACGGCGGCGGCGGTGGCCGAGACGTTGGGCGTCGGGGCGGACGACGTCGTGCTGGCCGCGGTGCCGTTCTTCACGATCTTCGGCACCAGCGTCATGGCGGGCGCGGTCGTGGTCGGGGCGACGCTGGTGCTCGACGACCGCTTCGACCCCGCGGCGACGGTCGAGCTGATGGCCCGGGAGCAGGTCACCGTGTGCCACGGCGTGCCGACGATGTTCCACCTGCTGGTGCGGGAGCCCGGCTTCGCGCGGGCGCGGCTGCCGCGGCTCAGGACGGGCATCGTGGCCGGGAGCCCGGTGGCGCCGGATCTCCTCACGGCGGTGCGGCGCGTGTGCGACGTGGAGATCGCGTACGGCCTCACCGAGACCGGGCCCACGGTCACCATGACGCGCGCCTCCGATTCACCCGCCCACCGGCTCGAGACGGTGGGGCGCGCGCTGCCCGGCGTCGAGCTCAGGATCGTGGACGTGACCACCGGCGACCTGCACGGCGTCGAGGCCGTGGGCGAGCTGGCGGTGAAGGGGCCGAACGTGATGTCGGGCTACCACCGGATGCCGGGCGAGACGCGGCGGTCGTTCACGCCGGAGGGGTTCTTTCTCACCGGCGACCTGGCGATGCTCGAGGCCGACGGCTACGTGCGGATCGTCGGGCGCCGCAAGGAGATGATCATCCGCGGCGGCTACAACATCTACCCGCGCGAAGTGGAAGACGTGCTGCGGGCGCATCCCGGCGTCGACGAGGTATGCGTGGTGGGAGTCCCCCACGACATCCTCGGCGAGATGGTGTGCGCCTGTGTCGTACCGACCGAAGGTGCCATCCTCCGGGGCGAGGACATCACCGATTTCGCCCGGAAGCAGATGGCCGACTACAAGGTGCCCGACCTGGTGCGGTTCTTCGACGCGCTCCCGCTGACGGCGAGCGGGAAGGTGAAGCGTCGCGAGCTGGCCCAGGTGGTGGCACTCGACCACACAGCCTCCTGAAGGAGTCCATGACCTTTCCACCACCGCGCCAGGCGAGCAAGCAGCCGCCGGCGCACGCGCCGAACGCCGCACTGCTGATCGATTTCGACAACGTGACGATGGGCATCCGCTCCGACCTCCAGGTCGAGCTGCGGAAGCTCATGAACTCCGACATCATCCGGGGGAAGGTGGCCGTCCAGCGGGCGTACGCCGACTGGCGCCGCTACCCGCAGTACATCGTGCCGCTGTCGGAAGCGTCCATCGACCTGATCTTCGCACCGGCCTTCGGCTCCAACAAGAAGAACGCGACCGACATCCGCCTGGCGATCGACGCCGTCGAGCTGGTCTTCACGCGGCCCGAGATCGGGACGATCATCCTCCTGTCGGGGGATTCCGATTTCTCGTCGCTGGTGATCAAGCTCAAGGAATACGGCAAGTACATCATCGGCGTGGGCATTCGCGAATCGGCCTCCGACCTGCTCATCCAGAACTGCGACGAGTACTACTCGTACAACGAGCTGGCGGGCCTGGCGCGCGCGGGCGAAGACGACGGCGTGCGGCGCGATCCCTGGGAGCTGGTCGTGGACGCCGTGCTCGAGATGAAGAAGCGCGGCGACGTGATGCGCTCCGACCGGCTCAAGCAGGTGATGCAGGAGCTGGACTCGGGGTTCGACGAGAAGAACGTCGGGATGAGCCGCTTCTCGAAGTTCGTGGACGAGGCGAAGCGGCGCGGGCTGCTCACGGCCACCAAGCTCGAGAACGGGCAGTTCGAGATCGATCTCGGCTCCTCGGCGCCGGGCGGGGAACATGCGCTGCCGCCCATCCCGGGCGGGGCCGACGAGCGCCGCGGGCAGGAACGGGCCGAGCACGACCGCGAGCGCGCGGCCGGCGGCGGGCGGTCGCGGCGGGGACGTCGCGGAGGCCGCGGGCCCGCAGCGGAGCCGGCCCGGGAGCCGGCGGCTCCGGCCGCGGCGGGCACGCCGGTGGCCCCGCTGTCGCTGGCGGAAGCGTTCGATCTCCTCAAGCGCACCCTGCGCGAGGTCGGGGCGTTCCCGCCCACGCGCATCAACGAGGACATCGTGCGGGAGCGCATGGAGACCGTGCACGGGAACGCGCAGGATCCGCTGTTCCACCGGCCGCGCTTCGGCCGCCTGCTGCGACAGGCGCACGACGCCGAACTGGTGGACGTGACGAAGGGCGAGCACGGATTCGAGGTCATGCTGAAGGGCGAGACCGCGCCCGCGGCTGCGCCGGCGGAGACCGAGACGAAGGGCGCGCGCTCGGGTCGTGGAGGCCGCCGCGGCCGTGGACGCGGCCGGTCGGAGGAACCGGGCGCCCCGACCGCCGAGCCGGCGGCCGCGCCCGCGGCGCCGGTCGTCCCCGCGGCACCGACCGCTCCGGCGCACGGCGCGCCGGCCCGGGGCATTCGTTATCGGCGCGGCTCGATGCGTGGCGCGGCGCCGGCCGCCGGCGTGCCGCTGGTGGGCATGGTCGAGATCGAAGCCGAGGAGCCGAAGAAGGCCGAGAAGCCGAAGGCGCCGGCACGCCGGGGTGCCCGGGGCGGCGCCGGCCGGCGGCCTTCGGCGCGGAGCCGGTCCAAGAAGAAGCCCGAGGAGCCGTCCTCGGAGTCGTGACCGTGCGGCCGCTCCCGCCCGGGTTCTACGCGCGGGACACCGTGGTCGTCGCGAAGGCGCTGCTGGGGCAGCTGCTGGTCTCCGCGGTCGGGGGCCGGCGCTGCCTCGCGCGTATCGTGGAGACCGAGGCCTACGTGGGGCCGCACGACCCGGCGTGCCACGCCGCCGGCTGGCGCCGGACCGCGCGCACCGAGACCCTCTACGCCCCGCCCGGACGCGCGTACGTCTACTTCACCTACGGCATGCACTGGTGCCTGAACGTGGTCACGGAGCCGGCCGGCTACCCGGCGGCCGTGCTGCTGCGCGCGGCCGAGCCGCTGGAGGGACTGGCCACCATGCGGCGGCGGCGCGGCGCGGTGGCGGACCGGGCGCTCGCGGCCGGACCGGCCCGGCTCACCCAGGCGCTGGGCGTCGATGGCCGCCTCGACGGCCACGATCTCGCGGCCCGACCGCTGTGGATCGCGGCGGGCCCTCGGGTGCCGGCGCGCCGCATCGCCGTGGGGCCGCGCATCGGCATCCGCGTCGCCGTGGACTGGCCGCTGCGCTTCTGGGTGACCGACGATCCCTTCGTGAGCCGGTCGCGCTAGGCGCCCGGCGCCGCGCCCGAGGCCTGGGGGAAAACGAAGCGGCCAGCCGGTGTCGGCTGGCCGCTCCTGCGTATCACCTGCGCCGTTCAGCGCTCGGTCGCGACGTCTCCCGTCTCGCGGGACGAGAGGAAGGCGTACCGCACGCCGGCCTCGAACGACGACGAGCCGTTCAGCAGCATGAAGTCGCGCCCCTGCGGGCTGAACTGCGCCTGCCCGAAGACCGCCAGCTTGCCCACCCGGAACTGCACGCCGATCATGGCGAGCGCGAACCCGCCGGACGAGTTCTGCTGCACGAACGTGGTCTGGCTGGTGGTCGGCGTCGTGCTGTTGACCGCGGCGTTGCTCAAGCGTCTCGATCACGAAGCCGCCGCCCGCGTACGGCTGGATGTTCCCGTTCCAGGGCAGCACCAGGATCGCGATCTGGATGCGCTGCACCGCGTCGTAGACCGCCGGCACGCTCGCGCCGGTGGACGTCAGGAAGTTGTCACCGGACTGCTTGAACGTGGTCGAGTAGGAGGCGTAGAGCGCGGTGCGCTTCGCCGTGATCATCCACTCGGCGCCGGCCTGCGGCTGGTTCACCTTGCCGGACGGCAGCGTGTAGCTCAGGAGGCCGCCCTTCGCCCCCCAGTACCACTGGTTCTGCCAGTCCTGGATCTGCGCGGCGAGCGGCGCGGCCGAGGCAAGCACCAGCAGTGCGGCAATCGCCAGCGAGCGATGTCGGTTCATGCCTAACCTCGCAATAGGGAAACGCACAGCAACGGCCCAAAATAGGAAAAAGGCCCGCAAAAGGCGAGAGCGGAGCCGTCCGAAGCCCTCTTCCCGCCTCCTGGTAACCACTGCCGGCTTGGCGTCTGGCAACTCTACTGCAGGACTCCCAGCCGTCTTCCGACCTTCTTGAACGCGGCCAGCGCCAGCTCCAGGTGCTCCCGCGTATGGGCGGCCGACACCTGGCAGCGCACCCGCGCCTGGCCTGCGGCACCACCGGGTAGCCGAACCCGGTGACGAATACGCCCTCCTCCAGCAGCGCGTCGCTCATCCGGATGGCCAGGGCCGTCTCGCCGAGGATCACCGGGATGATGGGCGTGTCGCCCTCCAGCGGCTTGAAGCCCGCCTCCCGGAGCGCGGAGCGGAACCAGCGCGCGTTCTCGTGCAGCCGCTGCACCAGCTCGGGATGCGCGCGCAACACCCGCACGGCGGCCAGCGCGCTGGCCGCGACGGTGGGCGGGAGGGCGTTGGAAAAGAGCTGCGGCCGCGAGCGCTGGGTGAGGTAGTCCGCCAGCGCGGCGGAGGACGCGGTGAACCCGCCCGCCGCGCCGCCCAGCGCCTTGCCCAGCGTGCTGGTGATGATGTCCACCTGCCCCGGCAGCCCCGCGTGCTCCGCGGTGCCGCGCCCCGTCGCGCCCAGCACGCCGGTGGCGTGGGAGTCGTCCATCGCCACCACCGCGTCGTAGCGCCGGGCCAGCTCGCAGATGTCGGCGAGCCTGGCCACGTCGCCCTCCATCGAGAACACGCCGTCGGTGAAGATCAGCCGGGTCCGCGCGGCGCGCACCGACTCGAGCTTCTCGCGGAGGTCGGCCATGTCGGAGTGCCGGTACACCAGCGACTGGCACTTGGTGATCTGCCGCGCGAGGCGCACGGCGTCGATGATGGACGCGTGATTGAGCTGGTCGGAGATGACGGCGTCGTCCTCGCCGAGGACCGTCGCGCACAGGCCCTCGTTCGCGTTCCAGCACGACACGTAGCTCAGCGCCGCCTCGGTGCCCACCAGGTCCGCGAGCGCGGCCTCCAGCTCCCGGTGCACCGTGAACGTCCCGCAGATGAACCGCACCGAGCCCGTGCCGGCGCCGTACCTGTCGAGCCCCGCCTTGCCGGCCGCGACCACCTCGGGATGGTTGCACAGCCCGAGGTAGTTGTTCGACGACAGGATCACGACGTCGCCGCGCCCCTCCATCACGGTACGCGCGCCCTGCGGCGCGTCGAGGTGATTGAGGCGCTTGTAGACCCCGGTGCGCTTGAACTCGTCGAGTTCCGCCTGGAGGCGGGCGGTGAAGGCGGATCCGGTCATGGGCTCCTTATCCGATGTCGAGGATCACCTTGCCCGCGTCGCCGCTGCGGATCGCGGCGATGGCGTCGTCGATCTTCTCGAGCGGGAACCGGTGCGTGATGGTCGGACGCGGATCGAACTGCCCCGAGCGCAGGAAGCGCTGCATCAGGTGCCAGGTCTCGTACATCCGGCGGCCGATGACGCCGTAGATGGTGATGCCCTTGAACACGATCTCGTTGGCGAAGTCGATCGGCACGTCGCCGTCGGGGATGCCCAGGAGGTGCACCCGGCCGCCGTAGCGCACCACCTTGAAGCCGGTGTGCAGGGCGCTCGGCGCGCCCGACATCTCGCACACCAGGTCGGCGCCGTCGCCGTTCGACAGCTCGAGCACCGCGGCCTCGACGTCGTCGGTCTTCGGGTTGAGCACGCGGGTCGCGCCCATCTTCCGCGCCAGCTCCAGCCGCTTCGGATTCACGTCCACCGCGATCACCGCGGCCGCGCCGGCCGCCTTGGCGATCCCGACCGCGAAGCAGCCGATCGGCCCGCACCCGAGGATCAGCACGATGCTGCCCGACACCTCGGTGCTCAGCACCGTGTGGAACGCGTTCCCCATCGGGTCCATGATGCCGCCGATCTCGGTGGGGATGCCGTCCAGGAGCATCACGTTGCTCGAGGGCATGGCGATGTACTCGGCGAAGCAGCCGTTGCGGTCCACCCCGATGATCGAGGTGCGCTTGCACACGTGGCCGTTGCCGGTCCGGCACTGCAGGCAGTGGCCGCAGATGATGTGGCCTTCCGCCGTGACCAGCTGCCCCTTCTTGAAGTCCTCGTGCACGTCGCTGCCGACCTCGACGATCTCGCCCGCGAACTCGTGCCCGACCGTGAACGGCGGCTTGCAGCGGCCCTGCGCCCACGGGTTCCAGTCGTAGATGTGGAGGTCGGTCCCGCACACGCCGGCGTGGTGCACGCGGATCAGGATGTCCGACGGCCCGCAGCTCGGCTTCGGGACATCGCGCACGACGAGACCCGGCCCGGCCGCCGCCTTGACGATCGCTTTCATGGCTCCTCGAAAGACGGAAGGTTAGAGCATACTGCGGAGGCAGCCGCCGTCCACGGCAATTACTGAGCCGGTAATATAGGACGCGTGCACGCCGACACGAAGGGAGCGGCCATGCACGTTCGCGGTGGTCGCCGGCGTGTCGCTCGAGGTCGCGGTGACGGTACGCCTCGGCGTCGCGACGTGCCCGATCGACGCTCCGAGCTATTGCGCGTCGCAGCGAGTCTTATATATTGGCGTTCAAGGCTTTGCGCACAGCGCGGAGACATTCTGTTTGGATTCAACCCGTAAGACTTCCGAGACGAAAAAGTCAGTCGCGCCGGTGGCGACGGTCGTCGCGTCCCCGCGATGCCCGCGCCGCGGTCTCCGCGACACTCGCTCTTCCACCACCTACAGCAGCGTCCATGGTGTTTGACCGTCGGCCACTTCCGGCCGCCGGAGTGTTTCACCATTTCGAGGAGGCTGTATGGCGATGAAGAAGAAGAAGGCCGCCAAGAAGACGGCGAAGAAGTCCAAGAAGAAGAAGTAGCTTTCGCAAGGATGCACAGGGGCCGGTGATTTTGCCGGCCCCGCGCATTTCCGGCATATTGCGCCCCGTGATCCTCCACGACGAGCGGCGCGAGCTGGACCTCCCGGTGGACGGCGCGTCCGCGCGCCTGGGCCGCGATCCCTCCCTCGACATCACCTTCGACCCCGGCGACGACGTCGTCAGCGCCGTGCACGCCCGCGTGTGGCGCGACGCCGGCGGCTCGTGGTGGCTCGAGGACCTCGGCAGCACCAACGGCACCTGGCTGAACGGCCGCCGGATCGGCGCGGCGGAGCCCCTGGCGTCGGGCGACCGGTTCACGCTGGGCCAGCGCGGGCCGGCGCTGCGGGTGCGCCTGGAGGGGGAGCCGGCGCGCACGCGGGCCGAGCCGGCGGCGGAAGCCGGGCCGCCTTCCCTCAAGCTGCGGCGGGTCGCGGGCGGCGAGGACCTGCTCGCGCAGGGACGCGAGATCCTGCTCGGACGGTCCGCCACCTGCACCATCCCGCTCAGGACCGTCGCCGACACCGTGGTCTCCAAGCGCCACGCGGCCGTCGTCTTCGACGACGCGGGCGCGGCGACCGTCACCGACCTCGACAGCCGCAACGGGACGTTCGTCAACGGTCAGCGCGTCCGCGGGCCCGCCATGCTGAAGCTGGGCGACCGACTGATGCTCGGCTGGCACGGGCCGCTGTTCGAGGTCCGCACGCTCGGCGCGGCGAGCCTGCCGGAAGGCGCGGGGGCCGAGTACCGGCCCCGGCTGGAGCCGCGCAAGACGCTCGCCGGCATCATGCAGGTGGCCCGCGGCGAGGCGGGCGCCGCCCGGCGCGCCCGCGCCCGCGTGTTCCTCCGCTCGTTCGCCCGGCAGCTGGTCCGGGAGTCGTCGTCGCCCTTCCGGGTGGCCGTGCTCCTCCTCGTCCTGGCGCTGGCGACGGGGATGGCCGTGATCTACCACAGCGGCCTCAGGGAGCGTGCGGCATCGGAGGCCCGGCTGGCCAGCGCCGAGCGCGCGTTCGCGGCGCAGCTCCGGTCGGCCAGCGAGGCCCAGCTCCAGGCCGATTCCGTCATCACGCGCCTGCGGCGCGACCTCGGGGCCGCCCGGCGGTCCAGCGTGCCGCGGGCGAGGGTGGACAGCATCGAGACCCAGCTGCGCGACGCGGAGGCCCGCGCCGGCTCGGCGGTCGGGCCCACCACGGTGGCGGATTTCTCCCGCGTCTCGGCCGAGAACCAGGCGGCCGTGGGCCTGGTCATCGTGCGCTACCAGTCCGACTCGGTCATGGGGAGCGGCTTCGTCATCACGCCCTCGGGCTACCTGCTGACCAACGGTCACGTCGTGCAGGACCCGGCGGGCAGCCGGCCCCGCACCATCGAAGTCGTGATGGCCGACACCCGCACGCCGCTGCCGGCGGATCTCGTCGCCGCCAGCGACCTCAGCGACCAGGACATCGCCGTCCTCCGGATCCGCAACTACCGCGGCCCCGTCGTGCGGTCCATCGACTGGGCGGGCCGCGGCGTGCGGCAGGGCGCGGCCGCGGCGTTGATCGGCTTCCCGCGCGGCACCCAGCTGGCCTTCGACCCCAACGGTTTCGTTCGCACGACCATGTTCGCCGGGGTCATCGCCAAGGCCACCAGCGAGTGGATCCAGTTCGCTGGTTCCACCGACGCGGGCTCGTCGGGGAGCCCCGTCTTCGACGCGGCGGGCGCGGTGATCGGCGTCCACTACGGCGCCTACGCGTCTCCCGGCGAAAGCGCTCCGCCCTCTCTCGGGTTCGCGATTCCGATCGGCCGCGCGCGCCGCTGGCTGCCGGCCGCGGCCAGGGCGGAACTGGGCATCTGATCCGAGCAGCATGCGGAGGCAGGGAAGCAGAAGTCGGACGAGTTGCCAGACGCCAAGTTGCCAGTGGTTGTCAGTGGCGAGTGGCTGGAGGCCGGACCAGGCGCCGGTTACTGACGACTCGCCTGGCCTCCGCTCCCTCGCATCTTGGAACCACTGGCAACTTGGCGTCTGGCAACTGTTCTGAGGTCCGTGCTCCGTGACCTGCGTGCTGGCAATTGAAAAGGGCCCGGCTCTCGCCGGGCCCTCGTTGCTCCAATGCGTCAGGGACGCGCTACTGCCGCTCGCGCCACTCCTCCTGGTCGTTCGCCTCTTCCTCGGTCGCCCAGAACCACATCAGGATCTTCGGCACCCGAGGGGCGTTGCCGCCATCCCGGATCACGATGCCCACGGGCTCATTCGCCGCCATCACCGCTGTCGTCATACGACCGCCCCGACCCGAAGGAGTACGCCGCGCCGCAGGCGCGACAATAACCGCTGCCTCCTCCTAGAGCATCGGACGTGCCGAGCGGATGCGATTTGTAAGTGATTATCCTGCAGGGTATTAGATGGCGCACCGAGATCGGCAGACGGAATTCCGTGTCAGAGTGACACGGCCTCGCTTGTTTCAGTCTGACTCGCTCCGGGGTGGGTTGCGATGAACCCCACGTTGCGGCTGCGCGGCTTGCCGGCGGCGCCGGGCTGCGCCCGCGCGACGGTCCAGTCGGCGTAGAGGGAGCGCAGGGCGTCGCTCGAGACCGAAGCGGACCGGCCGCCCGCGCTCACGGCCGGCATGACGACGTGCTGGCCGCCCGCGGCAGTGACGGCCTTGAGGCGGCGGATGAGCTCGGCGCGCTCGGCGGCCGAGAGGGCGGCGAGGGCCGGCGTCTCGATGACGCAGCCGTCGATGGCGCGGTCGGGCGTCCACGCGTCGAGCGGGACCACGAGACACTCGACGCGGCTGCCGAGCTGCTCGGCGATGGCGCGGTTCTCGAGTCCCTCGATGGCGGCGAGATCGGGGTCGCCCACCAGCACCGTGGCGCCGCGGGCCGCGAGAAACAGCGCGCAGGCGCCGTCGGCGGCGCCCACGACGGCCACCAGGTCCTGGTCGGCGATGCGGTCGGCGAGGATCACCACCGGATCGTGCGGAGCGAGCCCCCAGTGCGACGGCTGCGCCTGCGCGGCGCGCAGCGCGACGTGGCGCTCCCGCCAGCGGCGGTAGGAGGGCAGCCGCAGGCGGCGGCGGATGATCGCGTCCACCTGCTCCTGCAACAGCACCTCGGTCAGCTGGTACTGCTCGGTGCGGGCCAGTTCCTGCACGGCCTCGTCGCCGATGCCGAGGATCGAGGCGCGCGGCAGGCCGTCCTTGTACTCCTCGATGCGCTGCTCGATGAACTCCTCGTACTCCGAGCGCAGGCTGCGCGGACTGCGGCGGGCGGGGCGGTCCACGGCGTTCAGCACGGCTCGACGTGCACCACGACCCGGTCGAGCTTGAGATCGTCCTTGAGGCGATGCTCGACGGCGTCGGCGATGTCGTGCGCCTCGTCCACGGGCAGGCGGCCGGACACCTTGATGGTCAGCTCGGCGAACGCGACGCCGGCCGCGAGCCGGGAGCGGATGTCGTGCGCCGAATGCACGCCGTCCACCCGCTCGGCGGCCTGGCGCACCGCGTCCGGCTCCTGGGCGGCCTGGTCCACCAGAACGGGAACCCCGCGGCGCAGGATCTGGTATGCGACCCGGCCGATGAGCAGCGTCACCAGGAGCGCCACGATCGGATCCACGTGCCGCACGCCGTAGCGCGAGAGCACGCTGCCCGCGATGACGCCGATGGTGATCATCACGTCGACCCGGGTGTGCGCCGCGTCCGCCAGGAGCAGGTCGCTCGCGAACTGCCGGCCCTTGGCGGACTCGAACCACGCCACCCACAGGTTGATGGCCAGCGTGCCCGCGAGGAGCCACAGGTCGAGGCCGGTCAGGTGCGGCGTCGGCGCCTGCGCCACGAGCCGGCCGATGGCGCTCTTGAGCAGCTCGAAGGAGGCGACCGCGAGGAAGATCACGATGCCGAGGGCGCCGAGCACCTCGAACTTGCCGTGGCCGTACGGGTGATTCTCGTCGGCCTCGGCGCCCGCGTACCGCATCAGGATGATGAACAGGACGTTGTTGATCGCGTCCACCGAGGAGTGCACGGCGTCGCTGATGACCGAGAGCGAGCCCGCCGACACGCCGACGGCGATCTTGGCTCCGACCACCACGAGATTGGCGGCGAGCAGACCGAGAAAGACGCGCTGGATGGAAGCGGTGCGATCGCGCCCGGCGGCGCGGGCCGATGCCATGCGGGCAAGGTGAGGAGCGCATACTCGGCTGTCAACTCCCTTGTTCGCGTTTCCGCGGCTCCGTAGCTTCGGTTTCGCGAGGATGGGGGCGCGATGCACCTGGATTTGCACGTCCACTCGACCTGTTCCGACGGGTCGCTCGCGCCGGCGGCGGTGGTGGCGGCGGCGCGGAAGGCCGGTCTGGGGATGATCGCCCTGGCCGACCACGATACGGTCGCGGGCGTCGGGCCGGCGCGCGCGGCGGCCGCGGCGGCGGCCGGGTGCGGGGTCATCACCGCCATCGAGATCACCACCCGGCTGGACGCGAGGGAGGTGCACCTCCTCGGCTACGGCTTCCGGGACGACGACCCCGGCATCGCGCGGCTGGCGGCGGGCGCGTCGCTGGCGCGCCGGGAGCGCGTGGTCGCGATCGTCGAGCGCCTGCGGGCGCAGGGCGTCACGATCACCGTGGCGGACGTGACGGCCGAGCCCGAATGCGCCTCGATCGGGCGGCTGCACGTGGCGCGCGCGCTGGTCCGCCTGGGCCGGGCCGGGTCCATCTCCGAGGCGTTCGGGCGCTTCATCGGCGACGGGGCCCCGAGCTTCGTGCCGAGCCGCGGGATGGACGTCACGGAGGCGATCGCCGTGGTCGCGGCCGCCGGCGGCTGCGCGGTGTGGGCGCACCCCGCGCTGGACGACGCGCGCCATTTCGCGCGGCTCCGGGAGAGCGGCCTCGCCGGCGTCGAGACCCTGCGGCCGTCGCTCGACCCGCACGGCTCGGTGGAGCTGGAGCAGGCGGCGCGCGCCGCGCGGCTGGTGGTGACCGGCGGTTCCGATTGGCACGGCGCCGCGCGGCCGGCGCTGGGCAGCTGGTTCGTGACGGAGAAGCACGTGGGCGCGTTCCTGGACCGCCTGGGGATCACGGTTCGATAGCCGGAAAGACGCCCGATCCGGCCGCCGAAGCGTGGCTGCCGCTGGTGTCCGACCTGGCGCCGCGCGTGGCGGCGTTCGTGGAGCGGGTGGTGCTAGTCGGCGGCGCGGAGCAGGGCGGCCTTGAGGTAGCCGGTCTCGGGGATCGTGACGATCTCCGGGTGATCGGCCGAGGCGCCCCGGATGTCGAGCAGCTGCAGGCGGCGCCCGCTGTCCACGGCGGCGTCGGCCAGCATCGAGAAGAAATCTCCACGGTGCACGTGATGCGAGCACGAGGCCGTGAACAGGAGGCCGCCCGGCGCGAGCAGCTGCATCGCGCGCAGGTTCACCTCCTTGTAGCCGGCGAGCGCCCGGCCCAGGGAGTGCCGGTCCCGCGCGAACGCCGGCGGATCGAGCACCACGACGTCGAACCGCTCGCCGGCGGCCGCGGCCGCCTTGAGCCAGTCGAAGGCGTTCGTCTTCCACGGTGCGGATGGTGGTGAAGCCGTTCAACGCGGCGTTGCGTTCGATCTGCGCCAGCGCGTCGCGGGAGATCTCGACCGCTACCACCTCCCGCGCACCGGCGGCCGCGAAGTGCAGCGCGAAGCCGCCCTGGTACGCGAACGCGTCGAGACAGCGCGCGCCCGGCATCGCGCCGAACAGGCGGCGGTTCTCCCGCTGGTCCAGGAACCCACCCGTCTTCTGTCCGGTCCACGGCGTCGCCACCCAGCGGACGCCGGGGCCCTCCACGACCTCGATCTCCTCCGGGACGGCACCGAACGCCAGCGTCACCTCGCGCGGCAGCCGTTCCCGCTCCCGCACCGCGACGTCGTTGCGGAGCAGCAGGCCGGCGGGTGAGAGCACCTGGCGGATGGCCGCGATGACGTCGTCCCGCACGGCCTCGAGCCCGGCCGACAGCAGCTGGGCGACCACGCAGTCGCCGTAGCGGTCCACGATCAGCGACGGAAGTCCGTCGCCCTCGGCGTGCACGATGCGGTAGGCGCCGTCGGTGACGCCGCGCCGCCGCTCCAGCGCCGCCGCCAGCATGGCCTGCCACCAGGCGCCGTCCACGACGGTGCCCTCGGGCGCCAGCCAGCGGGTGCGAATCTCGGAAGCCGGCGAATACAGCGCGGTGCCCAGGCCCTTGCCGCGCTCGTCCACGAGATGGGCGAGGCCGGCGCGGTCGCCGTCGGCGTCGCGGATGTCGGAGCGGAAGATCCAGGGGTGTCCGGCGCGCAGCCGGCCGACGCCGCGCGGGGCGACGACGACCGTTGGTACGGGCGAGGCGGTCACCGTTCCAACGCCTCGCGCAGGGTGCGCGCGGCGGCCGCCGGGTCGACGGCGTCGAGCACGGCGCGAATCACGGCCACCCCGCGCGCGCCGGCCTCGAGCAGCGCCGGCACCAGCGCCGGCGTGACGCCGCCGATGGCGACCGCGGGGACGTCGGGCGCGGCCGCGTGCACCTGCCGGAAGCCCGCGACGCCGATGGCCGCACCGGCGTCCGCCTTGCTCGCGGTGGCGGCGATGGGCCCGATGCCCAGGTAGTGCGCGCCCGCGGCCGCGGCACGTCGCGCTTCCGCGACGGTGCCGGCGGAGCCGCCGAGCCAGAAGCCGGCCGGCGCGATCGCGCGCGCGGCGTCGAGGGGGAAGTCGTCCTGCCCGAGGTGGCAGCCGGCGGCGCCGGTGGCCAGCGCCACGTCGAGCCGGTCGTTCACGACGACGGGCAGACGCGTCGCGGCCATGACGCGGCGCGTCAGGTCGGCGGCGTCACGGGCGGGCGCGTCCTTGGCCCGCACCTGCAGCATGGTGGCGCCGCCGGCCGCCGCCTGGGCCGCCAGCGCGGCCAGGTCGCGGTCGCCGGCCACGCCGGCGTCGAGGATCACGACCAGCCGGAGCGCATCCGCCAGGGCGACCGGCGCGCTCACGGATGCGGCCGCGGCGCGCTGTCCGGTCGGGCCGCCTTCTGCGCGGCCTCCACCTGCCGGGCCACCGTGGTGCTCTCACGCCGGGCCGTCAGGACGCTGTCGCGCCGGGCGGCCTGCGCCTCGGCCCTGCAGGCGCCGCGCCACCTTCACCGAGTCGGCGTGCTCGGCCCCCGTCTCGCTGAACATGTGGCTGCCGTCCGGTCGCGCGACGAAGAACAGATAGTGATGCCTGGCGGGCCACAGGGCGGCGAGGATGCTGGCGCGGCCGGGCGAATCGATGGGGCCCGGCGGCAGGCCGGTGTGCAGGTACGTGTTGTACGGCGACTTCACGCGGAGGTCGCGGATCAGCACGCGGTTCACGTGCCGGCCGAGCGCGTAGATGACGGTGGGGTCGGCCTCGAGCTTCATCGGGTGCCGCCGCTTGAGGCGGTTGTAGTACACGCCGGCGATGATCTGGCGCTCGGAGTGGCGGCGCGCCTCGGCCTCCACGATGCTGGCCAGCGTGACGACCTGGTGCGGCGTGAGCCCGATCTGCCTGGCCCGCGCGTTCCAGGCCGTGTCCCACTGCGCCTGGAACTCCTGGACCATCTGCGCGACCAGCTGCTCCGGCGACGCGCCGAAGACGACCCGGTACGTCTCCGGGAACAGGTAGCCCTCGAGCGTGTGGTCGCCGCGCGGGATGCCCAGCTTGGCGCGCAGGGCGGAGTCGCGCGTCGCGGCCACGAACGCCGCGCTGTCCATCCCGAGCCTCGCGGCGGCGGCCTGGGCCATCTCCTCGATGGTGAAGCCCTCGGGCACGGTGAAGTAGTCGTCGTCGGTGTGGCCGGCGATCATCGTGGCGAGGATCGACCGCGTCGTCGCGCCCACCGGGAAGTCGTAGCGGCCCGGGCGCAGGTGGCGGTCGAGGCCGCGGTACTCCGCCACGAAGATGCCCAGCAGCCGGGCCGTCACCATGAACCCCTCGGTGGAGCGGATCACCCGGTGCGCGCGGAGGGAGTCGGCCACCGTCCGCAGCGACGCCCGCTTGGGCACGATGATGCGCTCGTGCGGGGCGTCGGCGGCGGGACCGCAGGAAGCCAGGAGGGCACAGACGCACAGGGGCACAGACGCACGGCGAAGGAGGTGTCGCCTCCACGGTGCGCCTGCGCGGCTGTGCGTCGGTGCGCCCGTCATGGCGTGCCCGCGGCTCGTTGCGCGTCCAGCCAATGCTGCAGGATGGCCACGGCGGCCATCTGGTCGATGCGCTCGCGCGAGTCGCGGTCCTTGACGCCGGCCGCGCGCGCCGACCGCAGCGCCTGCGCGGTCGAGAGCCGCTCGTCCCAGTACACCACGGGTACGCCGGAGCGGCGCGCCACCGCCTCGCCCAAGGCGCGGACCTCGCGCGCGGCTTCGCCTTCGGCGCCCTCGAGGTCGAGGGGCAGCCCGATCACGACCACGGTGACCTCGTGGCGCCGGGCGAGATCGACGATGTCGGCGACGGGAGCGCGATGGTTGGCGCGGCGAGTCAGGGTGGCGAGGGGTTGGGCGATGAGCCGGGTCGGGTCCGAGAGCGCGAGGCCGAACCGCTTGCCGCCCCAATCCACGGCGAGCACGCGGCCCGGATCCGGGCGTCCCAGGGTTCCCCCTCCAGGCTCCACGGGCCGTCAGCCCTGGGCCATCGTCGCGAAGAATTCCTTGTTGTTCTTGGTCCGCTTCATCCGCTCGATCAGGAACTCGATGGCCTCGACCGGCGGCATGTCGGCCAGGAACTTCCGCAGCAGGTACATCCGGTTCAGCTCGTCCGGCGGCAGCAGCAGCTCTTCCTTCCGGGTGGCGCTCTTCTGCACGTCGATGGCGGGCCAGATGCGCCGCTCGCTGATCTTGCGGTCCAGCACCAGCTCCATGTTGCCGGTGCCCTTGAACTCCTCGAAGATCACCTCGTCCATCCGGCTGCCCGTCTCGATCAGCGCCGTGCCGACGATGGTGAGCGAGCCGCCGCCCTCGATGTTGCGCGCCGCCCCGAAGAACCGCTTCGGCTTGTGCAGCGCGTTGGCGTCCACGCCGCCCGAGAGGATCTTGCCCGAGTGCGGCACCACGACGTTGTGCGCGCGGGCCAGGCGGGTGATGGAGTCGAGCAGGATCACGACGTCCTTCCCCGACTCGACGAGCCGCTTCGCCTTCTCCAGCACCATGTCGGAGACCTGCACGTGCCGGTCGGCCGGCTCGTCGAAGGTCGAGGAAATGACCTCGGCCTTCACGTTCTCCTCCATGTCCGTCACTTCCTCGGGCCGCTCGTCGATCAGCAGCACGATCAGCACGCACTCCGGGTGGTTCTCGGTGATGGAATTGGCGAGCTTCTGGAGCAGGATCGTCTTGCCGGCCTTGGGCGGCGAGCTGATCAGCGCGCGCTGCCCCTTGCCGATCGGCGCGAGCATGTCGATCACCCGCATCGAAAGGTCGTTGTCCTTGCGCTCGAGCCGCAGCCGCTCGTCGGGGTAGCGGGGGCGCAGGTTGTCGAACGCGATCCGGTGCTTGGCCTTCTCCGGCTCGTCGCCGTTGACCGTCTCGACCTTGAGCAGCGCGAGGTAGCGCTCGCCTTCCTTGGGCGGCCGCACCTGTCCGAGGATCGTGTCGCCGGTCCGGAGGTCGAAGCGCTTGATCTGGCTGGGTGAGACGTAGATGTCGTCGGGACCGTACAGGTAGTTCCAGTCCTGGCTGCGCAGGAAGCCGTACCCCTCGGGGAGGATCTCCAGCACGCCTTCGCCCCGGAGCACGGTGTCCGAATCGAGCAGGTTCTGCTCGATGCGGAAGATCAGGTCCTGCTTCCTGAGCCCCGAGTAGTTCGTGATGTTGAGCTCTTCGGCCATCGCATGCAGCTCGGCGACGGACTTCTTCTTCAGTTCGGCGATGTCCACGGATGGAACTCCGATTGTGGTGCGGGAGGTGGAGGGCGGCGAGCCCCCTACCCGGTGTACCCTCATTGTGTGGAAGCGTGAGGCCGGCAGCTGGGCCAGCCGAGAAAGCCGTGCAGTAATGGGGTTGGTTTGCGAGCAACTGATTATAGATCAGCAACATACACCGGTCAAGTGCAGCGCGGATGCGGTCCCGGGGGCTCGGCGGCGGCGGCGGAGCGCCCTCATTCGGATGGTGGCGCCGGAATATTGCGCGAGCCTCGTAACTCGTTATATTGCTTCAAACTCGGACGTTGGGACGGTTCCAGTCCGGGTTCGGATGCCCCCTTTTGAGCCGGAGCTTCCGATGCCGCTCCCGCAGCCCCGACCCAGCGTTCCCGATCCGACCGAGCCGGTGCTCCACGACCTGGCTCCGATCCGCTACGAAGGCGTCGCCATCGCCGTGCAGCTCGGCCTGCGGCGCAGCGAGGACGGCATCTGGCGCGGCCGCCTGCACTTCATCGAGAGCGGCGGCGAAGAGGAGCGGGTCACGGCCGAGATCTTCTGCGCGACGTCCGAGCAGGATCTGTGGCAGGCCGTCCGCGACCTCCGCGAGCACCACCTCCGCGACCTCTACCGCTCCCTCGCCACCTGACCGGGCCCATGGCCGCGGGGGACTCGGAGATCATCCGCCAGCTGCGGCACGACCTGTCGAACCCGCTGGCCGCCATTCTCGCCGAAACGCAGCTGTTGCTCCTGAACGAAGCGACGCTCGACGCCGAGACGCTCGAGGGCCTCCGCGAAATCGAGGGCCTCGCCCGCCGGATGCGCGAGATGCTCGCCGCGACCCGGACGCCGTGACCACGGGCGAACCGCCCGCGCCGCCGGCGCCCCTCTCCACATGACCGACGATCTGCTGACCACCACGCGGGACGACCTGCGGGTCTGGGACGTGCCCCGGCGCGTGCCGCTCGTGACGCTGCGTTCCACGCACGTCTTTCCCCTCGGCGTGGCGGCCGTGCAGGTCACCAGCGGCACCAACGTCGCGGCCATCCGGTCGCTGTCGCGCAGCGAGAACGTCGTGGCGGTGGTGCGCGGCGATACCGCGGCGGGCGCGGCGCCGGCGTCGTTCGTCGGGCGGATCGCCGTCGCGGCCGGCGTGCTGGACCGGATCAACCTCGCCGACGAAGCGGTGCAGGTGACCTTCCAGGGCAAGCGGCGGGTGCGCATCGCCGCGGTCGCGACCGACGGGCCGTGGCCCGTGGCGGAGGTGGTGCCGGTGCCGCCGCTCGAGGAGTCGCGGCCCGACCTGGACCGGCGCATCGGCGCGGTGCTGCGCCTCGCCGAGACCCTGGCCACCCTGGACCCGGCGGTCAACGTCGAATCGGTCGAGAACCTGCGGGCCAACATCGAGGACGCGAGCCATTTCGCCGACCTGGTGGCGCAGCAGCTCCCCTTCCCGCTGGCGCAGCGCGACCGCCTGGTGGCGGAGCCCGCGGCCGCGGCGCGCCTGGACCTGCTGGCCGACTTCCTCGCCGCGGCAGTCGAGCGCGCGGAAGTGCAGCGCGAGGTGGACCGGCTGACGACGCTGCAGGTGGAGCGCGGGCGCCGCGAGTACCTGCTCCGCCAGCAGCTGGAGGCGATCCGCGCCGAGCTGGGCGAGGACGACGCGCTGCGCGAGGCCCGCGAGTTGACGGGGCGGCTCGAGGCGCTCGTGATGCCGGAGACCGCGCGGGCCGAGGCGCTGCGCGAGCTGGACCGCCTCGGCCGGCTGACGCCGGCATCGGCCGAATACCAGGTGTCGCGCAGCTACGTGGACTGGATCCTCGCGCTGCCGTGGGGCGTCGAGGTCGAGGAGCGCCGGCCCGATCCGTCGGCGGTGCGCGCGGTCCTGGACCTCGGGCACCTGGCGCTCGACGACGCCAAGCAGCGCATCGTCGAGTACCTCGCGGTGCGCCGTCTCGCCCCCGCCGCCCGGCCGCCGATCCTCTGCTTCGTGGGTCCGCCGGGCGTGGGGAAGACCAGCCTGGGACGCGCCATCGCCGACGCCCTCGGCCGCCCGTTCGGCCGGATGAGCCTGGGCGGCGTGGACGACGAAGCGGTGATCCGCGGGCACCGGCGCACCTACGTGGCCGCCATGCCGGGCAAGATCGTGCAGGAAATCGGCCGAGCGCGCGCCATGAACCCCGTGCTGATGATCGACGAGATCGACAAGCTCGGCACGGACCGCCCCGGACACGGCAGCCCCGCGGCCGCGCTGCTCGAGGTCCTCGATCCCGAGCAGAACGTGTCGTTCGTGGACCACTACCTCAACGTGCCCTTCGACCTCTCGCACGTGCTGTTCATCGCCACGGCCAACGCGGCGCCGCAGATCCCGGAGCCGCTGCTGGATCGGATGGAGGTCATCGACATCCCGGGGTACACGCCCGAGGAGAAGGTGGCCATCGCGCGCAAGTTCCTGCTGCCGCAGCTGCTCCCGGAACACGGCCTCGGCGACGCGGAGATCGCGATGAACGACGACGCGCTGTCGCTCGTGGTCCTGGGCTACGCGCGCGAGGCGGGCGTGCGCGGCCTCAAGCGCGACCTCGCCGCGCTGCTCCGGCACGTGGCGACCCGCAAGGCGGCCGGCGCGTCGGGGCCGTGGACGGTGGACGAGAAGCTGATCGACGAGGTGCTCGGCCAGCCGTGGTACGTGGACGAACGCGCGCAGCCGGTGCCGGCCATCGGCATCGCCAACGGCCTGGCGTGGACCGCGACCGGCGGCGACCTCCTGCCGGTCGAGGCGATCTCGATGCCGGGCACCGGCCAGTTCCAGGTCACCGGCCAGCTCGGGTCGGTGATGATCGAGTCGGTGCAGGCGGCGCTCTCCTGGGTCAGGAGCCGCGCCGCCGACCTCGGGGTGCCGCGCAAGCACTTCGGCGAGAAGGACGTGCACGTGCACTTTCCCGAGGGCGCGATCCCCAAGGACGGCCCGTCGGCCGGGGTCACGATCGCGACCGTGCTGGCGAGCCTCTTTACCGGCCGGGCCATCCGCTCCGACGTGGCGATGACGGGCGAGATCACGCTGGCGGGCCGGGTGCTGGCCATCGGCGGGCTGAGGGAGAAGCTCGGCGCCGCCGTCCGCTGTCGCATCCCGACCGCCATCATCCCGGCCTCGAACCAGCCCGACCTGCGGGACGTGCCGGAGAGCATCCAGCGCGCGCTCAAGATCCACCTCGTGGAGACGGTGGACGAGGTGTTGCGGCTCGCGCTCCTGCCCAAGCCGCGCACGGCCCCCGCGAAGGGGCGGCCGGCCGGGGGTGCCCGCGCGGCGTTGACGCGGCGCGGCTCCAAACGCTAGGATTGCGCTTCCGCCCACCCGCGAGACACCACCCGTGACGCAAGACAACGCCAGCACCACCCTCGTGCGCGGCATCAGTCCCACCGCGGCCGTGGCCCTGGTCGTCGGCTCGATGATCGGGTCCGGCATCTTCATCGTGTCCGCCGACATCGCGCGCCGCGTCGGGACGCCGGGCCTGCTGCTGACGGTGTGGGTGGTGACCGCGATCGCGACCGTGATGGGCGCGCTCACCCAGGGCGAGCTGGCCGCGATGTACCCGCGGGCCGGCGGCCAGTACGTGTACCTCCGGGAGGGCCTGTCCCCGCTGTGGGGGTTCCTCTACGGCTGGACGCTGTTCCTGGTGATCCAGACCGGCACCATCGCCGCCGTGGCCGTCGCGTTCGCCAAGTTCCTCGGCGTCCTGGTGCCCTCCGTCACGCCCGACGTATGGCTCTCGCTGGGCCACATCCCCGCGCCGGGCGACGCGCTGTTCGCCCTGTTCGGCCACCCGACCGCGCACCCGGAAGCGATCCAGCTCGGCGTGTCGTGGCAACGGCTGGTCGGCATCGGCGTGGTCCTGTTCCTCACCTGGGTGAACGTGCAGGGCGTCCGCACGGCGGCGTGGATCCAGACCGTGTTCACCGCGACCAAGGTGCTGGCCCTGGCGGGCCTGGTGGTCCTCGGGCTCACCATCGGCCGCAACGCCGGGGCCGTGGCCGCCAACTTCGGCGCCGGCCACTTCTGGGGCGCGGCGCCCTTCACGCTGGCGCTGCTGCCGGTCATCGGGGCGGCGATGGTGGGGTCGCTGTTCTCCTCCGACGCGTGGAACAACGTCGCGTTCGCCGCCGCGGAGGTGCAGAACCCCAGGCGCAACCTGCCGCTCGCGCTGGCCGCCGGGACGCTCATCGTGGGCCTGCTCTACGTGCTGGCCAACGTCGCCTACCTGAACGTCATGCCGCTGGCGGCGATCCAGGGCGCGGCGCAGGACCGGGTGGGGACGGCGGCGGCGCAGGTCATCTTCGGCCAGGCCGGCGTCGCGATCATGGCCATCGCCATCATGATCTCGACCTTCGGCTGCAAGAACGGCCTGATCCTCTCGGGGGCGCGCGTCTACTTCGCCATGAGCCACGACGGGCTGTTCTTCCGGCGCGCGGGCAACGTGGACCCGGCGCACCGGACGCCGCGGGCCGCGCTGTGGGCCCAGGCGCTGTGGACCTGCCTGCTGTGCCTGTCGGGGACGTACTCGGACCTGCTGAACTACGTGATCTTCGCGGTGGTGCTGTTCTACTTCCTCACCGTCATCGCGCTGTTCCGCCTGCGGCGGGTCCGGGCCGACGTGCCGCGTCCCTACCGGGTGGTGGGGTACCCGTGGATGCCCGCGCTGTACATGGCGGTCATGGCGGCGGTGATGGTGGACCTGCTGTTCGAGAGCCCGCTGTACACCTGGCCCGGACTCATCATCGTGGTGATCGGGATCCCGGTGTACTTCGCCTGGCGGAAGGTGGGCGTGGCGTCGGCCATCGTAGAGGCGCCCGACACGCCGTAGGTCAGTCGGCGACGATCTCCACCTTCATGTCGCGGTGCCCCCGCACCAGCAGCACCAGCGGGAAGCCGAGCAGGAACAGCGCCGCCACCAGCAGCAGCACGTGGTTGTAGGCCAGCACGGCCGCCTGCCGCCCCACGTCGAGATCCAGGATCCGCAGCGCCTCGCGCGTCGCCGTCGCCGCGTCGGCTCCGTTCCGCATCATGCCCGCCGTCACGGCGTGGAGCCAGCTCTGCGTCGCCGCGCCGTAGATCGTCACGTGCTCGGCGAGCCGGTCGTGGTAGATGGCCTGGCTGCGGGTCAGCTCGGTCGCCGACAGGGCGATGCCCACGCTCCCCATCACCTGGCGCACCACGTTGTAGAGGCCGGAGGCGGCCGTCATCCTCGTTCGGGGGATCGTCGCGAGGGCGGCCGTGCTCAGCGCCACGAACAGCAGGCTGAAGCCGATGCCCTGCCACACCTGGGGCAGCAGGATGTCCCAGATGCCCGTGTCGCTCGTCAGATGCGCGAGGTCCCAGAACGAGAACGCGCTGATCGCCAGCCCCGTGCCGACCAGCAGCCGCGGTCCGAGCCGGTTGTAGAACAGGCCGCCGATGGGCATCACGACCGCCATCGCCAGGCCGCGGGGCATCAACGCGAGCCCCGATTTCATGGCCGGGTAGCCGAGCAACTCCTGGAGGAAGAGGGGCAGGAGGAACAGCGCGCCGTAGAGGCCCATGCCCAGCACGCCGCCCAGCGCCGTGGCGGAGGCGAACGGGGCGTTCTGGAACAGCCCCAGGTCCACGGCGGGCCGGCTGGCGCGCAGCTCCCGCCAGACGAACAGCACCAGGCCCACCGCCGCGATCGCCCCCAGCCACACGATGAACGACGACTGGAACCAGTCCTTGTCCTGGCCCTTCTCGAGCATCAGCTGGAGCGAGCCGAGGCCGATCGTCATCGCGGCCAGTCCCGGCCAGTCCACGTGGCCCTTCTCCCGGACGAAGTACGGCGGGTCGTCCACGACCCGGTTGACCAGCAGCACGCAGATCACGCCGATGGGCACGTTGACGTAGAACACCCACGGCCAGGAGTACTGGTCGGTGAGCCAGCCGCCCAGGGTCGGGCCGATGGCGGGCGCCAGCACCGTCCCGAAGCCGAACAGGCCCATCGCCGTTCCCTGCTCCTCGGGCGGGAAGCTCTCGCGCAGGATGGCCTGCGAGACGGTGATCATGACGCCGCCGCCGGCGCCCTGGATCGCGCGGAACAGGATCATCAGCGGCATCGTGCGGGCGAGGCCGCAGGCCATCGAGGCGACGGTGAACAGGACGATGCTCGCGAGGTAGAACCGCTTGCGGCCGAAGTGGGCCGCGAGCAGCGCCGTGATGGGCATCAGGATCACCTGGGCCAGGATGTAGCCCGTGACGACCCAGGTGATTTCCTCGATCGTGGCGCCGAGCGTGCCGCTCATGTTGGGCAGCGCGACGTTGACGACCGACGAGTCGAGCACGGCCATGATCGTGCCGATCAGGACCGTGAAGGAGACGACCCACTTGTTGGCTGGCTGCCTGGGCATCGGTGAGAGAATAGTAATCAGGAACGGCGGATTTCAGAGGAGTTCCCAGACGCCAAGTTGAGAGTGGTGACCAGACGGGAGCGACGAGAGGTCAGGCCAGTTGTCCGTTCTGGCAACTGGTCTGGCCTCCGATCACTTGAGTCTTGCAACCACTGTCAACTTGGCGTCTGGCAACTGTCCTGAACTCTCAACGCTCCACTCTTATTTCCTTGGTGGTGGCGGGCACGTCGAACGCGGCGAGCCGGTGCGCCGGGTCCCAGGCCGGTCGCACGGCGGCGCCGTCCACGGTGACCGACCTCGGCGCCGCGGCGAGTCCGTGCACCTCGACGTGGAAGACGCTCGCGGCGCCCGCATAGCTGCCCGCCTGCTCGATCGCGAGCCGCAGCGTCGCGTCGCCTGCGGTGGTGCGGAAGGTCGAGAGCCGGTACTGGCCGGCCTGGTAGGCGAAGCCCTGGCCAGCGTCCTCGTACAGCTCGCTCGCCGCGGAGCCGCCGTCCCACACGTGCAGCTCGAGCGTATCGAGGTGCCGCTCGCCCACGTACTGCTCGACGGCCTGCATCGGGATGACGGCGCCGGCCTGGACGAACAGCGGGATGCCGCGGACGAAGACCGAGTCGTCGCGCGCCCACGGGTCCACGCGCGGCGCGCTCACCGTGAAGGTGCGCCCGCCGTCGTACACCGAGTCGAACGGATACCGGTACCAGCGGCCCGCGGGGAGGTACACCGGACGCGTGTCCTGGCCCTGGAGCGTCACCGGCGCGACGAGCAGGTGGTCGCCGAAGGTGAACTCGTCGTTGATGCGATACACGTTGCTGTCGGCCTGGAACTCCCACACCAGCGGCCGCGTGACGGGGCGCCCGTCTCGGCCGTGCTCGTAGAAGGCCGTGTAGAGCTGCGGCAGCAGACGGTAGCGCAGCCGGATCATCTCGCGGTTCGCGTTCGTGTACACGGGCCCGAAGGCCCACGGCTCGCGGGCCGGCGCGGAGAACTCGTTGTGCGTCCGGTAGAAGGGGAAGAACGTGGACGCCTCGAGGAAGCGGTTGAACAGCTCGCCGTCCGGGGCTCCCGCGAAGCCGCCGATGTCGGCGCCGGCGAACGGCACGCCGCTGATCTCGAGGCCGAGCACCATCTTCACGGCCAGGTCGAGGTGCTCCCAGTCGGCGGAGTTGTCGCCGGTCCAGATGCTGGTGTAGCGCTGCAGCCCGGAGAAGCCGGCGCGGGTGACGATGAACGGGCGCTCGTCAGGCCGGTGGCGGCGCCATCCCTCGTAGGTGGCCCGCGCCTCCAGCAGCCCGTACAGGTTGTGGTACTCGAGGTGGCTGCCACGGCCGTGGTCGAACAGCGCCACGTCGGGCAGGGTGCCGCCGAAGAAGTTGGCGGGCTCGTTCATGTCGTCCCAGATGCCCGCGATGCCGGCCGACCACAGCCGGTTGTCCATGTCGCCCCACCAGGTCCGCGTGGCCTGGAGGCTGAAGTCGGGGAAGATGGTCTTGCCCGGCCACACGTCGCCGACGTACGGCGAGCCGTCGGGCCAGGTCACGTAGTTCCCCGAGGCGAGGAGCTGCCGGTAGGCATCGTAGCCGCTGTCCACCTTGATGCCCACGTCCACGATGGTCGTGACCTTCATGCCCTCGCGCCGGAGGTCGGCGAGCATCCGGGCCGGGTCGGGAAAGCGCTGCGGGCTCCAGGTGAACAGGCGGTATCCGTCCATGTAGTCGATGTCGAGGTACAGCACGTCGCAGGGAATGCCGTAGCTGCGGAAATCGTGCGTGATCCGGTACAGCTCGCTGTCCGGGACGTAGCCCCAGCGGCTCTGCTGGAAGCCGAGCGCCCATTCGGGCGGCAGGGGCGTGCGGCCCGTGAGCCGCGTGTACTCGGCGAGCACCGCCGGGACCTCGGGCCCGGGGAACACGTAGAAGCGCAGCTCGCCGCCGTCGGCCGTGAAGCCGACGTTGTTCCGCAGCCTGGCGCCGAAGTCGAACTCGCTCTTGTACGAATCGTCGTAGAACACGCCGTACGCGCGGCCCGCGTTCACCGCGATGTAGAAGGGAATGGAGGAGTAAATCGGCGTCGGCTGGCCGGCGTGGTAACCCGCGTCGGTGTTCCACATCGTGAGGATCTGTCCGGTGCGGTCGAGCGGGAACGGCTCCTCGCCGATCCCGAAGTAGTGCGCGCCGGCGGGCCTCGCGAGGATCTCGGTCACCCGAGCGCCCTGGTGCCCGGCGCCGAGCGACTCGGCCAGCAGCTCGTTCCCCGCGGTGTCGGCGATGGAGAGGCGCAGCGGCCGCTTGTGCAAGGTGGCGACCAGCGCGCCGCCCCTGACGGTGATCGCTTCCGGCGTCTCCCGCACCTGCGGGTCCGCGAGCACGATGCTGTCGGGGATGGTGGCCCATGACGGCGCCGTGTCGAGGGCGGCGGCGAACGTGACCCGGATGCGAAGGCCGACGCCGGCCACCTGCTCGATCCTCACCGCGCCGTTGTCGGCACGGGCCACCACGCCGCCCTTCACGCGCTCCAGGCTGCGGTAGTTGCCGAGGAAGGTGAAGCGGCCGTCGTCGGTCTGGGCGGCGGCGGTCGCCGGCAGTGCGCCGGCCAGGGCGAGGGCCAGGATCATCGCGAGCAATCATCGATTCCTCCGTTCGCCCTGAAGTGTGCCGCGCGCCGGCACCGTCCGCAATTCGCCGATCGGTGCGTGACGCGGTGCGTCGGCGGCCCGCCGCCCCTACGGCCCCGGCGGCTTGGCCCCCGGCAACGGGCGCTCGAAGTGCACGTCGATCAGCTGCTGCGTCTCCACCGAGCGGGAGATCGGCGTCTTCACGTCGAAGCGCGGCTCCGGAATGTCCTGGCCCTCCACCCGGACGGGCACGACGATATTGGGGTAGAGCTCGGCGAACCGGATCGTCGCGTTGGTCGAGGTCAGCCCTGGCATGGCGCGCGCGACCCGCGTGAGCCGGATGATCGCGGTCCGGATCTGGAACGAGCGCGCGTCCAGGTCCACCTCGCCCTCGATGTCCGGGTAGCGCAGCGAGTCCGAGGGGACATAGTCGAACCGCACGTATCTGCCGCTGTCGCCGTCCACGGTCCCCGCGTAGTAGAAGCAGTGATTGGCCTCGAACACGCTGTCGGCGAAATCGGCCAGCGTGGGCAGCAGAAAGACCTTCTCGAGGGTGTGCTCGGGGCCGGGAGCGAGGGCGATCACCCGGCCGGGATGGTAGTGCGGGCGCCCGCTGCTGAGCAGGCTGACCGTGTCCGCGGCCGTCCACACGACCCGGCCACGCGCGTCGTAGTCGGCGATGACCTGCGACAGGCGATAGTGGAACGGATACGAATCGGCCAGGAACGCGTAGCGCTCGGCGTTCTGCCGCAGCTGGTCGAACACCGCCGCCAGCTGGGGGGAGACGGCCGAGTCCGGCGGCCCCGGCGTACTGCACGAGCGCGGCACCTCGACCGTGATGGCCGCCAGCTCGATCACCAGCGGCTCCATGGCGACCGGAACCACGAGCGCCGACCCCGCCGTCTTCACCACCGTGGTGTCGAACGGCCGGAACCCCACCTGCCGGATGTACAGCCGGTACGAGCCGGGCGGCACGTTGGGGACGCGAAAATCTCCGCTGTCGTCGGTGAACTGCATGCCGTTGCTGAACTGGACCACCGCGTAAGGCATGCGCGCCCCGCCCGCCCGCACGGTGCCCAGGACGACGTCCGTCCGCTGCTGCGCCGCCGCCGGGTGCGCGAGCCCCGCGACGGCCGCGAGCGTGAATGCGGTGAGCGAGGGCGCACGACCGATCATTCCCATCCGGACCCCCATGGCCGGAGTTCGGCCGGCGATCCTGAACCGGCCCTGCATGGATAGTGCGGGCCATGGACCGGCGACGGCAAGGCGCCAGGGCGCCGCCTAGCCCAGCTCGACCGGGACGCTCGGGGGGAAATACGCCCGCCCGCGTGCCAGCAGCTCGGCGAACGCGTCGGGCCGGCCGTCGAGGGCGGCGGCCTCGATCGCGTCCAGGCACCCGCGCACCAGCTGGAACAGCCGGGGGGAGTGGCGGTTCAGGCGCTGGATCTCGTGGTAGAGCAGCGGACTTTCCCTCGCCACCTCCGCCGCCGTGCGCGCCTGCTTGTAGAAGGTGGTGCTGGCGAGCGCCGCCAGCTCGTCGTACGTCCGCCCGCCGCGCACCAGGGTGGTGAAGAACAGGATCGAGACGAGGTGGCTCAGGCCGAGGACGTACTGCATGCAGGGGTCGTGCGCCTCCACCGGCAGCCGGGTGATGGTGAGCGCCGTGTCGGCGAACAGCGCCGCCGCTTCGTCGGCCGCGCGGGCGTTGCCGCAGTCCAGGACCGCGATGACCCGTCCGGCCAGCGTCGTCACGTCGGGCCCGAACAACGGGTGGAGGCTGGCCACCCGCAGGCCGCGCGCCGCGCCCGCCTTGAGCGACTCGATGACGTGGCTCTTGAGGCTGAAGACGTCGGCGACGAGGCCGGCCGGTCGCGCGTCGAGGATCCGCTCGAGCACCTCGGCGCCGGGCGACAGCGGCGTCGCGACCAGGATCACGTCGGCGGCCGCGACGCCCGCGAGCAGGTCAGGGACCGGCATGATGCCCGAGGGCTCGCCCGCCGGATCGTAGCTCGAGACCCGGTGGCCCCGCCCCAGGAAGTAGCGGCCGAGCCAGCGGCCCATCTTCCCGGCGCCACCCACGACCAGCACGCGTTGCGCCGCGCCGGGCGCGACGGGAAGCGCCTCCTCCTGCAGGCGCACGGTCGCCCGGATCAGCTGCCGCGCGAGCCGCCCCGCCAGGTCCGCGTCGAGGCCGAGCGCGGCCGCGCCGACGCGGAACCGTTCCAGCACCTCCGTCTCGGTGACGAACGAGCGTACCGGCTGCCCGGCGGCGCGCTTGGCGGCGCCGATCTCGCGCGAGAGGTCCAGGCGTCGCGCCACGAGCCGCAGGAGTTCCTCGTCGGCCGCCGCGATGGCGGCGCGCAGCTCGACCAGCCGCGCCGCGGGCTCCGGCGGGACTGGCCTCCCGCCGGAGCCCATCGAGTCGCCCTTCGTCACTGGACGACGATGGTCCCGTGCATGCCCGCGCCCGGCGACCCGTGGATCGTGCAGTGGTATTGGACCGTGCCGGCGGTGTCGAAGGTGACCGAGAACGTCCCGCCCGGCGCGATCGTGCCCGAGTTGAAGGCGGTGACCGGGCCGGAGTCGTAGGTCACGGTGTGGCCGACCCCGTCCTTGTTATCCCACGTCACCGTCGTGCCCACGGCGACGGTGCGGCTCGCCGGGTTGAACGCGATGTTCTGCATGAAGACCTGGTTCGGTCCGGGACCGCCTCCGTTACTGCTCGTGGTGCTGCTGCTGCAGCCGAGCGCGAGGGCAAGCGCCGCGACGCTCAGCGGGCCGATGAGACGCATAGGGCCTCTCATGTGAGTGATCGGCCTGGTACCCGTTCTCGACGACGGGTTCCGCGCTGTCCACCCACAGTGGCGATGTCCTCGCGCGGATCCACGTACTTATCCGGGGTCACCGTCCGCCGATTGACACGAGGCCGCCCGCCTGTCGAGGTTGCAACCGTCCCATCCACATCATGTCCCACCGCACCGGGAGTCTTCCGTGGCGAGACGGCGCGCGCGCTCCGAGCAAAACGAACGTGATCGGTCCGGGGAGGGCGCACCGCCTTCGCCCGGCGTTCCCCGGCGGGACTTCCTGGTGCGGGTCGGACAGGCGGGCTGGGGCGCGGTCGCCCTCGGCCCGTGGCTGCGCCGCGCGCTGGAGGCCGTCCCGGAGAGCGGCCGCGCCGCGCTGGGCGGGAACGTCTCCGGTCCGTCCGCGCTCGCGCGGCTGCCCGCCGATCTCCACGACGGCCTGAAATGGCGGATGCTCGGCCCGTTCCGCGGCGGGCGGACGGACGCCGTCGCCGGCGTGCCCGGCCGTCCCGAGGAGTTCTACTTCGGCTCGGTCAACGGCGGCGTGTGGAAGACCTCCGACGGTGGCCGCGTATGGACGCCGGTGTTCGACGCCGAGCCCGTCGCGTCGATCGGCGCGCTGGCGGTGGCGCCCTCGGCGCCGGACGTCGTGTACGCGGGGAGCGGCGAATCCACGCCGCGCGACTCGATGGGCTACGGGAACGGCGTCTACAAGTCCACCGACGGCGGCGGGACGTGGACGCACGTCGGCCTCGAGGCCACGCAGCACATCGGCAAGATCGCGGTGGACCCGCGCAACCCGGACATCGTGTTCGTCGCGGCCATCGGCTCCCTGTACGCCGCCAACCCCGAGCGCGGCGTGTACCGCTCGCGCGACGGCGGCCGGACCTGGGAGAGAGTCCTGGCCCGCGGCGATGAGGTGGGCGCCGTCGAGGTGGTGATCGACCCGACGAATTCGCGCGTCGTGTATGCCGGCCTGTGGAATACGCGCCGTCCGCCGTGGTTCACCTACGCGCCGACCAACGGGCCGGGTGGCGGCATCTACAAGTCCACGGACGGCGGCGAGCACTGGACGCAGCTCACGGCGGGCCTGCCCAAGGAAGGCATCGGGAGGACGGGCATCGCCGTCGCGCCGAGCCACCCGCGGCGCGTGTACGCGGTGGTGGACTGCCTGGTGCCGGAGGCGTCCGCCGGCGTGCCGGCGGCCCCGGCGCCCGGCGGGCGGGGCGGCCCGCAGGCGCCGCCCGGGCAGGGAGGCGTCTTCCGCTCCGACGACGCGGGCGCGACGTGGACGCGGGTCTCCTCCGACCCCGCGTTGTGGGGCCGAGGCTGGTACTTCGAGAAGATCGCAGTGGATCCGCGCGATCCCGACATCGTCTACGTGCCGAACGTCGCGGTGAACCGCAGCAAGGACGGCGGCAGGACGTGGGTGGCGCTCCGCGGCTCGCCGGGCGGCGACGACTACCACCAGGTCTGGATCTCGCCTGACGATCCCGAGACGCTGATCGTCGCGAGCGACCAGGGTACCGTCATCACGCGCAACGCGAGGGCCGACGATCCCCGCGAGGTGACCTGGAGCTCGTGGCTCAATCAACCCACGGCCCAGATCTACCACGTCTCGGTGGACTACCGGTTCCCGTACTGGGTGACCGGCGCGCAGCAGGACAGCGGCGCCGTCGCCGTGCGCTCGCGCGGCAAGTTCGGCGAGATCTCGGAGCACGACTGGGAGCCGATCGGCGCCGCGGGGGAGAGCGGCTACACGGCGGGCGACCCGCTGCACCCGGGCATCGTCTACGGCGGAGCGGGCTCGCGGTGGGACCTGGAGACCAATAGCCCGGTGCCGGGCACCACGGAGCCGAAGAGCCCGGAGACGGCGCGCGCCGACTGGACGCAGCCGCTGGTGCTCTCGCCGGCCGACCCGCACGCGCTCTACTACGCGAACCAGTTCCTGTTCCGCACGACCGACGGCGCGCAGACGTGGTCGCAGATCAGCCCCGACCTCACGCGCCCGGACCCGGGCGTGCCCCCGAACCTCGACGCGGCCGCGGCGGCCGACAACGGCAACGGCCGGCGCGGCGTGATCTACACGATCGCCCCGTCGCCGATCCTCGTGCCGATGGTGTGGGTGGGCACCGACGACGGCCTGATCCAGCTCACCATGGACGGCGGGACCACCTGGAAGGACGTCACGCCCCCGGCGCTGACGGCGTGGAGCCGGGTCACGATGGTGGAGGCCTCGCATCACGACTTCCGCACCGCGTACGCCAGCGTGGACCGCCATCAGCTCGCCGACTTCGATCCGTACGTGTACCGGACGCGCGACCTGGGTCTGACGTGGGAGCGCGTCTCGGTGGGCCTGCCGGCGGGCGTCTACGTGCACACGGTGAAGGAGGACCCGGTGCGGGCCGGCCTGCTGCTCGCCGGCACGGAGCGGGGCGCCTTCATCTCCTACGACGCCGGCGATCACTGGCAGCCGCTGCAGCTCAACCTTCCGGCCACGTCGGTGCGCGACTTCGCGATCTACGGCGACGACCTGATCGTGGCGACCCACGGCCGCGGTTTCTGGGTGATCGACGACATCAGCCCGCTGCGGCAGTTGAGCGACGTGGTGCTCGCGTCCGACGCGTACCTGTTCAAGCCGGCCGACGCGATCAACGTGATCCAGGGGGGCGACGACGGCACGCCGCTGCAGAAGGACGAGCCCCAGGCCCCGAACCCGCCGAGCGGCGCCGTCATCGATTACTACCTCAAGAGCGCGGCGACCGGCCCGGTGACGCTGGAGATCCTCGATGCGAGCGGCGCGAGCCTGCGGACCTACTCGAGCGCCCCTGCGACCGAAGCGGCGGCGGGCGCGCGCGGCGGTCCCGGTGCGTCCGGCGGCATTCCGCGGGTCTCACCGCTGTGGCAGAACGTGCCCGAGGTGTTCTCGGCCGCGGCCGGCATGCACCGCGTGGTCTGGCGTCCGGTTGCGCCGAGCCCCGCCGGCGCGGGCGGGGGCGGCGGATTCCGCCGCGGCCCCGTGCGGCTGCTGACCGGCACGTTCACCGCGAAGCTCACGGTGAACGGGCAGAGCTACACGCAGCCTTTCACGGTTCGGCCGGACCCGAGGAGCGGGGCGAGGTAGCGGCCGCGAACGACCCGGCGCGCCGCCCGTTGCTCGCGATCCGTCGCCCGGTTCAGCGTGCCCCGAACGCGGCCGCCGCCGGCAGCACGTTGCCGGTGGAGTCGAACAGCGCGAGCGATCCGCCGCCCCAGATGTAGAGCCCCGGCACCTGGATGGCCTCCGGGTACCACCACACCACGCCGGCGCCGTGACCGTTCGGGACGGACGACATGGCGGTGAGCACGTCCGTCAGAAACTGCGCCTGCCCGGCCGCCGTGATGGGCCAGGTCATCGAGGCCGTGGTGGTGATGCCGCTCCCGGCGCGCCACGGATACTCCGTCTCCACCACCATGATGTCCTTGTGGTACCGCTGCTCCGTGGCCAGCAGAGTCGACAGGAGCTGCACCACCGACCCGTGCCACCACGGGTAATAGCTCAGGCCGATGACGTCGTACGGCACGCCGTAGCCGTTCATGTGATCGAAGAACCACGCCGTGCCGATGGCGTCGCCCCCCTGCCCGTAGTGCAGCATGATGCGCACCGAGTCGCCGGGACCCAGCGCGGCGCGCACACCCGCGATGCCCGCCTTGAGGAGCCGCGTGAACCTGTTCCACGCCATGGTGGTGTCGGCGCCGCCGACGTACAGCTGGCCGAGCGGCCACAGCATCCCGCTGTCGATCTCGTTGCCCACGGCCACCACGTCGGGCAGTGCGCCCGCCGCCTTGAGGGTCGTGATCACGCTGTCGGTGTAGGCCTGGACGCGGGCCGCCAGAGAGTCGATGCCGAGGCTCGCCCACGCGGCCGGCGTGGTCTGATGGCCGGGGTCGGCCCAGGTATCCGAGTAGTGCAGGTCGAGCAGCAGCTTCGCGCCGGAGGCCTTGACCCGCTGGGCCAGGCTCACGGTGTAGGGAAGATCGTTGACGATGACGTCGGTGTCGGGCGGATTCACGAACAGGCGGAGCCGGAAGCCGTTGCTGCCGTGCGCGTGGAGGATCGCGATGGCGTCCCCGGCCTGGCCGTTGTCCTTGAAGACGCCGCCGGCCTGCTCGATGCGCGCGAGAGACGAAACGTCGGCGCCCAGGAACATCGCGCTCAGCGGCGAAGGCGGCGGTGGCGGTGGCTGCGTCTCGGTGCTCGCCGAGTGATCGCCGCAGGCGGCGAGCAGGACGAGCAGCCCCGCAGCCGCGGCGCGGCGCGCCGTGCGGCCCGTCGCGGAGCGCGTGCGTAGGATGGCGTGCATCACCATAGGGAACGACCTCCGAGATACCCGGGCGCGGCGGTCCTGGCTAGTGGCCCGCCCCTCGGCGGTCAGAGCCTGACGTCGAGGCCGGCCGTGACGATGCGCGGCGTCGGGTTGAGGTTGTCGTCGATCCCGCTCAGGCCGGTGATGGGATCAGCGCCCTGATACCCCGTGATGGTGAACGCGTTCTGCACGGTGGCGTACACCCGCCACCGCCGCCCGGCCATGCTGAACGAGTAGCCGAGGGTGATGTTGTCCATCCGCAGGAACGACGCGTCCTGGACGAAGTAGTCGGACAGATACTGCGGCGCCAGGAAGCCGGTCGCGAGGACCGACGTCGAAACGTTGGACGGCGATCCGCCGGCCGAGAGGGCCTGATACGACGCTTGGGATGCCACGTTGTTGTAGACCCAGCTCCCGAGATAGGCCCGCAGCGTCAAGCTGAAGTCGAGCCTGCCGTAGGTGATGTACGAGCTGTGCCCCAGGATCCAGCTCGGCGCGGCGTCGTGATAGGGCCGCGCGGTGCTGGTGCAGCCGGTCACGGTCGAGTCGCCCGACACGTACGTGTTCTCCACCGGCTTGCCGTTCTGGTACGCCTGCGGGCAGACGTAGAACGAGTTGAGCGGTTGGCCGGGCGCGAGCACCTGAACCGTCGAGCCGATGCCCCCGGCGACGGCGCCGACTTGGATCTGAGTGACGGGGCCGCCGGCGCCGATGCTCAGCAGCTTGCTGGCGCTGTGCGCCGCCGTGAAGTCGGCCGTCCAGCTCAGACCGCCCGGTCGCCCCTCGAGCACGCGGGCGCCGAGGCTGGCCTCGATGCCCTGATTCCTCATGGCGCCGATGTTGGCCGCGAGGAAGCTCGGGAAGCCGGTGCCGGCCGCGACCGGCACCGTGGCGATCAGATCGCTGGTCGTGGCGGTGTACCAGTCGATGGAGCCGCTGAACCGCTGCCTGAGGAAACCGTAGTCGAGGCCCACCGCATAGGTCTTGGTCGCCTGGGGCTGGAGGTTCGGATCGAACGCCGGGAGGTTCGCGCCGACCAGCTGGCTGGCGGGCGACTGGTCCACGGTCTTGGTCCACGACGCTCGGAGCTTGAGATCGGAGAGCGCGGTGACGCCGCGCAGGAACGGCTCCTGCGAGAGCCGCCAAGCGACGGCGATGGAAGGGGACGTTCCCCGCCAGGCGATCTTCGGCCCTCCGTCCAGGACGGAGTACGAGGAGCGATCGCGCCGGACGCTCACGGTGGCCAGGTATCGGTCTGCCAGATCGTAGCCGAGCCTGGCGAACAGGGCGGTCAGGTTGCCGCCGACGATGCTCTTGGTGTTCTGCACGAACGCGGCGGCTGGAATGCCCGCGTCGCCGAGGACGTTGGAGGTGAGGCCCTGCTCGCTGAAGACAGGATACTCGCTGCGCGACGGCGCGTACGAGTACCCGCCGGTCACGGCGATGCTGCCCGGCACCACATGGAGCGGCGCCGCGTAGTCGAGGTACGCCTCGAGCAGCACGTTCACTCTGCTGGGATTGGCGAGATTCAGGTAGCCGTGCGCCTGGCGCGTCTGATCGGCCAGGCTGCTCGGCGCGAATTGCTGATCGTCGGCCCGCGTGACGTCGTAACCGAGGTTGACGTCGGCGCGCAGCGCCTCGAGGAAGGGCATCCGGAGGTCAGCCTGGAGATTGCCGACGCTGCGCCACGTGGTGGCGTGATCCGTGGCCAGGTTGAGGGCGGCCACCGGATTGCTCGCCGACGGGCCGGCCGTGCTCCAATCCCAGTAGCCGGTCGCGAAGCCCTGCGTGTTGTTCGGATCGTAGACCGGCTGCGTGGGCGCCATCGTGGCGGCCTCGCCGAGCGCGCCGTTGGGCGTGAACCGGTCGGCGGTGCGGGCGCCTTTCAGGTTCAGCTTGAGGTCGAGACGATCGCTCATCAAGCGCCGGTCGTAGCTCACCCCCAGTGAAAGCCGCTCCGTCGAGCTGCCCCTGATGACGCCGTTCTGATCGAGGTAGCCGAACGAGAGCCGGTACGCGTGATCGGGACCGGCGTCGGCGAGGGAGACGTTCTGCTCCTCGCCGTAGCCGGTCCGGCTGACGAGATCCAGCCAGTCGGTATTGGCTCCGCCGAGCATGGTGGCCCGGCCGGGCGCGTACGTGGCCACGGCAGCGGTGAACTGGGCGGCATTCAGCACCGATGGCAGCCTCGTCGCGGAGGAGGCGGACGCGCTGGTGCCGTACTCGATCTGCGCGCTCCGGAGACCCGAACCGGATTTCGTGGTGATGAGCACCACACCATGGGCGCCGTCCGCGCCGAAGATGGCGGAAGCGTCGGCGCCCTTGAGCACGGTGATATCCGCGATGTCACCCGGGTTCAGGAAATTGAGCGGATCGCGGCCCAGCGAGAGTCCGCCACCAGTACCGGGACCGAGCGGCATGCCGTCGATGACGTACAGCGGGTCGCTGCCGGCGACGAGCGAAGCCGCCCCGCGTATCCGGACCGCGACCCCGCCGCCCACCTCGTCGTTGTCCACGACCTGCACGCCGGCGACCTTGCTCTGGATGAGCTGCTCGGGGCTGATGATGCGCCCGGTATTGAACTGCGCGGTTCCCACCTGCGCCACGGCGCCGGTGACGTTTCCCGCCCGCTGCTCTCCGTATCCGATCGGGACCTTCCGCAGCCGGAGCGAGTCGGCGGTCGCCGTGTCCGCCGTGCTTGCCGGCGTTTGCGCGCGGAGCCCTGTCCAGCAGAGTGTGATCGCGAGGGCGCCGACGATGTGCGGAATCCGCCTCATGTCCGTCTCCACTGAGTCTCGGTGGGCTTGTTCGGTGCAATTCGCCTGCCTGCAGCAGCCGCCACGCTAACCGGCAAGCGTTAGGCCGGCGTCATTCGCTGCGCAGGAATAGGAGCGGAGGGGATCGGGTATCGAGGCTGCGAACAGAAGGGCCGCCCGGTCGGGCGGCCCTCGATGATCGTTCCCTTACTACTATGACGGCGTGCGCACGGCCTTCGCTCAGTGGTGTCGAGCGACGGTGCCGCCGCACGTCGGGACGGCGAGCGCTTCCCCGTTCGCCGTGATCGCCGCCATGCCGTGCTTCGCCAGCACCGCGTTGAAGGCGTCGAGACGCGCCCCCGGATGCCCTGCCAGTTGCTCACCGCCGTCTTGAGGTCCCGGCAGGCCGCCGGCGTAGTCCGCGAGCATCGCCGCGGTCGGCGCCATGTCGGCCAGGTCCTGGCCGTTCAGCTGCCGGCCGAGGTTACCGTTGACCGCCACGAAGGTCGGGGGTGGAGTGGGCCCGCCCCTGCGGAATGCTCCGCCGGCCCGCTCCCGCGTTGCCGGCGACCGTGTCGATGCGGGCTTCCAGGGCCTTGGCCGCATCCACGACGTCGGCGGGCTGGCTCGAGCCGGTGTCCGCCGCCAGCGCGGTGCGCAGGCTGGCCGCCTGCTGCGATCCATCCCACGTCTCCCGCATGCCTGCCACGATCCGCATCTGCAGGCGCATGCTGCGCCGCGATCGCCGGCCGCCGAGCCCGGTGAACGGGGATCGTTGGTGACGGTCACCGTGGTCGAGTAGGACTTCCCGTCCACCGTGAGCCGGACCGTGTAGGTGCCGGGCGGCGCCATCGGTCCCTCCGGCGAAGCCGGCGTGAGGCCGGGGTTCGCGTTGATCTCGAAGGTGTGCGAGAACGCCGGCGGGCTGTCGTAGCGCACGTCCCAGTTCATGCGGTTGATCCCCGCGTCGGTGGGAAGGGGCTGCGGCGTGGCCAGCCAGAAACTGGGTTCGGGAGGATGGGCCGTCTCGGGCACCGGAGGGACAGGCACGCTCGAGAGGTGGCGCACCACCGCGCCCGACGCGTCGAGCACCTCGAGCGTGACGTCACCCGCGGGCTTCGACTTCAAGTAGTAGTAGATGATCGCGCCGTCCGGCGGATTCAGCGCGTGCGGGACCTCGGGCGGGAACGGCGTGTCCTGGCCGACGTTGCGGTGCACGCGCACGGCGTTGCCGGGCTTGAACAGGTGCACGTCCTCGGCGGCGATCGCCGGCGTCATCTGCCGGAGCGGCGAGATGTCGTCGAGGATCCAGATGCCGCGCCCGTAGGTGCCCACCACGAGGTCGTTGCCCGTGATGACGGCGTCGCGGTACGACGTGTTCGGCAGGTTGAGCTGCAGCGACTGCCAGTGGTCGCCGTCGTCGAACGAGACGTACATCGCCGCTCTCGGTGCCGGCGAACAGCAGCCCCGCCTTCTTCGTGTCCGCGCGGATCAGGCGGGCGAAGCTGCCGCTCGGCTGGCCCGTCGGAAGCCCGTTCACGATTCTCGTCCAGGTCCTGCCGTAGTCGCGCGTGCGGTAGAGATACGGCGCGTAGTCGCCGGCCACGTGAGCGTCCACCGCCACGTACGCCTCGGCCGGCGTCGTGGTGCGACGCGTCGATGGTCGAGATGTCGGCCCGGTCGGAGTCCGGCAGGGCCGGGATGGAGACGTCCTGCCAGGTCGTCGCCCTCGTCCCGCGTCACCTTGATCAGGCCGTTGTTCGTGCCCACCCAGATGATGCCGCGGCGCACGCGTCGAGGCGGACATGGACTCGATCGCGCCGCCCGCGGCGCCGTACCGCGGCCTCGGCGGGAACGCCGCGGCCAGGCTCTCGGCGCGGCGGCGTGACGCCCTTGGGGTAGCCCAGGTCGGGACTGAGCTTCCGCCAGTGCGCCCCGCCATCGGTCGTGGCCATGACGTACTGGAGCCCGACCAGCAGCTCGTGCTGCGTTCCACGGCGCCCAGACGAGCGGCTGGAGTTGCGACGTCCGCAGGTGCGACTTCGGGTCGAGGCTCGGGCTGACGTTGATGATCTGCTCGCTCGGCCAGGTGATCTTGACGATGCCCGCGCCCGAGCCGTAGACGATGTTCGGGTCGAGCGGGTCCGCGACGATCGGTGCCCCACTCCCAGCCGCCGACCGGGCTCCAGTCCATCGGCGTGATCTCGCCGTAGTTGCCGCGGCTCCGCGTGCGGATGGCGCCCGCGTCCTGCTGGCTGGCGTAGATCCAGTACGGGTACGAGTGGTCGACCGAGATGTGGTAGACCTGCTCCGTGGACTGGTTGTACCACGGGCTCCAGGTGCGGCCGCCGTCGAGGGTCACCGTCGCGCCCTGGTCCATCCCGAGCAGCATCCGCTGGCCGTCGGTGGGATCGATCCACAGCTGCTGCGGGTCGTCGCCGCCCGGCGCGCCCTTGAAGCCGGTGAAGGTGTTGCCGCCGTCGGTCGAGATGTAGCTCGACGTGTTGATCGTGTAGACGACGTCGGGGTTGCTGCTGCTGACGTACACGCCGCAGTTGTATCCGCCCTGGCCGTTGCCGACGCGCGCGTCGGTCGAGTCCATGCGGCGCCAGGAGGTGCCGCCGTCGTCCGAGCGATACAGGCCGAAGTTGCCGATCAGGTACACGCGCTGGGAGTTGGTGTGCATCGCCACGGCGATGGACGTGCGGCCGAAGAGCCGGGGCAGGCCGGTGCCCTTGACCTCCTGCCAGGTGAGCCCTTCGTCCGTGGACTTGTAGATGGCCGTGCCCGTGGGTCCGCGGCCTGCCCGCGCCGCCGAACCCGAACCGGGCGTTCGCCTGCGGCGCGAAGTAGTGGCGGTCGGTGGTGGCGAAGACGACGCCGGGCTGGTCGTAGGCCCACGCCAGCTTCTGGATCCCCGTCGAGTCGTCCACGAACAGCGTCCGGGTCCAGGTGCGGCCGCCGTCGGTGCTGCGATAGACGCCGCGCTCGCCGCCCGCGGCGTGCAGGTCGCCCTGCGCGGCCACCAGCACGAGGTTGGCATCCTTCGGGTCCACGAGGATCGAGGGGATCTGCTTGGCGGAATCGAGCCCCAGGTGCCGCCAGGTGCGGCCGGCGTCCGCCGACTTGTAGACGCCGTCGCCCTCGTTGATGTTGCCGCCCGTCGGCATGTCGCCGGTGCCGGCGTAGATCACGCTCGTGTCCGAGCCGGCCACCTCGATCGCGCCGATGGCCGAGACCGACGTGACGGCGTCGAAGATCGGGTCCCAGGTGGTGCCGGCGTTGGTGGTCTTCCACACTCCACCCGTCGGGAAGCCGGCGTAGAAGACGCCGGGCTCGCCGATCGCGCCGGTGACGGCCGAAACCCGTCCGGCGCGGAACGGGCCGACGTTGCGCCAGCGCAGTCCGGAGACGAGCTGGGCCTCGGCCGGCCGCGCGGCGAGCGCGAGCATGAGGCCGAGTACGGGAAGGCGGAGTGGGCTCGGGTTTGCGGAATCCGGTGTTCACGGGCATCTCCAGAGGTCGCATGGCATGCGTTGGATAGACTAGCAAATCGCTCGGTATTCTAAAAGGTACGGCGAAGGCCACGCGAACGCTGCGCCGGCCGGAGGAGAGACGGATGAGAACGATCGCGACCCTGGGGATCCTTGCGGCGGCTGCGATGCTCGCCGCTGCCCGAACCGTTCCGGCTTCGACCGGCGTGGTGACCGGTGCCGCCGCCGATTCCTGCCCGTGGGTCCACTCCACGGCGCCGATCGCGGCGCGGGTGGCCCAGGTCGAGTCGGCGCTGACCCTGGACGAGAAGATCCAGCTCGTCCACGGCGCGGGCGGCACCCCCTACGCCGGCTACGTCCCCGCCATCCCGCGGCTGTGCATTCCGGCGCTGAAGCTGCACGACGGCCCCGGCGGCGTGGCCGACGGCCTGCCCGGCGTGACGCAGCTGCCCGCGCCGATCGCGGTGGCGGCGAGCTGGGACACGTCGCTCGCCTCGGGCTACGGTGCCGTCATCGCCGCCGAGGAGTGGGGCAAGGGCGCGAACGTCAATCTCGGCCCGACGGTCAACATCGTCCGCGACCCGCGGTGGGGCCGCGCGTTCGAGACCTACGGCGAGGACCCGTACCTGACCGGGCAGGTCGCCGCGGCGGAGATCCAGGGCGTGCAGGGCGGGGGCGTGATGGCGCAGGTCAAGCACTGGGTGGCCTACAACCAGGAGACCTTCCGCAACACCGCGGCCGACGACGTGGTCGTGGGCCGGCGCGCGCTGCGCGAGATCTACATGCCGCAGTTCGAGACGGCGATCGAGGCCGGCGGCGCGTCGTCGGCGATGTGCTCCTACAGCACGGTGAACGGCACGTGGGCGTGCGAGAACGCCTACACGCAGGACTCGGTGCTCAAGGGGCGCTGGCGGTTCCCCGGCTTCATCACCTCGGACTGGGGCGCGACGCACTCGACGACGGCGGCCGCCGTCGGTGGCCTCGACATGCAGATGCCCGACACCACCTACTTCGGCGCCGCGCTGAAGGCCGCCGTGCTCGGCGGCCAGGTGCCGATGGCGCGGCTCGACGACATGGTGGGCCGGATCCTCACCCAGGAGTTCCGCTTCCATCTCTTCGAGCGCGAGCAGACCGGATCGCCCTCCGCCGTCGTGACCACCGAGGCGCACGCCGCCGTGGCGCGAAGCGTCGCGGAGCACGGAACGGTGCTGCTGCGGAATGTGGGCGGCCTGCTCCCCCTGAACGCGGCCACGGTGCACTCCATCGCCGTCATCGGCTACGATGCCGGCCGGGATGCGATGACGGGCGGCGGCGGCAGCGCGGCCGTGGTCGCGCCGTACATCGTCACGCCGTTCCAGGGAATCGCCCAACGTGCCGGTACCGGCGTCGCGGTGCGGTACGCGCAAGGCGCGGTGTCGCCGGCCGGCGCGCTTCCGGCGGTGCCGTCCGTGTATCTCACGCCGTCCGCCGGCGGCGGCCAGGGGCTGACCGCGCAGTTCTTCAACAACATGACGCTGTCCGGTGCTCCTGTGCTGACGCGGGTGGACTCGAGTGTGGCCGCCGATTGGCACGACCGGTCACCCGGCGCTGGAGTGAACGCCAATCAGTGGTCGGCGAGATGGACCGGAACGATCACCGCTCCGGCCACCGGCGAGTACACGTTCGGACTGACCAGCGACGACGGCAGCCGCCTGTTCCTGAACGGAGTGCTGGCGATAGACAACTGGAGGAACCAGGGACCGACGACCGTGGCCGGCGTGGTCTCGCTCACGGCTGGTCAGCCCGTGCCGATCGAGGTGGACTACTACCAGGACGGCGGCGGCGATTCGGTGAGCCTGGGTTGGCGCATGCCCAGTCAAGGCTCGCTGCTGGATGACGCCGTGGCGCTCGCGCGGTCGTCGGACGTCGCGGTCGTGTTCGCCGCCGACTTCGAGACCGAAGGCGCGGACCTCGACGACATCACGTTGCCCGGCGAGCAGAACCGGCTCATCGGCGCAGTGGCCGCGGCCAATCCCAACACGATCGTGGTCCTGAACACGGGCTCCGCGGTCGCGATGCCGTGGGTGGACTCGGTCAAGGCGGTGCTGGAGGCGTGGTATCCCGGACAGGAAGACGGCAGCGCCATCGCCTCCGTGCTGTTCGGCGACGTGAACCCGTCGGGCAAGCTCCCGGTCACCTTCCCGAAGAGTCTGGCCGACGTGCCCGCGGCGAGCGCCGCGCAATGGCCTGGCGTGGGCGGGCAGGTGCACTACTCCGAGGATCTGCTCGTGGGGTATCGCTGGTACGGCGCGAAGGGACATCGCGCCGCTGTTCCCGTTCGGCTTCGGGCTGTCGTACACCACGTTCCGGCTCGCGCACCTCCGGGTGAGCAACGGGCGAGGGCGGTCGGTGCGGGTCGAGGCCGACGTCACGAACACCGGTCCGCGATCAGGCGCCGACGTCGTGCAGGTCTATGTGGGCGATCCCGCTGCCGACAGCGAGCCGCCTTTGCAGTTGAAGGCCTTCGAGAAGGTGCAGCTCGCGCCGGGCCAGACGCGGCACGTGACCTTCGACCTCGATCGGCGCGCGTTCGCGCACTGGGACGAGTCGGCGGCCGGCTGGGTGGTGAGCCGCGGGACCTACCGGATCAGCGTGGGCAGCTCCTCGGCGGACCTGCCGCTCCACGCCGAAGCGAGGCCGAGGCCGGGGCGCGTGGACACGGGTCGCTAGCGGCCGGGCGGCAAGGTGCGGACCTCGAGGTCGGCGACCGTAGCGCGGCTGGCATCGAACTCCACCAGGATGCCCCAACCGCCCACGGCGTAGACGTACCTGAAGCCCTGGTCGAAATCAGGTTCAGGCATGCCCCAGCGGGCCACCACCGATTCGCGGGTGTCGCCGACGCGGACGCCGCCGACGTCGCCCGACTGGCGGCGGCAGAGGTGGATGCCCGCCAGGCCCTCGGCCCGGTAGACGAGGTCCAGGCAATGCGCGGTGTAGCTGAGGCGCTGGGCCCCGTCCCCGACGTCCTCCACGCTGTCGGGCTTGCCGAGCAAGGAGTCCGCGTACGCGCGCGAGGCTCCGAGTTCGAAACCTGCGACGACGGGAGCCGACTCCGGCTCCTGCCACGGCAATGCGCCCTGCTGCGCGAGGGCAGCGCGTGACCCGAGCAGCAGCCAGGGCCCGAAGAGCAGCGGAACCATCGATCTCAGTCTCATACACGACCGTCCGAGCGGAATGGAGACAGCAAGCCTGGCCGCCGCGGGCCGCCGCGCCACGCACGGCACCGCCTCGGCGTATCACGCCTGCAAGTCCCGTACTCCCGGGGCCTCGTCGCCGATCTTCTCAGAGACCGACCCGCTTCTCCAGTTGCTCGGGATAGCGCGCGCCCTCGATCCTGACCTGCGAAGCCGCGCTGGTGATCTCGCGCAGCTCGTCGGGCGAGAGGGCGACCGCGGCGGCGCCGAGGTTCTCGTCCAGGCGCTGCAGCTTCGTCGTGCCCGGGATCGGCACGACCCACGGCTTCTGGGCGAGCAGCCACGCGAGCGCCAGCTGCGCCGGCGTCAGCTTCTTCTCCGCCGCGAGGCGCCGCAGCAGGTCCACCAGCGCCTGGTTCGCCTTGCGCGCCTCCGCCGTGAACCGCGGAACGATGTTGCGGAAGTCCTTGCTGTCGAACGTCGTGTTCTCGTCGATCGTGCCGGTGAGGAAGCCACGCCCCAGCGGACTGAACGGCACGAGGCCGATGCCGAGCTCCTCGAGGGTCGGGATCACCTCCTCCTCGGGCTTTCTCCACCACAGCGAGTACTCGTTCTGGAGGGCGGCCACGGGCTGGACGGCGTGCGCGCGACGGATCGTCTTCACGCCCGCTTCCGACATGCCGAAGTGCCTGACCTTGCCCGCGCGGATCAGATCCTTCACCGCTCCCGCGACGTCTTCGATCGGCACGTCGGGGTCGACGCGGTGCTGGTAGAACAGGTCGATGACGTCCGTCCTGAGCCGCTTGAGCGACGCCTCGGCCACCTGCCGCACGTGCTCGGGCCGGCTGTCCACCCCGATCTGGTCGCCGTTGGGACCGAACTTGAAACCGAACTTGGTGGCGATCACCACCTGACGGCGGACGGGAGCCAGGGCCTCGCCGACGAGCTCCTCGTTCTTGAAGGGGCCGTACGCTTCGGCGGTATCGAAGAACGTCACGCCGCGTTCGACGGCCGACCGGATCAGCGCGATCATCTCGCGTTTGTCCGCCGCCGGACCGTAGCCGAAGCTCATGCCCATGCAGCCCAGGCCGAGCGCGGAGACTTCCAGGCCGCTGTTCCCCAGCGTTCGCTCTTGCATCACTCCCTCCGCCAACTGGTCGTTCGTACTCGAGCTACCGTGAGGCCCCGCCGGGATGGTGAACGCGTCGAATGGCCGGTGTCCAACTCAAAGGGCCGCCACGATGGGCGGCCCCTGGTGCCTGATGTTGATGATCCGGTACAGTGCGCCAGACAGGAGTCGAACCTGTGGCCTTCAGCTCCGGAGGCTGACGCTCTATCCAGCTGAGCTACTGGCGCAACAGTCGGGGCGAGAGGATTTGAACCTCCGACCTCCTGGTCCCGAACCAGGCGCGCTAACCGGACTGCGCTACGCCCCGTCTCGAACGTCGGCCCGCGAAACGACCACCCGAACTCGTGCTCGATCCTCGCTCCGCGCGCGCGGGCAGGAAACGTAAGTGCGCGTGGTACCAGCAACAACCCCGAGGCGGGTCGCCTCCGGACTTCACGCTGGCCCAGGCCGGTGCGCCGCCCCAACTCCGGAGGCGGAGTGCGAAGCACGCCTCTGGTATTTCCAGCCGCCGGCAGTCTGCCGCCGCCGCTGCAGGATCGCGCGGGGCTGCATCAACGTGTCTAATACATTGTGATGCATATAGTTGCGAAACACGCCCTGGTTGACCTGCGGACTCAGCCGCGGCGGGGAGCGCGGCTTCCGCATGCCCTGGACGTGCGAGAATGCCCTCACGGCGTTACGCGATGTTGACATAAGAGCCCCCGAGAGTTATGTGGTGTGGGCGATTTTGACCCTAGTTCACCACTTTAACCGCAGGATGGCAGTGGCACGTTTTTGGCCCCGTAGTCCTTCCGACCGCGCGGTTCAGGTGCAGCTTGCCAGGCCCCGTCCGGGGCGCATTCCATCCGTTGTTGGCTGCACTCCGCGCGTCGGGTCCGGCGAGTCCCATCGGCCAGGGCGTAATTAGCCCTCACAGCTCAAGAGGTTGCTCATGAGACGAGTTCGGTTCGTAATCGGTGCGCTGGCGTTGCTGTGGATGGCGCCGCTTCGCGCGCAAGAACCCGTTGGCACGGTCCGCGGCCGCGTCACGGATGACGCGACCCAGGAGCCGCTGGCGGGAGTCTCGCTCCGAATCGGGAGCCACGCCGCGGTCAGCTCAGGCGGACGGACGTTACGTCATCGCCGGGGTCCCCGCGGGCACGGACAGTATCCGGGCACGGATGCTCGGCTACGCGCCGGCCGCCAGGCAGGTGACGGTCGTCGCTGGAGAGATCGCGGTCGTGGACGTCACGATGAACGCGCAGGCCATCGGCCTGTCGGAGATCGTGGTGACCGGGTACGGCGCAGCAGCGGGCCGGCGACATCACCGGCGCCGTGTCGAACGTGACGCCGATGGAGTTCAACCCCATCTCGCCCGCGGTCGCCAGCCCGGAAGGGCTGATTCAGAGCAAGGTCGCCGGCGTGCAGGTGGTGGACAACAACGCGCCCGGCGGCGGCATGACGATCCGGATCCGCGGCGCGACCTCGGTCAACGCCAGCAGCGATCCGCTCTACGTGGTTGACGGCATGCCGTTGGGCGGCGGTTCGGGCGGCGGTATCTCCGCCGGCGCCGACCCGCTCAACTTCCTGAACCCCGACGACATCGAGAGCATCACGGTGCTGAAGGACGCCTCGGCCGCGGCGATCTACGGCGCGAACGCGGCCAACGGCGTGGTGCTGATCACGACCAAGTCGGGCTCCGGACACCAGGGGACGCAGGTCGAGTACAGCACCAGCGCTTCCGCCTCGTCCGTAGTCAAGCTGCCCAGCCTGCTGAGCGCGGCCCAGTTCCGCACGGCCGTGGCGCAGGACGACTCGATCATCAAGGTCGGCAGTCCGACGTACGCGGGTAGAACCTCCATGCTGGGCACCGCGAACACCAACTGGCTCGACCTGATCAGCCGCACCGGCTACGGCAGGAACAGAACATCTCCGTCACCGCGACGGGCGACGGACACGGTTCTACCGCCTGTCGCTCGGCTACATCAACAGCAACGGCATCATCGCGGGCACCTCGACCGAGCGCCTCTCGCTCGGCCTGAACTGGGACAGCACCTGCTTGAGCGACCAGCTGGGCGTCAAGCTCAACGTCAAGGGCTCGCGCGACCTAAGACCAGTTCATGCCGACGGCGCGCTCGGCAACGCGTCGAGCATGGCGCCGACGCAGCCGGTGTACGATCCGACCAACGCACAGGCTTCGGGTACGGGCATCTGGGACTGGGACACGACCTCCGCGTCCGCGACCAACCCGCTGTCGCAGATCAGCCTGGACGGTGCGCCAATGGGCACGACCTGGCGCAGCGTCGGCAACGTGCAGGCCGATTACCACATGCCGTTCCTCCGGCCCTCGGGCCAACGTCAACGTTGGCTACGACGTGACGCGAGACCGACGTCGAGGACTTCACGCCGAGCAACCTGGCCGACCAGACGCGACAGGGTCAGCGGCTACCTGTAGCTGGCGAACCAGAGCCTCGTAGGACCAGTTGTTCGAAGGGTACCTGAACTACACGGCCCCGCTCAACGTGATTCCGGGCACCATGGACGTGACGGGCGGCTACTCGTACTCGCTGTCGTCCGGCACGTACCCGTCGTTCCAGGAGAACAACCTCACCAGCAACCTGCTCGGCACCAACGGCATTCCGGCGTCCACCTGAGCCCGGTCACGAACCGCAAGAACATCGTCGACAGCAAGCTGATCTCGTTCTTCGGCCGGCTCAATTACAACCTGACCGACCGCTACCTCATCGCGGCCAGCATCCGGCACGACGGTTCTTCGCGGTTCGGGCCGAACAACGCCTGGGGTAACTTCCCCTCGGTGTCGCTGGCCTGGCGCATCTCGCAGGAGTCCTTCCTGAGAAACGTCTCGGCGCTCTCGCGACCTCAAGATCCGGGCGTCGTGGGCGAAGACCGGCAACCAGGCGTTCGCGGACTACCAGCAGTACGCGGCCTATCAGTAGAGCAACGCGACAGGCGGAGTACTGCTTCGGCGACCAGTGCTATCACCACCTCCGGCCCGAGCGCGGTGGACCCGAACATCAAGTGGGAAGACGACCCAGGCGTACAACGTCGGTCTTGACTACGGCTTCCTGAACCAGCGGTTCAGCGGCTCGATCGACTGGTACCCAAGAAGCACCAGCGACCTGATCTTCACGGTGCCCGTCGCCGCCGGCAGCAACTTCTCCAACTTCCTGACGACCAACATCGGCTAGCATGCAGGAACACCGGCATCGAGGCCAGCCTGAGCGCCCGCGTCATCGAGGCGGCACGGCACGGACCTGACGTACACCGCCTCGTTCACGGCCAGCCACAACACCAACAAGCTGACCAGCATCATCGCGCGCGGCGGCGTCCAGTCGATCCCGGTCGGCGGCATCTCCGGCGGCGTGGGCACGACCATTCAGGTTCTCGAGCCCGGCTATGCCGATCAACTCGTTCTACGTCTGCCCGCAGTACTACCAGAACGGGAAGCCGGTCGAGGGCAAGTTCTACGACCTGAACGCGGCGACAGCGACGTGACCGAGCTGCACCGCGGCCAACAAGCGGCCGTACCACGACCCGGCGCCGAAGTGGATCTTCGGCCACACGTCGAACTTCACGTACCGCAACTTCGACTTCAGCTTCACGCTGCGGGCGTACACGGGGAACTACGTGTACAACAACGTGGCCTCGTCCACCGGTTTCCTGCAGGCGGTCTCGAACGGCGGGTCGCCGTCCAACATGTCCACGTCCGTCCTGAAGACCGGCTTCGTGACGCCGCAGTATCTGTCGGACTTCTACGTGCGAGGACGCGTCGTTCCTGCGCATGGACAACCTGACGCTCGGCTATTCGTTCCACTATCGCGGCCAGCCGTTGCGCCTGTATGCCAGCGTGCAGAACGTCTTCACCATCACCGGGTACAACGGTGTAGATCCGACCGCCGGCCTGAACGGTGGCATCGACAACAACATCTATCCGCGCTCCCGCACCTTCACGGGCGGCTTGAGCGTCCGGTTCTAGATACTGGGACATGGAACCGACCATCCGAGAAGGGACGGACACATGAACCTCAGAACATTCAAGGCGCTCGCCGCCGCCGCAGCGCTTGTGCTCCTGGCCGCGGTTGGCTGCACCGACACGACGGAGATCCCGAAGAGCACCGTGACGGGCGCGAACATCTGGCAGCGACCCGAACTGCGTAGGACGGAGTTACTGGCGAAGGTGTACGGCGGGCTGGCCCTGAGCGGGCAGCAGGGGCCGACGGCCGGCGGAAGCCGGACATCGCGCGGCATCGACGAGGGGTTCTCCCAGTACATGCGGCTTTACTGGGAGTGCGAGGAGCTGCCGACGGACGAGGCGGTGATCGGGTGGGGCGACATCGGCCTGCCTGAGATGAACACCATGCACCTGGAACTCGGGCAGCACCATGGTCGGTGGCGATGTACTACCGCATCATGCTGCAGGTCGACGTGGCGAACGAGTTCCTGCGCCAGACGACCGACGCCCAGCTGGCGTCGCGCGAACGTCGGCCGCACGGTCTGAAGGCCACCATCCAGCAGTACCGTGCCGAGGCCCGGTTCCTTCGCGCCCTCAGCTACTGGCACGGCATCGACCTGTTCGGCAGCATCCCGCTCGTGACCGAAAACGACCCGATCGGCAGGCCATTCCGCCGAAGCAGGCCACGCGCGACAGCATCTACGCGTTCGTCGTGAGCGAGCTGAACGCGATCAGGACTCAGCTGCCGCCGGCGGTCCGAGCGCGGAACACGTATGGCCGTGCGACGACGCCGGCGGCGGACATGCTGCTGGCCGAGTTGTACCTGAACGACAGTGTTTACACCGGCACGCCGGACTATGCCGATGCGCTCACCGGCCGCGACGAATGTCATTGGTCGCCGGGCTACAGCCTGGATCCCAACTACGCGCACCTGATCGAGGCCGACAACAAGCACGTCGCCGGAGATCGATCTTCGCGGTCGAGCAGAACGGCAACCACACCCAGACGTAGGGCGGCATGACGTTCCTCGTCCACGCCGGGTGCGGTGGCAACATGAGCGCCGCCGGCTACGGCATGGACTACTGCTGGGGCGGCAACCGCCTGAAGCCGGAAGCCGTACCACCTGTACGGCGCCGGCGACGAGCGGGCGCGTTCTTCTACGACCCGAGCGGCGCAGACCACGATCGACACGGTGTACGACGATCGGCGACTTCGGCAGAACGGGTACGCCGCGCCCAAGTTCACGAACATGACGTCCACGGGCGGCTCCGGCTCGCAACCCGACCTTCGTCGACACCGATTTCCCGATGTTCCGGCTCGGCGAGGCGTACCTGATCTACGCCGAGGCCGGCGTCCGCACGGCGGCGCGGCAACGCTGGCCCAGGCGCTGGCGTACGTCAAGCTGCTCCGCGAGCGCGCGTTCGGCGGCGATCGGCCGATGACATCACGGCCGCGCAGATGACGCTGCCGATACCATCCTGGCCGAGCGGGGACGCGAGCTGATGTGGGAAGGCCACCGCCGGACGGACCTCATCCGCTTCGGCCTGTTCACCGGGCGAGCACGTATCTCTGGTCGTGGAAGGGTGGCGCGGCCACCGGGACGTCGGTCGCGACGCGCACTAGGAATCTCTATCCGCTGCCCGCGAACGAGCTGGCGGCCAACCCGAACCTGAAGCAGAACCCGGGCTACTAGACCGGGCGAGTCTCAGTTGATGACCTGCCCGCAGCTCCGCCGCTTCGGCGGCGGAGCTGCGGCTCGTTTTGAGGCCCGGAATCGAACCATGCCCCTGGACGCCGCCTCGCCGCCGCGCTGCTCGCGCTCGCCGCTCCGGCGTGCCACGAGGCCGCGACACCGGCCGTCACGGTCGGCGGCCCGCCCCCGGCGCGGCCGACGCTGGCCCCGGACGTACCGCGCCAGCGGCCACATGGCGGCGGGCGACGTGTTCGTCCACCTGTTCGAGTGGCCGTGGCCCGACATCGCCAACGAGTGCGAGCAGGTCCTGGGGCCGGCGGGCTTCACGGCCGTGCAGGTCTCGCCGCCCGAGGAGCACAGCATCACGCCCGACCACGACTGGAGCGAGCGCTACCAGCCGGTGAGCTACAGCATCGCGCGCAGCCGATCCGGCGACAGCGCCCAGTTCGTGGACATGGTGAACCGGTGCAAGGCGGTGGGCGTCGGGATCTACGTGGACGCCGTGATCAACCACATGACGAACTCCCCGAGCCCCGACACCAGCAGTGCGCGGCCGGGTGACCACCAAGTACAACTACCCGGGCCTGTACGACTCGACCGACTTCCACTCGCCGCACTGCACGGTCACCGACTACACCGATGCCGCCAACGTGCAGGACTGCGAGCTCCTGAGCCTGCCCGACCTCAATACGGAGAAGCCGTCGGTCCGCGACACCATCGCCGGCTACCTGATCAAGCTGGCGCGGCTCGGCGTCGCCGGCTTCCGCATCGACGCCGCGAAGCACATCCAGCAGGTATCGCTCAACGACATCTTCGCCATCGTGGACTCGACGATGACGGCCGAGGGACGGCCCATCCCGTACTACTTCCTCGAGATCAGCGGCGGAGCGGGCGAGGCCCTGCACCCGAGCGACTTCTACGGCGAGGCGTACAGCTCCGGCGGCGCGGCCGACATCACCGAATTCACGTTCAGCGGCATCCAGGACAAGTTCCTGAGGAACGGCGGGCAGTACATCGCGCAGCTGAACCCGAACGGTCCGCCCGGCTCCCAGTTCTCGCCGTCGGCGTGGGGCCTGATGCCGTCCGACAAGGCGGTCGTGTTCCTGGAGAACCACGACACCCAGCACAACGACGGCACCATCGGCTACCGGAACGGCAACGTGTTCCGCATCGCGAACGTGTTCATGCTCGCGCAGCCGTACGGCTACCCGTCCATCCTGTCGAGCTACTCCTTCGTCACGTACCGGGGAGAACTCGATGGGCCCGCCGTCGGACGGGAACGGCTGGACGCTGCCCGTGAGCTGCGCGTCCACCTGGAACGCCGGGGACGACCAGTGGCTGTGCGAGCATCGCGACCCGTACATCCTGAACATGGTCGCCTTCCGCAAGCTCGTCGCCGGCACGGACGAGAACCACTGGTGGGACGACGGCGCGAACGCGATCGCCTTCAGCCGCGGCAACAAGGGGTTCGTCGCCATCAACAACGAGACCACGGCGGTGGCGGACACGATCGCGACCGGCCTGCCGGCAGGCACGTACTGCGATCTGCTGACCGGGGGCTGAGCGGCGCGGGCCTGCGCC